>NZ_JALGBX010000036.1 GCF_022808175.1 Streptomyces sp. AP-93 | reverse complement strand
TCCTCCGCGACGGACGGTGCTACCAAAGCGCACTCCCCGTCACAACCGCAGCTTGACAACGTTATTAGGAGGTGAAGGGGGCGCCGTCCAGGGTCCAGTGCGGGTCCAGGCCGATGCCCAGCGCGGCCGTCAGAAGTGGGCGGCGACATCGGTGTGCCGGACCGTCGGCGGAGTGACGCCGGCGGCCAGTCCCGGGCCGCACGCGGCCACCCAGGCGGTGCGCTCCAGCTCGCTGCGGCCCCCGTGGCCCCCCTCGTCACGGTGGCCGTGGTCGGTCACCACGATGACGGTCCACTGCTCCCCGGGGTGGCCCGGGCGGTCGCGCACGGCCTTGACGAGGCGGCCCAGGCGCTGGTCCGCCGTCTCGATCGACCGGCGGTACTCCTCGCCGCAGCCGAGGAAGTGGGCGGTCTCGTCGACGGCGCCGAGGTAGACGAAGGAGGCGTGGAGTTCCTCCCCGGAGCCCAGTACGTGCGCCGCTTCGGCGGTCACGGTCGAGACCTACGTCCCGTGGAACCTGCACGCCCCGCGGCGCGGGGAGTTCCGGCTCGACGGGGGCCTCGACCTGCCCCGGTTCCTCGACCTCGCCGCTGCCGAAGGCCTGTACGTCCTGCTGCGCCCGGACCCGTACATCTGCGCGGAATGGGAGGGGGCGGCCTGCCTCGTGGCTCCTCGCCGAGGAGGGCATCGCACTGCGCAGCAGCGACCCGCGCTTCCTGCGGGCCGTGGACGAGTACCTCGGCGCGCTGCTGCCGCCCCTGCTGTCCCGGCTGGGCAGCGGGGGCGGCCCGGTGCTCGCGGTCCAGCTCGAGAACGAGTACGGGGCCTACGGACAGGACCCCGGCTACCTCGCCGAACTGGCCGGGCTGCTGCACCGGCACGGCGTGGACGTCTCCCTGTTCACCTGCGACCAGCCCGCGGACCTGGCGCGCGGCAGCACGGAAGGAGTGCTGAGCACCGTCAACTTCGGCAGCAAGGTCGAGGCCGGGCTCGCGGAGCTGCGCAGGCACCAGCCCGAAGGGCCCCTGATGTGCTCGGAGTTCCGGGTCGGCCGGTTCGACCGCTGGGGCGGACCCCACGCGGTGCGCGATGCCGGGGACGCCGCGAGCGACCTCGACCGGCTGCTCGCCGCGGGCGCCTCCGTGAACATCTACATGTTCCACGGGGGAACGAACTTCGGCTTCACCAACGGCGCGAACGACAAGGGAACGTACCGCTCCACGATCACCTCGTACGACTACGACGCGCTCCTGGACGAGGCCGGCGATCCCACGGCCAAGTACACCGCCTTCCGTGAGGTCCTCGCGAAGTACGGCCCCGTCCCCGACGGTCCGGTGCCCGCCCCCGGCCCGAAGCTCGCCTGCGGACTGCTCGAACTCACCTACTCCGCATCCCTGTTGGACCACGCCGGTCTGCTCGGCGGCCCGGCTGTCCGTACTCGTGGAGAACCAGGGGCGGGTCAACTACGGGCCGGGCATCCACGACCGCAAGGGACTCCTCGGCCGCGTCCTCGTCAACGGCCGGGCCCCGGAGCGGTGGACCAGCCGGGCCCTGCCCCTGGACGATCCCGCCGGCCTCGCCGACGTGCCCTTCGGCGCCTTCGACCCGGCGGCGCCGCCGGTGGGCCCCGCCTTCCACCGCGGGTACGCCGACGTGGAGGAGCCGGCCGACGGTTTCCTCGCCCTGCCCGGCTGGCCCAAGGGCAGCGTCTGGATCAACGGCTTCGCCCTGGGCCGGTACTGGTCCCGCGGCGCCCAGGCCAACCTGGTACGTCCCCGCCCCGGTGCTGCGGGCGGGCCGCAACGAGGTCACCGTCCTCGAACTGCACGCCTCGGCCACCCGCACGGTGGAGCTGCGCGACCGGCCCGACCTCGGCGGCACCGAGGACTGACCCGCCGGCCGCCCCGCCGAGGTGCCGGGCCGGGGGCCCGCCCGCAAGGTCCGGGCGGGCCCCTCGGCCCCCTGCCCGACTACCAGAGGACGGGGAGCCGCTCGGGGAGCCGCTTCATGAACCGGGTGCGCCAGACGAGCTGGTCGACCGGCACGGCGAGCTGGAGGCGGGGCATCTTCTCCAGGAGCACCTCGATGGCGATCTCGGTGTGCCGCTTGCCGAGGGCCGTGGCGGGGCAGTAGTGCTGGCCGCCGCCGAAGGAGAGGTGGGTGGCGGCGTTCTCCCGGTCGATGTCGACGACGTGGGGGTCGCTGAACACGGCCGGGTCGGTGTTGGCGGCCTCGACCAGGACGAGGAGGAGCTCCCCCTTCTTCACCTCGACGTCCCCGAGGGTGAGGTCTTCGAGGGCGAGCCGGGGCAGGCCGTCACCGATCGAGAGGTTGACCCGCAGGAGTTCGTCCACGGCGCCCGGGATCTTCTCCGGAGACTTCCGCAACTGCTCCCACACGTCCGGGTTCTGGAGGAGGGAGAAGACCGCCATCGTCAGGAAGCCCATGGTGGAGATGACCCCGGCGCCGAACAGGGTGACCCCGACCGTGGCGAGCATCTCGTCGGTGAGGTGGGCGTATTCGGGGTCCGGGCGCAGGGCCGCCAGCTCGGCGACGAGCCCGGTGGTGGCGGGGTCGTCGAGGCGCTCGACCATATAGGCGATGTCCCGGTCCCAGTTGAGCTTGGCACCGGTGACGGGGCAGGCCGAGTTCATGAACGCGATGTCGAGGCTGGACGCCAGGCGTGGGGCGTCGGCCTGCGGGATGCCGAGGATGCGGCAGTGCAGGTTCTCGGCGTACGGGTTGGTGAACTGGCCGCGCAGGTCGACCGGCGCCCCGTGGGCGAGGAGGCCGTCGACGAGGGTGGAGGCGTGGGCGCGCATCCAGTCGGTGAGGCCGTCCGTCTTGGGGTTGATCGCCTTGAGGACGGCCTTGCGCAGGCCGGCACCGGTGATGTTGCCCATGTTGTTGACGACCTCGGGCGGGATCGTCAGCGCGTACTGGCGGGGCACCCCGGGCGCGGAGGTGTCCTTCAGGCTGAATCTGGGATCCTCGAGGACCTGCTTGCACAGCTCGTACGAGGAGACGAGCCAGGCCTCGTCCCCGGCGATCGTGCGGACCCGCTTGACCGGCTCGTCACGCAGTTCCTCCACCTCGTGGGGGAGCTGGTCGCCGCGCGCGGAGAAGGGGAAGTCGAGGAGGGTCTCAGTGGACATCGGGTGCTCCTTCGGCGGGGGTGATGACGGCGTGGCCCTGGTTGCGGGAGGCGCGCAGGCCGGAGCCGCGCGAGTAGAGCAGTTCCGCCATCGGCAGGAGCTGGTGGTAGCAGTTCAGGGAGGACGGCACCCCGAGGATCGCGGGGGTGTCGAGGAAGAGCGGCGCTTCGGCGCAGACGTACTGCAGGCAGACGTCGCGCTGCCGGGTGGTGGCGGTCTTGCCGCCCAGCACCTTGGAGGAGAGGAACGCGTCGACCAGGGAATTGCAGGTGGCGCGGAATTCCGGGTCGGTGTCGAGCAGGGTGTACAGGTGGCTGTGGAGCGCGCGGTACGCGGGGATGTCGGTGAGGGCGGACATGGGGCGTGCGCGTAACCGGGCGCCGGTGGGGTCGGTCTCCGCCGCGGCGTTGTTGACCTTGGCGCGGACGCCGCGCAGGTTCTTGACCGCCTTGCGCCGGGCTTCGTCCTCGGGGTAGCCGAGGGCCTCGTACATCTCGGCCACGTGCAGGTCGGTGTAGATGAGATCGACCTGCGAGAAGTTGCGCATGCCCCACTGAGCGAGGTCGAGGACGCGTTGGGCGGAGAAGTAGCTGTTTCCGGGCGAGATGCCGATTACGGCGTGATCGCCTTCGGTGTGGATCACCTGGCAGTGCGGGGTGTACGGCCGGACTGTGAAGACTTCGGTCGCTGTCGTCAACAGGAGTCGGTCCTTCGCGCCGCAAGTCCCGTGGGGCCCTGTGCCCCGGGTGTGGCGGCGATGTGACGGAAAGGTACCGGAACGGTGCGCACCGTTCCATGCCTTCCCGCCAGTAACTCACCTGATGGACAGCACCGTTGCCCGGGGCTACGAGCGGGGAGCGGAACTTCCGGCAGCACGACGAGGTGCCCGCCGCCCCGAGCCTGTGGCACGTGCAGGGGGTCACCGGCCGCACGGCGGTGACCCCAGGCGGTGACCCCAGGCGGTGACCCCAGGCGGTGACCCCCGAGGGGGTGACGGTCAGCGGCCTGCCGGATGGTGCAGGCGCCGCCAGTGACCCGCGAGGTCGCCGACGGCGGTGGTCACCGAGTCGAAGGCCATCGTCGTGCGGGCTTCCTGGTCGTAGCGACCCCATTGCGGCATGCGGTGGTGATGGGGGTCGCCGGTGCGGATGAAGGAGATCCAGGACGTGTGCATCGTCGAGGCGAGACCGTCACGGACCCTGGGGTTGAGCCCCGCCAGGAAGGGGGCCTGCGACCACTTGTCGAAGTTGTTGAACACGAAGGGCAGCTCCAGGCAGTGCGCGGCGGCGAGTTGCCCGCCGTGCGCGGGCGTCGGAAGGTTGAACTGGTACGCCCAGACCGGATGTCCGCGGGCCGCTCGCCGTTCGGCCAGCTCCACGGCGGGCATGCGGAACAGCTCGTCGGTGATCAGGTCCATCAGCACGTCCACGGGGCGGGCGCCCGGCCGGGCCTCCTCGTACGCGCTGTACGCCTGTTCCGCCCGGTGTCCGAAGGTGTCCCGCGCCCTGGCGATCACCTGCTCCCTGGTCGCGGCGGCGTACGGGGCGCTCAGTGCGAAGGCGAAGTTGGCCTCCTCCCTGGTCCAGCCGATCAGGACGTCGATGTCCGCCCCGGCTCCGCCGAGCAGCAGGTCGGCGGGGTCGCGGTCCAGCGTGACCCCGTCGAGCACCGGCAGGAACGGGGTCGACCAGTAGCCCCACCGGCCGGTGCGCCCGAACATCTCGAAGGTGGCGGCGATCAAGCGCGGCCAGGGCACGGCCCGCAGTTCCGTCACGTTCCGGGCCCCCAGGATGTCCAGGAAGGCGGCGGTGCGTTCAAGGGATTCGCCGCGCGTGGGGATCTTCAGCCCGAGCGGCGGGCTCTGCAGGATGGCACGCCGGAACAGCGGGCGGCCTTTGGGGCGGACACCGGCCAGCGCCGCGACCGACAGCGCTCCGCCGGACTGGCCGGCGAGGGTGATGTCGTCGGGGTCGCCGCCGAACGCGGCGATGTTGTCCCGCACCCAGCGCAGGGCGGCGAGCTGATCGGCGAGCCAGAAGTTCCCCCCGGCGCCGTCCTCGCCGAAGTAGAGGTAACCCAGTGGCCCGAGACGGTAGTTGATGGTCACGACGACGAGGTCGCCGTCGCGCGAGAAGGTCTCGCCGGAGTAGCCCGGCATCGAGCCGGATCCGGAGATGAAGCCGCCGCCGTGGATCCAGACCATGACCGGTCGCTTGGCGGCGTCGGTTCCGGGCGTCCAGACGTTGAGCGTGAGGCAGTCCTCGTCGAAGGGGGGCGAGCCGTGGGTGCCGAGCACCTGGTCGCCTCCCTCCCGGTAGGGCTGTGGGGCGCTCGGGCCGAAGGCGGTCGCGTCGCGGGTGCCCTGCCAGCCGGGGTGGGGCCGGGTCGGCCGCCATCGGAGGGCGCCGACGGGCGGTGCCGCGTAGGGCACGCCCTTGAACACGGCGAGACCCCCTTCCGTGCTTCCGCGCAGTCGGCCCGAGGGCAGTTCCACGACGGGTGAGGACTCGGCGGTGCGCGGGGCGGCCTGCGCCGCGCGCCCGCCCGTCACCCCGGAGAGCAGCGCGGTGCCTGCCAACACCCCGCCGTTCTTGAGGACTTTGCGCCGTGATGGATCGTCGGTCATGGTGCTTCACTCCCTGACTGATCGTGGGCCCGTCGCCGGAATGCATATAGCGAAATTTTGACGAGGGTCAATATTGCTCTACGTGCGGGGCGCGGGTCAAGGGGTGCGGGGCGGGCGTGGGCGCATATCTTGCGAAGTCTTGACGGCCGTCGAAAAAACGCGATAGACACGTGTCACCGCCACCGGCGTCCAGGCCGTCCCTGAGAGCCGGATCTTCCACGCCTGGGACTCCCCAAGGCGGCCCCATCAGCAACATCCCGCCCTCCAGGGCCGGTTGACTACGTACGGAGTTCCCATGGCAGGTCGGTTTCGTCCCGTTGGTCTGGTCGCCGCATCGACGGCGCTCTTGCTGACCACGGCATGTGGTGGTGCGAGCCTCGGGACCGGCGAGGACAAGCAGAGCGGGCCCGTGAAGATCGGGCTCCTCGTCCCGCGGTCGGGGACCTACAAGGCGCTGGGCGACGACATGAAGCAGGGCTTCGAGCTCTACGTCGCGCAGCGCGGCGGCAAGCTCGGCGGCCGTGACGTGGAGATCGTCGTCGCGGACGAGGGGGAGACCGCCGACTCGGGCAAGGCGGCAGCGGAGAAGCTGGTCAAGCAGGACCGGGTGCTCGCCGTGAGCGGGGTGGTCAGCTCGGCCACCATCAACGGGGTCAAGGACCTGTTCGAGACCGGGAAGGTCCCCCTCGTCGGCTCGAACGCCTCGCCCACGACACTGACCGGGACCACGTACATCTGGCGCACCTCCTACGTCAACGACGAACCGGGCAAGGCACTCGGCAAGCACGTGGCCGAGCGGGCCGGCGGCCCCGTCTTCCTGATCGCCGCGGGATACCAGGCGGGCAAGGACGAGGTGGAGGGCTTCAAATCCACCTTCCTCCCGGCGGGCGGCACGATGGCGGGGGAGGAGGTCTACACGCCGTTCCCGGGGACCAAGAACTTCCAGCCGTACCTCGCGCAGATCGAGAAGTCCGGTGCGAAGGCCGTCTTCTGCTTCTACGCCGGCGGTGCGGCCGTCGACTTCGTCAAGCAGTACCGGGACTTCGGACTGGCCGGCAAGATCCCGCTCTACGCACCCGGCTTCCTCACCGAAGGCGGCGTGCTCAAGGGGCAGGGAGACGCGGCCAACGGCATCCTCACGGCGCTCAACTACAGCGCGGACCTGGACAATGCCGCCAACAAGCAGTTCGCGCCGGCGTACAAGGCCGCCTACGGTTCGGCCCCGACCACGTACGCGATGGCGTCCTGGGACGCGGCGCAGGTCCTCGACAAGGCCATCAAGGCGGCCGGTTCCACGGTGACCTCCGAAACGGTCAACGCCGCCATCGCCCAGGTGGGCGACATCGACAGCCCGCGCGGCACCTGGCGCTTCAACAGCGGCGGGACGCCCGTCCAGCCCTGGTACCTGCGCGAGGTCAAGCAGGGTGCCAACACCGTGAGTTCCGAGCTCGGCAGACTGGGCGGCTGACATGTCCGGATGGTTGGACGGCAACTTCGTCAGCGTCATCGACGGGGTCGCCTTCGGTCTGCTGCTGTTCACGATCGCGGTGGGACTCTCCCTGGTCTTCGGCATGATGGACGTGCTCAACCTCGCGCACGGCACGCTCTACCTGGCCGGGGCCTACGTCGCCTACGCCCTGTCCGACGGGACCCTGACGGGTCTCCTCCTCGCACTGCTGGCGGGCGCCCTGGTGGGCACCGCGGGCGGGGCCGCGCTGACTTTCCTCACTCAGCCCCTGGCCCGCCGCGGGCACCTCGACCAAGCCGTGCTGACGCTCGGCATCACCTTCATCGTCGCCGACCTCCTCGCCGCGGCCTTCGGCGGAGACGTCCTGCCCACGGACCCGCCCACGGCCCTGCGCGGGACGGTCGGCCTCCTGGGCCACGCCTATCCGGTCTACCGGCTGGTGTTCATCGCCGTCGCGGCCGGCCTCGCGCTCCTCGTGTACCTCGTCTTCGAGCGCAGCTCGCTCGGAGCCCTCGTGCGGGCCACCGTCGCCGACCGGGACATGGTCCGCGCGCTCGGCGTCGACGTCCGCAAGGTGCTCTACGGAGTCTTCGCGTCCGGCGCCGCCCTGGCGGCCGTCGGCGGAGTCCTCGGGGCGCCGATCCTGGGCCCCGGGCCGGGCGTCGACGAGACCGTGCTCGTCCTCTCCCTCGTCGTCGTGGTCGTGGGCGGCCTCGGATCGGTGCGCGGCGCACTTGCCGGAGCGCTCCTGATCGGCCAGGTGCAGACCCTCGGGGTGGCGCTGCTCCCCGAATACGCACCCTTCCTCCTCTTCGGCACCATGCTGCTCGTCCTCGTGGTCCGCCCGCACGGCCTCGTCGCGTCGGCGGTGCGCGCATGAGCCCGTCCGCAACCGCCGGCTCCACAACCACCGGCTCCACAACCACCGGCACCGCAACCGCCGGCTCCGTGACACGGCGGCGACGCCTGTCGGCGGCAGCGGTGGCCGGCGCCCTCGCCCTGGCCCCCTTCGTGCTCGGCCCGTACGCGATCGGCACCCTGTCCCGGATCCTGGTGTTCGCCCTCCTCGTGCTGAGCGTGAACCTGCTCACCGGCCTGACCGGGCTGCCGACCCTCGGCCAGTCCGCCTACTTCGGTGTCGGCGCCTACACGGCGGCGATCGTGGCGACCCGGATCACCGACATCGGACCACTCCAACTCCTCATCGCCGCCGGCGTCTCCGCGCTGGTGGCGGCAGCGACCGGATGGCTCGCCGTACGAGCCCGGGGCGTGGTGTTCCTGATGCTCACGCTGGCCATCGGCGAAATCGTGTACAGCGCCGCCGTCAACTGGAAGTCGCTGACGAACGGCACCGACGGGATGTCGGGCATCCCGCCCGTCGTACCGCTGCCCGGCATGCCCGCCCTGGAGCTCGACGGGCTGGTCTACTTCTACGTCCTGGCCGTGTTCCTGCTGCTCTTCGCGGCGGTCTCCCGCCTGGACTCGACCTCGTTCGCCCTCGCCCTGCGCGGCATCCGCGACAACGAGCCCCGCATGCGGGCGATCGGCTACCCCACCCAGCGCTACGCCCTGACCGTCTACTGCGGCGCCGGGGCGCTGGCCGGCGCCGCCGGGGCCCTGTGGGTCTCGGTACAGCGGTTCGTCTCGCCCGGCGACGCCGGCTTCGAGATCGCCGCACTGGCCCTGCTGGCCGTCGTCATCGGAGGCTCCGGCTCGATGTGGGGAGCCTGCGCCGGCGCCGCGCTCGTCTGGCTCACCCGCGACTACCTCGGAAACCTCGAAGCCGTCGCCGGACGCGGGCCACTGCTGCTCGGACTGCTCTTCGTCATCGCCGTCTACACGCTGCCCCGAGGACTGGCCGGCGTACGGATCCCGCACAGGCTCACCCGAAAGAGGACGGCGTGACAGACCAAGACCACGGTCTACTCGAACTACGCCGGGTATCCCGGCACTTCGGCTCCTTCCGCGCCCTGGACGAGGTCGACCTGACGGTGCGGCCGGGCGCCCGGCACGCTGTCATCGGCCCGAACGGTGCGGGCAAGTCCACCCTGTTCGGCCTGATCTCGGGCACCTTGCCGGCCACCGCCGGAACCATCCTCGTCGACGGACGGGACGTGACCCGGCTGCCCGTACACCGCCGGGTCGGGCTGGGCGTCGCAGCGACGTTCCAGCACTCCAGTCTCTTCCTGCGCGAAACCGTGCTGGAGAACGTCCTGCTCGCCGTGGTACGCCGAGCCGCCACCCGGGGCGGCTCGGGGCGAGGCTCCCGCGCCGGTTCCCGGGACGCGGCGATCGCGCAGGCGCACGAACTGCTCGACCGGGTGGGCCTGCCCACCCGGCACGACCTCCCGGCCGCCGAGCTCTCGCACGGCGAGCGGCGCCAGCTGGAGGTCGCCGTGGCGCTGGGGACCGACCCCCGGCTGCTGCTCCTGGACGAACCGGCCGCCGGCATGTCGCCGGCGGAGACGGCGCGGCTCACCGAACTGATCGCCGCCCTGCCGGAGGAGGTGACCGTACTCCTCATCGAGCACGACCTCGACATGGTCTTCGAACTCGCCGACACGGTGACGGTCATGCACCTCGGCAGACACCTGAAGACCGGCTCCCCGGACGAGGTGCGCGCCTCCGCCGAAGTCCAGACCGCCTACCTGGGCAGCACCATGGAGGTCACCTCGTGAACCCGCTCCTGCGCATCCGCGCACTGCGCTCCGGCTACGCCGGGGGCGTCGTCCTCGGCGGTGTGGACCTGGACCTCGACACGGGCGCAACGGTCGCCCTCCTCGGACGGAACGGAGTCGGGAAGACCACCCTCATATCGACCGTCATGGGCCTCGTCCGCCCCTACGAAGGCAGCGTCCGCCTCGACGACCGGGAGCTGGCCGGAGCCCGAGTCGACGTGATCGCCCGCGCGGGCGTCGGCGTCGTTCCCCAGGGGCGCAGGGTCTTCGCCCCGCTGACCGTGGACGAACACCTGACGATCGCCTCGCGGCGGCGCCCGGCGCGCGGCCCCTGGACCAGGGCACGCGTCCTCGATCTGCTGCCGCGGCTGGGGGAGCGCCTTGGACACCGCGGTGACCAGCTCTCCGGCGGAGAACAGCAGATGCTCGCGATCGCCCGGGCCCTGCTGGGCAATCCGCGCCTGCTGCTCCTCGACGAGCCGTCCGACGGCCTCGCCCCGGCGATCGTCGCCCAAGTGGGCGAGGTGATCCGCGAGGTGAGCGCGCAGGGCATGTCGGTCGTCCTCGTCGAACAGAACCTGGGCCTCGCCGTCTCCGTCGCCCGGAGCGTGGCGGTCATGCAGAAGGGAGTCATCGTCCACCAGGCGGCCGCCGCGGAATTCGGGTCCCGCCCCGAAGACCTGCGGCGCCTGCTGGGGGTCGACTGAGCTCGGCACCGCGACCCCGCTGAAGGCCGGCCCGCCTCCGACCAGCCAACGACCTGGTCGGTCTGCGGGGCGGGGCAGCCAAGGCAGCACCCGCCGTGCAGGAATGGCTGCGCGGGCCCGGCCTCCAGCGGAGCTGCGGCGCCAACGTCCCCCCGCTCACCTACCGCTGCCACCCAGTGCTGTGACCGGGAACGTTCACCGGGTTGTGGCAGGAGAGCAGTGCGTGCCGATATTCGGTTCGTGCCGTGTGGGAAGCGGCTTACCGTGGCGCGGTGACGATTCAGATGATCATTCTCAACGGTGGTTCCAGCTCGGGGAAGTCCGGGATCGTGCGGTGTCTGCAGGCAGTACTGCCGGATCCGTGGCTGGCGTTCGGGTGCGACTCGTTCGTCGATGCCATGCCCGCGAAGATGCAGGCGTCGGACGATGGGATCGTGTTCGCGGCGGACGGCGGGGTGAACGTCGGGGCGGACTTCCGGGCACTGGAGGCGGCCTGGATGGACGGCGTCGTGGCGATGGCCCGAGCAGGGGCCAGGGTCATCATCGATGACGTCTTCCTCGGCGGAGCGGCGTCCCAGCAGCGCTGGCAGAAGGCTCTGGGCGGACTGGCCGTGCTGTGGGTCGGCGTCAGGTGTGAGAGTGCAGTCGCCGCGGGCCGTGAGGTCGCACGAGGAGATCGCATCCAGGGGATGGCCGCGGCGCAGGCGGATGTGGTGCATGAGGCCGTGATCTATGACCTTGAGGTGGACACGACGCATACCGAGTCCCTGGTCTGTGCGCGAACCATCGCCGCCCACGTCAGCTGATCGCCGGATCGGCTCCCGGCTGCCCGGGCGGCATCCGCAGGTCGCTCAAGCTGCGGCGGTGCTGGGTCGCCCTCCCCAGCGGTGTGTGGTCGATGCCCTAGCGGCGCCGGTTGATTCCCCCCATCTGGTCGTCGCCGACGGAGTAGCAGCCGTGGAAGGAGGCCGTCGGGCGGATTCCCAAGGGTCCGAACTCGTCGAACGCGAACGCGAACGTGCGGTCCGGCCGCTCGTTGATCGCGTACTCGATCCGGGCGAGCTTTGTGTCGAAGGCCGCATCCGGGGACTCCTTCCAGGTCTTCGTGCGCTGGAAGGAGATCCAGCGGCGGTCCAGCAAGCACCGCAGTGCCTCCCGCCCGATCCGGACGGGCCGGGCAGGATTGTGCCGCAGGTGGTCGGCGAGCGTGCGGATCGACCAGGCGGGCTCGGACCGGGACCGTGTTGCCGCCGAAAGAGGCCTACAGCATCATCGCCCGCCGGAACCGCACTGAGTTGGTATTTCCCTGCTCCCGCCCTCTGGGGTGATCTCACCCGAACAGGGAGAGGGCCGCGTCCAGGGTCAGTTTCCACATCGGTTCGGCCCCGGTCCCGAAGGCGGCGGCGAGCGCGTACCCGACTGCGGCGTCATCGGGCGTGCGCCGGCCCTTGTCCTGCCACTCGGACCACACGCGGCCGTCGCCGACGAGGCACCCCCAAAGGGGCGTTCGTCCCCTTCGGTTCGGGCGCGTACCAATCCATCGGCAATACCTTCGCCCTCACCGAGATGACCGTGGCCGCCGCGGTGATCTGCCAGCGCTGGCGGCTGCGCCTCGCTCCCGGCGTCCCCGTCCGCGCGGTCGCCCGGGCCACCGTCCAGCTGGACCCCGGGCAGTGGAGGAAGCTGAAGGACCGTGAGATCACGTTCTCCGCTGTGGCACCTGCCAAGCTGGAAGCAGACCATGGTGAGCCGGCAGTGAGGTCCGTGAACGGTGTCGGTGAGCTGGACTCGACCGGACGGGGACCGCTCGAATTCAAGGGCGGTTTCCGCCTGTAAGGCGCCGCAGGCGCATTCGTCGAAGTCACGGACCCCAGAGCGACACTCCCCGTGGGCAGCGCCACGTTCTTTGTACGGACCAGTGCGGATGGCTGTGCCGTGTCGGCGCTCACTGAATGGGCGGTTCAGTTCACGAGGGCCCGAGCTCCAGTCGGGCCGCGAGTGTTTGGGGCAGGTTGTCCCGGTTGGTCAGGGTGAGGTGGAAGGGTTCGACGCCAGCCGTTCCATGACGGTCAGGTCGACCCCGTACCGCCCGACACGGGTCCCGCCCCGGAAGCCCGTGTGGGCGAGGACCGCCCGCCTGCCCGTCAGTGTCTCCAGGGCGAAAGCGACCCGGGTGCCGGCCTGCCGGATCTCCTCCGTGGTGAAGCCGACGGCCTCGCGGGTGCGCAGCAGCGCCGCCAGCCGGCGAATGGCGGTCGTCTTGCCCACGCCCGGTCGTCCTTCGAGCAGAATCCTTGTCGGCACACTTCCATCTTCGGCGTGCGTTCGGCGGGCGGACGCCGCTGATCGGGTGTTTCGCCCTGCGAGCTGGTGTCCGCGCCGCCGCCCGCGGGTAGTGCGCCGCGCATGACCGGAATGAATCTCAGCAGCGCCGCGTTCGACGATCACACCGCGATCCCCTGCCGGTACAGCGGGGAGGGGGAGAACGTCTCGCCGCCTCTGACCTGGTCGGCGGCGCCCGAGGAGACCGCTGAGCTGGTGTTGCTCTGTGAGGACCCGGATGCCCCGGGAGGGCCCTTCCTCCACTGGCTGGTCACCGGCATCGATCCGGGGGCCACCGGGGCCGAGGAGGGGCAGAAACCCCGTGGCGGGCTGCCGTGGCCGAATGACTTCGGGCGCGTGGGCTGGGGTGGGCCGATGCCTCCGCAGGGGCACGGGCCGCACCGCTACTTCTTCCGTCTGTACGCCCTGTCCGAGCCGCTCTCCCTGCACGACCGGCCGGCCGTCGACACCGTGCGCCGCGCGGTCAAGGGCAAGGAACTGGCCGTTGGCACCCTGGTCGGCACGTATCAGCGCTGATCGTAGCCATGGGCGTCGTACGGCGGGACGAAGCAGGCCAACTCGACCGTCGCACGGTGCACGAGGCCGTGGGCCCGCCGCTCGTACAGCTCGACCCCTTCATGTCCGCCCGGGCCGATGGGCTGGACGAGCCGGCCACCGGTCCGCAGCTGTGCGATCGGCGGCTCCGGTACCTCCGGGAAGTGCCGTCACCCCACGGCCCGCGCCGCACGGACCGGGTCCTCGGGAGATGACTCATGGCCCAGGGGCCATGGGGGCGCGGTCGCGGTCGCGGTGCGTTCCAGCCTCCTCGTGACCGGGTACTCGGCTCCGGGCCTGGCGAAACCCGTCCGCTGGGCCTCGGGAAGGTCGTCGTGGAACTTCAGACGGGCGTTCTCCACGCCCAGGACCGCCTTGGCGTGGAAGGTCCGCTCGAGGGCGGCGGAGCCGCTGCGTTTCTTCGTCTTGAGCCGCACTCGCGAAGGGGCTTGCCGATCGCAGGGAACGACCGAAGGGCCTCCCAAGCAGCCCGCTGCTGCTGTCCGCGGTGGGCCCGCTCGTTCTGACCGGCCTCTCGGCACTGGGAGCGATCTCTCGGCACTGGGAGCGATGGTCCGGCAGACGGCCCTGCTCACGTCAGCCGGGGTCAACGCCGCCACCTTGCGAGCCGGCGTTCTCGCTCCCGGCCGGGACGATCGACGCGGCGATCGGCACAGCGTTCGCGGTGGTGAAGTTGGCGGCGGGCCACTGACGCCCGCCGCACCATGCGCTTCTGGCCCGGTCCGCGAGGTTAGAGCCCGTGCTGGTCGAGCATTGCCATCAGTTTCCGCTTGCGTTTCTGGTCGGCGCGCAGCGAGGTCAGGTAGGTGGAGAATTTCGCTTCCGTGCCGAGTGTGCGGTGGCAGGCGCGGGCGCTGAGCAGCAGTTCGGTCATGCGCTCGTAGGTGGCGTCGCCGGTCTGCTTGCGCATGGGCTCGATCCAGCGCAGGTAGACGGTCAGCGCGTCGGCCGGCCGGCGGTCGCGGATCCGGTCGGCGAGGGCCAGCCACTGCCGCTGGTCGGCGTATCCGTCGACTGCGGCCTGCCATGCGGTGTCGAAGGCGCCGTCGTCCATGAGGGCGTCGACCAGTACGGAACCGTCGTACCAGCGGCCCGTCTTGGGTGTGCCGACTGCCCGCAGCACTTCCCGTGCGCTCTTGCGCTCGGATGCCTGCCAGGTTCCGACCGTGCGGGCTGCCGTACGCAGCTCCTGGTACGCGGCCAGCGTGGGGCGGGCCCGCAGCAGGTCCCGGCGGAGCGTGACCACGTCGGCGAGGCGGCCGCTCCGCGCGTAGCGTTCGCAGACGAAGGCGACCAGTTCGCCGTCCGGGCCCCACTCCGACTCGGTCTCGCGCAGGCCGCGTTCGGCCCATTCCAGGGCCTCGGCCGGGCGGCCCGCCGTCGCCAGTTCCTTCGCGATCACCAGATGGGTGTGGCCGTTCGGGGCGAGGTCCGCCGCGTGGACGGCTACCAGTGCGTCCACGCTGCCTCCGTCGGCCTTGAGGAGGCGTTCCATCAGGTACTTCTCCGCCCACCCTTTGGGTTTGGCCCGCCAGGCGGCGACCACCAGTTCCCGGGCGCGGGCAAGGCCAGGCTCACCCAATACCTCGTGGTAGTCGAAGAGATCGATGTCCGTGGCGTCGTTCAGGCCGTCCAGGAGGTGGTTCACCAGCCAGTCGGCCGTCCCGACCGGGTCCGGACGGGCGGTCCGGCATGCCTCCAGATGGGCCTCGGCCAGTCCGGCCGCCACCTCCCCGACCAGACCGTCCGAGTCGTCGATCTCCCCGTACGTCCGGCCCAGGGTGGCGAGGGCCTCCCGTGCCACCTCCACCGCGTCCGCCGCCCGGCCGCTTGTAGTCAGCGCGCGCAACGCGGTCGCCGCCTCCGACGCCTGCTGCCCGTAGGCGTGGGCGTCCGCGTACTCGACGTAGCCGTAGCGGGCGAAGGGGCGGGTGTCGAGCAGGCTCAGGATGCGTTCGCGGACGATACCGCTGTCTTCACCGGCGGTGGCCGCGCGCAGCTCCAGGCGGTGGCGCAGATCGCGGTCGTCGGCCAGGTGTTCGCACAGGAGGGCGAGGAGCTCCTCGCGGGTGCGGCTCTCCAGCCAGGCGGTCAGCACCTTGGTGCGGCGCGCAGCGGAGGCCCGCTGCCGTGGCACCGACGCCGCTTGCCCGAGGACCACCAGGCCGACTGCCACGCAGTGCTTGCAAAAGTTGCCCTCCTGTCCGTACGGGCAGTCGCACCATCCGGTGAGCCCGCCGTCCTCGCGCTCGGTCAGCTCGACCTCGTATGCGTCCGTACCGTCCACGGTCGCGGTGATCGCCGTCTCCTCGATCTCCAACCGGGACACGGCCGAGAGATAGCCGAGGCCCCGCTCATAAGACCGGGACCCGGCCAGCCTGCGGAGGTCTTCGTCGGTGAAACCCAATGCGTGTGCCACGGGGTTCATTCAACCGGAAGAGCACCGCCGCGGTGCCGGGTTCACCGGAGTGTGCGCCTCCCCGGTGCTCCTGAGACGGGCAGTCGGGTACGGCACGGCGGGCGGAGGCGTTGGGCCGGCTGAGTCTTCCGGACTGGCCTGATGGGGTGTCGGAAAAGTCAGCAACTGGTCAGCATGAGTCCTGAAACACCCGGGGAAAGGTGACCGAACATGCGAGTGGTTGTAATCTGCGGAGACCGCCCTTGACCTGCAAAGAGCAGGCAGGGAGCAGACAAATCGGGAGTTTCTCCGTGTTTCGTACCATGTTCAAGTCCAAGATCCATCGGGCCACCGTCACCCAGGCCGACCTGCACTACGTCGGGTCCGTGACCGTCGACGCCGATCTCCTCGATGCGGCGGATCTGCTGCCCGGCGAGCTCGTGCACATCGTGGACATCACCAACGGGGCGCGGCTGGAGACGTACGTCATCCAGGGCGAGCGCGGATCCGGGGTCATCGGGATCAACGGGGCCGCCGCGCACCTGGTGCACCCCGGTGACCTGGTCATCCTCATCAGCTACGGGCAGATGGAAGACGCCGAGGCACGCGTGTTCGAACCGCGTGTCGTACACGTCGACGGCGACAATCGCATCATCGAGCTGGGTGTGGATCCGTCCGCCCCGGTTCCGGGAACGGACCAGGAGCGCAGCCCCCACGCGGTGGCTGTCTGAGGGGGAGTCGGGACGATGTCGCAGACCGGGCCGAGCGAATCGATCAAGATCGTGGACGACCGCCCGTCCGGGCGGCTGCTGGCCGTCGAGGACGGGGCGGTGGTCGGATACATCGCCTACTTCGTGCTCGCCGAGGCGCCCCACGCCCTCGTGGCGGTGCACACCATCGTCGAGCCGGGCCACGAGGGCCGCGGGATCGCCGGGAACCTGGTGAAGACCTTCTACGGGATCGCGGCCGACGAGGGCGTGCCCGTCGTCCCGCTCTGCCCGTATGCCGCGAGCTGGGCCGCCAAACACCCCGACCAGGCGCCCGAGGCGCCGGCCGGGGTGGTGGCCGCGGCCAAGGCGCAGCTCGACTCGGACTCCGACCTGTGGTGACGCCGGCCGCCCCCGGCCTGACCCTGCTGCACACCTCGCCCGTGCACGTGCCGGTCTTCGACGCCCTGCGCGACCGGCACCACCCGGGCGCCGTCCTGCGCCACCTGGTGGTGCCGGAGCTGCTGGAACGGGCCCGTGCGCTGGGGCCCGCGTCGCAGGCTCCGGCCGTGCGGGAGCTGCTGGCGGGCTCCGGCGGGCCCGTCCTGGTCACCTGCTCCTCGATCGGGGCCGTCGCCGAGTCGCTGGCCGGGGAGCTCGGGGTCCCGGTGCTCCGGGTCGACCGCCCGCTGGCGGCCGCCGCCGTCCGTACCGGGCCGCGGATCCTCGTACTGGCCACCGTGGAGTCGACCCTGGCCCCGACGGTGGAGCTGCTGGAGGAAGAGGCCGGCAGGGCCGGCCGGCCGGTGTCGGTCCGTACCCGGCTGGTCGACGGGGCCTGGGACCGCTTCGCGGCGGGCGACACGGCCGGCTGTCTCGGGCTCGTGGCCGCCGCGGCGGACGCGGTGGCCGATGCGGACGCCGTCGTCCTCGCCCAGGTCTCCATGGCGGGCGCGCAGGCCCTGGTCACCACCACCGTGCCGGTCCTGTCCAGCCCCGCGTCCGGCCTCGCGGCCGCCCTGGGGAAGTAGCCCGGCGGGCGCCGGAGCCGGGACCGGGGGAGGCTGGAGGTATGACACAGCCTCCCGTCCCCGACCCGGCCCCGGTGCCGAATCCGTTCCCGGATCCGGGTCCGCTGCCTCGGCCCGAACCGCCGACACCGGGTCCGGTGCCCGAACCCGACCCGGTTCCGCCGCCGCCCGGCCCCGCGCCGCAGCCCGCGCCGGAGCCGTGGAGCTGACGCGGATCCGGTTCGGCCCGGCGCGTCAGTCCGTACGGACTTCGGAGCGGTCGCCGCTCCACAGCGTGTGGTACGAGCCCTCGCGGTCCGTGCGCCGGTAGGTGTGCGCCCCGAAGAAGTCGCGCTGGCCCTGGGTCAGGGCCGCCGGGAGCCGCTCCGAGCGCAGGGCGTCGTAGTACGCCAGCGAGGCCGCGAAGGCCGGTACGGGAATGCCCTGGCGGACCGCCGCCACCAGCACCTCGCGCCAGTCGTGCTGCGCGGCGCCGATCTCATCGGCGAAGCCGGCGTCCGCCAGCAGGCTCGGCAGCTCCGGCCGGGCGTCGTACGCGGCGCGGATCCGGTCCAGGAACGCGGCCCGGATGATGCAGCCCCCGCGCCACAGGGAGGCCACGGCGCCCGGGTCCACGCCCCAGCCGTACTCCTCGCTGCCGGCCTGGATCTGGTGGAAGCCCTGCGTGTACGAGACGATCTTCGAGGCGTACAGGGCCTGCTCCACCTGGGCGGCGAAGGCGTCCGCGGCTTCGGCGGAGAGCGGCTCGGCCTGCGGGCCGGACAGCCCCCGCGCGGCCGTACGCAGCTCCCCGTGGCCCGAAACCGCGCGGGCGAAGACCGCCTCGGCGATCCCGGACACCGGCACGCCCAGGTCGAGGGCGATCTGCACGGTCCAGCGGCCGGTGCCCTTCTGCTCGGCGGCGTCGGCGACCACGTCCACGAACGGCCGTCCCGTCGCGGCGTCCGTGTGTGCGAGCACCTCGGCGGTGATCTCGATCAGGTAGGAGTCCAGCCGGCCCTTGTTCCAGGCGCGGAAGGTCTCGGCGATCTTCGCGGGGGAGTAGCCGGCCACCTCGCGCAGCAGGTGGTAGGCCTCCGCGATCAGCTGCATGTCGGCGTACTCGATGCCGTTGTGCACCATCTTCACGAAGTGCCCGGCGCCGTCGGGGCCCACGTGCGAGGTGCAGGGCGTGCCGTCGGAGGCCTTGGCGGAGATCTTCTCCAGCAGCGGGCCGAGCGAGGCGTAGGACTCCTCGGATCCGCCGGGCATGATGCTCGGGCCGAGCAGCGCGCCCTCCTCGCCGCCCGAGATGCCGACGCCCACGAAGTGCAGGCCCTGCTCGCGCAGTTCCTTCTCGCGGCGGCGGGTGTCCTCGAAGTGGGCGTTCCCGCCGTCGATGATCACGTCGCCCGGCTCCAGCAGCGGGGCGAACTCGCGGATCACCGCGTCGGTCGGCTCGCCCGCCTTCACCATGATGATCAGACGGCGCGGGCGCTCCAGCGCGTCCACGAACTCCTTCGCGCTCCCGGCGGCCACGAAGGAGCCCTCGTGTCCGAACTCCTCCACGAGCGCCGTGGTCTTGGCGGTGGTGCGGTTGTGGACGGCGACGGTGAATCCGTTGCGGGCGAAGTTGCGGGCGAGGTTGCTGCCCATCACCGCGAGTCCGGTGACGCCGATCTGGGCCGTGCTGCTGGTCATGTGCGTGCGCTCCTGAGTGCTGCGTCGAGTGCATTCGATGTGCGGAGGAATGCAGGAACACCGACGCTACCCCGATGGAGATCCTTACCGGTGTCCTACATTCGGCGCGAAACCAACTTCCGCCCGAACGCGTTGTGTTGTTCGCCTTGTCATGCCCCGGTCGTGGCGTTAGGTTGCGAGGTTCCTGATGTCTTCGACGGGGGTAGCTCCCATGGGTGTACGGGGCCGGCACCGCCGGTATCAGCCGAGCGGCATCAACCGTGCTTCGCTCGTCGTCACCGCAGGCGGAGCCGGGATCGCGCTGCCCCTGATCGGAGCGGGCACGGGGCACGCCGCCTCGCTGGACACGTGGAGCAAGGTCGCCGCCTGCGAATCCACGAGCAACTGGCACATCAACACCGGCAACGGCTACTACGGCGGACTCCAGTTCAGCCAGAGCACCTGGCGTGCCTTCGGCGGAACCGCGTACGCCGCCCGCGCCGATCTGGCCACCAGGGAACAGCAGATCGCCGTGGCGGAGAAGGTGCTGAAGGGTCAGGGCCCGCAGGCCTGGCCGGTGTGCGGCAAGAAGGCCGGACTCAGCCGCAGCGGTCCGGCGCCCGCGCTCGGCGCGCAGGGCAAGGCGACGGGCCCGGGGAAGGCGACGGGCCCCGGGAAGGCGACGGCTCCGAAGGCCGCGGCCCAGACCGCTCCCAAGGCCGCCCCGAAGGCGGCTCCGCAGGCCGCCGCGCCGAGCACGGCGCCCCGCCCGACCGGGACTTCCGTCCTGCCGAACCCCTATGTCGTCGCCCCCGGCGACTCGCTGTCGGAGATCGCCACAGAGCAGCACGTCGAGGGCGGCTGGCAGTCCCTGTACGCGACCAACCGGGCCGTCGTGGGCGGCGATCCGGACCTGATCTTCCCCGGGCAGCGGCTCACCCTGCGCGTCACGGCGGCGCCGCCCGCGCCGAATCCGGAGAAGCCGCCGCGCACGGCGGAACCAGTGAAGCCCGTGGCACCGGCGAAGCCCGCCGAGCAGGCCGGTACGAAACCGGCCGAAAAGCCCGCGGAGAAACCTGCCGAGAAGCCGGCGGAAAAGCCGCAGACCCCCTCCGGGGCCTTCAGCGCCCCGGTCGACGCGGGCCTCGGCACCTCCTACCGGGTCTCGGGCTCGGCCTGGTCCAGCGGCTACCACACCGGCATCGACTTCCCGGTGGCCACCGGCACCACCGTCAAGGCCGTCAGCAGCGGGCAGGTCGTCTCAGCGGGCTGGGCCGGTGCGTACGGGTACCAGGTCGTCATCCGGCACACCGACGGCCGGTACTCCCAGTACGCGCACCTCTCGGCGCTCTCGGTCAAAGCCGGCTCGGCGGTCTCCGGCGGACAGCGGATCGGCCGCTCGGGCTCGACCGGCAACACGACCGGGCCGCACCTGCACTTCGAGATGCGCACGGGACCCGGCTACGGGACCGACATCGACCCGCTGAGGTACCTGCGGGCCCACGGAGTCTCCATCTGAGGCAGGGGCCGAGGCGGAAGCCGCAGTACGGGCTTCCGCCGGTGCCGGCATCGGAACCGGTGCCGGTCCTGACGCCACGGGCACACGCGTGTCCCGGGGCGCGATGGTGAGCAGGACGAGCCCGGTCGCCGCCGTCGCCGCGCTCACCAGCGCCGCGGCGGCGCCGGCCGCCCCGTAGCGGAAGCCCTCGTCGAACAGCGCGATGCCGACCGCCGCCGCGACCACCGGGTTCGCCACCGTCACGGTGGCCAGCGGCGCGGTCAGCCCGGCGCCCCGGTAGGCCGCCTGCGACAGCAGCAGTCCGGTGGCGGCCAGCGCGGCGATCGCGGTCAGCTCGGGCCACAGCGCGACCAGCGCGTCCGGGGCGAAGCTCTCGGCGACCGACTTCGTGAACACCGAGGCCATCCCGAAGGCCGCCCCCGCCGCCGTGGCCAGCAGCACGCTGTGAGCGGTGACCCGCCGCACCCGGCGCGCGGCCAGGAACAGTACGGACACCAGGGCCCCGGTCGCCGTCAGGAGCAGGCTCTGCTCCCCGCCCGACAGGGACTGCTCGGCCCGCCCGCCGCCGCCCGTCAGGGCCAGCAGCCCGGCCAGCCCGGCCGTGGCCAGGAGGGCCCCGCGCCAGGCGGCCGCTCCGGCCCGCCGTCGTACGAACACGGCCGCCATCGGGAGCGCGAACACGATGGTGAGAGCGCCGAGCGGCTGCACCAGGCTGAGCGGCCCGTAGGCCAGCGCCACCACGTGCAGCAGGGCCCCGAGGCCGTTCAGCGCGATCGCTCCGTACCAGGCGGGCCGGCGCACCGGGGCGTACGGCAGGCCCGTCGTACCGGACGCGACCCGCTCCTGGACGATCGCGCCGGCCGCGTACGCCACGGCGGACACCAGGCACAGCAGGACCGAAAACGCTAGGGCACTCATAAAAGTCACAATGCCCGAGTCCGGAGAGCTATTCCTCCCCCTAGAGGCGGGGACGGCTACGTCCCTGGGCGTACTCCGAACGCAGTAGCCGGGAGCGGAGGAGTGCGTTTGTCTTCCCGCGCGGTGGATCCGTACACTAGCCCTTTTGGGGACTTCCGCATCCGGCGGACGCGGACGACTGATCAAGGAACGCAGCGGGTATGACGGTGACCGAAGACAGCCAGGAGCAGGGCCACGCCTTCGGGCCGGGCATCGACCCCGACCGCCTGGCCCTCTGCCTCAGCGTGCTCGACGAGCTCGACAAGATCGACGTCGACCACCCGGACGCGATCACCGTGCGCCGCGCCACCGCCGGCCTGTACCGGACGGTCAAGCAGCGCCGCCGCCAGGACCGCCGCGCCGCCAAGACCGCCAACGACAAGGCCGTCACCGAGGCGACCGCGACGGGCTCCGCCGAGCGCATCGACGACGAGACCGAGGGCCTGCTGCCCTCCTCGGTCACGGAGACCGGCCGGATCGCCGGGATCCTCGAGCGCCCGCGCTCCTGCTACGTCTGCAAGACGCGGTACGTCGAGGTCGACTACTTCTACCACCAGCTCTGCCCGAGCTGCGCCGTCGAGAACCGGACCAAGCGGGAAGCCCGTGCCGACCTCACCGGCAAGCGCGCGCTGCTCACCGGCGGCCGGGCCAAGATCGGCATGTACATCGCGCTGCGGCTGCTGCGCGACGGCGCGCACACCACGATCACCACCCGCTTCCCCAAGGACGCCATCCGCCGCTTCAAGGCGATGGAGGACTCTGCGGACTGGATGCACCGCCTGCAGGTCGTGGGCATCGACCTGCGCGACCCGGCCCAGTCCGTGGCGCTCGCCGACCAGGTGGCCGCGGGCGGTCCGCTCGACATCCTGATCAACAACGCGACGCAGACCGTGCGCCGCCTGCCGTCCGCGTACGCGGCGCTGGTCGAGGGGGAGAGCGCCCCGCTGCCGGCCGGCGAGCTCCCCGCCCACCACGTCATCGGCGCCTTCAACTCCGGCGCGGTCGACGGCCTGGCGGCGCTGCCCGTCGGGGTGAGCGGGCTCGAGGCGCAGAAGGTCGCCGACCTCGCACTGGTCGCGGGCAACGCCAGCCTGGAGCGGCACCTCGCCGGTACCGCCATCGACGCGGGCGGCCTGCTGCCCGACGTCGTCGACAGCAACACCTGGGTGCAGACCATCGACCAGATCTCCCCGGTGGAGCTGCTCGAAACCCAGTTGTGCAACTACACGTCGCCGTTCATCTTGATCAGCGCGCTCCGGCCGGCCATGGCCAAGGCCGCCCGAAAGGCGGCGGGCGGGCGGGCGTACGTCGTGAACGTCTCGGCGATGGAGGGCGTCTTCAGCCGCGGCTACAAGGGTGCGGGGCACCCGAACACCAACGCCGCCAAGGCCGCGATGAACATGGTGACGCGGACCAGCGGCCAGGAGATGTTCCAGACCGACCGGATCCTGATGACCTCGGTCGACACCGGCTGGATCACGGACGAGCGCCCGCACTTCGACAAGCTGCGCCTCGCCGAGGAGGGCTTCCACGCCCCCCTCGACCTGGTCGACGGCGCGGCCCGGGTCTACGACCCGATCGTCCGCGGCGAGCTCGGCGAGGATCTGTACGGCGTCTTCCTCAAGGACTACGCACCCGCCAACTGGTAGGCCGCGTGCCCGGGGCGCCCGCCTCCGAGCCGCGTCACCTGGCCCGCGTCAAACGAGCGCCCCCGGTCCCCCTCCCGCGAGGGGGACCAGGGGCGCTCCCCGTTCAGGCCGTCCGGCCGTAGGCCCCCGCGGCGACCAGTTCCAGCACCGGGCGCCAGTCCTCCAGGACGCCCGCGTCCAGGCCCGCGGACCGGCCCGCTTCGGCCGCGTGGCCGAGGGACTCCGCGTCGGGGTCCGGCCCGGGGGCGGGTGCGCCGGGCCCCTGGAGCCGTACGAGCCGGGCCACCCGCTCGCCCAGCAGCGGGCGGATCGCGTCCGCGGGATGGTCGATCAGCAGGCCCGCGACCTGCAGTTCCTTGTCGAAGGGGTGCGAACGGCGCAGCAGCGCCGCCACCCGCAGCCCATGGCCGTCACCGTGCCCGCCCCGCAGCAGGTCCATCAGTTCCCCGACGCTTGCGACGACCACCGGCACTTCGGACTTCGCCACTGTCGTTCCTTCCGTCGCCCGACCGCGTATCACCCGTATGGCGCCGTCGAGCAGATCAGCCGTACACGACGCGCCGCCGTGCAAGGTGATGAACTCGTGGAGAAAACAAGCTGTCCGGAGTGGATTTTACCTTTCCATCGAGCGGGGGTGCGCTCATATGTGTACTCTGATCGCCATGAGAGCCCCACACGGGCACTCGCTCCACCAAGGCGCCACCGCGTCCGGAAACCCCCTCTTCCCGCACCGGCGCGCGGTTCGCCCGCCGGGTTACGCGACACAAAGGAGTGCGCGGTGACGCCAGAACTGACGACCACGGACCAGGTGCCCGGAGAACGGACGGGGCCGCGGAGTGCGAAGCGCCCCGAGACCCTCGGCAACCTGGAGGTCTGGGCCCGGTCCGCCCCGATCCGCCTCGCCGGCTACGAGGACGACCTCGCGGAGCCGCACATCCTGCCCGGCATCGACTAGAGGCATCGACTAGACCCGTACGGTGCGGTCCGCCCGTCGTCCCGGTGAAGCCCCGGGGCGACAGGCGGCGCCCTTTTCCCGCAGCTGATCAGCCGTCAGGACGCTCCCCTCGGGGGACGGGTGGCAGCGTCCGCTCCATGCCGGACGGCGCCCGGAAGTTCCCCGTACCGGTACGCCGTGGGCGTCATCGCTGTGGGCGATCAAGGGTTCCGCGCACCCCCGGTCCCGGGCAGGCTGACCTGTATGAAGCTGCTGATGCTGGGTGGAACCGAATTCGTAGGGCGCGCGATCACCGAAGACGCCCTGAGCCGCGGTTGGGACGTCACCGTCTTCCACCGCGGGCACCACGCACCCCCGCCGGGGACCACGGCCCTGCACGGGGACCGCACCGCGCCCGGCGGCCTGGACGCCCTAGCCGAGGGGGAGTGGGACCTCGTCGTCGACACCTGGAGCGGCGCCCCCACCGCCGTCCGCGACAGCGCCCGTCTGCTGCACGGCCGGGTCGGCCAGTACGTGTACATCTCCAGCCGCTCGGTGTACGCCTACCCCGCACCCGCCGGTCTGGACGAGGACGGCCCGGTGGTCGAGGGCTCGCCCGACGCGGACGCCACCGCCTACGCCGAGGACAAGCGTGGCGGCGAACTCGCCGCCCTGGACGCCTTCGGCGACCGCGCCCTGCTGGTGCGCGCCGGGCTGATCATCGGACCGTACGAGAACGTCGGCCGGCTGCCCTGGTGGCTGAATCGCGTCGCCCGCGGCGGCCCCTTCATCGCCCCCGGGCACGCCGATCTGCAACTGCAGTACATCGACGTGCGCGACCTGGCGCGCTGGACCCTCGACGCGGGAGCGGCCGGGCTCGGCGGCGCCTACAACCTGGTCTCCCCGGCCGGCCACGCCACCATGGGCAGCCTCCTGGAAGCCTGCGCCTCCGCCACCGGCGCCGAGTTCGAACCGCGCTGGACCGACTCGGCGGCGATCGAGAAGGCCGGCATCGAGCCCTGGACCGAGCTGCCCATCTACCTTCCCGAGGGCGAGCTGCACGAGTACATGTTCGGCGGGGACGTCACCAAGGCCCTGGCGGCCGGCCTCGTCTGCCGCCCCGTGGAGGAGACCGTCGCCGACACCTGGACCTGGCTCCGGGCGCTCGGCGGAGTCGCCCCGCACCGGACCGACCGGCCGCAGAAGGGCATATCGGCCGAGCGGGAGGCGGCGCTACTCGGGCTCTGACCGGGGCTTCGGCCGGGGATCCGACCGGGGCTCCGACCAGGACGCCTCCGCGAGCCGGGTCGGCGGCAGGTACTCGCGCACCAGCGTGCGGTGCCACCACGCCCCGGTCTCGCGGAGCTCCCGCCAGGTCGTGAACCGGTAGCGGTACAGCCGCGCCCGGACGTAGAGCGGCGGCGCGTCCGGGAAGGGGTTGTGCCGGAGCAGCTTCAGGGTGTCCCGGTCGCCCGCGAGCAGCCGCTCCACGAACGGCCCGAACCAGTCGCGGGCGTAGCCGGGGGAGAGCGCCGCGAACCACATGAGCCAGTCGAGGCGCAGGTGGTACGGGGCGAACTGGCGCGGGATCCGGCGCACGTCACCCGGCTTGCCCTTGAAGCCGTACTCCCGCCACGCGCCGTCCTCCCGGGGCCGCCGCTCCGCGGTGCCCTCCACCACCACCTCCTCGCGGATCCGGCCCACCGTGCCGAACGCCCCGTAGGTGTTGACCAGGTGGAGGGGGTCGAAGGACCGGTTCATGACCTGGCCGCGCGAGATCATGTTGACCACCGGATGCCGGCTCAGCACGAGCACCAGCGCGGTCATCGCGCACACCAGCACCACGTACCAGAGCGGCCCCTGCCGGGAGGCGGCCGGCGGCGGGTCCCCCGCGAGCGCGCTGAAGTCGAAGGCCGGCAGGGCCGCCGTGATCGTGATCCAGTTCAGCCAGGCGAAGTTCCCCGACACCACCAGCCACAGCTGGGTCGCCACGATGATGCCCGCGGCGTACGAGGCCACCGGCTGCGGGGTGAACAGCAGGACGGGCACGACCAGTTGGGTCACGTGGTTGGCGGCGCACTCCACCCGGTGCAGCGGCTTCGGCAGATGGTGGAAGAACCAGCTCAGCGGACCGGGCATCGGCTGCGTCTCGTGATGGAAGTACAGGCAGGTGAGCCGGCGCCAGCAGGGATCGCCCCGCATCTTGATGAGCCCCGCGCCGAACTCCACCCGGAAGACCACCCAGCGCAGCAGCCACAGCACCAGCACCGGCGGCCCGGCCCGCGCGTTGCCCAGGAACACGGCCAGGAAGCCGACCTCCAGCAGCAGCGACTCCCAGCCGAAGGAGTACCAGGTCTGCCCCACGTTCACGATCGACAGGTACAGCAGCCACAGCAGCGCCCACATCGCCATCGCCGCGCCCAGTGGCACCGCGTCGCCGGCCCCCGCGGCGAGCGCCGCGGCCAGGGCCGCCCCGGTCCAGGCGCAGACGGCGAAGAACCGGTCGGAGTAGTGCAGGTGGAACAGGCTCGGGGCGCGCCGGAAGGGCACGTACCGCAGGTAGCGCGGCACGGGCAGCATGCCGTGCGCCCCGATCAGTGCCCGGAACTGCAGGGCGGCTCCGGCGAAGGCGACGAGGTAGACGCCGGCCAGGGCCCGCTGGAAGATCAGCCGTCCCAGCCAGTATCCGGGCGCCGTGAACCAGTCCATCCCCTCCAGTATCGGGCCGGAGCGGGCCGGGCGCCCGCGGCGAGCCGCCGCACGTACCGCCCGAGGTGGCGGGCGTAGGCCTGCTGGAGGAAGGGGACGGCCGGGCCCGCGAGGCGGGTGTACCAGCTCGCCGGGCGGCTGAAGGCGGTCACCTCGAACCACACCGAGCCGTCCGGCTCCATGTCCACCACGAAGGATTCCTCGCCGCGCTCGGGATGCCCGGTGAGCGTCCCGTACGCGAAACCGGTCCGCCGGGGCTCGTACGCGGTCCAGATGACCTCGCACGGGGCGTCGATCCGCACCGGGCCGATCCCGATCCCGACCACGACCCGGTCGCCGGGCCGGACGGGGAAGGCTCCGGCCGTGACGAGCATGCCCGAGGCGCGGTGCGCGCGGAAGGTGGTGACGGCGGCCCCGGCGGCGTCGAAGGCGGCCTGCCCGGACCCGATCCGGGTGCGGTGGTGGGTGAAGTTGTACCCGGCGGGCAGCGGGCGCCGGGCGGTCGCGCCCCGGTCGGGGTAGTTGAAGGTGCTGCGGCCTTCGCTGATGAGGCGGGTCATGCCGGGATCTCCGTTCGGTCGGGCAGGGCGGCGGGTCGGGGCGGGGCGGCCCCCGCGGGCGGCCGGGGTGGGCGGGCGGCCAGGCGGCGCCAGGCCAGCAGCGAGCAGAGGCCGAAGCCGAGGGCGTTGCCGAGGCCGTGGGTCGCGGCCATCCAGGTCAGGGTGGGATGCGGGATCCCGGTGGCCTCGCCGAGCGCCCACCACAGGGCGAGCAGCATGGTGGCCACCAGAACGGCCGCCGAGACCGCGAGCAGCGTGCCGGTGAGCCGGTCGCGCACGGCGGCCCCGGGGCGGACGTCCCGCCAGGTCAGCAGGGCTACCGCCCACATGCCGCCGGTCAGCGTCACCGCGCCCACCAGCTCGGCCCAGTCGTCGATGAAGTAGCCGAGCAGCACGAGCGCCGTCCCGGCCGGCACGCTGTACGCCGCCCAGCGCGCGAGGGCTCCGGCGCTGGAGGCCCGGCACACCAGCCCGGCGACCAGGGCCGCGGCGAAACCTGCGAAGTGGAAGTGCGGCACGGTCAGGGCCAGGATGTCGAGGCCGAAGCCGAAGAGCCGGTATCCGGCGCGTTCGGCGACCAGGGCGGTCCCGGCCACCGAGGGCGCCACCAGTGCGGTGAGCACGGCCACCTCGGCGGGTCCGAGAGCCCGCCCGGGCGTGCCCGCACGGGTCGGATTCCGCACCGGCGGAACCACGGCCCGCGCGGGCGGAACCAAGGCCCGCACCGGCGGAACCAAGGCCCGCGCCGATGGAACCAAAGCCCGCACCGAAGGAACCAAGGCCCGTGCGGCCGGCGCCACGGCCCGTACCGCGAGGGCCAGCGTGGCCGTCGCGTAGAGAACGGCGAGGGCCGTGGCCGGGGCTCCCCGGGGCAGCCACAGGCAGACCGCTCCGGGGGCTGCGAACAGCGGCCACAGCCGGGCCGTCCGGCCGAACCGGAGCGGATCGATCAGGCGCAGGCCGGCCGGGACGACGTACAGCATGCCCAGGGTGACGATCAGATTCACGAGCACGGTCACCGAGGATCCCCCTCCCAGGAACGAACGCATTGAACGCGTTCAACTCACGAGCGTGAGCCTAGACCCTCTCTTGAACATGTTCAAGAGAGGGCTCGGTGCGTGGATCTCCGGTTGCGGCCACCCCGGACATGCGGCAGACAAGAGGGAGCAACCGGGGCGAAAAGGGAGATGCAACGTGTACGCACCGACACCTCGTCAGGCGCCGCGTCGTCACGCACCGGGCCGAGCGGCCCTCTTCACCGTCCTCGGACTCCTCGCCGCGGCCTGCGGGGCCTCCGGCGAAGAGGGACGGACCAAGGGCCCCGCCGCCGAGAGCCAGGACGTCCACCTCCAGCCCGTGGCCTCGGCCGGCCCGGACCCCTTCACCACCTCCTCCGCCACCGGCGAATCGGCCCCCGTCCAGCCCCCGCTGCCCAACGCGACCGGCCAGGGCATCCGTACCGTCAACGCGGCCACCCCCGGCCTGTACGGCGGAACCCAGCGGCTCGGCAGCTGCGACGTGGAGGCACAGGTCCAGTCCCTGACCGCCGACGACGCCAAGGCCCGCGCCTTCGCCGAGGCCTCCCAGCTGGAGCAGCAGCAGATCCCCGACTTCCTGCGCGGCCTCACCCCTGTCGTGCTGCGCGCCGACACCCGGGTGACCAACCACGGCTTCGTCGGCGGCAAGCCGGGCGCCTTCCAGTCCGTCCTTCAGGCCGGCACCGCCGTCCTCGTGGACGACCACGGAATGCCCCGCGTCCGCTGCGCCTGCGGAAACCCGCTGGCCTCGCCGCGCGCCGCCCCCGGCGCGCCGGTGCTCAAGGGGGAGCCCTGGAGCGGCTACCAGCCCACCCAGGTCGTGGTCATCGAGCCGACCATGCAGGTGATCAACAACCTGGTCATCGTCAACATCGCCGACAACACCTGGATCGAGCGCACGGCCGGCGACGACGGAGCCCAGGACCGCGCCCCGCAGACGCCGCCCCCGTACGACCCGGCCGACGGCATCCCCGCCGGGCCCGCGACCCCGCCCGGCACCGCGCCGGCCGACCCGTGCCGGACCCCTGAGAGCAACAGCCTCGCCCGCACCGAGCCCCCCACCGGCCCGCCGAGCCCCGGCCGCAGCCCCGCCCCGAACGCGGCCGACTGCCCGCCGAGCTCCCCGCAGACGGCCCCGAACACCCCGAACACGCCGAACACCCCCGTCACCCCCGACCAGCCCTCGTCCGGCATCCCCTCGGGCCCGCAGACGGCCCCGCCGCCCGCCACCGACCAGCCCTCGGACGTACCCACCGACATCCCCTCCGACCTGCCCGGCCAGACCCCGAGCGACCCGGGGACCCTGGTGGGCCCCGAGGGGGCGTCGCCGCAGCCGAGCGACCCGTACGCCGATCCGTACGCGGACCCCTACGCCGACCCGTATGCCGACCCCTACTCCGTCCCCGAGCAGCAGCCTTCGGCCCCGTACGACGGCCAGTACCTGGAGAGCGCCTGACCGGCCCGTGTGTCATGGTGGACCGGTGCCGACCGCCGTATCGCTGCCGGAGGACTGGCCCGCACACCCGGACCGGTCGCTCTCGCTGAACCGCATGGGCAGTTTCGACTGGGACCTGGTCACCGGTCTCATGCACATGGACTCGGCCGCCCTCGACGTCTTCGACACCACCCCCGAGGAGTACGACGGCCGGCCCGGCTCCCTCTCGCCGCGCGTCCCGCCCGCCGAGGGTGCCCGGCTCGACGCACTGGTCTCCTCGGCCCTCAAGAGCGGGGTCGACAGCTACGGCGCCTACTTCCGCATCCGCTGCCACGACGGCGCACTGCGCTGGACGCACACCCAGGGACGGGTCATGCGCGGCCCGGACGGCCGCCCGTACCGGATCATCGGCATCGTCCGCGACGCCACCGAGGAGCTCAGTCATTCGGCGGAACGCCTCGGGCTGGACGAGGAGCGGCGCCGCCAGACGTCCGTGGTGGAGAGCACCACCGCCGCGCTCGCGCACGCCCGTACCGTCCAGGACGTCATCGACGCGCTCGGCGACGCCCACGGCCTGGAACGGCTCGGATCCATGGGCATGGTGATGGGACTGGTCGAAGCCGGCCGGATCCACCTCGTCGCCGAGGGCCCCGCGGGCAGCTTCGTCCCCGGCACCCGCTACACCCGCATCGACGAGCAGTACCCGATGAGCGAGGTGGTGCGCTCGCTCCAGCCGCGCTTCCTGGACTCCGCGGCGGAGTTCGCCGCCGGCTACCCCGGGCTCTGGGCGAAGATCTCGTCCATGCACATCTCGGCGGCCGCCTACCTGCCGCTGATCGCCCAGGCCCGCCCGATCGGCGCGATCGGCCTGCTCTACCGGGACAAGGACGGCTTCACCCAGGAGGAGCGGAACCTGCTCGTCGCGCTCGGCAGCAGCATCGCGCAGAGCCTCCAGCGGGCGATGCTGCTGGAGCAGGAGCACGATCTGGCGGAGGGGCTCCAGCAGGCGATGCTGCCGCGCCGGATCCCCTCGGTGCCGGGCGCCGAGATCGCCGTACGGTACCGCTCGGCCAAGATGGGCCAGGACATCGGAGGCGACTGGTACGACGTCATCCCGCTGCCCGGCGGCCGGGTCGGCGCGGTCATCGGCGACGTCCAGGGCCACGACACCCACGCGGCGGCGGTCATGGGCCAGCTGCGGATCGTGCTGCGCGCCTACGCCGCCGAAGGGCACTCGCCCGCCACCGTCATGGCCCGGGCCTCCGTCTTCCTGCACGAGCTGGACACCGACCGCTTCGCCACCTGCACGTACGCCGAGGCCGACCTCTCGACCGGCGTGCTCCAACTGGTCCGGGCCGGCCACATCGACCCGTTGCTGCGCACCCGCGAGGGGGACTGCGAACGCCTCGCCCTGGAGGGCGGGATGCCGCTGGGGCTGTCGGCGGAGTTCGGGCTGCTGGAGTACCCGGTGACGACGGTCGAACTCGGGCCCGGGGAAACGCTTCTGCTGTGCACGGACGGCCTCGTGGAACAGCCCGGAGCCGACCTCGACGACGGCGTCCGGCTCCTCGCCTCCCTCGTCCGCACCGGACCGGCCGACCTGGCCGTGCTCGCGGACCGGCTGTGCGAGGTCGTGGACGACCGGGGCGGCGACGACGACATGGCGCTGCTGCTGCTCCGCCGCGACGCCGAGGAGGTCCAGCAGGCCGGCGGACGGCTCCAGCAGCACGTGGCCCCCGGCGATCCGGAAGCCCTCGTGTCGGCCCGCCACATGATCGGCGCGGCGGTCCGGGCGTGGGGAGCCCGGGACCGGGCGGACGAGATCGAGCTGATCGCCGACGAGCTCATCGTCAACGCCCTCATGCACACCGACGGCCCGGCGATCGTGACCCTGCGCGTCCTGGCCGGCCCCGAACGCAGACTCCGCGTGGAGGTCGAGGACCGCTCCAGCGCCCTGCCCCGGCGCAGGGAGGCGGGCGACTCCGGCGTCTCGGGACGCGGGCTGATGCTGGTGGACCGGCTGGCGGACGTCTGGGGCGTGGAATCGCGGGGCAGCGGCAAGTGCGTATGGTGCGAGTTCACGATGCCGTGAACCGTGGCCCCTGTAGGCGTCCTGTACGTCGTCTCCTGTAAGGGGCGCCCCCCGCTCCCCGGCTCGCGCTTCGCCCGGGGCCACGGCAGGCTGGGGGAATGCCCGAGCTGCCCGAAGTCGAGGCCCTGAGGGAGTTCCTCGACGAGCACCTCGCCGGGCGGGTGGTCGAGCGCGTCCTCCCGCTCGCCGTGAGCGTGCTCAAGACGTACGACCCGCCCCTGACCGCGCTCGAAGGGCAGCGGGCCGGGGTCACCGCCCGGTACGGCAAGTTCCTCGCCCTGCGGATCGGCGAACTGCACCTCGTCACCCACCTCGCCCGCGCCGGCTGGCTGCGCTGGATCGACACCGTTCCGGACCGGCCGCCGCGCCCCGGCAAGGGGCCGCTCGCCCTGCGCCTCGTCCTGGAGGGCGGCGGCGGGTTCGACCTCACCGAGGCCGGGACCCAGAAGCGGCTCGCCGTGTACGTGGTCCGCGATCCGCAGGAGGTCCCCGGCATCGCCCGGCTGGGCCCGGACCCGCTCGCCGAGGGTTTCGGCCGAGAGGCCTTCGGCGCGCTGCTCGCCGGGGAACGGCGGCAGATCAAGGGCGTGTTGCGCGACCAGAGCGTCATCGCGGGCATCGGCAACGCCTACAGCGACGAAATCCTCCACCACGCCAAGGTCTCGCCCTTCAAACTGGCCGCCTCCTTCGACGAGACGCAGGTGGACCAGCTGTACGCGGCCGTCGAGAAGACCCTGCGCACGGCCGTCGAGCGGGCGCACGGGGTGGCCGCCGGACGGCTCAAGGCCGAGAAGAAGAGCGGGATGCGGGTCCACGGCCGCGCGGGCGAGCCCTGCCCGGTGTGCGGGGACACCGTCCGCTCGGTCTCCTTCGCCGACTCCTCGCTCCAGTACTGCGCCACGTGCCAGACCGGGGGGAAGCCGCTCGCCGACCGGCGGCTGTCGAAGCTGCTGAAGTAGGCCCAGGGCCCTTTCCGGGCCCTTTCCAGGGCCTTCCCGGGAGGGTTCCGGGCGGCCCGGCTCCGGTTAGACTCCGGCCCATGGCCGAGGAGCATCAGGCGCAGCCGCCCCGGCGGGAGGTCGTCACCGGGGTCCCGCGCGGCAGCCGCCGCAGGCCCCCCGCGCACACGCCGGCCCGCTCCGAGATCTCCGAGCAGACCACCCTCGGCGCCACCTACGTACGGGCCCTCATGCGCAGCCAGCTCCGCGCCGGACTCGGCGCCCTGGCCGCGCTCGTCCTCCTGGTGGGCCTGCTGCCCCTGCTGTTCCTGCTCCCGCGGGTCGCGTCGGGCCCGCTGGTCTGGGTCCTGCTCGGGGTCCTGGTGTACCCGGTGCTGTGGTGGGTCGCCCGCGCGTACGTGGTCCGGGCCGAGCGCAACGAGGCAGACTTCACCGGCCTGGTCACCGACCCGACGGAGCCGCCGGGGCCGCCGGGGCCGCGTCGGCCGGAGTAGCGGGCCGGGCCGCGGCGGCGTAATCGCGCTCAGAACAGGTGCATCGCCAAGTGCCCGAGCGGGAGCCCGAGTTGCCAGGCAGGGGTCCACACCCGGGCGTTCTCGTCGAGTCCCGGAGGGGTGTCGGCGTGGCCGTGGCGTCCCGGGTCGAGGTTGGTGGCGAACAGCTCCGTGTGGTCCAGCCAGCGCCAGGCCGCCCGGGCCAGCTCCAGGTCGGGGTCCTCGCCCCGGCCGCGCTCGCGGGCCTCCTCGCCCAGCGCGAGGAACCGGGTGTGGACCCAGTCGCGCCAGGGGTGCCCGTACGCCGTCAGCGACATCCACTCGTCGAGCTGCGAGACGACCCTGATCCCGGAGAGTTCGCCGGCGGCGTCCGAGAGGTAGATGGTCAGCGCGAGCGTGTCGCGTCCGGCGCGGAACTCCAGGGTGCTGACCGGGATCAACCGGCCCGTGCGCAGCAGTTCGTCGGCGATGTACTCCGCGTAGAGCCATGCCATGGGCACCGCGAGCCCACCGTCACTGGTGCCGTTCGTACCCTCGGGCCGCACCGTTCCACCTTCTCCCGCACGCGTCGAGTCTTCCCGCCGTCAGCGCCGAGCCTTCCTTGCGAAGCTCGCGGAGCGGGGGATGTTTACTCAACTTGAACGGTCCGGTGCCGGTTTCGATGCGGTTCGTGTCCGGTTCGCGGGTGTTCAAGCCATTCTTTGACGCGTTTGCCTGACGCCCGGCACCGGCCCCCGCCGGGCCCCCGGCTTCAGGCGCCGAGTCCGTACCCGTAGCCCTGGAGGCCCTTGCGCAGAGCGCGCAGAGCATAGTACGTACGGGACTTGACCGTCCCCGCCGGAATGCCGAGCTCTGCCGCGGCCTCGGCCACCGAGCGGTCCTGGAAGTAGACCTGCACCAGTACGTCCCGGTGCTCCGGCCCCAGTGATCCCACCGCCCGCCGTACGTCGATGGCGGTCACCGAGCCCGCCACCGCGTCACCCGGCGCCGGTGCCTGGTCGAGCCCCTCCGGGTCCACCTCGAGTGGCCTGGACAGGCGTGCCCGGCGGGCGTCGATGGCGAGCCGCCGGGCCACCGTGAACAGCCAGGGCCGCAGGGACTCGTAGTCGCTCCCCAGGACCTCCGGATGCTGCCAGAGGCGCAGGAGGGTCTCCTGTACGAGGTCTTCCGCGCGCTGCGCGTCCCCGGCCGTGAGGCCCAGCAGGAAACCGAACAGGGCCCGTCCGTGTTCGTGCTGGAGTTCGGCCAGCGCCTCGGGGTCGGTGTGTCGCAGGGTGGGGGCAAGGGGCACGGGAGGCTCCTTCCGGGGGTCGGTGCGGGGGTGGTCGAGGTCGACGGATCCACCCTGACCTGCACCGGGCCCGCCCGGAACCGTCCCGCCCGGACGGTGCGCCCAAGCACCCGGGTCATCCGGTGGGCGGCCGCGCGGGGCGGTGAACGGTCGAACGGCGCGCCGAACGGCCATTGGAGTGAGTGTGCGGCCGGGCGGCGGAGCCGTTTCTTGACTTCAGGCGTCTCTTTCTATGGATTGACGGAAGATCAGGTAGTCGCACAAATAGATCCAGTCAAGGAGAGCCGGGACAGATGACCGCGCGCACCCGCCACGCCCTCGCACTCCTGACCGCCGTGGTGCTGTCGGCCGTAGCCGGCTGCTCGGCCGGCGGGGACCCCGCACCGGCCCGCCTCGCCGGTTCCCCGTCCGCCCAGGCACCCTCCGGTGCTCCCGGATCGACCACCGCCCCCGCAGTGAAGGGCTTCACCCTCGTCGCGAGCGGCGACGTGCTGCCCCACGAGTCGGTCATCCGGCGGGCGGCCTCCTACGCGGACGGTGACGGCCACGACTTCCGGCCGATGTTCTCCGCGGTCAAGCCGATCGTCTCGGGCGCCGACCTGGCCCTCTGCCACATGGAGACCATCTACGGGCCGGACGGCGGCCCGTTCACCGGCTACCCCGCCTTCCAGTCCCCGCCCGAGGTCGCCGACGGCCTCAAGGACGCCGGGTACGACGGCTGTTCCACGGCCTCGAACCACACCCTCGACGGCGGCGGCGCCGGTCTGAAGCGCACCCTCGACCGGTTCGACAAGGTCGGTCTGAAGCACGCGGGCTCCGCCCGCACGGCGGCCGAGGCGGGCACCGTGACGATGTACGCGGCGGGCTCCGCGAAGGTCGCGCACCTCGCGTACACCTACGACACCAACGGCTACCCGCTGCCCGAGGGCCAGCCCTGGGCGGTCAACCTGATGGAGCAGGAGAAGATCATCGCGGACTCCCGCGCGGCCCGGAAGGCGGGCGCCGACGTGGTCCTCGTCAGTCTCCACTGGGGCACGGAATGGCAGACCGAACCGGACGAGAAGCAGCTCGCGCTCGGCAAGGCGCTCACCGCCTCGCAGACCGGCGGCCGCCCCGACGTGGACATGATCCTCGGTACGCACGCCCACATCCCGCAGGCGTACGAGAAGGTCAACGGGACCTGGATCGTCTACGGGATGGGCGACCAGGTCGCCGGCGAGATGTTCAACTACACCGGCGCCCGCGACATGCGCGGCAATTACGGTTCCATCGGCCGCTTCACCTTCGCCCCGCCGGCCGCCCCCGGGCAGCGCTGGCAGGTCACCAAGGCCGAGTTCGTCCCGCAGATGATGGACCTCCGCGCGGGCCGTGTCGTCAACCTCCCGGCCGCGCTCGCCGAGTCGCCCGGCCGCGAGGACTACGAGGACGCCCGCGACGAGATCACCGAGGCCGTCCTCGGCCGCGGCGCGGCCAAGGACGGGCTGACCGCGACGAAGTAGGGCCGCCGGAACCTCAGGCCGCGGCGTTCGGTCCCTGGGTGGCCTTCACGTGCTGCATCGCGGTGAGTTTGCGCACGAAGGCGACGGCCAGCACGGCGGCCACGACGCCGGTCAGGTCCGCGACGGCGCTGAAGAGGTCGGCGCCGCCGGCCGCCGCGGTCGTCTCGGCCGTCCGGTACTTCCACGAGGCGACCCAGGCCAGCGCCCAGCTGGCGGCGAACACCACCCACCAGGCGACCACCGGGGCGCCCGAGACCTGGCGGTAGGAGCCGTCGGCCGCGTACTGGGTGCTGGCGTTCCAGGTCTCCCGCGCCGTCCGGTACGGGAGGAAGAAGTTCGCGAGCGGGACGAACCAGCCGCCGATGGCCCAGCCGGCGGACTGGCTGAAACCGTCCGGCCGGAACACCTGGCCGTTGCAGCGGACCCGGTGGAACCAGATGACGAAGACCACGGCAGTGGCCAGGTAGAGCGGTCCCCGCACGAGAGCGGCACCGCCGGCGAGGGAGTCGGCGAAGCCGAGGTCTTCGGAACGGGCGGGGTCGCCGGGGTCGGCGGGCGTCGGCGCGCCGACGAAGTCCCTCATCAGGTTCCAGGTGTACAGGCTCACCCCGGACGTGAAGAGATCGACGGCGGCCCCCACGGACAACAGCGCGGTCACGGCCGTGGCCAACCCCTGCGGGGAACGCAGGACGTGTGCGGCAGGCGACGGACCGGGTGCGCTCAAGGACATGACGAAGTACCCCCCACGGGAACATGTGCGACGTGTGACATGGAAACGGGCCGCCTGACGGGCAGCCCGAATCGCACGAAGATAAGCCACGCCCGCGTCCGCCGTCTACAGGCGTCAGGTTGCAAGGGCGAACCGCTTAGGGAACCACGGTGACCGGCCAGCGCCCCGCCTTCACCAGGCGGATCGCCACCGAACCCACGATCCGGTGCCCGGCCTGCTCCGAGGCCCCGACCACCACCGCGTCCGCCATCAGCTCCTCCGCCGCGCTCACCAGCCCGGCGTACGCGTCCCCGCGGAAGGTGTGGAACTGCCAGCGGACGTCGTAGACGCCCTTCAGCCGCTCCGCGGACTCCCGGATCTCGGCCACCAGCCCCTGCGCGATCTCCTCGGTGGCCTCCGACACCGGAGCCCCCAGCGAGGCCCCGGCCGGCATCACCGGCTGGACGTACACCAGCGCCAGCAGCGCGTTCTGCCGCCGCGCCAGCCCCGCCGCGTAGGCGGCCGCGCGGAGCGAGGACTGCGAACCGTCCACCCCGGCGAGGATCACCTTCGGGCCGTCCGTACCGCGCTCGAATCCCGTACCCACGTGCTCCGTCACCCTTCCGAGGTTAAGGCGTGCGCTTCGGATCGGGCCGGGTCGGCTCACCGCGCGAAGGGGAGCGGCCCTCCTTACAGTGCGAACCATGAGTGCCACCGTGGAGGAGACGCGCGGGACGCGCGGCAGCCGCAGCCGCTTCCTGAACCGGGTGCCCGACGCCTTCGGAGCGTTCTTCGGAACGCTCGGGCTGTTCTGCGCCCTGCTGGCCCTCTCCCCGACGCTGCGCCGCCTGCTGCGGCCCGTCGTGCGCTTCCTCGACGCCATCGTCGTACCGGTCAGCGCCAACCTCGCCTACGCCGTCTTCCTCTTCCTCCTCGCCGCGGCACTCGGCATGCGCAAGAAGATCGCCTGGTGGATCGTCGTCACCTATTTGGCCCTGCTGGTCCTGGTCGACGTGCTGACCATCGCCACCGAGGACTACGGGGTGGGCTTCTCCTCCATGGCCCTCGCGGTGGCCGCCCTCGCGATCCTGATCGCCGCGCGCAAGGAGTTCAACGCCGCCTCCCGGCCGGGGGCCCTGTGGCGGGCCATGCTCGTGCTCGGCCTCGGTCTCCTCGCGGCCGTCTTCCTCGGCTGGGGCCTGGTCGCGCTGTTCCCGGGAACCCTGCCCAAGGGGCAGTGGCTGGACTGGTCCGCCAAGCAGGTGTTCGGCGGGCTGTTCTCGGCCCGGCAGTTCGACGGCCACCCGGCCAGGCCCCTGTACTTCCTGCTCGGCCTCTTCGGCGCCCTCGCCCTGCTGAACGCCGCCGCCACCCTCTTCCGCTCCCAGCGGCTGACCGCCGCCCTGCACGGGGACGAGGAGCCCCGCATCCGGGCCCTGCTGGGCGCCTACGGGCGGGGCGACTCCCTCGGCTACTTCGCCACCCGGCGCGACAAGGCCGTCGTGTTCGCCCCGAACGGCAAGGCCGCCGTCACCTACCGGGTCGAGGCCGGCGTCTGCCTCGGCAGCGGCGACCCCGTCGGCGACCCGGCCGCGTGGACCCCCGCCATCGACGCCTGGCTCGCCGTCGCCCGGCGCTACGGCTGGCAGCCCGCCGTCATGGGCGCCTCCGAGGACGGGGCGACCGCGTACGCCCGCTCCGGGCTCGGCGCCCTGCAGCTCGGTGACGAGGCCATCCTGCACGTCGCCCACTTCGACCTCGACGGCCGCGACATGCGCGTCACCCGCCAGGCCGTCAACCGCGTCAAGCGCACCGGAGCGAGCACCGTCATCCGCCGCCACTCCGCCCTCTCCGAGGACGAGATGCAGATGATCGTGGACCGCGCCGACAAGTGGCGCGACACCGAGACCGAACGCGGCTTCTCCATGGCCCTGGACCGGCTCGGGGACTCCGCCGACGGGGACTGCCTGCTCGTGGAGGCCTTCGACGACAAGGGCGAGCTGATCGCCCTGCTCTCCTTCGTGCCCTGGGGCAAGGACGGGATCTCCCTCGACCTGATGCGCCGCGACCGGGCCGCCCCCAACGGGGTCATGGAGTTCATGGTCGCCGAGCTCTGCGCGGCGGCCCCGGGCCTGGGCGTGCGCCGCATCTCCCTCAACTTCGCCGTCTTCCGCTCGGCCTTCGAAGAGGGCGGCCGGATCGGCGCCGGTCCCGTCCTGAAGGTGTGGCGCAAGCTGCTGCTCTTCTTCTCCCGCTGGTGGCAGCTGGAGGCGCTGTACCGCTCGAACGTCAAGTACGGCCCCGAGTGGTACCCGCGGTTCCTCTGCTTCCAGGACGCCGGCTCGCTCGCCCGGGTCAGCCTCGCCTCCGGCATCGCCGAGGGGTTCGTCTCCGTGCCCAGCATGCGCACCCTCTGGGGCAACGGTCACCCGCGCGGGCTCACCGCCCCCGCCACCACCGCGGGCCTGCCGCCCATCGAATCCCTCGGGCTGGAATCCGTAGGGGAGCAGGACACCGAGGCCGCGCGGGCCGGGCGGATGCCCGAACAGGTCCGGGTCCGCCACGACAAGCTGGAGCGGATCCGGGCCGCCGGCACCGACCCGTACCCCGTCGGCATCCCGCAGCGCACCCACACCGTCGCCGAGCTCAAGGCCGCGCACCCCGGCTACCCGCCCGGCGCCCGCACCGGCTCGCCGGTCACCGTCGCCGGACGGGTGATGGTCGTACGCGACCTCGGCGGCGTGGTGTTCGCGGTCCTGCGGGACTGGTCGGGCGACATCCAGCTGATGTTCACCCGGGACGAGGCGGGCCCCGCCGTGCTCGACGCCTTCACCTCCCAGGTGGACTTCGGCGACCACGTCGTCGCGAGCGGCGAGGTCGGCTCCAGCAAGGCCGGCGAACTGTCCGTGGTCGTCGGCTCCTGGCAGCTCACCGGCAAGTGCCTGCGCCCGCTGCCCGACAAGCGCAAGGGCCTCGCCGACCCGGAGGCCAAGGTCCGCCAGCGCTACCTGGACCTGGTCGCCAGCCCCGACGCGCGCGACGTCGTACGGGCCCGCTCCAGCGCCGTCCAGGCCCTGCGGCAGGGGCTGCTGGACCGGGGCTACCTGGAGGTCGAGACCCCGATGCTCCAGCAGATCCACGGCGGGGCCAACGCCCGGCCGTTCCGCACCCACATCAACGCCTACGACCTCGACCTGTACCTGCGCATCGCGCCCGAGCTGTACCTGAAGCGGCTGTGCGTGGGCGGTATGGAGAAGGTCTTCGAGATGGGCCGCACCTTCCGCAACGAGGGCGTCTCCTACAAGCACAACCCCGAGTTCACGATGCTGGAGGCCTACCAGGCCTTCGCCGACTACGACGTGATGCTCGACCTGACCCGCGAGCTGATCCAGAGCGCCGCCACGGCCGCCTTCGGCTCGCCGATCGCGCACAAGGCCGGACCGGACGGGAAGCTCGTCGTCCACGACATCTCCGGGCCCTGGCCGGTCAAGACGATGTACGGGGCGATCAGCGAGGCCCTGGGCGAGGAGGTCGACGCCGACACCGAGGAGGCCGTCCTGAGAAGGCATTGCGACCGGGCGGCCGTGCCGCACACGCCCGACGACACCCGGGGCGACGTGGTCCTGGAGATGTACGAGCGGCTGGTGGAGGAGCGGACCAAGCTGCCCACCTTCTACAAGGACTTCCCGACCGACGTCTCCCCGCTCACCCGGCAGCACCGCAAGGACCCCAGGCTCGCGGAGCGCTGGGACCTGGTGGCCTTCGGCACCGAACTGGGCACCGCCTACTCGGAGCTGACCGACCCCGTCGAGCAGCGGCGCCGGCTGACCGCGCAGTCGCTGCTGGCGGCCGGCGGGGATCCGGAGGCGATGGAGCTCGACAACGACTTCCTGGACGCGCTGGAGTACGCGATGCCGCCTACCGGCGGGCTGGGCATCGGCGTCGACCGCCTCGTCATGTTCCTCACGGGGCTGACGATCCGGGAGACGCTGCCGTTCCCGCTGGTACGGCGCGGCTGACCGGCGGGGCTACTCCGGGCGGGTGAGCGCGCGGGGGCGCGTCCGCGCCTCTCGACATCTGCGGCGATGTCGTTGATACGTAGTAGTAATGAAAAATGACGAGCCGACAGTAGGGCGACGCATGCTCCTGCGTTCCGCCGTCTTCCTCGGAGTCGCCGCCGCCGCAGGCCTGCTGACGGGCGGCGAAACCGATCTGCCGACATCGGGCGCGGGGGCCCCCGCGGCAGGCGCCGGACCCGGGGCGGTACCCGGCGGAGCCGCAGGGCCCGGACCCCTGACCGGAGCCCCCGGCGCGCGGCCGCAGTTCCCGCGCGGATCCCCGTACCGGCTCGAGCCGATGACCTCCGAAGGGGCCCCGGAGCGCGTGCCCGCGGCGAAGCCCGCCGTACGGACCCGGCCGATCCTGGAACTGCCCGCCGACGCGAGCACGGCGAGCGCCATGACCCTCACCTTCGACGACGGCCCCGACCCCCGCTACACCCCGGCCATCCTGGACACCCTCGCGCGCCACGGCGTGCGGGCCATGTTCTTCGTCTGCGGGGAGATGGCGGTGGACAACCAGGACCTGCTGCGCAGGATGGTGGCCGAGGGACACGTCATCGGCAACCACACCTGGACCCATCCCCTGATCCCCAAGCTGAGCCGGCCGGCCCTGGCCTCCGAGATCGGCCGCACGAGCGAGGTCGTCCAGCAGGCCGTCGGCACGGCTCCGCTGTGGTTCCGGGCGCCCTACGGGGCCTGGAACCGGGCCGCCTTCGAGATCGGCGCGGAGCTCGGCATGGAACCGCTCGCCTGGACCGTGGACACCCTGGACTGGAAGGAGCCGGGCACCGCGACGATCGTGTCGCGGGTCCTCAAGCAGGCCGCACCCGGGGTGATCGTGCTGAACCACGACGCGGGCGGCAACCGCTCGCAGAGCGTGCAGGCGCTGGCGAGCTACCTGCCGCACCTGCTCGGGCGGGGGTTCCGGATGACGCTGCCGGAGCTGCCGCCGCGCTGAGGGCCGTACCCCGGAGGGGGCCGTACCCCGGAGGGGGCCGTGTCCCGCGCGGCGGCGCCGTCGTCCGCCGCCGCACGGGCCGGTCAGCGGGCCTCCACCATCCGCGCGAACACGACCACGTTGCCGTCGTAGCCGCGGCCCTTCGAGTAGCCTCCGCCGCAGGTGATCACCCGGAGCTCCGGGTGTCCGGTGTCCCCGTAGACCCGGGATCCGGGGAAGGTGTTCTTGGAGAAGACCTCCACGCCGTACACCTCGAACACGGCCGTGCGGCCGTCGTAGCGCGCCACCTCGACGCGGCTGCCCTTCTGGACCGAGCCCAGGCCGTAGAAGACCGCGGGGCCCTGCGCGTTGTCCACGTGGCCCACGATCACCGCCGAACCCCGCTGGCCCGGCGAGATGCCGTTGAGGTACCAGCCGGCCAGGTTCTTGTCCTGCGGGGGCGGCGCGTCGATCCAGCCCTGCGCGTCCAGCCCGACCGTCATCACCGGCGCGTCCACGCTGATCGACGGGATCCGGACGCGCTGAACCGACGAGTGGCCCAGCACCTCCATGTCCGGCGGCGGTGTGGGCGGCTCGCCGGGCGCCTGGTGGGCCTGCGGCCCGACCGCCGTCCCGGCCGGTGCGGTCACCGCCGCGGCGGCGGCCGGCTGCGGGGGTCCGTCACCGGCCTCGGCTCCGTTGCGCATCATGGCGAGGCCGGTGAGCATGACCAGCGCGATCGCACCCCAGGGGGAGCGCCTCCTCGGTGGCCTCTCACTCTCGTCCTCGAGCATGGTTCTCCCTTCCCGACGCGGGGGTCCCGACCCGCGTTCCTGTCCCACCCCTTCACGCCCTGCTTCACGCACGCTAAGGCGGTGCGTGCGGGACGGCGATCGGGGAAGGGCGAACGGGTGGTGGGGCCGGAAGGGGTGCGCCCATCCAGGTAATCGTCACATAAATGCCTGACGGGTCGTGACCTGCGGATCCGTCAGCGAACGCGTCCGCGCATCGGCGTGTCGCTCAACCTTGCGGCCCAAAGGCGGAAATGCGCTGCTTGCGGACCGGACCGAGGGTTCGTGATGGGAGGCGTTCTCGTCGATCTGCCCGGGCCACCGCTCCGGGGCGCTTCCCGCTGGAGGTTCCACCATGCGTGTTCTCCGCGCTCTTACCGTGACCGCGGCGGCCACTTGCGCCGCCATCGCCCTCAGTGCCCCGTTCGCCTCCGCGAACCCTGCGGGCGGTCCGCCCTCGGGAGGAAACGGCGGGCCCAGCAATGTCACCGTCAACCCGTACTCCGTGCACCAGGGCTCCACGATGCAGGTCAGCGCGGCCGGTTGCCACCACGGCGGCATCGTCTTCTCGCACGGCAACTTTCCGCAGACGAACCTGTCGGCCGGCTCCATCGGCTTCGCGACCGTCCGGATCTTCAACCACGCCTCGCCCGGGCACCACACGCTGTCGGTCAAGTGCCACGACAACAGCCTGGTCGCCACGCACCGCTTCACGATCCTGGACGGCCGCGGCGCGCAGGGCGGCATCGGCGGCTCCCTCGGCCCGTCCACCACCGAGACCGCCATCGGCGCGAGCCTCGTCGGCGCGGCGGCCCTCGGTGCGGGCGCCCACGTGATCCGCCGCCGGCGCCCGATCCGCGGCCGGGCCTGACCGGCCGACCTCCCCGGTCGGCCCGGACAACCGCCGGTCGCCCCGTGTCCTGGCCAGGACACGGGGCGACCGGCGGTTTGGGGAGACGGAGTTCTCGTGGGGATCGCGCCGGGCGGCGCAGACGGGCCCATGGTGCGGCGCGGTCAGTGGATGCGGCGGATGTCGCGGCGGCGCAGCGCGTAGCCGAGACCGACCAGTCCGCCGAGGACGAGCCCCGCGCCGGCGCCGAGTTCCAGCGGATCGAGCCCGGCCACACTGCCGCCGAGGCCGCCGCGGACGCCCAGGGTGGCGCGGCTCGAAGCGCCCGTACCGGCGCTGGTGCCGGTGCCGGTGCCCGTGCCGGCGCTGGTGCCCGTACGCGTACCGGTGGCCGCGCTCGCGCTCGCGGTCGCGGTCCTACGGGTACCGACGGTGGAACTGGTCGTGGGCCTGCCGGTGCCGCCGGTGATCGTGAGGTCGGCCGAGCCGGTCTCGCCCGCGCAGGTGAAGGAGACGGAGTACTGGGCTCCGCGCCGCGCGTCCCGGTCCACGGTGACCCGTGCGGTCTTGCCCCGGTCGATGCTCACGGTGTCGAAGACGCCGGAGGAGACGGTGGCGAAGGCGGCGTTGCAGCCGGTGACGGACAGCACCACCTGGCCGCCGGGGGCGACCGTCGAGGGGGTGATGGCGAAACCGAAGGAGGTGATGGGTGCGGCCTCGGCCGCACGCGCGGCCGGCGCGGCCGCCGCGCCGAAGAGGAGGAGGGCGCCCGCCGCGGCGGCGCCCAACAGGGCTGAGGGGGAGGTGCGTATCGCGCCCATGGTGGATTCTCCGGATCCCCGAGGAGCAGCCGCGGAACGGTTTCCGCACGTGGGGGGTCGTGCGCCTCGATGTCCGCCACGCTAGGTCCGCGCGCGGTCACCCGCGATCAGGAACGGGCGAATGGGGCATGGCGGTAGGCCGAACCGGGGACGGGAGGCCCGTCCCCGGTTTACCGGGCCCGGTCTACCGTCCCCGGTTTACCGGGCCCGGGTCGCCGGGCCCGGGTTGCCGGGCTCGGGGTCGCCGGGCCCGGCAGGGGCGACGCCGTGTCAGTCGCCCAGGCCCAGATGCGGGAACTGGGAGAGGAACGGTTCGGCGGTGGCGGAGATGCCCCGGCCGAAGGGTGCGTCGAAGTCCCAGATGAGGAACAGCAAGAACGCGATCAGCGCGCTGAACAGCCCGGCCAGCAGCAGTTCCCGGAACGAGCGCCTGATCTGCAGGGTGAAGATCAGCCCCACCGTCACCAGGGCCCCGGCGATCAGGCCGAACCAGACCACCCCGGGCATGGTGGCCCCGGCGCCGAGGCCGCGAGCGTTGCGCGCGTCGTCGACCAGGGCGACCTGGTCCACGAGCGGCTGGTACGCCTGGCCCTCGTGGTCGGTCTGCGGTTCGTAGTCCGTCACATCGCGGCGGATGCGTTCCAGCAGCTCCCCGCTGCGGTCCGTCAGCTCGCCGTTCTCGGCCATCTCCTTCCATTCGGTGTCGACGACGTAGGTCACGTAGGCGTCCACGTCGGACCTGATCTTCTTGCGGACCTCGGCCGGGTAGACCTCGGAGCGGACTCTGATCTCGTGCAGGGCCTGTGATTCCTGGCGTACGTACTCCTGGGCGGCCCCGCGGCCCTCCCAGACGCCGGCGATCGCCAGGCCCAGCACGATCGCGTAGATCACGCCGATCATCATCGTCATGTACTCGATGACGTCCGGTGTTTCGCTGGGATCGTCGTCCTCGCCGATCCGGCGCTGGTTGAAGAAGGCGATGGACAGCACCACGGCACACGCGGCTGCCATCGCTAGGGACAGGACGAGCCATTCCGACAAGATGACTCCCAATCGATTACGGGGTGGAAATGCGGCGGCTCTAGCGCGGGCGCAGCGCGACGATCGCGAGCACCGCGGGGGCCACGGTCATCAAGGTGAAGGTCACCGGTGAGATGTGGCGCTCGACCGGCTTGCGGGCCGCCGCGTGGTAGGCGGGGCGTGCGACCGGCTTCTTGGGCGCGGCCGCGGGGATCGCCCGGGGCGGCGCGGGCGCCGGCGGCGCGGGTGGCTCCGCGACGGGTTTCGGGACCGGCTTGGGGGCCGGTTTCGGGGCCGGGGGAGCGGGGGCCGGCCGCGCGGGGGGCGGGGCCGGTTCGGGGGGTTTCGGCACCGGCTTCGGAGCGGGCGGTGGCGGGGGCGGAGGAGGGGGTGGCGGTTTCGGGGTGGGCATCGGCTTCGGGGGTGGCGGGGGCGGGGGCGGGGTGGGCTTGGGCGGGCATGGCGGGGGAGGCGGCGGCGGGCAGGGCGGATGCCCGTGGTGGCCGCCGGGGCCGTGCCCATGGCCGTGGCCGCCGTGCCCGTGACCCCCGTGACCGTGGCCGGGGTTGCCGTGGTTGCCCGGTCCGCCCTGGTTGCCGCGATCGCCCCGGCCGACCTGGTTGCCCTGGTCGCCGCGATCACCCCGGCGGCCCTGGTCGCCGTGACGTCCGCCACCTCGGGTGCCCCCGGTCGCGCTGCCCAAGGCGGACACGGCGGGCCTGACGGTGCTCGCCCCGTCGCCGGCGTCGATCGTCGCGTATGCGCTGCTATCGGCCATGGCCGGTGTTGCGGACAGGGCCGCCCACAGGAGGACCGGGACTGCCAGCAGGCGCCTGGAAGAGGCTCTTTTCACCCGGGGATCATGGGGTCGCGCGCGCTCGCGCGCGGGACGGTTGACCTTGGTTCGCCTGAACGGGTGAGGCTTTGGCTATGGAGGTTTGAGCCAGATCCGCATCGTGTCCGATCGTTCACCGACCTTTTCCCAAAAGGTATTTGTCGGTTTCGATCATTCCCCGGGCGTTGCCCGTCCGGCCTTTGGCGTGTGACGAAGAACGGATCGCCAATTTCCGCTTTCGCTCGCTCCGTTGGGCAATGATCAGTACATTCGGCTCGGACAGGAGTCCGATCCGTCCGGACCGCGCAGGACCAAGGCTTGGAGACCCCGATGGAGCGCCCCTCCTGGGCCCCGCCAGGCATCGACATATCGGTGCCGAGCGTGTCCCGTATCTACGATTACTACCTGGGCGGCTCGCACAATTTCGAGGTCGACAGGCAGGCGGCCCGTCGGGCCATGGAATTCATGCCGGGCCTGCCCAAGATCATGCAGGCCAACCGGGCATTCATGCGCCGTGCCGTCCGGTACGCCGTCGCCGAGGGCGTGACGCAGTTCCTCGACATCGGCTCCGGCATCCCGACCTTCGGCAATGTCCACGAGATCGCCCAGGCCGCCAGCCCCGAGGCGCGCGTGGTCTACGTCGACCACGACCCGGTGGCCGTCGCCCACAGCCAGGCCGTCCTGGCCGGCACCGAGCGGACCGGGGTCGTCGCAGCCGACCTGCGCAAGCCCCAGGACATCCTGGCCGCCCCCGAGGTGGCCCAGGGGCTCGACCTGAGCCGCCCGGTCGCCCTGATGCTGGTCGCCGTCCTGCACTTCCTGGAGGACACGGACGAGCCCTACGCCGCCGTCGCCCAACTGCGCGACGCACTGGCCCCGGGCAGCCTGCTGATCCTCACGCACGCCTCGTACGAGGGGATCCCGCTCTCGGAGGAGGTCGCGAGCGGAACCGTCGGCGTCTACCGCGAGATCCGCAACCCGCTCGTCATGCGGGACGGGGAGCAGATCCGGCGCTTCTTCGACGGCTTCGGCCTGATCGAGCCCGGCCTGGTGTCGATGCCCGACTGGCGGCCCGACACGACCGGCGGGGCGGAGGGCGGGGCCGCGGACGAAGACCCCTACGCCTTCTCGGGCTTCGCGGGTGTGGGACGCAAGGCGTGAGACTGCCGACGCAGACGGCGGAGGACCCGGCCGCGCCGCAGGGCGGTCTGGAGGACCGGATCGGGCGGTTCGCGACCATCTGGGGGAGGGCGATCTTCCCGGTCACCGCGACCTCGCTCACCCGTAGCGAGTTCGAACGCCATCTCGTCCCCCTCACCCGCACCCTCGTCGAGGCCCTGCGCGCCCGCCCCTTCGACTCCGCCGCCGGCCAGCGGGTCGGGGAGGAACTCGTCGCGGTCCACTGCACCGACCCGGAGGCGCTGGCCGGGACGCTCGGCGTCGTCGAGTCCTACCTGGTGCTCTACTGCGGCCCCCAGGGCCCCGACGCCGAGAGCGTCGGGGGAACCGAGGAGTACCGGTCGCGCTGCGCCCGGCTCCAGCACGGCATCGCGGCCGGGTTCGCCCGCGCCCTGCGCGAGCGCACCCTCAAGGAGCAGGAAGCCATCGCCCGCTCCGCCCTGACAGCCCGCGCCGACGCCCAGCAGGCGCTGCACGCCAGCGAGGCCCGCTTCCGGGCGGTCTTCGAGGGCGCGGCCATCGGGATCGGCATCGCCGATCTGGAGGGCAACGTCCTGGAGATCAACGACGCGCTGCTCCAGATGTTCGGCGGCATGGACGGGCACGTCCGCGGCCGCAACGTCAGCGAGTGGAGCCACCCCGACGACACCCCGCACGTCTGGCGGATGTACGGGGAGCTCGTGCGCGGCGAACGCGACAGCTACCGCGTCGAGAAGCCGTACTACCGGCACGACGGGACCGTGCTGTGGACCAACCTGACGGTCTCGCTGCTGCGCGACGCCGAGGGCGTGCCGCAGTACCAGCTGGCCCTGATGGAGGACACCACCGAGCGCCGGCTGCTGAACCTGCGCCTGCGCTACGAGGCCACCCACGACGCCCTGACCGGCCTGCCGAACCGGACCCTCTTCTTCGAACGCCTGGAGAAGGCCCTGAGCGGCTCCGGCGGCTCCCGCTTCGGCCTGTGCTACCTCGATCTCGACGGCTTCAAGGCGGTCAACGACAGCCTCGGCCACTCGGCCGGCGACCGGCTGCTGGTCGAGGTCGCCGACCGGCTGCAAAGCTGTGCGACCGGACCGGGCGAGGTGGTCGCCCGGCTCGGCGGCGACGAGTTCGTGGCGCTGACCACCGGCCCCGACACCGAGGAGAAGGCCACCGAACTCGCCGTCCGGATCCTCTCCGCCCTCTCCGTCCCGATCCGGCTGGAGGGCCGTGAGCTGACGGTCCGGGGCAGCATCGGCATCGTCGAGGGCCCGGCCCGCGAGCGCACCCCCGCGGAGGTGCTGCGCAGCGCCGACATCACCATGTACCGGGCCAAGGCGGCCGGCGGCAACCGCTTCGAGTTCGCCGACGCCGCTGCGGACGCGCGCGCCATCACCCGGCACGGCCTGACCAACGCCCTCCCGGCGGCGTTGGAACGCGGCGAGTTCTTCATCGAGTACCAGCCGCTGGTCCACATGCACGACGGCAGCGTGCACGGCGCCGAGGCGCTGGTGCGGTGGTCGCACCCGCAGCACGGGGTGCTCGGCCCGGACCGGTTCATTCCGCTCGCCGAACGCACCGGCCTGATCGTGCCGCTCGGCCGCTGGGTCCTGGAGGAGTCCGTCCGCCAGGCCCGTGCCTGGCAGCACCAGCAGGGCGGCGCCACCCTGCGGATCAACGTCAACCTGTCGCCGACCCAGCTGCACCACCCCGGCCTGGTCGCCGACACGATCCGGGTCCTGGAGTCCTCGGGCCTGTCCCCGGGCACGCTGTGCCTGGAGGTCACCGAGTCGGCCCTGATCGGCGCCGACGACGAACTCCTCGAACCACTGCGCCGGCTCGCCGCCCTGGGCGTGGACATCGCCCTCGACGACTTCGGCACCGGCTACTCGAACCTGGCCAACCTGCGCCGCCTGCCCGTCAGCGTTCTGAAACTGGACCGCTCCTTCACCAAGGGCATGCAGCAGCACCCGGCCAACCCGGTCGACGTCAAGATCGTGGAGGGCATCGTCGCCTTGGCCCACAGCCTCGAACTCGCCGTCACGGTCGAGGGCGTGGAGACGGGCGCCCAGGCCGCCCAGCTCCGAGCCCTCGGCTGCGATACGGCCCAGGGCTGGTACTACGCCCGCCCGGGCGCCGCCGACCGCATCCACACCCTGTCCCTGTCGGACGCGGTCCCCACCCCTTGAACGCCGCCACCGACCGCTCCGGTGGGCACGACCGCCCCGGTCGGCGCGTTCCGGGGCGGGTCAGCCCAGCAGGATGCGCTTCAGCTCCCGGGCCGCGCGCGGGGGTGCCACGTCCGTGCGGTGGGCCAGGGCGATCGTGCGGCGCAGGGGGGAGCCCGCAAGCGGGGTGGCGCGGAGGCCGGAGCCCGCGTGGGCGACCACCATCGCCGGGACCACCGCGATGCCGAGCCCCGCGCGGACGAAGCCGAGTACCGCGTCCATCTCGCCGCCCTCCACCGTGAACACCGGCTCGAAGCCCTCCGCCCGGCAGGCCGCCACCGTCAGGTCCCGCAGGTCGTAGCCGTGCCGGAACATCACCATCGGCTCGTCGCGCAGCGCGGACACCGTGAGCGAACCACCGCCCGCCGGAGGCGGCAGAGCCGCGGAGGAGACCACCACCAGGTCCTCCGTCAGCAGCTCCACCGTGGTCAGCGCCGGCGCCGACGGGGGCAGCGGCAGGGCGATCAGCGCGAGGTCCAGGGAGCCGCGCGCGAGCTCCCGTACGAGGTCCAGCGAACCGCTCTCCTCGATCAGCAGCTCGATCCCCGGATGGGCGGTGTGGAAGGCGCGGAGCACGCCGGGCAGCAGGCCGGTGCACAGGCTCGGGGTGGCGCCCAGCCGGATCCGGCCGCGCCGGAGCTGCGCCAGCTCCTGCACCTCCAGGCGGGCCGTGTCCGCGTCCGCGAGGATCCGCCGGGCCAGCGGCAGCAGGGTCTCGCCGGCGTCGGTGAGCGTGATGTTCCCGCGGGCCCGGCTGAAGAGCTCGGCGCCCAGCTCCCGTTCCAGCGCCTTGATCTGCTGCGACAGGGAAGGCTGGGCCACGTGTTCGCGCTCGGCCGCGCGCGTGAAGTGCCGGGTCTCGGCGACGGCGACGAAGTAGACCAGCTGCTGGAACTGCATGGCCCCAGGCTAGCGCCTGCATAGGCTGATCCTATTGACTTGAGCTCTTTCATGTCTTGGACCTTTCGGGACCTTCGTCCTTACGGTCAATGTCATGGCTCTGGCAACCCGGACGGATCGACGGCCGTCCACCACGCGCACGCTCTGGGACTCCTCCGTCGGCAAGAAGTCCGTGATGGCCGTCTCCGGCCTGATCATGCTCGGCTACCTCGTCGTGCACATGCTCGGCAACCTCAAGATCTTCTTCGGGGCGGACGAGTTCAACGGCTACGCGCACTGGCTCCGCACGCTCGGCTCGCCCTTCCTGCACCACGAGTGGGCCCTGTGGATCGTCCGCGTGGCCCTGCTCGCGGCCGTCGTCGCGCACGGGGTCTGCGCGTACCAGCTCAGCCGCCGCGACATCAAGGCGCGCCCGGTGAAGTACGCGCACAAGCGCCGCCGCGCGAGCTACGCCACCCGCACCATGCGCTGGGGCGGCATCATCCTCGCCCTCTTCATCGTCTGGCACCTGCTCGACCTCACGACGCTGACCGTGAACGAGCGGGCTTGGGCCGGGCATCCGTACGAGAACGTCCTCGCCACCTTCTCCACCTGGTACGGGAACACCATCTACCTCGTGGCGATGGCCGCCCTCGGACTGCACGTCCGCCACGGCTTCTGGAGCGCCGCCCAGACCCTGGGCGCGGGCAACGCCCGGCGGGACAGGACGCTGAAGTTCCTGGCCAACGCCCTCGCCCTCGTCCTCTTCGCGGGCTTCGTGTCCGTGCCCGTCGCCGTCATGACCGGAGTGGTGAGCTGACCATGAGCGAGAACACGAGCACGAGCGAGCACACGAGCATGAGCGAGCACACGAGCATGAGCACCGGCGAGACCATGCACTACGCCGACTACACCACCGGGGCCCCGATCGCCGACGCCAAGGCCCCCGCAGGCCCCATCGCCGAGCGCTGGGACCGCCGCCGCTTCGAGGCCAAGCTGGTCAACCCGGCCAACCGGCGCGGGCACACCGTCATCGTCGTCGGCACCGGCCTGGCCGGCGGCGCCGCCGGCGCCACCCTCGCCGAACAGGGCTACCACGTCGTCCAGTTCTGCTTCTCCGACTCCCCGCGCCGCGCCCACTCCATCGCCGCCCAGGGCGGCATCAACGCGGCCAAGAACTACCGCAACGACGGCGACTCCGTGCACCGCCTCTTCTACGACACCGTCAAGGGCGGCGACTTCCGCGCCCGCGAGTCCAACGTCCACCGCCTCGCCCAGATCTCCGTCGAGATCATCGACCAGTGCGTGGCCCAGGGCGTCCCCTTCGCCCGCGAGTACGGCGGCCTCCTCGACACCCGCTCCTTCGGCGGCGTCCAGGTCTCCCGGACCTTCTACGCCCGCGGCCAGACCGGGCAGCAGCTCCTGCTCGGCGCCTACCAGGCGCTCTCGCGGCAGATCGCCGCCGGCAACGTCGAGATGCACGCCCGCACCGAGATGCTCGACCTGATCACCGTCGACGGCGTGGCCCGCGGCATCGTCGCCCGGGACCTGGTCACCGGCAAGATCGACACCTATTACGCGGACGCCGTCGTCCTCGCGAGCGGTGGCTACGGCAACGTCTTCTACCTCTCCACCAACGCCATGAACTCCAACGCGACCGCCGTCTGGCGGGCCCACCGGCGCGGCGCGTACTTCGCCAACCCCTGCTTCACCCAGATCCACCCCACCTGCATCCCGCGCACCGGCGACCACCAGTCCAAGCTCACCCTGATGAGCGAGTCCCTGCGCAACGACGGCCGCATCTGGGTCCCCAAGGCCAAGGGCGACACCCGCCCCGCCGCCGACATCCCGGAAGCCGAACGCGACTACTACCTGGAGCGGATCTACCCCTCCTTCGGCAACCTCGTGCCCCGCGACATCGCCTCCCGCGCGGCCAAGAACGTCTGCGACGAGGGCCGAGGCGTCGGCCCCGGCGGCCAGGGCGTCTACCTCGACTTCGCCGACGCCATCCGCCGCATGGGCAAGGAGAAGGTCGCCGAGAAGTACGGCAACCTCTTCGACATGTACGAGCGGATCACCGCGGAGAACCCGTACGAGGTCCCCATGCGGATCTATCCCGCCGTGCACTACACGATGGGCGGACTGTGGGTCGACTACGACCTCCAGACCACGGTGCCCGGCCTGTTCGCGATCGGCGAGGCCAACTTCTCCGACCACGGCGCCAACCGCCTCGGCGCCTCCGCCCTCATGCAGGGCCTCGGCGACGGCTACTTCGTGCTCCCCTCCACCATCAACGACTACCTGGCCCGCCACCCGCACCTGGACACCGTCGACGACAGCCACCCCGAGGCCGCGGCCGCCGTCCGCGAGACCCGCGACTGCCTCGCCAAGCTGCTGGCCGTCGACGGGGACCGCACGCCCGACTCCTTCCACCGGGAGATCGGCGAACTGATGTGGGAGTACTGCGGGATGGCCCGGACCGAGGAGGGCCTGCGCAAGGCCCTCGCCCGGATCCCCGAGATCCGCGAGGAGTTCTGGCGGCGGATCAAGGTGCCGGGCAGCGGCGAGGAGTTCAACCAGTCGCTGGAGAAGGCCAACCGCGTCGTCGACTACCTGGAGCTCGCCGAGCTGATGTGCCTCGACGCCCTCCACCGCGCCGAATCCTGCGGCGGCCACTTCCGCGAGGAGTCCCAGACCCCGGACGGCGAAGCCGCCCGCCGCGACGAGGAGTTCGGGTACGCGGCCGCCTGGCAGTACACCGGAACCGGCGCCGCGCCCGTCCTGCACAAGGAAGACCTCGTCTTCGAGTACGTCCACCCCACCCAGCGGAGCTACGCATGAAGCTCACCCTGCGCGTCTGGCGCCAGAAGAACGCCGACGCCCCCGGCGCGATGGCCTCGTACGAGGTCGACGGCATCTCGGAGGGCATGTCCTTCCTCGAAATGCTCGACACCCTCAACGAAGACCTCATCCTGAGCGGAGAGGACCCGGTCGCCTTCGACCACGACTGCCGCGAGGGCATCTGCGGCGCGTGCAGCCTCGTCATCAACGGCGACGCCCACGGACCGGAGCGCACCACGACCTGCCAGCTCCACATGCGCTCCTTCGACGACGGCGACACCATCGACGTCGAACCCTGGCGCGCCTCGGCCTTCCCCGTCGTCAAGGACCTCGTCGTCGACCGCGGGGCCCTCGACCGGGTCATCCAGGCCGGCGGCTACATCACCGCCCCGACCGGCGCCGCGCCCGAGGCGCACGCCACGGCCGTGCCCAAGCCCGACGCCGACTACGCCTTCGAGCACGCCGAGTGCATCGGCTGCGGGGCGTGCGTGGCGGCCTGCCCCAACGGCTCCGCGATGCTCTTCACCTCCGCCAAGGTCAACCATCTGAACGTGCTCCCGCAGGGCTCGCCGGAGCGCGAGACACGGGTCCTGGACATGGTGGCCACGATGGACGCCGAGGGCTTCGGAGGGTGCACCCTGACCGGCGAGTGCGCCACGGCCTGCCCGAAGGGCATCCCGCTGCCGTCGATCGCCGCCATGAACAAGGAGTGGCTGCGGGCCGTCCGCCGAGGCCCCCGCTGACCTGCGGATTTCACTGGCACTCGGCCGGGGGCGTCCGCGTATGATCCCGACGCCTCGGGTCACGACCACGACGCCTTCGGTCCATACCCCGACGCGTCCGCCGATCGGATGATCGCAGCGGCCCCCGTCGCGCCGTGACCGGGCGCCCTCCCGGGCATGGGTGACAGTGGGCGCATGCCTCAAGCCCCCGCCGGATCCGGCCCGCGCCGCCGTACCGTGCTGGCCGCCGCCCTCGCCCCGCTGGCGGCGGCCGGCTGCGCAGGGGAGGAGCGGCCCCCGGCGCCGCGCCCCGGCCCCGAGGCCGCCAAGGACGCGCTGGTCATGGTCATCCGGCACGCGGAGAAGCCCTACGCCGGGGACACCGGCGAGGACGACGACGGCAACGAGGACCCGGGGTTCCTCGCCGTCCGGGGCCGGCGCCGCGCCCAGGAACTGCCCATCCTCTTCCCGCCGACTCGGGGCGCCGCCCTGCCCCGGCCCGGGGCCGTCTTCGCGGCCGGCGGCAAGGCGGGGGCGCCCGCGCGGTGCCGCCAGACCGTCGAGACGCTCGCCACCGCGCTGCGTACGCCCGTCCGGGCGGAATTCGCCGTCGGAGCCGAGCCCGCCCTGGCCCGGGCGGTGCTCGCGGCCCGGATGCCCGTCCTGGTCTGCTGGGAGCACCAGGGGATGCCCCGACTGATCCGGGGCCTCGGAGCGCAGGACGTGCTGGGGCTGCCGGCCGCCTGGCCGGACCGCTACGACCTGGTGTGGATGTTCACCCGCAGGCAGGGCGTCTGGACCTTCCGCGAGCTTCCGCAGCACCTGCTCCAAGGGGACGCGTAGCGCTGCTGCGCGGCCGCGCCGGGACGCCGCGAAGACCGCGCGGTACGGGCGTACTCTGAGAAGTGGACTCGGGGCAGTCGTGTGCCGGGAGGTCGACGATCATGACGGGAATCGTGCGAAGGGGCTTCGATTCCGCTGACGAGACACGTCGGTTCGAGGACGGCAAGGGCAGGCTCGATCTGCTCAACACCACCAACGGTCCGGTCGGACGGGCCGTGTTCGAGCCCGGATGGCAGTGGTCGCAGCACATCAAGCCCATTGCGGGAACCGACAGTTGTGAGGCCGCCCACGTGGGCTACATCATCAGCGGCCGGATGAAGGTCGTCATGGACGACGGTGAAAGCGTCGAGGCGCAGCCCGGGGACTTCATCCAGGTCGACCCCGGTCACGACGCCTGGGTGCTCGGCGACGAGCCGTGCGTCGTCCTCGACTGGCAGGGCTACGGAGACTTCGCGAAGCCCCCGGACGCGTGACCACCTGCCCTGTCGGCCACTTCCTTACCGATCACCGGCCCGCGCCCGCCGTGCCCGCCGCGAGGGCCCGCGCCAGATAGGCCGCCGTACGGCTGCCCGTGGCGCGGGCCACCTCGGCGGGGGTGCCCGCGGCCACCACCCGGCCGCCGTCCGCGCCGCCGCCGGGACCCAGGTCGATGACCCAGTCGGCGCCTGCCACCACCGCCATGTCGTGCTCGACGACCACCACCGAATGTCCGGCGTCCACCAGGCCGTGCAACTGCCGCAGCAGCACCGTGACATCGGCCGGATGGAGCCCCGTCGTCGGCTCGTCCAGCAGGTACAGGGTGTGGTCGCGGCGCACGCGCTGGAGCTCCGTCGCCAGCTTGATGCGCTGCGCCTCGCCGCCCGACAGCTCCGTGGCGGGCTGCCCGAGCCGCAGGTACCCCAGGCCGATGTCCGACAGCGCCGCCAGGCTGCGTGCCGCCGCCGGGACGCCGGCGAAGAACCGGGCGGCCGACTCCACCGTCAGGGCGAGCACCTCGGCGATGTTCAGCCCCGAGTAACGGACCTCCAGGGTCTCGGAGTTGTACCGGGCCCCGGCGCATTCCGGGCACGGGGCGTACGTACTGGGCAGGAACAACAGCTCCACCGAGACGAAGCCCTCGCCCTGGCAGGACTCGCAGCGCCCGCCCGGCACGTTGAAGGAGAAGCGGCCCGCCTTCCAGCCGCGCGCCTTCGATGCCGGCGCCGACGTGAAGAGCCGGCGGACCACGCCGAACAGCCCCGTGTACGTGGCCAGGTTGGAGCGCGGGGTCCGGCCGATCGGCTTCTGGTCCACCTCCACCAGCCGCCGTACCGAGAACTCCGGTTCCGCCAGCCGCTCGTGGACCTCCCGCGCGAGCACCTGGCCCACCAGCGTGGACTTCCCCGACCCCGACACCCCGGTCACCGCCGTGAACACCCCCAGCGGGAACTCGGCCGCCAGGTCACGCAGGTTGTGCCGGTCGACACCGCTCAGCCGGACGGACCCGGTCGCCTTCCGCACGGCCCCCGAGCGTGCTTCCTGATCCTGAGGGGTCCCGAACAGGTACCGGGCCGTCGCGGAGTCCGCCACCGCGGCCAGAGCCTCCGGAGGCCCGCTGTGCAGCACTCGTCCGCCGTGCTCCCCGGCCAGCGGGCCCACGTCCACCAGCCAGTCCGCGTGCCGCACCACGTCCAGGTCGTGCTCCACCACGAACACCGTGTTCCCGGCCTCCTTGAGCCGGTCCAGTACGCCGAGCAGCGCCTGGGTGTCGGCCGGGTGCAGCCCCGCCGAGGGCTCGTCCAGCACGTACACCACCCCGAAGAGCCCCGAACGCAACTGCGTGGCCAACCGCAGCCGTTGCAGCTCGCCCGCCGAGAGGGTCGGGGCGCCGCGGTCCAAGCTCAGGTACCCCAGCCCCAGCTCGGTGACCGGGCCGATCCGGGAACGCAGGTCCTCGTTGAGCACGCGGGCCGCCTCGCCGCCGCCGCGCGCGGTGGCCAGTACGCCGTCCAGCTCCGTCAGCGCCAGCGCCGCCAGCTCCGCGATGGTGCGGCCCTCGAAGGTCACGGCCAGCGCCTCCGGACGCAGCCGCCTGCCCCCGCACACCGGGCACGGCGAATCGGTAAGGAACTTCTCGGCGCGGGCCCGCAGGGTCAGGCTCTTGCTGTCGGCGAAGGTGCGCATCACGTACCGCTGGGCGCTCATGTACGTGCCCTGGTAGGGGCGTTGGATCCGGTCGGCCTCCCGCACTGGATGCACCGTCACCACCGGCTGCTCCTCGGTGAACAGGATCCACTCGCGGTCCGCCGCCGGGAGCTCCCGCCAGGGCGCGTCCACGTCGTGGCCGAGGGCCTCCAGGATGTCGCGCAGGTTCTTGCCCTGCCAGGCGCCCGGCCAGGCGGCGATGGCGCCCTGACGGATCGACAGTTCTTGGTCCGGGACGAGGAGTTCCTCGCTGGTGCGGTGCACGCGGCCGAGACCGTGACAGGAAGGGCAGGCCCCGGCCGCGGTGTTGGGGGAGAAGGCGTCGGAGTCCAGACGCTCGGCGCCCGGCGGGTAGGAGCCGGCCCGCGAGTACAGCATCCGCAGCGAGTTGGACAGCATGGTCACGGTCCCGACCGAGGACCGGGAGCCGGGGGAGGAGCGCCGCTGCTCCAGCGAGACGGCCGGCGGGAGCCCGGTGACGGAGTCGACCTTCGGCGCACCGATCTGGTGGATCAGGCGGCGGGCGTACGGGGCCACGGACTCGAAGTACCGGCGCTGGGCCTCGGCGAAGAGCGTGCCGAAGGCCAGCGAGCTCTTCCCGGAGCCGGAGACCCCGGTGAACACGGTCAGCGCGTCCCGCGGGATGTCCACGTCGACCCCGCGCAGATTGTGCTCCCGGGCGCCGCGGACGCGGACGTAGGGATCGGGGGCGTGCGGGGCGGCGGGCTGGTGCATTCGCCCTAGTTTAGTGTCCGGAGTCGGCGGACTGCTCCGCGGTGGACTCCGTGAGGCCGGTGAGCCGGGCGAGCCGGCCGAAGGAGTCCAGCAGCGCCGTACGGTCGTACGTGGACGTCGTGACCAGCAGCTCGTCCGCCCCGGTCAGCTCCGCGACCTCGGAGAGCTCCGCCGCGACCTGCTCCTCCGTGCCGTGGATGTGCCCGGCGAGGGCGCCCTCGTACAGCTCCCGCTCCTTGGGGCTCATGGCGAGGGCCTCGATTTCATCGGCCGGGCGGAGCGGCGGGAAGCTGCCCCGGGTGCGGGAGTACGCGACCGCCCAGGCCTCCGGCACCAGGATCCGGCGGGCTGCCTCGGCGGTGGCGGCCACCGCGACCGTCCCCGAAGCCACGACGTACGGCCGCGCGCCCCCGGGGGAGGGCCGGAACTCCTCGCGGTACGCCGTGATGATCTCCGCGACCCGCGCCCGGGCCCGCAGGTCCCCGACGACCAGGGGCAGCCCGGCGCGGGCCGCGATCCCCGCCCCCTCGCCGGTGGCCAGCACGTAGGCCGGGATCCGCATCCCCTCCGCCGGGCGGGCGTGCACCTCGGGGTGCGCCTGCTGGGAGCCGTCGAGCCAGCCCAGCAGCTCCGCGAGCTGCTCCTCGAACCGGTCGGCGTCGGCGGCGTCCCGCCCGAGCGCGCGGCGGATCCCGCCGGTGAAGCCGACCGAGCGGCCGAGCCCCATGTCGATCCGGCCGGGGAACAGCGACTCGAGCACCCCGAACTGCTCTGCGACGACCAGGGGCTGGTGGTTGGGCAGCATCACACCGCCGGTCCCGACGCGGATCCGGGTGGTCGCCCCGGCCACGGCGGCGGCCAGCACCGTGGGCGCGGATCCGGCCACCCCGGGCACGCTGTGGTGCTCGGAGACCCAGAACCTGCGGTATCCGAGCCGCTCGGCGGTGCGCGCGAGCTCCACGGTGTCGCGCAGGGCCTGGGCGGCGGGGTGCCCCTCGCGGGTGCGGGACCGGTCGAGTATCGAGAGTGTGCGGATCACACAGGGATCAACGCGCGGAGGGCGTCAGGATTCCCCGGGGGCGGCCGGAAGGGGATCCGAACGGGGCGCGGGCGGTCTCCCGGTGGTCTCGTGGCGCTCGCCGGGCGGTCTCCCCGCAGCCGCCCGGAAGTCGTCGCTGCTTAGGCTGGCGGGGTGACCGAGACTCAGAACCGCAGGCCCCTGGCCGTCTTCGACATCGACAACACCCTGGCCGACACCGCCCACCGCCAGCACTTCCTGGAGCGCCGGCCGCGTGACTGGAGCGGGTTCTTCGGCGCGGCTCCGGCCGATCCGCCCCTCGCCCGCGGCATCGCCCTCGCGGTGGAGAGAGCGGCCGACTGCGAGGTCACGTACCTCACCGGCCGCCCGGAGCGGTGCCGCGCGGACACGGAGGACTGGCTCACGCGCAACGGCCTGCCCGAGGGGCGGCTGTGGATGCGCGGGAACCAGGACCGGCGGCCCGCCCGCACGACCAAGCTGGAGGTCCTCCGGCGGATCTCGCGGGGCCGCGAGGTGCGGATGCTGGTGGACGACGACGAGCTGGTCTGCCAGGCGGCGCGCGCTGCCGGATTCCGCGTGGTCCTGGCGGACTGGGCGGCGGACGCGCCGGAGCTCAAGGACGCGCAGGAGGGGGAGGGGCGCACCTGAGGGCCGTCCGGTGCCCGGTGCCTCGTGCCCGGTTGCCCTTGGGGCGGGGCGGGGCGGGGCGGGCCGGCGGGCCGGCCGGGCTCGGGTGCTCCTCGGGCGCGCCCGACGCTCCGGCCGGGCCCGAGGAGCCCCGCGAGTCCCGCAGGGCTGCGGGAGTCCGCAGGGGCCCTGGACCCCGTAGAGCCACGAGGGGCGGGCCTCAGGCCTCGCCGTCGAGACGGAAACCGACCTTGATCCCCACCTGGTAGTGCGCGATCTCGCCGTTCTCGATGTGGCCCCTGATTTGCACGACTTCAAGCCAGTCGAGATTGTGCAGCGTCTCGCCCGCGCGGGCGATGCCGTTGCGGATGGCCTGGTCGATGCCCTCGTGGGACGTGCCCACGATCTCGGTCACCCGGTACGTGTGATTGGACATGGGGGTCTCCCGACACTGGGTGGCTGTTGCCTTGTTCTACCGTGCCCCAGTAAGTCCGTGTCCGCGAACTTTGCGTGAACAATCCATTGCGATACCCCCTTGACCCACCCATTGGTCTATGCCAATTTCAAGCCATCTGCGATCCATCCCCCAGAAGGTGACCTTCGTGAAGATGCGCTTCCTTGCCGTGTCCACCGCTCTCGCGGCCGTGACCGCCCTCACCGGCTGCAGTCTCACCGGGTCGGGCGGAGGTACGCAGAAGGTGACGCTCTGGCTGATGAAGGGCAGCGCCTCCGACGAGTTCATAGGTCAGTTCATGAGCACCTTCGAGAAGGAACACCCGGGCGTGGACCTCGAAGTGAAGATCCAGGAGTGGAAGGGGATCGGCGACAAGGTCAACGCCGTCCTGTCCGGCACGAGCGAGGAGAGCGCCGACGTCATCGAGGTCGGCAACACCCAGGTCGCCCAGTACGTCGAGGGCGGCGGAGTCTCCGAGCTCACCCTGGAAGCCCTGCGCGAGTGGGACGGCAAGGACTGGCTGAAGGGCCTCTCCGAACCCGGAAAGGTCAACGGCGCCCAGTTCGGCGTCCCGTGGTACGCCGCCAACCGCGTGGTGATCTACAACAAGGACCTCTTCGCGAACGCCGGGGTCAAGGCGCCGGTCAAGACCCGCCAGGAGTGGATCCAGGCCACCCAGAAGCTGGACAAGGGCAGCCAGCAGGGCATCTACCTCGCCGGGCAGAACTGGTACGTCCTCGCCGGGTTCGTCTGGGACGAGGGCGGCGAGCTCGCCGTCGAGAGCGGCGGCCAGTGGCACGGCACCCTCGACGAGGAGAGGGCCCTGGCCGGAATGGAGTTCTACAAGCAGCTCCAGGCCCTCGGCGACGGCCCCAAGGAGGCCGACGAGGAGACGCCCCCGCAGTCCGACGTCTTCGCCCGCGGCGGGGTCGCCCAGATCATCGCCCCGCCCGGCCAGGCCGCCGCCATCGAGGCCGCGAACCCGCAGCTCAAGGGCAAGCTCGGCTTCTTCCCGATCCCCGGCAAGACCGCCGACAAGGTGGGCTCGGTCTTCACCGGCGGCTCGGACCTGATCATCCCCGAGAAGACGAAGCAGCGTAGACACGCCGTCGACGTGATCACGGCCCTGGTCAGCGAGAAGTGGCAGACCGAGCTGGCCCGCACGATGAGCTACGTGCCCAACAAGACCACCCTCGCGCACGTGGTCGCGGGCAACGACGGCGCCACGGCGATGGCCCCCGGAGCCGCCCAGGGCCGTGCCACCCCGCAGTCCCCCCGCTGGGCCGAGGTGGAGGCCGAGAACCCGATCAAGCCGTTCATGACGGCCGTCCTCACCGGCCAGGACCCCCGGGAGGCGGCGAAGGCGGCCTCCGACACCATCAGCAAGGTCCTCAGCTCCGACCGCTGACCCGGGGGCGGGCGGGGGCGGCGGGGAGGGTGGGGAGGGCGGGAGGGCCCTTTCCGGGGCCCCGGAAGGGCCCCGGAAGGGCCCCGGAAGGGTCCGCCCGTCAAGTTCAGCGTCCGCACATCCAAGGGCCGCGAAGCGGCCATGTCGAATCCAGCCGGTCACGGAAGAAGTAAAGAAGCCAGGCCACACACCGGCCGGCCTGGCTTCCCGTGCCGGACCAGGAGCCGTCATGACCATCGCCCCCCTGTCCCCGTCCGTCGTTCCCGCCTCCGCCTCCTCCTTCGCCTCCCCCGCCGCCGTCTCCTCCTCCGTCTCCTCCGCCTCCGTCTTCACCTCTTCCGCGGCGCCCGCCCCGCACGCCGAGGGCACCCCCGCACCCCGCTACGCCGTCCGCCTCGCCCGCAACGAGGACGAGGTGCGCGCCGCCCAGCGGCTGCGCCACCAGGTCTTCGCCGGCGAGCTCGGCGCCCGCCTCGACGGACCGGAGCCGGGCCTGGACTCCGACGCCTTCGACGCCTACTGCGACCACCTCCTCGTCGTGGACGAGGAGACCGGGCAGGTCGTCGGGACCTACCGGCTGCTGCCCCCCGAACGCGCCGCCGTCGCCGGACGCCTCTACTCCGAGGGCGAGTTCGACCTCTCCGCGCTCGCTCCCATCCGCCCCGACCTGGTCGAGGTGGGCCGCTCCTGCGTCCACCCCGACCACCGCAACGGCGCCGTCATCGCCCTCATCTGGGCGGGCCTCGCCCGCTACATGGACCGCTCCGGGCACAACTGGCTCGCCGGCTGCTGCTCCGTACCGCTCTCCGACGGCGGGGTGCTGGCCGCCGCCACCCGGGAGAACGTCCTCACCCGCAACCTCGCCCCCGCCGAGTACCGGGTCACCCCGCACCTCCCCTGGGACCCCAAAGGCATCGACTTCCCCGGCCGGATGGAACTGCCCCCGCTGCTGCGCGGCTACCTGCGCCTGGGCGCCTGGGTCTGCGGCGAGCCCGCCCTCGACGCCGAGTTCGGCTGCGCCGACCTGTACGTCCTGCTCTCCCTGCGGCGCACCAACCCCCGCTACCTCAAGCACTTCCTCTCGCTCGCCCCGGCCGCATGAGCGCCTGGCTCCCGACCTCGCCCTGTACTCCCGAGGTCTGCGCCGGCCACCAGGGGCGCACTGCGAGCGTGCCGCGCGCGGTACTGCGTCTCGCCGGCGCCGTCGCCCTGATCCTGCTCGCGATCCTGGGCGCCCCGCCGCTGAGGCTGCTGCCGGAGCGGCCCCGGCACGTGGTGGTGCGGGCCTGGGCCGCCGCTCTGCTGGGCGCCTTCGGCCTGCGGATCACCGTGCACGGGACCCCCGGCCCCGGCGGTGGCCGGCTGATCGTGGCGAACCACATCTCCTGGCTGGACATCCCGCTCGTCGCGGCCGTCCTGCCCTCCCGGATGCTGGCCAAGAGCGACATCCGCAGCTGGCCGGTCCTCGGACCGCTCTCCCGGCAGGCCGGCACCCTCTACATCGAACGCGACCGCCTGCGCACCCTGCCCACCACCGTCGACGCCCTCGCCCGGGCCCTCCTCGCCGGCGACCGCGTCACCGTCTACCCCGAGGGCTCCACTTGGTGCGGACGCGCCCACGGCCCCTTCCGGAGGGCCGCGTTCCAGGCAGCACTGGACGCGCGGGTGCCCGTACAGCCCGTACGGATCAGCTACCTGCTCGACGACGGGGGGCCGTCCGGGGCGCCCGCCTTCGTCGGGGACGATCCGCTGACCGCCTCCCTGTGGCGGATCGCGCGGGCCCGCGGGGTGCGCGCCGAGGTGTGGCTGCTGCCGCGGATCCCGCCGGGCCGGTACGCGCACCGGCGGGACCTCGCGGCGGCGGCTCAGGCCGCCGTACTCGCCGAACTCGCCGAGCCGGTACCCGTGTCACGCCCGGCGGCGCCGCTGCCCGGCGTACCGTCCCAGCCGTCGGCGCCGATGCCGTCCGCCACCGACAGCGACAGGGCGAAGCGGCCCGCCGCGTCGGTCCACCAATGGGTCAACTCCAGTCCGGCGGAGGCGAGTTCCCTGCGAACCCCCTCCTGACGGAACTTCGCCGAGATCTCCGTCAGGATCTCCTCACCCGCCTCGAAGGGCACCTCCAGATCCAGTGCCCGGACCTTCACCACCACCTGCCCGCGGGCCCGCAGCCGCATCTCGATCCACTCGTGCTCCCGGTTCCACACCGCCACGTGCTCGAAGTCGGCGGTGTGGAAATCCGCGCCCAACTCCCGGTTCACCACGGCCAGTACGTTCTTGTTGAATTCGGCCGTCACCCCCCGCGCATCGTCGTACGCCGACACCAGCACGGCCGGGTCCTTCACGAGGTCCGTCCCCATCAGCAGGGCGTCCCCGGGCGACAGCATCGCCCGTACGTCCGCCAGGAACACGGCCCGCTCCGGCGGCAGCAGGTTCCCGATCGTGCCGCCCAGGAACACCACCAGCCGGGGTCCGGGTGACTCCGGCAGCCGCAGCGCCCGGGTGAAGTCCGCCAGCAACGCGTGGACGCGCAGCCCCGGATGCTCCTCCAGCAGGGTCTTGGCCGCCCCGGTCAGCGCGCTCTCGCTCACATCCACCGGTACGTACGTATCCAGCGCGGGCAGCGCCTCGATCAGGTGCCGGGTCTTCTCCGAGGAGCCGGAACCCAGCTCCACCAAGGTGCGGGCCCCGCTCACCGAGGCGATCTCCCGGGCCCGTTCGAGCAGGATCTCCCGCTCGGCGCGCGTCGGGTAGTACTCGGGCAACCGGGTGATCTCCTCGAAGAGTTCACTGCCCCGGGCATCGTAGAACCACTTGGGCGGCAGTGACTTGGGCGACCGGGTCAGCCCGCCGCGCACATCCGTGCGCAGCGCCGCCTCGGCGGCGTGCTCGTCGAGGGTGCGGGTCAGCTGGAAGTCGTTCACAAGCCTTCGTCTCCTTGGTGCGGTGCGTGCGGTGCGTGCGGTGCGCCGACGGGGGTCTCCTTCAGGGAGACGAGGTCGACCCGGGTGCGGGTGGCGGTCAACAGGGTCCGGTCGGGTACCTCGCACCAGCGCGAGTCGTCGTCGTAGGGCTCGGAGGCCACCACCGTGCGCTGCGCCGCCGCGTCGGCCAGGTACCACAGGGAATCCCCCCAGGCCGTCGCCGCGACGGACCGGCCGTCGGTCAGCAGCAGGTTCAGCCGGGATCCGGGCGCGGCCTCGGCCAGCTCCCGTACCGTCCCGGCCAGCGCCGCACCGAGGTCCGGGTCTGCCCGCAGCCGGTGCAGGACCAGCGCCCAGATCAGCGCCGAGTCCGTACGGGCGGCCAGCGACAGCAGCTCCTGGGGCGAAAGCCCGGCCGCGACCGGGGCCACGGCGTCCGGCCAGTCCCGCAGTGACCCGTTGTGGCTGAACAGCCACGGCCCCTCCGCGAACGGAGCGGCCGCCGCCTCCCCGTCGGCCCCGGGTCGGGTGGAGTCCCGTACGGCGGCCAGCACGGCCCCGCTGCGGACCACCCGGGCGAGGTCGCTGAAGGTCAGGTCGCCCCAGACCGGCCCGGCCCGGCGGTAGCGGGCGGGCACCGGGTCCCCCTCCGCGTACCAGCCGACGCCGAAGCCGTCGGCGTTGACCGTGCCGGAACGCTGGCGGCGCGGCTCCCACGACTGCCGGACCAGGGAGTGCTCGGGCTCGCTCAGCACCCGGCCGAGGCTCACGGGCGCCCCGAGGTAGGCGAGGTGACGGCACATCAGGCCTGCCCGGCGGAGCCTGCGGGACCTGTGGAGCCTGCGGGGCCGGCCTGCCCGGCGGAGTCTGCGGGGCCGGCGCCGCGTGCGGTCCGGAACCCCGAGAAGATCTGCCGGCGCACCGGCAGGTCCCAGTTGCGGAAGGTGCCCCGGCAGGCCACGGGGTCCACGGCGAAGGAACCGCCGCGCAGGACCTTGTGCTCGGGGCCGAAGAAGACCTCCGAGTACTCGCGGTAGGGGAACGCCCGGAAGCCGGGGTAGGGGAGGAAGTCCGAAGCCGTCCACTCCCACACGTCGCCGATGAGCTGTCGCACCCCGAGCGGGGAGGCCCCGGCCGGGTAGGCGCCCGCTCCGGCCGGCCGCAGGTGGCGCTGGCCGAGATTGGCGTGCTTCAGCGTGGGGTCCGCGTCGCCCCACGGGTAGCGGGTGGAGCGCCCGGCCGTCGGATCGTGGCGGGCGGCCTTCTCCCACTCCGCCTCGGTGGGCAGCCGCCGCCCCGCCCAGCGGGCGTACGCGTCGGCCTCGTACCAGCTCACGTGCAGCACCGGTTCGTCCCCGGGCACCGGCTCGGTGACACCGAAACGGCGGCGCAGCCAGGTGCCGCCCTCGCGGTGCCAGAACAGCGGGGCCTCGATCCCGTGCCGGCGGATCTCCGCCCAGCCGGCCGCCTGCCACCACCGCTCCTCGTGGTAACCGCCGTCCGCCATGAACTCCTGGTACGCGGCGTTGGTCACCGGAACGGTGTCGATCCAGAACGCCTCGACCTCGCGGACGTGCGCGGGCCGTTCGTTGTCCAGCGACCAGGGCTCCGTTGAGGTTCCCATCGTGAACGGCCCCGCGGGCACGAGCACTTCGGCCGCCGGGGGCGGTGGTCCCTGCGGGGGATCCGGGTCGGGGGCCGCCAGCACCGGCGCGCCCTGCCGCAGCTGATGGGTGATCAGCATGGTCTCGTCGTGCTGCTGTTCGTGCTGGGCGATCATCCCGAAGACATAGCCGCCGTCCAGCAGGGCCGTGCCCTCCAGGGGGGTGCGGTCCAGCAGGTCGAAGACCCGGCCGCGGACCTCGGCGGCGTACCGGCGGGCCGCGTCGGGGCTCAGCAGCGGCAACTTCGGGCGCTCCGCACGGGGATGCTCGAACGCATCGTAGAGCGGGTCTATCTCGGGGTGCATCGACTCGCGGCCTGCCACGTTGCGCAGCAGCCAGAGCTCTTCCATGTTCCCGATGTGCGCGAGGTCCCAGACCAGCGGTGACATCAAGGGGGAGTGCTGGGCGGTCAGTTCCGCCTCGGCGACGGCATCGGTGAGTCCGGCCGTACGCGCGCGCGCCGCGGTCAGGGCGGCGGCGGCCCGCTCGCGCAGGAGCTCCGGTTCGGCGGTCATGAGCGTGCCTCCTCGCCGGCGTGCTGTGGATGCCGGGTCTGCTGCGGCTCGGTCCGGTCGTCGGCCGGGCAGCGGCCGCGGGACACGTAGCGTTCGGTGAACTCGCCTACGGTGTCGATGACATGGCGGCTCGCTCCCAGTCGGGGGAGCGCCGAGGCCGCGGCCCGGAAGCAGGCGCGGGCGGCGGAGCGCAGCTCCGGATCGGCCAGCGCGCTGCGGGCGGCGGAGCGCCACAGGGGATTGCGCGGCGCGGGCCGGGCGCCGTAGGAGTCGGCCAGGCCCTTCGCCACCCGGTACGCGGTCTCCGCGGCCTCCGGGTCGTCGAACAGCGCGTGCACGACGGCCACCGGGACCAGCCAGCCGTCCTCGCCGGGCTGGGCGTCGATCATCCGGAGCTCGAGATGGCCCCGGGGCCGTACCGGCGGGAAGAGGGTCGTCAGGTGGTAGTCCAGATCCCCGGCGGTCGGCGGGCGGGGGCCGCCGCCGGAGCGCAGCCAGTCGCGGAAGGTCAGCCCGCGCGGTACCGCCCAGGGCGCCCCCTCGTCGAGCGTCCGCACGCACATCACCTCGGTGTCCAGCGCCTGCCGGGTCCACGCGCCGCGCGGCTCCGCCTCCAGGGGCGGGGCGAGGCAGCGCCGGGTGTCGAGGTCGCCCCAGACCCCTTGGCGGGCGCACCGCCAGCCGGCGTACGGGCCAACGCGGGCGGGGGAGTTGGCGAAGGAGGCGACCAGCACCGCACCGAGGAGGTGGGCGAGGCGCCAGCGCCTGCCGTGGCCCAGCGTGCCGGGCTCCTCGTGACCGGCGTCCACGCACACCTGGACGGAGGCCGAGGCGCACATCATGGCGCGCCCTGCCGGGCCGGTGCGGTCGAAGTAGGTCTCCATGGCCTCGTACCGCGGGCTGGCCAGCATCCGCCGCAGTGGCCGGCGCGGGTCCTGGCCCAGTCCCCGCAGGACCAGACCCTGGTCGCGCAGGGCGCCCCGGACGGCGGTCAGATCGGCCTGGAGGCCGTCGACGCAGCCGGTCAGGGAGGAGGCGGGGGCCGAGCTGAGCTCCAGCTGGCCGCCGGGCTCGACGGTGACGCGGGAGCCGAGGGGGAGGGCGCGGGCCGCGTCGTGCGCGGCGGCCAGGCGTGCGTGGGAAACGGGCCTGCCGGGTCGTTCGGCGTCGAACACCAGCCATTCGAGCTCCGCACCCAGCAGGCGGGGCGGTCCGGTCTTGAAGCAGATGCCGTGGATCAGCTCTTCGGCGGTGGCTTCGGTCAGTCGGGTGAGTGAGTCCTGGGGCATGACGGGGCCCTCGTCTCCTGTCGTCGGCTGTGACATCACCCGTGCCTACCCGTCCCTCGGGGCACAAATCCATTGCGGGCGCCCTGCCGGAGCGCCGAAAATCGCCGCATGAGCGGCAGATTGCGCGAGATCGCGCGGGAGAATGCGGAGATCGTGGCGGCCGGGGGCTACCGGACGCGGTCGGGACGGCAGGTGTCGCTCGCCGCCGCCGTGGCGGAGGCCAAGGCAGGAACCAGGATATATGGCCCAAACCGGGTCATTCCAGGCGAGCCGGCTTCGAAGGACACCCACCGGACCGTCGTCGAGGTCACCGGCGAGAGCAGCACGGTCGCCGCCCGCAGGCTCGCCGGGGAGCACCGGGAATACCCCGGGAACGCTCCGGTGGCCGTCCTGAACTTCGCTTCGGCCCGGAATCCCGGGGGCGGCTACGTCCGCGGGGCCAAGGCCCAGGAGGAGGCCCTCTGCCGCGCCTCGGCGCTGTACGAGACCCTCCTGGAGGCCCCGGAGTACTACGAGATCCACCGCGCCGAGGTCAGCACCTTCTACACCGACCGGGTGATTCACTCGCCCGGGGTCCCCGTCTTCCGTGACGACCGGGGCAACCTGCTGGACACCCCCTTCCTGGCCGGATTCCTCACCTCACCGGCGCCGAACGCGGGCACGATCCGCCGCCAGGAGCCGGACCGCGAGCCCGAGCTCCCGGCCGCGCTCGCGCGCCGCGCGGAGCTGGTGCTGGAGGTGGCCGCGCTGCACGGCTACCGGCGCCTGGTGCTGGGGGCCTGGGGGTGCGGGGTCTTCCAGAACGACCCCGCCCAGGTGGCGGAGGCCTTCCGGGAGCTCCTGGCGGGGCGTTTCGCCGGCGTGTTCGAACGGGTGGTGTTCGGCGTGCTCGACCGGAAGCCGCAGACGCGGGAGACCTTCGAGCGGGTACTCGCGGGCGTGTCGGGGGGCTAGGTCGCCCTGCGGCCGGCGCCGGCGAGCGGTAGGGCCGGGCGCCGGCCCGGTGGCTAGCGCCAGCCGTACCGCTCGCGCAGCCGGTCGACGACGAGCTGGAACCTGCCCCGGTCCAGCGCGCAGGCCTCGCGCCGCATGCCGTCCTCGTGGACGCGCAGCACCCGGTCCACGTCCACCCAGGACTCCCGGCCCGCGCTGTCCCACGGTCCGGTCCCGATGGGGACCCACTCCCGGTCGTGGTCGTGCCGCTTGCTGGACAGCTGCACGGCCAGGAGCGTGCCGCTCTCCTCGCGGGCCACGACCAGCACCGGCCGGTCCTTGCCGCGCCCGTCGTTCTCTTCGAAGGGAACCCAGGTCCACACGATCTCGCCGGGATCGGGATCCCCGTCGCGATCGGGCGCGTACGAGGTCTGCACCGGCCCGATGGCATGCGGATCGGCCTCGGCGGTCGCGGTGACCCCGTCACGCCCCGGTTGCTCGACGTGACCATTGCTGTGGTGGGAAAGTGCCGTCATTCGGGCGAGGTTACCGGGTGGCTGCGTGGAGGGCCGGGCGGCGTCCCGGCAGTTGAGCGTCCTTCCGTGGGTGGGACGGGTGATGTCCGCCAGCCGAGTTCGACGGAGCGGCGGCACCTGTCGGCAGCGTCGCCGGAGCTCGTGAACAGTGCGGTCAGCATGGGGACGCCCTGGGTGAGGACTTGGTGCGGCAGCGGGCCCGTCGCGACCAGGGACGCGAGTCCGTGGCCGATCACCCAGCTTTGCGTCGCCAGGGTCAGGGGGTCGACGTCGTCGTGAAAGCGGCCGGCCGTCTTGGCGCGTTCGACGGCGCTGACCAGGCAGTGCAACGTCTCATCTGCGGCCTTGGCGTCTTCGAGCTCGAAACCGGCGTCGAACATGATCCGGTAGAGGTCGGGGTCAACTAGGGCGTTGCTCACGTAGGTCGCTCCGAGGGCCGCCAGGTCCCGTACCGGATCCGTGGACATCGACACGGCGTCGAGCCTGGCCGCCAGGCGTTTGAAGCCTTCCTGGCGCATTGCCATCCACAGGCCGTCCATGCCTCCGAAGTAGGTGTAGACGGCCATCGTCGATACGCCGGTTCCGGCCACGAGCGAACGGAGGGTGACCGGCTCGCGGGTGCGCAGCATCATCGCGGCTCGCTCGATCAGGAGGGAGCGGATCGCCGGGTCCTTGGTTCGCGCCATGTCACTACAATACATAGCAGCGCTATGGTTTGAAGAGGCGCGGAACCTGCGCCCCGACGACAAGGAGTCTCAATGACGAAGTCAAGCCGCTTGCGTGACCGGTGGGGCGGAGGTGAAGGCCCGGTTGTCACGCAGAAGTGCCCACAGGACGCTGGCGCGTCGACGGGCCAGTGCGATGACGGCCTGGA
>NZ_JALGBX010000035.1 GCF_022808175.1 Streptomyces sp. AP-93 | reverse complement strand
CACAACCACAAGACCGGCGGACCCGTCATCCGATCACTGACCGCCTACGACCACTGACCACGGAATCAATCATCTAGGCCGCCGCGGGCCGGACCGCGCCGGGGCCTCCGCGGTGCGTGCGGACTTCAGTCCGCCGAGCGGGACCAGCCCGTCGCCTCGATGCGGGCCGCGTCCGCGGGGCGGTCCTCGGCGAAGAGGAGGCGGGCGGGCTCCGAGACGCGCAGGACGTCGACGTAGGCGCCGCGGCCCACGTAGCGGCCCTGGGCGGTGTGGCGGAAGCGGAGGCGGACCTCGCGGCCGGCCCAGGTGGTGAGCGGGGCTTCGAGGCGGTGCCAGATGCGGCCCGACCAGCCGGAGACGGAGCCCTGCGGCCACTGTTCGGCGGCTCCGCCGGTGGTGCGCACGGTGCTGAAGGGGAGCGGCTCCCAGGTCTGCCCGTCGGCGGAGGCCTCCACGTGCAGCGCTCCCGCACCGGGCACGGTGTCCCACCACAGCGCGCAGCGCAGCCGGGCGGAACCGGTGGCGGGGGTGAGGGGCGGGAGGGTCAGGGTGCCCGAGCCGCCGGTCTCCATGCCGGAGTACCAGGCCGGGCCGCCGTGCTTCGTGCGGACGGGCACGGCGCGGGCGAAGCGGTTGCCCACGGCGACGCGGGGGGCGCTGCCCGCGCGCCAGGTGCGCACGGGGTGCACGGAGTTGCCCAGGAGGATCAGGAAGGAGTCCGTGGAGGGGTCCAGGACCAGGGAGGTGCCGGTGAAACCGGTGTGGCCGGCGGAGTGCGGGGTGGCCATCGCGCCCATGTACCAGTGCTGGTAGAGCTCGAAGCCCAGGCCGTGGTCGTCGCCGGGAAAGGCGGTGTTGTAGTCCGTGAAGAGGAGCTCGACGGAGGCGGGGCGCAGGATGCGCTTGCCGGCGTAGACCCCGCCGTCGAGGAGGGTGCGGGCGAGGATCGCCAGGTCCCAGGCGGTGCCGAAGACGCCGGCGTGGCCGGCGACGCCGCCCAGCGCGTGCGCGTTCTCGTCGTGGACCTCGCCCCAGACGAGCCCGCGGTCCAGTCCGGACCACGGCGGGCGCTGCACTTCGGTGGCGGCCGTGACCCGGCGCCATGAGAGCGGTGGGTTGTAACGAGTGCGGTGCATCCCGAGCGGAGCGGTGATCTCGTCTTGGAGCAGGAGATCCAGAGTGTGACCGGTGATCCGTTCCAAGAGCAGTTGGAGCGCGATGAGGTTCAGGTCGGAGTAGCGGTAGACCGTCCCCGGGGTTTCCTGTGGCCTCACCGACCACAACAGCCTCAACTGACCCGCCCGGGTGGGTTCCTGGTAGAAGGGGGCCCAGGACCGGAGCCCCGAGGTGTGCGTGAGGAGCTGGCGCACGGTGACCGACTCCTTGCCGCCGCCCGTGAACTCGGGCAGGTACCGGTTCACCGGCGCCTCCAGCTCGAGGCGCCCGCGCTCCATCTGCTGGACGGCCAGCAGTGAGGTGAACAGCTTCGAGAGGGAGGCCAGGTCGAAGACCGTGTCCTCGGCCATCGCGATGCGCTGGGCGGCCGGGAACTCCCGGACCCGGTCCGTGCGGCCGTCGTAGTCGGCGTACCGGACGGCGTCGCCCATCGCCCGGTGCAGCGCCACGGTGCGGCCCCGCCCGGCGAGGACCACGGCCCCGGCGTAGTAAGGGTGTTCGGGGGAGGGGCCCAGGAAGCGCCTCGCCTCGTCCGCCACCCCTTCGAGATGCTTCTCCAGCAGCCCGGCCTGGCGGGCGGACCCGTACCGCAGCCGCAGTCCCTGGAGCGCGCGCCGTTCGGCGGGTCCTCCGGCAGCCCCGGCGGACCCGGGCAGTGCGGCCTGGAGCACGAGCACACCGCCGAGCGCCAGCAGCCGCGCCCCGAGCCGCCGCCGGGACAGCCCGCGCCCGCTTCCGGCGCCGCCGTCAGCCCCGGGCCCGGCGCCGCCGTCAGCCTCAGGCCCGCCTTCGCCGTCGGCCTCGGGCCCGCCTTCGCCGTCCGCCTCAGGCTCGCCTTCGCCCTCCGTCCCGGGCCCGGTGCCGTCAGCCCCGGGCCCGCTGCCACCGCCGTACGGCTCCGTCGGGCCGGTCGTGCCGGAGCCCCTCGTGTCACCGTCGTTCCCGGCTGCCCCTCGTGCCTTCATGACCGGTCCTCCCGTCCGCCGTCGTGCCCCTCCCGAGTATCTGCCCGCTCACGACGCGGGCCCCGCGGCGCCCGGCCGGTAAAGAATCTGACGCTGCATCAGAAAACCCCTTCCCTCGGCGGCCGGGCTGCGGCATCCTGCCGCCCATGGAGACGGAGCTGAGCAGAAAACTGGGAATCGAGCACGCCATCTTCGGCTTCACGCCCTTCCCGGCGGTGGCCGCTGCCATCACCCGCGCGGGCGGGTTCGGGGTGCTCGGGGCGGTCCGCTACACCGCCCCCGACGACCTGAAGCGCGACCTCGACTGGATGCAGGAGCACACCGACGGAAAGCCCTACGGGCTCGACGTGGTCATGCCCGCGAAGAAGGCCGTCGACGGCGTCAGCGAGGCCGACATCGAGGCGATGATCCCGGCCGCGCACCGGGAGTACGTCCGGGACACCCTCGCCAAACACCACGTACCCGAGCTCGCCGAGGGCGAAGCCTCCGGCTGGCGCATCACCGGCTGGATGGAACAGGTCGCCCGCAACCAGCTCGACGTCGCTTTCGACTACCCCATCAAACTCCTGGCGAACGCCCTGGGTTCCCCGCCCGCCGACGTCATCGCGCGCGCCCACGACCACGGCGTCCTCGTCGCCGCCCTCGCCGGCAGCGCCAAGCACGCCCGCCGGCACGCCGAGGCGGGCATCGACATCGTCGTCGCCCAGGGCTACGAGGCGGGCGGACACACCGGCGACATCGCCACCATGGTGCTGGTGCCCGAGGTGGTCGAGGCCGTCGCCCCGCTCCCGGTCCTCGCCGCCGGCGGCATCGGCAGCGGCGAGCAGATCGCCGCCGGGCTGGCCCTCGGCGCCCAGGGCGCCTGGCTCGGCTCCCTCTGGCTGACCACCACCGAGGCGGACATGCACTCCCGCGCCCTCACCGAGAAGCTGCTCGCCGCCGGCTCCGGGGACACCGTCCGCTCCCGCGCGCTGACCGGCAAGCCCGCCCGGCAGCTGCGCACCGAGTGGACCGACGCGTGGGACGACCCGGAGGGCCCCGGCGCCCTGCCGATGCCGCTGCAGGGCCTCCTCGTCGCGGAAGCCGTGTCCCGCATCCAGAAGTACGAGATCCAGCCGCTGCTCGGCACACCCGTCGGGCAGATCGTCGGCCGGATGAACAGCGAACGCAGCGTCCAGGCCGTCTTCGACGACCTCACCAGCGGGTTCGAGCGTGCCATCGACCGGATCACCCGCATCGCCGGCCGGGCCTGAGGCTCCGAGGAGTGGACAAGATGACCGACACACCCCCCAACGGCTTCTGGGCCCAGGCGGCCGCCGACCCCGAGCGCACCGTCCTCGTCACCCCCGAGGGCGAGCCCTGGTCGGCAGCCCGGCTGCACGCCGACGTCAACCGCCTCGTGCACGGCCTGCGCGCCGCCGGCCTGGAGCGGGGCGACGTCTTCGCCGTCGTCCTCCCCAACAGCGTCGAGTTCCTCACCGCCTACCTGGCCGCCTCCCAGGCCGGCTTCTACCTCGTCCCGGTCAACCACCACCTCGTCGGCCCCGAGATCGCCTGGATCGTCTCCGACTCCGGAGCCAAGGTCCTCATCGCCCACGAACGGTTCGCCGACGCCGCCACCGCCGCGGCCGACGAGGCGGGCCTGCCCGCGAGCCACCGGTACGCGGTCGGAGCGGTCGCGGGCTTCCACCCGTACGGCGAACTGCTCGACGGGCAGCCGGACACCGCCCCCGCCGACCGCACGCTCGGCTGGGTCATGAACTACACCTCCGGCACCACCGGCCGGCCGCGCGGCATCCGCCGTCCGCTGCCCGGCAAGCTCCCGGAGGAGACGTACCTCGGCGGCTTCCTCGGCATCTTCGGCATCCGTGCCTTCGACGACAACGTCCACCTCGTGTGCTCGCCGCTTTACCACACGGCCGTCCTGCAGTTCGCCGCCGCGGCCCTGCACATCGGGCACCCGCTGGTCCTGATGGACAAGTGGACCGCCGAGGAGATGCTGCGCCTGATCGACGAGCACGCCTGCACGCACACCCACATGGTCCCGACCCAGTTCCACCGGCTCCTCGCGCTCCCGCAGGAGACCAAGGACGCGTACGACGTCTCCTCCATGCGGCACGCCATCCACGGCGCCGCGCCCTGCCCCGACCACGTCAAGCGGGCGATGATCGACTGGTGGGGCGGGTGCGTGGAGGAGTACTACGCGGCGAGCGAGGGCGGCGGCGCCTTCGCGACGGCCGAGGACTGGCTGAAGAAGCCGGGAACCGTCGGCAGGGCCTGGCCGATCAGCGAGCTCGCCATCTTCGACGACGACGGCGAGCGGCTGCCCGCCGGTGAACTCGGCACCGTCTACATCAAGATGAACACCGGCGGCTTCAGCTACCACAAGGACGAGGGCAAGACGAAGAAGAACCGCATCGGCGACTTCTTCACCGTCGGCGACCTCGGCCTGATGGACGAGGAGGGCTACCTCTTCCTGCGCGACCGGAAGATCGACATGATCATCTCGGGCGGGGTGAACATCTACCCGGCGGAGATCGAATCGGCGCTGCTCACCCATCCGGCGGTCGCGGACGCCGCCGCCTTCGGGATTCCGCACCCCTCCTGGGGCGAGGAGGTAAAGGCGGTCATCGAACCGGCCGAGGGCTTCGCGGCGAGCGACGCGCTGGCGGCGGAGATCCTGAACCACTGCGAGCGGCAACTGGCCGGGTACAAGCGGCCCAAGACCGTGGACTTCATCGAGACGATGCCGCGCGACCCCAACGGCAAGCTGTACAAGCGCCGGCTGCGCGAGCCGTACTGGGAGGGCCACGAGCGCGCGATGTGACGGCCGGTCCGGTCCTGCCGGGCGTGGTGGGCCGGTCCTGGCGGGCGTGGTGGTCCGGCCCGCCGGGGCCGGGCCCGCCACGCCCGGAGTTTCGTGAGAAGGGCCACGTCAGGGGCGTGAAGGCGGCTGTTCGACCGCACGGGCCGGACAGTTCTGGCAAGTTGGCTGATATGAGTACGGCAACACACAGATCCCCCCTGACCGACTGGACCGTCGTGGTCCCCGTGGTGGCGCTCGTCGCGCTCGTCTTCAGCTGGGGACGCGACCTGCCCTCACTCGCCGTGGCCCTGGTGGCCCTCTGCCTGGCCGGCGCCGTGCTGGCGGCGGTCCACCACGCCGAGGTCGTCGCGCACCGGGTCGGCGAGCCCTTCGGTTCGCTGGTCCTCGCCGTCGCGGTGACCGTCATCGAAGTGGCCCTCATCGTCACCCTGCTGGCCGACGGCGGGGACAAGACCTCCTCCCTCGCCCGGGACACCGTCTTCGCCGCCGTCATGATCACGTGTAACGGGATCGTCGGCCTGTCCCTGCTCGTCGGCGCCCTGCGCAACCGCGTCGCCGTCTTCAACGCCGAGGGCTCGGGCGCGGCCCTGGCCACCGTCGCCACGCTCGCCGTACTCAGCCTCGTCCTGCCCACCTTCACCACCACCAAGCCCGGCCCCGAGTTCTCCACGGCCCAGCTCGCCTTCGCCGCCACCGCCTCACTCGCCCTCTACGGCCTGTTCGTCGCCGTCCAGACGGTCCGTCACCGCGACTACTTCCTGCCCGTCGCCACCAAGCGCATCCGCAAGGAGGCCGCCCGGGCCGCGGCCGCCGCGGCCGCCGGTGAAGAGGACGAGCACGCCGAACCGCCCACCGCCCGGGCCGCCCTGATCAGCCTCGGGCTGCTGCTCGTCGCGCTCGTCGCCGTCGTGGGAAACGCCAAGGCGGTCTCCCCGACCATCGAACGCGGAGTCGCGGACCTCGGCCTGCCCTACGCCGTGGTCGGTGTGATCATCGCCCTGCTCGTACTGGCGCCGGAGAGCCTGGCCGCCGGCCGCGCGGCCCGCCGCGACCGCGTGCAGACCAGCCTCAACCTCGCCTACGGCTCCGCCATCGCGAGCATCGGCCTGACCATCCCGGCCATCGCCCTCGCCACGATCTGGCTCTCCGGGCCGCTGGTGCTCGGGCTCGAACCCGTCCACATGGTGCTCCTCGCGCTGACCGTCGTCGTCAGCGCCCTCACCATCGTCCCGGGCCGCGCCACCCTGCTCCAGGGCGGCGTGCACCTCGTGCTGCTGGCCGCGTACCTCTTCCTCGCCGTCAGCCCCTGAGCGCGCCGCGACCCCGCACGACAGGCCCTGGAGGCTTGTCGTACGGGGTCGCGCACAGGGTCAGTGCCGCTCGCGCGGCCAGACCACCTTCAGCGCGGGCGAGGCCGAGTGCGGGGAATCCGGGTTCGAGGACTGGCTGTACGTCAGCAGCGTGCGCGCCACCGGACAGCGCCCGCCGTCCCAGCCGACCGCCTGGATGTGGCTGGAGCCGTGCAGGACCTCCGGGTAGCCGCCGCCCGCCGCGTTCCACGGAGCCTCGATCCTGTTCCAGACGCCCAGGGCCTCCGTTCCGCCGCCCACCACGAACTGGTGCTCCCCGAGCGGGGCGTCCGCGGCGATGCCCGCCTTCCTCAGCTCCGCCACCGTGTCCGCGAGGGCCCGCCCGATCCCGGGCGCCGCCCGGTTGAGCGTGCGGGGCGTCCGTACCGGATCGGCCGCGTCGAAGGGCACCAGCCACAGGTCCCTGGCCGCGGTGTTCGCGGTCAGCTTCCGCCAGAACCGGTCGAAGAGCAGAGCTCCGCGGCTCGACGCGTCGGCCGTGCGGTCCCAGGCCGCCAGCACCGCGCAGGCCGCCGACACGTTCACGGCGGCGCCGTCGGAGCCCGTGGCCGTCCCGCCCGGCAGGGCCGCGCAGGCCTTCGCCGCGTCGGCCGCCGCCAGATCACCGGCCGGAACCCGGTTCGCGAACTGCTGCTCCTGCAAGTCCGCCACCGTCAGCCCGCCCCGGCCGACCATCGCGGAGACGTCCTCCAGGGCGCCCCGGGTACGCAGCGAGCGCGGGGTGCCGGTGTTGCCCCAGATCCGCTCGTAGCCGGTGAGCGGCTGGTCCGCGTTGGCCAGCCAGGCACTGTCGTTGGAGTTCTCCAATGGAGGAATTCCTCGGCACTCTGTTCATGCTGACCGCCGCGTGGGAGACATCGCCGAAGACGTCAGGATCGGACGCCGCACTGTTCCCATTGCTTTCGGCGAGACGCCCACCCGTCTGTTCCTGACGCCGGGTGTCGTCGCCCTGGCGGTGGTGGTCTGCCTCATACTCCTCGCCCCGCATGGGTCAATCCATCGGATGCTCAGCGTGGCTGGTACATCACCTACGTGAGCAACAGCAGCGATGTGGAGGAGGCCCTGCTTCATGAGCTGTCCATGGCTCAGCTTCCCGACCAGGTGCACCCGCGGGCCATCGCCGTACTCGACCGGCTCCTGGAAACCGTCGGCAGCTCGGTGGGACTCACCGGACGCCGCTGACCACGAGGCAGAACCCCTCCATCGCGGTTCACGGAGGCGACCAGAGAGAGCGCCAAGTCCCCACCTATGAGCTCCCGACATGATGCCTACACGCTGTTGTGAGGGACGCCCTCAGTCCGCGAGGTAGGCCTCCACCATGTCTCTCTCGCGTTCGTCCAATTCGGCCTGGGCCGACTTCACGACCTCCAACGCGACCGCGTTGAGATCCTTGCTCTCCAAGAGACCGAACAGGCTTCCCCCGCTCTGTCCTCCGAGGTCAAGTTGCTCGCCAGGCAGCGACCGGAGAGACCATTTCCTCAGCCCACTGGACCCGGGTGTTCGCGTAGAGGTCGTCGTCGGTGGGACTCCAGTCCTCATTCCGCTCGGCGTTCCGGAAGTCCTTGGCGTCCTTCACGCGTATCGCTCGGGCCCGATCAGGCGCCCGGATCACGGCCAAGCAGCCGCCGCCGAAGCTCGCCGTGCGTCCATGCAGCGGATCGCCGAACGCTCGGCCGAGCTGGACGCTGTCGAAGCCCGGTACCCCGGGAGGGCCACCTTGACCGAGGCGCTTGCCGACGCCGGCATCTCGTGGGCCGAAGGCGGCGACGAGCACCATGGCGGTAGCCCCGATCTGCGAAGGACCGACTACGTCAACGAGGCGCTCGACGTCGACGTCGAGTGGCCGCTCGCGACACCGTGCTCCCGCGCCGCCCTCTGATCCTCGACAGCGCGGCGCCGATCAGCAGGGCTGCGAACAGAGCGGCCAGGGTCACTGGTCCGATGGAGTCGAGCAGGTCGGCGAGGGTCCGTTGGAGGGCTCCGGCGGCGTCGATGACCGGGTCCTGGGTGGCGGGGTCGCGCTGGATGCGGATCTCGTACGAGCCGTAGTACGCGACGTACCCGCCGACGGCCAGGAGCAGTCCGCCGCCGATGCGGGGCGCGAGGGCGCCGGCGCGGCGCAGGTGGGGGACGGCGGTGGTGCGGGTGAGGGCGACGGTCAGGGACGCGATGCCGACGATCAGGCCCATGCCGAGGGCGTACGCGGCGAAGAGGAGGACGCCCTCGGCGTGGGATCCGCTGCGGAAGGCGGAGATCACGATGGCGAGGAAAGGCGCGATGGTGCAGCCCAGGGAGGCGATGGCGTAGGCCGTTCCGAACAGTGCCATGGAGGGGATCGACCGGGTGAGGGCGGGGGCCCGGCGGAGTCTCGGTGCCAGGGTGGGCAGTTGGCGGCCCAGCAGAAGCCAGAGGCCGGCGGCGGCCATGAGGATGCCGAAGGCGATGGTGAACCAGGGCAGGTGTTCCTGGACTTGGCCCGCCACGGGCTGGATCGCCAGGCCGAATATGCCGAAGAGGGCGGCGAAGCCGATGGTGATGGAGGCGGTGGCGGTCAGGGCGCGGCCGATGGCGACCGTACGCGTGGGGGAGTCGTCGCCGAGGACGAGCAGGGACAGGTAGGCGGGAAGCAGGGCGAAGCCGCACGGGTTGACGGCCGCGAGGATCCCCGCGGTGAGCGCGAGGGCGAGGGGCAGGTCGGACATGGTCGCTCAGCCGGTCAGCCCGGCGACCTTCTCGGCCAGCCCCTTGCCTGCGGGCAGGACGCCTTCGAAGACGGTCTTGCCGTCCTTGTCGAGGATGACGTAGCGGCTCTGCTCGGTGACCTTGAACCGCTTCCAGACCTCGCCCTTCTCATCGGACAGCTGAGGGAAGCCGCCGGTCTTGGTGTCGGTGACGAAGTCCTTCATCGCGGTGTTCTTGTCCAGGCCGGCGACGCCGACGACGTTGGCCTTGCCGGTGTAGTCGGCGGCGACCTTCGCGGTCTCGGCGGCCTGGGCCTTGCACTTGGGGCACCAGGGGGCCCAGAACCACAGCACGGTGGGCTTGCCCGCGAGCGCCGTGGCGTCGAACGGATTGCCGTCCACGGTGGTGGCGGTGAAGTCCAGTACGGCGGGGACCTGGGCACCGGCGGCGCCGGACTTGCCCGGGTCCGAAGGCGCGGGCGACTGTGCGGGCGCTGATGCGGTCGACGGCGCTGCGTCTGCGCCGGTGCCCGCGGCCGGGCCTTCGTCCGCGGCGCACCCGGTGGCGGCGAGCAGGGCGGCGGCGAGTATGGCCGGGGCGAGGGTGCGGGGGCGCATGTCGACTCCTGTGTGTTCGGGACGGGGCCGAGAGTGACTGTAGGACTGTCTTCGCGCCGGGTGGGCGGTGATGGCCTTACGGTTTGGTGACGTCAGCCCGCCGCGTCGCGCAGCCGTTCTGTGTCGAGGACGGTCACGCGGCCACGGGCGAGTCGGAGCAGGCCTTGGTCGACATACTCGTGCAGCACCTTGGTGCAGGTCTCGCGCGAGGTGCCGGCGAGCGCGGCGAGCTGCTCGTGGGTGAGCGCGATCTGGGGGTGTCGGCCGCCGGGGCGCAGCGGGCTCGCCGGGGGCTGGGCACCCGCCAGTATCGTCAGGGTGGTCGCGATTCGCTGGGCCACGCTCTTGAACACGCTGTCGGACAGACGTTGTTCCAGGTCGGCCAGGCGGCGGCCGAGGATCTCCGTGATGCGGGCCGCGATGCGCGCGTCGGTCAGCAGCAGCCGGCGCACGTCGGCCCGGCTCATCACGCACACCGTGACGTCGTCGAGGGCCTCGGCGCAACTGTCGTACATGTGCTGTCCCAGCAGCACCATCTCCCCGAAGATCGTGCCCGGGGTGATGATGGCGGTGGTGAGGGCCCGGCCGTCGGCGGAGACCCGGAAGATACGGACCCGGCCCTGTTTGAGGATGAACAGGACTTCGCTGGGCTGGGTCGGGGCGTAGAGGATCTGGCCCGCGACGTACGACTTCATGGGGGCCGCGGTGGCGATGGCGGCCATCTCCTGCTCGGAGAGGTCGCGGAAGATGTCGACCTCGGCCAGGCACCAGGTCCGGTCCGCGTCGTCCGCCTCGTCGTTTCCGGCCATCGCGTGTGTCCCCTCGCGTCGTCCTGGCGCCCAGGGCGGGGGTGCGGCGCCCCACGCCGGGCTGCCCAGCGCGTACGCGCTGTCGGCCAGACAGTAGGGCACCGGGCCACTGCGGTCGGGGAGGCGGCGCGGCACGGGCGGTGCGGGCTTCATCCTCGGGCCGTACCGCTGCGCTGCCCGCCCGCCGTACGGGAGATCGCGGCGAAGGCCAGCCCGGCCAGTAGCCCGTAGACGAGGTGTGCACCGAGGCTGGAGGCGCTGACGTCGTTCCAGTCGAAGATCGGCATGCCCATGTTGGCCGGCATGATCCACAGGGCGCCCAGGGTCCACCACACCGCGCCGTAGGCGAGGCCCAGGACGGCGGCGGGTACGGGGCTCCGGGCGAACCGCCCGAGCAGTGCGCCGAAGGTGATGCCGACGAAGAGTGCGATGGACAGGTGGATGAGCCAGCCCGCGAAGGCGTTGGTGCTGCCGAGGAGCCCGGCGACCATCGTGATCATCGCCGTGTCCATCATGGGACGGGACACCGACATCCAGATGCCCATCCCGACGCCGCCGACCAGACCGGCCGCGGCACCCCAGGCCGCGTGGACCGGGATGACGGCCGTGCCCGGGGAGACCTGCAACGTGGTGGCCATGGTGACCGCCTCCTCCTGCTGCTCCTGCGTCCGGCTTGTGAGGCCGACGATAGGAGGCGGTGCGGCTGCCCGTATGTGAGCGCGCTTACGTACGCACCGGTAGCCGGCGGCGGGCCACGGCTCACATCCAGTCGTCGGGGCCCGGGTCGCCGCCTTCCGACCAGACCACGAGGCGGCGGATGTAGTGGGTCCAGCCCTCCGCGTGGGCGGCGCAGGCCTCGGGGGAGGGCAGGCCGCGGTGGGCCAGGCGCAGGAGGGTGCCTTCGCCGGCCGGTTCGAGGGTGATCTCCACGGTGGAGGAGCCGGAGGGTACGGGCATCCCTCCCTCGGCCCAGCCCCAGGTGAAGACGATCCGCTTGGGTGGGTCGATCTCGACGAACTGCCCCTCGGCGACGTTGTCGCCACTGACGTTGGTCCGGTAGGAGCCGCCGGGCTCGAAGGTGAACTCGCCGTCCTTGCCCATCCAGGCGAGCCACTTGTCGCGTTCGGTGAAGAAGGAGAACACCGTCTCGGGGCGGGCGGCGATGTGCCGCTCCAGCGTGACTACGTCTGTGTTCACTGCACGGTCCCTTCGGACTTCTCACGCCGCTCGGCAGCCTCGGCGAGTGCGGCGAGGGTGTCGAGCTTGGTGGCCCACATGGACTGCAGGTAGTCGGCCAGCGGGCCCATGCCCTCGCGGTCGGCGCGGTAGAAACGCTTCTTGCCGTCCTGGCGCAGCGTAACCAGCCCGCAGTCCCGCAGCACCTTGAGGTGCTGGGAGACCGCGCCGAAGGTGACGTCGAACCGCTCGGCGATCTCGCCCGCCGACAGCTCCGCGTCCCAGACCAGGCGCAGGATCTCGCGCCGTCTGGGCTCGGCGACCGCTCGTACCGCATCCATGGTTGTCATTTTAGTCGCCGCTTCAGCTTGCGATCGAGACCGGAGTCATTTTAGTCTGGGCTAAAGCGACGGCGCACCGAGCGCCACCCCCCACTCGCAACAGGAGCAGCACCCATGTCCGAGATCACCTTCCAGACCGACATCGACGCCGACCGTACGAAGGTCTACGAGGCGCTGGACACCCACGAGGGCCTCACCGGCTGGTGGACCACCGGGGTGAACCGCAAGGACGAGATCCTCTTCTTCGACTTCCCGCAGATCCCCGAGCCCTTCCAGCTCCGCCGGGACCGCGCGGACCAGGAAGAGGTCGCGTGGACCTCCGTCGGCGCCTTCCCGCCCCACTGGACGGGCACCGTCATCACCTGGCAGCTCACCGGCACCCCCGACGGAGCCGGCACCCGGGTGGACTTCCGCCACACCGGCTTCGCGGAGGACGACCCCGCCCTCGCCCACAGCGCCGGCACCTGGGGGCAGCTGATGACCCGGCTGAAGCAGTACGTCGAGACGGGCACCCCGCAGCCCTTCTTCACCCTCTGAACGGCGGCCCGCCCATGACGATCGACGTGACGGCGGAACGGATCATCCCGCTCCCGCCCGCCGAGGTGGCGGCGTACGCCATGGACTGGCGCCACGACGCCGAATGGACGCAGGGTATCCGTGAGGCGGCACTGACCCGGGAAGCGGACGGCGGCGGCTTCGGCGTCGGCGCCGAGGTCACCCGTACCGCGTACTTCCTCGGCAAACGCATCGACTACGTGCTGCGCGTGGCCCGGCACGACCCGGAGCACCTGCTGGACATGGTGTCGGTCGCCGGCCCGATGCCGATGCACGTCACCTACACCTTCGTGCCGCACCCGGACGGGACGCTCGCCCGCATCCGGGTCCGGGGCGGCGGGGGAGGCTACTACCGCCTGGCCGCGCCCCTGATGGCCAGAAAGGTCCACTCCTCGCTCGCCAAGGACCTGCGCGACCTGGAGCTCCGCCTGCGGAGCGCGGTCTGAGCAGGGAGGCCTGGATTGCCCGTGATTGGTCTGGACCTGTAGGGAGTGTGGTTACAGACTGCTGCCATGGACGAGCCACAGAACACCCGCCTCCTCGACCTCCCGCTGCACCGCTTAGAGGTCCCCCTGCCGCACCTGCTGCCCTTCGCCATCGGCACCTTCGACACCATCGGCACGCTCTCCCGGGCGGCCTTCCCGCACCGGCACACCTTCTACGAGATCGTCTACGTCACCGGCGGCCGCGGTGCCCACGTCCTGGACTTGGTCCACAAGTCGGTGGAGCCGCCGGAATTGTGCGTCGTCACCCCCGGCCAGGTGCACCGGTGGGCCGATGCGGAGGGACTCGTCGGCCATGTGGTGCTCTTCAACGAGGACTTCCTGCTCTCCCACCCGCAGGACGCGGCCGCGCTGCGCACGCTGGCCACCCGGCCCGGGCACGCACCCGGCGACCAGGCCGGGCCGATCGCCGCACTGCTGGCCGAGATGGGGCGCGAGTACCGGGAGCTCCAGGCGGGATACCCGGGGGTGCTGCGCGCCAGCCTGCACATCCTGATCCTCCGCGCGCTGCGGGCCTGCGCACCGGGCCGGGCCGTGGCAGCCCGCGGCAGGGCCGCGGAGCTGGCCGCCGACTTCACCCGGCTGATCGGCCTGCCCGGCGGCACCCGGCGATCTGTCGGCTCGTACGCACAGGAACTCGGGCTATCCCAGGGTCACTTGCAGACTCTGGTGCGGCATGCCACCGGCCGGACTCCCGGCGAGTTGATCCGCCAGCAGCAGACCCTGGAGGCCAAACGCCTGCTGCGCGGAACACAGTTGACCGTGCGTCAAGTGGCGGTGGAGGTCGGCATCGGCGACCCTGCGTACTTCTCCCGGTTCTTCCGGAGGGAGACCGGGATGGCCCCCGGGGCGTTCCGGACCGCGACCGGTGGAAATCACCACGATCCCCGGATCGAGTCCATCGATGTCGCCCCGGAGGGCCCATAAGGTGGCCGCAGGCGGTCCGCCCCGCACCCCGGGGCGAGATACCGGCCCGGGTCCTTGCCATGGCTCGCCGTGCCTTCACGGCCGGCCCCCCCCATCGTGGCAAGGGCCGAACCTCCCTCCCCCCACACGCAAGGAGTCGGCGCATGTCCGCGACCGAAGACCCTTCCGGAGCACCTCCCACCGGCCACGACGGCCGGATCAGCCGCACGTCCATCCTGCGCGCGGCCGTCTCGCTCAGTGCTGCCCCACTGCTGTTCGGCGGTGGCGTGGCGCTGGCCCGCGACCGGGTGGCAGCGGGCAACGCCCTGGCCCTGACCCCTGACTGCGACGACGGCGATGAGCCGACCGTGGAGCAGACCGAGGGACCCTACTTCAAGCCCAACTCCCCCCTGCGCACCTCGCTGATCACGAGCAGCACCCCGGGCACCCGCCTCACCGTCACCGGATACGTCTTCGGCCGGGCCTGCCTGCCGATATCCGGCGTGCTCCTCGACTTCTGGCAGGCCGATGTCAACGGCGCCTACGACAACACCGGCTACACCTTCCGCGGGCACCAGTTCAGCAACGCCCAGGGCGCGTTCAGCCTCACCACCATCGTGCCCGGCCTCTACCCGGGCCGAACCCGGCACATCCACGTCAAGCTGCAGGCCCCCGGGCGCCGGGTGGTCACCACCCAGCTGTACTTCCCCAACGAGCCGCGCAACAGCACCGACACCATCTTCGACGCCCGTCTCCTGATGACCGTCCGCCAGGCCGGTCCGGCCCGTGAGGGCACGTACGACTTCGTGCTGGACGTCCCCCAGACTCCGACGCCCCCGCCTACCACGCCCCCGTCCACCACGCCCCCGTCGACCGGGACCTGGGCCGCCGGCACGTCCTACCGGGCCGGCGACGTCGCTGCCTACGGCGGCTCCTCGTACCGCTGCATTCAGGCTCACGCCGCCATCACCGGCTGGGAACCCCCGAGCGTCCCGGCACTCTGGCAGCGCGTCTAGGTCCTCCATGAAAGTGCTGGTCGCAGCCACTCGTTGATGGCTGCGACCAGCACGCTCACCTCGTTGCGCAGGGCGTCACCCTTGTCGTACCTTACGGCGCCGACGGGGCGTGTCCATCGAACTCGGGGCACCGCGTACCCGAGTAGATGGTGGGCATGCAGCGGTTGCAGTGGAAGCAGCGCGAGGCCGCCGCGGAGTCCGCGGCGATGCGCCGGACCAGGTCGGGGTCGCTGAGCAGCGCCCGGGCCATGGCCACGAACGCGAAGCCCTCGGCCATCGCGAGGTCCATGGTCTCCCGCCGGGTGATGCCGCCGAGCAGGATGAGCGGCAGGTCCAGTTCGGCACGAAAGCGCCGGGCGTACTCCAGGAGGTAGGCCTCCCCGTACGGGTAGTCGTGCAGGAACCGGTGGCCCGTCAGCCGGATGCCCCAGCGCAGCGGCGGCGGGAAGGCTGCGGCGAAGTCACGGACCGGGGCGTTGCCGCGGAAGAGGTACATGGGGTTGAGCAGCGAACTGCCGGCGGTGAGCTGCAGAGCGTCGACCGAACCGTCCTGCTGCAGCCAGCGGGCGACCTGGATGCTGTCGTCCAGGTCCAGGCCGCCGGGGACACCGTCCTTCATGCCGAGTGTCGCCGTGACCGCGATCTCGGTGCCGACCTCCTCCCTCACCGCGCGGGCGATGTCGCGGGCGAGGCGGGCCCGGTTCTCCAGGCTGCCGCCGTAGGTGTCGGTACGACGGTTGAGGCGAGGGCTGAGGAAGGAGCTGGCCAGGTAGTTGTGGCCGAGGTGGATCTCCACCGCGTCGAAGCCGGCGTCCACGGCAAGGCGGGCCGCCGTCGCATGTGCCCGGGTGACGCGGTCCAGGTCGGCGGCGGTGGCCGCCCGGGTGCGCCGCATGCCGAGCGGGTTGAAGAAGCGGCCCGGCCCGAGGGCCGCAACGCCGTTGGAAGAGGCGTCGGCCACCGGGCCGGCATGCCCCAGCTGGGCGCAGGCGGCCGCGCCCGCGTCATGCACGACGCCGGTCAGCTTGCGCAACCCGGGGAGCGCCTGGGGCCGCAGATGCAGCTGGCGTCGCTCCGTGCGGCCTTCGGGGGACACGGCGCAGTAGGCCACGGTGGTCATGCCGACTCCGCCGGCGGCCACTCGCCGGTGGAACTCGATCAGTTCGTCGGTCACCAGGCCGTCCGGGGTGCGCCCTTCGAACGTCGCGGCCTTGATGACCCGGTTGCGCAGGCGCAGCGGTCCCAGCCGGGCCGGGGCAAGGACATCCGGCCCCGGTGGTGTTGCCGCCTCGTCCGGCATCATGCCCTCCCATTTGCGCGTACCCCCGGCCCGGCACCGGGGCGGTGGACCGCGACGGCCCTGGGTACCACGCGTCCAGGCAACTTGGAAGCGACGACGGGGGTGCACGGCACAGGCCTGGCCGCCAAACCGGAAGCAGTCCGCGACGCACTCGCGCAGATGCAACACCTCCCCACGCCGCCCGATGGCTCGGCGGACCCGTCCCGGCTGCTGACGGCCTTGCTCGCCCGCCACCACGTCCCAACCGAGAGCGACGAGGTGCACTACCTCTCCACCGACTACGGCACCTTCACCCAGCCGGCATCCCCACCGTCTCCCTCACCGCGGTCAACTCCACCATCGCCCCCGACAGCGGCGGAATGGCCCGGCACCTGGCACTGCCACCGCCGCTCGCGGTGAGGCCCATCCCCCTGGCGGTCAGGACCGGAGAGGACAGGACGTACCAGGTGCCGGAACCCGGGAACCGCCCCACGGGGGCTCGGAGACCCGGGGCCGGATGTGCATCCCGACCCACCAACGAGCAACAGCAGAATCGGTTCCGTGAGCCCCGGGCGAAGCCTCGACCCCGCTTCCGGGTCCCGTTCGAACGTCCTGGGGGGCGTCTATCCCACCCGAGCAGCCGGTTGTCGGGGTCTGGGTGACCTGCTGCGGCGGGGTCAGGTCGAGTGGGTTGGGACAACATCAGGTCGCGCAGCGTGGCGGCCCGTGGCCCAGTGGAGGGCGCCGGAGAGGTGTGCGCGGAAGGCGGGGGCCGCGTACGACTCCGGTGTGTGGCCGAGCGCTGTGAAGAAGAACCGGCCGCCGGCCTTCTCGTGGCACCAGGACAGCGGGTGGTCCGTGCCGTGCGTGCCGCCGGTGTACGTGGACTCGTCGGCGCGCAGCAGGACGCGGACGCCCGCGTCGCGTGGGTGCGAGGTGAAGTCGTACCATTCGTCGGTCCAGGCCCACTCCGTCGGAAGGTGTGCGGTCGCCGGATGCGCGGGGTCCTCCACGTGGACCAGGCCGGGCTGGAGCGGCGGATGGCCCGCGAAGCGGGTGCCGAGCAGTTCGCCGTAGAAGGGCCAGTCGGGCTCGGCATTGGCCGCGGCGTGCACGGCGAGAAACCCGCCGCCGGCTCGTACGTAGGTCTCCAGGGCTGCGCGGGCCTGGTCGGTGAGGACGGGCCCGGTGGTGGACAGCAGCACCACGGCCGCGCACCGCTCGAGCCGCTCGTGCGTGAACACCTCCGGATCGTCCGTCGCCTCCGCCCCGAAACCGCTCTCCTGAGCCATCCCGACGAACGCGGCGGCACCCGCCGGGATGGAGTGGTGGCGGTAGCCCGCGGTACGGGTGTAGATCAGGACGTCGGAGGTCGGCACGCGGTGAACTCCTCGTAGTAAGCGCTTTCTATCGACCGTATCCACCGAAACTCCCAGGCCGCAAGCCGGTCCCGCCCGCAAGTGGTCCGTCGACGGCGAGCCCGACCGCCACCGCCCCTGGTGTGTCGCCCCGCGATTCGGCTCAGCGCACCTGCCACTGCCCGCGGACACTCCGGCTGATCGCCGATCGCCGGGCAGGACGGTTCGGCGGATGTCCATGCCAGGTCCGGCACGTGCCATGGCTTCGTTGGTACCTTTCACTTGTCGAGTGAAAGCAAATGGCTTCGCTTGCGATGAGAGGGGCACGTGAGTGCTGGCTGAAGAGCGGCGTGAGGCGCTTCTGCGCATTCTGGAGCGTCGGGGATCGATCAAGGTGAAAGAGGTGGCGGAAGAGATCGGGGTCTCCGCCGTCACCGTGCGCCAGGACGTCCGGGACCTGGCAGGCCGGGGGCTGGTCGTCCGTGTGCACGGAGGTGCCATGTCGCTGACCGCGGCTCAGGCGGCCGACTCGGCCGGACCCGCCACTCCCGGGCCCGCGATGCGGCGGGGGGATGCCTTCGGCCTGATCGTTCCGCCCGGGAACTACTACTACCCCGAGATCATCCGAGGAGTGCAGGACGCGGCGCGCACGCACGGAGTGCGCATCGTGCTCGCCGTTTCCGGTGAGACGCTGACGGACAACCGGGAGCAGGTACGACGGCTCGTCGCGGCGGGCGTCGACGGTCTGCTCTTGATGCCGCGCGCCGGGCTTGAGCCCGCAGGGACCGAGCAGTGGCTGGCCGGCCTCGACATACCGGTCGTTCTCGTGGACCGTCGGGCCGGCGCGCAGGCCGGGCGGCTGGAACAGGTCGCGTCCGACCACGCCCATGGCGCGGGCCTGGCGGTCCGGCACCTCGCCGGGCTGGGGCATGAACGGATCGCCCTGGTCGCCAGGGCGGAGAGCCCCAACACGCCTTTGATCCGCGAGGGTTATGCGGCGGCCTGCCAGGCGCTCGGGCTGACGCAAGGCCCGGAATACCGCATCGATCCGACCGGCGGATCGGCGTCGACCGAGTGGTTCGAGGAGCTCGTGCGGGCGGTCGAGGCAGGTGACGTGCGGGCCGCCCTGGTCCACAACGATCTCGATGCCGTCACCCTGGTGGGCCTCCTTCAGGCGCGCGACCTGCGTGTTCCGGAGGATCTGGCCATCGTGACGTACGACGACGAGGTCGCCGAGCTGAGCGATGTGCCGCTCACTGCCGTGGCACCGCCCAAGCGGGCCGTGGGGGCGTGGGCGGTCGATCTGATGCGGCGGCGCATCGCCGATCCGGCCGCGCCCCTGGTTGAGCTGCTGCTCCGCCCGGAGCTGCGGGTACGGGACTCCAGTGGGGCCTTCCCCGCCCAGGGCGAGGCACCGTAGAGCGGGGGTGTGAGACGGCATCGGATCGCATCACTTGCTTTCGTTTTTCATCGAATGAAGCTCGAGGCATTGACGAAGCGCACTTACTGGCGAATGATTCCGGTCAACGCCCCCGTGAACGATCGGTGCACATCATGCTTCGCAGATCCACGGCCGTTCTGGCCGGCTCCGTCACAGCTCTCGCCCTGCTCGCCACCGCCTGCGGTGGGGGGACGGACCAGGGGGCTTCCCCTGCGGCGAAGAAGACCGGAGAGGTCACCTTCTGGTCCTTCCTCAAGGGTTCCGACAAGGTGGCCGCGGCCTTCAATGCCAGCCACCCCGACATCAAGGTGACCTTCGAGACGGTTCCGTCGGGCCAGGAGTACTACTCCAAGCTCACCAACGCCGTGAAGGCCGGCACGGTGCCGGACGTCGCGGTGGTCGAGTACCCGCACCTGCCGGAGTTCGCGGCCCAGGGGAAGGTCGAAGACCTGAGCGGCCTCCTCGGTGCGGAGGTGAAGGCCGGGTTCCCCGAGGCGGCGCGGCAGCTGGTCAACCTCGGCGGCAAAACCTGGGCCGTCCCGCGTGACGCGGCGCCCTTGATGATGATGTACCGCAAGGACTTCTTCGACCAGCACAAGATCGACGTTCCCACGACGTGGGACGCCTACCGGAACATGACCGAGCAGGTGAAGAAGGCCGACCCGGCCGCCCGCGGTGGTGTCATGTACACCGACAATCCCGGGGTCCTGGAGGCGCTCTCCTGGCAGGCCGGCGGTAAGTGGTTCTCGACCGAGCAGGATTCCTGGAAGGTCACCATCGACGACGACCCGTCCAAGAAGGTCGCCGCCTACTGGGGCGACCTCGCCCGCAAGGGCCTTGTCCACTCGCTGAGCCAGCTGGACCCGTTCTGGACGAGCGTCCAGAAGGGCGAGACCGTCGCCTACGTCTGCGCCAGCTGGTGCGCCGGAGCCCTCCAGGCGACCGTCCCCGACCAGAAGGGCAAGTGGGCCGTAGCCCCCGTCCCGACGTGGGACGGAGCGCCGGCCTCGGGCATGTTCGGAGGTTCGTCCTTCGCGATCCCGAAGGGTTCCGACAACAGCGGGGCCGCCGCCGAGTTCATCAAGTGGATCACCACTGACCCCGAGGGCATGAAGGCCTGGGTGTCGTCCGGAACCAGCAGCATGTTCCCCGCGGATCCGAGTCTCGTGCCGGTCACGAAGGCGGCCTTCAAGACGGACTACTTCGGCGGGCAGGACATCTACGGCGTCATGTCGCAGTCCTACGACGCCATCCGGCCCGGCTGGACGTGGGGCCCGGTCATGGGCGCCACCAACACGGCCATCGTGGACCAGCTCCCGAAGGTCGCCGACGGCTCGGTGACCCTGCCCGATGTCCTCTCCACCGCCGAGAAGGCCACGATCACGCAGATGGAACAGCGCGGCCTGAAGGTCACCGCCCCGTAGGACCCCGCAGCCCGGAGGGTCGGCCCCGCCCGCTCGGCGGGCCGCCCCCCGGCTCCCTCCCGCACACGCTCTCCCCCGCCCCACCCAAGGAAGGCCGGTATGGCAAGCCCATCCGCCCGAGGCCAGCGCCGGACCGCCGCGCTGCTCCTCACCCCGTTCCTCGGCCTGTTCGCGGCCGTCACCCTCGCCCCGCTGTTCTACGCGGCGTGGCTGAGCCTGTTCACCACCCGCACCTCCGGCCTTGGGTTCGGCGGCACCGAAAACGTCTTCACCGGGTTGGGGAACTACGCCCGAGCCCTGTCCGACGAGGCCTTCCGCGACGGATTCCTCGTCATCGCCGTGTACTGCGCGGTCTACATCCCCGTGATGATCGGCGGTGCGCTGGTCCTGGCCCTGCTGCTCGACTCGGGTCTGGCCAAGGCGCGGTCCTTCTTCCAGCTGGCGCTGTTCCTTCCGCACGCGGTGCCGGGACTGATCGCCGCTCTGATCTGGGTGTACCTCTACACACCCGGCCTGAGCCCGGTGATCGACTTCCTTGAATCCGGCGGCATCGACATCAACTTCCTGTCGGTCGACAACGCCGTGTTCTCCGCGGCCAACATCGCCGTTTGGGAGTGGATGGGCTACAACATGGTCATCTTCTACGCCGCCCTGCAGGCCGTGCCCCGCGAGACCCTGGAGGCGGCGAAGATCGACGGCGCCGGCGCCGTGCGGACGGCGCTGTCCATCAAGGTCCCGATGATCTACCCCGCGGTGGCCCTCGCCATCTTGTTCACCGTCATCGGTTCGATCCAGCTCTTCACCGAGCCGAAGGTCATCTACAACGCCTCCAGCGCGATCGGCAGCAGCTTCACCCCCAACATGTACGTCCAGACGGCCGCCTTCCAGAACAACGACTTCGGCCTGGCGGCAGCCGCTTCGCTGCTGATCGCACTGTTCGCCGCCGTGCTGTCGTTCGCCGTCACCCGTATCTCACGCCGCGGGAGCAAGCCGTGACCTCCTCCTCCACTCTTCCCCCCGCAGCCCCCGCGCCCGAGAAGACCCCAGAGACGACGCCCGTGACCGGTCCAGCCCCGCGCCCCCGCCGGCAACGGCGCGCCCCGAAGTCGCCGTCGGTCCTGCTCTCCAAGGCAGGCGTCACCGCCCTCCTCGGCCTCGCCACGCTCTATACCCTGCTGCCGCTGACCTGGCTGCTCCTGTCCTCCACCAAGAGCCGCGAGGACCTCTTCGGCACGAACGGGTTCGCGCTCGGAGACGAGATCCACCTCGCCGACAACCTGAGCCACCTGTTCGCGGCCGACGACGGCGTGTACGTGCGCTGGCTCATCAACACGGTGCTGTACGCCGGTGTGGGAGCCCTCCTGGCATCGATCTTCAGCGTCGCCGCCGGCTACGCATTCGACAAGCTCTCGTTCCCCGGCAAGGAGCGCGTGTTCTCGCTCGTACTGCTCGGCGTGATGGTGCCCGGCACGGCGATGGCGATACCGCTGTACCTCCTCGCCGCCAAGGTCGGACTGGTCAACACGTTCTGGGGCGTGTTCATCCCCGGCCTCGTCTTCCCCTTCGGCGTGTACCTGGCACGGGTCTTCAGCGCCTCCTACGTGCCGGACGAGGTTCTGGAAGCGGCGCGGATGGACGGGGCCGGCGAGTTCCGCACCTTCTGCCGCATCGCGTTCCCGATGATCGCGCCCGGTTTCGTGACCATCTTCCTCTTCCAGTTCACCCAGATCTGGAACAGCTTCTTCCTGCCCCTGGTGATGCTCTCCGACCAGGACCTGTACCCGGTCAACCTCGGGCTCTACGTGTGGTACTCGTCCGCCCTGACCCAGGGTCATCCCGAGGACTACCTGCTGGCCGTCGTCGGCTCCCTGGTGGCTGTGGCCCCGCTGATCGCCATCTTCCTGATGCTGCAGCGGTTCTGGAAGTCCGGCATGACCGCCGGCGCCGTCAAGTAGGCCGCCACCGTGAGGAATTCACCCATGCACTCGAACCCGACCGCGACCACTCGCCCCCGCGCCCTGTTCGCCATGGGCCGTCGCCACCGGGACGCGATGTTCCCGCCCTCCGCGATCCAGCGTCTGACGGCGTACGTCGACATCGACCCGGACCACGTCGCCGAGGACCTCACCGGGGAACCGGCCCTGGAGGACGTGGAGATCCTGATCACCTCCTGGGGATGCCCCGTCCTCGACGAGGAGGTCCTGGCACGGGCACCGGCGCTGAAGGCGATCGTCCACGCAGCGGGCAGCGTCAAACACCATGTGACACAGGCGTGTTGGGACCGCGGACTGGTGGTCTCCTCGGCAGCCGCCGCCAACGCCGTGCCTGTCGCCGAGTACACGGTCGCCGCGATCCTCTTCGCCAACAAGCGGGTCCTGGACATCGGAGGCCTCTACCGCGACCACCGTGCCGCCCTCGACTGGTCCCAGCACTTCCCCGGGTTCGGCAACTACCGCCGGACCGTGGGTCTGGTCGGCGCGTCCCTCGTAGGCCGCAAGGTCCTCGAACTGCTGCGGCCCTACGACCTCGACCTGCTCCTCGCCGACCCCCACGTCGACGCCGCGCAGGCCGCGGAGCTGGGTGCCCGGCACGTCGGCCTCGACGAACTCGTCGCCGACTCGGACGTCGTCTCGCTGCACGCGCCGGCCCTGCCGGAGACCCACCATCTGCTGGACGCGCACAGGCTGTCACAGATGCGTGACGGCGCCACGCTGATCAACACGGCACGCGGGTCCCTCGTCGAGACCGACGCCCTCACCGCCGAAGCCGTGACCGGCCGCCTCCGCGCGGTCATCGACGTCACCGAACCGGAGGTGCTCCCCTCCACCTCACCGCTCTACTCCCTGCCCAACGTCCTCCTCACCCCCCATATCGCCGGCTCGCTCGGCGGCGAACTCCACCGGATCACCAGCAGCGCCCTCGACGAGGTCCAGCGCTACTGCTCCGGAGAACCGTTCGCCCACGCCGTGCACCACGCGGCCCTCGCGACGTCGGCCTGAGCGGCCGGCCCCGGAGTTCCCCCGACCCGGGGCCGGCCGGTTCCTGCCGTGAGCTCCCCATCACGGCTCTTGCTCCTCCCCGCTCTGTGTCCCCGCACAACGAACAAAGGAGTCCCCCCCATGCAAGGCTCTTCTTCGATGGGCAGGCGTCAGCTGCTCATGGCAGGCGGTGCCCTTGGGCTCGCCGCGGCCGCGGGCCCGCTGCTCACCGAACCGGCCCAGGCCAAGGCCACGACCGGCGGACCCTGTACGCGCATTACCGATCTCGGCCCCGGGATCGAGCAGTTCGCGCTCATGAGCGCGATCCAGGTCGGCGACACCGTCTACATCGGGTCTCGTAACCTCTCCCCGACGCAGGTGATCGCCTTCGACGTGCCGACCCGCAAGGTGAGCGCGCAGACCGTACTCGGCACGGGACACTCGATTCAGGCGCTCGCCGCGGACTCCACTGGCCGGTACCTGTACGCGGGCGTCCTGGTCAAGGCGGACGAGGGCAAGCCGAACCTGTTCCGCTGGGACCTGTCCACCCCGGACAAGCCTGCCGTGGCTATCGGCCGGACCGAGGACCGCGACATCCGCGATCTCGCCGTCGCCCCCGACGGCACCGTGTACGCCGTGGGCGGCGTGCCGGGGAAGGCGCCCGCGCTGTGGATGTACGATCCGGCCACCGGCGCGGTGAGCAAGCTCGGCATACCCGACCCGAAGGCCACCCTGGCCAGGGCCGTCGCCGCCACGGACACGACCGTATTCTTCGGAGCCGGCAGTGTCCTGGTCGGCGGGGACGGGGCGAGCAAGGCGTCGCTGTACGCGTACGACCGGGCGGCGGGCACGTTCAGCAACGTCACGCCGACGGAGATGGAGAAGGACCCCAGCCTCCGCGACCTCGCCGTCTTCGGCGACCGCCTCGTCGTCAGCACCTCAGGATCGACCGAGCCGGCCAAGCTCGCCGTGATGGACCTGGCCGACCTCTCCTCGTACACCGTGACGCCCACCAGCGGGAAAGTCGTCAAGAACCTGACGGCGAACGGTGACCTGATCTACTTCGCCACCGATTCCGGTCTGCACTCCTACTCGACGGCGACCAAGGCTGTCGCCCCCGTAAAGTTCGACGGCGACCTCGGCGAGATCTGGGGACTGGACCATGCCCAAGGCAAGCTGACCGTCGTCTCGGGCTACGGCTTCGTTGCCGAGATCGACGTGGCCGCCGGTACGTCCGCCCTCACCGATCTCGGCCAGGCGGGCGCACCCGTCAGTCCGCAGACCACTATGGGGATCGCCGCCGACCACCGGTACGTCTACGTCGGCGGCAACAACGGCATCGCACGCCACGACTTGCGCAACAGCAAGGTGCTCAACCTCCGGGCGCCCGGCGAGGCGAAGGACGCCGAGGTACTGAACGGGGTGCTCTACACCGGCCAGTACAGCTCGCAGGGCATGTGGACGTACGACCCCACGCGCGACGAGCAGCCCCACCAGCTCGCGGCGTTCCCGAGCGAACAGAACCGTCCGCTCGACGTCTGCTACGACCCCGTCAACGAGCTCCTGCTGGTCGGCGCGCAGTCCGACACCGAGGGCGGCGGCTCGCTCTGGACCTACTCCACGAAAACCGGCAAGAAGGCCGTCTACACCAACCCGGTCGACGACATCCAGCTGGTGCGTGCGGTCACCACCCGTGAGGGAGTCGCGTACCTCGGCGGCGACAACCCCACCACGCAGGGACCGCGCTGCACGATCGTTGCCTTCGACCCGGTCGCCGGGAAGGAGCTGTGGCGCCTCGACCTCCCCGCGTCCCTGACCACGGGAGTAGCCGCGCTGGCCGTGCACGGCAAGCACCTGTACGGACTCACGCGGAAGGGCGGGTTCTTCGTCGTCGACGTCCCGATCCGCCGGGTGATCCACACCGCCGACCACCGCGCCCTCTGCCCCGGCTTCGCGGCCATGGTCACCAGCCGAGGCATCGTCTACGGCGTCTCCGACACCACGCTCTTCCGCTTCCACCCCAAGACGTTCGCCGCCAGCACCGTCGTCGCCGAGATCAACGGCGCCTGGTACAGCGGCCCGCACGTCAACGCCGACAGCCGCGGCCTGCTCTACACGATGCGCGGCCACAACCTCGTCCGTATCGAAGACAGGCCGGTGAGCTGACCCATGAAGAAGTCAACGAGGCGGTCCGTCATCGCAGTGGCGGCGGCGGGGGCACTCAGCCTCGCAGGCGTGGCCACCGCGCAGGCAGGTCAGGAGAGCATGAGCCGGGCTTCGGAGGGCTCGTGCAGCAGCCCTGGTATCTCCTCGACCCTGCTGGACATCGAATACGCGAACGGCCAGCTGAATTCCGGCATTCCGCACCTGACCACGACGCATGCGACCGCGGCCGACGCGTCGTACCTCGTCGACTCGGGGGCCGACCACGCCGTCGCCCACAAGGTGACCCTGGGTGACCCCGGTTACGTGTCCGATGGGGCCCCGCGCAGCGAGAGCGCCACGAACGATGTCCACGAGGGGAAGTTCGTGGTGGGCGACGAGCAGCGGTACGAGTTCAGCGTCCTGCTGAAGGACTGGGAGACGTGGGAGTCCGGGGAATCGGCAACCGGCGACATCATCTTCCAGGGGAAGCACGCCGGCGGGAACCTTCCGTCCTTCTACCTCATGACCAAGCGAAACAGCATTGCCTTCCGGTCGCCGACCCTCAACCTCCAGTCCACCGTGGTCGATGACTTCCGCCCGCACATCGGTCAGTGGATGCACTTCCGCGTGGACGTGAGCTGGACTGACGACAGCACCGGCTACTACAAGGTCTCCACCAAGATGCCAGGCGAATCGGATTACACGCTTCGGCAGACGTACGAGAACGTGAAGACCTTCCACCCCGTGAACCCGGCGGAGTTCGGCTATCTCAAGTGGGGCCTCTACCGGCCCGACCAGACGCTCGCGAAGGGAGACGTGCCGACGCGCGTCGTCTACCACGACGACATCCGCGTCCTGGATCTCTCCCAGGGATGAGCCCGCGGGGCGGGGCTCCTCCCTGCGAGGAAGTCCTCGCCCCGCACAGCCGTGGTACGACGCGGCAAGAGATACCACCAGTGGCCCGAAGGTACCGAAAGCCAGCAGCGAGAGTGTTTCCGTGAGACATGTCATCGCCCTCGATGTGGGCGGCACCGAAATGAAAGCAGCTCTGGTCGGGCTGGACGGGGCAGTGCTGTACGAGGCACGGCGGGCCACCCGGCGCGAGCGCGGGCCCGCCGCCGTCGTGGAGGCGATCCTCGGCTTCGCGGAGGAGCTGCGTACGCACGGGCAGAGGCAGTTCGGCACGACCGCGGACGCCGCGGGCGTCGCCGTGCCCGGCATCGTCGACTCCGAAGGCGGTATCGCCGTCTACGCCGCGAACCTCGGGTGGCGTGACGTCCCGCTGCGGGAGCTGCTGAGCGGCAGGCTCGGCGGGATTCCCATCGCGCTCGGGCACGACGTCCGCACCGGTGGCCTCGCTGAGGGCCGCTTGGGGGCGGGCCGGGGGACCGGCCGGTTCCTGTTCGTGTCGCTCGGCACCGGTATCGCCGGTGCCATCGGCATCGACGACGGCATCGAGTCCGGTGCCCATGGCTGCGCGGGCGAGATCGGCCACATCGTCGTACGCCCCGGCGGCCCCGTGTGCGGTTGCGGCGGGCGCGGCTGCCTGGAGGCCCTGGCCTCCGCCGCCGCGGTCACGCGGGCCTGGGCCACCGTGAGCGGCGACCCCGCCGCCGACGCGGCCGGCTGCGCCAAGGCCGTCGAGGCGGGCGACGAGGCAGCGACCGGGGTGTGGCAGGCGGCGGTCGACGCGCTCGCAGACGGGCTGGTCACCGCACTCACGGTCCTGGACCCCCGCACGCTGATCATCGGCGGCGGCCTGGCCGAGGCCGGCGACACCTTGTTCACACCCCTGCGCGCGGCAGTGGCGGAACGTGTGACGTTCCAGAGGCTGCCCGCGATCCTCCCGGCGGGCCTCGGGGACGCCGCCGGGTGCCTGGGCGCGGGGCTGCTCGCCCGGGACCTGCTCGCCGCAGCGGTAACCGTCTGACGGCCGGGCCCCGCGTCGCGGAAGCCGGCTGACCCGACACAGGGGCCCGACCGGTTCGAGCCGGCCCTACCTCACTGCGGACCCCCGACCTCACGCACAGAGGCGGGAGCTTCCGCATACCGAATAGCAAGCGCTTTCTGCACTCAGTTGCACATCACACCAGAGGGAGATACGAGAATGACGCGCAAAGTCATAGGCATCGTGATGAACGGCGTCACCGGCCGCATGGGCTACCGCCAGCACCTGGTCCGCTCCGTCCTGGCCATCCGCGAACAGGGCGGTCTGCCCCTGGACGACGGCACCGTCATCTGGCCCGAACCGATCCTCGTCGGCCGCAGCGACCGCAAGCTGAAGGAACTGGCCGACCGGCACGGCCTGGAGCACTGGACCACGAACCTGAACGAGGCCCTGGCCCATCCCCTCGCCGAGATCTACTTCGACGCCCAGGTCACCCCGGCGCGGGAGACGGCGATCCGGACCGCGATCGCGGCAGGCAAGCACATCTACACCGAGAAGCCGACCGCCGAATCCCTCGACGCCGCACTGGAACTGGCCCGGCTGGCACGCGAGGCAGGCGTCTGCAACGGCGCGGTGCAGGACAAGCTGTTCCTGCCCGGCCTGCTGAAGCTCAAGCGGCTCATCGACAGCGGCTTCTTCGGTCGCATCCTCTCCGTGCGGGGCGAATTCGGCTACTGGGTCTTCGAGGGCGACTGGCAGGCCGCCCAGCGGCCGTCCTGGAACTACCGGGCCGAGGACGGCGGCGGCATGATCCTCGACATGTTCCCGCACTGGCGCTACGTGCTCGACGGCCTGTTCGGCGAGGTCCGCACCGTGTACGCGCACACCGCGACCCACATCCCCGCGCGGGTCGACGAGCAGGGCCGGACCTACCCGGCGACCGCGGACGACGCCGCCTACGGCGTCTTCGAGCTGGAGGGCGGCATCACGGCCCAGATCAACTCCTCATGGGCCGTACGCGTCGACCGGGACGAACTGGTCGAGTTCCAGGTGGACGGCACCGAGGGCAGCGCCGTGGCCGGTCTGCGCAACTGCCGTGTCCAGCACCGCTCCCTGACGCCCAAGCCGGTGTGGAACCCGGACCTGCCGGTGACCGAGTCGTTCCGCGACCAGTGGCAGCAGGTCCCGGACAACAGCGAGTTCGACAACGGATTCAAGATCCAGTGGGAGCTCTTCCTCAAGCACGTCGTGACCGGCTCCGAGTACCACTGGGACCTGCTGGAGGGCGCCAAGGGCGTCCAGCTCGCCGAACTCGGCCTGCGCTCCGCCCGCGAAGGCCGCCGCCTCGACGTCCCCGCACTGGAGATCTGATGTCACTCGAACTGCGTCTTCCGGATGGCCCACACCGCCTCCGCACCCCCGCCGCCCTCGACGTGCCCAACGGCCCGATCACCTCCCGGATCGTGTACGCCGCCGCCCACGTGGTCGCCGACCCTCTGAGGGAGAACGGCCCGGGAGCACCGGCGGCCGTCGACTGGGACACCACGCTCGCTTTCCGCCGGCACCTGTGGTCCCTCGGCCTGGGCGTTGCCGACGCCATGGACACCGCCCAGCGCGGCATGGGCCTCGACTGGCCCGCCACCCGTGAACTCATCACCCGGTCCGGAGCCGAGGCCCGCGCCGTCGGCGGCCGTCTGGCCTGCGGCGTCGGCACGGACCAGCTCGCCTTGGCCGACCCCACACTGCACGACATCATCGGCGCTTACCGGGAACAGCTGGCCGTGGTCGAGGACGCCGGGGCACGGCCGATCCTGATGGCGAGCCGCGCAATGGCCGCGGTGGCCAAGGGTCCCGAGGACTACCTCCAGGTGTACGGCGAGGTCATCGACGCCGCCGGGCAGCCGGTGATCCTGCACTGGCTGGGAGAGATGTTCGATCCGGCCCTGGCCGGATACTGGGGCCACACCGACCTCGACGACGCGACGAACACGGTGCTCGACCTGATCCGGGAGAACGCACCGCGAATCGACGGCATCAAGGTGTCCCTCCTGGACGCCGACCGGGAGATCGCGCTACGGCGTGCGCTACCGGAGGGAGTACGCCTGTACACGGGCGACGACTTCAACTATCCGGACCTGATCCGCGGCGACGAGGCCGGTCACAGTAACGCACTGCTGGGCATCTTCGACCCCATTGCGGCGGTCGCGGCCGCCGCGCTGCGCGCCCTGGACGCGGGCGACACCGCGCGGTACGACGCGCTGATGGAGCCCACCCTGCCGCTGGCCCGTCACCTGTTCGCCGCACCCACCTACCACTACAAGACGGGCGTGGTCTTCGTCGCCTGGCTGTCCGGCCACCAGAGTCACTTCACCATGGTGGCCGGTGCCCAGAGCGGACGTTCCGTCCCTCACCTGACCGAGCTGTTCCGGCTCGCCGACGCGGCCGGCGTCCTTCCCGACCCGGAGCTGGCCGCCCACCGAATGCGCCGGTTCCTCCACCTTGCGGGGGTGGACGCATGAGCGGCCTGGAACGCCTGTCGCTGAACCAGATCACCACCAAGCGGTGGAGCCTTCCCGAGGCCGTCCAGGGCTGCGTGGACGCCGGCATCCCGGCGATCGGCCTGTGGCGGGACAAGGTCGCCGAAACGGGACGCGCAGAGGCGGCGAAAATCGTGCGCGACGCCGGCCTCGCCGTCAGCAGCCTGTGCCGCGGCGGCTTCCTCACCGTCGACGGGCCCGACGCGCACCGAGCGGCCCTGGTAGACAACTTCCGCGCCCTGGAGGAGGCCGCCGAACTCGGCACCGACACGCTCGTGATGGTGGTCGGCGGCCTGCCCGAGGGGTCACGCGACCTGGTCGGCGCCCGCGCCCGGGTAGCCGACCTGATCGCTGAACTCGCGCCGCATGCCGGTGACGCGGGGGTCCGTATGGCGATCGAACCCCTGCACCCCATGTTCTGCGCGGACCGGGCGGTCGTGTCCACCCTGGGCCAGGCACTGGACCTCGCCGAGCCCCACCCCGTGGAGCAGGTGGGCGTCGTCGTCGACAGCTACCACGTCTGGTGGGACCCGGACCTGCCGCGCCAGATCGAGCGTGCCGGACCGCGGATCGCCTCCTACCAGGTCTGCGACTGGACCCTGCCGCTGCCCGCGGACGCCTTGCTGGGTCGGGGCCACGTCGGCGACGGCCACATCGACTTCCGCCCCCTGACCGATCAGGTCGCCGCCGCTGGTTACACCGGCTGGATCGAGGTCGAGATCTTCAACGAGCAGATCTGGGACACCCCGGGCGAGCAGACCCTCAAGACCGTGGCCGAACGCCACTTGGCCCATGTGGCCGGCCCCTGAGGGTCGAAGAACAGGAATCATCCATGGGATCCAATGGTCTGGAAGTGAAGACCCGTATGACGCTCGTGGGCGACCACGACGTGAGGCTCGGCGAGCACGCACACCTGGTCGGCGGCCTGCGCCCAGCCGGTGCCGAACCCGAGGTGGGCGTAGTCACGGGCCAGGATGTGCGGGATCCCGTTCTCGGTGTACCGGATGACGGCGGACGGGCCGCCGCCGGACGGGCCGGAGCCCTGGTCCCGGGCGGCGGCCTCGGGTATCGCCGACGCGGCGGCCAGCAGTGCGGCGGCGGTGACGGCGACACGACGGAGGAGCGGGCGGGCGCGACGGCGTCCGTGGAGCAGGCGCACATACCTCCCAAGTAGCCTGCGGACGGGCGCGATCGCCGGTGCGGATGGGTGGTGCTGGTGTGCCCCCACACTCATGCAGGCCACCTGACGTCATGTCAACATGCCGTTTGGTATCCCCCGATGTTTCCGGTCGGGCATCCGCGGCGCCGGGTCATTGACCCCGGCCGTACGCGCAGACGAGGATCCCACCATGATCCCGGTGCGGAAGAACACGGTCGACGGACTGCTCCACGACAGCGCGCGACGCGTCCCGGACCGGATCGCGGTCCGCTACCGCGAGCGGACCTGGACCTACGCGGAACTCGACGCGGCCGTCTCCACGGGCGCGGCCGTGCTGCGCGGGCGCTACGGGCTGGCCGAGGGGGACCGGGTCGCGACCTTCGGGCACAACTCCGACGCCTACCTCCTCGCCTTCCTCGCCTGCGCCCGCGCCGGGCTCACGCACGTCCCCGTCAACCAGAACCTCACCGGGGAGGACCTCGCGTACATCCTGGAGAACTCCGGGAGCGCGCTCGTCCTCGCCGACCCGGAACTGGCCGGGCGGGTCCCCGGGGGACTCGCCGTACGCCCGCTGCGCGACGCACCCGGCTCCTTCCTGGCCGGCGCGCAGGCCTCTGCGGAGCCCGCCGGGCCCGAGGCCTTCGCCCGCTCCGGCGACCCGTCCCGGCTGGCGCAGCTGTTGTACACCTCCGGGACCACCGCCCTGCCGAAGGGGGCGATGATGACGCACGAGGCGCTCTGCCACGAGTACGAGAGCGCGATCGCGGCCCTGGACCTGGCGGAGGGCGATCTGCCGGTGCACTCCCTGCCGCTGTACCACTCGGCGCAGATGCACGTCTTCCTGCTGCCGTACCTGGCGGTGGGCGCGCGGAACACGATCGTGGACGCGCCGGTCGCGGAGGAGATCTTCGACCTGGTGGAGGCGGGGGAGGCGGACAGCCTGTTCGCGCCGCCGACGGTGTGGATCGGGCTGGCCAACCATCCGGACTTCGCCGACTTCGCCGTCCGTGACCTGTCCGCCCTGCGCAAGGCGTACTACGGGGCCTCGATCATGCCGGTGCCGGTCCTGGAACGGCTGCGCGCCCGGCTGCCCGGACTCGGCTTCTACAACTGCTTCGGCCAGAGCGAGATCGGCCCGCTGGCCACGGTGCTGCGGCCCGAGGAGCACGAGGGGCGGATGGACTCGTGCGGGCGGCCGGTCCACCACGTGGAGGCGCGGGTCGTCGACGAGGACGGGGCCGAGGTGCCGGACGGCACGGCGGGCGAGGTGGTCTACCGCTCCCCGCAGCTCTGCCTGGGCTACTGGAACGACGCGGAAGCGACGAAGAAGGCCTTCCGGGACGGCTGGTTCCGCTCCGGCGACCTGGCGGTCCGTGACCCGGAGGGGTACTTCACGGTCGTGGACCGGGTGAAGGACGTCATCAACTCGGGCGGGGTACTGGTCGCCTCACGGCAGGTCGAGGACGTGCTGTACACCCACCCGGGCGTGGCCGAGGCGGCGGTGGTCGGCCTGCCGGACGAACGGTGGATCGAGGCCGTCACGGCGGTGGTGGTCCCGCGCGACGGGGTCACGGAGGCGGAGCTCCTGGCCTATGCCCGCGAGAAGCTGGCCCACTTCAAGGCCCCGAAGCGGATCCTCTTCGTGGACGCCCTGCCCCGCAACGCGAGCGGCAAGATCCTCAAGCGCACCCTGCGCGACCGCTTCTCGCCCCCGGCCTGAGCGCGGGCGGGGTCGGGGCGGTCGGCGTCGGCGTCGGGGCGGTCGGCGTCAGCGGAGTTCGTCCGCGAGCAGCCCCATGGTGAACTGGTCGTACCAGCGGCCGTCGCGGCGGAAGACCTGGCGCAGGCGGCCTTCCTCGACGAAGCCGACCTTCTCGTAGGCCTTGCGCGCGGCATGGTTCTCGGTGACCACGGTCAGCGTCACCTTGTGCAGGCGCATGTCCTCGAACCCGTAGCGGCATATCGTGCGCACCGCGTCGGTGGCGTAGCCGCGGCCCCAGTACGCCTTCTCGCCCAGGTAGATGTCGAGCTGCGCGATGCCTTTCTCCGGTTCCGCGTCGTGCAGGGTGACCAGCCCGATGAGCGTGCCGTCGGCGAGCGCCTCGATGCCGAGGAGCAGGTCACCGTAGGAGTTGCGGGGGCGGTCGGTCAGCCACGTGCGGACGCGCTCCACCGGCTGGGCGTACTGGTCGTCCATCCACCGCATGACCTCGGGGTCGTGGTTCCAGCGCCACAGGGCCTCGGCGTCCTCGGGGCCCATCGCCCGCAGTTTCACCAGTTCTCCGAGCGCCATGCCCACCACACCTCTGGTCCATCTCGTGATCGTTTTGCGAACACGAAGTGATACCACGGCCGGGATCGCACGCTCAAGCGATTTCCGAGAGCTCCGTGTCCTGGAGGCGGCGCAGGACGAGGTGTTCGTGGAAGAGCCGGCCGACCAGGGCGCCGCCGTAGACCACGAAGCCGACGCCGACCAGCCAGGACTGGACGACCAGGAGGGTACCGAAGGGGCCGTACGTCACGGCGTTGGAGGCGATCAGCGGGGAGAACACCAACTGCGAGAAGACCCGCAGGCCGAGGAGGCCCAGGCTGGTGGCCACGGCGCTCGGGAGCAGGGCGCGCCAGCGGACACGGCCACCGAGGAGGAGCCGCTGGGAGGTCCAGAAGAACAGGCAGGTGCCGATGAGATCGCCCGTGGCGCCCATGACCGTGCCGACCGCGCCGTCAGTGGGGGCGGGGATCTCGACCAGAAGGGCGAGGTAGCAGACCAGCAGGGCCAGCCAGACGACGTGCCGCCACATGGTGTGCCAGCGCGCCGTCGGAAGGTCCCAGGCCTTCTCGTACCCGGTCTGCACGGCGGAGCCGAAGGTCAGGCCGAAGACGGCGAGGGCGGCGAGGCCGAACCCCGTCGTCCGCTCCAGCGCGAGGTCCGCGGCCCCGAACAGCATCTCCACCCGTTCCCGGGAGAACTCCGTCACTCCGAGGGCCTGGCCGAGCCAGCGGCCGAAGCCGGAGCCGCTGCCCGGCGCGGCGGCCGCGACGACGACGAGCAGCGGCACCAGGGTGAGGAAGCCGAGGGCGGCGAAGCCCATGGCCCGGTGCATCAGCTCCATCTCCCGCCCACGGCTCCATGCCAGCCCGGCATGGGAAGCCTGGAGCCGGTCGTGGAGCCGCCGGAAGGTCGAGGTCACGCCTCTCTCCCTACCCGGATGGACCCGCCGCTTCCCGGGAGGCCCCCCGAGTGGGCCCGAAGGGGTGGATCCGGCGGCGGCCGGCCCTCCGGCGCGGGCGCTCGTCCGTCCCGTGTGCGGCTCAGGGCCAGGGTCAGGGCCAGGCTCAGGCCTCCCTGAGGTCCACCAGCCGCTTGATCTTGCCGACCGACCGCTCCAGGGTCTCCGGATCCACCACCTCCACCGCGACCGAGACGCCGATGCCCTCCTTGACGGCCCGCACCACCGAAGCCGCCGCGGCCTCCCGCTGGCCGGCGTCGCTCTCGCGGCGTGCCTCCACCCGCACCGTCAGGGCGTCCAGCCGCCCCTGCCGGGTCAGCCGGAGCTGGAAGTGCGGAGCCAGAGCCGGGGTCCGCAGGAGCACCTCCTCGATCTGTGTGGGGTAGAGGTTCACCCCGCGCAGGATGATCATGTCGTCGCTGCGGCCGGTGATCTTCTCCATCCGGCGGAAGGCCGGCCGGACGGTGCCGGGCAGCAACCGGGTCAGGTCCCGGGTGCGGTAGCGGACGACGGGCATGGCCTCCTTGGTCAGCGAGGTGAAGACCAGCTCCCCGGCTTCCCCCTCCGGCAGCACGGCGCCCGTCAGCGGGTCGACCACCTCCGGATAGAAGTGGTCCTCCCATATGTGGAGGCCGTCCTTGGTCTCGGCGAACTCCTGTGCGACACCCGGGCCCATCACCTCCGAGAGCCCGTATATGTCCACCGCGTCGATGTTCAGCCGTTCCTCGATCTCGCGGCGCATCTCCTCCGTCCACGGCTCGGCGCCGAAGATCCCCGTACGGAGGGAGGTGGCGCGGGGATCGATGCCCTGGCGCTCCATCTCGTCGAGCAGGGTCAGCATGTAGGAGGGGGTCACCATGATGACCTCCGGCCGGAAGTCCTCGATCAGCCGGACCTGGCGGTCCGTCATCCCGCCCGAGGCGGGGACGACCGTACAACCCAGGCGCTCCGCGCCGTAGTGGGCGCCCAGACCGCCGGTGAACAGGCCGTACCCGTAGGCGATGTGGATGATCTGGCCGGGCCTGCCGCCCGCCGCGCGGATCGAGCGGGCGACGACGTCCGCCCAGGTGGACAGGTCGCCGTCCGTGTACCCGACGACGGTCGGGCGGCCCGTGGTGCCGCTGGACGCATGGATGCGGCGGACCTCGGAGCGCGGCACGGCGAACATGCCGAAGGGGTACTGGTCGCGCAGATCGGACTTCGTGGTGAAGGGGAACAGGGCGAGATCGGAGAGGGAGCGGCAGTCGTCGGGATGCAGACCGGCCTTGTCGAAGGCCTGCCGGTAGAAGGGCACCCGGTCGTACGCCCGGCGCAAGGTCGCCCGCAGCCGGGTCAACTGGAGCGCCGCGAGCTCGTCCCGGCCCATCCGCTCGCCCTCGTCCGCACCATCGTCGTGGCCCTGCGTGTACGTACCCATGCCGCCCACCCCTTGTCCGAGTCAACCGACCGATCATTCGGTAGCCTGCCGGACCCCGGCGGCCAAATCAATTACTCGAACGGGTGATCGTCTGCTGGGATGATGCCCATGTCGACCTCCACGCCCTCCACCTGCACCTTTACTTTCACCGCCCCTGACGGAACCGAACTCGCGTACCACGTCCAGGGTGAAGGGGAGCCGCTCGTCTGCCTCCCCGGCGGCGCCATGCGGGCCTCCGCCTACCTGGGCGACCTCGGCGGACTGTCCGCCGGGCGCCGGCTGATCCTGCTCGACCTGCGCGGCACCGGGGACTCCGCGGTCCCGGCCGACACCTCGACGTACCGGGTCGACCACCAGGTGGCCGACGTCGAGGCGTTGCGCATCCACCTCGGCCTGGACGGCGTCGACCTGCTCGCCCACTCCGCCTCCGGCAACCTGGCCCTGCTCTACGCGGCGGCGCACCCGCGGCGGGTGCGCCGCCTCGCCCTGATCACGCCGACCTGCTGGGCCGTGGACCTCACCGAGTCCCCGGAAGTCCGCCTCGCGGACGTCCGCCGGAGAGCCGGCAGCGAGCCCTACGACACGGCCATCGCGGCCTACGAGCGGGCGCTGGCCGCCCTGGCCGCCGGAGGCGTCCCCGACGAGGCCGACTGGGCGTCGGCGATGCCGCTCGCCTACGGGCGCTGGGGCGAGGCGGCGCGCGCCCACGCGGTACTGAGCCCGGTCCAGAAGAACGCCGAGGCCTCCGCCGCCTTCGCCGGCCCGGGTGCCTGCGACCCGCCCGCCACCCGGGCCGCGCTGGGCCGGTTCGCCGGAGAGGTGCTGGTCCTGGCCGGGGAGCTGGACTCCAACCCGTCCTCGGCCCTCGCCGCCCGGCTCGCGCAGCTCTTCGCGCGGGGCGTCGTCGACGTGCAGCCGGGCGGCGGGCACTTCCCGTGGCTGGACGAAGCGCCGTGGTTCACGGCCCGCGTCGAGCGGTTCCTGGCCACCGGGGCCTGAGCGGCGCCCGCCCGACGCTACGCAGCCGCCCGCCTGTAGCACGTACGGGCCGGAACCCACAGGGTTCCGGGCCCGCAAACGTGCGCGTACGAAAGGTCAGCTCGCGGCGTCCGCGTCCGTGTCCGCCTCCGTGGCCACCGACTTCGCCCACCGGTAGTCCGCCTTGCCGCTCGGCGAGCGCTGGATGGCGGGGGCGATGACGAGCTGGCGCGGGATCTTGTAGCCCGCCAGCTTGGTGCGGCAGTGGGCCTGGATGTCGTCCAGCGTCGGCTCGGCCGCGCCCGCCCGGATCTCGACCACCGCGGCGACGTGGCTGCCCCACTTCGGGTCCGGGACCCCGGCGACCAGGGCGTCGTAGACGTCCGGGTGGGACTTCAGCGCCTGCTCGACCTCCTCCGGGTACACCTTCTCGCCGCCCGTGTTGATGCACTGGGAGCCGCGGCCGAGGACGGTGACGATGCCCTGCTCGTCCACGGTCGCCATGTCACCGAGCAGCACCCACCGCTCGGATCCCTTCTGGAAGAAGGTTTCGGCGGTCTTGACGGGGTCGTTGTAGTACCCGAGCGGTACGTACCCGCGCTGCGCGAGCCGTCCCGGTTCGCCGACCGGCACCGGCTCGTGGGTGACCGGGTCGACGACCTGCGTACGCTCGTTGACCTCCAGCCGGAACCCCTTCTCCGGGCTGGAGTCGTTCGTGGCGCGGCCGTTCGAGCCGGACTCGGAGGAGCCGAAGTTGTTCAGGAGCATCACGTTCGGCACGAGCGCCTGGAACTCGGCGCGCACCGTCTCCGACATGATCGCGCCGGAGGAGGAGACGCTGAAGAGGGAGGACAGGTCGGTGCCCTTCAGCGGCCCGTTGAGGGCGTCGATGAGCGGCCGCAGCATGGCGTCGCCCACCAGCGAGACGCTGGAGACCTTCTCCTTCTCGATCGTGCGCAGCACCTCCTCGGGCGCGTACTTGCGGTGGATGACCACCCGCTGCCCGTAGTTGAAGGCGATGAAGGACGTCAGCGTGGACGTGCCGTGCATCAGCGGCGGCGCAGGGAAGAAGGTGAGCCCGGCGCCCTTCGACGCGACCCGCTCGGCCAGTTCCTCGGGCCGCTTCACCGGTTCGCCGGTCGGTTCTCCGCCGAAGAGGCCCGCGAAGAAGAGGTCCTCCGCGCGCCACATGACGCCCTTGGGCATACCGGTCGTGCCGCCCGTGTAGATGATGAACAGGTCGTCCGGGGAGCGGGGCGGGAATCCGCGGTCCGGCGAGCCGGCCGCCTCCGCGTCGGGGTACGCGACCGGCGCGATGGAGGGCTCCGGGGCGCCCTCGGGGGTCGGCCCGACGCGGATCAGGTGACGGAGCTTCGTCGTCTGCGGGAGGGCCGCCGCGACCCGTTCGGTGAACTCGCCCTCGAAGACGAGCGCGGCGAGATCGGCGTCGTTGTAGAGGTAGACGAGCTCCTCCTCCACGTACCGGTAGTTCACGTTCACCGGTACCAGGCGGGCCTTCAGGCAGGCGAGGACGGTCTGGAGGTACTCGATGCCGTTGTAGAGGTGCAGGCCCAGGTGCTCACCGGCCTTCAGGCCGCTGTCCAGCAGATGGTGCGCGATGCGGTTCGCCGCCGCGTCCAGCTCCGCGTACGTGAGGCGGCGCTCGGCGCCGGTCCCGGGGTGGTCCACGTACACGAGGGCCTCGCGGTCCGGGACCACGTCCACGACCGACTCGAACAGGTCGGCAATGTTGTACTCCACCGGTCCTCCTGACCCAGAAAATCCCATGGCTGGTCTGCTCGGCGGTCATTAGAGCGTCGCCAACCCCAACAGGGAAGGGGACCGTCCAAGAAATCTGACTGGGTGTCAGAAAACTATTGAACTGCACCCGCCCCTCCTGCAACCTGTTCTAGGTCTTGAGACGGGAGGACGGCAATGGGTGGGACAGAACACCTGACCGTGGAACGCCACGGAGCCACGCTGGTGCTCACCATGAACAGGCCCGAGGCGAAGAACGCGCTCTCGCTGCCGCTGCTGGTGGGGCTGTACGACGGCTGGCTGGAGGCCGACGCGGACGACACGATCCGCTCGGTGGTGCTGACGGGGGCCGGCGGGGACTTCTGCGCCGGCATGGACCTGAAGGCGCTGGCCGGCAAGGGCATGGCGGGCGACCAGTACCGGGACCGGCTCAAGGCCGACCCCGACCTGCACTGGAAGGCGATGCTGCGCCACCACCGGCCGCGCAAGCCCATCATCGCGGCGGTCGAGGGCTACTGCGTGGCCGGCGGGACGGAGATCCTCCAGGGGACCGACATCCGGGTCGCGGGGGAGGGAGCGACGTTTGGTCTTTTCGAGGTCAAGCGGGGGCTCTTCCCGATCGGCGGGTCGACGGTACGGCTCCCGCGGCAGATCCCGCGGACGCACGCGCTGGAGATGCTGCTGACCGGGCGGCCGTACGCGGCCGAAGAAGCGGCGCGGATCGGGCTCGTCGGGCGGGTGGTACCGGACGGGACGGCGCTGGCCGCGGCGCTGGAGATCGCGGAGCGGATCAACGCGTGCGGGCCGCTGGCGGTGGAGGCGGTGAAGGCCTCCGTCTACGAGACGGCCGAGATGACGGAGACGGAGGGGCTCGCCTCCGAACTGCTGCGGGGCTGGCCGATCTTCGACACGGCCGATGCCAAGGAGGGGGCGCGGGCCTTCGCGGAGAAGCGGCCCGCGGTGTATCGGCGGGAGTAGCCGTCTGGGCTGCGCCCGTGCGGGTGCGGGTGCTGGCGCTGATGCCGGTGCCCGTGTCCGTGCCGGCGCTGATGCCCGTGCCGGTGCTCCGGTGGCGCCGGGCCGGGGCACGGGTGCGGCACCGTTGCCGGGGGCCAGCCCCCGGACCCCTGCGCCTCAAACGCCGGCGGGGCTGGATTTCGGGGCTCCGCCCCGGACCCCGCTCCTCAAACGCCGGAGGGGCTGGATGTTCGCCCGGCGGGACCGGATTTGCCCAACGGTACGGACGCAGTCCCCGGCGGCACCGGACATACGCCAGGGGGGCACCGGACCGACACCCGGCGGGACCGGACGTAGGCCTGGCGGCACCGGACCTACGCCCGGGGACACCAGGCATGCGCCCGGCGGCACCGGACCCACGCCTGACGGCACAGGGCTGACGCCCGGCGGCCGCCCACCCGTTCTCGTAACCCCACACATCGGAGACCCACCCATGACAGCCGCGTCGCCACCCGAGATCCTCCGCGCACCCCTCGTCGTCGAGTTCCCCTTCACCCGCTCCCTCGGCCCCGTGCAGAGCGCCTTCCTCACCGGGCTGCGCGAAGGGGTCGTCCTCGGGGTCACGACCGCCGACGGCAAGGTGATGGTGCCGCCCGTCGAGTACGACCCCGTCACCGCCGAGGAGATCCGCGACCTGGTCGAGGTCGGCGCCACCGGGACGGTCACCACCTGGGCCTGGAACGGGTCGCCGCGACCCAACCAGCCCCTCGCCACGCCCTTCGCCTGGGTGCTCGTCCGCCTCGACGGCGCCGACACCGCCCTCCTGCACGCCCTCGACGCCCCCGGGCCCGATGCCGTCGCCACCGGGATGCGGGTCCGCGTGCGCTGGGCAGCGGAGCGGACGGGGTCCATTACCGACATCGCCTGTTTCGAGCCCGCGGGGGAAGGGGAGGCGGCGGATGCGCACGCGACCCCGCACAGCGGGGAGTTCGCCGACGCCGTCACCGGGATCGTCGCCGAGGCGCGCCTCGACTACTCGTACAGCCCCGGACGCGCGCAGACCGCGTACATCGCCGGGCTCTCCGAGCAGAAGACCATCGGCGAGCGCTGCCCCTCCTGCCACAAGGTGTACGTGCCCCCGCGCGGCGCCTGCCCCACCTGTGGGGTGGCGACGACCGACCGGGTCGAGGTCGGGCCGGCCGGCACCGTCACCACCTACTGCATCGTCAACATCAAGGCCAAGAACCTCGATATCGAAGTGCCCTACGTCTACGCCCACATCGCCCTCGACGGCGCCGGCCTCGCCCTCCACGGCCGGATCGGCGGCATCCCGTACGACCAGGTGCGGATGGGGCTGCGGGTCGAACCCGTCTGGACCGAGGGCGGGCGCTACCCCGACCACTACCGCCCCACCGGAGAGCCGGACGCGGACTACGACGTGTACAAGGAGCTCATCTGATGGCCCGATACGCCCGTGAGGTCGCGGTGGTCGCCTTCGCACAGAGCGATCACCTGCGCCGTACCGACGAGGTCAGCGAAGTCGAGATGGTCATGCCGGTCCTGCACCAAGTGCTGGCCGCCACCGGACTGAAGGCCGGCGAGATCGGCTTCACCTGCTCCGGTTCCAGCGACTACCTCGCCGGCCGGGCCTTCTCCTTCACCATGACCCTCGACGGAGTCGGCGCCTGGCCGCCCATCTCCGAATCGCACGTCGAAATGGACGGCGCCTGGGCCCTCTACGAGGCCTGGGTCAAGATCCAGACCGGCGAGGCCGACACCGCGCTCGTCTACTCGTACGGGAAGTCCTCCCCGGGGTCGGTACGTGACGTGCTGACCCGCCAGCTCGACCCGTACTACGTGGCTCCGCTCTGGCCCGACTCGGTGGCCCTGGCCGCCCTCCAGGCCCAGGCGCTCATCGACGCGGGGGAGACCGACGAAGCCGGGCTCGCCGCGATCGGTGCCCGCAGCCGGGCCTCCGCGGTGGCCAACCCGCACGCCCAGCTCAGCGGAACCGTCGCGCAGGGCGAGTACCAGGTCGCCCCGCTGCGCACCGGCGACTGCCCGCCCATCGGCGACGGCGTGGCCGCCGTCATCCTGGCCGCCGGGGACGTGGCCCGCCGGCTGTGCGAGCGGCCCGCCTGGATCACCGGCATCGACCACCGCATCGAGGCCCACAGCCTCGGGCTGCGCGACCTCACCGACTCCCCGTCGACGCGGATCGCCGCCGAACACGCGGGCGTGTTCGAGGCCCCGGTGGACACCGCCGAACTGCACGCACCCTTCTCCTCCCAGGAGGTCGTGCTGCGCAAGGCCCTCGGGCTCGGCGGGGACGTCGCCGTCAACCCCTCCGGCGGAGCGCTCGCCGCCAACCCGATCATGGCCGCCGGCCTGATCCGGATCGGCGAGGCGGCCGCCCGCATCCACCGCGGCGAGTCCGACCGGGCCGTCGCGCACGCCACCTCCGGCCCCTGCCTCCAGCAGAACCTGGTCGCCGTCCTGGAAGGGGACCGAGCATGAGCACATCGGGCGCATCGGGCAAGGAGCCCGTGGCCGTCGTCGGCATCGGGCAGACCAAGCACGTGGCCGCCCGGCACGACGTCTCCATCGCGGGACTGGTACGCGAAGCCGCCGCGCGGGCCCTCGCGGACGCCGAGCTGACCTGGGCGGACATCGACGCGGTCGTCATCGGCAAGGCCCCCGACTTCTTCGAGGGCGTCATGATGCCGGAGCTGTACCTCGCGGACGCCCTCGGCGCCGTCGGCAAGCCCATGCTCCGCGTGCACACGGCCGGTTCGGTGGGCGGCTCCACGGCGCTGGTCGCCTCCAACCTGGTCGCCGCCCGGGTCCACCGCACGGTGCTGACCCTCGCCTTCGAGAAGCAGTCCGAGTCCAACGCCATGTGGGGGCTCTCGCTGCCCGTCCCCTTCCAGCAGCCGCTGCTCGCGGGGGCCGGCGGGTTCTTCGCCCCGCACGTGCGCGCGTACATGCGGCGCACCGGCGCCCCCGACACGGTGGGCTCGCTCGTCGCGTACAAGGACCGCCGCAACGCGCTGAAGAACCCGTACGCGCACCTGCACGAGCACGACATCACCCTGGAGAAGGTCCAGGCGTCCCCGATGCTGTGGGACCCGATCCGGTACTCCGAGACCTGCCCGTCCTCCGACGGCGCGTGCGCGATGATCCTCACCGACCGGGCGGGCGCCGCCCGTTCGCCGAAGCCGCCGGCCTGGGTGCACGGCGGGGCGATGCGCAGCGAGCCGACCCTCTTCGCGGGGAAGGACTTCGTGTCCCCGCAGGCGGGCAAGGACTGCGCGGCCGACGTCTACCGGCAGGCGGGGATCACCGATCCGCGCCGGGAGATCGACGCCGTGGAGATGTACGTGCCGTTCTCCTGGTACGAGCCGATGTGGCTGGAGAACCTCGGCTTCGCCGAGGAGGGCGAGGGCTGGAAGCTCACCGAGGCCGGGGTCACCGAGCTGGACGGGGACCTGCCGGTCAACCCGTCCGGCGGCGTCCTGTCCACCAACCCCATCGGCGCCTCCGGCATGATCCGCTTCGCGGAAGCGGCCCTCCAAGTGCGCGGTCAGGCGGGGGAGCACCAAGTCGCGGACGCCCGGCGGGCGATGGGACACGCGTACGGCGGCGGGGCGCAGTTCTTCGCGATGTGGGTGGTGGGAGCACAGCCGCCGGCCTCCTGAACGGAAACGGGATTCCGGACGGAAGTGCCGCACAGGCCACGAGTGACGCACCGTGGCCTGTGCGGCACGGCGTGCGATGGCTAACCTGGCCCCGGGACGACGAACCGGGAGTACCGGGAGGAGCACGCACGTGGCAGAGAGCATGACTTCGAAGGCGCCGGCCGGCTGGGGAAAGCCGGACCTCGATCTGACCGGGGCGGACTGGCAGTCGAGCAGCCGGGGGGCGGGTGACGTCCAGATCGCCTTCGTGGAGGGGTTCATCGCGATGCGCAACGGCGACCGCCCCGAAAGCCCCTCGCTGATCTTCGCGCCGGACGAATGGCGCAAGTTCGTCCTGAACGCGCGGGGCGGGGAGTTCGACCTCACGTAGCCGACGGCGGATACGGGTACCGGCGACGGTACGGGTACGCGGCGCACCACCGGGCGCGGAGCCGCCGCCCCGGTGGGGAGCTCGAATCAGCTGCTCCCCGCGAACCACTTAATCCCTTGCCGGACCCGCAGGGCCCTCGGCATCATGGCCGCCATGACGATCACCCGCCGAAAGGCCGATGCCGCGTAGACGGCCCGGCGCCCTGCGCGCCGAACGAGGAACGTACGAGGACCGCCGACCGCCCGCCTGGGCGTGGGAACTCCCGCCCGTGGACCGGCTGTCGCCCGACGCGGCCGCTGCCGCGCACTGGGCCAGGCCCGGACGGGCCTACGAGATCGTGGACCTGCTGAACCGGTACCGGACCTTCCTGAGCGGTCCCGGCAGCCCCCTGCTCCTGGTCCCCTCCGAGTGCCCGGCCTGCCCCGGCTGCGCGCGCGACGACGTCGCCGTCGTCCGGGACGACCTGGGAGACCTGTACCGCACCCTGCCGCCGGCCGCCCGCACGGCCCTGGGCCGCGTGCTCCGGGGCCTGGACGAGGAGTTCCGCCGTCGTACGCTCCCGCACCCGGTCCCGTCCGCCGGGGGGTGGGCGGACTGGAGCGGCAGTCCGCGAGCCTGGTGGCACCGGAGGCTCTACGAGGGCGACTGACCCGGCGGTGACCCAGCGTTGACCCAGCGTTGACCCAGCAGTGGTGCCGTACCGGCCATAACGGGATGACCGGTACGGTAGGGGCATGAGTGGAGAAAACGACCTGCGGAAGCTGCTGAGCGGAATGCGGCCCGAACTGAACGACGGGCTGTACGTGTTCTGCACCATCCCCGGCGACACCGACCCGGAGGCCCTGGCCGGCCTCACCCCCGTCGCCTCCGTCCTGGAACCAGAGGGCCTCACCCTCGTGCTGAGCCAGGAGGACGCGGACGAGGCCGGACTCCCGTACACGTACACCGCGGGCTGGATCACCCTGCGCGTCCACTCCTCCCTCGACGCCGTCGGCCTCACCGCCGCCTTCGCCACCGAACTCGCGGCACACGGCCTGAGCTGCAACGTCATCGCCGGCTACCACCACGACCACCTCTTCGTGGACGCCGCCCGGGCCGCCGAGGCCGTGGCCGTCCTGGAAGCGCTCGCTGACCGCTCCGCACAGGACTGAGCCGCCCGGGGAAGCACGGTCCGGCGCCCCCCGGAAGAAGATCAGCTCTATTTGCCGCACCAGCCTTCCCGGGCGCGTGCGCGGGCGTACGCTGAACCCCCGAACAGGCCTGGGGGGTACCAGCCATGACGGAACGCCGGACCCGCAAACGGCGCACGATGTTCGAACGCGACACGGAGCTCACCGCCGTCGACGAAGCCCTGGACCAGCTCACGGACCTGGGCCCCGACGCCGGCGGAGCCCTGCTGGCCTTCTCCGGACCCGCAGGCCTCGGCAAGACCACGCTCCTCGGCGAAGTCCGCCGCCGCGCCCACACCAAGGCCTGCACCGTCCTCGCGGCCCGCGGCGGCGAACAGGAGCAGAGCCAGCCCTTCCACGTCGCCCGCCAGCTCATCCAGCCTCAACTGGCCGGCACCTCCGACGCGGAACTGCGGGGCGCCCTCGGCAGCTGGTACTCCATCGTCGGCCCCGCCCTCGGCCTCTGCGCCGCCGAACAGGGCGCCCCGCCCGACCCCCAGGGCCTGCGCGACGGACTGGACTGGGTCCTCACCCACCTCGTCGTGCAGCGCGCCCCCGTCGCCCTCGTCCTGGACGACGCCCACTGGGCCGACCCCGAATCCCTCACCTGGCTCGCCGCCTTCGCCCCGCGCGCCGAACACCTCCCGCTCCTCCTCGTCGTCGCCTACCGTCCCGACGAACTGCCCGCACACGCCGAGGCCTTCCGTACGCTGCCCGGCCGCGCGGGACACCGCCCGCTGAGCCTCGCACCGCTCACCGCCGAGGCCGTCTCCGGCCTGGTGCGGGAAGCCGTCGGGGAACACGCGGACGAGGCGTTCTGCCAGGAGGCCTGGGCCGTCACCACCGGCAACCCCTTCGAAGCCGTCGAGCTCGCCGCCAAGGTCCGGGACAAGGGCCTCGCCCCCGTCCAAGCCAGCGCCCCGCTGCTGCGCGACCTCGCCGCCGCCCAGCGCGGCAGCGGCCTCGTCGCCCGCCTGCACAGCCTCGGCCCGTCCACCGTCCGCTTCGCCTGGGCCTGCGCCGTCCTCGGCACCGACATCCCCCGGGACCTCGCCGCCCGCGTCGCCGGACTCGGCACCGAGGAAGCCGTCGACGCCACCCGTCGGCTGCGCGACGCCCGCATCCTGTCGGCCGCCACGGAGGAAGCCGCCCCCGGGGAAGAGGAGGAGGCGGGGCTGGAGTTCGTCCACCCCCTCATCGCCACCGCCATATACCGCGCGATCCCCGACGCCCTGCGCGTCGCCCTGCACGGAAAGGCCGCCGCGGCGGTGGTCGACGCGGGACTCGGACCCTCCGCCGCGGCCCGGCACCTGCTGGAGACCCACCCCGAGAACGACCCCTGGGTGGTGCGCACCCTGCGCGAGGCCGCCGGCGAGAACCTCCGGGCCGGTGCCCCCGAAGCCGCCCGCCGCCAGCTCGCACGGGCCCTGCGCGAACCCCCGGACTTCGACGAGCGGGCGGCCGTCCTGTACGAACTGGGCTGCGCCTCCCTGCTCACCGAGCCCGCCAACACCGTCAACCACCTGCGCGCCGCCCTCGCGGAGCCCTTCGAGGACCCGGCGCTGCGCCAGGGCATCGTGATCCGGCTGGCCCAGGTCCTCTCGCACAGCGACCGGCTCGCCGAGGCCTCGGAATGCCTCGCGCGCGAGATCCCGTATACCCAGGACGTACGCGGCCGGCTGCGCCTGCAGTCCGAGCAGTTCATGTGGGACGCCTTCAACGCCGCCGAGACCGACTCCCCGGCGCGCTCCCGGCGGCTCGCGAAGCTCGCGGACCGGCTGAGCGGGCGGGACCTCACCGAGCGGTACGTCATCGGGCTGCGCGCCTGGGACGCCTGCCTGCGCGGGGAGCCGGTCGACGTGGTCCTCCACCACGCCGGGCGGGTCCTGGAAACCGAGTTCAGCTGGGCGTACGCGGACCGGGGCTTCGAGGTCCCGGTGCTCGTCGCGATGGTGCAGATGTACGCCGACCGGCCGGAGAGGGCGGAGGAACTGTTCGAGGCGGGCACCGCCGAGTTCGAGCGGCAGGGCTGGCGCGGGGCGCACCTGTCCTTCGCCTACAGCCTGCGCGCCTACATCTGCTACCGCCGGGGGCGGCTGGCCGAGGCGGAGGAGCTGGCGCGGGCCGGACTGCGGCTCGCCGAGCGCGTCGGGCGGCGCACGCCCGTGCACTGGTACGCCATCGCGATCCTCATCACCACGCTGCTGGCGCGGGGCCGGGCGGACGAGGCCTGGGAACTGGTCCGCGAGCACGAGTACGGGGAGCCCTTCCCCGCGGCGGTCGTCTTCCCGGACTCCCAGACGGTCTACGCGGAGCTGCTGCTGGCCCGCGGCCAGGCGAAGGCCGCGGCGGCGGAGCTGGAGGCGGTGGACCGGCGGCTGACCCCCCGGGGCATCCAGAACCCGTCCTGGTGCCCGTGGAGGCTCCACCTGGCCCGCGCGGTGTCCGCGGAGGATCCGGCGCGTGCGCGGGAGCTGGCCGCGGAGGCGGTACGCCGGGCCCGCGCCTTCGGGGCCGCGTCCGGCATCGGCCAGGCCCTGCGGGTGGCCGCGGAGGTGGCTTCGCCGCAGGACCGCCCGGCGCTCCTGGAGGAGGCGGTGGAGGTCCTGTCGGCTTCGCCGGCGGCCTACGAGCTGGCGCTCGCGCTGGCCGCGCTGGGGGAGGAGCGGGGGGATGGCGACATCCTGCAGCGTGCGGTGGTCGCGGCCCGGGCCTGCGGTGCGGACGGCCTGGTGGCCACCGCTGCGGAGGCACTGCGCGCCCGCGGCGGCGCCCAGCCGGGCGAGCCCGCGTCCGCGACCGGAGCCTCCCCCGCCACCGCCCGGTGACCGGCCTGCCGTGGCTGGGGCCCTGCGGGGCCGTCCCCTACCCGCCCTTCCACCGTTCCCCGGGCTCTGCCCGGACCCGGTCCTCAAACGCCGGACGGGCTGGATGTGCCGCTGCGCGGCAAAATTCAGCCTCGCCGGCGTTTGAGGCGCGGGGTCTGGGGCGGAGCCCCAGGGAACGGGCGAAGGGCGGGTAGGGGACTCTGCCCCGCGTAGCGGCAAGGGTTGCTGTGGGGACTTTGCCCCGGGCGGCGGGAAGGGTTGCTGCGGGGGCTTCGCTGCGCGCAGCGGGGCATCTGCAGCCGGGGCCCCGGTCGGGGGGTGGAGGGCCGGGAAACGTGGCGGGGCACGTACCATGGCGGCATGTCCTTCCTCCGCCGCCACCGCGCCGCCACACCCGCCGGCCCGGACTTCGACGTCCTGGCCATGGACCCGGGGGACTGGCCGGGCAATCTCGGGGCCGGGCTGCTGCCCGCGCCCGACGGCAGCTGCCAGGGTGTCTTCCTCCGCTACGACCTGTTCGGCGGTCGCGGCCCCGCGATGATCATCGGAAACCTCCCCGAGGGTTCCCCCGCGCGCGACCTCTCCGACGGCCAGGTCCCCTTCGAGGTGGCCCAGCTCCTCGACGCCCTCGAGAACGACGAGGACGTCGAGGTCACCGGTGCCGAGGACTGCCCCGTCATGCAGGGCGACAACCTCCTCATCGTCCGGAAGGTCAAGCTCTCCGAGAGCCGGATCAGCTGCGTGCAGTTCGACCGCAGTGACAACGTGCTGGTCACCATCGCGAGCTGGGACCGGCCGATCACGGACGATCTCTACGCGCTGCTGAAGCCGCTCCCGGCCGAGCTCTTCCAGCAGGGCTAGTCCGGGCGGGCCCGTCCCGCCGGGGTCACGCGCCGTCCGCGATGTCGTTGGCGGCCACGTAGCCGAAGGTCATCGCGGGACCGATCGTCGACCCGGCCCCCGCATAGCTGTGCCCCATCACGGCCGCACTCGCGTTGCCCGCCGCCCACAGGCCCCGGATCACGGATCCGTCCGCGCGCAGCGCGCGGGCCCGGGCGTCCGTGACGATGCCGCCCTTCGTGCCCAGGTCACCCGGCACGATCTTGAAGGCGTAGAACGGCGGCGCCCAGATCGGGGCCAGGCAGGAGTTCGGCGTCACGCCCGGGTCCGTGTAGTAGTGGTCGTACGCGCTGTCCCCCCGGTGGAAGTCGGGGTCGGTGCCGTTCCACGCCTGCGCGTTGAACCGGTTGAGCGTGGAACGCAGGGCGGCCGCCGGCACCCCGATCTGGTGGGCGAGAGCGTCCCAGGTCCACGCCTTCTTCGCCGCGCCCGCCTGGTACCAGGAGTCGGGGAAGACGATCGTCGGCAGGATGTCCTTGAACAGGTACTTGTTGCGGTAGTTCTGATCCACGATCAGCCAGGCCGGAATGTGCGAGCCGGTGGTGCCCCGGTCCTTCTCGTACATCACGTGCACCACATCGCTGTACGGGGCCGCCTCGTTGACGAATCGGGCGCCCTTCGCGTTGACCATCAGGCCCCCGGGCAGGGTGCGTTCGGCCAGGCAGAAGTAGGGCTCGGCGGGGAGCGGGATCGACGGGCCCCACCAGGCGTCGTCCATCAACGCCAGCGCCGCACCGGCCCGTTGGCCCGCCCGGATCCCGTCGCCCGTGTTCTCCTTCGCGCCGACCGACCACTGGGTGCCGACCGGCTGCTGCTGGTACTGGGCCCGCATCTCGGCATTGTGCTCGAAGCCGCCCGAGCCGATGACCACGCCCTTGCGGGCCCGCACCACGCCCCGTACGCCCGCCTTCTCCACGACGACGCCGGTGACCGCGCCGCCCTCCTGGACCAGGTCGACGAGCGGGCTGTTCAGCCACACCGGGACCCCGGCCTGCAGCAGCCCGGCCCGCAGGCCGGTCGCCAGGGCCTGGCCCATGCTCAGCGGCTTCTGCCCGCACAGCGCGGCCGCCGTACCGCGCGCCAGGCATTCCGTGGACACCGCGAGCCCCTTGGCGCTCACGGCGGCGAGGTTGAGCCACTTGTAGTCCTGGCTGAACACCACCATTCCGGCCGGCACGGGCATGTACGCCGGGTTCAGGTGGGCCAGTTCGGGGCCGAGGATGTTCCCGTCTATCTGGTCCGGCTCGATGGAGCGGCCGTTCGGGAGCCCCCCGGGGAGGTTCGGGTAGTAGTCGCTGTAGCCGTCCATGAAACGGAAGCGCAGCGGGCTGTTGGCCATCACGAAGTCCAGCATCCGGGGCCCGTTGGCCAGGAAGGCCGCCTGCCGGTCCGCGGAGGAGCCGTCGCCGACCACGGCCGACAGGTACTGCGCCGCCTTCGCCGGGGTGTCCGGGACGCCCGCGCCCAGGATCACCGAGTTGTTGGGCAGCCAGATCCCGGCGCCGGACCGGGCGGCCGAACCGCCGAAGGTCGGGGCCTTCTCGACCACGAGCACGCTCAGGCCCCGCTTGGCCGCGGTGAGCGCGGCGGTCATCCCGGAGGCTCCGGAGCCGACCACGACGACGTCGTACTCGCCGAGCGCGGGCCCGTCCACGGCATGCGCGACGGCGGCCGGCAGCACGGTGGCGGCGAGTGCCCCGGCACCGGCGCCGGCGAGGACCGCCCGGCGGGAGGGGAGGGCGGAACTCGGTTCGGATCTCGGTACGGAACTCGCTGCGGAGGCGGTTCTCGCGGTCATGGGCAGGCTCCAGCGGAGAGGGGGGTGAGGGGACGGATCCAGCATTCTGATGCTGAGTCAGAAAAGGTCTTCGGGGGATCATGTGAAGTCAAGGCATACGCGCCGGTTGCGCTCCCGGCCCGGACGTGCGAAATCCCGTGCCGCACACACCGGGTGTGTGCGGCACGGGATTTCGTGGGCGACCGCGCGGTGCGCGGCGCGGGTCAGCGCGTGCCCACCGCCGCTCGGACCGCCCTGCGGGCCATGCCCGCGTCGTCGTGCAGGCGGCGCAGCAGCAGCCGCTGCTCCTCGCCCGAGGACAGGGCGCCCGCCGGCAGCGCCTGCGTCGGGGTGACCGCCAGCATCGAGCGCTGCACGGCCGTCTCCGACATCCGGATCTCCCGGGTCAGCACCAGCATCAGGTTGACCAGGAACGCGTCCCGCGCGGCCGGTCCGGCCGCCTGCGCCAGTCGGCTGATCTGGGCGCGTGCGGCCGGGGCGTCGCCCAGTACCGTCCACAGGGTGGCGAGGTCGTAGCCCGGGCGGTACCAGCCCGCGTGCTCCCAGTCGAGGAGCACGGGACCCGTCGGGGACAGCAGCAGGTTCGACAGCAGCGCGTCGCCGTGGTTGAACTGCCAGGGGTTGCCCGACAGCTTCACGCCGTGCAGCAGCTTCTGCAGATCGCCGAAGTCACGGTCGGTCAGCAGGCCCAGCTGGTAGTCCCGGGCGATCCGCCGGTCGTAGTCCAGAGGCCGCCCGAACAGCTCGTCGGCGGGCCGCCAGCCGTTGACCTGGCGCACGGCTCCCAGCGCCGCCCGCAGGTCGGCCCGCGGCGGGGCTTCCACCGGATGCCGCTGGAGCGCGGCGACCCGGCCGGCCATCCGCTCGACGATCAGTACGCAGTTCTCCGGATCGGCGGCGATCAGCCGCGGCACCCGGACCTGCGGGCGGTGCCGGACGAACGTCCGGTACGTCGCTATTTCGTGCCGGTACCGCTCGCGCCACTCGGGCGAGTGATCCAGTAATACCTTCGCGACGGCCGTCATCCGTCCGGTGGTTCCCACCAGCAGGACCGACCGGCCGCTGCGGCGCAGTACCTGGACCGGCGCGAACTCCGGACAGATGCGCTGCACGGAGGCGAGTGCGGTACGCAGCTGCGCCCCTTGGGGACCCGACAGGTCGATTCTCCCGCTGAGCGGCTGCGATCCGGTTCCCGGCATCCGCCGCGCCCGTACGGCGCCCTGCGCCGGGGCCGCGGGGCGGCCGGGTTCGAGGTAGGGGCCGCCGCCCGCGGGGAGCGTGCGGTGCGGCCGGACCGGGGCGGACACGGAGGACGTGGCTGCGTACATGGCGTTACGGATCCCTTCGTGCGCCGACGAGTTGCGTACGCCGCCCCGCCGGATCCCGTGCATCACCCTGGGGAGTTCCGCCGGTGACCGGGTCGGGGAGGCGCATTCCTACCTGACACCCGGGCGTGGGTGGCGGACCACATTGCGTGCCCTGGCGAACCCTGGCGAATAGTCGCTCGGCATCTGACGGGGGGTTACTGTCAACTCAGCCGAGAACCTGGGGGCTTGACGTGAGCAAAGGTCCAAACACCCGTCTGAACGACCTGTTCGGCCTGGCCGGCTGGTCGAAGGGCGAACTGGCGAGGATGGTCAACCGGCAGGCGGCCTCGATGGGTCACCACCAGCTGGCCACCGACACCTCGCGGGTGCGGCGCTGGATCGACATGGGGGAAACCCCGCGCGAACCGGTGCCCACGGTACTGGCAGCACTGTTCACCGAGCGGCTCGGTCGTGTCGTGACCATCGAGGACCTCGGGTTCGTACGACAACGGCGCACCGCCAAAAGGCAGCCGGACGGGGAGCAGGAGAACCCCGACGGAATGCCCTGGGCGCCCGAACGCACAGCCGCGGTCCTCACCGAATTCACGGGAATGGACCTCATGCTCAACCGTCGCGGTCTGATGAGCGCGGGTGCCGCGCTCACCGCCGGCTCAGCCATCGGCAACGCCATGCACGACTGGCTCCACACCGACCCCGCCCGCGCGAAGGACGCGCGCCACACCGACGCCTTCCAGGCCGACTCCGCGGGCTACGACCGCTACGAGGCGGCGCCCATCGGCTCCCAGGAGATCGAGGCGCTGGAGCGCTCGGTGGACGTCTTCCGCGCCTGGGACGCCTCCAGAGGCGGCGGCCTCCAGCGCAAGGCCGTGGTCGGGCAGCTCAACGAGGTGGGCGGCATGCTCGCGTACCACCACCCCGACCACCTCCAGCGCCGGCTCTGGGGGGTGGCGGCCAACCTGGCGGTCCTGGCGGGCTGGATGTCCCACGACGTGGGCCTGGAGCCCACCGCGCAGAAGTACTTCGTCATCGCCGCGCACGCGGCCCGCGAGGGCGGCGACCGGCCGCGTGCGGGGGAGGCGCTCTCCCGCGCGGCCCGGCAGATGGTCCACCTGGGCAAGCCGAACGAGGCCCTCGACCTGATGAAGCTGGCACAGTCCGGCTCCGGCGAGCAGACCCTGCCCCGGACCCGCGCCATGCTCCACACCATCGAGGCCTGGGCGCAGGCCGCGCTCGGCAAGGGGCAGGCCATGCGCCGCACCCTGGGCGAGGCCGAGGACCTGTTCGTGTCCACCTCGGGTGACGTGCCGCCGCCGTCCTGGATGCAGCACTTCGACGAGGCCGATCTGCACGGCATGCAGGCGCTGGCCTTCCGTACCCTCGCCGACCACGATCCCTCGGCGGCGACCATCGCGCAGCAGCACGCGAAGGAGGCCCTGCGGCTGCGGGCCGACGGCCACCAGCGCTCGAAGATCTTCGACTACATCTCGATGGCCTCCGCCTGCTTCATCGCCGACGACCCGGAGCAGGCCGACCGCTACGCCCGTCTGGCGTTGGTCTCGATGAACGAGACCTCCTCGCACCGGACATGGGACCGGCTGCGCGAGATGTACCGGCTGACCGGCCACTACTCCGGATTCGCCGGCATCGAGGAACTCCGCGAGGAGATCAAGCTGGCCCTCCCGAACAGTCCCGTGGCACGGTCGGTTTGAGACCGGTGGCCGCCGGGGTCCGGGGACGGGAAAGGCCGCGCCTTCCGGCGCGGCCCTGAGTCCCGCGAAGCGTCTACTGCCTGCTGCCTACGTGCCTGCTGCCCGCCGCTCGCTACGAGCCGATCCGGGCCACCAGGACGCAGGCGTCGTCCTCGCGCTCGCCCTCTCCGAACTCCCCGATCACCAGGCGCACGCAGTCCTGTGCGGACCGGGCGGCGGAGAAGTGCGGTGCCAGTGCCAGCAGCCGTTCGGTCCCGTCGGCCTTGCTGAACTCGATGCTGCGCGGCGTCAGTCCGTCGGTGTGCAGGACGAGCACGTCGCCGATCTCGAGCCGCTCCTCGGCCTGGCCGTACGTGGCGCCCGAGGTCGCTCCCAGCAGGACGCCCTCGGGCGGCAGCAGCGAACGGCCCTGGCCGCGCCGGAACAGCAGCGGGGCGGGGTGGCCGGCCTGGGCCCAGGACAGCACGCGGCGCGCGGGATCGTAGCGGCAGCACACCGCGGATCCCAGCGCGGGCTGGACGGAGGTTTCCAGGAGCTGGTTGAGCCAGCCCATGAGCGGGCCGGGCTCGATGCCGGCCATGGCCATCCCGCGCAGGGCGCCGAGCATCATCGCCATGCCGGAGGTCGCGGTCACCCCGTGCCCGGTGAGGTCACCCACCGTCAGCATCGAGTTCCCGCCCGGGAGTTCGAGCGCGTCGTACCAGTCCCCGCCGATGAGCGCGCTGGTCGCGGAGGGCAGATAGTGCGCGGCGACGTCCAGCGCCCTGGTGTTGTCGTGCGGGAACCGCAGGGAGCCGCGCCACGGGGGGAGCACGGCTTCCTGCAGCTCGACCGCCAGCCGGCGCTCGGTCTGCGCGATCTCCTGCCGGCGCTGCAGCGAGTCCCGGGACTCGCGCACCGCCCGCTGGCTCCGGCGCAGTTCACTCACGTCCCGCAGTACGGCCCACATGGAGGCCGTGCAGCCGTCGGAGTCGAGTACCGGCTCGCCCCTCATGTGCAGCGTCCGGACCCGGCCGTCGGCCCGGACGATGCGGAACTCGCCGTCTATCGGCTTGCCGTCCACCAGGCAGGCGGTCACCATCGCGGTCAGCAGCGGCTGGTCCTCGGAGAACAGGGTGGACCCCAGTTCGTCGAGGGGCAGCGCGCCGGCCTCGGGGGAGCGGCCGAAGATCTGGAAGAGTTCGTCCGACCAACTGACCTCGTCGGTCAGGAGGTTCCACTCGGCACTGCCGACCCTGGTCTGCTGGGCCTCGGCCCCCGTTTCGGGGGCGGCCTGCGGCAGCGCGGCCGACTCGGGCGAGGCGGGCGGCAGGCCCTCCTTGAGCTGGCCGAGGTGCGCGCGGAGGTCGTCGAGGTGGTGGACGGCGAGATCACACAGTGCGCGCTGCCAGCGGCCCTGCGCGTCGTCGTCGTCGACGACGGTGTCGCGGCGGACGGCGTCGACTTCTCCCCGGAGCTGTCGGGTCTGCGAGATCAGCGCGTCCACCGACCCTGGCTCGGGGGGTTGCGCGGGGCGGTCCGCGTACAGGTGGGACGGCATCTGAACTCCGATACAGGCGCGGCACGGCCAAGTCTGAGGAGGGACCGGTTCTGAAGGAAGGGCCGGTTACGACTGTTGCACAGCCGGCGACGGGCTGTAAGGCGTTTGGCAACATCTGTGGCGGACTTGCATCGGGCATATGCCTGCGGCCTTCCGGCCCTCCTGGAGTGTGCGAACGAATCCGGTCAGCCCATGCCGGAGGGCCGGCGCGGAAACCCCGCCGGCCCTTGCGGTTCCCGGGCCGTCACACGGTCAGCGGTACCGGGTGGATCTCGCTGGCGGGGTGCCCCGTGCGCTCGTGGATGCGCTGGACCGCCTCCGCCGACGGCGCCTCGGAGAGGCAGTAGACCGTGCCGGACGCGGGGTCGGCCCAGGCGCGCTCGAAGTGCACGCGTTCTTCCTTCTCGATGGCCAGGTCGGCGTTGTGGGCGGCCTTCAGCTGCTCCGCCGTGATGCCGGTCATGCCGTAGTGGACGTCCATGTACTTCGTCACTGCCGCACACCTCCTCCATCTGCGCGGTGTGGCACTGCCGTCCTTTTTCCATCGTCCGCCCGCGGCCGGAAACCGGCCTTTCGGACGAGGGTGATCGATCGTACGGCCGAGGTGTGCGAGGACCGCCCGCAGGTGTACCGGCGAAAGACGACGCAGGACCCGGATCAACACGACCGGGCCGGTACCCCCCGAACGAAGGACACCGTGCTCCGGCTGCCGCTGTCCGTCCTGCTCTGCGGCCCGGCTGACGGTATGTCCGATATTCCGTCCGGCGGTTGATCCGGACTTCCCCCCAGCCCCCCGGATCGCTACTCTACGTGCCGGTAATGAGCCGGGGAGGCTCGCTGAGGCGGGCCGCGCGCAGGGTGGGGACACAACGACATGACCGGGCAGAGCCACGCGCCAGCCGACGGCCAGAGCCACGGCCAGAGCCACGCGCCGACCGACGGCCGGAGCCACGGGCCGAGCCGGCGGTCCTTCCTCACCTATCTGGTCGCCGCTCCGACCCTCGCCCTCGTCACGCGCGCCGGCGCCGACCTCCTCGCCCCGCAGTCCGCGCACGCCGTGATCCCGACGCTGCCCGCCATCGCGGACCTGGTGGACCTCGGCGACCTGTTCATCCTGGCCGGCGCCCCCACCTCGGCCCTGCTCGCGCTCGCCGTGGAGGCAGACGGAACGATCCGCTTCCGGCTGCCCCGCGAGGAGGTCGGCCAGGGCCTCACCACCGCCGTGGCGATGCTCGTCGCCGAGGAACTGGACGCCCCGCTGGCCGCCGTACGGGTCGAACTGGACGACGCGCGCCCCGAGCTGCTCTTCAATCAGCTCACCGGATCCTCCAACTCCATCCGCTCCCTCTACGGCCCGGTCCGCCAGTGCGCCGCCACCGCCCGGGCCCGGCTGGTCGCGGCCGCCGCCGTGCGCTGGAGCCTCCCGGCGTCCACCCTGACCACGGCCAACGGCGCCGTCCGCGCCCCCGACGGCCGCACCGCGGCCTACGGCTCCCTCGCCGCGGCCGCCGCCGACCCCGCCCTCATCGTCCTCGGCGCCACCCCCAAGCCGACGGCGAAGCACGCCCTGGTCGGCAAGCCCACCAGCCGGATCGACGCCCGCGCCATGGTCACCGGGGCCCAGCGCTACACCCTCGACCTGGACGTCCCCGGGGCCAAGCCCTGCGTGGTCCGCCGCCCGCCCACCCTCGGCGGCAGCGTCCGCTCCGTCGCCAACCTGGACGCCGTCCGGGCCATGCCCGGCGTGCTGCACGTGGTCACCGTCGCCACCGGGGTCGCCGTCGTCGCCGAGACCTTCGGCCAGGCCCTCGATGCCAAGGCCGCCCTCCAGGTCACCTGGGGCCCGGGCCCGGCCGACCAGCTCTCGGACGCGGCCGTGCGTACGAAGCTGCGCGCCGCCACCCCGCCGCTGCTCGTGCCGCCGCTGCTCACCCCGCACGTGGACGCCGAGTTCGACTTCGCCTTCGTCAGCCACGCCCCGATGGAGACCAACTCGGCCGTCGCCGACGTGCGCGAGGACCGCGCGGAGATCTGGTCCGGGCTCAAATCGCCGATCGTGGCCCGCGAGACGATCGCCGCCACCCTCGGCCTGCCCCTCGACAAGGTCACCGTCCACGTGGTGCAGGCCGGCGGATCCTTCGGCCGCCGGCTGTTCTTCGACGCCGCCCTGGAAGCGGCCCGGATCTCCAAGGCCTGCCGCCGTCCGGTCCGGCTGATGTGGACCAGGATCGACGACACCCGGCACGGCCGGATGCGCCCGGCCACCCACCACAAGATCCGGGCGACGCACCTGCTGGGCGAGGTGCTCAGCTTCGAACACCGGGTCGCCGCCGCGGAGACCGACTTCCGGCACGGACTCGGCGAGATCATCACCGCCACCGCCGCCAGCCTCCCGCTCGGCATCGGCAACGCCACCCTCGCGCAGACGCTGTTCCTCACCACGATCAAGTCCCCGTACCACTTCGGGCTCACCACCCAGGCGCTCACCGAGGTCCCGACCGGGGTGCCCACCGGGTCCTGGCGGTCGGTGTACTCCGCGAACACCCGCGGTGCCGAGGAGATCGTGGTGGACGAGCTGGCCGCCGCGACCGGCCGGGACCCGTACCAGTTCCGCCGGACCTTCCTGAAGACGGCCGCCCAGCGCGCCGTACTCGACAAGGCGGCCACCGAAGGGGGCTGGGGCCGGGCCATGCCGGCCGGCTGCGCCCAGGGCATCGCCTTCCACGAGGAGTACAAGTCCCGGACGGCCTGCCTGGTCGAGATCGACACCAGGGACCCGGAGCACATCCGCGTCACGAAGGCGGTCATCGCCGTCGACGTGGGCCTGCCCGTCAATCCGCGCGGTCTGGAGGCCCAGATGATCGGCGCTCTGACCGACGCGATCTCCACCACGCTCAAGGCCGGCCTGCACCTGGACAAGGGGCTCCCGCTGGAGGGCAGTTACAGCCAGTTCCACTGGGCGCAGCAGCGCGACACCCCGAAGGACGTACGCGTCTTCGTGCTCCCGGCGACCGGAACCGAGCCCGGCGGGGCCGGTGAGCTGGGCCTGCCCGCCGCCGTGGGCGCGATCGCCAACGCCTACGCCCGGGCCACCGGCACCAAGCCGCGCAGCTTCCCCCTCGACTTCGACGTCGACTTCACCCCGTACCCGCGCTAGCCAGCCAGCCAGGAGCCGAGCCGTGCCCTCGCACACCTTCACCGTCAACGGGCAGAGCGTCACCGTGGACGCGCCCGACGATCTGCCCCTGCTGTGGGTGCTCCGCGACATGCTGAACGTACGCGGCCCCAAATACGGCTGCGGAGTGGACGTCTGCAAGGCCTGCACCAGCCACCTCGACGGGGTGGACGTCCGCCCGTGCGTGGTGCCGGTCTCCGCGTGCGCGGGGAAGACGGTGACCACGATCGAGGGACTGGCCGACGGCGAGGACCTGCACCCGGTGCAGGAGGCCTGGCTCGAACAGGACGTCGCCCAGTGCGGCTTCTGCCAGCCCGGCCAGATCATGGCGGCCGTCGCCCTGCTGAAGCGGACGAGCACGCCCACGGACGAGGACATCGACGCGATCGCCAACATCTGCCGCTGCGGCACCTACTTCCGCATCCGGGAGGCGATCCGCAGCGCGGCGGCGAAGATGTAGGCGGTTCACCCCATGACACAGGGTCTATATAGGGCGAAACGACATGCTTTTGGCTGATCATGCCTGAATGAGGCGTATCAATGCGAAACGCGTGCTCGTCGGCGAACCGCTCGACACCGCGCGCCTGGGCGAGACCCTGCTGCCCAAGCGGCTCGCGCTCCCGATCTTCTGCAGCGACCCGCTCTCCTCCGTGGCCTACGCCACCGAGGAGATCCTGCTGATCCTCGCCCTCGGCGGGGTCGCGCTGCTCCACCTCGCCTGGTACGCGGCCGCCGCCATCGTGTTCCTGCTCGTGGTCGTCGTCGCCTCCTACCGCCAGACCTGCTACGCCTATCCGGGCGGCGGCGGCGCCTACATCGTCAGCTCCACGAACCTCGGCCCGACCGCCGGCCTCACCGCCGCGAGCGCCCTGCTCGTCGACTACGTCATGACGGTCGCCGTCTCGGTGGTCTCCGGCGTCTCCGCCATCACCTCCGCGATCCCGTCGCTCTCCGACCACGAAGTCCCCCTGTCGGTGGGTTTCGTGGTGCTGCTGACCCTCATGAACCTGCGCGGCGTACGGGAATCGGGCCGTGTCTTCGCCGTCCCCACCTACGGCTTCGTCCTCGTCATCTACCTGATGTTCGCCGTGGCCGCCTACCGCCTCGCGACCGGCGACACGATCCGCGCCGAATCCGCCGCGCTGCCGATCAGCGCGGAGGGCAACTACGCCGGCCTCGCGGTCGTGCTCCTCGCGCTCCGGGCCTTCGCCTCCGGCTGCACCGCGCTCACGGGCGTCGAGGCCATCAGCAACGGCGTGCCCGCCTTCGAGAAGCCGAAGAGCAGGAACGCGGCGACCACCCTCGCCGCGATGGGCGTGCTCGCCGTCACCATGTTCGCCGGGATCACCTTCCTCGCCATGTCCTACAAGGTGCACGTGGCGGCGGACCCGACCGAGCTGGGCCTGGCCCCCGGAACCCCGATGTCCACCGCGCTCGCGCAGATCGGCAGAGCCACCTTCGGCGACTGGCACGTCCTGTTCTACCTGCTCCAGGCCGTCACGGCCGGCGTCCTGATCCTCGCCGCGAACACCGCCTTCAACGGCTTCCCGATGCTCGCCTCGATCCTGGCCAAGGACCGGTACGTACCGCGCCAGCTCTTCAACCGCGGCGACCGGCTCGTCTACTCCAACGGCGTCGTCCTGCTGGCGCTCGCCGCCATCGCCCTGATCATCGCCTTCGACGCCCAGCTGACCCGTCTCATCCAGCTCTACATCATCGGCGTCTTCGTCTCCTTCACCCTCTCCCAGGCGGGCATGGTCAAGCACTGGCAGCAGGAGCTCGCCTCCCCGGAGACCCGCAAGGAGGAGCGGATCCACATCCACCGCCGGCTCGCCATCAACGCGGTCGGCGCCGTCATGACCTCCGTGGTCCTTGTCATCGTCCTGATCACCAAGTTCACCCACGGGGCCTGGCTCGTCGTCATCGCCATGCCGCTGCTCTTCCTCGGGATGAAGGGCGTGCGCCGCCACTACGACACCGTGGCCCGGGAAGTCGCCGTCGCCCCCGGGGTCAAACCCCGCAAGCCCGCCCGCCACCACGTCGTCGTCCTCGTCGCCGCCGTCCACGCGCCGACCCTCAAGGCCCTCGGCTTCGCGATGGGCCTGCGCCCAGACACCCTGACGGCCCTCTCCGTGGCCGCCGACGAGGAGGACGCGAACCGCCTCCGCGCGGCCTGGGCGGACCACGACCCCGGCATCCCGCTCAAGGTGCTGCACTCCCCGTACCGCGAGGTGGTCGGGCCCGTGCTGGCCTACGTACAGGAACAGGCGGCCGCCGAGGGCACGGACATGCTCTCCGTGGTGATCCCCGAGTACGTGGTCGGGCACTGGTGGGAACAGCCCCTGCACAACCAGATCGCGCTGCGCCTCAAGGCACGCCTGCTGTTCACGCCCGGGGTCGCGGTGATCGACGTGCCGTACCTGCTGGAGTCCGCGAAGCCCGCACAGGAGGGGGATCCGGGGGAGGGGGACCGGCAGGAGCAGGCGGGGACCCGGCCGGGCGCTGGGTGACCGCGGCGTGGGCCAGCGCCAGTTCCACGACGTGTGCGGGATCGGCCAGCGAGCGGCCGGTGAGCTGCTCCAGCCGGCGCAGCCGGTTCGAGACGGTGTTGCGGTGGCAGTACAGCCGCTGTGCGGCGTACGTGGTCGAGCCCCGGCAGGTCAGCCAGGTCCCCAGGGTGGTCAGCAGGACCCTGCGGTCCTCCGGGGCCAGCGCCAGGACCGGACCCAGCACCACCTGACGCAGCCGGCCCGCGAGTTCGGGCTCGGCCGCGACCAGCGCCGCCGGGAGCCGTTCGTCCAGCAGGGCGGTGTGCGGCCCGTCCGCCCCCGGCGCCGCGCGCAGCGCGAGGACGGCCAGCCGGCGGGCCCCGGCCAGCTCGCCCGGGGTCTCCACCACCGGGCTCACCCCGGCGCGTAAGCCGAGGGGCGCGAGCAGATCGGTCACGGAGGCGAGTGGCAGCCCGCCCAGCTCGACGAGGCCGGTCTCCCCGTCGGCCCTGATCCGCCACAGCACCCGCGGGGCGCCGCCGTCCGGGGCCGTCCACGCCCCGTCTCCGGCATCGAGGACCACCACGGCGAACCGTCCGCGCTCCGGCAGTCCGAGCCTGCGCGCGGACTCGGCGGACCGGCCCGCCGGACCACCGCCGTCGAGCAGGGCGTCGAGCAGGGCCCCCCGCAGCTCCCGCTCGCGGTCGCCGCGCACGGCCTCGGCCCGGCGGTAGGAATCGGCCGCCGCGTCCGCCATCCGGTCGACCACGTCCCACAGGGCGGGCGCCCCGGGCAGCAGCCGGGGCAGCGCCGCCCGGTCCCGGGCGGCGACGGCCTCGGTCAGGAGCTGCCACAGCAGCCGGCCGCCGAGCCGGTACACCCGCAGCAGGGAGTCGAGCGGCAGCCCCTGCCGGGCGCGGAGCTCGCCGTCGGCGCGCGCCTCGCCGAGCTCGGGCGGCAGGCCGCGGGCCTCGCGGAGAAGACCGTCGACGGCCTGGCGGAGCAGGTGGTGGACCCGCTCGCGCAGGGCGGCCCGGCCGAGCAGGGCGACGTAGACGGCGCAGGCCGGATCCCCGTCCGGTGCCCGGTCGGCGAGCCGCTCGGCGGCGACGGCGATCCGGCGGTCCAGGTCCTCGCGTATCTCCCCGATGATCCGCTCCATGACGGGCAGGGTGGCACGAGGGAGGGGGCGCTGGGGAGGGCTGCGACGGTGCCGTGTCCGCTAAGAGGTGAGAGGTGTTCCGTAATTCCGGTACGATCGCCGAGTCCCGTATGGGATAGGGCGAGAAGACGCCCTGTGGGAGTCAACCGCATCGTGTCTGTCCCCGGCTTGCCGGTACGGATCACGCGGCAGTACAGCGTCTGCGTTGTGCCTCTGCTCCCCGAATGCCGGACCAGCGCCCTGAGCGACCCCGGATGAGCCGCCCCCGGGCGACCACGCCGGACAGCCCAGGAACCGCCCCGGCTGCAATCCGTCATCCCTGCGGGAACAACGGATCAAGTCTTAGCGTGTCCGAAGCACTGACAGCGAGAGCGTGCAGTGTATGCGGCGGTCATACCGACAGCACGTACCGGCGGCCGCCGCACCGGTCGCGCGGTGCCGGACCACGTCGCGGTGCGTGCCGCGGAGCACGCCGTGTCCACATCGTCAGGGATCCACCCATGCGCCAGAACCCGGAGCGCCGCGCCGCGCTGCTCGACGCCGCCATCGAAGTCCTCGCCCGCGAGGGCTCACGGGGGCTGACCCTGCGCGCGGTGGACACGGAGGCCGGGGTTCCGACCGGCACCTCCTCCAACTACTTCGCCAACCGCGCCCAGCTCCTCGTGCAGATCCTGCACCGCACCCGCGAGCGGCTGACCCCCGACCCGGCGGACCTGACGGGCCCGTTCGACACGAAGGTGCTGCTGCACCGCCTGCTGGAGCGCATGCGCCGCGAGCGCAGCGTCCACACCGCGATGCTCGAACTGCGCCTGGAGGCCACCCGGCGGCCCGAACTCCAGGAGGCACTGGCCGGCTTCCTGGGCGCCGAACTGGAGGCGAACATCGCCTGGCACCTGGAGGCGGGACTGCCGGGGGACCGGCAGGGCGTGGTCCTGATCTACCTGGCCATGCTCGGGCTGATCGTGGACGACCTCACCGTGCCCGGACTGCTGGAGCCCCATCCCCTCCACGGGGCTGGGGGGCTCATCGACACGATGGTCGAGCGCCTCCTCCCGGAGGGGCCCGCGGACTGACTATCGTGCCGGTAGCGCGGGTTCCGGGTTCCGGGTTCCGGGGTCCGGGGTCCGGGTTCCGGGGTCCGGCAGGACCGGCTCGCATCGCGGGGCTCGTGGAGATCGCGGAAGGGACCGTGGCAATGGCGGACATCACGGGGCAGGGCGCGGGCGACGGCCCCCGCGCCTGCGACGGCGGCATCCAGTGGCTCGCGGACTGGAACGCCTGGTACGTCAGCCTCACCTTCGCCCGGGGCATCGGCCCCGAGGAACTGGCCGCCCGGCTCGGCGCCCTGCCGGACCTGCACCCCGGGCCGCTCGGGGCCATCGACGCGTGGAGCATGGTCACCGAGACGGTGGACGGCGACGGGGTGGCCCGGGTCGGCACCTGGGGCGGCTGGTCCTTCGCCGTGGAACACGGAGTGCCCGCCGGGGCGCAGCGCCTCGCGGAGGTCTCCCGCTCCGGGGTCGAGGCCGTGCACCTCGACCCGCAGCCCGACCACCCGCCCAAGCAGTTCGCGTACGCCCGGGACGGCGAGCTGGTCTGCTGCTTCGGCATCGGCGAGGAGCACTGGCGCGGCGGCCACCGGCCAGACTTCCTCCTGCCGGAGCTGGTCGAGGCCAAGATCCTCACCCCGGACGGGTGCTACGCCCGCCCCGAGGACGAACCGTACGAGGAACGAGACCGCCTCACCCTCGCCGTACTGGAACACCGCTTCGCACTGTCCCTGCCCCGCCGCCTCGTCGAGGAGACCCCGCTCCCGGCCTTCGTGACCTGCACGCAGTAGGGGCCCGGCCGGGGATGCGCGGTTTTGGCCGGAGAGGGTGGTCTTGTGACACTACGGGGGTGAACGCGACCGACTTGTTCCACCAGACGCTGCGCGAGCGGATCGCCCCGGCGCTGCGCGACGCGGGTTTCACCGGCACGGGGCTGGAGTACCGGCTCCGCGCCGCCGAGCCCGACCACGCGCTGCTCGGCTTCCAGCGGAGCGCTTCGTCCGGGGCCGCCGAGTGCAGGTTCACCGTGAACCTGCGCGCGGTCCCGTACGAGGAACACGAGGCCCTGCGGCGGCTGCGGCCGGAGCTCGGGACCCGGCTCAGCGCCAACCGGATCGGCCCCGTCGGCTGGCACGCCAGGATCGGACGCCTCCTCGGCCATCCGCACGACCACTGGTGGAGCATCACCGACGAGCGCACCGCGGCCCGCGTCGCGGACGAGGTCACGGACGTGGTGCGGCGCCACGCCGTCCCCGCGCTGTGGGGCGAGGTCACCGACCGGCCCCCGCTGCCGGGGCCCGTGGTGGATCCGGTGCCCGACTGCCTGGACCCGGTGTGCCTGCGGGCGGACAGCGGTCCGTTCCCGGTGGCGAGCGGGGTGACCCCGCTGCCCGTGGACGTCGAGGGCACCCTCGTACTGGAGACGGGTGAACGCCGCCGGGCCTCGCCCTTCCTCACCGTCCACGACGAACGGACCGACGCGGAAGCCCGCATCGTCATCGACGCCCCCTGGCGCCTGGAGCAGCCGCTCTTCGGCTCGGTCCGGGTCGGCATCGCCGCCGACGGCGACGTCCGCGTCTCCACCAGCCCGGGCAGCACGCTCCCCGGCCATCCGCTGGCGCTCCTCGGTGAACTGGCCCTGTGCCGGATCAACACGGCCGAGGTCACCGGCAACGGCTCCCTGCGGCTCACCTTCGAGCGGGGCACCCCGCGCGAGGCCTGCCTCACCGTGTCCGGCGCCCCGCACGCACTGACCGTCGGCGCGCCCTGGCACATCGAAGGCTGGACACCGGCCCGCATCTGACGGCCGGCGGCCGGTGGCCCGCGTCTGTTGGCCCGCGTCCGTTGGCCCGCGTCCGGTGGGCCGTATTCGGTGGGCCGCGTCCGGTGGGCCGTATCCGGTGGGCCGTATCCGGCGGCCGGGATCAGCCGCCGAGTTGCCGTGCCAGGTGCCGGATCATCGACTCGGTCGCCGGGCTGCGGTCCCCGGTCCGGACGGTCGCGTAGATGTCCCGTACGAGATGGGCCGGTTCGGCGATGTCGTGGAAGGAGATCTCCGGGCGCCGGTCCGCCGCGCTCTGCGGCACCAGCGCGACCGCGAAATCGGCGGCGACCAGGGAGAGCAGCATCGGATAGCTGTCGGCGCGGAAGGCGATGTCCGGTTCGAAGCCGGCGGCCCGGCAGATCCCCTCGGTGACCGCCTGGAAGCCGGTGCTGGGCGTGGTCGAGGCCCAGGCGGTACGGGCGAACTCGCCGAGCCTGACCGGCCCGTCGAGCGCCGGCCTGGCGTGCGGGGGAACGGCGAGCATCAGCTTCTCCCGGCGCAGCAGCACCTGCCGCAGACCGCGCAGGTCCGGCTCCGGGAGGTGGGGGTACTGGTGGGTGACCGCCAGGTCGAGGCTTCCCGCCGCCAGCGAGGGCAGTGCCAGCTCCGGCTCCAGCTCGGTCAGGCTCACGTCGAGCCCCGGATGGGTCCGCCGGAAGGCGGCCAGCGCCGGCACCGTGAAGGGCTCCGCGGCGGAGGCGAAGGTGGCGACCCGCAACTGGCCGTCGCGCAGCCCCGCGATATCGCGCAGCGCCTCCTCCGCGGCCTCGATCTCGGCGAGCACGCGGGTGGCGTGGGATACCAAGGTGTGCCCGGCGGCGGTCAGGCGTACGCTCCGACCGGAGCGCTCCAGCAGCGGACAACCGGCCTGGCGTTCGAGCGCGGACAGCTGCTGGGAGGCGGCGGAGGCGGTGACGTCGGCGCGCAGTGCGGCACCCGCGATGGTGCCCGTGCGCGCGACATCGACGAGGAGCTTCAGTTTCCGGGGGTCGAGCATTAGTTGATCTTATGCTCAGGTTTACGCGCGTCCGCTGGTTTTGAGGCCGGTGAGCGACTTTGATGGGTTTGCCAGGCCTCGTACCGGAGCAGGGGGACCACTCATGGGCACCGAACACAGTCCGAAGGACAGCGCGGACGGCGCGGACAGCGGGAGCGCCACCACCACCGCACCCACCCTCATCGGTTCCGTGCAGCGGGCATTGCGGCTCGTGGAGGCGATGTACGCGGAGGGCGGGGCGACCGCCAAGCGTCTTTCCCGGCTCACCGGAATCCCGTTGCCCACCGTGTACCACCTGCTGCGAACCCTCAGCCACGAGGGCTACGTACAGCGCGAGGGCGGGTCCTTCCGGCTCTCGGACGATCTGCCGCTCGCTTCGTAATGATCAAAATGCGTGGGGTTCCGGCCAAGCTGTCACGTGCCATCGTGCATGTTCCAGCGGAAAATGCCAGAACGCCCTTCCGCAGTGTGGAAGTTGAGTAGGTTCCCTTCTGTCGCGCCGTACGACCGTGCACCACGCACGGTCCGGCCGGGAGGGGAGCCCGCGTGCCCGGGATCGACGAATGCCTGCTTGAAGCCATGGCCCTGCCTGGTGCCAGGGGGGCCGCGCTGGTCGACTGGAGCAGCGGACTGGCCCTCGGCACCGCCGGGGAATCACCGGTGGGGGATCACGAGACCACCGCGGCCGAGACCGCCGAGCTGGCCCGCGCGGCCGCCGAGTACGAATCCTTCGCCCCGGGCGGGACCGAAGCGCAGGACGCCGCCGGGCCGCCGGTGGAGGACCTGATCGTCACCACCCGGACCGGGTACCACGTGCTCCGCTTCGTGGAGACCAGCTTCGACAGCAGCGTGTTCCTGCACCTGTGGCTCGACCGGACCGACGGCAACCTCGCTCTCGCCCGGCACAGACTCCGGGCCCTGGCCGAGGAGCTGGTGCTGAAGTGACCGCCGCCGCTGTCGCCGCCGTCTCCCCGCTGCTCACCCGGCTCGCCGCCGAGCGGGCGACCGGCGCCCTGTTCCGCGAGCGCGGCACCCTCTTCCTGGAGGACGGCCGCGTGGTGCACGCGGAGAGCCCGGCCACCCCCGGACTCGACGTCCTGCTCACCACCGGCGGGGGCCTCACCCCCGAGCGCTGGACCGACGCCGTGAACCAGGCCGGTGCCCGCCGCCAAGTCGCCCGCTTCCTCGTCGACAGCGGCGGGCTCGCGGGCGGCGAGCTGGAGATATGCCACCTCGCCGCGATCTTCGACGCCGCCTTCTTCGCGCTCTCCCCGGGCAGCGGCCCCTCCCGCTTCCGGCGCGGGGCCACCCACTGGATCGGCTCCGTCCGCTCCGTTCCGGCCGCCGCCGTCGAGCGGGAGACCTGCCGCCGCCGGGAGCTCCTCGACGCGGTCTGGCCCTACCCGCTGCTGGACACCTCCCCGGTGGTGCCCCGCCCCGCCGCCCCCGGCCAGACCGTCACCGCACGCCAGCGCATCCTCCTCGACCGGGCCGACGGGGTACGGACACCGGCGGACCTCGCCTGGGTGCTGGGCCGGCCGGCCTTCCACACCCTGCTCGACGTACGACGCCTCGCGGCGGCCGGGCTGGTCGAGACCCCGCACGCGCCGGCACCCGCCGCCGCGGAGGCGCCGCTGCCCGACTGGATGACGCAGGCGCAGTCCCCGGACGTGGCATTGCTGCGCCGGTTACGCGACGCACTGGAGGCAAGCCTGTGAGGCTCCCGCTGCGAGCCGCCCAGCGCGGCGACCGTTCCGAGCGGCGGCAGTCCGAAAGGAGAAGGTCCGACATGAGTACGGTGCCCGCCGAAGCCGAGGCCGAGATACTCGCGGAGCTCCGACGGCTGCGGGCCCGCGTCCCGCAGCTGGGCGGGGCCCTCGCCGCGAGCGTCGACGGCCTGGTCCTGGCCCACGACAGCGCCGCCACCGAGGCGGAATCCGTGGCCGCCCTGACCGCCGCGGCCCTCGGGGTGGCCCAGCGGCTCAGTGACTGCACCGGGCAGGGCGGGTTCCGCGAGCTGCTCGTGCGCGGAGAGGACGGCTACGTCGCCACCTACGCGGCGGGCGACGCGGCCGTACTGACCCTGATCGCGGAGCCGCGCGTCAACGTGGGCCGGCTCCACCTGGAAGCCCGCCGGTCCAGCCTGCGCATAGCGGAGCTGATCGACCACAGCCTCGGCCGCCGCGGCCCGGCACCGGGCGCGGGCCCGGGTTCCTGACCCCCCGACCACGTACACCCGTACCGACCGAACCGCACTGCCCGAAAGCGCCCAGGAAACCGAAGAGAAAGAGGAACGTCATGGCCAACGTGGAGACATCGCTCAAGGAAGCCAGCACCAGCATCGACGGCGTGCTCGGCATCGCCCTGGTCGACTGCAGCAGCGGTATGGCACTCGGCACCCTCGGCGGCGGAAAGGATCTCGACCTCACGGTCGCCGCCGCGGGCAATACCGACGTGGTGCGGGCCAAACTCCGCACGATGGAGATGCTCGGTCTGAAGGACGAGATCGAGGACATTCTCATCACCCTCGGAACCCAGTACCACCTGATCCGGCTCCTGAAGGGCCGGGGCTCCGCGGGGCTCTTCCTCTACCTCGCGCTCGACAAGACTCGGGCCAACCTCGCCATGGCCCGGCACCAGTTGAAGAAGATCGAGGCGGAGCTCGAAGTCTGATCCGATGACGGCGAGGTGGCGGGCGGCTGAACTCATTGCCGCCCGCCCCGCGGCTTCTTACGTATGTCCCGAGACGACCGATATTTACCATCTCGTTGCACAGTAAGATGCTGCAATCGGCTGATCGTCACGAATGCCATAAAGCTGGAGAACTCGCCCCCCATGCTTCCGCGCCTGAGTATCGTCGTCCCCGTTTACAACGTCGAGCTCTATCTCGACGAGTGCCTGGAATCCATCGCGGCACAGACATTCGGTGACTTCGAAGTCGTTCTTGTCGACGACGGATCCACCGACGGCAGTGCGGCACTCGCCCAGGCGTTCGTCGAGCGTGACGACCGCTTCCGGCTGGTTCTCCAGAAGAACGCGGGACTCGGTGCGGCCCGCAATGTGGGCGCCCGCCACATCAGCCCGGGCACCGAGTACCTGGCCTTCGTCGACAGTGACGACACCCTGCCGCCGGACGCCTACCGGCGCATGGTCGACGCCCTCGACGAGACCGGCTCCGACTTCGCCGCCGGCAACGTCAAGCGCTTCCGCTCCGTCGGCATGCAGCAGTCCTGGGGACACCGCGCCGCCTTCGGCGCGACCCGGCTGAAGACCCACATCTCGAAACTCCCGGCGCTGGTCACCGACCGCACCGCCTGGAACAAGGTCTACCGGCGCAGCTTCTGGGACGAGCACGCCTTCCAGTACCCGGAAGGCATCCTCTACGAGGACGCCCCCGTCTCCATCCCGGCGCACTACTTCGCCAAGAGCGTCGACGTCCTCAGGGAGTGCGTCTACCACTGGCGCGTCCGCGAAACCGGCGAGCGCTCCATCACCCAGCGCTCCACCGACCCGGTCTCGGTCATCGACCGGGTCGCCTCCGTCCGCCTGGTCCGCGAGGCCCTTCAGGGCGAGCAGGGCGCCGCCTACACCCGCTACCTGCGCGACTACGACCGCAACGTGCTGATCGAGGAACTCCCGCTCATCTACAAGTACGTCGGCGAGGCGGGGGCCGACTTCCGTGCCGCCTTCGCCCGGGAGGTCGGCGGCCTCGTCCGGGAGATCGGACCCGGGCCGTGGCCCGACATGGCGGTCGCGGACCGGCTCAAGGCCTACCTCGCCGGGGAGGGCCGGATCGAGGAGTTCGTCGCCCTCGTCCAGCACCAGCGCGACTTCGCCTTCAGCGTGCCGGTCAAGGGACTTGCCCGCCCGCAGGCCGACTACCCCTTCCTCACGGCACCGGTCCCCGCGAAGCTCCTCACTCTCGGCCCGCCCGAACGCCGCGTCGTCGGTAGCGTGGAGGAGGCCCGCTGGGCCGACGGCAAACTGCTGCTGAGCGGCTACGCCGTGCCCGGACACCTGGGCGCCGAGAGCCGCCTCGGCTCGCGCAAGCTGCTGGTCTTCCGCCAGAACCGCAAGGGCCGCAAGGGCCGCAAGGGCAGCCGAGCCGTCGTCACCACCCGTACGGTCGCCTCCCCGATGGCCACGGTGAACTCCGAGCACCTCGCCCTGCGCCACGCCGACTGGGCTGGATTCACGGCCGTCGTCGACCCGACGGCCTTCCGGACGGGAGGCAAGTGGAACGAAGGCGTGTGGAACACCTCCGTCGTCCTCACCGCAGCCGGAGGTCTGCACCGCGCCCGGCTCAAGGGCGGCGAGCACGACAGCGGACAGAACCCGCCGGCGCACTGGGTCGCCCCGGACGTGCGGATCGTCCCGAACACCTCCGGTACCTTCAGCGTCCGGGTCGAGATCGTCCGGGCCCGCGCCCTCGACGTCCGCCCGGCCGGAGGCGAAGCCGTCGAGGTGTCGGGCGAGCTCGCCGCCGAGGTCGGCGCAGGAGCCGCCCTGCGTGCGAAGCACGGCCCCACCGGAACCGTGCTCAGCTTCCCGCTGGAGAGCGCCCCCGCCGTCACCGGCGGCCGGATCCCCTTCACCGTCCGCGTGCCGCTGGCCCCTCTGGCCGCCGTCGCGGGGGCCCCGGGCGCGCCCGGCGGGTGGACCCCGAAGCCGTGGACCCTGTCCGTGACCGGCGCCGACGGCTCCGAGCATCCGCTGGCGCACGACGAGCGCGCCGGGTTCGCCGGACTGGTCGTCGCGCTGCCCGGCGAGGAGCCCGGCCTGTCCCTCTTCGCCAAGCGCGGCAACACCGGACACCTCACCCTCTCGGTCCAGTTCTCCCCGCCGCTGATCGACACCGTCGAGGCCGAGGACGGTGCCCTGACGCTCCGGGGCCGCTTCCTCGCACCCCTGGACGAGCCCTACGAACTGGTCCTGTACAACAACCAGAACGGCCTGGAGTTCAGTTACCCCGTCACCCGTGCCGGCGATGCCTTCGAAGCCTCCTTCGAGCCGGTACTCCCCGAGAGCCGCGCCGGCCGCACCCCGCTGCCGCAGGGCCGCTGGTGGCCCACACTGCGTCCCGTCTCCCAGGGCGGGGTCACGGCGGGCCTGGTCGCAGTGGACCGGGGCGCGCCGCTGCAGTTCGCTCCGACCGCCCTGCACGCGGGGCCCCACGCCGTCACCGCCCTGGGCCGGCCGATACGCGTCGAATGCCGCGTCCACGACCGCGTCGTGCTGGTCGCGGACTCGATGATCGGCCCGCACGACCGCTCGCGCTACGCGCAGCGGATCGCGCGCGACGTGACGTACCCGGCGCAGAGCGCCCTCCCGGTCGAGGACATCGTGGTCTACGACGCCTTCCAGGGGTACGGCGCCGGCGACTCGCCCCGCGCCATCCACGAGGAACTCCTGCGGCGCGGCGAGAAGCTCGAACACGTCTGGCTGGTGCGCGACGGCCGCGCCGAGGTCCCGCGGACCGCCCGCGCGGTCCAGTACGACAGCCGGGAATTCTGGGACGTGCTCGCGCGGGCCCGGTACTACGTGGTCAACGACAGCGTGCCGCGCGCCTTCCGCCGCCGCCCCGGCCAGACCGTCGTGCAGACGTGGCACGGTACGCCGCTGAAGCAGATCGGCCACGACTTCATGCACGACTACTACACCAGCCCCGAGGTGCTGGACGCGCTGGAGCACGACAGCGCCCAGTGGTCCCTGCTCGCGTCCCCCGGCTCGTACGCCACGCCGGTCCTGAAGCGGGCTCTCGGCTACGACGGCGAGGTCGTCGAGTCCGGCAGCCCGCGCACGGACGCGCTGATACGGCCCGACGCGGAACGGATCGCGGAGGTCCGCCGGCGGCTCGGCCTGCCGGAGGGCAAGAAGGTCGTCCTGTACATGCCCACGTGGCGGGAGAACCGCCGCGGCTGGACGGTCGCCTCCGGCTACAAGCTCGACCTGAAGATCGACCTGGACGCGGCCCGCCGTGAGCTCGGCGAGGACCACGTCCTGCTGATCCGCGGCCACCACAAGGTCACCGAGCAGGTGCGCGACGGCGTCCGCGACGGGTTCGTCGTCGACGTGTCGCGCTGGCCCGACCCCACCGACCTGCTGCTCGTCGCCGACGTGCTGATCTCGGACTACTCCTCCGCGATCTTCGACTTCGTGCACACCGACCGGCCGGTCCTGCTCTTCGCGTACGACCTGGAGCACTACCGGGACACGCTCCGCGGCTTCACCTTCGACCTGGAGGAGAAGGCCCCGGGGCCGCTGCTCAGGGACTCGGCGAGCCTGATCGAGGCCGTACGGAACGCGGACGCGGTGGGCGCGCAGTACGCGCGGGCGCGGGCGGCGTTCCGGGAGGAGTTCTGCGACCTGGACGACGGTCGGGCGGCCCGGCGGATCGTCGATCGCATGCTCGGCGCGTAACCCACAGGAGTGCATTCCAGGCGGGATGCGGACCGGTCCCGGCCCACCGATGAGTTTCGCGGCCGGGGCCGGTCTGTTCTGTATGTGCGGGACGGATCCCCCCACCCCCACGCACGCTGGAGGCAGTCATGGCGAGCAACCCCTTTACCACGTGTCTGTGGTTCGACGGTGCGGCTGAGGCCGCCGCCGACTACTACCTCTCGGTCTTCAAGGACGGCAAGCGCGGCCGCGTCGGCCTCTACCCGGAGGGCAGTCCCGGCGTCGCCGGCGAGGTCATGGTCGTCGAGTTCGAGATCAACGGCCAGAAGTTCGTCGGCCTCAACGGCGGCCCGCAGTTCCCCTTCACCGAGGCCGTCTCCTTCCAGATCCACTGCGCCGACGACGCCGAGGCGGACTACTACTACGAGGCGCTGACCGGCGACGGCGGCCAGGAATCCGCCTGCGGCTGGGTCAAGGACAAGTTCGGGCTGTCCTGGCAGGTCATCCCGGCCGGGGCCATCGAGCTGATCTCCGACCCCGACCCGGGGCGGGCCGCGCGGGCGACGGCCGCGATGATGAAGATGAAGAAGCTCGACGTGACGGAGATGCGGCGGGCGGCCGACGCGGGCTGAGGTGGGCGGCCCGGCCGGCTAGGGCAGCGCGCCGGCCGCGGCGATCCGCGCCAGCAGGGCGGGCAGCGCCGTCCCGATGGGCTCGCGGATCACCTCGTCGGCGAGGGAGTCGTACGGCGTCTCCTGCGCGTTCACGATGATCAGGCGGGCCCCGGCCTCCGCGGCCATCCCGGCCAGCGAGGCCGCGGGCTGCACCTGGAGCGTCGAGCCCACGGCCACGAATACCTGGCACCCCTTGGCCACCGCGACGGCCTGCGCAAGCACCTCTGGGTCCAGCCGCTCCCCGAACATCACGGTCGCCGCCTTCAGGATCCCGCCGCACCCGAGGCAGGCCGGATCCGGTTCCCCGGCGGCGACCCGGGCCAGCGCCTCGTCCATCCCGGTACGGGCGTGACAGGCCGTGCACACCACGGACCGCGCTGTGCCGTGCAGTTCGAACACCTTGCGCGCGGGGGTCCCGGCGACCTGGTGCAGCCCGTCCACGTTCTGGGTGATCACCCGCAGCGGGACCCCGGTGCGCTCCAGTTCGGCGACGGCGAGGTGCGCGGCGTTCGGCCGCGCCCCCAGGGCCCCGAGCTCGGCGCGCATCCGCCAGGACCGGCGCCGGATCTCCGGGTCGGCCATGTAGTACGAGTAGGTCACCAGTTTCTCGGCGTCGGCCTCCCGGCGCCACAGCCCCTGCGGCCCCCGGTAGTCGGGAATCCCCGAATCGGTGGACATCCCGGCCCCACTGAACACTGCGACGAGCGGCTTTCCCATACGCCGACTCTAGATGAATGAGTCCAAGGGATCGCCTGCGGACATGAGACGAGGGCGTCCAACGTCGATGTGTGACGAACGACCTG
>NZ_JALGBX010000034.1 GCF_022808175.1 Streptomyces sp. AP-93 | reverse complement strand
GACGGCAACCTGCCCGCTACACTCCCACCGCTCGACGTTTCCCCAGGTCAAGCCACAAAGTACTGCTGGAGTACTAGGGCCTGACCGGCAAGATCCGAAAGAGACGACCTAGAAGGCCAGGTCGATGTGGACGTCCGTGGACTTCACCCGGGCCGTCACGGTGACCCCGACCGCGATGCCGAGCTCCTCGACCGACTCCCGGGTGACCACGGAGACGAGGCGGTACGGGCCCGACTGGACCTCGACCTGGGCCGCGACCTCGTCGAGCCGGACGGCGGTGACGATCCCCGCGAAGGAGTTGCGCACGGAGGTGGCGGCAGCGGTCTCCGGCACCGGATGCAGACCGGCGGCCCGTTCCTTGGCGAAGGCGGCGAGGGCGACCCCGTCGACGGTCCGTGCCCCGTCGGACGACCGGTGTGCGGGCAGCCGCCCCCCGTCGGCCCAGCGGCGGACGGTCTCGGGGCTCACACACAGCAGGCCGGCGGCCTGCCCGATCGAGTACGAGGGCACGCCCGCAGACTAGGGCCTGCCCACCCCGGATGTGGGGGGAAGCCCCAGGCAGCGGCCGCAGCGGCCACCGCAGGCATAAAGGCCGCGAAGGGGGCAAAAGCGGCGGTTGGCGTAGCGTCGTAAGAGCGACCAGGAATTGGCCGCGGCATATGAACGAAGGGTGCCGTCGATGTCCGTCCCGTCCGCCCAGCCCGCCCCGCCCGTTCCTCCCACCCCGCCCGTCCTCGTCGGGTTCGACGGGTCGGCGCGGAGCCTCGCCGCCGCCCGGTGGGCCGCCCGTGAGGCCCAGGCGGCCGGGGCGCCGCTGCGGCTGCTCCACGTCGGCCAGGCCTGGCCGACCATCCAGCCGATCTCGGTGGAGTTCCAGCCCGTGCTCGGCGCGAGCGAGCACGCGGCGAGGACCGTCCTGTCGGCCCTCGCCGAGGAACTCCGCGTCACCCACCAGGGCCTGACCGTCGAAGCGGCCACCGCCGAGGGCGGACCCGGCAACGAGATCCCGCGGGCGGCCGCCGATTCGCACGCCGGGCTGATCGTGCTCGGCGCGAGCGGCGAGGACCGCCACGTGGTCCCGCGGCTCGGCTCCACCGCGCTGCACGTCGCGGGGCGGGCCGAGGTCCCCGTCGTCCTGGTACGGGAGCCCGCCGAGCGTGCGCCGCACGGACGCGGGGTCGTCGTCGGGGTGGACCCGGAGGGCGACTACGCCGCGGTACTGGACTTCGCCTACGCCTGGGCGGCCGCCCACGCGCTCCCGCTGCGCGCGGTGCACGCGGTGCATGAGGGCCCGGCGCGCCCGGAGCCGCTCGAGGCGGTGGTGGCCGCGGCCGGCGCGCGCTACCCGCGGGTGCCGACCGAGTGCGTGACCCGCCCCGGCGAACCGGCGCAGCTCCTGCTCGACGAGTCCGCCGAGGCCGACCTCCTGGTCGTGGGCCGCCGCCACCACCGCCCCCTCCACGGCATGGGCCCCACGGACCACGCGGTGGCCCACCACGCCCGCAGCCCGGTGGCCCTGATCCCCCACGGCTAGGCATTCCGGCTGGGCAGCTTCCGGCTGGGCGGTCTCCTTCGGATCTCGCCTCGGAGCCCGTCACCGCCGCAGCAGCACGATCACCGACCCCCACATCGTCAGCAGTACGTTGCCCAAGGCGTACGGCACCGTCGTCCCCAGGGCCGGGATCTGGCTGCGGGCGCGTTCCGTCAGGGCGCCGAGGGCGGCCGTCGTGGTCTGGGCTCCGGCCAGGGCGCCGAGCAGGATCGGGAGGGGGAGCCGCTGCACGAAGTGCCCGTAGGCGAATCCGGCCAGCAGCGGCACGCTCGTCACGGCGGCGCCCCAGAGCAGCAGCGGCCAGCCGGCTTCGCGCAGGCCCGGGACGAAGCTCGGGCCGGCGTTGAGGCCGACGACCGTGACGAACACGCACAGGCCGAGCGTGCCCATCAGCCACTGCGCGGCCGACGGCAGGTTCCCGTACGTGGGGTACTTGCTCCGGATCCAGCCGAAGACCAGGCCCATCAGCAGCGCCCCGGTGGAGGTGGACAGCGACAGCGGCGCGCCGGCCGCGTGCAGCGCCGGGATGCCGAGGCAGCCGCCGAGGAAGAGCCCGAGCGCGATCCACACCATGTCCGTCGCGAAGCTGGTCGGCACCGGCTTGCCCAGCTCCGCAGCGGCCGCCTCCACCCGGCTGCGCGGTCCGGTGAGGACCAGGGTGTCGCCCCGCTCCACGGTGCTGTCGAGGCGGACCCGCAGGTCGGCGCCGGCCCGCCAGTGCTCGTCGACGAAGACGCCCGGCATGAACGCCTCGTGGCGCAGGGTGCGGATGGTGCGGCCGCTCAGGTTCCGGTCGGTGATGACCACGTGCAGGGACTCGGTGCGGTAGGCGAGCAGCTCGAAGTCGTCCGTCTCCATCCCGATGTGCGTGCGCGCGTCGTACGCGACGAGGTCGCCGCGGACCGCGCTGACGGCCAGGATGTCCCCGATCTCGACGCGGGTGCCGGCGTCGTGCTCCAGGATCTCCCCGGCGCGGCGCAGCCGGGTGATGTAGAGCCGCCGCCCGGCGGCCTTCTGCTCCGCTTCGAAGTCCCCGATCGTGTGCCCGGCGAAGGCCGCCACGTCGACGGCGTACGCGCGCAGCACGTGCTTGTAGTAGCCCTCCCCGGCGTCGGGGTCGTCCTCGGCGGCCTCCAGGTCGGCGGCGAGCACGGCGCTCTCGGCCGCGAGGTCCCGGCGCAGGAGGCGGGGCAGGAAGCCGGCGAGGAGCAGCGCGGGCAGGACCGTACCGAGGGGGTACGTGACCGCGTAGGCGACGGCGATCAGATGCGACTGGTCCCGCGCCTCGGCCGCACTGACGCCGGGCAGGTGGGAGATGGCGTCGGAGCCGACGCCGATGACGGCGGACTGGGTGAGGCCGCCGCCGAGCAGACCGGCGGAGAGGCCGGGCCCGTAACCGGCGAGGGCGGCGAAGGCCCAGGCGGAGGCGAGTCCGGTGACGCAGACGATGACGGCGAGGAGGACCTGGGGGAGGCCGTCCTTGCGCAGGGCGCGGAAGAACTGCGGGCCGACGTCGTAGCCGAGGGCGAAGAGGAACATGAGGAAGAAGACGGACTTGATCGGACCGTCGATCTCGACCTTGGCCTGGGAGCCGATGACCAGGCCGGCGACGAGGCATCCGGTGACGGCGCCCAGCGCGATGGACTTGTACCGGACGCGGCCGAGCAGGAAGCCGACGGCGATGGTCAGGAAGATCAGCAGCTCGGGATAGGGCTGGAAGATCTCCGTCCTGAGCCAGTCCATCCACGCCACGCGCACCCACCCGCCCGCTTCCCGCCCGCCGGTGCGGCCGTCTCGGGAAACGGTATGTGCCGGTTTGCCCACCCGCACGTCGACCTGCCCACCCGTCCGGGCGGAGCGGCAGCTTCAGCTCTTCCCCGTCGAAGCGCGCGAAGGCCGAGGCGCCCCGCTCGGCCGGCGCCCCGCCTGCTCGGCCGCGGGGTCAGTGGGCGACCCGCTCGGCGAGGTACTGCTCCCAGGTGCGCCGGCCGAGCGCCTGACCCGGGGCGGTCAGGTGGCCGGCGCGCCAGGCGGCTCCGATCTTGCCTGGGACGCGTACGGGAAGGACGGCGCGGTGCTTGCCGGTGGCGCGCAGCCAGTCCTTGGCGAGGCCGGCGGCGGGGTACACGGTCGGGCCGGCGAAGTCGGGGACCCGGCCGGCCGGGTCGCCGAGGGCCAGCTCGACCAGCCGGTCCGCGACCTCGCCCGCGTCGGCCGGCTGGCAGTCGGTGCCGGACGGTACGAGGACCACCGGGAGCTTGGACAGGGCGCCGAGGGCGAGGTCGAGCAGCGCGGGGAACTGGGTGGCCCGCAGGTTGGTCCAGCCGATACCCGAGGCGGCGAGCAGCTGCTCGCCCTCCAGCTTGACCCGGAAGTACGGGTAGGGGATCCGGTCGACGCCGACGATCGAGATGTTGACGACGTGCTCGACGCCGGCCCGCTTCCCGGCGTCCAGCAGGTGCCGCAGGCCCGGGACGTCGTTCTTGAAGTGCCGGATGTCGCTCGCGCAGTGGATGACCGTGACGACGCCCGCGAGCGCCTCGTCGAGTCCGGCGCCGGTGGTCAGGTCGCCGGTGTACCAGTCCACCCCGGAGTCGTCGGGCAGGGCGGTCCTGCGCGTGAGCGCGCGGACCGGGCGGCCGGTGCGGCGGACCCGCTCCAGCACCTCGCGGCCGAGCATGCCCGTCGCTCCGGTCACCATGATCGTGTCGTTCTTCATCCGTTTCAGCCTTCCGAAGCCGCTGTCGCTGCCGTCGTGTCGTCGGCCGCCGGCGCCGTTGCTGTCGCTGTCGCTGCCGTCGCCGTCGTCGTCGCCGTCACTGATGAAGAACCGACGGGTCAGGCGTTCTGTGACAGCTCTCGGAGCTGAGTTGCAAGGAAGGCGAGTTTGTCCGGGTTCAGGACGAGCCGGATGCCGGTGATCCCGCCCTCGCCGAGCTCCAGCGCCCCGAACGCGGTCAGCTCGCCGTCCGCCCAGCTGACCACCACCGGAACGCCGTTGGCCTCGGTGAACCCGATCCGTGCGCCGTTGACCCACCGGGAGAAGAGACCGACCAGGAAACGGGCCGCGTTGTCCCGCCCGGCCACCGGCCGGATCGACGCACTCGCCTTGCCGCCGCCGTCCGACCAGACGACGACCTGGTCGGAGAGGAGCTGCTCCAGCTGGGCCATCGCGCCCTCGGACGCGGCGGCCAGGAACCGGGCGAGCAGCTCGTCGTCCTGCTCCCGCGAGCTGGTGAACCGCGGCCGGCCGTCGGCCAGGTGCTGCCTGGCCCGCCGGTAGAGCTGGCGCGCGTTCGCCTCGGAGCAGTCGAGTACGCCCGCGATGTCCCGGTGGCTGTAGCCGAAGGCGTCGCGCAGCACCACGGCGGCCCGCTCGGGGGCCGACAGCTGCTCCATCATCGTCAGCACGGCGAACGACACCGAGTCCCGCTGCTCCGCGGTCTCCATCGGCCCCAGGGCCCCGGCACCGGTCCCCACCGGCTCGGGGATCCAGGGCCCGAAGTACTCCTCGCGCTGCACCCGGGCGGAGGTGAGCCGGTTCAGGCACAGGTTCGTCACCACCTTGGCCAGCCACGGGCCCGGCGCGGCCACCTGGCCGGGCTCGACCCCGTGCCAGCGCAGGTACGCGTCCTGTACGGCGTCCTCGGCCTCGGCCGCCGAGCCGAGCATCCGGTACGCCAGCGAGAACAGCCGCGATCGGTGGGTCTCGAACTCCTGTGCCGTATCCATGACCCCACGCTAGTGCGGGGCTCCCGCAGTCCCGCGGCGGGCGTCCGTCAGCGGCCGCGCCGGGTCGCGAGCAGTTCGAGGACCTGCCCCGCGGTCCAGCTGCCGCTCGCACCGGGGCAGGCGGACAGGTAGTCGGCGATCTCCCGCTCCCGCCACGGTCCCGACTCCAGCAGGCCGCCCGCCAGGTACCGCAGGTACGCGGCGGAGGGCATGAGCGGCTCGACGTCCCGGAGGGACCACGGGGCGGTGAACGTCAGCACGGGGATGCCCCCGAACGTCCCCGGACAGATCAAGGTCTCGTACCGGCCGCTGCCCGCCTCGTCGCGGCCGTCGCGCAGCACCTTGGCGAGGTCGAGGTCCGTCCCACCACTTGAGGGGTCGCGGTACATCTCCTGCGCGGCGATGTCCGACACCTGGCCCACGGTCACGAGGTGCGCGCGCCCCAGCAGGCGGCCGGGCGCCGAAGGGTCGTAGAAGCCCCTGCCCCCCGTCCACACCGGGGACTCGGTGGCGAAGTAGAGGCATCCGTCGAGCTGGACGGCGATCGACCGCTCCGGCGCCCGCCGGTCCCGGCAGCCGGGATACGAGCGCGTCGCCCCCGGCGGCGTTCCACCGGCGAGGTAGGCGGCCAGCCGGTCCATGTGCATGTTGGAGCCGTACGAGGCGTACCAGACCCGCCCGTCGGCCTTCGGGGCCTCGACGCCGAGCGGGACGGCGGTATGCACGACCATGCGGTTCCTCGCCTGCCGCAGCGGCGCCGCCATGTGGAGCCTTCCTGCGGGGCGTACCGGGCCGTCGCGCAGCCGCCGGATAGGCGTCGCGCAGCCACCGCTCAGGCACTGGTGGCGGCTGAAAGCACTCCGTCGATGCGTGCCGCCAGCGCGACGTCGAATCTGGTCAGTCCGCCTTCGCTGTAGGTCATGAGCGAGAAGCGCAGGGTTCGCCAGCGGATGTCGATGTCGGGGTGGTGGTCCATCTCCTCGGCGATCTCGGCGACCTTCACCACGGTCCGGATCGCTTCCGGGAAGGAGGCCAGCTCGATGGCACGGACGATCGTGTGGCCCTCGCGCGCCCAGAGCGGCAGCAGGGCCAGTTCTTCCGCGATCTCGTCCTCGTTCAGCAGGGCTCTGCTCAGTCCGCTCATGCCGTTGCTCCCGCCGTCTCGGCCACGCTTCCCTCCCATGCAGTCACAGCTTCCGCCGCCCCGCACCTCGTCCGGGTCCGCGCGGCAAGGACCGCGTCCGTGAGGCCAGCCGGGTGGCGCGAAGGACGTCCGCTTCCGGCGAGGCCGTGCCCTCCAGCCGGAAGCCCGCGTCCGCCAGCTCCGTCTCCAGCGCACCCGAGGTCATCGGCCACACGTGGAAGGTCTCCTCCGCCCGGCGCACCACCCGGCCCTGCCGGTGCACCCGGTACGAGTAGGCGTACCGGATCCGTTCCCCGTCGGGGCATTCGGTGAGCCAGCCGGCGTAGGTGTCGGATCCGACCCGCGCCTCGCCCAGCAGCCGGCGTCGCGGGCAGTCCGGCACCTGGCCCGGTGGGCGGTCGAGGAACAGCAGGCCGTCGGGTACCAGCCAGGCGGCGAGTGCCCGCCACACCGCAGGGCGTTCGGGGGGAGACAGACAGGCGATCACCCGGAGGCACACCGCGAGGTCCGCCTGCCCTTCGAGGTCGTACGCGATCCCCTGAGCCGGGCAGGCGTGGACGGTCACCCGGTCGGCGACCGACCTGTCGGCTGCCGCCAGCCGGGAGAGCAGCACCGAGCGCATCGCCGTCGCCGGCTCCACCGCGTGCACCGGTACCGACGAGGCGCGCGCGAGCACCTCGGTGACCAGGCCGGTGCCGGCGCCGAGTTCCACGATGCCTACCACGGCCTCGGCGGCGGGCGCGGCCAGCGCCGCCGCGTGCCGCTGGTACGCCGCCCGGTGCAGGATGTCGTAGAACTCCGCCGACACGCCGTAGGCATCGTCATGCCGTCCGCACATCGGGCAACGGGCCCCCTTCGGACCCGACGACTCGGCCACCGGTACCTCCACCCGTCCATCATCACCGCGCCGGGCCCCGGACCGCAGGACAGCCGGGAACGAGGCCGGAACTGAGACCGCGGTGTCGGATGCACGCCCTCAAGGTCGGGCCCTGAGCGCTGTCGGCGCCGCCCCGATCCATGAGACGCGCCGCCCCGCAAGAACGGATGAGACGCAGGCCACGGTCGGCTGCTCGCCCGCGCAACGCCAGCGCTACCTCGACGGGCATACGCACGGGACCGTATCGGCGACGATCTCGGATCAGGAGGCCCCGGTCGAGTGCCCATCGCGCCCCCGGTTCGAGGACGGGGCCAGGGGTCCCGAACACGATGGCCTGCGGCTGCCTCGGCGCAGACCCTGCACGGTGGGCCGGCAGCTTCCGTGTGACCGCGGGCGCTCGTGCCGGCACTTCGGCAATGACTTCGGGGTCGCTGTGGTGCGCGACGAGGGCGCCATGCGCTGCTGCTTGGTGCCGGGCGGCTTGATCCCCAGCGCCGCCAGTATGCCGCGCAGCTCGTCGGAGGTCATGTCCGCCAGCAGCTCCGCAAGTGGTGCGTCCAGCCCGAGCGGCGCGTCCCACGCCTGCCGCAACGGTGCCGTCGTGTGGAGCCTTCCGTTGTGGTCCGGCCAGACCAGCGCGTGCCCGGCCAGAGTCTCCAGGACCGCTTCCAGTGCGAGGCCGGCCGCACCCGCCGTCGCTCCCAGCAGCCTCGCCAGGGTTTCGCGCGACGCGGTCGTCCCGAGCGCCGCCACGGCCTCGGCCACCTGCAAGTCGGGCAGGGTGAGCAGGGGCAGCGCGCGTGCCACCGACCCCGGCCGCTGAAGTCGGTCCGCCAGCTCCCCCACCGAGCGAGGCTCCGGAGGGGCCGCGGTGTCGTTCCGTGTCGCGAGCACGCGTGCCAGGCGCGGGCCGTCGAGACCGCTCAGCCAGGCTGTCAGCGTTGATCCGGACGCCATGGAAACCTCTCCTCCGGCCAGGAAACGGGCCGCGGCCGGACCTGGGCCAGTCCGACACCGGGCTCAAGGATGGCCCATCCGGTGGGTGTGGACGTCTCGCAAGGCGAAAGATCCCCGCCCCGGGTGACGTCGAGCCGCGGACGCGCCCCGAGCGGTCTGTGGGGGAGGCGTCCCCCCGTAGCCGGCTTCGTCCAGCTGGTTCCCAACCAAAGGGGGCCGTCGCTCACGCAGCGGGCTGCGGCTGCCCGGACACGGCGGGCGGCGACTCGGCGGCTGCGTTCTGTCAAAGCTCGGATTCGGGTCGTTCTCGGCCTTCTCCAGGGTCGTCCGGCCTAGGGTGGTCTTCAGGCATGGGCCCGTGGACCACAGTGTGGAGGAGCCGATCATGAGCACTGCCCCGAATCTGCCGCTCCCGCCGCGCAGACCTGAGGAGCCTCATCCGCTCCGGACGATCCGGGAGATCCGGGAGTCTCTGCCCGAGCAGCAGCTCGGACACTTCGATGCCGAGCTCGCCGACACCGACATCGATGCCCTGCCCGACATGCTCCACCGCTGGGCGACCCTGGGCGGCGACGGGTTTCTCGAACGGCTCACGACGGCCCCGTTCGAGGGGCTGGAGTTCGGGCAGCGGTCCTACGACGACGAGGCGGATGGCGAGTGATCTATCTGCTCGACACCAATGTGGTCGCCGAGATCACCACCCGGCCGAAGCCTGCCCCGGCCGTCGTCGCCTGGGCTCGGTCTGTCCCAGCTCCTGCCCTCTATCTGAGCGTCATCACGATCGCGGAGATCGAGGCGGGCATCCCGGGGGCGCCGGATTCGGTGCGGCGTACCGCTTTCGAGCGGGCGCTCGCGGACATCCGTGATCAGTACCGCGACCGGATCGCCGCCGTCGGAGAGCGGGAGGCGCTCGCCTACCTCGCTCTTCACCGAAGGCTCAAGAGTGCCGGGACCAGCATCGATCCCCCCGATGCGCTGATCGCCGCCACCGCGCTGGCGAACGACTGGACACTGGTGAGCCGCAACATCAAGCATCTGGCGCGATCGGGCGCACTCCTGCTGAACCCTTGGGAGCACGAGGGATAGGCCATCGAAGTCGAAATGTGGCGGATCGTCCGGTTGTGCGGCAAATAAATGAGACCAGAACTGAGACCACGGAACGCAAAGAGCCCCACCGCAAGCGGTGGGGCTCTTCAACGTATTGCCCGGTGAGAGCAATGGCGGAGGATACGAGATTCGAACTCGTGAGGGGTTGCCCCCAACACGCTTTCCAAGCGTGCGCCCTAGGCCACTAGGCGAATCCTCCGCGGCAAACAATACAAGACGTTGAGGGGTGCTCGCGAACGTGATCGTCGAGCGGGCTCGGGCCGGGGTCCGGGCCGGGGTCCGGGCCGGGGTCCAGGTCGGGGTCCGGGTCGGAGGTGCGGGGAGTCCGGCCGGGGTCCGGCTCGATTCCGGGGCCCTCCATCCGCTAGGGTGGGGCCAGCCCCTCACGTGGCGCTATCTCACCCAACTCCCCCAGGGCCGGAAGGCAGCAAGGGTAAGTGGGCTCTGGTGGGTGCGTGGGGGGCGCTTTGCGTTCCGGGACGGCTCTGCGGGCCGCTGTTGTCGGTGGGCCCGGATAACCTCGTATACGTGTCGTCCCTTGCGCTGTACCGCCGCTACCGCCCCGAGTCGTTCGCCGAGGTCATCGGTCAGGAGCATGTCACTGACCCGCTGATGCAGGCGCTGCGCAACAACCGGGTCAATCACGCGTACCTGTTCAGTGGGCCGCGAGGCTGTGGCAAGACCACCAGCGCGCGCATCCTCGCCCGCTGCCTGAACTGCGAGCAAGGCCCCACGCCCACCCCCTGCGGGGAGTGCCAGTCCTGCAAGGACCTCGCGCGCAACGGGCCGGGGTCCATCGACGTCATCGAGATCGACGCGGCCTCGCACGGTGGTGTGGACGACGCCCGTGACCTGCGCGAGAAGGCCTTCTTCGGGCCCGCCTCCAGCCGGTACAAGATCTACATCATCGACGAGGCGCACATGGTCACCCCGGCGGGCTTCAACGCCCTGCTGAAGGTGGTCGAGGAGCCGCCGGAGCACCTCAAGTTCATCTTCGCCACGACCGAGCCCGAGAAGGTCATCGGCACCATCCGGTCCCGGACCCACCACTACCCCTTCCGGCTCGTGCCCCCCGGCACCCTGCGGGACTACCTCGGCGAGGTCTGCGGCCGCGAGGGCGCCCACGTCGAGGAGGGCGTGCTGCCGCTCGTCGTGCGCGCCGGCGCCGGCTCCGTCCGTGACTCCATGTCCGTCATGGACCAGCTCCTGGCCGGCGCCGCCGAGCAGGGTGTGACGTACGCCATGGCCACCTCGCTCCTCGGGTACACCGACGGGACGCTCCTCGACGCCGTCGTGGACGCGTTCGCCGCCGGGGACGGGGCCGCCGCCTTCGAGATCGTGGACCGGGTGGTGGAGGGCGGCAACGACCCGCGCCGCTTCGTCGCCGACCTGCTGGAGCGGCTGCGCGACCTGGTGATCCTGGCCGCCGTGCCCGACGCCCGGGAGAAGGGGCTCATCGACGCCCCCGCCGACGTGGTCGAGCGGATGCAGGCCCAGGCCTCCGTCTTCGGGGCCGCCGAGCTGTCCCGCGCCGCCGATCTGGTCAACACGGGGCTCACGGAGATGCGCGGAGCCACCTCGCCCCGGCTGCAGCTGGAGCTGATCTGCGCCCGCGTGCTGCTGCCCGCCGCCTTCGACGACGAGCGTTCCGTGCAGGCGCGCCTCGACCGGCTGGAGCGCGGCGGCGCGGCCTCCGCCGCGGCTGCCTTCGCCCCGGCCCCCGCCATGGGCTACGTGCCCGGGCCGGAGGCCCACGCCATGGCCCCCGCGGCCGTACGGCCCCCCGCGCCGCCGGCTCCGGTCCACCAGGCTCCGGTCCACCAGGCCCCGGCCCCGGTGGCTCCGCCCGAGCCGGTGGCCCCCGCGTCCCCCGCAGCCCCCGCAGCCCCCGCTCCGGCCCCGGCCGCCGCCCCCGGCGCCTGGCCCGGAGCCGCGCAGCCCGGCGGCGGCGCCCCCGGTGCCTGGCCCGGCGCGGCCACCCCCGGCGCCCCCGCGGCTCCCGCTCCCGCACCGGCGGCGCCCGCCGCCCCCGCCGCGGGCGCCTGGCCCGGCGCCGCCACACCCGGCGCCCCGGTGGCTCCCCAGGCGGCCCCCGCCCCGGCCGCCCAGGCCTCCGCCCCGGCGGCGCCCGCCGCCCCGGCACCCGGCATGGCCGCCGGCGCCGGGCAGATCCAGGCCATGTGGCCGGCCGTCCTGGACGCCGTCAAGAACCGCCGCCGCTTCACCTGGATCCTGCTCAGCCAGAACGCCCAGGTCGCCGGCTTCGACGGCACCACCCTGCAGCTCGGCTTCCCCAACGCCGGAGCCCGCGACAACTTCGCGAGCAGCGGCAGCGAGGACGTCCTCAAGGCGGTGCTCGCCGAGCAGTTCCAGGTCACCTGGAAGATCGAGGCCGTGGTCGGCGGCGGAGCCCAGCCCATGGCACCGGTGTCCGCGTCCTCCTACGGCGCTCCGCCCGCGCCCGCCTACAACCAGCCGCCGGCCCAGCAGGCCCCGCAGCCGCAGCAGCCTCAGCAGCCCCAGCAGTCGTACCAGCAGCAGCCACAGCAGTCCCAGCCGCCGCAGCAGTCGTACCAACAGCAGCAGTCCCAGCAGCACCAGCCGCCCACCCACCAGGCGCCCCCGCCCGTCGCCCCCGAGGACGACATCGCGGAGGCCGACGACCCGGACCTCGTCGACACCGCACTGAGCGGACACGACCTGATCGTGCGCGAGCTCGGAGCCACCGTTGTAGAGGAATATACGAACGACTAGGGGGCCCGACTTGGGTGCCCGCACGAAGGGCACCCGGGAACGCGGGCTAGTCTTCATCGGGTGAAGGTCCTCGTCATCGGCGGCGGCGCCCGCGAACATGCCCTGTGCCGCTCTCTGTCCCTCGATTCCGACGTCAACGCGCTGTACTGCGCTCCCGGCAACGCCGGCATCGCCGAGGTGGCCGAGCTCCGCCCCGTCGACCCGCTCGACGGCGCAGCCGTCGCCCGCCTCGCCACCGAGCTCCACGCCGACCTCGTCGTCGTCGGCCCGGAGGCCCCGCTCGTCGCCGGGGTCGCCGACGCCGTGCGCGCGGCCGGCATCCCCGTCTTCGGCCCGTCCGGCGAAGCCGCGCAGCTGGAGGGTTCCAAGGCCTTCGCCAAGGACGTGATGGCCGCCGCCGGCGTCCCGACGGCCCGCAGCTACGTGTGCACCACGCCGGAAGAGGTGGACGAGGCCCTCGACGCCTTCGGCGCCCCGTACGTGGTCAAGGACGACGGCCTCGCCGCCGGCAAGGGCGTCGTGGTCACCGACGACCGGGCCGCCGCCCGCGCCCACGCGCTGGGCTGCGACCGGGTGGTCATCGAGGAGTTCCTCGACGGCCCCGAGGTCTCCCTCTTCGCCATCACCGACGGCGTCACCGTGCTGCCGCTCCAGCCCGCGCAGGACTTCAAGCGCGCCCTCGACGGCGACGCGGGCCCCAACACCGGCGGCATGGGCGCGTACTCCCCGCTCCCCTGGGCCGACCCGAAGCTCGTCGACGAGGTCATGGCCTCCGTCCTGCAGCCCACCGTGGACGAGCTGCGCCGCCGCGGCACCCCCTTCTCCGGGCTGCTCTACGCGGGCCTCGCGATCACCTCGCGCGGGACGCGGGTCATCGAGTTCAACGCCCGCTTCGGCGACCCCGAGACCCAGGTGGTCCTGGCCCGCCTGCGCACCCCGCTCGCGAGCGTGCTGCTGAACTCCGCCAACGGCACCCTGGACACGCTGCCCCCGCTCAGCTGGCGCGAGGACGCGGCCGTCACCGTGGTCATCGCCTCCCACAACTACCCGGAGACCCCGCGCACGGGAGACCCCATCACGGGCCTGGCCGAGGTGGCCGAGATGGACGCCCCGCACGCGTACGTCCTGCACGCCGGGACCCGCAGCGAGGGCGACGAGGTCGTCAGCGCGGGCGGACGCGTGCTGTCGGTGACGGCGACCGGTTCAGATCTGGCGGAGGCCCGGGACAGGGCGTATAAGGCGGTCGCGCGGATCGGGCTCGACGGCTCGCAGTACCGCACGGACATCGCGGCGAAGGCCTCACAACAGCGCTGAACAGCGCTGAACAGCGCTGATCAGCGGGATTCCACGGAAGCGGGCCCGGTGCGCACTCGGTGCGGCCGGGCCCGCGCGCATGCTCGCGTGCGAGTGCATCCAGCCGCGTTCGAACGCACCCAGCTTTACCCAAAGCCATTCCATCGGGTGATCGTCACCCGGTCTGCCTGACGGCCGCCTCCGCCCCAACTATGGTGCGGCGCAAGCATTCCGGCTCTCATTCCGGCACATGGCCCACCGGCATTGCGATGTCAGTGGCTGGTGTCACAGTGGGGGAGTGAGCAACGCCGCCGCATGGCAGAGGGGGTGAGGTCCGGCCGTGTCCGGAACCGGTTCGATCGCTGAAGTGGGTACGCCGTCCGCGCGTTCCCGTGCCTTGGCCGTGCTGCGTGTGCGCAGCAGGGCACTGGCCGTCGGGCTGCTGCCCGCCGCGCTGGCCGTGGTGCTGGTGAGCGCCCGTACGACGGGCCGGCTCGCCGGTGACCCGTGGCCGGCCGTGACCCTGGCCGTGTGCGCCGTCGCCGCGTTCGTCCTGCTCGTCGGCGGGATCTTCGCCGCCGTCGTGCTGCGGGCGAGCCCCGCCATGACCCCGACCGTCCCGCTGTCGGAGTCCGCCGCCCCCGATCTCTACCGGCTCGTGCGGGACCTGGCGGACCGGATGGACGTTCCGGCGCCCTCCGCGATAGCCCTGACCCCCGACTGCGACAGCTGGCTGGAGGACCGTACGCACGCGGCGCACCGCCGCGCCCGCGGCCGGACGCTCATATCAGGCGGGGCCGGTGGGGCCGCCGGAGCCGGAGGCCCGGAGTCCGAGCCCGGCGCCGCCCCGGTGCTGGTGATCGGCTCGCCGTTCCTGTGGTGGATGAGGGTCGCCGAGCTCCGCGCCGTCCTCGCGCCCGTCGTCGCCGGTACGGGGCCCTCGGCGCACCCGGACATAGCCGACGCACGCGGATTCGTACGGGGCCTCGACGCCGCCGTGGACGTGGGCGGCCGGCGCTTCCTCGGCTGGATCGCCGCCCCCGCCCGGCTGCTGCTGCGGCTGTGCAGGGTGGACGCCGCCGAGATGGAGCGCGGGGTCGCCGCCGCCGCCTCGGACCGTGCACAGGGTGTGGACTACGCGCTGCGCATCGTCGCCCAGGAGCAGGTCGGGCTGGCGTACGCCGGCTGGGACCGGCTGCTGACCCGCGTCGCGCTGCCCGCCTGGCGGATGGGCCGCTGGCCCGCGCACCTGGATGCGGGCGTCGTCTCCGCACTGACCGAGCTCTCCCGCCGCGACCGGCTGGCCGACGGGTTCACCTCGCGCCTGGGCGAGCGCCCCGCGTGCGATCTGCTGGACCAGCCGGGTGCGGTGGACGAGGCCGCCTCGCTGCTGGCGGCGCGGCTGTTCCACGGCGGACCGGCCGAAGCCGGTCCGGACTGGTCGCCGGTGGACTGGGCGGCCTATCCGGAGGAGGTCGTCGACCGCAAGTGGCGCACGGAGGCGGCCCGCCTGCTGGCCGCCCTGGACGCGGTGTCGGCTCCGTCGGTGCCCGCCGCGTCCACGGTGGAGCGGGTGCTGACCCACCTCGCGGACGCCGATGCCGACGCCCTTGCGGGCCGGCTGAGCGGTGACCTGGCACGGGAGGCCGTGCCCGCCCTGGCCGCCTCCGCGGGCCGCGGGGCCGACGCCCTGCCGCTGTTCCCGCTGGAGGCTCCGCGCAGCGGGCGGGACCTGCTGGCGGACCACGTCGTGGCGCTGGTGTGCTGCGCCGCCGTCGACTCCGCCGGGGGCGAGCCCGGTCTGGACTGGCTGGACGGGCCCGTCCTGCTGGTCGCCGGGGTGCGGCGGGCGGACCTCGCCGGACCGGTGCTGTCGCTCGTCGAGGACCGGGACCCCGGCCCGCTCCGGGAGTGGCTCGCGGAGGTCGGCGTGCGCCCCGAGAAGCCCGTCCGCCTGGTCTAGCCCCGGGCCCGCCGGCGTCGGCCCCTCTTCGGGTGCCGGCCCCCCGGGTCCCGCCCCCTGGGGTCCCGGCCCCCCGGGCCCCTCAGGCCCCCCGAGCCCCAGGACTGGGCGCGGGCGGGGTCTCCGTTGAACTTTTCGCGACGAACGGTGACGGAGTGCGTGCGTTATGTGATGTGCTGGGGATCGGTCACGGCATTCGGGGGAGCAAGGGAGGGGAGCAGCGGTATGGGTGCGGAGCAGATCCGGCGTTGGGAGTCAGGTGCGCTCGCGCACGCGGTGACCGATCCCTTCGGCCAGGGCCCCCTGCCGTGGTTCCGGGGGAGCGAGCTCTACTACGACGACAACGGACAGGTCGTGCCCTGGTACGTGGACCCGGCCGTCGCCGCCGGACCCGGGCAGCAGATCCCCGCCGCCCGTGGCGCGGGCGGCCCCCGCACCGCCGACGACGTGCACCGGCAGATCAAGGGGTTCACCTCCACCGGAGCCGTCGCGCCCGGTGAGGCCATCGACTTCCACATCACCGTGGATCCGCCCCAGCAGTTCTCTGTGGACGTCTACCGCATCGGGCACTACGGCGGCGACGGCGCCTCCAAGATCACCACCAGCCCCCGGCTCTCCGGCATCGTCCAGCCCGCGCCCCTGACCGCGGACCGCACCGTCTCCTGCCACCACTGGTGGCTCTCCTGGCGGCTCCAGGTCCCCTCGTACTGGAGCATCGGCGCCTATGTGGCGGTCCTGACGACGGCCGACGGATACCGCTCGCACATCCCCTTCACGGTGCGCGACGACCACCCGGCCGATCTGCTGCTCCTGCTGCCCGACATCACCTGGCAGGCCTACAACCTCTACCCGGAGGACGGCCGAACAGGCGCGAGCCTCTACCACGCCTGGGACGAGGAGGGCCGGCTGCTCGGCGAGCGCGACGCCGCCATCACCGTCTCCTTCGACCGCCCCTACGCCGGCGCGGGCCTGCCCCTGCACGTGGGCCACGCCTACGACTTCATCCGCTGGGCCGAGCGCTACGGCTACGACCTCGCCTATGCCGACGCCCGCGACCTGCACGCCGGCCGCGTCGACCCCACCCGCTACCGTGGCCTGGTCTTCCCCGGCCACGACGAGTACTGGTCCGGCCCCATGCGCCGCACCGTCGAGCGCGCCCGCGACCACGGCACCTCGCTCGTCTTCCTCTCCGCCAACACCATGTACTGGCAGGTCGAGCTCTCCCCGTCGCCCTCCGGGGTCGACGACCGGCTCCTCACCTGCCGAAAACGCCGCGGCCCCGGCCGCCCCAGCCTCTGGCGCGAGGTGGACCGCCCGGAGCAGCAGCTGCTCGGCATTCAGTACGCGGGACGGGTGCCCGAGCCCGCGCCCCTCATCGTGCGCAATGCCACGCACTGGCTCTGGGACTCCACCGGAGCCGCCGAGAACGACGAACTGCCCGGCCTGGTCGCGGGCGAGGCCGACCGGTACTTCCCGCGCACGCAGCTCCCCGAGCACCAGAGCCGGATCCTGCTCGCGCACTCCCCGTACGAGGACGCCGACGGCCACCGCCGCCACCAGGAGACCTCCCTCTACCGGGCTCCCAGCGGCGCGCTCGTCTTCGCGTCGGGAACCTTCGCCTGGTCCCCGGCCCTCGACCGCCCCGGGCACGTGGACGAGCGGGTCCAGCGGGCCACCGCCAATCTCCTCGACCGCATCTGCAAGAGGGACTGACCCGGCCCCGTTGTCCCCGCATCCGGACCGGTACGGGAGAATGAGCCGCGCGCTCGTACAGAACCACAGGGAGACTCCGTGCCCGGATTCGTCGAAAAGCCCGAGCCGGTCCAGGTGCCCGGCCTCGTCCACCTCCACACCGGCAAGGTCCGCGACCTCTACCGCGACGAGGACGGCCGTCTCGTCATGGTCGCCAGCGACCGCATCTCCGCCGCCGACTGGGTGCTGCCCACCGAGATCCCGGACAAGGGCCGGATCCTGACCCAGCTCTCCCTGTGGTGGTTCGACCAGCTCGCGGACCTCGTCCCGAACCACGTGATCAGCGCCGAGCTGCCCGCCGGCGCCCCCGCCGACTGGGCCGGCCGCGCCCTGGTCTGCCGGAACCTCGACATGGTCCCCGTCGAGTGCGTGGCCCGCGGCTACCTGACCGGCTCCGGCCTCGCCGAGTACGAGAAGACCCGTACGGTCTGCGGACTGGGCCTGCCCGAGGGACTGGTCGACGGCTCCGAGCTGCCCGGCCCGATCTTCACCCCGGCCGCCAAGGCCGAGGTCGGCGAGCACGACGAGAACGTCTCCTACGAGGAGGTCGCGCGCACCCAGGGCGCCGAGACGGCCGCCCGGCTGCGCCAGACCACCCTCGCCGTCTACGGCCGGGCCCGGGACATCGCCCGCGACCGCGGGATCATTCTGGCGGACACCAAGTTCGAGTTCGGCTTCGACAAGGACGGCAACCTGGTCGCCGCCGACGAGGTGCTGACCCCGGACTCCTCCCGCTTCTGGCCGGCCGACCTGTGGGAGCCGGGCCACAGCCAGCCGTCCTTCGACAAGCAGTACGTCCGCGACTGGCTGTCCTCCCCGGCCTCCGGCTGGGACTCCAAGGGCGAACTCCCGCCGCCCGCCCTCCCGCAGGAGGTCGTGGAGCAGACCCGCTCCCGGTACGTCGAGGCTTACGAGCGGCTCACCGGTCACACCTGGTCCTGAAGCGAAGCGCGGCGAAGGGGCCCCGGCAACGGGGCCCCGGAACCGGGCCTGAACCGGTCCGGAACCGGTCCGGGAACGAAAGAAGCCCCGGTCCGAGGACCGGGGCTTCTTCACTGCTGAGCGGACAACGCGACTCGAACGCGCGACATCCACCTTGGCAAGGTGGTGCTCTACCAACTGAGCTATGTCCGCAGGTGCGCCGTAGCGCGAGAACTACTATACCCAACCCCGGGACCGCGCGAGACGCACTGCCGTGTGCCGGTTCTCGGCGCCCAGCTTCGTCGCCGCCGAGGACAGGTAGTTCCGTACCGTCCCCGGGGACAGCGAGGCCCGCTCCGCGATCTCCGCGATCGGCGCCCCGTCCCCCGCCAGTTCCAGCACCTCGGCCTCGCGGGCGGTCAGCGGGGAGTCGCCCGCGCTGATCGCGTCGGCCGCCAACTCCGGGTCCACGTAACGGCCTCCGGCGTGCACGGTGCGGATCAGTTCGGCCAGCCGCTGCGCCGAAACGGTCTTCGGCGCGAAGGCCCGTACGCCCGCGGCGAGGGCCCGCTTCAGATGCCCGGGCCGCCCGTGGCTGGTCACGATCATGGTTTTGCAGTCGGGGAGTTCGGCCCGCAGGGATGTGGCCACGCTCACACCGTCGGCCCCCGGCATCTGCAGGTCCAGCACCGCCACGTCCGGCCGGTGGGCCCGCGCCATCGCGAGCGCCTCGGGCCCCGAGGCGGCCTCGGCGACGACCAGCAGATCGTCCTCCAGTCCCAGCAGCGCGGCGAGCGCACCCCGGATCAGGTGTTCGTCGTCGGCCAGCAGTACGCGTACGGGGCTCATGCCCGCGCCTCCAGTTCTCGGATCGGCCCGGCCGCCGGGCCGGGAATCTGCGCCCGCAGCCGGAACCGGCCGCCGTCCACCGGGCCGGCTTCCAGCGTGCCGTCCAGCACCGCGAGCCGTTCCCGCAGGCCCGCGAGCCCCGAGCCCGGCGGCCCCGCCGGGGCCTTGGGGGCCCCGTCGTTCTCCACCACCAGGGTGAGCGCGCCCGAGGGGCCCGCCGTCAGCCGGATCACGCAGCTGCGGGCGTCGCCGTGCCGCAGCACGTTCGTCGTGGCCTCGCGCACCACCCAGCCGAGCGCCGACTGGGCCTCGGCGGGCAGCTCGCGGCCCTGTTCGTACTCGACCAGGCAGTCCATCCCGGCCGCGTGCAGCACCCCGCGCGCACCTTCCAGCTCTACCGCGAGGTTCGCCTCCCGGTAGCCGCGGATCACGTCGCGGACCTCCTTCTGGGACTCCCGGGCGATCCGCTGAACCTCGATCATCTGGTCGACGGCCTCGGGGCGTTCGCGCCGCGCGAGCTGCACGGCCAGCTCGCTCTTGAGGGCGATCACCGCCAGATTGCGGCCCATCACGTCGTGCAGGTCCCGGCCGAACCGCAGCCGCTCCTCGGCCACCGCGAGCTGCGCCTGGACCTCGCGGGCCCGGTCCAGCTCGTACACGGTGTCGAGCAGCCAGCCGGAGAACCCGCAGGCCGCGCAGAGCAGGGCGCTGGTCAGCAGCACCCCGACGGCCACCCCCGCGGACTCACCGGCCGAGATGTCGAAGGCGAGGGAGACCAGGCCGACGAAGGCGGCGGTGGCCGGGGCCACGTGGCGCATCTGGCGGACCTTGCGCAGGCACAGGACGAGCGTGCCGCTGGTGAAGCAGCTCATGCCGGCGACGAGGGTCGTGGGCACCGCCGGGTCGCTGATGAGCCCGGCTGCGCGCACGCCGAGGACGCCCAGGGTGGCGGCGGCGGTCAGGGCGGTGACGGCGACCGCGAGCCGCACCGGCCGCTCGCGCAGGCCCAGGATCCAGTCGACCGACCGGGAGGAGAGGAAGCCGACGAGCAGGGAGTGCGCGCACACCATGAGGAAGAGCGCGACCGGCACCACCGCCGAGCCCTTTCCGGCGGTCGAGCCCAGCACGGTCAGTCCGATCGACGTGATCTCGATGACCACGAAGAAGTGGAACGACCAGCGCGTGTACAGCTCGACCTTCCCCGCGCTGCTGCGGTTCTTCCACCAGCCGCTGAGTTTCATGGCCCCAGTCTCGCGGGCTCCGGGCCGGGGAGGCCATGACACCTGTCATGGATCTCGGTGCCGGGATCTCGGGGCCGGGATCTCCGATAACCGGGCATACGACAAAGGCCCCGGTCAATGACCGGGGCCTTCATACGCTGAGCGGACGACGCGACTCGAACGCGCGACATCCACCTTGGCAAGGTGGTGCTCTACCAACTGAGCTACGTCCGCATGCTTCCCACGGCGAAACTGCCGTGCGATGCGTGCATCACTCTACCTGATCCACAACCGTGGTCGGTAAAGCGAGCAGAGCGGGTGACAGGGATCGCACACTGCGCCTTCCCCCTGGAAGGGGGATGTTCTGCTACTGAACTACACCCGCACGACTTCGGGGTCTGACCTGCGGCCGCGCCCCTTGGCGTGATCCACACACTAGCGGACCGGTGGGGGTGGATGGCAAATCGGCTCTCAGTGCGCGGCGTTGTACTCCTCGTAGATCTTCTTGGGGATCCGTCCGCGCGGCGGGACGTCGCGCTGGTGGGAGCGGGCCCAGGCCCGGACGACCGCCGGGTCGGGGGCGATGGCGGTGTGCTTGAAGGTCTTCCCGGAGCGGGCCTGCCGGCGGCCGGCGGCCACGAACGGGGCGAGGCTCTTCCGCAGTTTCTTTGCGTTGGCCACATTGAGGTCGATCTCGTACGACTTACCGTCCAGCCCGAAGACGACCGTTTCCGATGCATCTCCGCCATCGATGTCGTCGGAGATCGTGACTACTACGCGCTGCGCCACGGATATCGGTCCCTTCGTGCGACGCCGCTCCCGCTGACGTGCGCGGACGGAGCGGTGATGCCGCCTGTGTGGATGTTTCGGAGGAATGCATCTTTCTGGCGTCGCCGTGCACCGAAAAATGCCGGTGCATCGGAGGAATCCTTTGTACCCCGATTCTCATTGCATTGCGAAGCCCAGTTAATTATCTCCGCGTGTCCCGCCGCAATCCCGGACGCGTGGTTTTCCGGCGGATTTTGCGAAGCGTTGGTGAAGCGGAAACGACCGGAGGATCGTACAAGAGCGATATCTACCCGCGTAGAAATTTCCTCCAGGTACGCTGAGGGAACCGCCTTCGCACCAACCACCTCATCGGGAGTGCCAGTGGCACGCGTCGTAGTCGACGTCATGCTCAAGCCGGAGATCCTCGACCCCCAGGGCCAGGCGGTGCAGCGTGCACTGCCGCGCCTGGGCTTCGAAGGGATCGCCGACGTCCGCCAGGGGAAGCGCTTCGAACTGGAGGTGGAGGGACCGGTCGACCAGGCCGCCCTCGACCGCATCCACAAGATGGCCGAAACCTTCCTCGCCAACACCGTCATCGAAGACTTCACCGTGAAGGTCGAGGCCTGACGGTGACCACTCGCATCGGAGTCGTCACGTTCCCCGGAACGCTCGACGACCGTGACTCGCTGCGCGCCGTGCGCCTCGCGGGAGCCGAGCCCGTATCGCTCTGGCACCGCGACAAGGACCTCCACCAGGTCGACGCGGTCGTCCTCGCGGGCGGCTTCTCCTACGGGGACTACCTGCGCGCCGGAGCCATCTCCCGCTTCTCGCCGGTGATGGAGAGCATCATCGAGCAGGCCAAGGGCGGCATGCCCGTCCTCGGCATCTGCAACGGCTTCCAGATCCTCACCGAGGCCCACCTGCTGCCGGGGGCGATGCTCCGCAACAACCACCTGCACTTCATCTGCCGCGACCAGAAGCTGCGGGTGGAGAACACGGAGACCGCCTGGACCGGTGACTACACCGCCGGCGAGGAGATCTCCGTACCGCTCAAGAACATGGACGGCCGCTACGTGGCCGACGAGCGGGTGCTGGACGAACTGGAGGCCGAAGGCCGCGTGGCCTTCCGGTACGTGGACGTCAACCCGAACGGCTCGCTGCGCGACATCGCCGGCATCACCAACGCCGCGGGCAACGTCGTCGGCCTCATGCCGCACCCCGAGCACGCGGTCGAGCCGCTGATCGGGACGGGCCGCACCGACGGCCTCCCGTTCTTCACCTCGGTCCTGAAGAAGCTGGTCAGCGCATGAGCCTCGACACCGTCAAGAACGCCACCGAGACCCCGGACGCCTCCCAGCCCTGGAAGGAACTCGGCCTCAAGGAGGACGAGTACGCCCGGATCCGCGAGATCCTCGACCGCCGTCCCACCGGCGCCGAGCTCGCCATGTACTCCGTCATGTGGTCCGAGCACTGCTCGTACAAGAGCAGCAAGGTCCACCTGAAGCAGTTCGGCGAGAAGGTCCCGCAGAACGACGTGATGCTCGTCGGGATCGGCGAGAACGCCGGGGTCGTCGACGTCGGCCAGGGCTACGCGGTCACCTTCAAGGTCGAGTCGCACAACCACCCGAGCTACATCGAGCCCTACCAGGGCGCGGCCACCGGCATCGGCGGCATCGTCCGCGACATCCTTGCGATGGGCGCCCGCCCGGTCGCGGTCGTGGACCCGCTGCGCTTCGGCGCGGCCGACCACCCCGACACCAAGCGCGTCCTGCCGGGCGTCGTCGCGGGCATCGGCGGCTACGGCAACTGCCTGGGCCTGGCCAACATCGGCGGCGAGGTCGTCTTCGACGCCTGCTACCAGGGCAACCCGCTCGTGAACGCCGGCTGCATCGGCGTCATGAAGCACGAGGACATCCACCTCGCCAAGGCCTCCGGCCCGGGCAACAAGGTCATCCTCTACGGCGCCCGCACCGGCGGCGACGGCATCGGCGGCGTCTCGGTCCTCGCCTCGGAGACCTTCGACGACACCAAGCCCACCAAGCGCCCCGCCGTGCAGGTCGGCGACCCCTTCCAGGAGAAGCTCCTCATCGAGTGCACCCTGGAGATCTTCAAGGAGAAGCTGGTCGCGGGCATCCAGGACCTCGGCGGCGCCGGGCTCTCCTGCGCCACGAGCGAGCTGGCCTCCGCCGGTTCCGGCGGCATGCGCGTCGAGCTGGACACCGTCCCGCTGCGCGACGCGACGCTCTCGCCCGAGGAAATCCTCATGAGCGAGTCGCAGGAGCGCATGTGCGCGATCGTGGAGCCGCAGTACGTGGACCGCTTCATGGAGATCTGCGAGAAGTGGGACGTCATCGCCACCGTCATCGGTGAGGTGACCGAGGGCGAGCGCCTGGAGATCTTCTGGCACGGCGAGCTCATCGTGGACGTGCCCCCGGGCACCGTCGCGCACGAGGGCCCCGTCTACCACCGCCCGTACGCCCGCCCGGAGTGGCAGGACGCGCTCCAGGCCGACGACGCCGGCAAGCTGCCCCGCCCGCAGACCTCCGAGGAGCTCCGCGCGCAGGTCCTGGCCCTGGTCTCCTCCCCGAACCAGGCCTCCAAGTCCTGGGTCACCGACCAGTACGACCGCTTCGTGCAGGGCAACACGGTGCTCTCGCAGCCCGAGGACGCCGGCATGGTCCGCATCGACGAGGAGACCAACCTCGGCGTGGCCATGTCCACGGACGGGAACGGCCGCTTCGCCAAGCTCGACCCGTACGCGGGCGCGCAGCTCGCGCTGGCGGAGTCGTACCGCAACGTGGCCGCGACCGGCGCCAAGCCGATCGCGATCTCGAACTGCCTGAACTTCGGCTCCCCCGAGGACCCGGACGTCATGTGGCAGTTCGCCGAGGCCACCCGCGGTCTCGCGGACGGCTGTCTGGAGCTGGGCACCCCGGTGACCGGCGGCAACGTCTCCCTCTACAACCAGACGGGCGACATCGCGATCCACCCGACCCCGGTCGTGGCGGTCCTCGGTGTGATCGACGACGTCAACCGCCGTACGCCGATGGCGTTCGCGGAGGCCGGCCAGCTCCTGTACCTGCTCGGCGACACCGCCGAGGAGTTCGGCGGCTCCGCCTGGTCCGAGGTGGTCCACCAGCACCTCGGCGGCCTGCCGCCCAAGGTGGACCTGGGCCGCGAGAAGCTCCTCGCGGAGATCCTCATCTCGGCCTCGCGCGACGGCATGATCGACGCCGCGCACGACCTGTCCGACGGCGGCGCGATCCAGGCGCTCACCGAGTCCTGCCTGCGCGGCGGCAACGGTGCGCGGATCGTGGTGCCGGAGGCGCTGGACGCCTTCACCTTCCTGTTCTCCGAGTCCGCGGGCCGGGCCATCGTGGCCGTCCCGCGCAGCGAGGAGCTCCGCTTCACCGACATGTGCGGTGCGCGGGGCCTGCCGGCGAGCCGGATCGGTGTGGTCGACGGCGAGGAGATCGAGATCCAGGGCGAGTTCACCCTCCCCCTGGCGGAGCTCCGTACCGCCCACGAGACCACGATCCCGGCGCTGCTCGCCTGAGCCCGGAGGTTCCCGAGCCCCCGTCCGGTTTCCCGGGCGGGGGCTCGGCCGTGTCCGGCATGATGCCCCGAACGGAGCAAGGGGGGGCGGATGTCCGAGAAGAGGAGCCGAAGGCTCGGTACGGGCGGAGTGGTCGGTCTGGTCGTGTGCGTGGCGGCTCTGGCCGTCGGCGGCTGGTTCGTCTACGGGGCGTACGAGATCCGCCAGGACAGCCGGGCGGAGATCACCGAGGCCTGCGAGGGGCTGGTGGACCCGGACGCGGTGATGCGGTTCGGCGGAGGCGGGCGCAAGGTGGACTCCACCGGCACGGGGGGCCAGGTGTGCGTGCTGCGCCGGGCGGTGACCTTCGAGGGGCAGGAGGAGATGGCCGAGTACTTCTCGCTCAAGGTGGTCGCCTCCAAGGACGCCGAGCCGGGCGAAAGCCGGTTCGACCTCGGGATCCGCAGCGTCGAGGTGACCGCGAAGTGCGCCGACCCGGTCAAGGCCGCCGGGGTGACCTCCCTGCGGGTGACCGCCGTGCGCGAGGGTGACCTCGCGACCCGCGGCGAGCCCGGGGCCCTGGCGGCGCTGGCCCGCGAGGCGGCCCTGCGCGCTGCGGCGAAGGCCGGGTGCGAGACCACGCTGCCCGCGGCCCCCACGACCTGACGGCTACGGGACCCCGGGCGGGCGGCGGCGGCGTAAGGTCGGCCCCATGCCGCCCGCCAAGAAGAAGCCGCGTACCTACGACCACGCCAGGACACGTACGGCCGTCCTCGCGCAGTTCGGGCACGTACAGGACGCCGTACGGGAGTTGGACCCCGAGCGGCTGGCCCGCCCCAGCGGGGTCGGGCACTGGTCCGTCGCGGAGCTGGCCGCGCACATCGCGTGGATCGCCGACTCGCTGGCGGGCGGCCTCGCCCGGCCGCCCGCCGCCGTCGCCGAACTGTCCGCCGCCGAATGGCCCTTCGCGACGGCCTCGCTCGCCGGGAAGATCGCCGAGGCCGCGAAGGAGACCCTGGAGGGCGCCCCGCTCGCCGAGCTCTACGACCGGGCCGGCGCCCGCCTGGCCGAGGCGCTCGACGCGAACCCGGGCGGGCGCGTACTGGACCTGTGGATCGGGGCCATGACCCTGGCCGACTTCCTGGTCACCCGCACCGTCGAGCTGGTCGTCCACACCGACGACCTGCGCCGCGCCACCGGACTGGACATCCCCGTGGACCGCCAGGCCCTGGCGGCCTGCACCCGGCTGCTCGCCGACGCCCTCGCGCTCAAGGCGCCGGGCGGGGCGGTGGAGTTCCGCGTCCCGCCGTTCGCGGTGGTGCAGTGCGTCGAGGGACCCCGGCACACCCGCGGCACCCCGCCGAACGTGGTGGAGACCGACCCGCTGACCTGGATCCGGCTCGCCACCGGCCGTACGAGCTGGGCCGAAGCACTGGACGTGGCCCAGGTCCGGGCCAGCGGCGAGCGCGCCGACCTCTCGGCGCTGCTCCCCCTGATGAGCTGATCCGGGAACCGGTTCGCAGCCGGCCGCGTCCCACCGGCATGCGTACGCTGCCGCTCGTCCCCGCCGCCCTGGTCGCCGTACTCGCGCTGTCCGCCACCGCCACCGCCTGCGGTGACGACGGCGCCGCGCCGGGGACGCCCCCCGCCCGCGGGTTCTCCGGATCCTGGTCGGTCGAGAGCCTCACCGTCGACGGCAAGACGCTGCGGGCCCCGGCCGCCGCCCGGCTGTCCGTGGAGCGCGGCAAGGGCTACGAGGCCGAAGCCACCGGCAACTACGGCTGCAACGGCTTCACCGCCGCGGTGATCTTCGACTCGGCGGCCGTCATGACGGTGTCGCCCGGCGCCCACACCGACATGGCCTGCCCCGACCTGCCGTTCGAGACGGCCTTCGCCAGGCTCTTCCGGGGCCCGCTGACCGTGGAACAGGGCCAGGAGAAGATCACGCTGAAGACCTCGGACGGGAACACGATCGCCCTGAGCTCGAAGCCCCCGGCCCCCTCGGCCCCGCTCGTCGCCACGCAGTGGACCGTCGATTCCCTGATCAAGGGCGAGACCGCTTCCTCGGTCCCGGCCGGCGCCGAGGGCCGGGCCCGCTTCACCGTGGCCGCGGACGGGAACGTGAGCGGCAACCTCGGCTGCAACCGCTTCAACGCGTCGGCCGCCGTCGAGGGGAACCGGCTGACCGTCGGCCCCCTCACCACCACCCGGATGGCCTGCGAGGGCGGACCCGGAGAGGTCGAGCGGACCCTCACCGAGCTGTTCGGCGGCGGCCCGCTCGACTGGAAGATCCAGGGCGACGCCCTCACGCTCACAGCGCCCGGTTCGGGCACCGGCATCACCGCGAAGGCGGCCTCGGCCGTGGAGTGACCCCCGGCCGCTCAGCCCGGGTACGGCAGCAGCCCGGCGTCCGTCCTCTCCCAGGCCGCCCGCAGTTCGGCCAGCCGGGACGGCTCCAGCGCCGCCTTGTCGGCCTGCTCGCGGATGTCCCCGGCCAGGTTGAAGAGCTGGTCGCGGCCCGCCTTGCCGCGGTAGTACTTCCAGTCCCCGCGGCGCAGCGCCCGCTCCCCGCGCACCCGCCAGAACAGGTTCCGCTCGGCGACCTTCTCGCCGCGCAGCAGGTACCCGGCCAGGCTGACCCCGTCCAGCGGGTACGCCGGGTGCGCGCGGGCGCCCGCCAGTTCCAGCAGGGTGGCCGTCCAGTCCGGGGTGAAGACCGGCACGTGGCTGACCTGGCCGCCGTCGAGCCGGGCGGGCCAGCGCACGATGTTCGGGACGCGGATGCCGCCCTCCTGGAGCGAGGACTTGTTGCCGGCGAGCGGCCAGTTGTGGGAGAAGCGCTCGCCCCCGTTGTCGCTGGAGAAGAAGACCAGGGTGTCCTCCTCCTGGCCGGAGCGCTTCAGCGCCTTCAGCACCTCGCCGATCGAGCGGTCGAGGTCCTCCACCATCTGCTGGTACTTCTCGATGGACCCGCCGTCCTCGTGCCACAGGGCCCGCCGGTCGCCGGCCTTGATCCGGCGCGTGACCTCGGCGCTCGCCCCGGTGTCCCCGTCGGCGATCCACGGCCAGTGCGGGGTGGTGAAGTTGAGGTTCAGCAGCCACGGCTCGTCCCCGTGGTCGCGGGAGACGTACTCACTCGCGCGCTCGGTCAGGATCCGCGTGTAGTAGCGCAGGTCCTTGTACTCGGCGTCGCCCTCGTAGAGGTCGTACGAGCCGTCGCCGGACAGCTTGGAGTAGTACTCCAGGGCCCCGCCGAAGTTGCCGAAGAACTCGTCCCAGCCCGACTTGGTCGGGCTGTAGTCGGGCAGGGAGCCGCAGTGCCACTTGCCTATCAGCGCGGTCGCGTACCCGGATCCGCGCAGCAGCGAGGCCAGCGTCGGGTGGGTCGGCTCCAGGCCCGCCGTCTTGTCGGCGATGGGCTCGGCGAGCCCGCCCCTGGCGCGGCCCGGGAAGGGGGCACCTCCCATGCCCGTTCAGGGCTATGGGGGAGGCCGGTGTACAGGCTGAAGCGGGTCGGGGAGCAGGTCGCGGAGCCCGAGTAGGCGTCGGTGAAGCGGACGCCCTGGCGGGCGAGCCGGTCCAGGTTCGGGGTCTTGATGTGCGGGGAGCCGTAGGAGGACAGGTCGGCCCAGCCGAGGTCGTCCCCGAGGATGAACAGGATGTTCGGGCGGCGGGAACGGCGTCCCCGCTCGGCCCGGAACTCCCGCTCCTGCGGGCTCGCGTGCTGCGCTTCGGCGGGGGGCGCCGCGTGGGCCGGGGCGGCGGCGCCCAGTCCCACCGCCGCTCCGGGCAGCGCGGGACGGCGCAGGGCGCGGCGGAGCGCATGCCGGAGCAAACACGGACGGAAAGCAGCGGGGAAAGGAGAAAAAGAAAAGGAAAACCGGCGTGTGACTACGCAGAACAGCGACAGATGGCGCTGGCGACACGGACGAGGTCCACGTGTCGGCGCGCGACGAGGGTGACGGTGCGGTCACCGAGAGGCTGCATGAGCCGGAGCTTGTACGAAACCACAGGCGACTGTCAACCAGGGCAATCCGGATATTGAGACGACCGGCCTCCGAACAGGTTCCGTCACCCTGCGTGCTGTGACATTTCCCGGGCATCCCCAATTCGGACCAGTGGTCGATCTCGCCTACACTCGGAGACGTGCCTCGTGGTGATGGACGACTCAACCACGACCTGCTCCCCGGCGAAAAGGGCCCCCAGGACGCTTGCGGCGTCTTCGGTGTCTGGGCTCCGGGTGAAGAGGTCGCCAAGCTCACCTACTTCGGACTGTATGCATTGCAGCACCGCGGACAAGAGTCCGCGGGTATCGCTGTGAGCAACGGTTCCCAGATCCTCGTCTTCAAGGACATGGGCCTCGTTTCCCAAGTCTTCGACGAAACCTCTCTCGGCTCGCTCCAGGGTCATATCGCGGTCGGTCACGCCCGCTACTCGACCACTGGCGCCTCCGTCTGGGAGAACGCTCAGCCGACCTTCCGTGCGACCGCCCACGGCTCCATTGCCCTGGGTCACAACGGCAACCTGGTGAACACCGCCGAGTTGGCCGAGATGGTCGCCGACCTCCCCCGTCAGGACGGCCGTGCCACCCAGGTGGCGGCCACCAACGACACCGACCTGGTCACCGCCCTGCTGGCCGGCCAGACGGACGACGACGGCAAGCCCCTGACCATCGAGGAGTCGGCCACCAAGGTCCTCCCGAAGGTGAAGGGCGCCTTCTCGCTCGTCTTCATGGACGAGGGAACGCTCTACACCGCCCGTGACCCGCAGGGCATCCGCCCGCTGGTCCTCGGCCGCCTGGAGCGCGGCTGGGTGGTGGCGAGCGAGACCGCCGCCCTCGACATCTGCGGCGCCAGCTTCGTCCGCGAGGTCGAGCCGGGCGAGCTCATCGCGATCGACGAGAACGGCCTGCGGACCTCTCGTTTCGCGGAAGCAAAGCCCAAGGGCTGTGTCTTCGAGTACGTCTACCTGGCGCGCCCGGACACCGACATCGCCGGCCGGAACGTCTACCTCTCGCGTGTCGAGATGGGACGGCGCCTGGCCAAGGAAGCCCCGGCCGACGCCGACCTGGTGATATCGACGCCGGAATCGGGCACGCCCGCCGCCGTCGGCTACGCCGAGGCCAGCGGGATTCCGTACGGCGTGGGCCTGGTCAAGAACGCCTACGTGGGCCGGACCTTCATCCAGCCCTCGCAGACGATCCGCCAGCTCGGCATCCGCCTCAAGCTCAACCCCCTCAAGGAAGTCATCCGGGGCAAGCGCCTGGTGGTCGTCGACGACTCGATCGTCCGCGGCAACACCCAGCGCGCCCTGGTCAAGATGCTCCGCGAGGCCGGCGCGGCCGAGGTCCACATCCGGATCTCCTCGCCGCCGGTGAAGTGGCCGTGCTTCTTCGGCATCGACTTCGCCACCCGGGCCGAGCTGATCGCCAACGGCATGACGGTCGACGAGATCGCCACGTCGCTGGGCGCGGACTCGCTCTCGTACATCTCGCTCGACTCGATGATCGAAGCGACGACCATCCAGAAGCCCAACCTCTGCCGTGCCTGCTTCGACGGCGTGTACCCCATGGAACTGCCCGACCCGCAGCTCCTGGGCAAGCAGCTCCTGGAGACGGAGCTGGCCGGCGGCACCGACGCCGCCGACGCCCTCCGGCGCCCGTAGGACCCGAGGCGACGCCGGCCGGTCCGCGAGCTCACCCGAGCCCGCGGACCGGCCGGCCCCTCCCCTTCCCCCTCATCCTGCTCAACCTGCGCGGGGCCTTCTCTTTCAGGCTTTTCCAGGGCCTCGCACCACACGCAGCAACGACACGAAAGCTCTCTCCTGTCATGACAGAGAAGACCACCGGTGCCAGCTACGCAGCCGCGGGCGTGGACATCGACGCGGGAGACCGCGCCGTCGAGCTGATGAAGGAGTGGGTGAAGAAGACGCAGCGCCCCGAGGTCCTCGGCGGCCTCGGCGGTTTCGCCGGCCTCTTCGACGCCTCCGCCCTCAAGCGCTACGAGCGCCCCCTGCTCGCCTCCGCCACCGACGGCGTCGGCACCAAGGTGGACATCGCCCGCCGCATGGGCGTGTACGACACCATCGGCCACGACCTCGTCGCGATGGTCATGGACGACATCGTCGTCTGCGGCGCCGAGCCGCTCTTCATGACCGACTACATCTGCGTCGGCAAGGTCCACCCCGAGCGCGTCGCGGCCATCGTCAAGGGCATCGCCGAGGGCTGTGTCCTGGCCGGCTGCGCCCTGGTCGGCGGCGAGACCGCCGAACACCCGGGCCTGCTGGGTCCGGACGACTTCGACGTGGCGGGCGCCGGCACCGGCGTCGTCGAGTTCGACCGGCTGCTGGGCGCGGACCGCATCCGTACGGGCGACGCCGTCATCGCGATGGCGTCCTCCGGTCTTCACTCGAACGGGTACTCGCTGGTCCGCCACGTCCTCTTCGACCGGGCCGGAATGTCCCTGGAGGGCCACGTCGAGGAGCTCGGCCGGACCCTCGGCGAGGAGCTGCTGGAGCCCACCAAGATCTACTCGCTGGACTGCATGGCCCTCACCCGTGCGGCCGACGTGCACGCCTACTCCCACATCACGGGCGGCGGCCTCGCGGCGAACCTCGCCCGGGTGATCCCGGACCACCTGCACGCCACGGTCGACCGCTCGACCTGGACCCCGGGCGCGATCTTCGACCTGGTCGGCAAGGCCGGTCAGGTCGAGCGCCTGGAGCTGGAGAAGACGCTGAACATGGGCGTCGGCATGATGGCCGTGGTCCCGCAGGACTCGGTGGACGTGGCCCTGACGGCCCTGGCCGACCGGGGCGTCGACGCCTGGGTCGCGGGTGAGATCTTGGAGCGCGGCGACCACGCCGAGGGCGCGACGATGACCGGCGACTACGCGAGCTGACCTGTTCGCACGGGCGGGAGCGAGGCTCCCACCCGTGCGAACAGCACGGAAACCCGGCCCGGGGCGATGCCCTGGACCGGGTTTCCGTGCATGTGAAGCTGTGTGCCGCTGCTGAGGATGAGGATCAGCGCACCGCGAGTCCGACGCCGAGTGGCGCGTCAAGCACCGCGACGGTAGACGGACGGACCGGACTCTTCGTCCTCGTCCTCGTCATCGCTGTTGTAGCGCTCCGCGTACTTGGCGTACGGGTCGTCCTCGTCATCATCATCAAGCTCGTCATCGACGACCGGCTCGCTGACAGGCAGCGGTTCCGTGTGCGATGCGCCCAGCTCATTGGCCAGACGCGACAAGTCAGTCCCGCCGCTGCTGTACTTCAGCTGGCGGGCGACCTTCGTCTGCTTGGCCTTTGCCCGGCCGCGCCCCATGGCTCGACCCCCTCGGTGACGGGGCTCGACGGCCCCAGAGTCTGACACGCGTTCATGGTTCGGAGCGGGCTCTCCGTGGAGAGACCGTCCGTAGGGGTTTAACGGTACCTGCTTCCGCGGCCATACGGTACGCCGCCCGCATGACGCGCCCCGGTGCAGTACCAGCAAGGCGCCCCGTCCTCGCTGGTCAGCTGCGATTTTAGCCGTTTCCTGACGAGCGACCCGCCGAAGCGCAGTGAGTTCCGTCTCGCCGCGCCCCGGCGGGCCGCCCAGAAGCCCCATAAGGGCCCCGTGAGGGTCAGGAGGGTCAGGAGGGTCAGACGGTGCGCGTCGCGCTGCGGGCGTCCGCCATCCGCTGCTCGGCGATGCGGTCGGCGGCCGCGGCCGGCGGAATCCCGTCCGCCTTCGCACGTGCGAAGATCTCCAGCGTGGTGTCGAAGATCTTCGCGGCCTTGGCCTTGCAGCGGTCGAAGTCGAAGCCGCGCAGCTCGTCGGCGACCTGGATGACCCCGCCCGCGTTGACCACGTAGTCCGGCGCGTAGAGGATCCCGCGGTCCGCGAGGTCCTTCTCGATGCCCGGGTGGGCGAGCTGGTTGTTCGCCGCACCGCAGACGATCTTGGCGGTGAGCGCGGGCACGGAGTCGTCGTTCAGGGCCCCGCCGAGCGCGCAGGGGGCGTAGATGTCCAGGCCCTCCACGCGGATCAGCGCCTCGGTGTCTGCGACGGCGGTGACCTTGCCCGCGTACTTGTCGACGCTGTGCTTGTCGAGGATGCGCTGCACGGACTCGGCGCGGACGTCCGTGATGACGACCTCGGCGCCGTCCTGCAGCAGGTGCTCGACCAGGTGGTGGCCGACCTTGCCGACACCCGCGACGGCGACCTTGCGGCCGCGCAGGGTCGGGTCGCCCCACAGGTGCTGGGCGCTGGCGCGCATGCCCTGGAAGACGCCGAAGGCGGTGAGGACCGAGGAGTCGCCGGCGCCGCCGTTCTCCGGGGAGCGGCCGGTCGCCCAGCGGGTCTCGCGGGCCACGACGTCCATGTCGGCCACGTAGGTGCCGACGTCGCAGGCGGTCACGTAGCGGCCGCCGAGGGACTCCACGAACCGGCCGTAGGCCAGCAGCAGTTCCTCGGACTTGAGACCGCCTTCTTCCCTGCTGGCGGGGTCGCCGATGATGACGGCCTTGCCGCCGCCGAGGTCGAGCCCGGCGAGCGCGTTCTTGTACGACATGCCGCGCGAGAGGTTCAGCGCGTCGAGGACGGCTTCCTCGTCCGAGGCGTACGCGTGGAACCGCGTACCGCCGAGGGCCGGGCCCAGGGCGGTGGAGTGGATCGCGATGACGGCCTTCAGGCCGGAGGCTCGGTCCTGGCACAGCACGACTTGCTCGTGGCCGCCCTGTTCACTGCGGAACAGGGTGTGCAGGACGCCGTCGGTCATTTCGGTCACGGTGGTGACTCCCATGGATGAGATGCGGCGGGAAAGACGCCCGCCCTGCGGGTGGGGGAGGGCGTGCTGTGAGCAGCGTAAGACCTGCGGAGCCCCGCGATCCTCCCTGTCCGGAGATCGGGACGTTCCGGGGTGGCCGCCCGGCGCGCGGGCGGGGCCGCGGGCGGCCGTCGGAGTAGCGCCGGGCGGGGCGGGGGAGTACGAGAGCGTGAGCGAATCCCCCGATCCCCGGCTGCCGTCCGCCCGCTCGGCCCCCGCCGTCCCCTACGCCTCCTACCTGCGCGTCTACGAGCCGCTGACGGCCTTCCCGGAGCCCGAGCGCGCCCACTGGGCCGACTACGCCCGGCGCGGGGCCACCCCGACGGCCCAGGACGAATTGCGACGGTCGCTGGTGGACTTGGTACGGGTGCCCGTGGTCGGGGTCCCGGCGCACGAGAGCGCGGACGCCTTCACCGCCGAGGTCGACGGGGTCCTGCTGGTCTGCCCCTGGCGGACGAGGCTGCGCGGCTGGCTCGCGCTCCAGGAGCTGGTGGCCGAGTTCCCGCTCCCGGTGCTCGACGCCGCCCTGCCCGCGACCGCCCGCCGGCGCGCGGCCGAGGAGTACGAGGTCTGGCGCGGGCGCAATCCCGATGCGCGGCCGTGGATCCGTACGGGGGTCTGGCAGGTGCCGCTGCGCTGGTTCGTGCTGGTGTCCGACGAGGAGCGGGAGTACGTGCCGGGCGAGGGGCTGCGCTACCGGACGCCGATGGTGCAGGCGCGGCGCCGGCTCGCGCGGGGGCTGCGGACCCTGCGGGAGGCGGACGGGTACGGGATGCTCGCCGAGGGCCTGGTGGAGGTCGGGAGCTGGCTGGAGGAGTTCCACCCCCGCTCGATGGTGGAGCTGGACTACGGCGGGCTGCTGCACGCGCTGCCGGGGGACCGGCTCGAGGCCGACCACTCGGCCGCGGACCTGGCGGCGGGACTCGCGGCCCTGCGGGCCGGGGACCGGGACGGGGCGGCGCGGACGTACGGGGCCCTGGCGGAGCGGTGGCGGGCGGTCCGGGAGAGACTCTTCGCCAATTGAGCCGTTCGGTTCCGGAACCCGGTCGAGTCGCCGCGGTGACCTGCGCGACCCGGGTAGCGACTCCGGGCGCGGTTGTCCATCCGGCGATCGGCCGAGCCTGGAAGAGAACGGCCAGCTCAAGGCCGTGATGCCCTCTTTTGGGTCTTTGTTCCGGGACCTACGTCCCGATACGGGCCATTGGCCCAAGCGTGACGGACCGCACTTTCTACACCCTTGCGCCCTTCCCCTACCCTCGTGCCAAAATAGGACAAGGAGTCCGGGGAGGGTTCCTTCCGTCCAACTAAGGGCGGAATGCTCGGTATTGCACTCTACGGGGGGTCTGACGACTCCTGATCGCTCTGTGACTGATCGTCACAGTGGGGTGACTGTCCGTTATGGGACGGTCCATCGGCTTCCGCCGCTGATGAACACCTCGGAGGGCAATTCCATCGGTTTGGCCGTCGAGGCTGGACGGATGGTGTAGTTGTAGTGCCGAGGACAAGCCGTTCGTCCTATAACCGACTCGGCCCGCGTATGTCCATTTCGGGCAACGTGGGCCAAGGTGCAGAATTTAGAGGAAAGAACCGAGATGGTTCGGTTCTCCCGAGGAGGCCGCTCATGACCGCTCGCACCCCTGATGCCGAGCCGCTGCTGACCCCGGCTGAGGTTGCCACGATGTTCCGCGTGGACCCGAAGACGGTCACCCGTTGGGCCAAGGCTGGCAAGCTCACGTCCATCCGCACCCTGGGTGGACACCGCCGCTACCGCGAGGCTGAGGTCCGCGCACTGCTTGCGGGAATTCCGCAGCAGCGCAGCGAGGCCTGAGGTTCCGCAGCACCACTTAATACCGGGTCTATATCGGGTCCCCCAATCCGATGAGCCCCACAGAGCTTCAAACGGCCGGACCTGCCCCAACAGGTTCACCAGTCGTTCGATCGCGCTGGACTCCGCCGGGTCCAGCGCGATCTTTTTTATGCCCTGGTCAGCGGGTTATCGAGCTGGTGTGCGGAGTCGGCGGGGGTGGGTGCAATGGCACATATAAAATCGAGTGGGCGTATGAGTGCCATAAAAGCGTGCGTCTCAAAAACACATGAGGTGACTCCCGTCACAGATGATCACTCTTGTGGATCAGGCAATGCACCGCGTAAAGGGGTGTGCCGCGCGGAGCGCATCATCCGGACGGGTGATTCTCCGGGGCGGCGGGGCCGGCTTCGGGGCCGGCATCGGCGGGGCTCCGGGTGGGGGCTCCGGGTGGGGGCTGCGGGCGGAGTTTGCCCGTCGGCCCGCGGCGGGCTTCCAGGCGGCTCTGGGGGCGCCGCGAGGGGCCGGGTGGGGTCCCAGGTGCCCCAGAGGTTCAATCGGGGCCGTGGGGCGCCCTGGTGGGGCGCCGATGCCGGGAGCGCCCGTACGCGGCCCTGCGGCTGGGCCCGCAATCCCGCGCCCCGGTCGTCAGTCACCGGAAATGCGTCAGGGCCCGCATCCCTGAGGATGCGGGCCCTGACGATCTTGCGAACCTGACGGGACTTGAACCCGCGACCTCCACCTTGACAGGGTGGCGAGCTAACCAACTGCTCCACAGGTCCTTGATTTGCGGCCGCTGGGCGGCTGCGAATCAGACTGTACCGCAGCTCAGGGGGTGCAGTCGAACCCGATCACCTGGAAGGTCCCGGGGCCGCCGCGTCCACCGCCTTCACGATGCGCTTGTCGGAGATCGGATAGGCCGTTCCGAGCGCGTGCGCGAAGTAGCTGACCCGCAGTTCCTCGATCATCCAGCGGATCTCGGTGACCTCCGCGGGGACCGGCCTGCCCTTCGGCAACTGCTCCAGCAGCCACAGGTACTCGTCCCGCATCTCGTGGACCTTCTCCATGCGCGTGGTGTCGCGCTGGACGCCCGTGGGCATCTGCTGGAGCCGCCGGTCGATGGCCACCAGGTAGCGCATCAGGTCCGGCAGCCGGCGCAGTCCGGTCAGCGTGACGAACCCGGCCGGCATGAGGGCCGCGAGCTGCGTCCTGACGTCCTGGACGTTGGCCACCAGGGCGAGGCTGGCCGTGGTCTTCAGCCGGCGTTCGCAGGCCTGCCAGGCGGCCAGCACCTGCTGCACCTGCGTGATCGTCCGTACGGTCGTGTCCACCAGGTCGGTCCGCACGGCCTCGTAGAGCTTGCGGAAGCCCGCCTCGTCCCACGCCGGTCCGCCGTGCCGGGCGATCAGGTGGTCGGCCGCCGCGGTCGCGCAGTCGTCGAACAGCGCCTGGATGGAGCCGTGCGGATTGCGCGACAGCGCCAGCTTCTGCTGGTTGCTCAGGTGGTCCGAGGCGAACTTCGCCGGGTTCACCGTGATGTTCAGCAGGATCAGGCGCCGGGTACCGAGCCGCATCGCCTGCTGCTGCTCGGCCTCGGTGTCGAAGAGGCGTACGCAGACGCTCGTACCGGCGTCCACGAGCGCCGGGTACGCCTTCACCGGCTGGCCGGCCCGGCGGGTCTCGAAGACCTTGGTCAGCGTGCCGATCGTCCAGTCCGTGAGGCCGGTCTTCTCCACCGACTCCCCGCCCTCGCGCTCGGCGCTGGCGGCGGCGGCCTGCGAGAGCGCCTGGCGGGCCTTGGGCTTGAGCTGGAGCCGCAGGGCCTCCAGGTCCTTGGCCTCGGCGAGGTTCTTGCGGCGCTCGTCGACGATCCGGAAGGTGATCTTCAGGTGGTCGGGGATCCGGGTCAGGTCGAAGTCCTCGGCGGTGACCGGGACCCCGACCATCCGCTGGAGCTCCCGGGCGAGCGTCACGTGGAGGGGCTCCTGGAGCGGGTGGGAGGTGGCCAGGAAGCGGGTCGCGAAGTTCGGCGCGGGTACGTAGTGCCGGCGGATCGGCTTCGGGAGGGACCGGATCAGCTCGGTGACGACCTCCTCGCGCAGGCCCGGGATCTGCCAGTCGAAGCCCTCGTCCGTGACCTGGTTCAGCACCTGGAGCGGGATGTGGACGGTCACGCCGTCCGCGTCCGCGCCCGGCTCGAACTGGTAGGTCACCCGGAACTTCAGCCGGCCCTGCATCCAGGAGTCCGGATAGTCGGCCTTGGTGACCCCGGCCGCCTTCTCCGTCAGGAGCATCTCCCGCTCGAAGTCGAGCAGTTCGGGCTCGTCGCGCTTCTTGTGCTTCCACCAGGAGTCGAAGTGCGCCCCGGAGACCACGTGCTCGGGGATCCGCTGGTCGTAGAAGTCGAAGAGCGTCTCGTCGTCGACCACGATGTCGCGGCGCCGGGCCCGGTTCTCCAGCTCCTCCACCTCGGTGAGGAGCTTGCGGTTGTCGGCGTAGAACTTGTGGTGGGTCCGCCAGTCGCCCTCGACCAGGGCGTTGCGAATGAACAGGTCGCGCGAGACCTCGGCGTCGATCCGGCCGTAGTTGATCTTCCGCTGGGCGACGATCGGAACGCCGTACAGCGTGACCTTCTCGAAGGCCATCACCGCCGCCTGGTCCTTCTCCCAGTGCGGCTCGCTGTACGTGCGCTTGATCAGGTGCTGGGCGAGCGGCTCCACCCACTCCGGCTCGACCTTGGCGTTCACCCGGGCCCACAGCCGCGAGGTCTCCACCAGCTCGGCCGACATCAGGAACTTGGGCTGCTTCTTGAACAGCGAGGAACCCGGGAAGATCGCGAACTTGGCGGAGCGGGCCCCCAGGTACTCGTTCTTGTCGGTGTCCTTGAGCCCGATGTGCGACAGCAGACCGGCCAGCAGCGAGATGTGCACGCTCGTCTCGGGGGCGTCGGCCTCGTTGACGTGGATGCCCATGGACTTGGCGACCGTACGCAGCTGCGAATAGATGTCCTGCCATTCGCGGATCCGCAGGAAGTTCAGGTACTCCTGCTTGCACATCCGGCGGAAGGAGGACGAGCCGCGCTCCTTCTGCTGCTCGCGGACGTAGCGCCACATGTTCAGGAACGAGAGGAAGTCGCTCGTCTCGTCCTTGAACCGGGCGTGGTTCTGGTCCGCCTGCGTCTGCTTGTCCGAGGGCCGCTCGCGCGGATCCTGGATGGACAGGGCCGCCGCGATGACCATGACCTCGCGGACGCAGTTGTTCTTGTCCGCCTCCACCACCATGCGGGCCAGGCGCGGGTCCACGGGCAGCTGGGAGAGCTGGCGGCCCATGGGCGTGAGCCGCTTCTTGTGGTCCTTTTCTTCGGGGTCGAGCGCGCCGAGCTCCTGGAGGAGCTGCACGCCGTCGCGGATGTTGCGGTGGTCCGGCGGGTCGATGAAGGGGAACTTCTCGATCTCGCCGAGGCCGGCCGCGGTCATCTGGAGGATGACGGAGGCGAGGTTGGTGCGCAGGATCTCGGCGTCCGTGAACTCCGGACGGGTCAGGAAGTCGTCCTCGGAGTAGAGGCGGATGCAGATGCCGTCCGAGGTACGGCCGCAACGGCCCTTGCGCTGGTTGGCGCTGGCCTGCGAGATCCGCTCGATGGGCAGCCGCTGGACCTTGGTGCGGTGGCTGTAGCGGGAGATGCGGGCGGTGCCCGGGTCGATCACGTACTTGATGCCGGGGACCGTCAGCGAGGTCTCGGCGACGTTGGTCGCGAGGACGATCCGGCGGCCGGTGTGCTGCTGGAAGACGCGGTGCTGCTCGGCGTGCGAGAGCCGCGCGTAGAGGGGGAGGACCTCGGTGAGGCGGAGCTTGCGCTTCTCCAGCGCGTCCGCCGTGTCGCGGATCTCGCGCTCGCCGGAGAGGAAGACCAGGATGTCGCCGGGCCCCTCCGCCTGGAGCTCGTCCACGGCCTCGCAGATCGCGGTGATCTGGTCGCGGTCGCTGTCCTCGGAATCGTCCTCCAGGAGCGGGCGGTAGCGCACTTCCACCGGATACGTCCGGCCGCTGACCTCGACGATCGGGGCCTCGCCGAAGTGCCGGGAGAAGCGCTCCGGGTCGATGGTCGCCGAGGTGATGATCACCTTGAGGTCGGGGCGCTTGGGCAGCAGCGTGGCGAGGTAGCCGAGCAGGAAGTCGATGTTCAGCGACCGCTCGTGGGCCTCGTCGATGATGATCGTGTCGTACGCGCGCAGCTCGCGGTCCGTCTGGATCTCGGCGAGCAGGATGCCGTCCGTCATCAGCTTCACGAAGGTCGCGTCCTGGTCCACCTGGTCGGTGAACCGGACCTTCCAGCCGACGGTCTGGCCGATCTCGGACTTCAGCTCCTCCGCGATGCGCTCCGCGACCGTGCGGGCCGCGATCCGGCGGGGCTGGGTGTGCCCGATCATGCCCCGGACCCCGCGCCCCAGCTCCATGCAGATCTTGGGGATCTGCGTGGTCTTGCCGGAGCCGGTCTCGCCCGCGACGATCACGACCTGGTGGTCGCGTATCGCCTCGGCGATCTCGTCCTTCTTCTGGCTGACGGGAAGGTTCTCGGGATACGTGACCTCGGGCTTCCGCGAGGCGCGGCCGGCCAGTCGCACGGCGGCCGTTTCGGCCTCCGCGGCGATCTCGTCGAGCACGGCCTGCTTGGCCTCGGGTTTGCGGATGCGGCGGGCGCCTTCGAGGCGGCGGCCGAGGCGGTGCGCGTCACGGAGGGAGATCTCACCGAGAAGCGTCTGCAGGGCGGCGAAGGAAGTAGACATACCTGGTCGAGGATCTCACCCGTAGGTGCCGGGTGGCGAACGCATTTGTGGGGCTGACCCGTACCATTTCGGGACGAGTCCCCCGAGCGTTACCCCGATGTGTCCCCCGACGTGCCCCCCGACGTGTCCCCCCGACGTGTCACCCGTGATGTCCCAGCCCTGTCCGAGCCGTGTCCCAGCGAGAGGCCGCCCACGATGTCCCGCAGCCGCCGCCTCCGGTGCGTGTTCGCGGTGCTGCTGGGCTGGGCCCTGCTGGCCGGGACCTTGCAGGCGGCGGCGGCCCCGGCCGTCTCGGCCGCCGTGGCTTCCGCAGCCGTCGGGCAGGGGGCCGTGAGGGCCTCGGCTCCCGCGGAGCCGGGCTCCTCTTCCCCCGCGGCCTCCGCCTCCGCCTTCGTCTCCGCCGGTCCGGCCGGGCCCGCCTGCGCGCCGGGATCGCCCGGCCGGGACGGCGTACCCGCCCTGCCGGCGCGGGCCGGGGCCGACCAGGCCCAGGCCCCGCCCGCGCGGCCCGGGGCCGAGGTGGCGGTCCCGGCGCAGGTGATACCCGTACGGGTCCTCGTACGCGGGCCCGGCCAGTCGGCGCCGTCCCCGCCGGAGCTGTCCGTGATGCGGGTGTAGGAGGACCGGCCGCACCAGCCGCCCGGTCCGCCACGTCCCGCCCGTCCCGCACAGCCCTGGAGCACCCGCATGTCCGCTTCGCCTTCCCCTTCCTCTCCTTCCCGCAAGCCCCTGCTGATTTCCGCGGGGGTCGCCCTCGCCGCCGTCACCCTCGGCCTCGTCTCCTGGCAGGCGACCAAGCCGGAGAACGGCGCCGGCACTGCCGCCCGGTCGTCCGCGGCCTCCGCTCCGGAGGCCGGAGCCACCGCGGACCCCACCGCGCAGCTCAAGGCCCTGGCCCGCCGCGAGTCCGGGGACAAGCTCGCCGCCGGCCGGGCCGACGCCCCCGTCGTCCTGATCGAGTACTCCGACTTCAAGTGCGGCTACTGCGGGAAGTTCGCCCGCGACACCGAGCCCGGGCTCGTGAAGAAGTACGTGGAGGACGGCACCCTGCGCATCGAGTGGCGCAACTTCCCGATCTTCGGCGCCGACTCCGAGGCCGCCGCCAAGGCCGCCTGGGCGGCGGGGCAGCAGGACCGTTTCGCGCAGTTCCACGCGGCCGCGTACGCAGAGGGCGCCAGGGAGAAGGGCTTCGGCGCGGAGCGGCTGACCGAGCTGGCGCGCGAGGCCGGGGTCCCGGACCTGGAGCGCTTCACGACGGACATGGCAGGGGAACAGGCCGCCGCCGCTCTGGCGAAGGACCAGGAGGAGGGGTACCGCATCGGCGTCACCTCCACCCCGTCCTTCCTGATCAACGGGCAGCCCATCGCCGGAGCCCAGCCCCCGGCGGCCTTCGAGGCCGCCATCGCCAAGGCCAAGGCGCAGGCGGCAGCGAAGTGACCGACGTCGGATACCTGGCCGCCCTGCTCGGCGGCCTCCTCGCGCTGCTCAGCCCGTGCAGCGCGCTGCTCCTGCCCGCCTTCTTCGCTTACTCCATCGACTCCACGTCCCGGCTGCTGGCGCGCACCGGGATCTTCTACGCGGGCCTCGCGAGCACCCTCGTACCGCTGGGAGCGGCAGGGTCGTACGCCGGGCGGTTCTTCCACGGCAACCGCGAGGCCCTCGTGATGTTCGGCGGCTGGCTGATCATCGGGCTCGGCCTCGCCCAGATCCTGGGCCTGGGCTTTGCCCCGAAGCGGATCTCGGAGCTGTCGGGGAGGATCCGGCCGACCACCGCCCTGTCGGTGTACGCGCTGGGCGCGGTCTACGGGCTGGCCGGCTTCTGCGCCGGGCCCATCCTCGGCAGCGTCCTGACGGTGGCGGCGGTCAGCGGCAGTCCGGTCTACGGAGGCCTGCTGCTGGCGGTGTACGCACTGGGCATGGCCGTGCCGCTGTTCGTGCTGGCACTGCTCTGGGAGCGCTTCGATCTGGGCCGCCGGCGCTGGCTGCGCGGCCGCGCGCTCTCGGTCGGCCGCTTCGAACTGCACACGACCTCGCTCGCCTCGGGCCTGTTCTTCATCCTGCTGGGCGCGCTGTTCCTGGCCTACGACGGGGCGAGCGCCCTGCCGGGGCTGCTGGACGTGGACGATTCGTTCGCGGTGGAGCAGCGGGTCCAGGCCGTGGCGGACGCGGTTCCGGACTGGGCGCTGCTCGGGCTGGTGGCCGTGTCGGCCGCGGGCGTGGGCCTGGCGCAGTGGCGCCGACGGGCCCGGGCGGCGCAGGCCGGCGGGGAATGACGAAGAAGGCCCCGTCCGATGGACGGGGCCTTCTTGATTCTGGTGGCTGGGGCCGGGGTCGAACCGGCGACCTATCGCTTTTCAGGCGATCGCTCGTACCAACTGAGCTACCCAGCCACGAAACCGTTTCCGGCTTCAGCGAACCTGACGGGACTTGAACCCGCGACCTCCACCTTGACAGGGTGGCGAGCTAACCAACTGCTCCACAGGTCCTTGCAATGTGCGAGCACAAGTCTCGCACACGGTAATGCGTACCCCCAACGGGATTCGAACCCGTGCTACCGCCTTGAAAGGGCGGCGTCCTGGGCCACTAGACGATGAGGGCTAAAGGCCCGCCGGGCACTTTCCAGCGCGTCGGGGACGTGAGAAGCATATGGGATCCCGGCGGCGATCGCCAAAACGATTCCCGCGGGCGGGTCCGGGGCGGGTCCGGGGCGGGTCCGGGGCGCCCCGGGAGGTCAGCCCCAGCCGAGTTCGTGGAGCCGCTCGTCGTCGATGCCGAAGTGGTGGGCGATCTCGTGGACGACCGTCACGGCGACCTCGTGGACCACCTCCTCCGCGCTCTCGCACATCCGCAAGGTCGGCCCCATGTAGATCGAGATCCGGTCGGGCAGGACCCCGGCGTACCACTCGCCGCGCTCCGTGAGCGGGGTCCCCTCGTAGAGGCCGAGCAGTTCGGGGTCGTCGGAAGCGGGCTCGTCCTCCACGAAGACGGCCACGTTGTCCATGACCCGGGTCAGCTCCTCGGGGATCGAGTCCAGCGCTTCGGCCACCAGCTCTTCGAACGCGTCACGCGTCATCTCCAGCACGGGGCCATTCTCCCGTGCCGGGCTCCGATTGCGGCGGCTCGTTTCCGGCGGGCCGGGACCCGGCGCGCGAGAATGGCCCGGTGGCGACATGCGAAGGGGAGCGGGGATGACCCGGCCGGCGGAAGGTGCCGAGGCCATCGACCCGGACGTCGATCTCCACGTGCCGGCCCAGCGCGCCGAACCGCAGCGCCGGGTGCTCGCGGCCGTGGCGGCCGGCGGCGCGGCGGGCGCCGCGGCGCGGTACGGGGTCGGGCTGCTGTGGCCGGCCGCGCCCGCGGCCTTCCCGTGGGGGACCTTCTGGATCAACGTGACGGGCTGCGCGCTCATCGGTGTCCTCATGGTGCTGATCAGCGAGGGCGGCCGGTCGGCGCATCCCCTCGTACGGCCCTTCCTCGGGGTCGGGGTACTCGGCGGGTTCACCACCTTCTCCACCTACGCCGTGGACTTCGCGCGGCTGCTCGACGCAGGTGAGGCCGGTACCGCGCTGGCGTACGCCGGGCTCACGGTGGCCGGGGCGCTCGGCGCGGTGTGGGCGGCGGCCGCGATCACCCGGCGCGCGGCAGGCGACGGCCGGGGCCGGGGGCACGTCCCGGGGCGCGTCCGGGGCCGGGCATGAACTGGCTGATCGTCATGGTGGGCGCGGCCGTCGGGGCGCCCCTGCGGTACCTGACCGACCGGGCGGTGCAGGCGCGGCACGACTCGGTCTTCCCCTGGGGGACCTTCGTGGTGAACGCGGCCGCCTCCCTGGTGCTGGGGGCGCTGACCGGGGCGGTGCTGGACGGGGCCGCCTCCTCGCGGCTGAACCTGCTGCTCGGTACGGGACTGTGCGGGGCACTGAGCACCTACTCGACGTTCTCCTACGAGACGCTGCGCCTTGCCGAGCGGGGCTGGACGTTCCTGGCGGCGGCCAATGTGGCGGCCTCGGTGCTGGTCGGGCTGGGTGGGGTCACGCTCGGCCACCAGGTGGCGGGACACCTGTTCGCCTGAGGGTGCGCCACCCGTCTCCCCTCGGGGCGTTTTGGGGCGTGTCCCTTACGGGGCAGAGGGAGTTGGGCACACTGACCCGCTCACCGCGGACCCTTGCCAGCGTTCCGGAGGTGCCCCGTGCGCCAGTTGTCCGCTTCCCTCCGATCCTCCCGGTCGCTTCGCCTGGCCGTCGCCGCGCTCGCGGTGGCGGCGACCGCGGGCTGCATGAGCGTCGGGGAGGACACCGCGAAGCCCGGGCCCTCCGCGTCGACGGGCGTCCAGGGCGGCACGTCCGGCGGTGGCTCCTCGTCCGGGAAGAGCGCCGGGACCCAGGGCGGCGGCCACGGCTCGAAGGGCGGTACGGGCAACCAGGACGGCAAGGCCGGGGGCCCCGGGACCACCTCCGGCGCGGCCGGGGCCTCCCCCAGCCCGGGCGCGCCGGCCGGTCCGCCCGGGGCCCCCTCACCGTCGGCCGGTCCGGGCGGCGGAGCGGGCGGCCAGGGCCCCCAGCAGCCCCCGGCGGGCGGTTCCGGTTCCGGGTCGGGCTCCGGCGGAGGCGGCTCCTCCGGGGGCGGCCAGCCCGCCTCCCCGACCCCGCAGCCGCCGACCCCCGAACCGCCGGTCTCCCCGCCGCCGCCCGTGACGGAACCCACACCGAGTCCGGAGCCCCCGCAGCCGGAGCCGTCGGACGGTCCGGGCACCCAGCCGTAGGCCCGGTTCCGGCTCGGACCGGGCCCATCCGCCCGTCTCGGTCCGGCGGGCGGATGGTGTTTCCGCAGGTCAGCGCCGTCTTCGGGGGAGTGACTTGCCAGACCCGGGGGAGGGTGCGTATGGTTATAGATCGTTTGATCCCATTGCCCGGCGCCGACTCCGAAGAGCGCCGCGTGGCGCGTACTCTCCCCAGCCGTGGCTGACCGCATTGAGGCGGTCGATTTGCGAATTCACGGAGTTTGGGCGCGTGCCGAGACTCCGGAAGGTTTCGCATTTCGCATGTCCATTTCCAGTTCTGACCGTTCCGTCATGCCCGAGAACGACTCCAACGAGATCGTCGACGCCGAGACCCTCGCGGTCACCGAGGCCATCGAGGCCGTAGTCGCCGACGAGATCATCGAGGCCCTCGAGGCCGACGTGACGAACCACGGGTCCGCCGAGTCCGACGACTCCTTCGAGGACTCCACCGAAGACTTCGACGACGCCGCGTCCGATGACGACGCTGCCGACGACGCCGACGCCGAGCCCACCCTGACCTTCGGCGACCTCGGTCTGCCGGACGGCATCGTGCGCAAGCTCGCGCAGAACGGCGTCACCGCGCCCTTCCCGATCCAGGCCGCGACCATCCCGGACGCCCTGGCCGGCAAGGACATCCTCGGCCGTGGCCGCACCGGCTCCGGCAAGACCCTCTCCTTCGGTCTGCCGACCCTGGCCTCGCTGGCCGGCGGGCACACCGAGAAGAAGAAGCCCCGCGCGATCATCCTGACGCCGACGCGTGAGCTCGCGATGCAGGTCGCCGACGCTCTCCAGCCCTACGGCGACGTCCTCGGCCTCAAGATGAAGGTCGTCTGCGGCGGTACCTCCATGAGCAACCAGATCTTCGCTCTGGAGCGCGGTGTCGACGTCCTCGTCGCCACCCCGGGCCGTCTGCGCGACATCATCAACCGTGGCGCCTGCTCCCTGGCGAACGTCCAGGTCGCGGTCCTCGACGAGGCCGACCAGATGGCGGACCTGGGCTTCCTGCCCGAGGTCACCGAGCTGCTCGACCAGATCCCCGGCGGCGGCCAGCGCATGCTCTTCTCCGCCACCATGGAGAACGAGATCGGCACCCTGGTCAAGCGCTACCTGACCAACCCCGTCACGCACGAGGTCGACAGCGCGCAGGGCAACGTCACGACCATGACGCACCACGTCCTCGTCGTGAAGCCGAAGGACAAGGCGCCGGTCACGGCCGCCATCGCCGCCCGCAAGGGCCGCACCATCATCTTCGTCCGCACCCAGCTGGGCGCCGACCGCATCGCCGAGCAGCTCATCGAGTCCGGTGTGAAGGCCGACGCGCTGCACGGCGGCATGACGCAGGGTGCCCGTACCCGCGTCCTCGCCGATTTCAAGGACGGATACGTCAACGCGCTCGTCGCCACCGACGTCGCCGCCCGCGGCATCCACGTCGACGGCATCGACCTGGTCCTGAACGTGGACCCGGCCGGCGACCACAAGGACTACCTGCACCGCTCGGGCCGTACCGCCCGCGCCGGCAAGTCCGGTGTCGTCGTCTCGCTGGCGCTTCCGCACCAGCGCCGCCAGATCTTCCGCCTGATGGAGGACGCGGGCGTCGACGCCTCGCGCCACATCGTCCAGGGCGTCGGCGCCTTCGACCCCGAGGTCGCCGAGATCACCGGTGCCCGTTCGCTGACCCAGGTCCAGGCCGACTCCGCGAACAACGCCGCGAAGCAGGCCGAGCGCGAGGTCGCCGACCTCACCAAGCAGCTGGAGCGCCTGTCGCGCCGTGCCGTCGAGCTGCGCGAGGAGGCCGACCGCCTGGTCGCCCGCTCCGCGCGTGAGCGCGGCGAGGACCCGGAGGCCGCTGTCGCCGAGGTGGTCGAGGCCGCCGAGGCCGAGGTCGCGGCCGCCGTGGCCGAGCCGGTCGCGGAGGAGCGCCCCGCGTTCCAGAGCCGTGACGACCGTGGCAACTACGAGCGCCGTGACAACCGTCGCGACGACCGTGGTGACCGTGGCGGCGACCGTGGCGGCTTCCGCCGTGACGACCGCGGTGACCGCGGTGGCGACCGTGGCGGCTTCCGCTCCGGTGGCGACCGTCCGGCCGGAGGCGGCTTCCGCTCCGGTGGCGACCGCCCCTCGGGTGGCTTCAACCGTGACGACCGTGGTGGCGACCGTGGCGGCTTCCGCCGCGACGACCGTCCGTCCGGTGGCTTCCGTTCCGGTGGCGACCGTCCGGCCGGTGGCGGCTTCCGCTCCGGTGGCGACCGTCCCACCGGTGGTGGCTTCCGTCGCGACGACCGCCCCTCGGGTGGCTTCAACCGTGACGACCGTGGTGGCGACCGTGGCGGCTTCCGTCGCGACGACCGTCCGTCCGGTGGCTTCAACCGTGACGACCGTGGTGGCGACCGTGGCGGCTTCCGCTCCGGTGGCGACCGTCCCACCGGTGGCGGCTTCCGCTCCGGTGGCGACCGCCCGGCCGGTGGCGGCTTCCGCTCCGGTGGCGACCGTCCCGCCGGTGGTGGCTTCCGTCGCGACGACCGTCCCTCGGGCGGCTTCCGCTCCGGTGGCGACCGTCCGGCCGCCGGTGGCGACCGCCCGTACGGCCGCCGCGACGACAACCGCCCCTCCGGCTCCGGTTCGACCGGTGGCTCCTCCTTCGGGCGCCGCGACGACAAGCCCCGCTGGAAGCGCAACGGCTGAGACCAGCCGCTGAACTGATCGCCTGACAGGGCCCCTGCGACAACTCGTCGTAGGGGCCCTGTCCGTGCGCGCCCACCGCCGCGACGACTTCCCCGGGCCGGACGACCCATATGCGATCGGCTGTCCCGCGCTCTGCGGCTATGCTCTGGGGTGAGCACACCGAGGGCCATTAGCTCAATTGGCAGAGCAGCGGACTTTTAATCCGTTGGTTGTCGGTTCGAGTCCGACATGGCCTACTGCTCGCAGGCGGGGGACACGTCCTCTGACCTGCTACTGAGCGCCCCACCCGGTTCCGACCGGGTGGGGCGCTCAGTCGTTTCCGGGCCCGTGCGTGGGCGATGCGTGAGCGGACGGCCCATCATCTGCTGGGCAGGAGGCGCACGAGCGGGCACGAGGTAACGGGGCTTGCCGGCCGGGCCGGCGGGTAGCAGGGTCCGGTCGATGTCGTCCTGGGTCATGGTGACGCCCTTCCCGGCCTGGACGAAGTAGCCCTCCGCCTGCGTGGCGCCCATGACCCCCAGACCACGGTCCCCCGGCCGGCAAACTCGCGCAGGAAGTTCAGCGACAGGTTGTCGCCCTGGTCCTGGTCGCTCGCCCTGGATTCCAGGCCGGTGATCCCGGCCAGAGCGACGTTCGCCGGGGCCTTCCACACACCCCGTTCCCTGTCCGTGGGGGCGTGCACGGCCGAACCTCGCGAAGGAACCCGCCCGGCAATCTGAGCTGATGCCCGGCACAACCCGGCCGAGCCAGGTCCTGCCGGTCTCCTCAGCTACCTGAGAGCGGGCACGAGTTCCTCGAAGAGGCTGCGCATCGCGGTCAGCTTCACCTCGGTCTCCTGCCACTCGGCTTCCGGTTCTGAGTCGGCCACGATTCCGCAGCCCGCGTACAGCTGTAGGCGGTTGCCCTTGATGGCCGCGCATCGCAGGGCGATGCACCATTCGCCGTCCCCGTGGGCGTCCTGCCATCCCACCGGGGCCGCGTACCTCCCGCGGTCGGTGTTCTCCAGGATCTGGATCAGGTCGAGTGCGCGGTCGGTGGGTGTGCCTCCGACCGCTGCGGTGGGGTGGAGCGCCCCTGCGAGTCCGAGGGAGGACACGTCCTCGTTCAGGGTTCCGGTGATGCGGGTGGCCAGGTGGGTGAGGTGGGGAAGGTGTAGGAGTTCTGGCTGGTCGCAGGCGTGGAGTTCGCTGCAGAGGGGGCGCAGCGTGTCCGTGACGGAGGTTGCCGCGTAGCCGTGTTCCTCCGCGTTCTTCGCGGTGCCGATCGGACTGGTGCCGCCCGGCCAGGAGGTGCCGGCCAGGGCGATGGATGTGATCTGCCGTCCTGTGCGGCGGACAAGGAGTTCCGGTGTGGCACCGGTGAGACCGTCGACGGCGAAGGTGAAGCAGTCCGGGTTGCGGTGGGAGAGCGCGGACGTCAGGGTCCGGAAGTCGGCGGCGTGGCTGAGTTCTCCGACCGCCTGCCGGGCGAGGACGACTTTGTGGGCCTCGCCGTCGCGGATGCGGCGCACGGCCTCGTCGACGGCGTGCTGCCAGTGGGGCCTGGCGGCCGTGTCGCGCTGCCAGATCGCCCGGGGCATCGGGGCGGGCTCCTGTCTCGGGAGGGGGCTGGGGGGTGTTCCGACTGTGGTCATCCAGGAGACGCCGTCCCGGCGGCCGACAAGTACGCGGGGTACCACCAGCGCTGATGTTCCCGCCGTGGCGAAGGTGAAGCTGCCGAAGGCGACGGGGCCGGTACCGGGCCGGCGGACCTCGTCACGGATCACCGCCGCCGCGGTCCACTCCCGCCACAGGCGGTCCGCCTCGTCGAATCGGTCGGGCCCCGCTGTCTCCAGTCGGGCGGCTTCTCCCCAGGCCGCCAGTCCATCCCCGCGGTGCAGCCACAGGGTGCTGGACGGCCCGGGGGGCAGGGTGGCGAGGGGTCCGGGGTCGGGGATGCGAAGGGTGGTGACCACGAGCGGAGTGCTGCTGCTCACGTGGTGGTCGCTCGCTTTCGGGGGAGGGGCTGAGTGCTCAAGGGCGGCGGGCCTGCACGGTGTGCACGGTGAAGGACACCGCGCGGAAGGTGTCGTGCTGCATGGCGGCGCGAGCAGCGTGCACGGTGTCCCGGTCCAGGCCGGCGCTCAGTAGCGCTGGTTCGAGGTGGTGGCTGTTGCTGAGCATCAGGGCGGCGCCCGGCGAGGTGCGGTCCCAGACCTCGGTGTGGCAGTGCGCGTCGATCCCGGTGAAGCCGGCCTCGACCAGGGCGGGAGCCACGCCGGGACCCCAGGTGGGGTCCGCTCCGGCCCCCCGCAGCACGGCCACGAGGGTGTCCCGGTACGTGGCGTAGGCCCGGGCGTGGTCCTCGTCGTGCGCGGTGAGGAGCGGCCAGTGCGTGGTGTCGAGCTCGTCGATCTGCAGGACCCCGCCCGGCTTGAGGGTGCGCAGGAGCCTGCCGAGGACGGCCCGGCGGTCGGGCAGGTGGCTCAGGACGAAGCGGGCGTGGACGAGGTCGTGGGCGCTCTCGGGCAGCGGGTCCACGGTGACGTCGTGGGCGCGGATGGTCAGTCCGGGCGCTTCGGGGATGCGGTGCGGTGCGATGTCCGTGGCCAGGACGCTTCCGCCGGGCGCGACCTGGGCGGCGAGCCACAGGGCGACGCTTCCGCCGCCCGCGCCGACTTCCAGGCAGTGCCATCCGGCCCGGATGCCGGTGGCGGTCAGGCGCCGGCACGTCAGGGGGTCCAGGAGCCGGGCCAGGCTGTCGTGCTGGCCCGCGGCGTGTTCGTTGGTGTTGTCGAAGGCGTAGGCGGGGCCCGAGACGGCGGGGCCGGGGACGTGGGTCTTGCCGGTCTTGGTGGTCATGGTGTCCTTCCGAGGAGGGCGTGTTCGCGGTCGAGCAGCGCGGTGAGTGCGGGCATGTCGGTCTTCCCGCCGTGCAGGCGGGGAAGTCCGGGCAGGAGCGTGATGCGGCGCGGGGCCGCCCAGGGCGCGAGCCGCTCGCGGACCCAGGCCCTCAGCTCGTCCTCGGACGGCGGCGCGGCGGGGTCGGCGGGGACGACGGCGGCGACCAGGCACTGTCCCCAGTGCGGGTCGGGCCGCCCGGTGACCGCCGCCTCGCGTACGGCGGGGTGGGACTCCAGGAGCGTGGCGACGGGCCCCGGGGCGATGTTCTTCCCGCCGCTGATGACGATGTCGTCCAGTCGTCCGTGGACGGTCAGGCTGCCGTCCGGGTCCAGCACCCCGGTGTCGCCCGTGCGGTAGCCGTCCGGGACGAGTGCCTCGCGGGTCCGGCCGGGGTCGAGGCGGTAGCCGGAGAACAGGGTCGGCCCGGCCAGGACGATCCGTCCGGACTCCGCCTCGGTCGCCACCCGCACGCCGTCGAGGGGGATCCCGTCGTAGACGCAGCCGCCGGCGGTCTCGGTCATGCCGTAGGTGCAGATGACGCGGGCCCCGAGGCGTCGCGCCTCCTCGGCCAGCCCGGCCGGTGCCCTTGACCCGCCGAGCAGGATCGTCCGGAACGCCGAGAGGTCCCGGCCCAGAGCGGTCAGGCAGCGCAGCTGCGTGGGCACCAGGGAAGTCCGGGCGCATCCGGCCTCAGCCGCGGCCAGGGCGGCTTCGGGCGAGAACCGGTCGAGGAAGACGGGCCGGGTGCCGCCGACCAGGCCGCGGACCAGGACCTGGATCCCGGAGACGTGGTCGACGGGGAGTGCGCACAACCAGGGGGCCTGGCGCGCCCCTTCGTCTTCGTCGCCGGAGTCGATGCGGGCCAGGGACAGACGGGCGGAAGCGGTCAGGCTCGCCGCCGTGAGCTCCACCCCTTTGGGTGATCCGGTCGACCCGGACGTCGCGATGACCAGGGCGGTCGCGGCGTTCACCGGGAGACCCCCCGGGTAGGGACGTTCACCGTCGGAGGTCCGGACGCTGGTGGGGCGCAGCGCCGCCAGAAGGGATGCGCGCGCGGGGGCGGCCAGTTGGCCGCTGACGGGAAGGAGTGCGGGCCCGCTGCCCCGGAGGGCCGCGCGGAGCGCGGCCAGGAACGTTTCCCCCGTGAGACCGACGACTGCGCACAGTGACTGAACGGCTACGCTGCGATCTTCCATGCGGGGGACCCTACTCGTCGTAGACGGGTGCCTCCCAACGCATCACCCGGCACAACTGACCTCGTACGCAACACCCGTCACGCGTGGCCGTCACACGCAGCCGTTTCGAAGAGAGGAAGAGGCAGACCCGTGGTCTCAGCCCTGTTCGACGCTTCCCGCTGGAAGACCGTCGACGGATTCGACTTCACCGACATCACCTACCACCGCGCGGTGGACCAGGGCACGGTGCGCATCGCCTTCGACCGGCCCGAGGTGCGCAACGCGTTCCGCCCGCACACCGTGGACGAGCTGTACCAGGCCCTCGACCACGCGCGGTGCAGCGGCGACGTCGGCTGCGTCCTGCTCACCGGCAACGGCCCCTCCCCCCGGGACGGCGGCTGGGCCTTCTGCTCCGGCGGCGACCAGCGGATCCGGGGGCGCGACGGCTACCGCTACGCGGCCGGGGAGACCTCGGAGAGCTGGGACCCGGCGCGAGCCGGCCGGCTGCACATCCTGGAGGTGCAGCGGCTGATCCGCTTCATGCCGAAGATCGTGGTCTGCGTGGTGCCGGGCTGGGCCGCCGGCGGCGGGCACAGCCTGCACGTGGTGTCCGACCTGACCCTCGCCAGCCGCGAGCACGCGCGCTTCAAGCAGACCGACGCCGATGTCGCCAGCTTCGACGGCGGTTTCGGGTCCGCCTACCTGGCCCGCCAGGTGGGCCAGAAGTTCGCCCGGGAGATCTTCCTGCTCGGCGACACGTACGACGCGGAGGCCGCTCACCGGATGGGCATGGTCAACGCCGTGGTCGCACACGAGGACCTGGAGAACGCCGCCCTCGAATGGGGCCGGAAGATCAACGGCAAGAGCCCCACCGCGCAGCGCATGCTCAAGTTCGCCTTCAACCTGATCGACGACGGGCTCGTCGGCCAGCAGGTGTTCGCGGGCGAGGCGACCCGGCTGGCCTACGGCACGCGGGAGGCCGAGGAGGGCCGCGACTCCTTCCTGGAGAAGCGCCCCGCCGACTGGACGGACTTCGCGTGGCAGTACTGACCCCGCCGGGGGGCTCCGGCCCCCTGCACGCGTTCTCCATCCCCATGCGGGTCCGCTTCCGCGGCCTGACCCGGCGCGAGGGCTGCCTGCTGCGCGGCCCCGCCGGGTGGGGCGAGTTCTCCCCGTTCGCCGAATACGGGCCGCGCGAGTGCGCCCGCTGGCTGGCCTGCGCCCGGGAAGCCGCGTACACCGGCTGGCCGGCCCCCCTGCGGACCAGGATCCCGGTCAACGCGACGGTGCCGGCCGTCAGCGCCGGGGCCGCGCACGCGCTGGTGTCGGCCTCGGGCTGCACCACGGCCAAGGTGAAGGTCGCAGAGCCGGGCCAGAGCGACGCCCACGACATCGCCAGGGTGGAGGCCGTACGCGACGCGCTCGGCCCCGCGGGACGCGTCCGCATCGACGCCAACGGCGCCTGGGACCTCGACCACGCGCTGCGCATGCTGCGCGCCCTGGACCGCTACGACCTGGAGTACGCGGAGCAGCCGTGCGCCACGCTGGACGAGATGGCCCGCCTCCGGCGCAGGGTGAACGTGCCGCTGGCCGCCGACGAATCGATCCGGCGCGCCGAGGACCCCGTACGGGTACGCGCCGCCGGGGCGGCCGACCTGGTGGTCCTCAAAGTGCAACCCCTCGGCGGGGTACGGGCGGCGCTGGCCGTGGCCGAGGCCTGCGCCCTGCCCGTCGTGGTCTCCAGCGCGGTCGAGACCTCGGTAGGTCTGGCCGCCGGAATCGCCCTGGCCGCGGCGCTGCCGGAACTTCCGTACGCCTGCGGCCTGGGCACCATCGGTCTGCTGGCCGGGGACCTGACCGAGGCCCCGCTGGCTCCCCGCGACGGCTGGATCGAGGTACGCACCCCGTCCGTCTCCCCAGCCGAACTGGCAGCCCACGCCGCTCCGCTCGCCCCCTGGGTGGAACGCGCAGCGCTGGCACACGCGCGACTGGAGTACGCATGACCGGCCCCGCCGTCCACCCCGCCGAGGCGATGGCCGAGGTGCTCATCGACGAGCTGATCAGGAACGGCGCCTGCGAAGCGGTCCTGTCCCCGGGCTCGCGCTCGGCGCCCCTCGCCCTCGCCCTCCACGAGGCCGACCGCACCGGCCGGCTCCGGCTGCACGTGCGGATCGACGAACGCTCGGCCGCGTTCCTGGCCCTCGGCCTCGCCAAGGCCTCCGGACGTCCGGTCCCGGTGCTGTGCACCTCGGGTACGGCCGCCGCGAACTTCCACCCGGCCGTGGTCGAGGCGGACCTCTCGTGCGTCCCCCTGCTCGTACTGACCGCCGACCGGCCTCCAGAACTGCGCGACACAGGCGCGCCCCAGACGATCGACCAGATCCGGCTGTACGGCGGAGCGGTGCGATGGTTCTGCGAGACGGGCGTCCCCGAGCGGCGCGCGGGCGCGGTGGCGTACTGGCGTTCACTGGCCGCCCGTGCGTACGGCCACGCCACCGGCTCGCACCGTAGCCCTCCCGGCCCCGTCCACCTCAACATCGCCTTCCGCGACCCCCTGGTACCCACCCGGAGCGGCAGCCTCCATCCCTGGCCGGAACCCCTCGCGGGACGGCCCGAGGGCGAGCCCTGGTGCCGCACCACACCCCACCGGACGGCAGAGGGCGAGCCGCTGCCCGCCACCGAGCGCGGCGTTCTGCTGCTCGGCGACGGCTGCTCGGACCCCACACCACTGGTGGCCCACGCGCAGCGCGCGGGGTGGCCCGTACTGGCCGAGCCCACCTCCGGCGGCCGCTACGGGCCGAACGCGCTCACCGCCTATCCGTACCTGCTCCGCGTCCCCGGATTCCTCGACGCGCACCGCCCCGACCTGGTCGTGAGCGCCGGCCGGCCCGGCCTGACCCGGCAGCAGACCGCCCTGCTCCACGCGGCCAGGGCCCACGTGGTGGTGCCCGGCACCTACCCCGCGGACCCCGCCAGGACGGCTCGAGCTCACGTACACCCGTGTGCGTCCCCACAGGCCGACGCCGACCAGGCCGACTCCGACAACGCCGCGCCTCCCCCCTCCCGCTGGATGGCCTCATGGCTCCGGGCCGACCGGGCCGTCCGCGAGGCACTGGACGCCCTCCTTGACGACGGTCCGGCCCCCACCGCACCCGGCATCGTCCGCGCTCTGGCGCGGAGGCTGCCCCCTGGGGGGCTTCTCTTCACCGGCCCCAGCCTCTGCATCCGCGATCTCGACCAGCACCTCCACGCACCCACCGGCACCCCAGGGCCGAGAGTCCTCGCCAACCGCGGAGCGAGTGGTATCGACGGAGTGGTCTCCAGCGCGATCGGCGCGGCCCTGGCTCACGGCGGACCCGCCTGGGCGCTGATGGGCGATCTGACGCTGCTCCACGACCACAACGGACTGCTGCTCGGACCCGACGAACCCGTACCCGACCTCGCCATCCTCGTGATCAACAACGACGGGGGCGGCATCTTCTCGCTGCTCGAACAAGCCGAGCACACGGGGCCCTTCGAGCGAATCTTCGGTACCCCCCACAGCACGGACCTGTCCCTCCTGGCCGAGGCAACCGGAACCCCCTACACCCTCCTCACCCGTTCGCAACAGCTCACCGACGTGCTGAGCGGCAAAGGCCTCCGCCTGATCGAGGTGCGCACCGACCGCACCAGGGACACCGAGCTGCGCGCCGCCCTGCAAGCCGCCGCAGGCCGGGCCGTCGCCTCGATGCGCCCGCCCGGCCGGATTGGCGAGTAGGCAAAGATCGCCGTCCTGGCCTTCGTCTACCCGGCCGTGGCGATGCTCGCCGACCGGGCCGTCCGCCGGGCAGTCCGACCGGACCGGTGAGGTCCTGATCGGAGAGGTCTTGACCGGAGAGCCCCGGTGGCCGCCGCTTTCAGGGCTCTGACCAGCGGTTATGTCCGATCCGGGGGTGGCTCGGACGTTAATTGGCGTAGGCCTCCCCCCGGATGGCGTAGAGTTGGGTTTACCGACGCGGGGTGGAGCAGCTCGGTAGCTCGCTGGGCTCATAACCCAGAGGTCGTAGGTTCAAATCCTGCCCCCGCTACTCAGTACGAAGGCCCGGTCCCCTTTGGGGGGCCGGGCCTTCGTCGTGTCCGCGGTGCGTGTCCGTGTCCGCGGTGCGCGCGCCGTCACTCGAACGGTCCCGCCCGGGTCGCCGTACGGGCCCTGCTGCCCCCAGCCTTGGGGGGCGAGGCGGACCGGGCGGCAGGAGAGCAGCGTGGCGGGGCTGGGCCGGCAGGGCAGGGGCGAGCGCGTCTTCGGCGCGGTCGCCGGCAGCGCCGTGGTCCGCCGGATCGTCAAGACGCTCCCCGGCACCCTGATCGTCCTCGGCTTCCTCTTCGACGTGCTGACCCCGCCGAGCTTCACCGGGTCCCCCTTCTTCTCCGCCGCCCCGCTCATCGCGGCCCCGCTGTTCTCGCTCCGGGCCACCGTCCTCACCGGGATCCTCGCCACCCTCGCCGTGGTCGTGCTGCACCTCTACAACGGCACCACCTTCAAGGTGGAGGCCATGACCGAGCTGGCCACCGTCCTGACCGTCTCCGGACTGGCCACGCTGATCAACATCGTCGTGCGGCGCGGTACGGAGCAGCTCGCCTCCGCGCGCGGGATCGCCGAGGCCGCCCAGCGCGCCGTACTGCCGACGCCCGCCGAGCGGATCGCGGGCCTCCGGGTCGCAGCCTCGTACGAGGCTGCGCAGGCGGACGCCTTCATCGGCGGCGACCTCTACGCCGTGCAGGACACCCCGTACGGGGTGCGCCTCGCGGTGGGCGACGTACGGGGGAAGGGGCTCGGTGCGGTCGAGGCGGTGGCCGTGGTGCTCGGGGCGTTCCGGGAGGCGGCCGAGGACGAGCCCACCCTGGAGGGGGTGGCCAGGCGGCTGGAGCGGGCGCTCGCCCGGGAGGGGAACCGGCGCGACAGCCTGGATGCGGTGGAGGGGTTCACCACGTGCGTGCTCGGCGAGATCCCGCCGGGCGCGGGCCTGCTGCGGCTCGTCAACCGCGGCCACCCGGAGCCGCTGCTGCTGTACGCGAACGGCGGTCTCGCGGAGCTGGTCCCCGCCGAGCCGGCGCTGCCGCTGGGCATGGGGGAGTTGGGCGGCTGGCCGGACCGGGTGCAGGAGTGGCCCTTCCCGGAGGGGGCGACGCTGCTCCTGTACACGGACGGGCTGACCGAGGCCCGGGACGGGACGGGCGCCTTCTACGATCCGGCGGCCCGGCTGCGCGGGCGGGTCTTCCCCGGACCCGACGAGCTGCTGAGCGCGCTCGCCACCGATGTCCGCCGTCACACGGGCGGCGCGGCGACGGACGACATGGCCCTGCTGGCGGTCGCCAGGCCGGGGGAGCGGCAGCCGAACCGGCGCCGGACGGTGCGGGTTGTCCGGAAGGAGGGTGGAGCGTGACCGAACGTAGCCGAAGCGGCGCTCTCGGCGAGCAATCTGACAGACCGTCAATGTGAAGATGTGGCGAGAGGGGTGGGAGGGGTAGTCGTTTTTTGACCGGGTTGATCCCTGAGTGCGGTGAGAAGTCCAGGCCAGAGCTGTGCAGTCGGTGGCTGAATGTCATTAACGATCAATCGCAACTGCTTGGAATCACTCCCCCTTCTCTATTACCTTTCGATAACGCAGAGCGGTCGTCCCAGCCGTCGCAAGAGACGGCACCGTACGCGTGCTCGCCCATGAGGAGTGTGCCCCGGTGGCCTCCAACTCGCCTGCCCCTGAAGGCATCGACGTCCAGGAGCAGCCCACCGCCGGAGCCTGGGGCGAGTGGAACCCCACCGAGGACTCGGCCCGGCCGCCACGCGGCAAGCACCGCGTGCTCAAGCAGCGCGGGGGACTGGCCCGTTCCTCCACGGTCCTCGGCGTCGGCGTGATCGCCGCGGTCGGCGCGGGCGGCATCGCCACCGCGCAGGACCGGCCCCAGGTCGCCATATCCCTGCCCTCGCTGCCGCCCCTGGCCTCCCTCCCGGAGGCGCTGGGCGGCGCGGACCAGGACGGCGCGGACCAGGGCGGCGCCGACGCGGGCACCGGCGCCGCGCGGTCCGCGGAGCCGGCGCGGTCGGGGATCATCCCGCAGCAGGCCGACCGCCGTTCCGACGCGGGCGAGCTGCTGCGCAGCCGCATCCTCCAGCAGGCCGAGTCCCAGCAGGAGGCCGCCGCGGCCCAGGAGCGGGCCGAAGCCGAGCGGGTGGCACAGGAAGCCGCGGCCCAGCAGGCGCGCGACGCCCGGGCGGCCAAGGAGGCGGCCGAGAAGGCGGCGGCGGAGGCGGCCGAGAAGGCCGCGGCCGAGAAGGCGCGCCAGGCGCAGGCGGCCAAGGAAGCCGCCGAGGCCAAGGCCAAGGCGGAGGCCGCGGCCCGGGCGGCCGGATCCTTCTTCCTGCCCACCTCGGCCTACACCCTCACCTCGCACTACGGCGACTCCGGCTCGATGTGGTCCTCCGGCCACCACACCGGCCTCGACTTCGCCGCCCCGACCGGCACCCCCGTCAAGGCGGTCGGCTCCGGCAAGATCACCTCGGCCGGCTGGTCCGGGGCGTACGGCTACCGCATCGTGCTCGAGCTCCCCGACGGCACCGAGATCTGGTACTGCCACCTGTCCTCGATGTCGGTGACCGGCGGCTCCGTCGCCGGGGGCGACACCATCGGCCGGGTCGGCGCGACCGGCAACGTCACCGGCCCCCACCTCCACCTCGAAGTGCGCCAGGGCGGCGTCACGGTGGACCCGCTGTCATGGCTGAAGGCACGGGGCCTGAACGTCTAGAACCGGGTACGCGTCCGGAACCGGGTACGCGTCCGGAACCCGGTACGCGTCCAGAACCCGGTACGTGTTCCAGCGCCGGCCCGCCCGGCGGGCCCAGGGGGTCGAACCAGGGCGGGAGCAAGTCCTCCAGCACCGCGGCCCGGGACAGCGCCGGGCCGGCCGTCGCTCGGCGCAGCCAGAGCCGGCGCAGCAACTCCCGTTCCCGCCCGGCGAAGTCGGGCTCCCGGGCCGGGCCGCCGCTGCGCGCCCGGTGACGTAGCAGGGCCAGGGCCGCGGCATCGGCCTCGTACAGCGCGACCGCCCGTCCCGCCGGCCGGCCCCCGGTGCTCCGGGCCAGCGCGCGGGCCAGGGAGCGCGCGGGCATCGACACCAGCGCGGGCACCTCGGCCGGGCTCAGCCAGCCGGCGGCCGCGTACAGGGCGAGCTCCCCGGCGACGGCCCGCAGTCGGCGGCGCCGTATCCACACGGCCAGCCAGGCCAGCAGCCCGAACACCGGGACCATCACGCAGCCGTAGACCACGTAGAACCCGGACTCGCCCAGGTCCGAGGAGCTGTTCCACAGGGCGTGCAGCCCCATGGCCGAGCCCAGGCCGAGCAGCGGCAGACCGATCCGGCGCGTCCGGCGCACGGTAAGCGCGGCGGCGCCGAAGCCGAGACCGGTGGCCACGGTGAACAGTGGATGCGCGAACGGGGACATGACACCCCGGACGAAGAACGTCGCCGCCGTCACGGAGTTCAGCACCCCCGTGCCGTTCTCGACGTCCTCGTCGAAGGCGTTGCCGAGATAGAGGATGTTCTCGGTGAAGGCGAAGCCGGTGGCGGTGAAACCGGCCATCACGAAACCGTCGGAGGGGCCGGTGAACTGCCGCCTCCTGAACAGGAACACCAGCAGCAGGGCGGCCGCCTTGGCGCTCTCCTCGACCACCGGAGCGATCGCCACCGAGCCGAGCTGGTCGGCATTGGAGGGATCGGCGGTGGCCGCGGCTATCCACTGGGTCGCGAAACTGTTGGCCAGTATGGCGATCAGCGCCGCGGCGCACGCCCCCCAGCCGAAGCAGAACGACACCTGCGCCCACGGATGCGGCGCGGCCCGCCCCACCCAGCGGAACGCCGCCACGAGCGGCGCCACGGGCAGCAGGGCCAGGCCCAGACCGACGAAGAACCCGGGCGTACCGGTCTGTTCGCGTACGAGTTCCAGGATCGCGATGCCGCAGGCGCCGAGCAGCACGACGAGCACGCAGGTACGGGCGGCGCCGGGGGTACGCGGCACGCGGTGCAGCAGCCGGGGCGGCCGGGTCGCTCGGAGCACGTGATGACTCTACCGAGCGGACCCGACACGCGGAGTGATGTGCTCAGTTCTGGGCGATACCCGTGCGCCGGAACAGCAGATCGTGTACGACGTGCCCCTTGTCGAGGCCCTGCCCCTCGAAACGGGTGAGCGGCCGGAAGTCGGGGCGGGGCGCGTAACCGCCGTCCGCCTGCGTGTTCTCGAACTCCGGCTGGGCGCTCAGCACTTCGAGCATCTGCTCGGCGTACGGCTCCCAGTCGGTCGCGCAGTGCAGGATCGCCCCGGGCGCCATGCGGGTGGCGGCGAGCGCGAGGAACTCGGGCTGGATCAGGCGCCGCTTGTGGTGGCGGGCCTTGGGCCAGGGGTCCGGGAAGTACACGCGGAGCCCGGCGAGGGAGTCCGGGGGCAGCATCTCGCGGAGCAGGATGATGGCGTCGCCGTTCGCGACGCGCACATTGGTCATCCCGCCCCGCTCGGCGAGGGCGAGCAGGTTGCCCTGCCCGGGGGTGTGCACGTCGGCGGCGAGGATCCCGGTCCCCGGGTCGGCGGCGGCCATCTGAGCGGTGGCCTCGCCCATGCCGAAGCCGATCTCCAGGACGACGGGAAGCCCGTCGAACATCTCCTTCAGATCGATCACGTCGTGCCCGTCGATGTCGAGCCCCCAGGTCCCCCAGAGCCGCTTCAGGGCTTCGCCCTGCCCGGTGGTCACCCGGCTGCGACGGGGCTGGAAGCTCCGGATCCGCCGCTCGTGATGCGACCCGGCCGGATCGGGAGCGGGCCCGTCGGGAAACCGCGGCTCGGTACGCCACTTCGGGGGCACGTAGCTGGAGGTCGCCTCCGGCGCGGGCTCGGCGGCGGGATTCTGGGGACTCAGAGACTCAGACACAATCCCCGGATTCTACGCGCGCCCACCCCCCACCCACACTGCGCCGCCCACCAAGCCGTCCAGCGTCCGAGGCACGGGGTCGGGCGCTTCTCAGCCGTCCGGCCGGGGTTTGTTCTTTCAGCCGTCCGGCGTTTGAGGACCGGGGTCTGGGGCGGAGCCCCAGGGGGTCCGGGCGCAGCCCGGGACCCCTCCAGCCCGTCCGGCGTTTGAGGACCGGGCTCCGGGCAGAGCCCGGGGAACGGAGGAAGGGCGGGTAGGGGACAGCCCCGCGCAGCGGCACACCAGCAGCCGCGCTCCGCCGACGGGAACGGCCCGCGCAGCGGTGGTCCAGGGCCAGGCCCGCCGGGGCCAGCCCTGCCGGGCCAAGGCCCTCCAAGGCCAGGGCCGCCGGGCGAAGGCCAGGGCCGCCGGGCGAAGGCCAGGCCCGGCAGGGCTACGCGCTGCGCAGCAACGTGAGGGCCCGGCCCGCGATCTCCCGCCCGATCGGCAGCGAAGCGGTAGCCGCAGGCGAAGGCGCATTCAGCACGTGCACCGCCCGCTCCCCCTCCCGGATCAGGAAGTCGTCCACCAGCGTCCCGTCCCGCAGCACGGCCTGCGCCCGCACCCCCGCCGCCGCAGGCACCAGATCCTCCCCGCGCACCGCCGGCAGGAGTCTGCGTACCGCCTCGACGAACGCCGCCTTCGACAGCGACCGCCGCACCTCGCCCGCCCCGTAGCGCCAGTGCCGCGCGGCCATCCGCCAGGATCCCGGCCAGGCCAGCTCGTCCGCGAGGTCCCGCGGCCGGACCACGCCCCAGCCGTACCCCTCGCGGGCCAGCGCCGGCACCGCGTTCGGTCCGACGTGGACCCCGCCTGCGATGCCCCGGGTCAGGTGGACGCCGAGGAAGGGGAACGCCGGGTCCGGCACCGGATAGACCAGCCCGCGCACCAGCTCGGGGCGGGCCAGGTCGTAGTACTCGCCCCGGAACGGCAGGATCCGCATCCCCGGGTCGTCCCCGGTCAGCCGTGCGATCCGATCGCACTGCAGCCCCGCGCAGTTCACGAGCACCCGCGCGCGCACGACCAGCCCGCCGCTCGTCCGCACCGCCACGCCCGAGGCCCGCCGCGAGATCAGATCGACCGCCCCGCCGTAGACGATCTCCGCCCCCGAGGACTCCGCGAGCTGCTGGGCGACCCGCCCGTAGTCCACGATCCCCGTGGTCCCGACGTGGATCGCCGCGAGCCCGCGCACTTCGGGCTCGTACTCCGCGATCTGTGTCGGCCCCAGCTCCCGCACCGGGATGCCGTTCTCCCGGCCCCGCTGCACGAGCGCGTGCAGCCGCGGCAGCTCGTCCCGCTCGGTGGCGACGATGAGCTTGCCCGTCACCTCGTGCGGGATGCCGTGCTCCGCGCAGAACTTGACCATCTCGGCCGCACCGCGCACCGCGAAGCGCGCCTTGAGCGAGCCCGGCTTGTAGTAGATCCCGCTGTGGATCACACCGCTGTTGCGCCCCGTCTGGTGCCGGGCGGGGCCGTCCTCCTTCTCCAGGACGACCACCCGGGTCCCCGGAGCGAGCCCCGCGAGGGCATGCGCCGTCGACAGGCCGACGATCCCGCCGCCGATCACCAGCACGTCGCAGTCCAGCCTGCCCAGTCTGCTCATGCCGCCCACGCCGCCGCCCACACTGACACCTCCCACCCCTGCATAGTGCACCCCGCCACTGACAACGAGGCCACGCGGGGCCTATGCCGGGGTTACCAGCAGAGGCCTGGCCCGCTCGCGCAGTTCGGCGACGCGCGGTTCGTCCCCGTACGGTTCCAGCCGGTGCAGGAGGTCCCGTACGTACTCCGTCGTCCGCGCCGACGAGATCCGTCCCGCGACCTCCACCGCCCGGGTCCCCGCCGCGCACGCCGCGTCGAGGTTCCCTGACTCCAGCTCGGCCACGGCGCTCACGACGAGCCGCAGCCCGTGTGATCGTACGTACTCCTCCGTCGGCCGGGACAGTGCCTGTTCCGTGAAACGCCTTACCTGGCGCGGGAGTTTGAGGTCCCGGTAGCACTCGGCCGCGTCCGCCGCGAAGCGGTCGTACGAGTAGAAGCCCAGCCAGGTCGGATCGGCGTCGCCGTCCCGGGCCCGTTCCAGCCAGCCCTCGGAGGCGCGCAGCGCGGCCCCTGCGGCCGCCGAATCGCCCGCCTTCGCGTGCGCCCGGGCCTCGACGAGGCGGAAGAAGCTCATCGTCCGCGCGGTGGCCAGGCCCCGGTTGCGCTCGACGGCGGCCTGCGCGAGGTCCACGCCCTCGTCCGGGAAGTCCCGGTAGGTGGCCTGCAGGGACATCGACGCCAGCACGTACCCGCCGAGCGGTACGTCCGCTGCGGCGCGGGCCAGGCGCAGCGCCTGGATGTAGTAGCGCTGGGCGGCTTCCTGCTGTCCGGTATCGAAGGCCATCCAGCCGGCCAGCCGGGTCAGTTCGGCGGTGGCGCCGAAGAGCGCGCGGCCCACCTCGTCGGTGTAGGAGCCGAGCAGCAGCGGCGCCGCGTCCACCCGCAGGCATTCGGGGACCATCGAGGAACGCCAGTCGCCGCCCCCGTACTTGGAGTCCCAGCGGCGGGCGTCCTCGGCGGCTTCGCGCAGCTTGGTCACGTCGCTGTGGCCCACGCGCTGCAGGCTCCCGGTGTCGGGCGCGGCCGGAGCGGGCGGCGGTGGCGTTTCACGCGACGGCTGGGCGGGCACACCCCCGACATGGGCGCCGGGCGGCGCCGGCAGGCCTTCCGGCGGGGCCGCGCCCGGCACTGCTTCGCGCGTCACCGCGTCGCGCGCCAGCGGTTCGCGCGCCACCGGTTCGCGTGCCACGGGTTCGCGTGCCACCGAGCTGTCGGCAGGAGATATCAGCCAGCGCGAGGCCGGCGTCGCGTACGCCGACACCGAGAAGGAACCGGCGAGCGATTGCCAGATCCCGCCACCCCCGCGCCGGCCGGCGAGGTCGAGCCGGTAGAGGTCGGTGGCCGAGCGCACGGCGGCGCCGACGTCGCGCGGGAAGCCCAGCCCCACCTCGGGCGCCGGGTCGGCGTCGGCGAGCCCGATCTCGTGCAGGGGCACGGGCCGGCCGAGCTTCGCGCCGATCGCGGCCGCGATCAGGTGCGGGGCGGCGCCCTGCGGCACCATCCCCTTCGACACCCACCGGGCCACCGACGTCTTGTCGTAGCGGAGGGTCAGACCGCGCTGAGCGCCGAGGTCGTTGACCCGCCGGGCCAGCCCGGCGTTGCTGATGCCCGCGAGGGCGAGGACGGCGCCGAGCTTCTCATTGGGCTCGCGGAGCTCCCTGGACATGCGCCACCCCTCGTCACACGCGGAACGCAGACGCCGCCGGGGCATAGGCGCCCGGCATTTCGTAAACCCAGCGTAGTTCCCCGCCTCCCAAGCGTTAAGGCCCCCTGTTCCGTATGGCGGGATTGTTGTCCGTATGCACAGTCGGGCGGGGGCCCGGGGCCGGGGCGCACGTGTCAGCGCGTGCTCCACCCGTGTGGCCGTGCGCCCGCCCGTGCGCTCTGGCCGCTGCGGGGGCCCGGCGATTCGATGTGCGGTGCGTGGGTCGGCCCGCCGCGTGGACCGGGCGGGCCGGGGGATGCCGCTGCCTCAATCCCCGCGGGTGGCGGAACGGTCCGGGGGGTGGATCCCGCCTCCCGGGCCGCGCTCCGCGGGGCGGACCCGGGAGGCGGACCCGCGGGGCTGCCCGCAGGCGCTGCGCAGGGCTCTCAGTACGGCCGAAGAATGGCCGAAACCGACCTATGGGGCGGTCGGAACGGAACGTCAAATACCGCATGGCCGGGGCGTGTTCGTTTATACGTGCGCCCCCCTTACCCACTCCCGCACGCCTGTCTCGTGGCAGCATGGACCCCGAGCCACCCGGGGTCCCTCCGGCCGCGCGCAGAGCGCCGGCCGCGCGGTTCGCACCCCGGTCAGGTGCCCACGGGCTGGGGAGGCGGCGGTGCGCTGGTTGGTGGGTTGGAGCAGTATCGCCGCGAGCTTCGGCACGGCCGGACGGGTCGCGGGGCACGGTGCTGCGCACGCCTCCGACCAGGGCGGATACGGCTCGGGCCACGGCTCGGGCCACGGGTCCGGCTACGGGTCCGGCTCCGGCGCGGGCTACGGATCGGCCGCGGGCCACGGCTCCGGGCACGGCTACGGCACCGACGGATGGGGCGACGGCCCGGTCCACGGCGGCCTCGCCGACGCCGGCCACCCCGACGAACCGGGCGCCGCCCACGCCGACCGCACCGTGGTCCCCGTCGGCGCCCAGCTCCTCTGGGGCGACCCCGACCCCCTGTGGGCCGTCGGCGACTGGCGCCCGGACGAGATCCGCACCCTCACCGCCGACCCCGCGGACCCCTTCACCCGCCTCGCCGTCCTCGGCTGCTGCGGCGCCACCGACGAGGAACTGCGCCGCGCGCTCTACGCCGCCCGCGGCGGCGCGCTGCGCCACCTCACCCAATGGCCCGGCAGCTACACCGCCGTCGTCCAGGCCGGCCGCCGCATCACCGTCGTCGGCGACCTGGCCGGCGCCCGCCCCGTCTTCTACACGCCCTGGGCGAGCGGGACCGCGTACGCCACCGCCGCCCTCCCGCTCGCCGACCTGATCGAGGCGCAGCTCGACATCGGCCATCTCGCCGCCCTGCTGGCCTGCCCCGACAGCCCGGAGGCGCTGGGCGACGGCACACCGTACGTCGGCGTACGCCGCATCCCGCCCGGCCACGCGCTGATCCTGCGCGAGGGCTCGCGGGAGATCACCGGGTACGAACCGGTGGCCTCCCTCGCGGTGGCCGCTCCCACCGCCGACCCCGAGCTCGCGGTGGAGGGCGTACGGGAAGCTTTGGTCGACGCGGTGCGCGCCCGGCTCACGGCTCCGAGGCATGCTCCCGAGACGCTGCCCCACGACCCCGGGCCCGTCCCCGGAATGGGCCCGGCCGACCGGCGGGCCGCACGCGGCGCCCCCGCGCCCGTCCCCGGAGTCGGCGCGGACCTCTCCGGAGGCAGCGCCTCCGCGACCCTCGCCCTGCTCGCGGCCGGCCTCCCGGGCGCACCCGGCGCCCTCCTGGGCCGCACCGGGGAACGCCTCCTCGCCGTCACCTTCAACGACCTGGCCACCCCTCAGGGCCGCGAACCCGAACTGGAACGCGCCCACGCCATCGCGGCCGACCCCCGTCTGCACCACGTGGTCGTGGCCGCCGCCGAGGAAGCCCTGCCCTACGCGGACCTCGACGGCCCGCTGACCGACGAACCGGGCCCCTCCCTCGTCTCCGCCGCCCGCGAGCGGCGCCGCCTCGCGGCGGGCTCGGCGGACCACTTCACCGGCCACGGAGCCCGCCAGGTCCTCGACGCCCACCCCGCCCGGCTGGCCGACCTCCTGCTCGACCGCCGCCGACGCGACCTGTTCCGCCCCACCCTGGCCCTCGCCCGGTCGTCCCCGTCGACCGGCGACTCCTTCCTCGTCCCCCTCACCGTGTACGCGGCGGCCCGCCGCCTGGCCCGTACGCCCTACCGCGCCGGCATGGAGGCCGCGGCGTCCCGCCTGCGCGACGGAGTCCCGGCCGCGGGCCCGGGCTCCGCGGTGGACGCCTCGCTCGCGGCCCTGACCTGGTCCCGGCCGGGCCCGGCGGCGGCCTGGCTGACGGGCGAGGCCCTGGCCGAGGTATCGATCCGCCTCACCGCCGCCGCGGGCCGCCCTCCGCTCTCGCTGCGCCCGGGGGAGGCCCGGGCCCGCGCCGTCCTGGCCCGGCACGCCGCCGACCACCGGGTCTTCGAGCAGGCAGTGGAGGTCCGCAGCCAGCGGCTGCACGCCCCGTTCCTGGACAACCAGGTCGTACGGGCCGCCCGGGCCCTGCCCGAATCCCTCCGCGTGCAACCCGGCGCCCGGGCGGCGGTCCTGCGCGGGGTCCTGTCCTCGGCCGGGGTCCGGGACCTCCCCCCGGGGTGGGGCGCGACGGCCCACGCCCCGAACGAATCGGCGACCCGTCTGGGACTGCGCGCGGCCCTCCCGCGACTCCTGACCCTCTTCACGTCCCCGCTCCTGGCGGACGCGGGCCTGATCGAAGCCCGGGTCGTCCGCCAGGCCCTGCTCGACGCGGCGGACGGACGCCCGGTCCCGCTCGACGGCCTCGCCGAACTCGTCTCGATGGAACTGTGGCTGGGCCGCCTCCTGGCCCGCCGGGGCACCTGCTGGACCGGCACCTCCACCCCCCGCCGCAGAGCCGTCCCCACCGGAGTCCCGCTCCGCCGCCCGGCCCTGTCCTGACCGCCGGTCCCCGACCCCGGGCCCGAACCATGCCCACGGCGCACTGCTCGTTGCCGCAGGCCGCAGGCCCGGCGAGGCCTCCGACCGCGGGGAACCTCAGCGGCAGCTGATGACGGAGTCGGCCCAGCTCGCCAGCGTCGGCAGGCGGCCGCCACCGGCGCGCTCCACGACCAGGCGCAGCGTCTTGTGCCCGGAGAGCGAGACGGACACCTTCGCCGCCGGGTCCTCGTAGCCCAGCGCCCGGGACTGCCACAGCCGCTGCCCGTCCGCGTACACGGAGAAGCGGACCGTGCCGTTCGTGAGCAGCGACATGCCGTCCACACCGGCTCGCGCGGAGAAGCTGACGCACGTGCGGTTGAGGGTGATCTCCACGGAGGAACGGGAGCCGACGGTGATCCCGTGCGCGAAGCGCTGTCCGCCGATCACCGGCCCCCAGCGCTGCCACACCCAGCTGCTCCGCCAGGTCTCGATCTCGGGGCCTTCGTGGTTCCCGTAGGCGGACTGGCCCAGTGAGGAGAGCCGGAAACCCTGCGGTGCCTGCGGCGAAGGCTTGGGAGGCGTCGGCTTGGGCGGCGGTACCGGACTCGGCGTAGGACTCGGCGTGGGGCTCGGCGTGGGGCTCGGCTTCGGACCCGGGGTCCGGCTGGGACTCGGAGCGGGCGAGGACCGCTCCGGGCTCCGCGAGGGCTCCGGCACGGCCGGCGCGACGACCGGCGGCGGCGGCGTCCGCTTCTTCGGGGGCGGTACGGATGCCCGTGCCGCCGACGGCTGCGCCTGCGACGGGCCGGGCTCCGGCGCGGCGGGGGCCGGACTCCGCGGCACCGGCACGGCCACGCCCGGAGCCGGCTTCGCGCGGACGGTCGGAGCGGCGTCGTCACCGGCCAGCGCGAACACCACCCCGGCGGCCGCGGCCACCACGACCCCGGCGGCGATGGCCGCCTTGGCGGGCAGCCCCAGCCCCTCGGAAGCCACGGCTCCGCCGACCCCACCGGCCCCGCCTCCACCAGCGGCGCCACCGGCGGCACCACCAGCAGCCCCGGCCCCGGCGGCCCCGGCACCAGCCGTGGACCCGCCCGCGGCTGCGGCAGCAGCCCCGGCGCCACCCGCGGCGACGGCTCCGCCGGCCACCACTCCGGCCGCCTTGGCCGCGTACCCGGCGGCGAACCACCCGATGACGGCGACCGGCAGCAGCGCGGGAATGCCCGCGTTGACGTCCTTGAGCTCCCCGGCGGCGAGCCGGCACCGGGCGCACTCCTCGAGGTGCTTGCGCAGCCCCCGCTCGGCCCGCATCCGCAAGCCCCCGCGGGCATAGGCCCCCAGCCGGTCGGCGTACCGGGCGCAGTCCCCGCCGGAACTCAGCGCGGTGCTCACATGGGCCTGGAGGTACGCCTGCTTGAGTCCCTCGCGGGCCCGGCTGGCCAGGACCGCGGTGGCGTTCGCGCTGAGCCCGAAGAGCGGGGCGATCGCGCTCGGCGAGGCCTCCTCGACGGTGGTGTGCCAGAGCACGGCCTGCCACCGCTCGGGCAGGCTTCGGAAGGCCTGCATCGCGAGGGTCTGCTCGGCCTCGTGCATGGCGCGCACATCGGCGCCGAGTTCGAGGGTGTCGTCCCCTGCTCGAACGGGCAGCCCGACCGTGCCGTCGCCGGACCCCGAGGCCTGCTCCGCGAACAGCGCGAAGTCCTCGACCAGATGCTCCCGCTTGGCCGTTTTCGCCCAGGCCGCGGCGACCCGGCGCACGGTGGTCAGCAGATAGGCGCGCACCGACTGGTCCGGACCCGCCCCGCCCCGTACGGCCTGGAGCGTCCGTGCGAACACCTCGGCCGTCAGATCGTCGGCGGTGTGCCCGTCGCGGCAGCAGGTACGGGCATAGCGCCGCACGGCATCGGAGTGGCGGCGGAACAGTTCCTCGTAGGCCCCGTCGTCACCCCCGCGCATCCGGGCGATCAAGTCCCCGTCGGAAGGCGGGAGTTCCCCGGTCGCTCCGGCGGCGTGCCGGCCGCCCGGTTCGCGCTGCGCCGGGACCTGCCGCGCGGGCAGGCTGCCCGCCTCGACCTCGCCGCCGGCGCCACCGTGTGGCTCTTCCCGCCCGTCAACGCTCATCGCGGAAGCCCTCGCAGGACACACTCAACCGGTACACCGATCCAGCGTGTCACACGGCGGGCACGCGCCGAACCGGTCTCCACACCTTCCACTCATCCGGGCAAGCCCGACGAATCGCCGTACGGAGCCTCACCCGTTCGAGGGAGAGCCCCCAGGAAGGAGCCGGTTGACGCCCGCCGCCCCAAAGAGCCTTCCGACCTGCGCCGCCTGAGACCCGAGCCGACCTGAGACCCGAGCCGACCTGAGACCCGAGACGCCGCCGGCGCCTACGCCGTCCGGGACCGCAGCCCTTCGAGCAGGATGTCGAGCAGCCGCGCGGAAGCCGCCGCCTGCTGCGCCGCGTCCGGCAGCGCGGGCGCGGCCGTCGCTATCACCAGCAGCACATCGGCCACCGTGACATCGGTGCGCAGCGCACCGGCCTCCCGGGCCCGGTCGACGAGGCGGCCGACGACCTCCAGCAGCTCGCCCGCGCCCGCGTCCTCCGAGGGCTCGTCGTCCAGGCCGGTCCGAGCGGCGCCGACGACCCGCAGGTCGGGCGCACCGCCGGCCGCGAGGACCTGACGCTGGTGCGGAACCCGCGCGGCCTCGCCGTCCGTCCCGTCGGCGCCGTCCTCACCGGGCCCGCCGACCCGCAGCACCTGCGGAGGCAGCAGCCGCCCGGCGCCCGAGGCGACGGAGGTGCGCAGGAAGCGCGACAGCGCCTGCCACGGCTCCTCCTCCTGGCCGAGTGCGGTGCGGGCCTGCTCGGTCAGTCGCGAGGTCTCCTCTTCGGCTATCCGCCGGACCAGGACGTCCTTGCTCGGGAACCGTCGGTACACGGTGCCGACGCCCACCCGCGCGCGTCGTGCGACGTCCTCCATCGGAGCGCCGTAGCCGAGCTCGCCGAAGACCTCGCGGGCGGCGCGAAGTACGTGTTCGAGGTTGCGCTGTGCGTCGACGCGCAGCGGCGTGGAGCGGCCCACGCCGTGCGTCGTGGCGCCGCCGGCCATCAGCCGCCCATGGTTGTCGGTCGCGGAAGCGGCCGACGACAGAGCGGTGGCAGAACCATGGAAATCGGAAATGTGCATATGTATCCCCCGGTAATCATTTGTCTCCCCCCGGAGACACTCCCCGCCTTCAAGTCGAGGGGGGCCACGGTCATGAGGGCCCTGGTCCTACTCCTCGACGAGTTACGAACATAGTTGAGCCAGAGTCAATTCAGAAGAGGCAGCCCCGGACGGACCACCGCCCGATCGGAGCATTCACCCTCAATTTTCCGTTCGAAGCCCCCAGAATCGCTCATTCCGCACCGTCTGACCTGCGCACTTTCCCCTTCATCCACCCCCCCGACAACCTCGCCCCGCCGTCCACTCCGGTCACACAATTTGTCAGGCCTGTGGACAAACTCCCGGCCACGTTGCGTCATGGGACGGTGAAGGCTGCTAACTCCCGGGGCACGGCCCCCGGTACCCCGCCCCGCACGCGGATCCTCATCGTCGGCGGCGGCTACGTAGGCATGTACACGGCGCTCAGGCTCCAGCGAAAGCTGAGAGCCGACGAGGCCGAGGTCACGGTGGTCACTCCCGAGCCGTACATGACGTACCAGCCCTTCCTCCCGGAGGCGGCCGCCGGCTCCATTTCCCCGCGCCACGTCGTGGTCCCGCTGCGCCGCGTCCTGCCGAAGTGCCGCATCGTCATCGGCGAGGCCCGCCGCATCGACCACGCCGCCCGGACCGCGACCGTCACCACCCTCGCCACCGACGAGGAGGGCGCAGGCCCCGTGGAGATCGAGTACGACGAACTGGTCCTCGCCCCCGGCTCCGTCTCCCGCACGCTCCCCATTCCGGGACTCGCCGAATACGCCATCGGATTCAAGACGGTGGAAGAGGCCATCGGCCTGCGCAACCACGTCATCGAACAGATGGACATCGCCTCCTCCACCCGCGATCCCGCCCTGCGCGACGCCGCCCTCACCTTCGTGTTCGTCGGCGGCGGCTACGCCGGCGTCGAGGCACTCGGCGAGCTGGAGGACATGGCCCGCTACGCCGCCCGCTACTACCACAACGTCAAGCCCGAGGACATGAAGTGGGTGCTGGTCGAGGCCAGCGACCGGATCCTCCCCGAGGTCGGCCCCGAGATGGGCACGTACACGATCCGCGAACTGCGCCGCCGCGGCATCGACCTGCGCCTGGAGACCCGGCTCGAATCCTGCGAGAACCGGATCGCCGTCCTCAGCGACGGCGCCCGCTTCCCCACCCGCACCGTCGTGTGGACCGCCGGCGTCAAACCGCACCCGATCCTCGCCGCCAGCGACCTGCCCAAGACCGAGCGCGGCCGCCTCGCCTGCACCTCCTTCCTCACCGTCGAAGGAGTCGAGCACGCGTGGGCCGCCGGTGACGCCGCCTCCGTCCCCGACATCACGGCCGCGGAGAAGGGCGTCCCCTGCGCCCCCAACGCCCAGCACGCCGTCCGCCAGGCCAAGGTCCTCGCCGACAACCTCGTCTCGTCCCTGCGCGGCGGACTCCTCACCGAGTACGCCCACAAGTACGCGGGATCCGTGGCCTCCCTCGGACTCCACAAGGGCGTCGCCCACATCTACGGCCGCAAACTCAAGGGCTACCCGGCCTGGCTCATGCACCGCGCCTACCACCTCAGCCGCGTCCCGACGCTGAACCGCAAGACGCGCGTGCTCGCCGAATGGACGCTCTCCGGCCTCTTCAAGCGTGAGATCGTCTCGCTGGGATCCCTCGAACACCCCAGAGCAGAATTCGAACTCGCGGCGGGCGGAGGCCCCAAGGACCCTCCGAAGAAGAGCGAAGGCTGATGCTGTCAGTCCCGTCGGCCACACTGGACGTGTGACCATAGGTGGGCTCACACCTGCACAGAGTGACATCAGCGTGACATCCGAGTGCCACCCGATCGCCACCGAGTGACACAGCGACCACGAGCGACACCACGAGGCTTGAACGCAGTGAACTTCACGCGCTGGAGCGCCCGGTTCCCCGGAACGCAGCGTCGCGCCGCCGCCCGGTCCGAACACGCCGCCGCCCAGGCCAAACGGGGCGAGGGCTCGGTCCCGGCCGCCCGCGGCGCCGCCGGCCATTCCGCGACCAGCCCCGACGGCTGCCCCGCCGACCCCACGGTCCGGGGCACCGGTTCCGGCCCCGGCGCCGCCTGCGCCCCGGCCGCCACCGACGGTACGGGGACCCCCGCACCCTCCCTCGACGAGCTCTCCGTACGCGACGTCCTCGACCGCCTCCCGGCCCTCGTCGCCCTCGTGCACGGCCCCGAGCACCGCGTCGCCTACGTCAACGACGCCTACACCGCCGGCTTCGGTGCCCGCGCCCCCGGCGCCCCCGCGCACCTGGCCCTCCCCGAGCTCGGCGAGCTCGGCCTGCTCCCGCTCCTTGACCAGGTCCAGCGCAGCGGCAAGCCCCGTACGGCCAAGAACCGCACCGCACCCGGCGGCACCAACTCGTACACGGTCACCTGCACCCCGATCGAGTTCCCCAAGACCAAGGCCGACGCCGACGGGGCCACCGCCCACTCCCACGCCAACACCAACACCGGCACCGCAGCATCCGACAGCGAAGCCGAAGCCCACACCGGCAGCGGCGTCCTGATCCACCTCGCCGACGTCACCGACCACGCCGAGGCCGTCGAGCGGCTGCGCGCCAGCGAGCGCCGCCAGCGCGAGGCCGCCGTCACCCTCCAGCGCTCCCTCCTCCCCCAGGAGCTCGAACAGCCCGACGACCTGCGCGTCGCCGCCACCTACCAGCCCGGCGGCACCGAAGCCGCCGTCGGCGGCGACTGGTACGACGTCATCACCCTCGGCGCCGGCCGCACGGCGCTCGTCATCGGCGACGTCATGGGCCGCGGCGTCCGCGCCGCCGCCGTCATGGGCCAGCTCCGCACCGCGGTCCGCGCGTACGCCCGCCTCGACCTGCCCCCGCACGAGGTCCTCCAGCTCCTCGACGGCCTCGCGGCCGAGATCGACGCCAGCCAGATCGCCACCTGCGTCTACGCCGTCCACGACCCCAACGAGGGCCTCCTCGCGTACGCCTCCGCCGGCCACCTCCCGATCCTCGTCCGCGACGAGGACGGCACCGTCCGCCGCGCCGCCGACCCCACCGGCCCGCCGCTCGGCACCGGCGGCTGGCTGCACACCTCGGGCACCATCGCGCTGGGCCCCGGCTCCACCGCCGTCCTCTATACGGACGGCCTGGTCGAGCGCCGCGGCGAGGACATCGACGAGGGCGTCGCCGCCCTGGAGCGTGCCCTCTCCGGCGCCCAGGGCACCCCCGCCGTCATCTGCGACCGCCTGATGCGCGCCCTCGGGGTCGACGCCGACCACGACGACGACGTCGCCGTGATGGTCCTCCAGCAGCCCGCCCGCACCGGCGCCGACGCCGAGCTCTTCCACAACGCCGCCCTGGAACTCCTCGGCGGCATCGAGGCCGCCCCGCGCGCCCGCGCCTTCGCCCAGGGCGTTCTCGCCTCCTGGCGCTTCCCGGTGGAGCTGTGCGACCTCGGAGTCCTGGCCGCGAGCGAGCTGGTCGCGAACTCCCTCCAGCACGGCACCCCGCCCATGCGCCTGCGGCTGCGCCGCACCGACCGCCGGCTGATCATCGAAGTCACCGACGGGGACGACCACCTCCCGCGCCGCCGCCGCGCCGAACCGGCCGACGAGACCGGCCGCGGCATCTCCATCGTCGCCACCATCGCCTCGGCCTGGGGCTCCCGCCGCACCCCGGGCGGCGGCAAGGCCGTCTGGTGCGAGTTCGCCCTCCCCGACAAGGCCCCGTAGCCACACACGAAGACGGCCCCGGTCCACAGGACCGGGGCCTTCTCTCTTGCTTCCCTACGCGTGCACGGGCTCGGCGTCCTTCACCCGCTTCACCACGACGGTGCTGCCGGCCAGCGACGGGTTGTCCTGCACGGGCGTCAGCTGCTTGCCGAGCCGCAGCGCCAGCCCGGCGATGCCGAGCGAGACCAGGACGAAGATCCCGATGTAGAGCATCGGCACGCCAGCGGCCAGCGGCACACCGAGCGGCCCGAGCGCCAGAGCCATCTGCTTGACCAGCGCGAAGGCCGAGTTGTACTGGCCCACGGACCCCTCCGGCGCCAGGTCGGCCACCAGCGGCGCCAGCGTCGGCGACAGCATGGCCTCGCCGATGCCGAAGAGGGCGTACGTGGTCACGAACGCGGCGGCGGCCATGACCGTGCTGCCGTGCCCCAGCCCGGAGAACGCGGCGATGATCCACGCCACGGTCCAGAGCAGACCGACGAGCGCGATCACGCGGGACCGGCGGTGGTTCTCCACCAGCCGCAGCACGACGAACTGGGCGAGCACGATCGCACCGGTGTTGGCGGCGAGCGCGAAACCGAGCGTGGACGGGGAGATCCCGGCGGCCTCGGTACCGAAGGCGGCGAGACCCGACTCGAACTGTCCGTAACAGGCGAAGAACAGAACAAACCCGAGAATGCAGAACTGCACCATCGCCTTGTGTTCCATCAGCCGCTTCCAGCCGCCGCCCGCCTGGGCGGCGTCCTTGGCCAGCGCGCTGCTGATGGCGGGCACCTGAGGCATCCGCACGGTGGCGATGACCCCGGCCAGCACCAGGAACATCACGGCCTCGATGCTGAAGAGCAGGGTGAAGCTGCCGGGACGGCTCTCGTCGACGATGAGCCCGCCGATCAGCCCGCCGATGCCCAGACCCAGGTTCTGCATGAAGAACTGGAGGGCGAAGGCACGGGTCCGGGTGGACGGGGTGGAGCACCGCACGATCATCGTGGCCAGCGCGGGCTGCATGACGGCCTGGCCGGCACCCAGCGCGAGCGCGGAGAGCAGGATCGCGACCACGCCCGTGGAGAGCCCGAGCGACAGTGCGCCGAACGAGGCGACGACGGCCGCACCGATGACGACGGGGACCGGTCCGCGCCGGTCGATCACCCGCCCGGTGAAGGGCAGCGCGAGAAGCGCGCCGAGGGCGAACGCCATGAACGTACCCGTCGCCCACATGGGGTCCAGTTCTCGCACCTTCGCCGCGTAGACGTAGAGGAACGGAACCGTGAAGCCGATACCGAACGCGGTCAACGCGTTCCCGGCCTGGATCCTCCGCATCGCAGCGCCCATCACCTTGGTCACTTCTCACCACCTTGATTGCTGAAGCTTGAAGACTTCATACCTAAAGTTCGATCCTTAACACTACACACCGAAGGAGTTAGACGCCAACGACCCCGTGCCATACTTCGACTCATGGGTGACACCCCCGACGGCACTGCGCCCGTCCACGAGCCGAGCCTCGACGAACAGATCGCCGTCTATCAGCGCGAGTTCCAGGACCTCGACCCCCAGGTCGAGAAGGTCGTATCGGCCCTCAGCCGCCTGAACCGCCGCATGAACGTCGCGTACGGCCGTCAGACGGCGGCTCTGGGCATCAGCAACGCGGAGTGGGAGGTCCTCAAGGCCCTCGTCCTGTCCGGAGCCCCGTACCGGATGGGCCCGAGCGAGCTCGCGAAGCAGCTGGGCCTCACGCCGGCGGCGATGACCCACCGGATCGACCGCATGACGGCGGAAGGACTGGTCACGCGCGAGCGGGACGAGAACAACCGCGTGCGCGTGATCGTGGAGCTCACCGCGGAAGGCCGCAGCAAGTGGCTGGACGCGATGCGCGCGGCGACGGTCTTCGAGGAGGACCTCCTCCAGGACCTCTCCACGGCGGAGCGAGGCGTGCTGGGCGACATGCTCACCCGCCTCCTGGACCGCGTAGAGGACCTCCAGTCCCCGCACTGACCGCCTAGATGAATGAGTCCAAGGGATCGCCTGCGGACATGAGACGAGGGCGTCCAACGTCGATGTGTGACGAACGACCT
>NZ_JALGBX010000033.1 GCF_022808175.1 Streptomyces sp. AP-93 | reverse complement strand
CACTCCCTGCGAGCCACGACTGGCAAGCCGTCATTAGCCACATCCGGCCCTCCCGGGCCGCCTAACAACTTACGGAGGCCGTCATGGCCGTGAAGCTGGTCAATCCCAACGGGTTGCCGAAACCCGACGTATACCGTCAGCTCTCGATCGCCACCGGGTCGAAGATGGTGTTCCTCGCAGGTCAGGTCGCGCGCGACGCCGAGGGGCGCCGTGTCGGTGAGGGGGACTTCGCCGCTCAGGTCGAGCAGTGTTACCTCAACATCGGCACCGCCCTGGCCGAGATCGGCGGATCCTTCGACGATGTGGCGAAATTGACCGTCTACGTCGTCGACTGGAGCCCGGAGAAGATGCCGCTGCTGGGGGAGGGCGTGGCCCGGGCGGCGGCCAAGTTGGGTATCGACCCGGTCAAGCCGATCACGCTGCTCGGAGTCGCGGCGCTGGGGGAACCCGATCTTCTCGTCGAGGTCGAAGCCACGGCCGTCCTCGACTGACGCGGGTGACGACCGCTTCCTTCGGACGGCGGAGGTCACCTGTCGATCGGCAGCAGGTTGCTGATTGCCGAGACCGCCGTCCGGGGGTCGTCGGCGTGGCAGCGGACTGTGTGGACCTGCTTGCGCCGGCCCAAGAGGCTTACGTGGGTGACCGGGTGGGCCAGTTCGATGGTGATCGACGTCTGCGAGGCGATGGCCACGTCCAACACGCCGTCATCGGGGTCGTTCGCGTTCGGGAAACGGAGGTCGTACCGGGCGGACGCGATGTGGTCCAGCGGTATGAGCAGGTCGAGCCGTGCGCCGCGCCGTATCCGCAGGCCGCCCGGTCCTACGACGTGAGGGCGCGTGACGGCGGTGGCGTGGAGCCCCAGCGCGAGCAGCACCGTGTAGAGGTCGACGGGCAGCATGACCAAGTGGGCGACGGGATAAGGGGCAAGCATGATCGAGACGCCGACCGTCTCGATCGCGCACAGGAACACCAGCCCGTACGCCATCGGGGCCTGAGCCCGCGCGTATCGGACGGCGATGTCCGCGTCCCCCACTCCGTGCGTGCGCCGCACCATCCATAAGCCGAGGCTCGCCAGTTGGCGCCGCTCGTGTGCCAGTAACCGTCGTGTGCGGTCGATGAGTGTTCCAGTCCCCATGCGACCGAGTGAATCAGAGGGGGAGACGTGGTTGGTCGCGGGCCCGTTCGTTACGCCGCGATGCGTCACCCCGCCCTCACGGCCGCACGGGGAGTTCTGCGGGGAGGGCGGGGTGTTGAGTGGCGGGGAGGAGGCCCCCAGGTGGTGGGGCCGGTCCTTAGAGCCAGCCTTCCAGCGATGCCATGAAGCCGTCGAAGTCGTCGCGGTGGATGGTGTGGCCGGCGCCGGTGACCGAGCGGACCTCGAAGCCGCGCTCCTTGAGGACCGCCGCGCGCTCCGGTGAGATCAGGAAGCTCGGGTCGGCCAGCTGCACCAGGGACGGGACCACCGGCGCGGCCGGCAGCAGGTCCGTTCCCATCAGCGGGGTCAGGCTCAGGGCGGTGGCCTCGTCCCAGACGGCCAGGGTGGCCAGTTCGACGTCTACGTCGGCCTCCTCCCAGCGCGGGTTCATCGCCTGGATCTGCTCCTTGGGCGCGGACTTGAACTGGGCGAACATCTCGGGTCCGAAGCCCTCGCCCAGTTCTGCCAGGTGCCAGGCCGGGTCGGAGAACACGGCGCGCTTCGGCTTCAGGCGGTCGACGGCCTTCGAGAGCGTCAGGCCGCCGAGGGAGTGGCCGATGGCGAGCTCGGCTCCGGCCGGGAGGGTTTCGACCACGTCGTCGGCGAAGGCCTCCGGGCTGTACTCGCCCCGGCCGCTGGCGCCGTGGCCGCGCAGGTCCACGGCGATGGCGCGGTAGCCGCGCTCGGCGAGGGCGGGTCCGACCCGGCGCCAGGTCCGGTGGTCGGCCATGATCCCGTGGATCAGGAGGGCGATGCGGTCGCCTTCGCCCCAGGTGTGGGTGTGGAGCTGCACGGTGGTGCCTTTCAGCGTCAGGGGTGGTGGGTGAGGGAGTGTTTGGGTTGGGTGTGGGGTGGCTGAGCCGTTAGCGGACGCTGCGGATCGGCTTGACCGCCACCGCGCCCGCCACCGCCAGGGCGGCGGCCGCGATGAACAGGGCCGTGTAGCCCCCGCTCACGGACACGATCACCGAGGCGATGAAGGGGGCGACGATCTGCGGGCCGGCGTTGGCGATGTTGAGTACGCCCATGTCGCGGGCGGCGTCCTCCGCCTTGGGGAGCACCATCGTCACCAGTGCGGTGTCCACGGCCATGTAGCAGCCGAACGCGAGGCCGTTGATCACTGCGAAGGCCAGCATGGCCGTCCAGCTGGTCGACAGGGCCGGGATCACCAGCGCGATGGCGGACAGCAGGGCGGAGGCGCCGACGAAGAGCTTGCGGCGGTCGTACTTGTCCGAGAGCCAGCCGCCGAGGACGGTGGAGACGACCATCGCCACGCTCGTCAGCGGCATCATGATGGCGACCGCCGCCTCCGGCTTCATGCCCTCGGGCAGCACGGTGTGGTCCTGGAGGATGTACAGCTGGTAGCCGCTCACCGCGAAGTAGCCGAGGACCAGCAGGGCCCGCCCGATGAACGCCCAGCGGAAGTCGTGGTCCGCCAGGGCGCTCGCGAAGGCGGCCAGCTGCGCCTTGACCGGCATGGAGGGCTTGGCCGGGCGCCGTTCCTCGCGGGTGCAGGTGGTGAACAGGACGGCGGCGCCGGCGACGAGCGCGCCGAAGATCAGGTATCCGGTGCGGTAGTCGTCCGAGAAGGCCGCGCCGATCAGGGCGCCGACGGTCGAACCCAGCGGCAGGCCGAGGCCGACGGCCGCGGAGGCCTTGCCGCGGGCGCTCATGGGCACCCGGTCGGGGACCACGGAGGTGATGGCGGCCTGGTAGATGTTCATCACGGCCTGGCCGAGGCACCAGGCGATGGTGATGAGCAGGATCGTGTCCGCGGCGCCGAGCAGGAACATCGCCGGTATCGCGGCGAGTCCACCGCCCAGGATCCAGGGGTTGCGCCGTCCGCTGCGGTCGGACAGGGCGCCCGCGACCGGGTTGAAGACCGTCGCGAAGATCGCCGAGACCCCCGCGATCAGGCCGAAGTTGGCGACCTTGTTCGCCGCGTCGATGTCTTCGACCTGGAGGGCGAGGAGTACGCCGGCGACGCCGATGTAGAGGGCGTACATGGCGCCGTTGCCGACGAGCAGCAAGGGGAGCAGGCCGCGCCGGGAGGCGGGCGCGTCGGTGGTGGCGGCGGCGGTGCCGGTGCCGGGGGAGGAAAGGGCCACGGTGCCCTCCTGGGCAGTTTGGTAAGGGGCGAGGGGTACGGGAGGGGTGGGAGGGGTGCACTGAGGGGTGTAGGGGTGTGGGGAGAAGTGCGCGCCGCCCTGTCACGACGGCGGGGGTGCGACGGAACGCGGCAGGGCGGCGGCACGACTGGACACGCCACCGGCACGTGTGGAGACACCCTCGATGGAGCTGGGGTGACGTCCTGGTTACACGTGTCAGTGAATCGTGTAACCACTGTGTAGCATTGGTTTCCGGCCATCCGCTAGCCCCTGGGCACAAACGGTCTGGAAAGATGCCACGGCAATGTCTCAGTCATCGAAGCCGCCGAAGCCCCCCACGTCGCCGTCACCGGCGGCCCCGCCCGTGCCGACCAGCGCGGACGTCGCCCGTCTCGCCGGAGTGTCGCGCGCGACGGTCTCGTACGTCCTGAACAACGCGGAGGCCGTACGCATCAGCGAGCCGACCCGCCGCAAGGTGCGCGAGGCCGCCGAGGAGCTCGGCTACGTCCCCCACGCGGCCGCCCGCAGCCTGCGCGCCGGGCACACGCGCATCGTGCTGCTGCCCACCTCGCACGTGCCGATCGGCCCGCTGTACAGCACCTTCCTGAACGAGTTGCAGTGGGCGCTGCGCAGCCTGGACTACACGGTGGTCCAGTACGGCAGCCTCGGCCTCACCGGTGACGAGGCCGCACGGGCCTGGGCCGAACTGCGGCCGGTCGCGGTGCTCTCCCTCGGGGAGATCACCCTGTCCCCGGACAACGTGGCCACGCTCAAGCGGGCCGGTGCGCGCGCGGTGCTGACGATGGGGCCGGAAGCCGTCGCCGGTGCGCACGCGCTGGTCATGGACCAGGCGGAGGTCGGCGCGCGGGCGGCGGAGCACCTGGTGGGGCGGGGCCGGCGGCGGATCGGTGTGGTCGTGCCGGAGGAGGAGGGGCTGGGGCTGTTCTCCAGGCCCCGGCTGGAGGGCGCGCGGTCCGTGGCCGGGGCGGAGATCGTGGCCCTGCGGATGGCCTACTCGGAGGAGTCGGCGGCGAAGCTGGCGCAGCGGTGGGGGTCGCTGGGGCTGGAGGCGGCGTTCGCGTACAACGACGAGTACGCGATGCTGCTGATGCGGGCCTTCCAGGACGTGGGGCTGCGGGTGCCGCAGGACGTCGCCGTCATGGGCGCGGACGACCTGCTGATCGGTCGGCTGCTGCGGCCGAGGCTCAGCACGGTGCAGATCGAGATGCCGACGGGGGAGCGGCTGGCGGCGCTGCTGGACCAGGCGGTACGGGAGCCTGATGCGGCGGTGCGCAGGCATGACCTGATGGCTGCGGTGGCGGTGCCGCGGGACTCGACGTGAGCTTGTCGCTCTGCTCCGGCCGGGCTGCCCCTCAGACCCCGGCTGCCGGCTCGTCGCGCGTGAGGGCCCGGGGCTGCGCCCAGGCTCCTGGGGCTCCGCCCCAGACCCCGCGCCTCAAACGCCGGCGGGGCTGAAATTGCCCTACGGGCAATCCAGCCCGCCGGCTCAGACTTACGGCAGGCGCAGGTCCGGGCCCCGGTGTGGGCTGGGGGCCGTTGACAGCGGGGTCGGCGGGACGGAGACTTCGGGCGCGCCCCACCGGGCGCGGGCGGAGCGTGCGCCGGGCCGGACAGCGGTGTCGGTGTGCCGCGCCGCCTCCCGCTCGCCCCGGAGGGACTCCATGAGCATCCGTACCGTCCGCGACGTCTACGTCGTCGACGCCGTCCGCACCCCGATCGGGAAGTTCGGCGGCGCCCTCGCCGGTGTCCGCCCCGACGACCTGGCCGCCCACGTGGTGCGCGCGCTCGTGGACCGTACGCCCGCACTGGATCCGGCCCGCATCGACGACGTCGTCTTCGGAGACGCCAACGGCGCGGGCGAGGACAACCGCGACGTGGCCCGCATGGCGGTGCTGCTCGCCGGGCTCCCCGTGACCGTGCCCGGGGTCACCGTCAACCGCCTCTGCGGCTCCGGGCTCGAAGCCGTCGTCCAGGCGGCCCGCGCCATCGCGCTCGGCGACGCCTCCGTCGCCATCGCCGGGGGTGTCGAGTCCATGAGCCGGGCCCCGTGGGTGGTGCAGAAGCCGGAGCGCGCCTTCCCCGCCGGGCACCAGCAGATGTGGTCCACCACGCTCGGCTGGCGGATGACCAACCCCCGGATGCCCGCGGAATGGGCCGGTTCGCTCGGCGAGGGCGCCGAGCTCGTGGCCGACAAGCACGGCATCACCCGCGAGGCGCAGGACGCCTTCGCGCTGGAGAGCCACCGCAAGGCGGCGGCCGCCTGGGCCGCCGGGCAGTACGACGCCGAGGTGGTCCCGTACGCGGGTGTGGACCTGCTGCGCGACGAATGCATCCGCGAGGGTTCCGGCCCCCAGGCGCTCGCGCGCCTGAAGCCCGCCTTCCGGAGCGACGGCACCGGCACGGTCACGGCGGGCAACGCCTCGCCGCTCAACGACGGGGCCGCCGCACTGCTGTTGACGGACGAGGAGGGCCTCGCCGCGACCGGGCGGGAGCCGCTGGCCCGGATCAGCGCGTCGGCCGTCACCGGCATCGAGCCCCAGCTCTTCGGCCTGGGGCCGGTGGAGGCGGTCGAGCGCGCGCTCGCCAAGGCGGGCCGCGGGTTCGCCGATCTGGCCGCCTTCGAACTCAACGAGGCTTTCGCGGCGCAGGCGTTGGGATGCCTCGCCGCCTGGCCCGAGCTCGATCCGGCCGTGGTCAACCCGCGCGGCGGGGCGATCGCGATCGGGCACCCGCTCGGTGCTTCGGGCGCCCGGCTGGCGGGTTCGGTGGCGCACCAGCTCGCGGCGGCCGGATCCGGTACCGGGATCGCGGCCCTGTGCATCGGTGTGGGGCAGGGCATCGCCCTCGTTCTGGAGCGCTGACCGACCCGACTCCGGGTGATCGATCGTTTCCGGTCATAGTCGGGCGGTAACTGCTCTGCAGGTGAGGAGAATTGATGCCTCAGGAGCGGTGGGGTGGCACGATGGCGCGTGCTGCCGCCACCCCCCCGCCACGCTCCCCCGCATCCGGAGGCCCCGCGCCATGCCGTTCCTCGATCCGACCCTCTGGCAGGACGGACCCACCCTCACCGGAGGTACCGCCCCGGTCGTCGAACCAGCCACCGGCCAGACCCTCGCGACCATCGACCTGGCCGCCCCGGCCGACGTCGCGGAGGTCGCCGTACGGGCCCACGCGGCCCAGCGGGACTGGGCGCGGGCCACCCACATGGAGCGGGCGGCCGTGCTGCGCCGGGCCGGTGACCTGTTCACCGCCCACGCCGACGAGCTGCGGGACTGGCTGGTCCGGGAGTCCGGATCCATCCCCGGCAAGGCGGACTTCGAGCTGCACGTCGCCGCGCAGGAGTGCTACGAGGCCGCGGCCCTGGCCTCGCGCCCGGCCGGGCAGGTGCTGCCGAGCGAGGCCCCGCGGCTGTCCTTCACCCGCCGGGAACCGGTCGGCGTGGTGGGCGTGGTGGCGCCCTTCAACGCACCGCTGATCCTCTCGATCCGCTCGGTCGCGCCCGCGCTGGCCCTCGGCAACGCGGTGCTCCTCAAGCCGGACCGCCGTACCGCGGTCAGCGGCGGGCTCGCACTCGCCGCGGTCTTCGCGGCGGCCGGCCTGCCGGGCGGACTGCTGCACGTCCTGCCCGGCGGCGCCGGGACGGGCGCGGCGGTGGTCACCGACCCCCTGGTGAGGGTGGTCTCGTTCACCGGATCCACCGCGAGCGGCCGGGTCGTCGGAGAGCTGGCGGGCCGTCACCTCAAGCGCGCGCACCTGGAGTTGGGCGGGAACTCGGCGCTCGTCGTGCTCCGCGACGCCGATGTGGAGGCGGCCGTCGCGCAGGCCTCCTGGGGCTCCTTCTTCCACCAGGGCCAGATCTGCATGACGGCCGGGCGGCACCTCGTGCACGCCTCGCTCTACGACGAGTACGTGGAGCGGCTCGCCGCGCGCGCGGAGGAGCTCGCGGTCGGGGACCCGTACCGCGAGCGGGTGCACCTGGGGCCGCTCATCGACCGGTCCCAGCTGGACCGGGTCCACGGCCTGGTGGAAGCCAGCACCGCACAGGGCGCCAAGCTCGTCACGGGCGGCGCCCACCAGGACCTCTTCTACCGGCCCACGGTGCTCGCGGGCGCCGGCGACGACAGCCCCGCCTACGCGGAGGAGGTCTTCGGTCCGGTGGCGCCCGTACGGTCCTTCGCGACGGAGGACGAGGCCGTGGAGCTGGCCTCCGCCGGCCCCTACGGGCTCTCCCTCGGGATCGTGACCGGCGACGCGGCGCGCGGGCTGGACCTGGCGGGGCGGATCCCGGTCGGGATCGCGCACGTCAACGACCAGACGGTGAACGACGAGGCGGTGGCCCCCTTCGGCGGAGTCGGCGCGTCGGGCACCGGCGCCCGCTTCGGCGGCGAGGCGAACCTCGACGCCTTCACCGAGCTGCGCTGGACCACGCTCCGCGCCACGCCGGGCGGGCATCCGTTCTAGGGGGTCTCCCCGGAGACCCGGCCCCGGCCCCGGATTGCGCGTCGCCGGAGCCGGAGCCGTAGTCGTAGTCGTCGGAGACGTTACAGCCGCCGGAGGAACTCCACGGTGTGCGGGGCGGTGGCCGCGGTGGCGTCATCGGGGGAGACGGGGCCGGTGTGGTTCATGAGCCCGTTGTGCGCGGTCAGGAATGCTTCGAGCCGGTCGTTCGTTCAGGGAAAACAAGCAGCACAGCACCAAGCAGCACAGCACTCTGGAGGTCTGGAAAACCGTGGCTACTGTCGAACTCACCAAGGAGAACTTCGACCGGACGGTGAGCGAGAACTCGTTCGTCCTGATCGACTTCTGGGCGGGCTGGTGCCGTCCCTGCCTGCAGTTCGCACCGGTCTACGAGAAGGCGGCCGAAGCCAATCCCGACCTGCTCTTCGCCAAGGTGGACACCGAGGCGCAGCAGGAGCTCGCCGCCGCCTTCCAGATCAGCTCGATCCCGACCCTCATGATCGTCCGGGATCAGGTCGCGATCTTCTCGCAGCCCGGCGCGCTGCCCGAGGCGGCGCTGACGGACCTCATCACCCAGGCCCGGGCCCTGGACATGGACGAGGTGCGGACGAAGATCGCCGCCGAGCAGGGCGGCGCCGCCGGCCGCGCGGCCGAGGAGCCCGGCACGCCGGACGCCTGAGTCCGGCACGCCGGACGCCTGATTGCGTGACGGGCCCCCGCCGTGCGGTGAGACTGGCCCGATGAGCGAAGCGGTGGAGTACGACGTAGTGGTCCTCGGCGGGGGGCCGGCCGGCGAGAACGTCGTGGACCGGACCCGCGCCGCCGGGCTGAGCACGGCGCTGGTCGAGAGCGAGCTGGTGGGTGGCGAGTGCTCGTACTGGGCCTGCGTCCCCAGCAAGGCGCTGCTGCGCCCGGCGCTGGCCCGGGCCGACGCGCGCCGGGTGCCCGGCCTCGCGGGGTCCGTGGCCGGTCCACTGGACGCGGAAGCGGTGTTCGCGCACCGGGACTACTGGACCGGGAGCTGGAAGGACGACGGCCAGATCGACTGGCTGGAGTCGGTCGGCGCCCACGTGTACCGGGGCCACGGGCGGCTGTACGGAGTCCGCAAGGTCGCCGTCACCAGCCCGGAGGGGGAGCACCACGTGCTGTCCGCCCGGCACGCGGTCGTCGTCGCGACCGGTACCCGGGCCGTCGTCCCGGACCTGCCGGGCATCGAAGACGCCCGGCCGTGGACCAGCCGCGAGGCCACCTCGGCGCGGGCGGCGCCGGGCCGGCTGCTGATCGTCGGCGGGTCGGTGGTGGCCTCGGAGATGGCCACGGCCTGGCAGGCCCTCGGCTCCGAGGTGACCCTGCTCGTACGGGGCTCCGGGCTGCTGCCGCGCATGGAGCCCTTCGCCGGGGAACTGGTCGCCGAGGCGCTGCGCGAGGCGGGCGCGGTGGTCCGTACGGGAGTGGCCGTCGAGTCCGTCGTACGGGACGGCTCGACCGGGCCGGTCACGGTGGTGCTCGAAGGCGGCGAGACGCTGGAGGGCGACGAGCTGCTGGTGGCGACGGGACGCTCCCCGCGCACCGAGGACATCGGGCTGGACACCGTCGGGCTGACCCCGGGCGAGTGGATCGCGGTGGACGACAGCTGCCGGGTCCCGGGGATCGACTGGCTGTACGCGGTCGGCGACGTGAACCACCGGGCGCTCCTCACCCATCAGGGGAAGTACCAGGCCCGGATCGCCGGCGCCGTCATCGCCGCCCGCGCGGCGGGCAACGCACCGCTCGACACGGACCGTTGGGGCGCGCACGCCGCCGATACGCAGGCCCTCCCGCAGGCCGTGTTCACCGACCCGGAGGCCGCATCGGTGGGCCTGACCCTCGCGGAGGCGGAGCGCGCCGGCCACCGGGTCCGGGCCGTGGACCACGACCTCGGCAAGGTCTCCGGAGCGGGCCTGTACGCCGACGGATACCGCGGCCGGGCCCGCATGGTGGTGGACCTGGACCGCGAGATCCTGCTCGGCGTCACCTTCGTCGGACCGGGCGCGGCCGAGCTCCTGCACGCGGCGACCATCGCGGTCGCGGGCGAGGTGCCGATCGAGCGCCTGTGGCACGCGGTTCCGGCGTTCCCGACGATCAGCGAGATCTGGCTGCGGCTGCTGGAGGACTACAGGGGGTAGCTACCGCCGCTAAGTACAAACAGAGGCGTTGGGCGGGGTCTCGCGAGAACACGGATCGCCGGCACCCATGCGGGTAGTCCCGGGCTCGATCAGGTATCGCCGTTCCTGCTGCGCAAGTCAGTGGGAGGATCGGAACCTGAAAATGGAGCCGGATGGACCGTCAAAGCCGGCCGTCCATGCAGCCCAGTTGGTGACCGGCCGCGGGGGCGCCTTCGATGGTGTTGCGGTCGTAGTGGACCTTTTGGACAGTCACCGGGCTGGTGCCGAGCGCGACGTCGAAAACTGCGTCATGTCCGGTAACGCGTTCGAGACGGGCTCCCGGAAGGGCAGTGGCGAGGGTGGTCGCGCCGTATTCGGCGCCGGGGGTGTACCGGATGACGGGCGGGCCGGCGGGGCGTGTGGCCGGTGCAGTCGCGGAGGTGTCGGTGACCTGGAAACCGGCGGCTCGCAGAGCCAGCGCCACAGCGGCGTCGTCTACGCGGGCTTGCACCTTTTCCGGTCTGGCGGGCGTACCGGATGCCGGCTGGATGCGGGTGTCGCCTGTGATGGGCTTGTCTGCGGCGAGGGCGGACCACAGTGCGTCGGAGCGGGTTTTGTCCCACAGCAGCGTCGAGCCGACTCCCGGGACCCGGTGGTCGAAAACGCTGATCGGGACGGTGGCAAACTCTCTCTGGCTGGGCTTCAGCCGACCCAGGGCCCATCCGATGCGGACCAAATCCTCCAAGCTGGTCCCGGGGTCGGTGCGGACGGACTTCAGCAGGGTGCGCGCGGTCCGTGCGGCGGCGAGGGGGCCGGAGAGGGCATCACGGGCGGTCAAGCGTGCAAGAAGGTCGGTGGTGAAGCGCTGCTGCCGTCGGACGCGGCCGAGATCGCCGGGGTTGTCGATGTGGCGGGCGCGGACGTAGCGGAGGCTGCCCCGGCCGTCGACCTCGTGGACACCGGTGGTGATGTCGAGGCCGGAGTTGACGTCCTGGAGGGGCTTGGTGGTGCAGATGACGGCACCGCCAAGGGAGTTGACTGCTTGTTCGAAGCCGGTGAATCCGGTTTCGAGGTAGTGGTCGACGCGCAGACCTGTGACCTTTTCTACGGTGCGGATGGTGAGAGCGGCCCCACCGATGGCATAGGCGCCATTGATCTTGCCTGAGCGAGCGGGCGTCTTGTCCTCGGGGTACGTGACGTAGGAATCACGGGGGATGGAGACGACACTGGCGCGCCGTTCGTCGGCGGACACGTGGACGAGCATCATCACGTCGGTGCAGTTGCACCCTTTGCCGCCGACGTTGAGGCGGTTCTTCTCGGCCTTGGACAGGCCTGCCCGGCTGTCGATGCCGACGACGAGGATATTGGTACCCGCCCCCGGTGTGCGGGCGGATGTGGGGTGGGCGGCGGGGGCGAGTGCGGTGAGCGTGACGAGGGTGGAGAGGACGACGAGAGAGGTACGGAGTCTGCGCATGACGGCCTTTCGGGGTGTACACGGCTTCGCGGAGTCCGGGTTCGGGCCGGGGAGAACTACGGGGCGGGTGTGGCGGCCGCCGGGCTTGCCGGGTAGTGGCTGGCCACGTTGTCGGCCGCCGGGCGGCAGGTCCCGGCCGGGCCCTGCGCGAAGGCGCGTAGGACGTTCTCGGTGACGACGCGGGTGAACGCGCCGGCCCGCGCGTCCAAACCGTGGTGGGTGGTGCCGCCGGGCCCGCCCGCGTCCAGTGCCTCGACCCAGCGCATGGTGCCGGTGGCGAAGACTCCTGCGCCGCCGGGCAGCGTCAGGTAGGCCGAGTTGGCGTGGCCCCGGTGTCCTTTGCGCACCACCGGTGAGTGCGAGAGGATCTCGATCGGTCTCGGGGTGGGATGTCCGGTGTTGACCCGGTCGTACTCGACCCCGACGAGGTGGGGGATGGAGTCGCCGAGCCGGGCGCCGGTCCCTGCGAGCAGCCAGTGGTGGGGGTGCGTGACGACGTAAGGGGCATCGACCGGGTAGCCGTCGTAGATGACTCCGAGGAGCTTGCTCTCGGCGTCGGCCGCCGGGGAGCGCCGGAAGTCATTGGTCGGCGGTAGTCCGCGTCGGTAGCCCGGGTCCCGGGCGTAGTCCTCCTTGTAGCAGACCACGATCCGGTGGGAGCCGAGCGGGGAGGGCTCGTAGCGGATGCGGCGATAACAGCAGTTGGCGCCCAGGACCGCCAGATTGGTACCGGTGTCTCGCGCTTTGGCTACATGAAGCCGTTGCTCCGGGCTCCAGTACTCGTCGTGTCCCAGGGAAAGGACCGCGGCCGCCCCGAGCAGGAGTTGCGGGTCTCGTGCGATGTCGAGTCCGGTGGTGTAGGCCAGGGCAAGGCCCATGCGTTCGGCGAGTGCGACGAGCGGGGCTTCGTAGACGAGGAACTGACCGGATCCCCGGCCGCCGGCATAGGGGCGGTCGAAGGAGACGGTCAGGGAACGCGAAGCCTTCTTCCCGGTGGTCCCCTTGTAGAGGTCGGCGCCGCCCCAGCGGTTGTACGCCTGCCAGGTCGCCACGGAGTTGACGATCACCAGGCGGCCGGTCGTGGAGGCGGAGCGGATGGTGAGCGGTACGTATCGTTGCGCACGGCCGTCGCCGGTTTCCAGGCGCAGGAGGTAGCAGCCTTCGGGCCAGGTGGCGGTGTCCAGCCGGGCGGAGGGCTGCCAGTCGGCGTGGGTCATGCGGGTCTCGGCGTCGGTTACGGCCCGAGGCTGCACTGCTCCGGGCAGCGGTGAGGACCGCCAAACCAGGCGCCCCCGGGTGCCGCCGTACCAGCCCATGCGGAAGGCGGAGATGGTGTAGCTGGTCGCGGTGGTCGATACGTGCAAGTCGACTGGTTCGCCGGGCAGAACGCTGACCCGGCTGGCGAAGCCCTCGATGTCCCCGGCCGCTCCCGTACGGGTCACACGCCAGTCGGCCATGCCGGTGAGGGCGTTCTCCGCGGCCACGTCAAGGCCGCAGCGCGGGACGGCGTGCGCGGCGACGGCGGCGCCAGGGAAGCGGGCGGCACCCACGGACGCGGCGGCGAGTGCGAGGAGGCGTCTGCGGTCGGTCGAGAGGGGAGGAGAGCCCGTCCCCGCACCTTCGGCCGCCTGCGGCTGCTCCATTTACCTCTCCCGGGTACCTTTTCCGCTGCCTGACTCCTTCGTAGCCAACACCGCGGCCTCTTCACGAAAAGGGCTCGCCGTCGAGGAGGGATCGGCCCCTGGAAGAGTCAATGCCGCTGATCCACACGGCCCATCGGCGGTGTGCTCCCAGGGGCATGCGGATCCGGCAGTCCGCGCTGCCGACCGGATCGCACTGGGCTCGAGCGGCGCTCCGAACCTCACCGACCTGAAGTAGAACGTGTGGTTCTCCGTCTGCGCGCCGATCGCTACTCGCTCGCCGGAGCAGAACGCGCCCTGGTACATCGTGGCTTCGGTGTCCGTGTAGTTCATGGCGTTCTGCACCGCGTCCGGAGGCTGGGCCTCGTCTGTAACGATCGAGGCGTCGATGCACACTCCCACTCGAGGATCGACGAGGGTCGCCGTGTAGTCGCCGTGGCCATGCATCGTGTAAGCGAACTGGAACTCCCCCACCGCTCTGACGACCGGCTGACCGGCTACCGAGGACCACAGTGCTGACGCGAGCGTCGTGCCGGCCAGCAGGAGACGAAGATGCACGACATTCCTTTCACGGGGTGGTGAGGGCCGCCGCCTACGATCACGCCCGTGCGCGGCCTGGCGGTGCCGGATGGGTTGACACCCGGCCGACAGCCTTGCCCGGAAAGCAAAACCCTACGAGGAGCGCTGCCGCCGGCCGGGGCGGCGCGCCATCTACTCGGGACCGGCGCCTGCCCAACAGAAATGCCGCCCGCACCGCGGCCCGGGCCAAATGTGCTTCGGGCTGATCCTTCAGAGCGGATGTCTGAGCGGCCCGGGGGAGGGACGTCGGGTCGCTCGACGACAGCAGAGGCGGAGCGGTGGCGCCGTTCTGGTGGGAGGGGTCCCTGATGCTCACCGGTCGGTGGCATGGACGACTGTGGCGTAAAGTTCGCGCCCTCTCGGAGGGGCTGGAACTGCCGGACCCCTTCGACGCCGAGACCTTCCTGGCCCTCCTGGCCGAACGGCGTGGCCGCCCGATCGAGGTCCTGCCGGTCGCGGTGGACGCGGCGATCCCGTGCGGTCTGCTGGTGACGACCGACCACGCCGACTGCATACTGTGCACCCCGGGGACCAGCGCACTGCACCGGCAGCACATCCTCGTACACGAGGCGGCCCACCTGCTCTGCGGGCACGATCGGTTGCCCACCCCCGAGACACCGGGCGTACGCACGCTGCTGCCCGGACTCTCCCCCGACCTGGTGCGCCGGGTCCTGGGCCGCACCGTGTACGCCGAGCCCGCCGAGCAGGAGGCGGAACTGCTCGCCTCTCTCATCCTGCACCGCGTGCTGAGGGAACGTCCCGTGCCGGGACGGGACCACGGACGGGCCGGACCCCTCGTCGGGGCCCCCTCCCGCCGCCCCGTCCCGTCCGTGGACATACGTGATCGCGGCCTCCCTGTCCCCGGGTAGGTCCGCTGCCGCGCCACCTTGCCTGAGAGGTCGACCCTCGTGATGACGGTCGCCAGGGGATTTACACCGTAGCCGGTCACGGTCAGCGGCCCGGAGGAGTCCGCCGTGGCCACGGATCGAACCTGGCCCGGCAGGGTGAAACGCGATGAGAGGGGCATGCGTCCGCATCTGCCGCATGCCTTGCGGCGAGCCGTCCTCCTCTCACGCGACCGGTGATGAATCCGAGGGGCTGGCAACAGACACCAGACCGCGCTGCGGCCGCGGATCCTCCACCCCGGAACATCGCTACGAACCCGACGATGTTGGATAGCGGCATGGTGAGACGCAAGAAGGAGAAGAAGAAGCCGGCCGCCTTGGGTATTCCGAAGGGGATCGTCCTGTTGGCAACGCCGGAGGCCTGGCGCTTCAGCGTCCTCACTTTGGAAGGCGGAGTGCTCTGCGGGCGCCTGGACGTGGCGATCAACACGAACCCCGAAGATGCGCGGGCCGCTGCGGCAGCCATGGTGACGGGACTTGCCCGCGACTTCCACGACACCGACGTCGAGGTTCACTGGGATCCGCCCCCGGAGCCCTGGTCATGGACTGCCCAGGTCACCCTCACCTCCGACAGCGAACGCTGGTCGAGGCGCACCTGCGCGCAGCCGGCATCGGCATCCCGCGTCAGTGACGGCCACCCGCCGGGGGATCTCCGGTCCTGGCCGTCCCCGGAGGAGACGGCCTAGTCGGCCCGTTTGGCCGTGACCAGGAGGTACTCCCAGTCCATGGCTCCCTCGACGAGGCGCCGCGCGACCAGGTCGTCGAGGGCCGCGTCGAGGGCGGACACCCGCTCGGGGTCCCCGGACGCGAAGCGGTACGTGGCGATGGTCGGCCCGTAGCGGGCCTTGAAGTACTCCCGGAACTCCTCGGGCCGCGCGAACCGGTCCACGCGCAGCATCTGCCGCCGGGCATCGAAGTCGGTCACCCGGTCCCCGAGCAGGGCGCGCACGTGTTCCGGGTCGCCCCACAGGGGCGGCGGCTGGGCACCGGGCGGCGGCGGTGGAGCGTAGGGACGCATCGTGGCGAACATCTGCCCGATGAACCCCTCCGGGGTCCAGTTGATCAGCCCGATGGTGCCGCCCGGCCGGCAGACCCGGACCAGTTCGTCGGCCGTTTCCTGGTGGTGCGGGGCGAACATGACGCCGACGCAGGACATCACCGTGTCGAACTCGCCGTCCGCGAAGGGCAGGGCTTCCGCGTCCGCTTCCCGCCAGTCCAGCCGGGCGCCGTGCGTCTGCGCGAGCCGGCGGCCGGCCTCGAGGAGCTCGGGCGTGAGGTCGGAGGCGATGACCTCGGCGCCGAGGAGGGCCGCGGGGATGGACGCGTTCCCGGAGCCCGCCGCGACATCGAGGACGCGGTCACCCTGCCGGATGCCGCACGCCCGCACCAGCTCGCCACCCAGCTCGTGGACGACGTTCGACGCCACGGAGGGGTAATCGCCCAGCGCCCACATCGCACGGTGTTTTGCCTTCAGGGCGGCATCCGGGGGTGCATTCTCGTTGCTCATGTCCCATGACTAGCGTCTGCGCAGGCCCCGGGGAGGGCGACGCCGCGGACGAGTACCCCGCATGGGTGGCGCAAGAGGCCACCCACGCAGTAGTACGGACGCCCGCCCGCCCGGGGTCTGCCTGGAGCGGCAGCGCGACGACCTAGCCGGCCTTGAGGGTGCCGCCGTCGATGACGTGGTCGGCGCCGTGGATGTTGGCGGCACGTTCGGAGAGGAGGAAGGCGACCAGGTCGGCGACCTCTCCGGGGGAGACGGTGTTCACGCGCACGCCGCGCGGTGCCAGTTCCTCGCTGAGCCGCTTGCTGAGCTGGTTCAGTGCGGCCTTGGCCTCGGCGTAGCCGACCGGTGAACCGGCGGGGACGCGGGCGTTGATCGACGAGATGTTGACGATCGACCCCCGGCGCTCCAGGATGCTCGGCAGCGCCGCCCGGGTCGTCCAGACCGCGGAGAACAGGTTGAGGTCGAAGAGGGCTTGCCACTGCTCGTCGTCCACGTCGAGGAAGCCGCCCAGGGACAGCGCGTCCGGATCGCCCGCACCGACGTTGTCGACCAGGAAGTCGATCCCGCCGACCGCGTCGATCGCCTCCTCGACCACCCTCGTCGCTCCGTCGCGTGTGCTCAGGTCGACGGACACGGTGGCGGCGGCGGCCTTCTCCAGCTCGGGCGTGATGGTGCGTGCGGCGCCCACCACCCTGACGCCCTCCGCGGACAGCGCCTGGGTGATGGCGAGGCCGATGCCTCGGCCCGCGCCGGTGACGATGGCGGACTTCCCGCTGATTGCGAGGTCCATGACTCCAATTTCTTGAACTACAGGTCAAAAACTAGGGTGCGACCCCCCCTTGGGGCCGGGGGCGTTGCGGGTCAGAGGCCCGCCAGGGCGGTGCGGCCGCCGAGTTCCAGTGCGGTGCTGGTGCCGAGGCAGCCGCGCCTGACCGGCCCCTTCAGGTCCGTGTCCACGATGAGCATCAGGTAGTCGCGGATGCATTCCCTGGTCGTGCTCGGCCGGGCGAGGAGCTCCTCGGTCATCTCGGAGCCGGTGCGACCGTAGAGCTCGAGGGCTTGCCGAACAGCTCGCGCTTGGATCCGAAGGCGTGGTCCAGGCTGTCCTCAGCCGGCCCCAAGTGCCGCGGCATACAATCCCAGCTTCCGGACCGAAGGAGCCACCGCCCGTGATCGTGATAGCCCACCTCAGTGACGTGCACCTCGACGGCGGGGAGCGGGCCGCCGAGCGGACCCGGGTCGTCATGGAGTACCTGGAGGGGCTCCCGTACGACCTCGACGCGGTGCTGGTGAGCGGGGACATCGCCGATCACGCCCGCCCGGAGGAGTACGAGGAGGCGCGCAAGGCCCTCGGCTCCCGCCATCCGCTGGTCGTCTGCCCCGGGAACCACGACGACCGTGCCGGCTTCCGGCGCGGTCTGCTGGGGGAGGAACGCCCGTCCGCGGCCCCGGTCGACCAGGTGCTGCGCGGCGACGGCTTCGTCCTCGCGGTGTGCGATTCGTCCGTGCCCGGCGAACACCGGGGGTACCTGGAGGACTCGACGATCGCCTGGCTGGAGGGGGTGCTCACCGATACCCCGCGCGACGTGCCCGTCCTGGTCGCCTTCCACCACCCGCCCGTCCCGCTGCACATCCCGTACGTGGACGGCATCCGGCAGTTCGGCGAGGAGCGGCTGGCGGCGCTGGCCGAGCGGCACCCGCACCTGACGGCGTTCCTCTGCGGGCACGCCCACACCGGCGCGGCGACCACCTTCGCGGGGCGGCCGCTGCTCGTGGCTCCGGGTGTGGTGTCCACGACGCGGCTCCCGTGGGAGGCGGCGTCCGGCGGAAGCGAGTACATCCACACGGACGAGCCGCCGGCCGTGGCCTTCCACGTGATCGGTGAGGACGGCCGCCTGACGACCCACTACAGGGTGGTCGTGGCCCGCCGGTAGCCCGAGCCGTCGCGGGTGCGGGTGAGGTGCCCGGCGATGACCAGGTACCGCCGCAGCGCCGCGCAGTCCTCGTGGACCGTGAGCAGCAGGCCGTTCACCTCGGGCTCCGTGTACGTGCGGTCCGCGGCGAAGAGGGTCTCGGTGAGGTGGACGAGCAACTGCTCGCGGCGGGCCGCCTTGCGCGGGATCGCCGCGAGGCGGCCGCCGGCGGTGAACAGGTCGGTGACGCCGCGGGGGGTGCGCGTGCTGGTCTCTGCGGTGCTTTCTGACATGTCACGGAGCTTCGCCCGGCAGGCCGCCCCGGGGCAACGGGTTTTCCCGTACGGGATCTCCCGCGCGGGAGAAAAGTGACGGTCGTTCACCTCACTGGGCGGTAGCACCTGCCAGTACCCTCCCGTGACCGGTTCCTGGCTGGTGGAGCCATGTGGACAAGGACCGGCGTACGGTGCTCGGCCGCCCGGTGTCCGGACCCCACCGCTGCGGCCCGTGCGTACGAAGGCCCGCCGGCTCCGGAGAGGTCCGGGACCGGAGGGCCTCTGCGCGCACGGGCCTGTTAGGGGCCGACGGTGATCTGCTGCGCGGGGTTGGTGGTGTCGGCGACCTTGTACACGGCGTTGAAGGTGGACGCGGTCGCGCTCGTCGGGCAGCCGAAGCCGCCGGTGACGGTGACCGGCACCGAGGCGTTGGTGAAGGTCAGGCTCGGCGGGGCGCCGTTCGTCCAGGTCCCGGGGACGCTCGCCGGTCCGGAGGGGGCGGCGGTGACGGTGCAGACGGCGAGGCCGGTGGTGTGGACGACCAGCCCGCCCGTGGGCACGGTCATGGTGGCGGTGATGGGGGAGCCGTTCTGCATGGACACCGACCAGGCGCCGCTGGTGGTGACCGTGGGGGTGACGCCCCACATGCTGGAGGTGCAGGAGCTGTAGGTGGGCGGGGAGATCGGGGAGGAGACGGGACCCGCCGGGTTGTTGTTGCCGGGGGCGGCCGGTACCGCGCCGGTGGACACCGAGACCGTACAAGTGACGGTGACGGGACCGGCTTTGAGGGTGGCCTTCCCGCTGAGGGTGGCCTTGAAGGCGTGCCCGGCCGGGGTGACGGTGGTCGACCCGGCCACGGGTAAGGGCAGGGCGGTGGCGGAGACCGGGGCGAGGGACATGGCTGCTGCCGCGGCGGCCGCGGCGAGCGCGAGCGTGGTGGTGCGCGTACGGCTCATGGCTGTGCTCCTTGGGGATCGTGGTGCGGTGGGGGAGCGGAGGTGGGGGACGTGGCTGTGTGGGATGCGGCCGTGTGGGATCCGGCCGTGTGGGATGCGGCCCTGGAGGTGCCGGGCCCGGACGGCTCCGGGTCCCGGGCGGCGCCGGGGCGCGGAGCGGCGTACGGCTGCCAGGCGAACATCAGGCCGCCGCCGAGGATGCCGAGCAGGGTGCCGATCAGGAACCCGCCGAGGTTCGACAGGACCAGCGCGGCCGTGGCGATGAGGGTGGTGAGGACGCCGGCCAGGGCGCGCTGGGGCGGGGAGAACCAGGCGGTGAGGCCGAGCACGATCATGACGATGCCCATCAGGACCGACGGGATCCCCGCCACCCCTTGCTGGAGCATGATCTTCAAGGGCGCGAGCGGCAGGGCGCAGATCTCGGCCCCGGCCAGGATGGCGAACAGCCCGCCCCAGAAGGGCCGGCCGCGCCGCCAGCGCCGCCAGCGGCTCAGAAGCATTCCTTCTTGCCCTTGCTGATGTTCATGTTCAGCCCGGAGAGCTTGAAGGTGCCCGCATTGGTGGCCCAGGCCGTCTGGCGGAGATCGGTGATGCTGACGGTGTCGGCCTGCTGGGCGAAGAGGTCCTGCATGCCCACCGCGTCCGCCGGCCCCTTGTCCAGGGTGGAGGCGTCGCGGCCGATCTCGATGTTGGTGAAGACCGCGTCGCCGGAGAGCTGGGTGGCGTCCACGAAGAGGTTGCTCGCCTCGACGGGGGCCTTCTGGCCCGCGGTGAGGTTGAGCGAGATGTCGCCGATGATCGGGAGGGTGGTGACCACCGACTGGCAGAGGCTGTGGAGCTTCGCCTCCCTGATGGCGGTGACCGCCACCGGGATGAGCTCTTCGCGGGCGTTGACGTCCACGCTGCCGTACTGGGCGAAGCCCTCGCCCTCCAGGCTCTTCGCCGACACCTTGAACTGCTGGCCCGAGACGGCGAAGGAGGCGGCGAGCGCACCCTCGGCGAGGGCGATGCCGAGGCCGGCGGTCACGGCGACGGCGGGGAGGGTCAGTACGGCGAACCGGCGCCAGCGGACCCGGCCCGCATCGTCGGCCCTCTCGGATAACTTCGGGGAATCTGCCATGAGATCGTCCCTTGTGTTCGGCTGCGCACCGTTGTTACCGACGAGTTGAATGTAAGAGTGCCAATGGGGGTTGGCAAGGTTGCTCGGGCGTACCTTTTCGGCCGAGTCCTACTCGCCAGTCACGCCCCGGGAGACTCCGTGTGCAGCAGCTCGGCGACCTCGGCGTCCACCCGCCGGGCCATCGCCCGGGCGAACTCGGCGGCCACGACCTCGCCCGCCAGTGGACGCAGCGCCGCCACCGCCTCGGTGATCTGCCGCAGGCGCGTGGCCGAAAGCTGCTCCAGCCCGTCCGCTCCGATCACGTGCGCGCGGAACAGCGCGACGAACCGGTCCGCGACCGCGGCCGCCTGCGTCTGTACGAAGTCACCCGCGTCCAGGACCTCCGCGAGCGGAACCCCCGCACGCACCAGCGTCACCGTCGCCGCCAGCAGCCGCCTGCTGCGGTGCGTGACCAGGTCGCCGTCGATCGTCACGTAGCCCAGCTCGGCCGCCCGCCGGGTGTCCTCGGGGGAGGCCGTCGGGCCGAACAGCTTCCGCAGCTCGGCGCGGGACATGACGACCGGGTCCTCTTCCTCCCAGTCGCGGGTCATCTCCCGCTCGAGTCCCAGCAGTTGGGAGAGTCCGCCACCCTGTTCCCAGGCGGCCAGCAGCTCGGCTATGCCGTTGACCGTGTAGCCGCGCCCCAACAGGTCGTTGATCAGCCGCAGTCGGGTGAGGTGGTCGTCGGAGTACCAGGCGATCCGCCCCTCCCGGCGCGGCGGCGGGAGGAGCCCGCGCTCCTGGTAGTAGCGCAGGTTGCGCACCTTGACCCCGGCCGCACGGGCCAGTTCCTCCCGGCGGTAGTGCCCGCCGACGGCCGCGTCTTGATCCACCTGACTGCTCACGCGGCCGAGTGTAGGACGTGCTGACGGGCCTACCGGCGGGTTAGCCCGGGGCAGTTGGGGGCAGTTGGGGGGAGCGCCGCGCAGGGTGTAGGGGCAGGTCACGCGTCGCGGGGCTGCTCGCGCCGCTTGACCGCCCGCAGGACCACGAACTTCGGCTCGCTCGCGGCGACTTCGCTGTTGCCGAAGAGGCGGCGCAGGTGGGTGTGGTACCCCATGTGGCGGTTGGCCACCACCCACAGCTCGCCGCCCGGCCGCAGCACCTTGCGCGACTGCGCGAACATCCGCAGCGCCGTCGCGTCGGTCGTCGCCTGGTGGGAGTGGAAGGGGGGATTGCAGAGCACCAGGTCCACCGAACCGGGCGGCAGCATCGAGACGCCGTCCCCGACGATGAACTCGGCGCGGTCCAGACGTCCTTGGATGTTGGCGCGGTACGTCGCCTCCGCCGAGGCCACCGCCTGGTACGACTCGTCCGTGAAGACGACCTCGGCGTCCGGGTCGGCCACCGCGACGGCCGTGCCGACGATGCCGTTGCCGCAGCCCAGGTCGACGACGCGGGCCCCGTCCGTGTTGGTCGGAATGCTCTGCAGGAAGAAGCGGGTGCCGACGTCGAGGCGGTCCGCGCAGAAGATCCCCGCGTGGTTGACCACGGTCAGACCGGAGCCCGATCCCGCGTCCTGGTCGACGGTGTACGTCACCGGCCACGGACCGTCGGTCCTGGGGTGCGCGGCCCCGGGGTTCCCGGGCGTGCAGAAGATCAGCCGGGCCTTCTTCTCGGCCAGCGAGGTCTTCGTCGGACCGAGGATCTTCTCGAAGAGCCGCAGCGTGGAGGTGTGGATCTCCTTCACCATGCCGGTGCCGACGACCACGGTGCCCGCGTGCACGTGCGGGGCGACGCGGTAGAGCTGGTCCTCCAGGAGCGCCAGGCTCTTGGGCACCCGCACCAGCAGCACGTCGATCCGCTCCGGCGGCGCGTCCTGCGTCGTCAGGAGGGTCACGGTGCTCTTGGCGGTCCCGATGCCGTTGCGGTCCAGATTGGCCGCGGTGGCGGAGCGGGTCAGGCTGGAGTCGGTGATCTGCGTGGGGTGGTACGCGGCCAGCGCCGTCGTCAGCGCCCCCCAGCGGTCACCGATCACGGTGATCTGCCCGGCGCCGGCCAGATCCACCGGGCCGCGTTCACCCGTACCGGATTCGAGGTGGCGGAGCAGGTACTCGTCGGCGGCGTCCCATGCGAAGAGCCGGTCGCGCGGGTCCTCGGGGAAGCGGGCGAGCTCGTAGGAGCCGAAGGGCGTGGTCAGACGGTTCATATTGCCCCCAGGCTAACCGAGGGACCGCCCCGGTCCCGCACGGGCGGGGCCGGGAGAGTGGGCGACGCGGCACACGGCCGCGCCACAGGCCCGGCCCGGACCCGGTCCCGTACGCCCCTCCGGCCCTCCGGTACTGCTACTCCGGGAGGTCCCCGGCCATCGCGGCGGCGATCCGCAGATGCGGAGCCGCCTCGGCGGCCCGGCCCTGGCGCTGCAGGGTCCGCCCGAGCATCAGCTGCGCGTAGTCCTCCACGGGCCAGCGGTCCAGAACGGCACGGAGCTCGCGCTCGGCCTTGGAGAGCTGCGCGGAGTGGTAGTAGGCGCGGGCCAGCAGCAGCCGCGGAGCCAGCAGCTCGGGGGCCTCGGCCGCCACGCCGTGCAGGACGCGGGCGGCGTTCGCGTACTCCTTCGCGTCGAAGAAGAGCCGGCCACGGTCCCAGCGCTCGGCGGCGGTCCCGTGCTCCAGGTAGCCCTGCTGCGCGTCGATCGCGCTCATCGCGCCCATCATGTCCATCGGATCCCTTCCACCGCACAGGTGCTGTACCGAGCCGAGCCCCAATGCTCGGCCGGCCGGCCGAGCCCCAACGCTCGACCGGCCTGCTCCGCTCGTCTTCCGTCCGGCTGCTCAACACGTGGATCCGTACGCACATTCCCATGACCCTGGCGGCGGCGCCGGGACTAAGTTGTGCGGTATGAGCAATCTCGATCGCCAGCCCGCTCTCTCCACCTGCGGCGGCCGCGGGTTCGTCGTCGCCGAGCCCGTGCGCGAGCTCCTGAGCCCGCGCACCGTCAAACTCGGCGAGTCCACCGAGGTCCGCCGGCTCCTGCCGAACCTGGGCCGCCGCATGGTCGGCGCCTGGTGCTTCGTCGACCACTACGGCCCCGACGACATCGCCGACGAGCCCGGCATGCAGGTCGCGCCCCACCCGCACTCGGGGCTCCAGACCGTGAGCTGGCTCCACGAGGGCGAGGTGCTGCACCGCGACAGCGTCGGCAGCTTGGCGACGATCCGCCCGCGCGAGCTGGGCCTGATGACCTCCGGCCGGGGCATCAGCCACTCCGAGGAGAGCCCGCGCCCGCACGCCCGCTTCCTGCACGGCGCGCAGCTGTGGGTGGCCCTCCCGGACGCGCACCGCGACGTGGACCCGCACTTCCAGCACCACGCGGAGCTCCCGCAGGTCAGCGCCCCGGGCCTGACGGCGACGGTCATCCTGGGCACCCTGGACTCGGCGACCTCGCCCGGAACCGCGTACAGCCCGATCGTCGGCGCGGACCTGACCCTGGCGGCGGGCACGGAGACCCGGCTCCCGCTGAACCCGGACTTCGAGTACGCGGTCCTGTCGATGTCCGGCGAAGCCCACGTCGATGGCGTCCCGGTCCTCCCGGGCGCCATGCTCTACCTCGGCTGCGGCCGCACGGACCTCCCGCTGCGCGCGGTCTCGGACACCGGCCTGATGCTGCTGGGCGGCGAGCCGTTCGAGGAGGAGATCGTGATGTTCTGGAACTGGATCGGACGGTCACACGATGATATCGCGAGGGCTCGAGAAGACTGGATGAACGGGACGCGATTCGGTGAGGTGAAGGGCTATGACGGCCCTCCGATTCCGGCTCCCGAACTCCCGCCGACGCACCTGAAAGCGAGGGGAAGGGTGCGTTGACCTGCTGCTCTGTGTGAGGCGAGGGCCAGGGGAGGTGCTCGCTCCTGGCCTCCCGGTTTTGGCTTTGCAGGGGAGGCCGCCGGGCATGGTGCGAGAGCCTTCGACACCGGCGGTCGACTCTCATGTGTTGCAGGCTGTTACCAAGTTTGGTCGAACGAATGCTGACCTTTTGCTGACTTTACTGACGAGTAGTTAGATCTGGCCGCTGGCTGGTCGAGTTCTCTTGCCTGCCAAGGACAGTGGTGGTCGCCACTGCGCCGCCGGCTCCTACGATCGGGCCTTCGGGCTCGGCCGGGGCGTGTGATCCGTGGATGGAGTGTGCGTGGCGGATCTTGTGCACAAGTGACAGCGCCCTCGCCTGTTCAGTCCCCTCCGCCAGGCTGTGACGAACGTCGTGCGCGCGCCGGCGGCCTACGGCTCTGAGGTGACCGGATGCCTCAGGGGCGCCCTCGCTGAGGAATCGAGCGGCCGCGTCCAGAGGTCCTGGAGCCCACCAGGGTGCGGGTCGCCGTGAGAGGGCACCGCGCCCATGGGCTGCTGCTCCGGGGTGCAGAGGCATTCTCGTCCTGGTTGGCGTGGTCAAGATCGAAGGACGACGTCCAGATGTCGCTGGACCGGCTCGAAGAGTCCGTACGGGATGTACTGCGGGATTTCCGACAGGGTCGCCCATGCGACCTCGGCGATGTCGTCAGCGTCCGCCACGTGCGCGGCCCCGCCGACCACCTCGCTGGCCGTGTACGACACTTGCCGGCCGGTGATGGGATGGACCCGCTCGCCCAGCGGAACCACGGCCACCACGTCCAGTCCGGCCACTTCGAAGTGTCCGACGCGGTACGCCTCGGCGTACTGGACGCGTGCTTCTTCCATGGCGGCTTCCCAGCGGATGCGCTTCTGGCTTGCCGCTTCGATATCGCCGAGACGTCTGTGTTCGGCAGCTTCGCCGCGAAGAGTGACTCCTGCGCGATCTCGGCGACTGGTCTCCCATCCGTCGGCGGGACACCCCGCCGCCACCCACTCAAGTACCGCAAGCTGACGTTTGTTGACTGGCCGTTCCAATGGTCCGCCCGGGACCTATGACCTACCTGACGGGGACGGATGGTGTCAGTGATCGTGGGGCGCTAGTTCCGAGCCTGGGGTCCATTTCATGCCGAGTCGGTACGCGCGGGAGATCACGTCTTGGACTCCGGGGCCGAGTCCCGGCGCCGCCCCTCCAGCGCCGTGCAGGACTTCCGGGAGCTCGCGCGCTGGTTCGCTGCGGCTACCGGCGAGGAGGACCTGCACCGGCTGTGGTCGGCCGCCTTCGGCCTCGGCCCGGCCCGCCATGCCCACCTCGCCCACCCGGACCCGGAGCTGATCCCCTCGTCCCACTCCTGGTCCGAGGCGCCGCCGGTACAGGTGTCGGCCCTGCTGAGGACCAGTGGACGGGCCGAACGGTTCACTCGTACTGTCACCGTGCGGAACGCTGCGGGGGTCAGGGGGGAACGAGCGGAGCCGGCGCGCGCCTGGCCGGCGCTGGAGACGGACGGCCCCGTACGGCTCTGCTCCTTCAGTACCCTCGACCCCGCGGCCTTCGAACGTCTCCTCGATCTGCTGGGCCGCGCACCGGCCACCCGGCCGAACGCGGGTGGCCGGCGACGGGCCACGACCGGCGACGGCCGGGTGGAGGTGGCGCTGTCGCCGCCTCCCGGCGGGCGCGCCGGTTGTCGGCATCGTCCGGACGCGGTAGCCGTCGACGCCGGTGTGGCGGGCGAGGGACGCAGCTCCGGCGGAGCAGATCCGATGAGGTGGTGTTCAGCATGAGTCCGCCTCCGCCGAGGACCGCGCCCGCCCTCGCCCCGTGCCCCCTCGTCCTCCCGGGCGGGCTGCCACACCAACGGGCGTGCGTGTGGGCCTGGTTCGGTTGTCGTCGAGGCGATGCGGTCGGCTGATGATCGACGCGGACGGCTGCTTCTCGAAGCAGGTGGCGGAGCGGTACGACGATGGTCGTGGTCCCGAGTTTCAGGAGGAGGTCATCGGGCGGACCGTCGACATTCTGGCTGAACTCGCCGGGGACGGGCGGGCTTTGGAGTTCGGAGGCGGGACCGGGCGGATTGCCTTGCCTTTGGCGCGGCGGGGGGTGTCGGTGCACGGGATCGACATGTCCCGGGCCATGTCGATCGCATGCTCGCCAAGCCCGGGGGAGAGCGAATCGGGGTCTCGATCGGGGACTTCGCCACGACCTCGGTGGATATCGAGCGTGACGGCGGCTTCTCCCTCGCCTATCTCGTCTTCAACACCATCATGAACCTGACGAGCCAGGAGGCTCAGGTCGCCTGTTTCCGCAACGCCGCCGCGCATCTCGCGCCCGGCGGATGCTTCGTCGTCGAGGTGTTGGTGCTCGAGCTGCGGAAGATTCCCGCGGGGCAGAACTTCGTCCCGTTCCGGGCCGGGCCGAGGGAGCGGGCCTATACCGTCTACGACCGTCCCCCAGGGCGCGACCTGCCATTACATCGAGATCACGGAGGACGGGCGGGGCGAAGCCCGGAGCATTCCGTTTCGGTATGTCTGGCCCGCCGAGCTGGACCTGATGGCCCAGCTCGCCGGGCTGCGGCTGCGTGACCGCTGGGACGGCTGGACGCGTCGGCCCTTCACCGAGGACAGCGTCCAGCACGTCTCCGTCTGGGAGAAGCCGGTCAGCTGATCAGGTCCTGGGCGCGCTGGAGGACGTCCATGGCGGGGAGGATGGTGTCGGGGCTGATCGCCGCCGGGCGGTTGGCCCTCGTCGCCGCGAAGAACTCGCGGTTCTGCAGCACGCGGTCCTCCTCGTCCTCGGGGTGCTCGTCCGGCTCGTAGGCGACGCCGTCGCGGTCCCGGACGACGTTCATCTCCACGAAGACGGTCCGGCCCGCCCCCGCCAGGTAGTAGTCGCAGACCTGCGGGGTCTCGTTGGTGTACGAGCCGACGACCGTGCCCACGCGGCCGTCCTCCGTCGTCATCGTCAGCGTGATGTCCAGGGGTTTGCCCGATGTCGGGTCGGGGCGGGTGTGCGCCACCTGGACGTCGACGGTGGACGCGTCCGTGATGCCGAGCAGTCCCAGGGTCATGTCCGTCGAGTGGTTCATGTGGTGCCACAGCAGGTCGTCCGTCCACGAGCGGACGTAGCCGCTCGACCCGACGCGGTCCCGGCGCAGGATCAGATAGCGGGCGAGCACGCCGTCGAAGCGCCGGGTGCCCGCCGCCACGTCGCCGAGGAGGCCGCGCAGGCCGGTGAGGTAGCGGTGCGTGTGCGCGACCATGACGGTGACGCCGCGGGCCCGGGCGAGGTCCGCCAGCTCGTGTGCCCCCCGGCCGACATGGCGAGCGGGATCTCGACGAGTACCGGCTCCCGGCCAGGATGCAGCGGCGTGCCTGGTCGGCGTGCACGTCGTTCGGCGATCCGAGGATCACCGCGTCGACCGCGTCGTCTGTCAGCGCCTCGTCGAGTGAGGTCCCGTGGTGGGCGATGTCGAATTCCTTGGCGAAGGCGGCGGTCCGGTCGGGGTCGCGGCCCACTACGCGGTGGAGTATCTGGCTTTCCGCCAAGGTGATTTCGGCGTGGAGACGGGCCACCTGGCCGTACCCCACGACGGCGATCCGCAGTGCGTCGGGCATCTCTCAGAACTCCTCGGTGGTGATCAGTGCCCGCAGCTCGGCGGCTAAGGCCGGTCCGGCGCAGAGGACTCCGGTGCCCCAGGGGGTGCATTCCGCCCCCGCCTCGCGGGAGATGAGCGCTCCGGCGGCCCAGTCCCAGCGCTCCAGCTCGTCCTCCAGGAACGCGTCGAGGCGGCCCGCGGCCACCCACGCCAGGTTGAGGGCCGAGCTTCCTGTCGACCGCACGCTGCGGACGGCCGGCAGCAGTGCCGTGAGGGTGCGCGCCTGACGGGTTCGGCCCTCGGCGGTGTACGCGTATTCCGTGGCCACGACGGCATCGTCGGCGGGGCACGGGGGGCGTATCGACAGTCGTGTGTCCCCCAGCCAGGCCCCGCCGCCGTCCACGGCCCAGAACACCTCGTCGCGGTTCGGGTCGTGCACGACGCCGACGCGCGGTTCCCAGCCGTCCTCGACTCGCTCTTCGAGGGCGATGCTGACGACGAAGTGCGGGATGCCCAGGGCGAGATTGCCGGTCCCGTCGACGGCGTCGACGACCCATCGCAGCCCGGTGTCGCTCGGGCGGTCCGGGTGGTCCTCGCAAACCAGGCCGACCTGGGTGCCGGAGGCGTCGATGACTTTGAGGATCGCCTCGTTGGAGGCGACGTCGGCCGTGGTGACGAAGTCTCCCGGCGCGGACTTCGTCTCGATGATCCTGGCTTCCGCGTGGGCCGACCGGAGAGCGTCCGTCCCGGCTCTCGCCGCTTCCAACGCGCGTTCCAGCCAGGGATCCCAGTCGCTCACAGAGGCTCCCGGCGTGCTCATCGACTCTCCTAATCGGCCGTCCGGTGGCGACTGGCGTATTTAGATCAACTCGCCCGCGCAGACTAGGCGGAGGAACAGAACGGCACAAGCGCGTCAGTTAAGTCCCTAACCTCGCGCTTTCATGAAGCGGGCTGTCCGACGGGTGGTCCCGTAAGCGAGAAGTGTCTCTGACCAGCAAGAATGAGGATTGTCGAGGTCCTTGTTCCTGCCATCGCCGGAGGCATTTCTCAGGTGAAGAAGCGTATCGGGTCATATCCGCGTGTCCGCATCGAGGGCGGTGGCCGGGCCGTGGTGTCCCAGGCCGGGGCCGTGCTGCTGGTCGAGACGGTTCGCAAGGCCGGACTGGACCGGGCGGTATCGGCGGCGCTTGCGCCGTGGCGTCGTCCGAGGGCGGTGCACGAGCCGGGGAAGATCCTGCTGGACGTGGCGCTCGCGGTCGCGCTGGGCGGGGACTGCCTGCCGGAATGTCGGGATGCTGCGTGCCGAGCCGGCCGTGTTCGGGCCGGTAGCCTCCGACCCCACCGCGACCTGGAAGAAGACCTTCGGGCACCATCCGCTGATGGGATTCGTCGATCACGGAAGCGGCGGCAGCGGGGAGCCGGTGGCCGGCCTGCTCAGGCCCGGCAACGCAGGCAGCAACACCGCCGCCGACCACATCGCCACGGCCTGACTGGCCCTGGCCCAGCTGCCGAAGAAGTACCGGCGGGGCCGACGGACGCTGGTCCGTACCGACTCCGGGGGCGGCACCCACGAGTTCGTCGCCTGGCTGGCCCAGCGCGGCCGGTGGCTGTCGTACTCGGTCGGCATGACCATCACCGAGCAGACTCACCAGGCTGTACTCAAGGTCCCCGCCCCGGCCTGGACTGCGGCAGTTGAGCCCGGCGGCGCGATCCGGGACGGGGCCTGGGGCGCCGAGATCACCGGGGACTGCCTCAAGGGCTGGCCGAAGGGAATGCGGCTGATCGTCCGCAAGGAACGGCCCCATCCCGGCGCACAGTTGCGCATCACCGATGCCGACGGACTGCGGCTCACCGCCTTCGCCACCAACACCATCGACCTTCCGATCGCGTCACTGGAGCTGCGGCACCGCCAGCGAGCACGCGCAGAAGACCGTATCCGTGACGCCCGCGCCACCGGCCTGCGCAACCTGCCCCTGCACGACACCGCGCAGAGCCAGATCTGGCTGGAGATCGTCCAGATCGCCCTCGACCTGCTCGCATGGATGCCCATGCTCGCCCTGACCGGCGAAACCCGCAGGTGGGAGCCCCGCCGCCTCCGACGCCGCCTCTTCTCCGCCGCCGCCCAACTCGTCACCATCGCCCGCCGCCGGCACCTGAGGTTCGCCCGCCACTGGTCCTGGACCGACGTGATCACCAACGCCCTGGCACGGCTCGAAGCCCTCCCGAACCCCGGCTGACCAGCACGTTCCCGTCCCCGCAACCAGCACCACCCCGACCGGAGCCGTGGAACCCGGCGCCCACCCGACGCGACAGCCGGGCCACCGCCATACCCGCGATCAGGCCAGACAGCCGAAACGGCCCGCCGAAGAAACCGACGGACCGTCACGAAAGATCGAGGCCAATGATTTCGGATAGTTCGAGACGTGGGGGTGTGGGGGGACGATGGAGTGGTTGGGTGTGGGGTCTTGTAAGTGTCGTGAAAATGGACTCAGTTGTTGTTGTCGCTGGTCGAACCGGCGGTCGCAGGGCGGATGTTGTAGAAATTCGGGGGTCCGCGACCCAGCGTGGCAACCTCGCATGTCATATGATCGCGAACGTATACGCAGGGGGAGGGCGGTCCGAAAGCACACCCCTGTTCGGACGCGGGCGCAGTGACGTTCCTGTCCGAATCCGTGGCGCATCGCCCCCGGTCGCGGCAGTCCCGCTCCGTCGGTTCACGACGCGCGCAGGGCATTCCGTACGCGCCCGTGGTTCTTACAGCGCATGAAAGGTGGACATGACGGCGCTCAGTACTGGCAGTGCGGGACTCAACGTGACGAATCTCGAACGTTCCGTCGACTTCTATCGGCGGTCCCTGGGGTTCGACGTCATTCGGCAATCGACCGGACCAGTGAATCGCTATGCGCTCATGGGATCCGACGGCGTCGTCCTGCTGACTCTGTGGGAGCAGTCCTCCGGCGCGTTCCCGGTGAACCGGCCAGGTCTGCATCACCTCTCCTTCGAGGCGGCCACCCTCGACGACCTGCGGGCGGCGGAGAAGCGTCTCCGGACGGCCGGTGTGGCTCTTCGGGATGATGACGGCAGCAGTGAAGATGCCGCCTCTGCGGGGCAGTTGTTCTTTGCCGATCCCGACGGCATCCGGCTGGAGATCTACACCGACGATCCTGCCGTGCCGCACGGCCCCACCCCTGCCCTTCCCCGCTGCGGCTACTTCGACGACGGTGCGTGAGGGGGCCCATGCCGAGAAATCCCTGGTTCCCCTATCCCGTACGCGAGGGCGCGCTGCACATCCTCTGCCTTCCGCACGCGGGAGCCGGCGCCTCCTCCTACCGGTCCTGGGCCTCGACGGCCCCCGAGGGGCTGTCGGTCTGTCCGGTCCAGCCGCCCGGTCGGGAAGGGCGCGGTGCGGAGGCCGCGTACGACGACGTGGCCGCCTTCGTCCGTGACCTCGCGCCCGTCCTGCTCGACACCGTGCCCCGTCCCTTCGCGCTGTTCGGGCACAGCACCGGTGCCCTGACCGCGTACGAGCTGGCGCGCGAACTGCGCCGTCTCGGCGCGCCGATGCCCCGGCACCTCTTCGTCGCGGGCCGTCGCGCGCCGCACATCCCCATGCCCCGGACGAATCTCGGGAACGCGTCGGTCGACACCCTGCGCGAGACCCTCCGGAAACTGGGGGGAACCCCGGAGGCGGTGCTGGAGCAGGACGGGCTGCTACGGCACCTGCAGCCGCTGCTGGCCGCGGACTTCCATCTGAACGAGTCGTACGAGTTCCCCGGCGACGAGCCGCTGGACGTGCCCATCACCGCCTTCCCGGCCCTCCATGACAGCGGGGCGGGGGTCGCTGAGATGGGGCCGTGGAATCTGCACACCACGTCCGACTTCAATCAACTGGAGCTGGACGGCGGGCACTTCGCCGTGTTCGATCAGGCCGCTCGTGTCCAGGCCCACATGATGAAGCAAGCCGAACCGAGCCGAGAGCAGGTTGTGCGATGAGGTCGTCCATCGGGGACAAGATGTGTTCCATGTCGGGGCTGCGCGTCATCATGGACGACATCGCGGCGGTGACGAGCCATTCGCCCCACAACTGGCTGAACCTCGGCATCGGCAACCCCGCGCCCCTCCCCGAGCTGACCGCCTTCTGGCAGCGGCACGTGCGGCAGGCGCTGGACGCCGACTTCGAGGGGCTCAGCTGCAGCTACGGGCCGTCCCGGGGGCTTCCGGTGCTCCTCGACGCGGTCGTGGAGTACTTCAACCAGCGCCTCGGCTGGGACATCGACGCCTCCAACGTCATGGTCGGCCCCGGCAGCCAGATGCTCTGCTTCATCGCCGGAGCGCTCTACACCGGGCAGTCCACGGCCGGTGAACGGTCCCTGGTCCTACCCGCGCTGCCGGACTACACCGGCTACGAGGCGTCGAGCCTGCACAAGAGCCTGGTGGGCATACCCAGCGACGTCGTCCACTCCGGCGACCACCGCTTCCGCTACGTGCTGGACACGGCGGCGGTGGAGCAGACGCAGGGTGCCGGCGTCTTCCTCGCGTCGAATCCCAGCAACCCCACGGGCCGTTCGCTGACCCAGGCGGAACTCGACACGATCATCAAGGTCGCCGGTGCGCAGGACGCGCTGACCATCGTGGACAACGCCTACGGAGAGCCGTTCCCCGGCATCGCGGTCACCCACACGCCGCCGCCCCCGGAGAACGGTGTGCTCAACTGCTTCAGCTTCTCCAAGGCGGGGCTGCCCGGCGAGCGCCTCGGGATCGCGATCGGACCGGCCGAGGTCGTCAAGGACATGGTCGCGTTCCTCGGGAACACGGTCCTCCACGCCCCCCGGCTCGCCCAGTACGCGGTGGCGCAGGCCCTGAAGAGCGGCGACGAGCTGGGAGAGATCGTCTCCGGGACCATCCAGCCCTTCTACACCGCGCGCTGGGAGCTGGCCTCCGAGCTGTTCCGCGAGGACCTTCCCGCGGACCTGCGCTGGTACCTGCACGAGGGCACGCGCGGCATGTTCTCGTGGCTGCACATCGACGAGCCGTGGTTCGACGACCTGCGGCTCTACGACCTCATGAAGGACCGGCACACCTTCGTGGTCCCTGGCTCGTACTTCTTCGCGGGGACCACGTCGCCGGAGGCCGTCGAGCACGGCCGCCGGTGCGTGCGGATCAGCCTCAGCGCCCGGGAGGCGGACCTGCGTCAGGGCATCGCCCGACTGGGCGATGCCCTGAGGGTCATGGCGTCGTAGCGGGAGAGCCGAGGAGCTCTCCGAGCCGTCCCGGAGTCACCGTGGTGTCGGCGGTCACCGCCGCCACCACGGTCGCCCACTGGGCCAGCATCCGCTCGGCCTCCTCCGGCGTGAAGCAGCCGGTCGCGTAGTCGGCCCGTACGAGGTACTCGTCGCCGGACTCGACGACGTACTGGCACCAGTCGAACTTGGGCCAGGCGGCACCGACGTACACGCGCTCGCACCGCAGCCCGGGGAGGACGAGCTCGCCCGGGTCGTCGTCGATGACGAGGACGACCCGGGCGAGGTTGTCGCTGGAGCGCAGGCTTTGCGCGGACCGGAGGTTGCTGCTGATCGCCGCGTACGGCGTCTGACGGTGCCGGAGCGTGGTGAGGACGTTCTTCTTCGTCGTGGCGCAGGCCTCGGCGAAGGACATCGTCCGAGGCACGTGCACGCGGAGCGGCATGAGGTCCGTCAGACAGCCGAACATCCGGTCGAGCTCGGCCGCGCCTCGGCGCGAGGTCGGCGTGCCGAGGACGACGTCCTCGACCTCCACCGTCGCCGAGAACGTCATGGCCATCGTCGCGGCGAACACCACGTGCGGCGTCGTCCGCAGCGCCCTGGCCGTGTCCCGTACCGCCTTGCGCGTCTCCGCGGGCAGCACCACGCTCACCATGTCGGTGCCGGGTCCCCGCCGGGGAGGCTGCGGACGGGGGTACGGCGGGAGCTGCGGCAGCGGCGTCACGTCCGCGAGGTAGTCCGCCCAGAAGTCCAGCGCCGCCGGGGAGACACCGGCGGCGCGCTGGGCGACCGCGTAGGCGCCGGGGTCGCCGGCGAGCGGAGGAAGCGCGGGCGGCTCTCCGGTGACCTGCGCGTTGTAGAGAGCGCCGAGCTCCTCGGTCAGGATCGACAGCGAGACGTCGTCGACGATGATGTGGTGCACCTGGACCAGCAGGACGTGGTCCAGCGGGGAGCGCTTGTAGAGCGTGGCCCGGTACGGCGAGCGGGTGAGGTCCAGCGGACGGCGCCCGGCCTCCCGCAGCACCGCTTCGAGCTCACCGCCCGGCCACTGCTCCCGTTCCATCTCGCTCGGCGGCTCCGGCGCGAAGCGCTGGACCGTGCCGCCGTCCTCCAGGAGGAAGCGGGTGCGCAGTGCCGCGTGCCGCAGGACGAAGGCGTCCCAGGCCCGCCGCAGCGCCTCCGGGTCCAGCGGTCCTTCGATCCGCTGGGCCCAGGTCTCCAGATACGGCGAGCGCCGCCGGAAGAGCTGCTCCGAGATCCAGATCGACTCTTCCTCGAACGTCAGCGGATAGGCCTCGCCGGTCACCGGCGGCCCCGCTCGCCCAGGGCCCGCAGGTCGACCTTGCCGTTCGCGCTGATCGGCAGGGCGTCGAGGCGCTCCATCGCGGTCGGGATCGCGTACGCGGGCAGCATCGTCGCCAGCTGCTTCCGCAGCTCGCGCGGGGTGAGGCCGGCGTGGTCCGCGTCGGTGCTGTAGTACAGCGCGATGTGCTGGACCTGGCCGTTGTCGTCCCTGACCGCCACCGCCGCGCAGGTGCGGATGGCCTCGACGCGCCGGGCGGCGCTCTCGATGTCGCCGAGTTCGATCCGGTTGCCGTTCAGCTTGATCTGGCGGTCGATGCGGTCGCGGTAGTGCAGCACTCCATCCGAGTCGAACAGGCCCATGTCGCCGGTGCGGTACGCGCGCCGGGTCTCGCCGTCGACCTCGATCTCGATGAACTTCGTCCCGGTCAGGACGGGGTCGTTCACGTACCCGAGCGCCAGCCCGCCACCGGTGACGAGGATCTCGCCGGTCTCCTCGGCGGAGGCGGGGCTGCCGTCGTCCCGGACCACGACGACGTCCGTGCCGGGCACGATCCGCCCGAGCGGGATGCCGCCCGGCACCGACAGGTCGGCCGGGCCCATTCGGTGCAGCGTCGTCAGCATGCAGTTCTCCGCCGGCCCGTACCCGTTCCAGACCGGGACGTCGGGGAAGCGCTCGAGGTAGCGGCCCACGTGCGCGGGCGACTGCTTCTCCCCGCCGACGTAGAGCCGCTTGAGGCCCGCGAAGCTGTCGACGTCCTCGTCGACGAAGAGGTTGAACAGGGAGGTCGTCAGCCACAGCGTGTCGACCCCCTCGTCCGCGACCAGCGCCCGCAGGCGGCGGGGCATGAGGTGGTCCTCGCCGACGATCACACTGGTGCCGCCGGTGGAGAGCTGGCCCCAGAGCTCGAAGGCGTACATGTCCCAGGGCAGCGGCGCCGCCTGCGGGGTCACGTGACCGGGGCCGAAGCCGTCGAGGCCGGCCGTCCCGAACATCCGGGTGACCGCCCGGTGCGTCGTGACGACGCCCTTCGAGACGCCGGTGGTGCCGGAGGTGAAGAAGACCGTCGCGGCGTCGTCGAGCGACACCTCGGGCGAGTTGTACGGGGCCGGGTCCGCGGCGGCGGACATGACGGACTCCGGGGCGATGACCCGGACGGGACGGCCCTCGATGTCGCCGGGCGTGCGGCCCACGACGACCGGGGCGTCGAGCTGGTCGAGGATCGAGGAGACCCGCGAGGCCGGCCAGCGGGGATCGATTCCGGTGTACGCGGCCCCGCACGCGAGCACGCCGAGCTGCACGGCCACCAGCTGGGCCGACCGGGGGAGCATCAACGCGACGATGTCACCTTGCCGGACGCCCCAAGAGGTCAGCAGGCGTGCGTAGTTGTCGCCCGCCTCGGCGAGCGTGCGGTAGGAGACGTGCTCGGTGTCGTGGACCAGTGCGATGGCGTCGGGGTTCGCCGAGGCGAGACGTCGGACGGCCAGATGAAGGGGAAGCCGCGTCGACATGGCGTCAGTTCCCCGTGGCGGCCGTGGAGTTGGCGCCGCGCAGCTCCGCGACGAAATCGACCAGCCGGTCGTTTTCGAGGAGCGTGAGGGGGTCGACGGTCAGGCCGGTCTCCTGCTCCGCACGGGCGCAGATCCGGATCGCCTGCATCGATCCGCCGCCGAGGTCGTAGAAGCTGTCCTCGCGCCCCACCTTGTCGATGTCGAGCACCGAGGCGATGATCTCCGCGACCTGCTTCTCCAGCGGGTCGGCGGGGGGCGTGTAGGGGGCGTCGGTCAGTTCTTCGCGGAGGTCGGGCATGGTCCTTTTCTCTTCTCGTCGTGCCGCTGCGGCGGAAGGCCGGGCGGCGGGCGTACTACCGTCCGGTCCCGGAGCGGAGCGCTCGTGGCTCGCCCCGGGCGGTACGGTGATCAGGCCGGGCTTCCGGCGGGCGCGGGGACAAAACCGAGCGCGTCCCCCAGGAAGTCCAGCGACAGTTCGAGGCATCGGGCCACCGTGTCGGCGCGGCGGAACCCGTGGCCCTCGCCCGCGAACGCGACGTACTGGTGGGGCACGCCGTGGCGTTCGAGCTCGGCCCGGAAGGCCTCGGCGAGCGGGGTGGGCACGATCGGGTCGTCGAGCCCCTGGAGCAGGAGGACGGGCGCGGTCACGCCGGCCACGTGGGCGAGCGGCGAGCGCTCCTCGTACAACTTGTCCGTCTCCGGGAGGGGGCCGATGAGGCCGTCGAGGTAGCGCGATTCGAAGTCGTGCGTGTGCTCGGCCATCAGCCGGGCGTCGGTGACTCCGCAGGAGGAGATGCCCGCCGCGAAGACGTCGGTCGTGGCGAGGGAGGCGAGGACGGTCCAGCCGCCCGCGCTGTGGCCCTGGACAGCCAGGCGCCTCGGGTCCGCCTCTCCGGCTTCGGCCAGACGGCGGGCCGCGAGCGCGGTGTCGGCCACGTCGACGACACCCCACATGTCCCGCAGTCTCTCGCGGTACTCACGGCCGTAGCCGGTGGAGCCGCCGTAGTTCACGTCGAGCACGCCGACGCCCCGGCTGGTCCAGAACGCGATGCTCGCGGTGCCCAGGACGGTGGACCGGGCCGTCGGACCGCCGTGCGCCATCACGACGTACGGGGGCTGCTCGTCGGCCGGGCCCTGGACCGTCGGGTGATGAGGCGCGTAGACGATGGCGTGGACCTCGCGGCCCTGCTCGTCGACGAACGTCCTCGGCTGGGCGGGGGAGAGGTACGCGGCGGACGGGAAGCCCTCGGTGAGCAGCCGCACCGGGGTGACCGCGCCGGTCTCCAGGTCCACCTGGCGCAGTCCCCGTGGCTCGCGGGCGCCGCCGCCGACGATCAGGGCGCGGCTGCCTTCGGCCTCGACGTCGACCAGGGTCACGGTCTCCAGACCGGGCAGGTCGAGGTCGCGGACGGTGCCTGTGGCGAGGTCGACGAGGCAGAGGGTGTCGACGCCCCGGGTGCGGACGGCGAGGAGGCGGTTGCCGGGAAGCACGCCGAACCAGCGGGGGCGGAGCTTCCAGAGGGGGCCGCCGACCTCGTGCTCGCCGGGGTGCAGGGCTTCGGGCCGGTCGGGGTGCGGGGCTTCGGGGCCGTCGGATCCGAGGGTGAGCCGGTAGAGGTTCCACCAGCCGGACCGGTCGCTGATCACGGCGAGCGATCCGCCGTCCAGCCATTCCGGCTGGAGAACCGATTCCGTCGTCGAGCCGAGGACGACGCGCGGAGCGCCGTACCCGCCGTGCTCGTCACGCTCGGATATCCGCAACTCCGTCCCGTCCCAGGGCATTTGCGGATGTTCCCAGGAGATCCACGCGAGACGGGAGCCATCGGGCGACTGACGCGGGAAGGCGACGAACCGGGAGCCGCCGGCCAGGTGCTCGACCTTTCCGGAGTCACCGCCGTCGCCGTCGACCGGTATGGACACGATGTCGCGGACCACGTCCTGCGCCGCGAGCGTCTCCCGCACGCAGATGACGTGAGATCCGTCATGGCTCGCGGACAGGTCGCCGAAACGCACCGAGAGCGCCGGGTCGACGGCCGGAGTGATCGGTTCCGGCGAGCCGCCCGGAGTGAGGCGGTAGAGCCGCTGGTCGTCGTACTGGACGAAGACCAGGGTCTCGCCGACCGCCGTCCACGCGCCGCCGCCGTATTCGTGCACCCGAGAACGGGCGTCCCACGGCGCGGCGAGCAGTTCCTGGGTGCTGCCGTCGGGCGACTGGCGGCAGACCGTCACCCGGCCGCCCTCGTCGGGGCGGCTCTCCGCCCACCACGGCCGGCCCAGGACGTACTGGGCGCCGTCGCCGAGCGAGGCCGAGGCGGCCGCGACGCCCCTCGGGGTGACCGGTGACGGCCACGATCCGTAGGGCAGCGCCTTGCCGATCTCCATGCTTCCCCCAAGTAGCATTTGGACCATAGTTGTTGTACGTAGGTGATCGGCAGATCCTTGGCGGGACTCATGTCAAACCTGCGACTTGGGCGCCGACTTGGACCGGTCGATTCGGCCGAAGGTTCCGGCCCGTTCAACTGGGCCTAAACCTCAACGTGTTCGCACTTTGAGAAGGTAGCCGACTTGCGTGAGGCTTTGAAGTATCGCATGGGGACGCGGCGTTGACACTGTCGCTGGCGGGCGGGAACCTGCAGCTTCAGGGCAGTCCTTGACCTCGAACAGTACGCTGATGCGCGTTCGTTCGTGTCCTCGCGGCGGCCGTGCATCCTTCTTCGGATTGCTGACGCTGCGTCAAAAGTTGTGTGTTCAAGCCGTTTTGACCGAACAGATTGCGGCTATGCCCTCTGGATCTTGCGCGCTACGATCTGGATTGGCAGTGTGGATCGTAACGGGGGTGTGACCACCATGGCCGACAGTAGGCTTCCCGAGGGCTGCGCCAGTGCAGACTCGGTTCTCGACACCTTGAGGGCGGTTGCCGTACGGAATCCGGCTTCTTTCGCCGTCGTGGGCGAATCGGGACAACTTACTTACGAGGAGCTGCTTGAGCGCTCCGGAGCGCTCGCAGCAGAACTAAGCGCCATAGGAGTGGGCCCCGGCGACCGTGTCGTCGTGGTGCAACCGCCGACGCTGTCGATGATTGTGTCGGTGGCCGCCGTGATGGCCGCCGGTGCGGCATACGTTCCGGTCGACGCCTCGCAGCCCGAGGAGCGCATCCGCGCGATCGTCGAGGATTCCGGGGCCGTGGCCGTCTTGTCCGATATGGGGGAGGCGCTGCCGTATTCGGCGAATTCCGGCGTGCCCGTCGTATCCGAATCCATGGCGGCGGCGAACCGGCGACAGCCGGAATGGAAGAGTCCCGAGCCCGACGGTGTGGCATACGTTGTCTATACCTCCGGCAGTACCGGTGAGCCCAAGGGCGTCCCGGTCGGCCACGGCCAGCTCGCTTACTCCACGGCAACCCGCCGATCGGTGTATCCGGACATCGACCGTTTCCTTCTGGTGTCGCCCCTCGCCTTCGATTCGTCGGTGGCGGGCATCTGGGGCACCCTGACCTCCGGTGGATGCCTGGTCGTCGCATCCGATCAGCAGCGTCGCGACCCGGCCGAACTGGCCGCGGTCATCGGCGAATTCGATGTCACGCATACGCTGATGATTCCCGCGATGTACCGCATGGTCATCGACTCCGCGGCCTGCGGGCTGGGGAATCTGACATCCCTGCGGTCGGTCACAGTGGCCGGCGAAGCGCTGGACGATTCGCTGATTCAGCGGCACTTCGAGGCCGTTCCCGGCGCCGAGTTGGTGAACGAATACGGCCCGAGCGAAGCCACGGTCTGGGCGACCTTCCGCCGGTACACGGAGCCCGCCCCCTCGACGATCGGACAGGCCGTCCCCGGTACCCGGTTGTACGTGCTCGACAAGCAGCAGAAGCCGGTTGCCGAAGGCGAGTCCGGAGAGTTGTGCGTCGCCGGTCCCGGAGTGACGCGCGGATACCTGAACCGCCCGGCCGCCACCGAAGCCGCCTTCCTCGCGGACCCGTGGGGCGAGCCGAATGAACGCCTTTACCGTACGGGCGACTTGGTGCGCCGGAACGAGAGCGGCGAGCTGGAGTTCCTCGGCCGCGTCGACCGTCAGGTGAAACTGCGCGGCCAGCGTTTGCAGCTCGAAGCCGTGGAACTGGTTCTGCACGCTGTCGACGGCGTCGCGGACGCCGCGGTCCTCACCGATGCCGAACGCACCACGCTCATCGCACATCTGCGGCTGGACGAGGGCGCCGACGAGGCGGCCGTGCGCAAGGCCGCCGCGGAGGTCTCGCCCGCCGAGTACCGGCCCGACCGCATTCACCTTCACGCGCACTTCCCCGTCACGACCAACGGAAAGGTCGACCTGGCGCTCCTGGAACGGAGCGTCCGGGAAACCGGGGCGAAGGAGAGCGAGAAGGCGAATGAGGAACGGCAGAATTGCGAGGACCTCACCGAGCGGGTCATCGCGGCCTGGCGCGAGGTCCTCGGCGTCGAGACCGTTCCGCCGGACGTCAATTTCTTCGATCTCGGCGGCAGTTCGCTGACCCTCATGAAGTTGCAGGGCGCGCTCGAACGACATACGGGACGACACGCAACCGTCGTGTCCCTTTTCCGGCACACGACGGCCACCGCGCAGGCAAAGGTCCTCCTAGAGGGCGGCAACACCGGAATGACTGACCGTGGTGACCGCGTCCGGCGGCAGGCGCGGCGCCGGGTACGGTCGGAGGGAGACCGCATATGACCGTCACACAGGACTGGCTCCGGTGCGTGACGCCCCGGCCGGAGGCCGCCGTCCGACTGATCTGTCTGCCGCACGCCGGCGGATCGGCGTCCTTCTACGCCGGCTGGGGCGCGCTGCTCCCGCAGGCCGAGGTGCACGCCGTGGCCTACCCCGGCAGGGCGCACCGCTTCGACGACCCGCTCGCCGAGGACCTGGTCGAGATGGCCCGCGAGATCGCCGACGCGATCGCCCCGCTGGCCGACAAGCCGCTGGCCCTGTTCGGCCACAGCTTGGGCGCCGCCGTCGCACTCGAGACGGCACGGGCCCTGGAAGCGGCCGGCATCCCCGTAGTGCACCTCTTCGCCTCCGGATCGCGCAACGGTCCGCTGCCCGGCCCGCTGCCGCCGCCGTCCGAGGACCCGGCGGAACTGGTCGAGCAGCTCATCCGGCTCGGCGGCACCGACCCTGAGCTCGCGAAGGACCCCGACTTCCAGGACCTCGTCCTGCCCTACACCCTGGGCGACGGCAAGCTGTTCCACGCGTACCGCATGAGCGAAGAACCACAGCTGTGCTGCCCCGTGACCTGCGTCGTCGGCGATGCCGACGACGACGCCGACATCCGTCCATGGGCGAAGATCGCCCCCGAGGGCTTCGTCGAGCACATCGTCGCGGGCGACCACTTCTACCTCTCCGAGTCACCCCCCGACGAGATCATCGCGGCCACCTTGGGCGGTCACGGCGAAGGACAGGACGCATGAGCCAGACCACCCAGCACACCGACGCCACCGAGAACGACGCGGCGCGCGTCCGCGACTCGAGGTACGTGTGGCACCCCTGGTCGCGCAACGAGGCCGAGCGCGACCGGCTGATGATCGTCCGGGGCCAGGGCTCGCGCGTCTGGGACGCCGCGGGACGCGAGTACATCGACGCCTCCTCCCTCAACTCCACGGTCGGCTACGGCAACGAGGACGTCATCGCCGCCGCGACGGAGCAGCTCCGCACCCTGCACGGCGTCGACATGTCGGCGACCAACCACCCGGTCGCCGGCCGTCTCGCCGAGGTCCTCGCCGGGCACATGCCCGAGGGTCTGTCGCGCACCCTGCTGCTCAACAGCGGCTCGGAGGGCATCGAGGCCGCCCTGATGATCGCCTCCTGCTACCGGCGGATCACCGGCGACCCCCGCAACCGCGTCATCACCTTCGCGCAGGGCTACCACGGCTCCACGGTCCTCACCCGGACGCTCAGCGGGCTCGTGCCGACCGGCCACCCGTTTCAGCAGCCGATCGAGGTCACCCGGGTCACGCTTCCGCTGCCCGCAGCGGAACTGCGCACCCCCGAGGCCGCCAAGGTGCTCGCGGCCGCCTTCGCCGAGGCCCTCGCCGACGGCGACGCCCCCCTCGCGGTGGTCATCGAGCCGTTCCTGAACGTCGGCGGAGGCATCGTGCTGCCGCCGGGCTTCCTCACCGAGCTCCGCGCGCTGTGCGACGACGCCGGCGCCCTGCTGATCTTCGACGAGATCTTCACCGGCTACGGCCGCACGGGGAAGATGTTCGCCTTCCAGCACGAGGGCGCCGCACCGGACATCCTCGTGTCGAGCAAGGGCCTGGGCGCCGGCTACGCCCCCATCTCCGCGGTGACGGCACGCCAGGACATCTACGCGGCCTTCGCCGACGACGAGATCATCGGCGGCCTGCGGTACGGCCACACCACCGCCGGCCACGCCACCGCCAGCGCGGTCGCGATCGCGACCCTCGGCGTCATGGAGCGCGAGGGCCTCGTGGAGAACGCCGAGCACCGGGGCCGTGAACTCCTCGAGCTGATCGAGCCGCTCCGTACCCTCCCCGGCGTCGTGGACACCCGTGGCCTCGGCCTCGTCGGCGTCGTCGAGATGGCCGACATGGCCACCGCGGCCGCCCTCGTCGTCAGCTGTCAGGAGAACGGGCTCATGGTGCGCCAGCAGGCCGCCTCCGTCCTCATCTGCCCGCCGCTGACCCTCACGAGCGCCGAGGTCGAGGAGATCGCCGAGCGGATCACCACCGCGACCCGCGCACTCGCGCCGGAGCAGTCCACGGAGCAGTCCATATGAGTGCGGGCATCGATCCCGAAGCCTCGCTCCACGTCCAGGCGGCGATCAGCGCCAAACGCGAGGGGCGGACACTGACCGAGGAATCGGTACGGCGCCTGGTGCACGACTTCGTCGACGGCCGGATCGCCGACCACCAGATGTCGGCCTGGCTGGCGACCGTCGCCTGCACGGGCATGGACCTCAGCGAGACGGCCGCCCTCGCCCTCGCCTACGTCGACACCGGCAAGCGGCTCCAGCTCGGAGACCCGGCCCGCCCGGTGGTCGACAAGCACAGCACGGGCGGGGTGGGCGACAAGGCCACCCTGATCGTCGCCCCCGTCGTCGCCGCCTGCGGCGTGCCCGTCGTCAAGCTCAGCGGACGCGGCCTCGGATACGCCGGGGGGACCGTCGACAAGCTGGAGTCCGTGCCTGGCCTGCGGCTCGCGCTGGACGCCGACGAGCTCCGCAGCGTCGCGGCCGAGGCCGGCATGGTGATCGCCGGACAGAGCGACGACCTGGCCCCGGGCGACGCCGCCACGTACTCCCTGCGCGACGTGACGGCGACGGTGGAGAGCATCCCGCTGATCGCCGCCAGCATCATCAGCAAGAAGCTGGCGGTCGGCGCCGACTGCGTCGTCCTCGACGTGAAGTACGGCGACGGCGCCCTCATCGCCGACTACGACGCGGCGGCCGAACTCGCCCGCACCATGGTCGCTCTCGGCGGACGCCTCGGCCTGCGGTGCGAAGCCATGCTGACCGACATGACCCAGCCCATGGGCCGGGCGGTCGGCAACGCTCTGGAGATCAAGGAAGCCCTCGCGGTCCTCGGCGGACAGCACGTCAGGGGAGTCTCCGAGACCTGCGCCCTGCTCTCCCGCGTCATGCTCCAGAGCGCCCTCCCGGAGCTGTCGGACGAGGCCGCCGACGAGCGGGTCGCCGAGGCGATCTCCTCCGGCGCCGCGCTCGAACAGTTCCTGCGCTGGGCGGAGCTCCAGGGCGCGGACCGAGCCTCCCTGGAAGACCCGGAGCTCCTCCCGGCCGCGCGTGACGTCACGGAGGTCCGTGCCGACCGCGACGGCTGGATCCACGAGGTCTCCGCGCGCCGCATCGGCGGGGCCGGGCTGCGCGTCGGCGCGGGCCGGATCTCGGCTGACGCCCCCCTCGACCACGGGGTGGGCATCCTCGTGAACCACCGCATCGGCGACCACGTGACGGCAGGCACCGTCCTGGCGGAGATCCACCACAACGGCGGCGACGTGCGTCAGGCCGTCGATGAGGTCACCCAGGCCTTCGTCATCCGTGATCAGCAATGCACACCACCCCTCGCGGTGCGGGACCGCATCCGGTCGAACGACGTGGCGGACGCTACGTGAACGAGCCGAGGGATGCCTTGACCATGCACGACACCGAGACCACGCACGACACCGAGATCTCGTACGGCTCCGGGACCGCGTACGGCTCCGAGGCGTTCACCGCTGAGCTGACGCGTGCCGCCGCGCACGTCACCCCGGCCTTCGCCGACCTCCCGGACCGGCCGCTGACCGTCCGGGGCGCCTCGGAACTCTCCGGCACCGCGGGCGACGAACTGGCCCGCCAGTACGACGCCCACGGCTTCGCGCTCGTCGAATTCACCGACGAGCGGGTCACCGAGGACACCCACCTGCTGGCCTGCAAGGCGCTCGGCCTCGGCGAGCCCTTCGTCCCGCAGCTGTACACCCTGGGCAACCGCGTCGCCCCGCCGGTCTCGGTCATCTCGGCCAGCGCGAACGCCGGTACCGAGGCGGGGAACCATCCGTCCTTCGGCCGCTCCGTGGGCCAGGAGCTGCACGTCGACGGCACGCTCCAGCCCATGGGGATGATCAAGGCCACCCTGATGTCCTGCCAGACACCGGCGGTCCAGGGCGGGGTCAACACCTTCTTCGACTCGGTCGGCGCCTACGCCGAGCTGCTGCGCACCGACCTCCCGGCGGCCCTCGCCCTGGCGAACCCCCGGGTGCTGGTGCGACGCGCCAACATCAACGGCAGCAACGAGGCGAAGACCGGCCCCGTGTACGCGGTGATCGAGGACCGGCTCGTCGGCCACTACTGCCTGACCGACACCGACTCCTTCCAGACGGTCGAAGACGTGTCCCCCGAGGACTTCGCGCGCGGCCTCGCGGCCCTCGCCGAGGCGGCCCGGCCGGGATCGCCGTACTTGCGCACGGTCACGCTGCGGGAGAACCAGGCCGTCATCTTCGACAACACCCGCCTCTCCCACGGGCGTACGGCCTACGAGGACTCCTCCGGCAACCGTCGCTGCCTGTTCCGCACGCTGCACGTCCGCCACCCGCAGACGGAGTCGGCGTCATGACGGCCGCCGAGAACCTCAGGGTCCCGCCCGTCGACCACGAACTGGACGGGCCGCTGCGGGACATCCTGAGCCGACGCCCGTCGTCCATCACCCCCGACCGCATCCTGACCGACCGCAAGCACATCGACGAGGCGCGGCTGACCGACGCGGAGATCACCCGGGACGGCGCCTTCACGCTCACGACGGAGAAGCTCCTCGGACGCGACCCATCGGGCGCGGTCTCGGTACTCATCGCGCGGCCGACGGGCGCGACCGGGCCGGTGCCCGTCGCGTACGCCATCCACGGCGGCGGGATGTTCGCCGGGCACAACCGGAGCGCCGAGCTCAGCCGCGATCTCGACCAGGCTCAGGAACTGGGCATCGCGGTGGTGAGCATCGACTACCGGCTCGCCCCCGAGCACCCCGACCCGACGCCCGTCGACGACTGCTACGCGGGCCTGGTCTGGACGATCGCGAATGCGGATCGGTTCGGGTTCGACCCGGAGCGCGTCTTCGTCACCGGCGCCAGCGCCGGAGGCGCCCTGGCCGCCGGCGTCGCGCTGAAGGCACGGGACACCGGCGAGGTGTCGGTCATGGGACAGCTCCTGCTCTGCCCCATGACCGACGACCGGGTCGACTCCCGCTCCTCCCGCCAGATGGACGGACACGGCATCTGGGACTCGACGTCGAGCGTCACGGGCTGGACCGCCCTCCTTGGCGACCGCAGGGGCGGACCCGACGTCTCGCCCTACGCGGCCCCGGCCCGCGCCGCGTCCCTGGCCGGGCTGCCGCCCGCGTACGTGGAGGCCGGCGCCTTCGAGGCACTGCGCGACGAGACCATCGCGTACGCGGCACGCCTCAGCGCCGAGGGCGTCGACGCCGAACTGCACGTCTGGGGCGGGGCGTTCCACAGCTTCGACGAGTGGGTGCCCGACGCGACGGTCTCCCACACGGCCCGGCGCGCACGGGCCGACTGGCTGCGGCGGCTGTTCGCGGCCGCGGACCGTACGGACCACATGAACGACACGAATCACGTGAACGAGTTGAACGACAGAAATGTGAGTGCGATGACTGACGCCGAGAACAACAACCGCCCCGTCCTCAAGGGCTTCTGGGAGATGACCGACGGGTCGGGCAGCAGCGTCGCCGACTCCTCCGGCAACGGCCTGACCCTCACGACGGCCGGCGAGCCGAACTGGGTGAGCGGCCCGGAGGGCACCGCGGGTGCCCTCTCCTTCAGCGCCTCGATGAGCTTCGCCAGCGAGAGCGGCGCCGTGGTCACCGACCAGAGCTTCAGCGTGGCCGCCTGGCTCCGCCTGGACAGCGCCCTCGTCGGTGCCGAGCTGCGCTTCCCGAAGGACTGGTACGCCTGGACCGCCGTCGCGCAGAGCGGCTCGTACCACAGCCCGTTCTACCTCGGTGTGCGGAACATCGAGTACGGCGGTGAGGGCACCGGCGACTTCCACATGCACTGGAACTTCACCGCCTCCCCGATCGACGGCTCGGACGACGGCCCGGTGGACTGGGTGCACGCGTACTCCTCCAAGGAGCTCACGCCGGCCGAGGTCGACCAGTGGGTGTTCGTCGTCGGCGTGTACGACTTGGAGGCCGGCGTCGCGCGCATCCATGTGCCGACGCACGCCGACCGCGGCGAGGAGAAGCTCCCGGAGGGCTGGCCGACGTGGAACGGCGACCTGAGCGTCCAGCTCGGCCACGCCTGGTTCCGTGACGAGTACGTCGACCAGTGGCCCGGCTCGGTCGGCCCGGTCCGCATCTACTCCGGCGTCCTGACCGAGGCCGACGCGACCAGCCTGTACGAGCGCGGCCAACTCGCGGGCGAGTAGTAGCGGAGACGTACGAAGTGAGCAACGACGCAGGCCGTCGCCTGGCGCTTTCGCGCGGGGCGACGGCCTCCGGCCGTGAGGGGCCGCTGTCCTGGCAGCAGGAGGGCCGGCTGCGCCGGGCCGTCCTGCGCGGCGGCGAACGGCCGCTGAACCTCGTCACGGCCCTGCCGCTGGGCGAGGACCTGACCGACGAGGAGATCCGCCGCCGTCTTGAACTGATCACGGCACGGCAGGACGCCATGCGGATCGTCGACCTGTCGCTCGACGAGGGACGGCTCTTCTACGCGGACGACATCGAACTGCCGCTGACGTCGGCCGGCCTGGCCTCGCCCGAGGAGCTGAACGCCTTCGTCCGCCAGGGCGAGCGCACGCCCTTCGACGGCTCGGGCGTACCGCTGTGGAACGCCACGCTGGTCACCCTCCCGGACGGCTCGGACGGCCCGGCCAGGTACCTGGTGGCCGGCATGGACCACCTGATCACCGACGGCCTGAGCCAGCAGGCGTTCACCGATCTGCTGCTCGCGCCGATGCCCGGCGCCGAGGTGCCGTCCGGCTCGCACCACGACTGGGTGCGCTGGCAGCGCGAGACCTTCCCGGACCCCGCCGAGGGGATCGGGCCGTCCCACGAGTTCTGGGCCGCCCGGCTGAAGGACACCACGCCCGACCAGGCCCTCAAGGTGCCCTTCTGCATCGCCCCGGACGGGGAGCCGAGCGGCAGGGTGTGGAGCCTGCGGCGGCCGGCGCCGGTCCCGGCATCCCGGCTGAAGCGGGCGGCGGCCAAGCTCCGTACGACGCCGTTCGTGCTCGTCCTCGGCGCGGTGGTCTCCACGGCCGTCGCGATGGGCGCCGAGCCGGACGTCACCTTCCGGGTCAACATGACCGGTCGCCCGATGGCGCACCTGGACACGCTGGGCTGCTTCTCCGACAACATGCCGGTGCGGCTGAGCGGCCAGGACCTGAGCGACCCGCTGACCGCCGTGCGGCACGCGCGGGAGACCTGGATGAGTCTGGTGCCCCACCAGACGACCCCGTGGGACTACCTCCTCAAAGCCTTCGGCGGGCCGGGCGACGACACGCTCACCCGGCGTCCGGCGCAGTGGCTGGTGAACTACATGCCGTGGGAGCAGCCCTCACACGGGCTGCCGCCCGTGGAGACCTCCGGCGAGTACGAGTCGTTCATGGGGACGTTCCAGGTCGTCGCCATGATGTACGACGACGACACGTGCCGTCTGGAGTGCGAGTTCGATCCCACGCGGTTCGACGTGGCCGCGGGCGAGGAGTTCCTGTCCCGGCTGTGCGCGACGCTCGCGGACCTCTGCGAGCAGCTGACCGGCTGAGCAGCCGGGCAACGAGAGGGGGCTCCCCGCCGTCATGGCGGGGAGCCCCCTCTCCTTCTGTTCTCCGGATCAGCGCGGCATCGCCTGGAACCACAGCGCTCGCTCGCGGGGGTCGGTCCCGGCGCGCTGCCGCGTCGGCACCTCGTCCCCCTGGAACGCCGAGTAGTGGTCCGGGCGGCTGGTCAGCACGCCCTCGCCTCCGGTGATGTTGGGCAGGGTGGCGGCGAGTTCCGCGATGCGCGCCGAAGGGATGAAGCCGACCAGGCGGGTGTAACCGAGGGAGTCCGTGACGGACTCCGTGGTCGCGCCGAGCCGCCCGAGCGTCTTCATGAGCATCCGCAGTGTCGGCTCGGGCGTCTCCAGCTCGAAGCACTCGATCGGCTGGCAGACCCGCGTCCTGGCCTTCTCGAGGCAGGCCATGACGACGACGGGCGCCAGGTTGCGGAAGTCGGCACCGACCGTGGACATCGCCTTGTTGAAGCTCTGGTGTGCGTGGCTCTGGCGCGGGCAGTATCCGGAGGCCGTCATGGTCACCTTGCAGTCCGTGACGGACCAGCCGTGCAGGCCCTGTTCGAGGGCCCACCGCACGCCCTCCTCGCAGGCGCTGATGAAGGCCGCGGGCATGTTTCCCCGCTCGATGCCCGGGTGGAAGGTGATCCCGCTGCCGGTCTCGCCGGCCTCCAGCCGCAGGCCGAGCGTGGCGAGGTAGGGGTTCCCGTTCTTGTCCATTTCCTCGACGGCGGTCGCCGAGCCGAGCACGCGCTCGATGCAGATCACCGAGGTGTCGCGGAAGACTGTGCGGACGCCGAAACGCTCCTCCAGGACGGCGACGACGACCTCCTTCTGCACCTCGCCGTGGATGCGGATGCGCGCGCTGCCGTCGAGCTCGTCGAGCCTCGGCTCGATGAGCGGGTCCTCGTCGCCGAGGACGCTGAGCGCGGTGAACAGCCCGCCGCGCTGGGTGGGGTCGACGGGCTCCAGCGCCGCGACCATCGTCGCCGGGGGGAACTTCGGGGGGAGCCTCGGCGGTGGGGTGCCGATGACGTGCCCGATGCGCGCCGTCGACAGACCGCGTACCGCGACGATGTCGCCGCTGAACGCCCGCCGCGCGACGGCGAGTCCGCCCGGACCGGGGATACAGAGCTCGGTGACGCGCTCGGCCTTGGTCGCCGACACCGGGATCGTGTCGCGGATCGCCAGTTCGCCGCCCCACAGGCGCATCCAGACCCGCCTGCCGCGCGCGTCGTGGTCGACGGAGAAGACGGTGGCCGACCGGGCGGTGCCGGGCCTGCCCGTGGACTCGTCGGCGTACCCCTCCTCGGCCCCTTCCGCCGTCCGCGCCACGGCCCCCTCCGCGGACCCGCTCACGTGCTCCTGCGAGGGCTTCAGGAGCGAGGTGATCGCATCCTGGAGGTCCTCGATCCCCGCGCCGGTGAAGGCCGAGCCGCAGAGCACCGGGAACAGCGTCCCGGCCGGGACCGCGCGCCGAATCGCCGCGCGGATCTGCTCCGGTGCGATCTCCTCGCCCTCCAGCCACGCCTCCATCACCGTGTCGTCCACGTCGGCGACCGTCTCCACCAGGGACGCGTCGTCGAGGGGCAGCGCCTCGGCGCGGGCCTCCGCACCGCCCTGGCCGGTCGCCCGGCTCAGCGGCAGGGCGGCAGGGGAGAGGCGGCGGCGGATCTGCTCGACGACCCGGTCCGCGTCGGCGCCACCACGGTCGATCTTGTTGATGAACAGCACGGTGGGCACGTTCATGCGGCGCAGCGCCCGCCAGAGGATGACGGTCTGCGGCTGCACGCCCTCGACGCAGGACAGCACGAGCACCGCCGCGTCCAGCACGTGCAGGGACCGCTCCACCTCGGCGATGAAGTCCGGGTGCCCCGGCGTGTCCAGGATGTTGACGGGCACGTCACCGATCCGGAGCGAGGTCACCGCGGCACGGATGGTGATGCCCCGGCGGCGTTCCAGATCCATGGAGTCGGTACGGGTGGTGCCGTCGTCCACGCTGCCGATGTGGTCGACCACTCCCGCCTCGAACAGGAGACGTTCGGTGAGACTTGTCTTCCCGGCGTCAACGTGCGCCAGGATTCCAAGATTGATCGGGGGCATAAAGCTCCATCGATGGATGTGAACTGGCAGTCACATGTCTTCAGGACAAGGATAGTTGCTCGCTGACGGGCTTCCGGCTTCCGTAGTGTGTGGGTGGTTCCGGATTCTCTCTTCTTCCTCTTCCCGTGTCCGCCGGAACCGCCATCGATCTCCCGCGACTCCCACGAGGATGGTTCCGTGCCCCAACCGCTGCAGCACCCCGCCGAATTCAGCAAGGTAATCGGCATAGACGCGGGGGGAACGAAGACGGACGTGGCTCTCGTCGACGCGCGGGGGACCGTCCTGGCGACCGCCCGCGGCGCCGGCATGCGGGAGGACGAGCCGAGGTCCGTGTGGCTCGATCGCCTGGAGGACCTCGTCGTCCGGGTCGGCGGCACTGACGAGCGTACCGTCGTCAGTGCCTGTATGGCGCATCTTGATCTCCCCGAGGAGGAGGACGAGTTCGCCGCCCTGCTGCGGACGAAGCCCTGGGCGGGCGACGTGCTGGTGCGGAACGACACCCTGGCGGTGCTGCGCGCCGGCGTGCCGGGCGAGGGGGTCGCGGTGGTCTGCGGCACCGGCATCAACTGCGTCGGTGTCGGGGCGGACGGACGGCAGGCCCGGTTCCTCGCGTTCGGGGACCGGTCCGGTGACTGGGGCGGCGGCAACGACCTGGGCATGGCCGCCCTGTGGCACGCGATGCGGGCCGAGGACGGCAGGGGCGAGCCGACGGAGCTGGTCCGGGCCCTGCTCGACCATCTCGGCCTCGGCTCGATGCGGGAGGTGGCCCTCCGGCTGCGCGACGACCGGCTCACCTCCCTCGACGTGCGCCACTGCACGCCCGTCCTGCTCGACGTCGCCACGAAGGGCGATCCGGTGGCGACGGAACTCGTCCGCAGGCAGGGCGAGGAGGTCTGCTCCATGACCCGGGTGGCCATGGAGCGACTCGGCGTCACGGAGCGGGGGACGACGGTGGTCCTCGGCGGGAGCGTGCTGGCCGCGCGCAACCCCGTCCTGCTGTCGGTGATCGAGGAGGGCGTCGCGGCGTTCTCGCCCTCCTCGACGGTCGTCGTGACCGACACCGACCCCCTGACGGGCGCCGTCCTGCTCGGACTCGACCGGCTGGGTGCCGGTCCCGAGCCGGAGCAGGCGGTACGGCGGGCCGTCGCCCGGGGCGCGGTGCCACGCCACTGATCGGGCCATCACGCCGCTGATCGGGCCCTCACGTTCCCCGAGCGCGTCACCCGCTCCGCCTCCGTGACCACACCCGACCGGTACGGCTCCGGCAGCCGCTGGAGGGATTCCTCCAGCCACACGGTCGCGAACTCCTCCGTGCGGAAGGGCGTCGAAAGCCCGGTCAGCGGGAGGACGGTGACGTTCTCGGGGGCGTCGAAGCCCGTGGTGTACCCGTCGTCCAGCGGCTTGCCGGCCCGGTCGAGCGGGACGCCGAAGCGGGCCGACCGCTCGCCCTTGACCGCGCCCACGGCCACGCCGAGCGTCGCGGCGCCACCGGCGGTGGCCAGCGCGTCCAGGTACTCCGGCCATGCCGAGTTGGCGCGCGTGTCACCGATGAACCGGCACAACTCCACATCCCGGAGCGGCCACTTGGCGAGGAAGCGTTCGTAGTTCCGCTCCTCCGTCCGCTGGTTGGCCAGTGCGTCCCGGGTGTGCGGCAGGTGGAGCGCGTACACCTGGGGGGACAGGGTGATGGGCAGACCGCTGGCGCAGACCCTGAAGCCCCACTCCAGGTCGTCCACGCCCCAGCCGCGGAAGGTCTCGTCGAAGTACAGGTTCCGGGCGACGACGGCCGCCCTCGGGACGGCGATGAGACCGGTCCAGGCGAAGGCCCACGGGATGTTGTGGGGGACCTGGAAGCGCGGGTCGGCCGGCCAGCCGGGCGCCGAGGCGAGCTCTTCGAGGGCGGCGAGATGGTCGCCGTACGACCGCAGTTCGACGGTCTCGACCTGGCCGTCCTCGTTGTTCGCGTAGCCGACGACCTGCCCGATCACGCAGATCTGCTGCCCGAAGGCGAAGTGCCGGTCGAACAGGTCGCGCAGCGCCGACGGCGGGAGCAGGGTATCGGCGTCCATCTGGACGACGACCTCTCCGGTCGCGCTGCGCATGGCGAGGTTGCGCGCCAGCGGAATGTGGAATTCCCGCGACGAGTTCACCGTGATGATGTCCAGACGGCCGTCGAACTCGGCGCACAGTTCCGTCAGATCGGTGCTGTATTCCATTGCGCCGATGACGACCTCGAACTCGGAGGAGTCCATCGTCTGGTGTGCCAGAGCTTCGAGCGCGATACGGAGATTGTCCAGTCGCGCCTTATAGGGTATGCATACGCTGAGTTTCATCAATTCTCTCTCGTCTAGCCGCTGTTGTGTGTGGAGCGGTGAGTAGAATCAGCTGTCCAAAGCCGATGACCGAATCCGGAGTCAATGATGAGTGCCCCGAGCATGGATCTCAGCCGCTATCGAACGGTCGTGGTGTCGCCGCATTTCGACGATGCCGCCCTGTCGCTGGGCGGGGTTCTTCAGGCCGCGCCCGGACCGGTCGCCGTCGTGACGGTGCACGGTGGTCGGCCGCCGGCCGGGGTGGAGGTGTCGGAGTGGGACTACGACTGCGGATTCCCGGCGGCCGAGGACGCCTACGACACGCGGGTACGGGAGGACGCCCTCGCCTGTAAGGCGCTCGGCGCCGACCAGATCCTCCTGGCGAACCCGGACGGCCCCTACCGGGAGAAGGCCGAGCCGCTCGTCGGCCTGGACGAGCTGGTCCGCCAGGTCGCCGCGACGGCCGACCTCTACCTGCCCGCGGGGATCAACCAGCCGGACCACGCCCGCGTCCGTGACCAGGCGATAGCCGCGCTCGGGACGGACGGCGGCATCCGCCCGTACTTCTACGCCGACCTGCCGTACACCGCGGCCCTGCCCGGTTACGCCGACGAGGGAGGCGCGTACCTCACCTCGCCGGAGGCGTGGCCGTCCGAGGTGACGGAGCTCGGGCAGCGGTACGGGCACGGGCTCGACCTCCCGCGCGGCGTCCCGGTCACCGGGAAGCTGTGGGAGGCCAAGCGTCGTGCCGTGCTGTGTCACGCCTCGCAGCTGTCGCTGGTGGCGTGCATGGACGAGGTGGCCGTTCCCCGGCCCCTGCTCGGGGTCGACGGCCTCCTCGCCCTGGAGGTCGTCTGGCGTCCCTCGGCGGGCTGACCTCCAGGAGGCATCAGGCATCGGCGGCCGGGTCGAGGGGCAAGGAGAGCGCGAACCCCTTCCGGCCGTCGAGCCCGACGGGAGCCTCGCCCTGCACCGTCACCCGGATGCCGCTGCGGTGCTGCGTGCCGTAGTCCAGGACGGCGTAGTGCATGGTCGCCTGGTTGTCCCAGATGGCCACGTCGCCGGCCTGCCACTTCCAGCGGACGGTGAACTCCGGCTGGGTGGCGTAGTCCTCCAGGACGCCGATGACGTCGCGGCCCGCACGCGGGCGGTGACCGGCGACGGACCGCGCGAAACCGCCGAGCAGCAGGCTCGGCTCGCCCGTCTCGGGGTGGACCCGCACGGCCGGGTGGTTCGCCTCGATGGTGTGGCTGATGTACTCGGCGCGGGCCCTCGGGTTGTGCGCGTACGTGGCCTCGGTGTAGTCCGAGTTGTTGGAGTGCACCACGCGCATGTCGTTCGCCAGCGCCCTGAGCTCCGGCGGCAGCGCCTCGTAGGCGGCGGCCGTGTTGGCCCAGATCGTGTCGCCGCCGACCGGCGGGCAGACGATGTTGTGCAGGAACGCGAAGGCCGGCGGCGCCTCGATGAAGGTGAGGTCGGTGTGCCAGTAGTTCGCCCGGGTGCCGTCACCCCGGGAGTCCATCACGCGCACGTGCGGCTGGTCGGCAGGCGCCTGGTAGATGGGGTGCCCGGGAGTGAGCGGGCCGAATTGACCGGCGAAGGCGCTGAGGCTCTCGTAATCGAGGCTCTGGCCCCGCATGAAGATCACCTTGTGGGCGAGCAGTGCCGAGCGCACGGTCGCCACGGCCTCTTCGGAAAGCGGCGCGGAGGCGTCCACGCCCTCCAGCTCGGCGCCGATGTATCCGGTCAGCCGGCGGACCACGATCGGCCCGACACGGGTTTCCGCTTCGGTGAACTCACTGTCCAACAATGACACGGCTGTCGAACTCCATCGGTTGTCGGTCGGATGAGGGGTCAGTTGCTCAGGGAATGCGCGTCGAGGCGCAGAAGAAGGGGAAAGGCCTCCGCGATCACCGGCACGGTGATGTCCGGCGTCGGACCTCCGGCGCGCGGGGCGCGGCCCCCGGAGACCCACAGGGTGCGCATGCCGACGGCGGCGCCTCCGGCGATGTCGGCGCTCAGCGAGTCGCCGACCATCCACGCCCCCTCCAGCTCGGCCCCGGTGCGCTCGGCGACGAGGTGGAACACGCTGGGGTCGGGCTTGCGGGCGGTCTCCTCGTCGGTGAAGCAGTGCGCGTCGAAGAGGCCCTCGAAGCCGGTGCTCATCTTGATGCGCTGCGCGGGCTCCGAGCCGTTCGTCAGCAGCGCGAGGCGCCAGCCCGCCGCGCGCAGCGCGCGCAGGCCCTCGATGGCCCCCTCGTACGGACGGCAGAGCGCCGGCAGGCGGTCGGCGAAGGCGCGGGTGAGCTCCTCGGGCGACTCCGGGAAGCCGAAGCGGTCGGCTATCGCCTTCCAGGACTCCTCGGGGGTGCCGGGCTTCTCCTGCTCGGCACGAAGGAACTCCAGTCCCTCCGGCCCGAGTCCGCGCTCCTCGGCGAGGGCGACGAAGGTGGCGTCGATGGAGCCCGCGTAGTCCACCAGTGTGTCGTCGAGATCGAATACCGCGAAGGGTGTCATGAGCGGCCTTCCTCAAACTGCCTTGACGGGCTCGGCGATGGGCTCGCCCTTGATGATCTGTCCGTTGCGGTCGGCGCGGACCCCGCGGATGGTCGGGTCGAGGACGGTGAGCGCGCAAGGCAGGGCCAGCAGGAGCGCGCTTGCGACCAGGACGTTGGACTGGCCGAACGCCTCCGACAGGGGCCCGGCGAGCGTGTAGCCGAGGGGGAGGGTCGCGAAGGAGATGAGCCAGTCGTAGGAGGAGAGCCGCGAGAGGATCGCCTCCGGGATCAGCTGCTGGACCGCGGAGTTCCAGGCGCCGTTGAGGATCGAGATGGCGAAGGCCGCGACTCCGGCGCCGATCATGATGGCCCAGACCGGCGAGGGCTGGACGAGCAGCAGCAGGCTCGGCGCGTAGAGGACCACGGCCAGGTTGCCGTAGACGATCGGGCGGCGCAGCCACAGCCTCATGACGACCACGCCGCCGATGAGGCTGCCGATCGCGCCCGCGGTGCTGATCAGGCCCCAGCCCGTCGCGCCGCCGTTCCCGCTGACGATGACGGGGCCGAGGACCGAGAAGACGCCGATCGAGAAGTTGCAGCCGGAGTGGCACAGCAGACTGACCCAGTACCAGCGGCGGCGGGTCATCTCCTGCCAGCCTTCCTTCAGGTCGCGGAGGAAGTGCATCGGCTCGGCTGCGCGTTCGGTGGAGACGCGCAGTCCGAGGAGCAGGAGCGCCGAGACGAAGAAGGTGGCGGCGTCGACCCCGAGCGCGATGCCGGGGCTCCCGGCGGCCACGAGGATGCCGGCGAAGGCCGGGCCGCCGATCTGGGCCGCGGACTGCGTGACGGACAGCAGCCCGTTCGCCGCCTGGACGTGGGACGGGTCGATGACCTGCGGCATGATGCCCGTGAACGCGGGCATGTTGAGCGCCATGCCGGCGCCGAAGAGGACTTGCAGGACGACCAGCAGCCAGAGGGAGTAGTTGTCCGTCAGCAGGACGACGCACATCGCCGTCATGACGACGCCCTGGAGCGCGTCGCTCGTGATGAGCAGGAGACGCCGGGGCATGCGGTCGGCGATGACTCCGGCCGTCAGGAGGAGGATCAGGTTGGTCACGGTGCCCGCGCCGAGGACGATGCCGACGTCGACCGCGCTGCCCCCGGCGGCGAGCACCGCGAAGGGTATGGCGATCGGGGCGAGTGAGTCACCGAAGAACGAGATGCTTCGGGCGAGCAACAGGATCCGGAACTGCGGCTGACGGAGAAGCTCTCCCCGACCAACCTGGACTCGTGGCTGAGTTTGATCTTGACCCGTCATGGGGGCATTCAACCATAGGGGTGAGTGAACGGTAGCGGTCAATTTGGCTGCGGGTAAGGCCAGTTGAAGCGGAACGAAGAGGACCGTTTGACGCTTGTTCATGGAGTGCGCGCGCACGTCCGGGGCCGCCGTCGCCCGCGCGATGGGGCGCGGGCAACGGCTGTTCGGAACTCCTCGGAAAAGTAAGGGAGTTATCGCATCAGTCCTGCTTCTGCAGCGTTTCGGCAACGACGGTGACGTGTCCGCCGAGCGTCCGCGCGCGCAGCAGATCGCGGACGGGGATCCGGATGCCGAGGGCCTGGTTGAGCTTTCTGACCAACCGGGTGATGAGGAGGGAATCGCCTCCGGCGTCGAAGAAGTCGGTCGAGTCGGTCAGGTTCTCGTGACCGAAGAGTTCACGCCAACTCGTCCGGACGAGGGTGGCGGGATCCGTCATGACCGGCTCGGCCGGCTGCCCGGCCTCGGCCGCACCGGTCGCGGGGGTGCCCGTGGAGGCACCCGCCGTCGTGATGACGGGGGCGTCGGCGGCCACCTGCGGGACGTGCCGGGGCCCGGCGAACGGATAGGCGGGCAGGTGGACGGCGCGGGCCGGGGGAGTGAGGTCGGCGAGCGCGACGGGGTACCCGCCGGCCCACAGGTCCGCGAGCCCGGTCCGCAGGGCGAGCTCGGACGTCTCCGGCTTGGGCGAGCCGAGCGCGGCCGTCCGCAGGTCCGCCGCCTCCAGGAGGGAGGCCAGGGGCCGCCCGGGGCCGATCTCGACGGCGACCGCGCCCGGGAAAAGTACCGCCAGGGCCGCGAGGGCGTCCCCGAAGCGCACCTCGGACCGGGCCGCGTCGACCCACGTGACCGGGTCCGGGACCTCGCCGACCTCGGACACGCCCGCGCGGAGCCCGGAGGCGAAGACACATGTCGCGGGCAGGTTCGTGAGCCCGGACACGGCGTCCCGCAGCGCGTCCAGCGCCGGGTCGACGAGCCGGCTGTGGAAGCCCCGGGTCGTCCGCAGGACGCGCTGGAACGTCCCGGCGTCGACGCGCTCGGAGAGCAGCTGGATCTCCTCCTCCGTTCCCGCGAAGACACACGCGTCGGGGCCGTTCACGGCCGCGATCTCCAGCTCCGTGCCCGCGATGAGCTCCCGAGCCTGGCTCTCGGAGCAGGCGAGCGCCAGCATCCTGCCCGGCGGGCACGCCTGCATCGCCTTGCCGCGCTCGACCACGAAGGCGACGGCCGCGCCGACGTCGAGCACCCCGGCCGCCGTGGCTGCGGCCAGTTCGCCGAGGCTGTGCCCGAGGACGGCGGACGGCTTCACGCCGAGCTCGCGCAGCGCGGACACGGCCGCGACCTGGAGGCAGAAGACGGCGGGCTGGGCGAGCTCGGTCTGGTCGAGCTGGTCCGCCGGGAACTCGCTGTCGTTGAGGGCCCGGCCCACGCGGTCCCGCAGGGGGAGCGGCAGGGCCCGGAGCACCGAGTCGAGCGCGGCGGAGAACCCCGGCAGCACTTGCTGGTAGGCCTTCGCCATGCCGGGGCGCTGCGCCCCCTGGCCGGGGAAGACGAAGATCAGCGGCGGGGTCGTCGTCGGCTGCGGAGCCTCGTCCGGCCGCCGGCGCAGCAGGCTCGCGGCCTCCTGGACGGTGGACGCGACGACGGCCCGCCGGTGGTTCAGCTCGGCGCGGCCCGTCACCAGGGTCCGCGCCACCTCAGCGAGCGCGGGCTTCTCGGCGTCGAGCCAGTCGGCGAGTGCCTCGGCGGTACGGGTCAGGGCGTCGGCACTCGCGGCGGACACGGGCAGGACGAGGGGACCGTCCGTGCTGTCGGACCGGGGGGCCTCGGCGGTCTCGGGCGACCGGCGCGCGGCCTCCACGATGACGTGCGCGTTGGTGCCGCCGATGCCGAAGGCGCTGATCCCGGCCCGGCGGGGCTGCGCAGCGGTCCAGGGCGTCGCCCCGTCCGGGACGAAGAGCGGCGACGCCGGGTCGGCGATGAGGGGGTTGAGCTCGCGGAAACCGGCGATGGGAGGCACCGTACCGGTCTTGAGCACTGTCAGGGTGGTGACCAGGGAGGCCAGACCGGCGCATGCGTCCAGGTGCCCAACGTTCGCCTTGACCGCGCCGACCGCGATCTGCCCGGGAACGGCACCTTCCGCCGTCAGCGCCGAGCTGGCCGCGCTCCACTCCAGGGGGTCGCCGACCGAGGTGCCGGTGCCGTGCATCTGCAGGTAGCCGAGGGTGGAGGCGTCGATGTCCGCGGTGTGGATCGCCTCACGGATCGCGCGCTCCTGGCCTTCGAGCGAGGGCGCGTAGTAACCGGCCTTGCCGGAGCCGTCGTTGTTGATCGCCGTGCCGAGGATCACACCGTGCGGCTCGACCTCGTCCTCGTTGACATCGCTCAGGAGGCGCAGGACGACACAGGCGGCTCCGGAACCGCCGACGACGCCGTCGGCCTCGCTGTCGAACGGCCGCAAACGGCCGGTTCTGGACTGGACGCCGCCGGGCAGGTGGATATAGCCGGCCTGCGGGTAGTTCATGCCCGTGGCGACCACGACGGCCTGCTCGCAGTCGCCGTTGATCAGCGACTGGACGGCGAGGTGGACCGCGACGAGCGAGGAGGAACAGGCCGTCTGGACGGCCATGGCCGGTCCGGTGAGACCGAGTTTGTAGGAGATCCGGCTGGCGAGGAAGTCCGGTTCGGTGCCGTGGATCAGATCGTCCATGGCACCCGGATCGGGCTGCTCTCGGGCCAGAATCCACCGCAGGTACGTGCTTCCGGTGCTGGAGGCGAACACCCCTGTCCGGAGTGCGCCGCCGTTCGGCCGCACACCGGCGTCCTCCAGGGCCTGCCACGCCACTTCGAGCGCGAGTCGGTGCTGCGGATCCATCCTCTCCGCCTCGCGCGGGCTTATGCGGAAGAAGTCGTTGTCGAACCTGTCCACTCCCTCCAGTACGCCGTGAACCGGGACGTAATCGGGGTCGTCCACGTGGTGAGCCGGAACGCCGCGCCGCAGTAGAGCGTCACGAGGTATCGAGGCCAGGAAGGTCTGGCCCTCGACAATCCCGTCCCACCACTGCCGGAAGTCGCTTGGGCCGGGCAAGCGAGCGGCCATGCCAACCACAGCAACATCGAGGGAGGTATCGCGCATCATGAGTGTTACTGTAACTTAGATCGGTCTATCAACGGCCTTGGCTTATAAGGCAGTTACTACCAAATCCGACATTGCTCTACCGCGGGGGGCGTATCAATGACGCCGGATGACGGGGCGCAAGTCTCAAGTGATACGGCAGAGTTGGTCATGGATGGCGGACTTCACGAGATGGTGGCGCGGGTGGCGGCGAGTTCGCCGCACAGTGTCGCATTGCGTGCACATGGCCGCGACGTGACTTATGCCGCGCTTGATGAGGCATCGACTCGGTGGGCAGCGGAACTCGCCTCGCGCGGCATCGGACCCGGAACGCTCGTTCCGGTGTTGTTGCCGCGCAGCGTGAGACTCGTGACGGCTTTGCTGGCGGTCCTCAAGTCCGGTGCGGCATTTGCCTTGTTGGACCCTCAATGGCCACAGCCCCGTCTTCTTTCGGTCATCCGCGACCTCGAAGCGACGGTGGTCGTCGACGACGATCCCGCCAACTGCCTGGGGCTGTCCGTGTGGACGCCGCCGGACGAGGACTTGACGGACTTCAGTCGTGAATCCGCCGGTGGAACAAGCCGGTCCACCGACTTCCGTCCGGTCGCGGTAGGCTCCGACGAGGCTTCCTGTGTCTTCTTCACGTCCGGAACGACCGGACGAGCCAAGGGTGTTGTCGTCCCGCACCGCTCGATTTCCCGGCTGTTCGTCGACGAAACCTTCGCGTGCTTCGACCGCCGGACGGTCATGACCCTGGCGGCGGCGACGCCCTGGGACGCCTTCGCCCTGGAGCTCTGGGGCAGCCTTCTGCGGGGCGGAACCAGCGTCATCATCGAAGAGCCGTTCCTGACGCCCGACTTGCTGCGCCGGGTCATCTCCGAAGACGGAGTGAACACGGTCTGGCTGACCAGCAGTGTTTTCAATATCGTCGTCGACGAGGACCTCAGTGCCCTCGCCGGACTGTCGCAGGTGATGGTCGGCGGCGAGCGGCTCTCCGTCGACCACGTACGCAGGTTCCTCGAAGCGCATCCGGCAATTGAGCTCACCAATGGGTATGGACCAGTGGAGAGCACGATTTTCGCGAGCGCCCACCGTGTCATGCCCATGGACTATCTCCGCCCCGGCGGGATTCCCCTCGGCCTGTGCGTGCCCGCGACGCGCATCTATGTACTCGACGGCGACCGGGAATGCGGGGACGACGAAGAGGGTGAAATCTGCGTCACGGGTGACGGACTGGCCATCGGCTATCTCGGCGACCCGGAACTCACGGCGGAACGCTTCGCCACGTACGTCCTCGACGGCCGCCCCACCCGCGTCTACCGCACGGGCGACCTCGGGGTCTGGCGCTCGCCGGACGGACTCCTGGAGTTCCTGGGGCGCGCCGACCGGCAGGTCAAGGTGCGCGGCCACCGGGTCGAACCGGCCGATGTCGAACAGGCCGTCCTCAACATGTCGCCCGCCGTCGTCGACTGCCGCGTCGTAGCGCGCCGGACGGCGCTCGACGACGCGTACGAACTCGTGGCCTTCTGCGTACCCCGGGAAAGGGGCGACCGCCTCACCGGGCTGCTCGGCCTGATCGAGGAGCACCTGCCCTCGTACCAGTGCCCCTCCCGCCTGCTGGTGATCGACGAGCTCCCTCTCAACGATCGGGGCAAGGTCAGCGAGGCGCGCCTGCTCGAATGGCTCGCGGACGAGCCCGAGCCGGACCCCACCCGCACGCCGGAGCGGGCGGACACCGGCGCGAAGGCGGTGGAGCCGTCGGGCGACGAGCTCAGGGACATCGTCGCCGGAACGTTCACTCAGGTGCTGGGCCGCACCGACGTCCCCGACGACCTGTCCTTCTTCGGCCTGGGTGGATCCTCGCTCGACGCCGGCCGGCTCTGTGCCAGGCTGGGACAGAGCACCGGCCAGATGATCCCGCTCTCCCAGTTCTACCGCGACCCGAGCGTGTCCGGCCTCACGGCCCGGCTCCGCGAGGCGCGGGAAGCCGCGCGGGACGAGGAGAAGCACGAGCCGGAGCCGGTCGCCGACCTCGAACTGAGCCAGGTGCAGAGCGCCTTCCTCCTCCGCGACGTCGTCCAGCCCGACGGACTCACCAACCACTGCCTCGTCGCCTGGACCCTCACCGGGCAGGTCGACCTGGAAGCCCTGGACCGCGCCGTCGTCGCCGTACACGAACGCCACGAGCCGCTGCGGGCCGAGTACACGCTCGAACCGCGACCGCACATGGCGGACACCGACATCGACGCGCCGCCCCTGCACCTCCTGCGCCCCGCGAACTCCTTCGGAGCCGCCGTCGAGGCCCTCAAGGAGGAACTCGCCCTGCCGTTCGACCCCGAGGAAGGCATCGTCTGGCGCACCGCCATCGTGCCGGTACTCTCCGGCGACGTCAGCGTCTTCGGCTGCAGCTTCCACCACGTGGCCTTCGACGGCTGGTCCGAAGCCGTCCTCGCGGACGACCTCAGCCGGGCCTACAACGGCGAGGTGGAAGCCCCGCCGCCGCCCGGACTCACCCAGCTCGCCCAGCTGCGCCGCACGAAGTCGGACCGGACGCAGATCGAGGGGCAACTCCGGGCACAGGCCGACACCCTGCGCGGAGTCCCCGAGATCACCTGGCCCGAAGTCCCGCCCACCACCACCGGGTCCGGCATCGAGGCCATCAGCGAACGGCTGACTCCCGAGGAGTACGCCACCGTGTCCCGGGCGGCCCGCGAGCGGGCCACCACGCCCTTCACCGTGCTCCTGACGGCATGGGGATGGACGCTCGCCGAGACCCTCACCGTCACCGACACCGCGGTCGGCGTCCCGGTCGCGGACCGCGCCTCGGTGGGCGACGAACGAGCCATGTGCTGCCAACTCACCGTCGTTCCGATCAGGTTGAACGGCCCGTCCCTCTGCGACGGACACGACGTCTCGTTCGCCGAGGCCGTCGACTTCACCGCGCGGCGGATCGAGTCCGCGCTCGCCTGCCTGGAAGCGCCCTCGGACCGGCTGGCCGAACTCGTCGGACCGGCCTCCCGGGGACGTACACCGATCTTCCAGATGATGTTCGCGCTCCAGGACAACCGGACGGCCGACCTGCGGCTCAACGGACTCACGGTCTCCCGCCTGCGCCTGCCGTACCTCGACGTGCCCATGGAACTGCACTGCGAGATCTGGCCGACCGAGGACGGAGGCCTACTCGTCGAAGTGACGTACCACGTCACGGCGGTGTCGGCCTCGGTCGCCCGCACCCTGCTGAGCGGCTTCCTCGACCACATACGCAAGACGGAAGGCTGAGACGCCGTGACGCACCCTTCGTACGCGGCAGCCGACGCGCTGCTCGACCCCCGGACCCACGCTGACGGACGCGCGGACGGGATCTGGCGCGAGATGCGGGCCGCCCACCCGTGGGTCCGCCACGAACCCGACGGATACCCGGCGTTCTGGTCCGTGACGCGCTATGACGACGTCCGCTCCGTCTACGCCGACCCCGAGAGCTTCAGCTCCGAAGGGGGCGTCCTGCTTCGCCCGTCGGTGAACGGCGAGGACCCCGGCACCGGACTCACCCTCGCGCTGACCGACCCGCCACGCCACAACGGCCTGCGCTCCATGCTGGCCCCGCACTTCAACGAGCGCAGCGCCCGCGCCCTCGCGGACCGCCTGCGCCAGGACGTGGGCGACGTGCTGGCTCGAGCGGCGGACAGCGGGGAGTTCGACTTCGCCCACGACGTCGCCGGACGGCTGTCGAGCCTGCTGATCGCCCGCCTGCTCGGCGTGCCGGACGCGGATCTCGACACGGTCGTGCGGTGGATCGAGGAGGCCTTCGCCGCGGCCAAGCCGATGACCAGCCACGTACCGCTGACCAGGTACGTCATCGACCTCATGGAACAGCGGGACGAGAAGCCGGCCGACGACGCGATCAGCCTCCTCCTCGACGGTGAGGTCGACGAGGAACTCCTCACCGAGACGGAAGTCCTCCTCAACTGCGAGAACCTCCTCGGCGCCTCGGAGAACGCGGGCCTGTCCATCGCCGCGGGAATGGCGGCGCTCCTCGACCACCCCGAGCAGTGGCACGACCTCCGCGAACACCCCGAGATCCAGACGAGCGCCGTCGAGGAGATCCTCCGCTGGGGCAGCAGCGCGACGCACAGCATGAGAACGGCCACGAGCGACATGGAAAGGGACGGCCAGCGGATCAGGAAGGGCGAAAGGGTCGTTCTCTGGGTGCGTTCCGCCAATCGCGACGATAAGGAGTTCGACCGGCCGGAGGAGTTCGACCTCCGCCGTAAACCCAATCGTCATCTCGCTCTCGGATTCGGTCCGCACGTCTGCATCGGCCAGACGATGGCGCGCCACCAAAGTCGCATTCTTCTTGACGAGTTGGTGACGTCCGTGGCCTCCTTCGAGCAGGCCGGACCCGTCACTCCACTGGCGTCGATAGCCGTCAACGGGCCGGCCCGACTTCCCATGCGGCTGAAGTTGAAGTAACTATTCCGCATTGCGGTCAGGTGCCGTCCGGTTGCCTTGACAGGCAAAGATGTTTCTTGATTTTGTTTGAATCGGTTTCGTGCCGCGAGGCGACGATCCGCGAGGTGACGATTGCAGGAGTCGGCAATGAAGATCGCAGTTGTGGGCGGCGGTTCCACGTACACACCGGAACTCGTCGACGGATTCGCCCGCCTTTTCCCGCAGGCGGATCTGTGCCTGGTCGACCCGGTCGCCGATCGCCTCGAAGTGATCGGCGGACTCTCCAGCAGGATCTTCGGTGACTACGGCGCCTCGGGCCGCGTCACGTGGACCAGCGACCTCGACGCCGGTCTCACCGACGCCTCCGTGGTCATCCTCCAGCTCCGCGTCGGCGGACAGCAGGCCCGGATCAGCGATGAGACCCTCCCGATGAGCTGCGGCTGCGTCGGCCAGGAGACCACCGGCTTTGGCGGTCTCGCCAAGGCCATGCGCACGGTCCCCGTCGTCCTGGACATCGCCGAGCGCGCGGCGCGCCTCGCCGCGCCCGGCGCCTGGATCGTCGACTTCACCAACCCCGTCGGCATCGTCACCCGCGCCCTGCTGGACGCCGGCCACCGCGCGGTGGGCCTGTGCAACGTGGCCATCGGGCTGGAGCGCTGGATCGCCGGGATGCTCGACGTCAAGCCGTCGTCGGTCCTGCTCGGACACGTCGGGCTCAACCACCTGACGTGGGAGCGGGCCGTGTACGTCGACGGGGTCGACCGCCTGCCCGAGCTCCTGGAGACCCGGCCCGAGGAGCTGGCCGCCGAGGTCGGACTGCCGCCCCGGACCCTGCTCTCCACCCGGTCCCTGCCCTCCTACTACCTGCGCTACTTCTACTGCCACGACGAGGTCGTCCGCGAGGACACCGGCCGCCCCACCCGGGGCGAGCAGGTCGCCGCGATCGAGTCGGAACTGCTCCGGATGTACGCCGACCCGACGCTCAGCAAGAAGCCCAAGCTCCTGGAGGAGCGGGGCGGCGCCTACTACTCGGAGGCGGCGGTCGGGCTGCTGTCCTCGCTGCTGAACCCGAGCGCGGCGGGCCCGCACGCCGTCAACGTACGCAACAACGGCACCCTGCCGTTCCTCTCCGACGACGCCGTCATCGAGGTGACCTGCGACGTGGACACGAACGGCGCCCGCCCCCGGCCGGTCGCCCCGGTCGAGCCGAGCATGTCCGGCCTCATCGCCTCGGTCAGCGCGTACGAGGAACTCGCCCTGGACGCGGCGATACGCGGCGGCCGCGAGCGCGTCTACGCCGCACTCCTCGCCCACCCGCTGATCGGCCAGCACCAGGCGGCGGAAGAGCTCACGGACAAGCTGATCGCGGCCAATGCCGAACACCTGGCATGGGCTCGCTGAAGCCCGCCCCCATCGACAGCGGACGCAAGGGCCACACGCGGGCCGGTACCACTGACCAAGGATCGGACACACGAAGCATGACGATGCACGACGACGAGATCATCATCGAGGACGAGGCCGTCCGTGAGCTCATCGCCACCCAGTTCCCCGAATGGAAGGCGCTGGAGGTCCGCCGCCTGACGTCGAGCGGCACGGTGAACGGAATCTTCCGCATCGGCGACGAGCTGGCGGCCCGCTTCCCGCTCCAGTCGGTGGACCCCGAGGTCTGCCGGGAGACCCTCCAGCGCGAGGCCCGGGCCTCGCAGCGGTTCGCCGAGCACTGTCCGGTCGCGGCTCCGCGCCCCGTCGCCCTCGGCGAGCCGGGCAGCGGCTACCCCCTGCCGTGGTCGGTGCAGACCTGGGTCCCCGGAGAGGTCGCCACCGCGGGCTTCGGCGGATCCCCGGACTTCGCCCGCGACCTCGCGGGTCTCCTCAAGGCGCTGCGGACCGCCGAGACCGAGGGCCGCACCTTCCAGGGCGAGAACCGGGGCGGCCACCTGCCCGACCACGACGAATGGGTCGAGCTCTGCTTCGAGAAGAGCGAGGGCCTGCTCGACGTGCCCCTGCTCCGCCGGCTCTGGAGCCACTTCCGCGAGCTCCCCGACAAGCCGGGCGACGTGATGACCCACGGCGACCTGACCCCGAACAACGTCCTGGTCGAGGGCGGCCGGCTGGCCGGCGTCCTCGACAGCGGCGATTTCGCCCCGGCCGACCCCGCCCTCGACGTCATCGCCGCGTGGCACCTGCTCGACGACCCGTCTCGCGCGGTGTTCCGCGAGGAGCTGGGCTGCGACGACCTCGAATGGGAGCGCAGCAAGGCGTGGGCGTTCGAGCAGTGCATGGGCGCGATCTGGTACTACATCGACACCAACCCGGCGATGTACAACATGGGTCGTACCACCCTCGCGCACATCGTCTCCAACACCCAGGTCTGATTTTCGAGCACAGTCACCGCGAGGGAGGAAGAACGTGTTGAACCGTACTGCCCTGACGCCCGGGGAACGCGAGCAGCTGGACACCGAGGGATATGTGGTCCTCCTCGACGTGTTCACTCCGCAGGAATGCGACGAGCTGGGCGACGAGATGGACACCTCGTGGGAGAAGTTCCGCCTCCACGAGATCAGCGATTCCGAGGAGGGCGTCCGTTTCGTCGACAACGCCCTGTACTACTCGGCCAAGGTGCAGGACGGCCTCCTGCACCCGCTGCTCCTCGACGCCGCGAGCCAGATGGTCGGACCGCGGCTCCTGCTGAACCTGATCAACGGCCGCTCGCCCGCCGCGGGTGCGGCGGGCCAGCCACTGCACGTCTTGGACCGCCGTCGCGGGCGGCCCTTCGACAAGTGCAACGCGATCTGGTGCCTCGACGACTTCACCGCCGAGAACGGCGCGACGCGCGTCATCCCGGGTTCCCACCTGGACGACACCGCCGCACTGGCCCGGATGGGCGACGCGATGGACGCCCACCCGGACGAGGTCATAGTCGAGGCGCCTCGCGGTGCCGTCATCATGCACAACTCGCACCTCATCCACAGCGGTCGCCCGAACGCCAGCGGCGCCGACCGCCGGAGCATCCACGCGGCCTACACGCACCCGGAGATCCCGACGCACTACGATTGGACGGCGCTGCCGCCAGCCATCGTCGCGGACCTGTCGGAGCAGGCGTTCGACCTGCTGGGCCTGAAGGAGGCGGCGCTGGACGTGGAGGGCCTCGGAGCCCGGGTCTGAGACACGCGGCGCGGGAAGGCGCGGCTCAGCCGGGACACGCCGGCCGCCGCGCCTTCGGCGATCCCGGATAGTACGACGAGACATCCTCCGTACGCCCTTCGCTCGCCCTCCGCACGCCCCTGTGAAAGGCCTTCATGTCGGCCCTGCTTTCTTGGTCGTGGGTTTGAACTGGTCATTCGTAAGATCGGTGGACCCAGAGGTTCCGGGTATGGCTGTCATGTGGGCGCCGTGAGACGGCTGAAGGAGCTTGGCCGCCCGGAGCCCCGCGACGACTCGACCGCCGATTGGGAGATGCGACTCGACCGCTGTGTAGGGCAATGTCGGCGAGGTCGTCTGCTGGGCTGTGAACGCGCGACGAGCTGGCGAAGGTGGCCGTGCCCCGGATCTGGGCCGGAGTGGACATCGGCAAGGAACATCACCACTGCGTGGTGATCGAGAGCCACGGCGGTGTGCGTCTTTCCGACGCCGGGTGTTATCAGCGGGGCGTGAGCCCCTCGATTCTCTGTCTTCGACGAGCGTCACCATGAGCGTTCTGTGTCGTTGATGCACTGCTATCAGTGGGAGTTCTTCAACGAGACGGAACGGCATCAGTGGCACTCAGCTTGGCGGTCCTGCCCTCGGGCGGGCGGCGGACGTGGACCGTGGTCGACGAGAAGTACCGGACGGTCGCTCCGGTGGAGGAGTGGCTGGAGGCTCACCGGCCGTTGTGGTCGCCGAACACCGTCCGGGGCTATGCGACCTCGCTGGCCCAGTGGTGGACCTTCCTCGAACAGCGCGACGAGACGGCGGCCTGGGGTGATGTCGGGGTGCCCGCGGTGGCGGGTTTCTTGTCCTGGCTCCGAAACGGCCGCACAGTCGAGCACGCCCTGGTCGTCCAGGAGGACGCCCCGGCGCCGGAGACGCTGGAGGCCCGGCTGGCCGCCCTGATCTCCTTCTATCGCTGGCAGGAGGCGGTCTTCTCCGTCCCAGTGGCGGGCCGGCTGATGCGCGGGGCCCCGCGTCGGGCTCCGGCTCGCGGTCTGCTCGCACATCTCGATGCCCGCACCGGGCCAGGGCCGTCCTCGCTGGTGAGGGTCCGCCGCCATCGGCACCGCGGGCGGCCGCCGTTGCTGTTGCCGTCCGAGATCCAGGCGGTCCTGGACGGTTGCGCGAGGCCGCAGGCCGGCGGGGAATGGGCGGGCAACCTGCGCGACCGCCTGCTGTTCGCCTTGCTCGCCGAGACCGGGATGCGGCTGGGTGAGGCCCTCGGCCTGCGGATCAGCGACTTCGTCATGGGCCGCGGCGGCACTCCGCACGTCGAGATCGTCCCCCGCGAGGACAACACGAACGGGGCGAGGGTGAAGATGATGCGCCCGCGGCGCGTCTATGTCGGCGCCGACCTGGAGCGGTTGTTCACCGACTACCTCGTCCATCTCGCCGTCCGGGCCGCCGACGCCGGCAGAGAGCTCACCGCGGCCTCGCCGTTGCTGGTGAACCTGGACCGGCCCCCGCTGCTGGCCGCGCTGAAGGAAGGGACGGTGCGGGACAAAACCGCCGCCCTGCGCAAGAAGGGCATCGGCCCCGCCGGGTGGACCCCGCACTGGTTCCGGCACACTCACGCGACCGCGCTGTTGCTGGCCGGGACGCCGGAGTGGGTGGTCTCGCGGCGACTCGGGCATGCACACGTCCAGACCACGCTCGACCTCTATGGCTGGGTGCGCGAGGACGAGGCCCTGCGGGCCGCGGCGAACTGGAAGTCGTATGCCTCCGCCTGGCAGGTGCCCGATGCCCGGTGAACCGCGCCACCTCCACGCACTCCAGGCCGAGGACCCGATCTGGCGGCTGTGGTCACAGCTGCCCGCACCCTGGAAAGGACCGGTGATCGGCGACGGCATCGAGGACTGGAAGAAGATCACAGAGAACGGCGACCGCCGGATCGACCTGCGCGGATTGCCCGATCCGATGCCGGCCGAACTGGCCTGGATGGCCCACTGGCAGGCCCTGGACGGAACCCGCTCCTCGGTGCTGGGCACCAATCAGCTCGCGAACATCCTGCGTCGGGCGACTCGGGAGAAGCACCCATTCCCAGCTTCGATCCGGGCGATGGACGCCGAGACGGCCCTGGCTTTGCAGCGGTGGTTCTATGCCACCCGGTGGGGCCGGCTCCCGCCCCACGGCAGCGTCGCCCGACTGCGAGTGATCTTCCGGTTCTCCCGCCTGGCCCTGCTGGCACGCTGCACGGATGCGACCTGGTGGCAGCTGGACGAGTGGCACCCCCGCTGCGATCCCCGGATCCCGCTCGCCAAGCACGAACCCCAGGCCCACTACGGCTGTTCCCCCTCGACGATCAGCCACCGATGGCTACGGGAAGCGGTCAAGTGGCATCTCGGCACCCAGCTCGAGGCCGGAGTCCTGCGCTGGTCCACGGTGAGCCAGGAGCGCATGCGCTGCTTCACCCGCTTCGGCCGGTGGCTGGAGACCTTCACCGACCCACTGGACGTCCTGGGCGACCCCGCTCACGCGGTCGAGCTGGCCGCGGCCTTCCGCCGCTGGGACTCCGACCCCGCAAACCGGCTCCTTCGCCTCTCCGAACAGCGATTCGCAAACCGGCCCGTCCATCCCCGACTGGTCAACGACGACCTACGGGCCGTCGCCGAGCTGTTCGCGTTCGTCGCGGCCAACCCCGCCGAGGCCCGCCAGATCCTCGGCCCCCACCCCTGGTCCCGGGTCACCGACGCCCACGCGGCCGGCTGGTTCCGGCAGGTCTCCCGGATCCCGCACGGGCGCGAACTCAACGAAGACAACTACGTCGACGACCAGGCTCTCGCCCAGATCCCCGCCGCCCTGCCCCTGCTCGGACTCGGCCGCCACGAGCAGATGACGTTCACCCGCGGCGACGGCCAGGAGGTCACCGCCCGCGGCTTCGACGACCCACAGGCCATGCGCATGATCCTGTTGCAGATCCTCACCGGGCGACGCTCCAGCGAGATCCGCACCTGCCGCTCCGACTGCCTCTCGGCGGTCCCCGAGCCGACGGCCGACGCCGCCGAGGGCGAGGAGATCGCACGTTTCCACTACGCCCAGAGCAAGATCGATATCGCGCCGGACACCATCCTCGTCGACCAGGAGGTCGTCGCGGTCATCGAGGAACAACGAGCCTGGGTCCGCGATCACTTCCCCGACGTCACCCCGCGGCACCTGTTCCTCCAGCGGACCGGAAACCGCCAGGGCGACAAACCCTATCCCTCCGGCACCTACAACTGGATGCTCCGCGAGTTCAGCAAGCTCGTGAAGATCACCGACGGCCAGGGCAAGCCCATCGGCCTCAGCCACACCCACCGCTTCCGTCACACCAAACTGACACGCCTCGCCGAACTCGGCCTGCCCGTCCATGTGTTGATGCGCTATGCCGGACACGCCACCCCGACCATGTCGATGCACTACGTCGCCGCCCGCCAGGAACACGCCGAGCAGGCATTCCTGGCCACCGCCAAGCTCCGCGCCGACGGCAGCCGCGTCGCCTTCTCCCGCGACGACCACGACAGCCTCCACCTGTTCAACCGGGCCGACCGCTTCCTTCCCCACGGCTGGTGCATGCTGCCGCCGCTGCAGACCTGCGACAAGGGAAACGCCTGCCTGACCTGCTCGGTCTTCGTCACCGACGCCACCCACCAGCCCGCCTTGGAGCGGCAACTGACCGAGACCGAAGCACTGATCGACCGCAGCACCACCGCCTTCGCCCAGCGTCACGGCCGCCCAATGCCCGAGGACAACGTCTGGCTCCTCCAGCGCCGGGCCGAACACGCCGCTCTCACGAAACTGCTGGACACCCTGAACTCCGCCCCCGACCGGGCCGTCCAGGGCGCCGGCTGCGGCGCCGCCCCCACCGGACCTGTCCCCGTCCGCCTCGACCTCGACCACCACCGGAGGAACCGGCCGTGACCGACTCCCGCACCAAGCGCACCCAGACCCTCGCGGCAGCCGCCCAGGCGAAGTCCCAGGCCAAGACCGAGGCCGCCGAGAAGGCGATCCGCGTCCTGGTCAAGCGCGGCGAGCCCGTCACCTTCCAGGCCGTCCAGCGCGAGGCCGGCGTCTCCCACGCCTTCCTCTATAACCACCCCGACCTACGAGGCCGCATCGAACGCCTGCGAGCCCAGGCCCGTCCGATTCCCGCACCGGCACCCGCGGCCGACACCGAAAGCTCGCTCGTCCTCGCCCTCACCGGCCAGCTCACCCGACTCAAGAAGCAACACCGCCAGGAAATCCAGACCCTCCGCGAAGCCCTGGAACAAGCCCACGGCGAGAACCTCGACCTCCGCCGCGAACTCGCCCGCCGCGGAGGCACCGCCACCCGCCCGCAGACAGCCGTCATCAGCCCCTGCTGACCACGTCACATCGATCGCAGGAACAACCTGACCAGTGACAACACGACAAGAATGCGATCAAACCGTCGATAACAGCTGGTCCCAGCAGGGCTGCGTTGGCTTTGGCCTCGACGAAGGCGAGGGTGGCCAGATCTTTGATCTCGCGGGGGTCGAGTTCGGGCTGGAAAGCGAAGTCGTACTCGTCCAGGGTCTTGTGGTGCGGCAGTTTGGAGAGCCGGAGGCCTTGGCGGAAGCGCCGGTCGTCGCGGACTGCGAGTTCTTCGGCGAGGACGAGGTCGAGAAACTCGAGGTAGCCCATCTTGGCGGCCGTGCTGCGGATGCGGGTGCTGACCAGCTCGCTCAACTGAGCTCCTCCGGCGTGGGGTGGGTTGTGAAGGGACGGGTCCCGGTCGGTTCGTCATAGACGGACAGCGGTCTGCGGCCGACCTCGACTCGGACGGCTCCTGCCCGGTTGAGGAGAGCCATCAGCGAGCCGGTTTCCTGGCTCAAGGCGTCTTGGTGGCGGAGCCGGGGTGGGATGATGTCGCCGGTGGTGGTTCGCCGGTTCCGTCCGTCGGGAAGACCGTCCCAGTGCTTTTCGTCGACGACGCGGGCCCCGCGGCCGACGGCCCGCCCGACATGGCGAAGGTGTCGCTGAGTGACGACATAGGGCGTCGCCGGCAGCGGACGCAAGGCCATGTGGTCGCGGATCGCGCGGTGGCCAATGACTTCACCGTGGGTACCGTGGGATTTGGCTCGGCGGAGGGGTACCCAGGCGTTGAACGCGGAGTCCAGTTCCTCGGTGGAGGAGAAGGCCCGTCCGGCCAGGACGTGGTCGCGGACGATCAGGACTTGCCGCTCGACCCGGCCCTTTCCGGTGGGGCGGTAGGCGGCCAGGACGTCGATGTCGAAGTCGTAGTGCCCGGCGAATCCGACGGCTTCGGGATGCAGAGGGACCGCCTGGCCCGGTGCGACGTGCCGGCGTACGACGGTCTTGGTGCGCTCGTAGACGATAGACATCGGCACCCCGCCGAAGTGGGCGAACGCCTGGCGGTGGCAGTCAAAGAATGTGGCAAGGTCCTGGCTGGTGGTCAAGCAGCAGAACGGATCCCGCGAGTAGCACAAGGTCATGTGGAACGAGTAGACCTTCGGGATCCCGACGTGGGCGAGGATCTTTCCCTCGTCTCCCCAGTCGACCTGGGCCTGTGCTCCGGGGACCACTTCGAACCTGCGGTGGAGACCGGCGAGCTCCCCTGGGGTAATGCCCAGTTCTTCCGACTCGGGGCCGGGCCTCTTGCATGTAGAGCTTCACCCGCTGGTAGTTGCCGGTGAAGCCGTACTCCGCAACCAGCCGCTCGTGGACCACTGCCCCTTTGATCAGGATCTCCGACCGCAGCATCGCGTCGATCAGTGGCGCAACATCATCCACCATCCGTCCGCGAGCGTGCCCGGTCGATGACCGACGAGGCGGAGACATCGGGGCCCGGGTGGTCAGGTATTTGCGGGGACCGTGCGGCGGTTGAGCCCCGTCTCCCTCGCGATCTCGGACAAGCTCATCGCCGCGGACTCGAACAGTCCGCGAAAACGGCGAACCTCCATCCACCGCTGCGGGTCCAAGACCACGGTGAGCCGCCCTCCACCACCCCGAACAGGCCAGCAGCAGGCTGCCCAGCAGCATCCCTCAGCACGTCAAAAGCTGGGCACGTTCATTCGTACGTGGCTGGGCACGTTCATGGCTCTGGCAAGATTTGTAAGCGGAGATCATCTCGGTGACACGGTCGGCCGGTCCGCATGGCGTCGGCGCAGGTGGGCGATCAGGACGACGCGGTGGCGGAGGAGACGGACGCCGGCGCGTCCGGCCATGATGCGTTTCTGTAGCTTGACGTCGGTGATGCGGCCTTCGTTGACTCCGGAGTTGTAAGGGGTGGTGATGCCCTGGGCGACGGCATCTCGGTCTTCGCGCAGGGCTCTGGCAAGGCCGGTCAGCGATGCGAGTCCGGTGTCGGCGAGGTCTTTCAGCCACTGTGGCATGGAGGTCGCGTCGCGGTTGTCGAGCATGGCGGCGAATCGGCGGACCAGGTCGTGGGCAGTCCTGAGTTCAGGGCAGTGGTCGAGGAGGCGGGGCAGGCGGTCGTTGATGTGCGGGCCGCGGCGGTGCGGGTGGGTGGTGATCCAGCGGGCGGCTTCGCGTGGAGAGGGCGGTCGCTCGCGCGGCTCGTCGATGGGCAGGCCCCGACGGAGGGGTGCGACGGCCATTTTCACGCGCTGGTAGTGGCCGAGGTAGCCCTTGGTCTGCAGTTCTTCGTGCAGGATCTTCTCGCTGTGCTGTCCTTCGTCCCGGCGTTGCCGCAGGTATTCGAGGTAAGGATCCAGCGTGGAGGGCTTGCGGGGCGGCCGGCGCACTACCTCCTGCCAGGTACGGGCTCGGGCGTACTTGCCGACGGTGCGGCGGTCCAGGCCGAGCTCGCGGGCCACGGAACTGTGGCTCCGACCGGTGCGGATCAGGGCCTGGACAGCCTCGAACAGACTCTGGGCATGGCGCCCGGCCCGGGTGTCCGCCGCAGCGTTCTCGGTGCTCTCCTCGACCGGTGGGGGATCGTCTTCACTGACCGTGGGCAGAGCCGCGGGCAGGCAGCCGCGGTGGGCGGCGGCGATGTCCTGAACGCGGCGGGAAAGGTCCTGCCAGAGGTGAAATCGGTCGCTGACCTGCACGGCTTCGGGGGCGCCCGCGGTGATGCCCTGCCGGTAGGTGAGGGAGCCGTCGCGGCAGGCGACCTCGACGCCCGGGTGCTCACGGAGCCACCGGCCGAGCTGTTCCGCGTCGCGCCCTTCCCAGAGTGTGAGCGGGAGCCGGGTGGTGGCGTCGACCAGCAGAGTTCCGTAGATGCCGCCGTAGAGCGCGAAGTCGTCCACTCCCAGCACCCGAGGCGTGACCAGTGGCGGCAGCGGCACTCGCATCAGCTGCGACAGGACGGCGACCCGCGAGAGCCTGATGTTCAAGATCCGAAGCATCCGGGAACCGCCCGTGCCTGCCAGCACCACGCCGACGTCCTCCACCAGGCCTTGCAGTCGTGGTGTCCGCCGCTGGTAGCGCACGGTCAGCCCTGGCACTTGCTCGGCGAAGGTCACCTTCGGGCAGGTCGTGTTTTCGCAGTACAGACGGCGTACGGACAAGTCGACGCGCAGAGGCTTGCCCCCAAGAGCTACGTCCGCCAGCCGCCGGACGTAGCGGCTGTGGCACCACTCGCTTAGCTGCCCGCATCCCGCACATCCCGCAGGAACACCGGATCTCGTGCGGGCACGAACCGCCACAACAGCATCGGAGACCTCGACCGAGACCACCAGAACGTTCGCCAACTCCGGTAACAAACTTGCCAGTTCGACAGAGCACAATGACAGGCTGCCCGCTATGCGGACCGGCCGACCGTGTCACCGAGATGATCTCCACCTACGAAAATCTCGCCAGAGCCACGTTCATGTGTACGCCGACAACTGTCCCGGCACCACGAACCAGTCCCACCAGGCGGCGAGCCTGGTCCTCGCCCAGGACGGGCTCGCGCCCCGGGCCTCGGAATCCGACATAGCGTCCACGCTCGCACCCTAGGCGGCGGCACGACCGGCGGGCGTCCCTCTTCAGTCGCGCGGTCCGACGACGAAAGTCGAGGTCGCGCATGCGCCCGCCCCCGCACACATTCGTTTACCAGTCGACCGCCTCCGCGATCGTCACGAGGCAGGTCTCGCTGATGACCGCGCCTCGCCGCCGCTTGACCGTGGCGGAGGCGAGCCCGAGGTCGATGCTGCGGCAGCCGAGCTCGAAGGCGTACCGGACGGGGCCGTGGATCATCGCCTGGAGGTAGGCGAACTCGCGTCCGGGCACGTCGTCGGCGAGCCCGATCTCGTACCCCCCCAGGACCTCGCCCTGGACGGCGAAGAAGGAGACCGCGACGAGGCGGCCCGTGTCGTCGCGGACGACGCTGGCGTGGCAGGCGTCCTCGCCGAAGGCGCGGACCCATTCCCGGAGCCGGAAGAGGCTGAGGCGGGGGTGGTCGACGACGCCGTACTTCGCCTTGACGGCGAAGACCAGCGGGGCGGCCTCTTCCAGCACGGAGACGGCGGGCACCCGGGCCGCCGGGTAGCCGAGGGCCTCGAAGCGGCGCCGGTCCTTGCGGCAGCGTTCCCGCTGTGAGGGGCTCAGCGCGGCGATGTGCTGCTCCGGGTCGTCGCCGGTGAGATACAGGTTGGCGGTCTCGTCGAGGGTACGGACGAGGGCGCGCGGCCCGATACCGGCGGCGAAGGCCTCGGCCTCCTCGCGGCGGACGTGCAGGGCGACCGGCAGGTCCCCCGCCTCGTCGGCCTCGCCGAAGACCTGGGCGGCGAGGGCCGCCTGCACGCGCGCGGTCTCCTTGTCGTCCAGCCGCGTGTCGGTCACCGCACCGGCGGCCAGGTCGCGGCAGCCGCCGACGACGGCCCAGCGCCGCGAGTCCTTCGGGACGGGCCGCTCCAGCTGCTCGCCGAGCTCGTTCAGGTCGTAGAACCCTCCGGAGAAGCGGGCGGAGGACGGACGGTGGGCACCGAGGACGCCGATGACCCGCCCGCCGATCAGGGCCACGGCCCAGCGGGTCCGCCACCGGCCGTCCCCGTCCATGGAGGCGAGGCGGCGCGGCGAGAGGCTGACGGAACGGGGGCCACAGGTGACGTCGAGCAGCTCTGCGGGGAAGGTCTCCCGGGTCTCGACGGTGAGGGGGCCGCTGTTGTCGGTCACGCCTCTCCCTTGCTTCGGTGACGGCTGATACTCCCCCAACTGTCAGGGGTGTGAAGGATTTTAGGGACTGACACAGGAGGTGTCAGCAATCAAGGGGAAGTTCTCGAATGCGGAGACAATCCCCATTCGGGTTCGGCCAATCGTCGAAAACCAGCCAGGCCGCCCCCGTGTGAGAGGCGCGAGAGGAACGCGAGATGCGCCAGCCGGCGGACGTGCGGCGCAGGTCCGCCTCCCACACACCGCCCACGGTGAACAGCGGGTCGAGGTCCTCGCCGAGCGCCTTGAGGGCGGCCTAGATGATTGATTCCAAGGGGTAGCTGTACGGACGCGAGGGTGCCCACTCTCAGTTTGTGACGACCGAGATAGA
>NZ_JALGBX010000032.1 GCF_022808175.1 Streptomyces sp. AP-93 | reverse complement strand
GGGTGCCCTGTCCCCGGCCCCCGGCGCCACAACCCCGGGGGGGGGGGGTGTTGGGGGGGGGGGGGTGGGGCGGGGGGGGGGGGCGGGGGCCGGGGTCGGGGTGGGGTGTCGGCCTGGACTGCATGATTTAGGCGCCCCCTCTTCTACTCCGACAGGGCCCGGGCTGCAGCTGCGCCACAAATCACGCTTTACGTCCAGGCCGACACCCCACCCCGCCCCCGTCCCCGTCCCGGCGCAGCCAATTCAGCCGTCCGGCGTTTGAGGACCGGGGTCTGGGGCGGAGCCCCCCTCCAGCCCGTCCGGCGTTTGAGGCGCGGGTCCGGGCAGCGCCCGGGGAACGGTGGAAGGGCGGGTAGGGGACTTCGCCCCGCAGGGCCGATCCAGCCGCACCCGCCCAGCGGGCCCGCGCGGGGACGGCGGTGGCGGCAGCCCCGACCGGCCACCGCCGGACGGAGTCCGGCGCAGCGGCGCGAAGCCCGGGAAGCGCGTCAGCGCTGAGCGGTGCGAGGGGCGCGTGAAGAAGGAGTAAGTGTGCCCATCCGCTGATCCGATCGGGCGATTTGTCCGCCGCGCTCCACCCTGTCCGTCGCTCTGTGTGAACTACGCTCGCAATCCGAAGGCAGCGAGAGGAGCGGATCCGTGACGGATTTCGTCGGGCGGCGGCGTGAGCTCAAGGAGCTCCGCGAGGACATCGCGCGAACCGGGCTCGACACCCTCTCCGGCCGCAAGGCCAAGTCCCCGCGGGCCCGCGTGCTGCTCGTCGCGGGGCGACCCGGCTCCGGCCGGACCGCCCTCGCCGAAGCACTGGTCCGCGAGATCGCCGACGACTATCCCGACGGAGTGCTGAGGGTCCGTCTCACCGCCCCCACGGGCGAGACCGTCGCCACCGAGCGTGCTGTGCGCACCCTCCTGGAGGGACTCGGGCAGCCCACCCCGCCCGGCGCCGCCGAGGACGATCTCAGTTCGGCCCTGCGCACGGCCCTGACCAGCCGCCGCATGGTCCTCCTCGTCGACGACGCGTCCGATCCGCACCAGGTCGACGCCCTGCTGCCGGACACCCCCGAGTGCCTGGTCGTCGTCACCGCCGAGGGCCCCCTGACCGGGATTCCGGATGTCCGCCCCTGCACCCTCGGCGGCCTCGACACCCCCTCGGCCGTCCGCATGCTCGTCCACCGCATCGGCGACATCCGCGTCGCCAACGACCCGCGCGCCGCCGAAGCCCTCGCCGAGGAGTGCGGCGGCCAGCCCGCCGCGCTCGCCCTGGCCGGCGGCTGGCTCGCCGCGCGCCCCAAAGCCTCGGTGGCGGACGTGGGCAAGCAGCTGCACGACATGCCCGCCGGTGTCGGCGGACCGCTGGCCAAGGCCTTCAGGCTCGTCTACGAATCCCTCCCGCAGCCCGCCCAGCGGACCCTGCGGCTGCTTCCGCTTGCCCCTGCCGGTCTCGTCGACTCCCACGTCGCCTCCGCCCTCGCCGGCTGCTCCGTTGCCGCCGCGCAGTCGACCCTGGAGGATTTCGCCGCGCTGGGCCTGCTGAGGTCGGCCCACGACGGGCTGTTCCTGCTGCCCGGCTGCCTCGCGCCGCTGCTCCAGGCCCTGCTGGAAGCCAAGGAGCGGCCCGCCGAGGTCCAGCTCGCGCGGGCCCGGATGCTGGAGCGCACCGTACGGCTGCTGTTCTCCTGCCGGGCCATGGCGGAGCCGTACGAAGACGGACTCGGCGGGCACGACGGATCCGTCGGGGTGCCCGAGAAGCTCGACGGGGTGCCGCGCGCGCTGCGCTTCGCCGACCGGCGGGCGGCGCAGACCTGGCTGGACACCCGGCTGCCCGCGCTGCTGGCCGCCGCCTCGCTGGCCGTGGCCGACGGGGAGCTGGACACCCTGGCGCGCAGGTTCGTAGCGGCGCTGGCGCGGGCCCTGTCCGAGCACCGCGGCACCGCCGGGGCCGCGCCCGAGCTGTACGGGCTCCACCGGCTCGTGCTGGACGTGGCCGAGCGGCGCGATCTGCACCGGGAACAGGCGGCCGCGCTGCTGAACCTGGCCGATCTGGACGCCGGGACGGGCCGGACGCGGGAGGCGCTGGACCGGTACCGGGCCGCGCTGGACGCGGGAAAGGCGGCGAACGACCCGTACGCGTCGGGCCGCGCGATGGAATCCGTAGGCGGCGCGCACCAGGAGCTGGGCGACTGGCACCGGGCCTCCGACTGGTTCGGCCGGGCCCTGTCCCACGCCCTCGCGCGGGGGGAGCGCGCGGACGAGGCGCGGCTCTACGGGCGGCTGGGGAACGTGCACACGTACGCGGGCCGGTACGGGGACGCGCTGCGGAGCTGGCGGGCGGCCTCGGCCGGCTACCGCAGGCTGGCCGATGTCCCGGGCCAGGCCAAGGCGTTGAGCGAGATGGCGCGGATCCAGGAATACGCGGGGCGGCCCGAGGAATCGCTGCACACCTGCCGGGAGGCGGTGGAGCTCGCGCGCAGGGCCGGGGACCTGCGGCTGCAGGCCGCGCTCCAGGTGCGGCTGGCCGACACGCTCGACCGGCTCGGCGATCCCGCGGCTGCCAGGCTGCACAGGTCCGCGGCCGACAGATTGCTGGGAGATGACCCCGCAGCCTGCGAAATCCGCAGCGTTTCCGACTGAGATTATTGCTTTGCAAGGCTAGACAGCCGCTCATCCTTCATTAGACTGGCTTCACCAGGTCATCCTCTGGTGCATCCCGTTGCGCGTTCTTGTGGACGGGTTTGTATTGAAGTAGCCCGAAACATCCCCTGAGCCAAGGACCGTGAGCCACGATGAAGGTCGGCATCCCCCGCGAGGTCAAGAACAACGAGTTCCGGGTCGCCATCACGCCTGCCGGCGTGCATGAGCTGGTCCGCAACGGCCACCAGGTCTTCATCGAGCAGAACGCCGGTGTGGGCTCCTCGATCACGGACGCGGAGTACGTGTCCGCCGGTGCCGAGATCCTCGGCACCGCCGACGAGGTCTGGGCGACCGCTGACCTGCTGCTGAAGGTCAAGGAGCCCATCGCGGAGGAGTACCACCGCCTCCGCAAGGACCAGACCCTCTTCACCTACCTGCACCTCGCGGCCTCCCGCGAGTGCACGGACGCCCTGCTGGAGTCCGGCACCACCGCCATCGCGTACGAGACGGTCGAGACGGCGAACCGCGCCCTCCCGCTGCTCGCCCCGATGTCCGAGGTCGCGGGCCGCCTGGCCCCGCAGGTCGGCGCCTACCACCTGATGCGCTCGGTCGGCGGCCGCGGCGTGCTCCCCGGCGGCGTCCCCGGCACCCACGCCGGCGAGTGCGTGGTCATCGGCGGCGGCGTCTCCGGCTGGAACGCCGTGCAGATCGCCGTCGGCATGGGCTTCCACGTGACCCTGCTGGACCGCGACATCAACAAGCTCCGCGAGGCCGACAAGATCTTCGGCACGAAGATCAAGACGATCGTCTCCAACGCCTTCGAGCTGGAGAAGGCCGTCGTCGAGGCCGACCTCGTCATCGGCGCGGTGCTGATCCCGGGTGCGAAGGCCCCGAAGCTGGTCACCAACGAGCTCGTCGCCAAGATGAAGCCCGGAAGTGTCCTTGTCGACATTGCGATCGACCAGGGCGGCTGCTTCGAGGACTCCCGCGCGACCACCCACGCCGAGCCGACCTTCCAGGTCCACAACTCGGTCTTCTACTGCGTCGCCAACATGCCGGGCGCGGTGCCGAACACCTCCACGTACGCGTTGACCAACGCCACGCTGCCCTACATCGTGCAGCTCGCGAACCTCGGCTGGGTCGAGGCGCTGCGTCGTGACCCCGCGCTCGCGCTGGGCCTCAACACCCATGATGGCCAGGTCGTTTACCGTGAGGTCGCCGAGGCCCACGGTCTCGAGACCCTCGAGCTGAGCACGCTGCTCGGCTGAGTCGTCAACGACTGACGTCAATCTCACGTATCCGGCCGGACCTTGCTCGCGAGGTCCGGCCGGAGGCGTTCCCGGGGTCATCGCAGGGGCCGCTCAACTCGCCTCGAACGTAACCCTTTAACCCTTTCGCACACCCGCGAAACTTCCCGGCGACAGCTCGTACGCCCTTGACAGAGTGGTGTTCGGTTGCCGACACATCGCGGTGGGTCCGGCGGATTGTGTTGCCGCTGAGTGGTGACACGCCATAGAGTCGCCAACCGTCGGCATGGTGCCACGCTGACCTATCGATAAGTGTCCTGGTCACGTCCGAGGAGGTAAGACGACTTGTGAATGAGTCGACATTTGCTCCTGGAGGTGGTCGAGCAGGAGGGCCTGCGCGGGGCCAGGGTCCTGCCGGAATCGAAGCCGTGGGATCCGTAGCGGTCCGCACCTTCGCAAACCACCAGCACATGACGACGCCCCAAAAGAGCATGGACGGCCTAGACGTGAACTCCAGGGCCGGCGACCCGAGCGGCGACAAGCCCGTGGGTTTCGCCGACTACGAACAGGTGCCCGAGGGGCATTTCTACGACCCGGACGCGGAGTACGAGCCCGACCCCGAGTACGCGGCCACTCTCGCCCCCGACGCTGCCCGCCAGCGCCGTGAGCGGATCGGCCCGACCGGACGGCCGCTGCCGTACTTCCCGATCCCCGGTCCGCTGACCGATCACGGTCCGGCGACCATCATCGCGATGTGCAACCAGAAGGGCGGCGTGGGCAAGACCACGTCGACCATCAACCTGGGTGCGGCGCTCGCGGAGTACGGGCGCCGGGTGCTGCTCGTCGACTTCGACCCGCAGGGCGCGCTGTCGGTCGGCCTCGGGGTCAACCCGATGGAACTCGACCTGACGGTCTACAACCTGCTCATGGAGCGGGGCATGTCGGCCGACGAGGTGCTGCTGAAGACGGCGGTCCCCAACATGGACCTGCTGCCGAGCAACATCGACCTGTCGGCCGCCGAAGTGCAGTTGGTCAGCGAGGTCGCGCGCGAGTCGACGCTGCAGCGGGCCCTGAAGCCCCTGCTGCCCGACTACGACTACATCGTGATCGACTGTCAGCCCTCGCTCGGTCTGCTGACCGTGAACGCCCTGACGGCGGCTCACAAGGTCATCGTGCCGCTCGAGTGCGAGTTCTTCGCGCTCCGCGGTGTGGCGCTGCTGACCGAGACCATCGAGAAGGTGCAGGAGCGGCTCAACCCGGAGCTGGAGCTCGACGGCATCCTCGCCACGATGTACGACTCCCGTACGGTGCACAGCCGTGAGGTGCTGGCGCGCGTCGTCGAGGCCTTCGACGACCACGTCTACCACACGGTCATCGGCCGTACGGTGCGGTTCCCGGAGACCACGGTCGCCGGCGAGCCGATCACCACGTACGCCTCCAACTCCGTCGGCGCCGCCGCCTATCGCCAGCTGGCCAGGGAGGTGCTCGCCCGGTGTCCCGCCGAGTGAGTCTGCCCGGAGCCGACGAACTGTTCCGTACGACCGGGGGGATGGCGCTGACGTCCTCCTCGCCGAACTCGGCGCGGGGCGTGGAGCACGCGGCCGCGGCCGCGGAGGGCACGGCGGGAGAAGGCCGCAGCCGGGAGGCTGAGGCGGGCACGGAGCCGGGCGTCGGCCCGCAGCGGCGGCCGCAGGAAGGTTCCGGTAACGCCGTCCCCGCCCCCACCCCCGGTCGGGGCAAGGGGCAGGGCCGGGGTGCGAACCGGCGGCCCAGCGGGCGCGAGCGGCACGACGAGAAGATCACGGTCTACGTCTCCGCGGAGGAGCTCATGGACCTGGAACACGCGCGGCTGGTGCTGCGCGGGGAGCACGGTCTGGCGGTCGACCGCGGACGGATCGTGCGCGAGGCCGTCGCGGTGGTCCTGGCGGACCTGGAGTCCCGCGGCGACGCGAGCATCCTGGTCCGTCGGCTCCGGGGGCGCTGACCCCTCCGGGGGCTCGGGCGGGTCGGTCCGTTGCCCCCCCTGCGGCGCGGGGCCCCCGAGGGCGGGGCCGGAGGGCGTCGGCCCGCCGACTGCGCGGGGGTGTGGTTCCCCTACCCGCCCTTCGCCCGTTCCCAGGGCTCTTCCCTGCCCCGGTCCTCAAGCGCCGGACGGGCTGAAAGGACCCTGGGGCTCCGCCCCAGACCCCAGACCCCGGTCCTCAAACGCCGGACGGCTGGGTTGGCGCTGCCCCCGGGGATTTGCCCGGGTCCCCGCTGCTCCCGTGGCGTAGCGCGTGGGAGCCTTGGGCACTGGGCCCCGGCCCAGATCAGCCGCTCCTTCCGTACCACCCTGGACCGCGATGCCCCCTTCCGCCGAATCCGGCCTCCCGCCCCGCCGCTCGCTGGGCCGCGGGCCCGGTGCCTCCGTGCCGGGGGAGGAGGAGTTCCCCGATCCCGCCCCTTCCCGGAACCCGGGGGAGGCCCCCGGGCCCCCTGTCGAGGCCGTACCGGCTGTGGAGGCCACCGGCGACCCTGAGGGCCCGGAGGGGGCCGAGGAGGCCGTACCGGCTCCCGTGGGGCCTCCTGTGGCGCCTCCCGTGCCCTCGGCCGAGGACACCGGAGGATCGGCCGCGGCGGACCCCGTCGGGGACGGGCGGTTCATGGTGCGGCTCGGGAACTTCGAGGGGCCCTTCGATCTGCTGCTGCAGCTGATCTCCCGGCACAAGCTCGACGTCACCGAGGTCGCGCTGTCGGAGGTCACCAACGAGTTCATGGCGTACATCCGTGCCATGGGGCCCGACTGGGACCTCGACCAGACGACCGAGTTCCTCGTCGTCGCCGCCACCCTGCTCGACCTGAAGGCGGCCCGGCTGCTGCCCGTCGCCGAGGTCGAGGACGAGGCGGACCTCGCGCTGCTGGAGGCCCGGGACCTGCTGTTCGCGCGGCTGCTGCAGTACCGGGCGTACAAACGGATCGCCGAGATCTTCCAGGACCGGGCCGAGACCGAGGGCAAGCGCTACCCGCGCACCGTGGGGCTGGAACCCGGGCTCGCCGAACTGCTGCCCGAGGTGGTCATCAGCATCGGCGGCGAGGGACTGGCGAGGCTCGCCGTCAAGGCCATGCAGCCCAGGGCCGAGCCCCAGGTGTACGTGGACCACATCCACGCGCCCCTCGTGAGCGTCCGGGAGCAGGCCGGACTGGTCGTGGCGCTGCTCAAGGCGCGCGGCGAGGCCACCTTCCAGGAGCTCACCGAGGACGCCGCCGACACGCTGACCGTCGTGGCGCGCTTCCTGGCCCTCCTGGAGCTCTACCGGGAGAAGGCCGTGGTCCTGGACCAGGAGGAGGCCCTGCAGACGCTCACCGTGCGCTGGAGCGGCGGGGACGGGGACGGGATGCCGACGGTGACGGACGAGTTCGACCAGATCGTGGAGGTCAAGGAATGAGTGACGTGACGACCCCCGTGGCCGGGCTGGCGCTGAAGCCTGCCCTGGAGGCCGTCCTCATGGTCGTGGACGAGCCGGCGACCGAGGCGCACCTGGCCAAGGTGCTGGAGCGGACCCCCCGCGAGGTCGCGCGGGCGCTGCGCGAGCTGGTGGACGAGTACGAGGTCCAGGGCCGCGGATTCGAATTGCGGCTCGTCGCCGGGGGCTGGCGGTTCTACAGCCGGGCGGACTACGCGCCGGCGGTGGAGGCTTTCGTCCTGGACGGCCAGCAGGCCCGCCTCACCCAGGCGGCGCTGGAGACGATGGCCGTCGTCGCGTACCGCCAGCCGGTCAGCCGCTCGCGGGTCTCGGCGGTCCGTGGAGTCAACTGCGACGGGGTCATGCGCACCCTCCTCCAGCGGGGTCTGGTGGAGGAGGCGGGGACGGAACCCGAAACAGGTGCGATCCTGTACAGGACGACGAACTACTTTCTGGAGCGGATGGGCCTGCGTGGCCTGGACGAGCTCCCGGAGCTCGCGCCCTTCCTCCCCGAGGCGGACGCGATCGAAGCCGAGACGCAAGAGGGTGTTCCGTCGTTCGATCCGGACTCTCCGGATACCGATGAAGACGACAAGACGACGGAACTTTGATGCGAAGCAGCGGCAACGGCAACGGTGGCGGCAACAGGAACAGCGGCGGCGGCGGTGGCGGCGGGCGCGGTAGCGCCCCCCGCGGCGGCTCCGGCGGCGGTGGTGGCTCCCGCGGTGGCGGCTCCGGCGGTGGCAGCGGCTCCGGCGGCGGCTCCCGCGGTGGCGGCTCCGGCGGCGGCTACCAGGGTGGTGGCAGCTCGGGCGGCTCCCGTGGCGGCTCCTCTGGCGGCGGCTACCAGGGTGGCGGCTCCCGTGGCGGCAGCTCCGGCGGCGGCTCCCGTGGCGGCAGCTCCGGCGGCGGCTACCAGGGCGGTGGCAGCTCCGGCGGCTCCCGTGGCGGCTCCTCCGGCGGTGGCTACCAGGGTGGCGGCTCCCGCGGTGGCAGCTCCGGCGGCAGCTACCGCAGCGGCGGCAGCTCCAGCGGTGGCGGCTACCAGGGCGGCGGCTCCTCCGGCGGCCACCAGGGCGGCGGCTCCGACCGCGACCGCGAGCAGGCCCCCCGCATCCGCAACCCCCGCCCCGAGGAGCGTCGCTACGACGTGGGCCCCGAGGGCGAGCGCAACGGCCGTGGCGGCGCCAAGGCGGGCGGCGGCGGTGCCCGCGGCGCGGCCGACGGCAACCGCGGTGGCGGTGCACGCGGTGCGGCGGCCCGCGGTGGCGCCAAGGGCGGCCCCAAGGTCTCCCGTACCCCGGGCATCGGCGGCGCCGGCGGCCCGCGCATCGGCCCCGGCTCCCGCAGCGGCCAGTCCAAGCCGCGCGAGCTGGAGGCGCGGATCGAGGAGCGCGTGCGCGACCGGTACGCCGACAAGCCCGTGATCAAGACCCCGAAGACCTTCCCGGGCGCCGAGGAGGAGGGTGAGCGTCTGCAGAAGGTGCTCGCCCGTGCCGGCATGGGTTCGCGCCGTGCGTGCGAGGAGCTCATCGAGCAGGCGCGCGTCGAGGTCAACGGCGAGATCGTCCTGGAGCAGGGCAAGCGCGTGAAGCCCTCGGACGAGATCAAGGTGGACGGCCTGACCGTCGCCACCCAGTCGCACCTGTTCTTCGCGCTGAACAAGCCGGCCGGCGTCGTCTCCACCATGGAGGACCCGGACGGCCGCCAGTGCCTCGGCGACTACGTCACCAACCGTGAGACGCGTCTCTTCCACGTCGGCCGGCTCGACACCGAGACCGAGGGCATCATCCTGCTCACCAACCACGGTGAGCTGGCCCACCGCCTCACGCACCCCAAGTACGGCGTGAAGAAGACCTACGTCGCCGCGATCACCGGTCCGCTGCCGCGCGACATCGGCAAGCGCCTCAAGGACGGCATCGAGCTGGAGGACGGCTACGCCCGCGCCGACCACTTCCGCGTCGTCGACCAGCTCGGCAAGAACTACCTGGTCGAGGTGACCCTCCACGAGGGCCGCAAGCACATCGTCCGCCGCATGCTGGCCGAGGCCGGCTTCCCGGTCGAGAAGCTCGTGCGGACCTCCTTCGGCCCGATCGAGCTCGGTGACCAGAAGTCCGGCTGGCTGCGCCGCCTGACCAACACCGAGGTCGGCATGCTCATGCGCGAGGTCGGTCTGTAGGACCCCCGGCCTCTCGAAGGCCTCCAGAACCCGCGGTGCCCCAGGGCGCCGCGGGTTTTTTGGTTGTGCGGGCCCCCGGACCCTGTTTATAGTCAACCTGACTATAAAGGGATGGGGGGCGTCATGGGATGGCAGACGAGCTGGACCGAGATCCTCGGGTTCGTCACGGGGGCCGTGTGCGTCTGGCTGGTCGCCCGGCAGCACATCGCCAACTGGCCGATCGGCATCGCCAACAACGTCTTCTTCATCGTGCTCTTCGCCCAGGGCGGCCTCTACGCCGACGCCGGGCTGCAGATCGTCTTCATCGCCCTCGCCGCGTACGGCTGGTGGTCCTGGACCCACGGGGGTGGCCCGGGTGCCACCACGGCCGCCGAGTGGACCGTGCTGGCCGCGGCGGGGGCGGTGGGGGTGCGTAACCCGCTGGCGTGTTCTTCGTTGATACGTTCATCGGGCAGGTCGCGTACCGGCCCCGGCCGCCGGGAGGGTGGTTGCCGGACAGGCCTGGCCTGTCAAACTCCCCGGAGTGATCCAGGGGAGAGTCCTGCGCGTACGCGTGCCGGAGAACTCCAAAAGGGCCTGTGCCTGACATCAGCAGGCTTGTACGTCGGCCTCCTTGTGCCGTGCGGGGCCCGCTTGCAGTGGACGCTGTCAGCGCGGGGGATCCGTACGGCCTTGGAGGCCGCGGCATGAAGCGCCACGGCCACGGGCTGGTCCTCGGCAAGTTCTATCCGCCGCACGCCGGCCACCACCACCTGGTGCGCACCGCGCAGGACCAGTGCGAGCGGCTGACCGTACTGGTCTGCGCGGCCTCGGTGGAGTCCGTACCGCTCGCCGACCGGGTCGCCTGGATGCGCGAGGCGCACCCGGGGGCCGAGGTGGTCGGCGCGGTCGACGACATCCCCGTCGACCTCCAGGACCCGGCCGTCTGGGAGGCGCACATGGCGATCTTCCGGGGAGCGGTGCGCCGCCCGGTCGACGCCGTCTTCACCTCCGAGGCCTACGGGACCGAGCTCGCGCGGCGGTTCGGGGCCGAGGAGGTCTGCGTGGACCGGGACCGCACCCTGTTCCCGGTGTCCGGCACGGCCGTACGGGCCGACCCCGTCGGGAACTGGGAGTTCCTGGGGCCCGCCGTACGGGCGGCGCTGACCCGGCGGATCGTCGTACTCGGCGCCGAGTCCACCGGCACGACCACGCTGTCGCGGGCCCTGGCCGAGCACTGGCGGGGGCGCGGCGGGGTGTGGGCGAAGACGGGCTGGGTCGCCGAATACGGCCGCCGCTACAGCGAGGAGCGGCTCGCGGCGGCGCGCGCCGCGGACCCGGCGGCGACCCGGGCCGACGTGAGCTTCGCCCCGTCGGAGTTCCCGGTGATCGCGCGGCGCCAGGACGCGGAGGAGGAGCGGGCGGCCCGGCTGGGATCACCGGTGCTCTTCTGCGACACCGACTCCTTCGCCACCGGGATCTGGCACGAGCGGTACACGGGCGCGCGCAGTGCGGAGGTCGAGCGGATCGCCGCCGGGACGCGGCGGGACCTGTACCTGCTCACCGACCACGCGGACGTGCCCTTCGAGGACGACGGGCTGCGCGACGGGGAGGAACTCCGGCCGTGGATGACCGGGCGGTTCCTGGAGGAGCTGGAACGGACGGGGAAGCGCTACCTGGTGGTCCGGGGGGACCGCGGAGCGCGGCTGGCGGCGGCGGTGGCCGCCGTCGACGGACTCCTGGCGGAGGGCTGGCGGTTCGCGGATCCACTGCCGGAGAGGGGTGCGGAGCGGATGCCGGATCAGGTGGCTGAGCGGACGGGGGAGCGGAGCCGATGAGTGACACCGGACTTGGACCCGGACTTGGACCCGGACCTGGACCCGGACTTGGACCTGGGCCCGGACCCGGACCCGGACCCGGACCCGGACACGGGTACGGCTACGACCCGCACGCCTTCGCGCCCTTCGCGGTGACCGTCGACCTCGCCGTCTTCACCGTGCGCGGCGGGACCCTGCACGTGCTGCTGATCCGGCGCGGGCAGGAACCGTACGCGGGGGCCTGGGCGCTGCCCGGCGGCTTCCTGCTGCCCCGGGAATCCGCGGAGACGGCCGCCCGGCGCGAACTGGCCGAGGAGACCGGCCTGTCGGCGCAGGTGATCGACGCCCTGCACCTGGACCAGCTGCGCACCTACAGCGAACCGGACCGCGACCCCCGCATGCGGGTGGTCTCGGTGGCCTTCACCGCGCTCGTTCCCGATCTGCCGGAACCGGTGGCCGGAGGCGGCGGAGACGCGGACCGCGCCCGATGGGTACCGGTGGGGGAGGCCTGCCAGCCGTCCTTCGGACTGGCCTTCGACCACGCGGAGATCCTCGCGGACGCCCGGTCCCGGGTCGGCTCGAAGCTGGAGTACAGCTGCCTGGCCACCGCCTTCTGCCCGCCCGAGTTCACCCTCGGCGAGCTCCAGGCCGTCTACGAGACCGTCTGGGACACCGCCCTGGACCGCCCCAACTTCCGCCGCAAGGTCCTGGCCACGCCCGGCTTCGTCGAGGCCGTGCCCGGAGCCGCCCGGCTCACCGGCGGCCGCGGCAAACCGGCCGCGCTCTACCGGCCCGGACCCGCGAACACCCTGCACCCGCCCCTGCTGCGCCCCTCGGAAGGACACACACGATGACGACGACGACGACGGCGACGACGGCGACGAAGACGAAGCGGGCCGCCACGGGCTCCCTGATCGGACTGGCCCTGGGAGACGCCCTCGGTTTCCCGACGGAGTTCAACGACGTGCCCCGGATCCTGGCGAAGACCGGCCCGTGGCGGCAGATGGACCTGCCCCGGCCGGCGATCGTCACGGACGACACCCAGATGACGCTGGCCCTCGCCCGGGGCATGCGGACCGCCGCGGAGCGGGGCCGGGTCGGTCCGCTGCGCCTCGCCCGCCCGGTCCGGGAGGAGTTCGTCGACTGGTACCACTCCCCGGAGAACAACCGGGCCCCCGGCCGCACCTGCCTGAAGGCCTGCAGCCTCCTGAACCACCCCGAGCGGGACTGGCGCGACGCCAGCCAGCTCGGCTCCAAGGGCTGCGGAGCGAACATGCGGGTGGCTCCCGTAGGGCTGGTGCCCGGCTGGACGCAGGAGGAGCGGGCCGGCGCCGCCCAGCTCCAGTCGGCCCTCACCCACGGCCACCCGACGGCACTGGCCGCCTCCGACCTCACGGCGCGGTCGGTGTTCCTCCTGGCGCAGGGCACGGAGGTGACCGGTCTGGTCGGGCAGCTGCGCTCGTACGCCCTGGAGAACCGCACCCGCTACCACGAGCGCTGGCTCGGCGACCTCTGGACGCGGACGGCGTCCGACGCCTCGGCCGAGTCCTTCATGGCGCGCGGCTGGGACGAGTGCCTGGAGGTCCTGGACCGCCTCGCGGCGGCCCTGCGCACCCCGTCCCCGGAAACGGACCCCTGCCTCACGACCGGCGAAGGCTGGATCGCGGAAGAGGCCCTGGCCACCGCCCTCCAGTGCTTCCTGCTCTTCCCGGACGAACCGCTCCTGGCCCTGCGCCGAGCGGCCTGCACGGCGGGCGACTCCGACTCCATCGCCTGCCTGGCCGGCGCCTTCGCGGGCGCCCACCTCGGCGCGGACGCCTGGCCCCGCGACTGGGAGGGCCGCATCGAATACCGCACCGAACTCCTGTCCTTCGGCGCCCTCTGGGACGCGTGAGCGGTGCTCGACGTGATGAACGCCATGGACACCGACCTGACCGCCGTCGTCGCGGAGCAGCCGGACCCGCTGCTCTTCGCGACGGTCTCCGGCGCCCACCTGTACGGATTCCCCTCCAAGGACTCCGACGTCGACCTGCGCGGCGCGCACCTGCTGCCGGCGGGGGAGCTGCTCTCGCTCCGGGACCCGCAGGAGACGCGCAGCCGCATGTGGTTCCGGGACGGCACCGAGATGGACCTGGTCACACACGACCTGCGCAAGTTCGTCCGGCTGATGCTGAACCGCAACGGCTACGTTCTGGAACAGCTGCTGTCCCCCTGGTGGTGCACACGACGCCGACGCACGAGGAACTGGTCTCCCTGGCCCCCGCTGTGCTGACCTCGCACCACGCCCTCCACTACCGCGGCTTCGCGAACACGCAGTGGCGGCTCTTCGGGAAGACGGCCGAGCTCAAGCCGCTGCTCTACACGTTCCGGGCGCTGCTCACGGGCATCCACCTGATGCGCTCGGCACAGGTGCAGGCACACCTGCCCACCCTGCTGGACGAGGTGCCGGAGGCTCCGGGCTATCTGGCCGGGCTGATCGAGGCCAAGGCCGAAGCCGAGCACGGGGCGGCCGCAGGCATCGACACCGGGCGGGTGGGACGGGACTTCGAGGCCCTGCACGGGGTTCTGGAGGCGGCCCGGGAGGCTTCGTCGTTGCCGGAGCACGCGGCGGCCTTCGACGCGCTCGACGAGTTCGTCGTACGGCGGCGGGTGGGTTAGGCCGTCGCAGACGCCGACGCCCGGCGGGTGCGGAGGAGGAAGTCCTCCACGCGGGGGAGGTCCGGGGATTCGGGGAGGGGGGTCGTCGCCAGGGCGGCTTCGGATTCCTCCTGGAGGAGGGTCATCCAGGCGTCGACCTCTTCCCAGGTGAGCTCGCCGCGGCGGACCGCGAGGAGGCGGTCGCGGTACGGGGTCGCGTCGATCACCAGGCGGCCCGTGCGCAGCAGGTCGCGGCAGGACAGGAGCAGGCGCAGCAGGTGCATGGCGTGCTTCCAGCGCGGGGCGCCGTGGTTGCGGAGGTCGCCGAGGAGTTTGCCGCGCTGGGAGACGGCGTACCGGCTGAAGGTGGTGTGGGCCCGGCGGGAGAGGAACGCCTCGCGGAGCGCGAGGAGTTCCTCTCCGACCGGGGTGAGGTCCTCCACCAGGGGGGAGTGGAGGACCTCCAGGATGTTCGGGTTGGCGCGCAGCGCGAGCTCGCAGAAGCGCTCCAGCTCCCACGAGAACTCCTCGTCCCGGGGCCCGTCCACGTGTGTCGGCGGCTTCTCGAAGCGCCAGAACAGCGGCGTCGGGGCGAGGTAGACACCGCGCCGGTCGGTGTCGCTCGCCTCCGTCGCCAGGCCGAACGCTCTCGAACCGATCACGCAGGAGTAGACCGTGTGGTCCCTGACCAGGGTGATTTCGAGCGGCTCGGGCGTCGGGTCGTTCGTGTTGGCCTCGTTCATCCGGCGAGGCTAGTGCCGGGACTGCGGCTAGGCGAGCGAGATTTCGCCCGCCGGGGAGACGGTGATCTTCTTCTCCGCCAGCGGCTGGGTGGCCGGGCCCTTGGCCACCGCGCCGTCCGCGACCTTGAACTTGCTGCCGTGGCACGGGCAGTCGATGGTGCCCGCCTCCACCTTGTTCACGACGCAGCCCTGGTGGGGGCAGACCGCCGTGAAGCAGCGGAAGGAGCCCGCCGTCGGCTGGGTGACGACCAGCTTCTCGTCCTTGAGGACCGTGCCGCCGCCGACCGGCACCTCCGAGGACTTGAGCAGGGGCTTCACGGCCGCGGCCGGAGCCGGGGTGGACGATGACGAGGACTGCGCCGTGGGCGCGCTGCCGCCCTCGGCCTTCGGCTTCGTCTCCTCGGTTCCACAGGCGGTGAGCACACCGCCTGCCAGGGCACTCGCGCCGACTGCCAGAACCGTGCGCCGTGCGGCGCGGGTGGGGTCGCTCATGACTTCTCCTCGGGTGATCGCCGGGATGGCGAGAGGCATCCTGGCGTGTGACGGGTCCCGGCAACACCCCGCCACGCCTTGACTCAGCCCTCCGGCAGCCAGGGAACGAGTTCCGCCGGCGCACCGGGGGCGCGTACCACCTCCCACACGCGTACCACCGCGTCCCGGTTCAGCGGTCCGTGGACGTGCGGGTAGCGGAGGCCCGGTTCACCCTCCCGGCGGACCTCCGAGGTGAGGGTGCGCTCGTCGAGTTCCACGGCGAGCAGGGTCCCCGGTACGCCGCCGTAGTGCGAGGCGGCGATCGCCAGCGCCGTCTCCGGATCCGCCGAACAGTGCACGAAACCCTCGGAGTCGAGGGAGGCCGGGGCGTACGGGCGCGCGGGATCGGCGGTCCAGTCGGCGAGCGGTACGAGGTGGAAGATCATGCCGATCGTTCTACCGCAGTCGGCGCGCGGCTCTGCGCCAAGTGGCAGGTGCGCCCGAGTTGGGTGACATTGTCCGTATCTCGAAGCCGGGTGCGCAGACTTCCGCGCGCCCGGTCCCTCTTCGAAAGGCATCACCATGGCGGGCAACGACCTCGGCTCCCTTCTCGGCGGCCTTCTCGGCGGCGGCAGCGGCGGACAGGGCGGCGGCGGTGGCGGCGGCAACATCCTGGGCTCCCTCCTCGGCGCCCTCATGGGCGGCGGCGGTGGCGGCGGCGCCCAGGCGGCCGGAGGCGCGGGGAACAACCCGCTCGGCGGGCTGCTGGACATGCTGACCAAGTCGGGCCTGACCGACCAGGCCCAGTCCTGGGTCGGCACCGGCGAGAACCAGCCGGTCAGCGGCGCGGAGATCGCCAAGGCCCTGCCGGACGACACCCTGGCCAAGGTCGCCGAGCAGGCGGGCGTCACCCCGCAGGCCGCCGCCGACCAGATCGCGCAGGCGCTCCCGCAGGCCGTGGACAAGCTGACCCCCGAGGGCTCGATGCCGAGCGGCTCGCTGGAGGACATCATCAAGCGGCAGAACCTCTGACCAGCGAGCGGCAGAACCTCTGACCGGCGAGCGGCAGAACCTCTGACCGGCCCCTGTTCTCGCGGGGACGGTTCCCGAGGGCCCGGCGTCCCGTCCCAGCGGACGGGACGCCGGGCCCTCGCGCCGTTCCCGCTGGCTACCCTGAGGCAGGCACCGCCGTCACACACCCCCGTACACCTGGAGAGCACCCCGTGAGAACCGCCGTCGTCATCGGAACCGGACTGATCGGCACCTCCGCGGCGCTCGCCCTCGCCGCCCGCGGCATCGCCGTCCACCTGTCCGACCGCGACCAGGGGCAGGCCCGTACGGCCGCCGCGCTGGGCGCCGGCACGGAGGAGCCCTGCCAGGGCAAGGCCGACCTCGCGGTCATCGCCGTACCGCCCGCCCACGTGGCCGCCGCCCTCGCCGACGCCATAGGCCGGGACCTGGCCCGCGCCTACGTGGACGTGGCCAGCGTCAAGGGCGGACCGCGCCGGGAGCTGGCCGCGCTGGGCGTGGACACCACGGCGTACATCGGCACCCACCCGATGGCGGGCAAGGAGCAGTCCGGACCGCTCGCCGCCTCCGCCGACCTCTTCGAGGGCCGCCCCTGGGTGCTCACGCCGACCCGGGACACCGACCACGAGGTGCTGAACCTGGCACTGGAACTGGTGGCCCTGTGCCGGGCCGTCCCGGTCGTCATGGACGCCGACGCGCACGACCGGGCCGTCGCACTGGTCTCCCACACCCCGCAGCTCGTCTCCAGCATGGTCGCGGCCCGGCTGGAGCAGGCCGACGAGACCGCGGTGCGGCTGTGCGGACAGGGCATCCGCGACGTGACCCGGATCGCCGCCTCCGACCCCCGGATGTGGGTGGAGATCCTCTCGGCCAACCCGGGACCCGTGGCGGACGTGCTCTCGGGGATCGCCGCCGACCTGGAGGAGACCGTGGAAGCCCTGCGGGGCCTGCAGTCGGCCGACGAGGACAAGCGCCGGGACGGGGCCGCCGGCATCGAGGACGTGCTGCGCCGCGGCAACGCGGGCCGGGTCCGGGTGCCGGGCAAGCACGGTGCCGCGCCGACGGTCTACGAGACCGTGGCCGTCCTCATCTCCGACCAGCCGGGCGAGCTCGCCCGGATCTTCGCCGACGCCGGCCGGGCCGGGGTCAACATCGAGGACGTGCGGATCGAGCACGCGACGGGGCAGCAGGCGGGCCTGGTCCAGCTGATGGTCGAACCCCGGGCCGTGGCCGGCCTCCAGGCCGAGCTGCGCGAACGCGGCTGGGCCCTGCGCCAGCCGTAGGCCCTCCGGTGCGGGCCCGCGCCCGCCCGGGGGCCGCTCCGCGCCCGCCCCGGGCCTGCCCCGAGGCCGCCCGCCGACGCCCCGGCGGGCGGCGGCGAAAAGCCCGGTAACCTGGAGGAGGGGCGCTATTGGCGCGCCCGGACACGTACGCGCAACCAGGAAGGTGCCCGCACCGTGGAAACCGCAGCTCCGACCGCCGTGATCGTCGCCATCGACGGTCCCTCCGGCACGGGCAAGTCCAGCACCTCCAAGGCCGTGGCCGCAAAGCTCGGGCTGCGCTACCTGGACACCGGTGCCCAGTACCGGGCCATCACCTGGTGGATGATCACCAACGGCATCGACATCGACGACCCGCAGGCGATCGCCCTCGCGGCGGGCAAGCCCGTCATCGTGTCCGGCACCGATCCGTCGGCCCCGACCATCACCGTCGACGGCCAGGACGCCTCCGGTCCGATCCGGACCCAGGAGGTCACCTCGAAGGTCAGCGCCGTCAGCGCCGTCCCCGAGGTGCGCACCCTGATCACCGAGCTCCAGCGCTCCATCGCCGCCGAGGCGGCCGACGAGGCCGACGGCATCGTCGTCGAGGGCCGGGACATCGGTACCACCGTGCTGCCCGACGCCGACCTGAAGATCTTCCTCACCGCTTCCGCCGGGGTGCGCGCGGCCCGCCGCAGCGGCGAGCTGCGGGGCAAGGAGGCCGCGGACCTCGCGGCCACCAGGGAAGCGCTGATCAAGCGCGACGCAGCCGACTCCGGCCGCAAGACCTCCCCGCTGGCCAAGGCCGGCGACGCGGTCGAGGTGGACACCACCGAGCTCACGCTCGACAGGGTGATCGAGTGCGTGGTCACCCTGGTGGAAGAGAAGCGGGCGGGCCGCTCGTGAGCGATACGCCCTCCCTCAGGGGTGCGGCGGTCGGCCGGAGGATCGGCATCGGGCTCATGTACGGCCTCTGGAAGCCGCGCGTGCTGGGGGCCTGGAAGGTCCCCGCCACCGGCCCCGTCATCCTGGCCGTGAACCACTCGCACATCATCGACGGCCCCATGCTCATGGGCACCGCACCGCGGCCGCTGCACTTCCTGATCAAGAAGGAGGCGTACGTCGGTCCGCTCGGCCCCTTCCTCGAAGGGATCGGGCAGGTCAAGGTGGACCGCTCCGGCACCGACCGGAGCGCCGTCAGCCGTGCGCTGGGTGTACTGGAGAACGGCGGCGCCCTGGGGATCTTCCCCGAGGGCACCCGGGGCGAAGGTGACTTCGCCTCGCTGCGCGCGGGCCTCGCGTACTTCGCGGTCCGTGCCGGCGCGCCCATCGTGCCGGTCGCCGTCTTCGCGAGCACCGAGCGGCGCAGCCGCGTCGTCAAGGCGCTGCCGCCGCTGAAGAGCAGGGTCGACATCGTCTTCGGCGATGCCTTCGACGCCGGGGACGGCAGTGGCCGCCGGACCCGTACCGCGCTGGACCTGGCCACCGTACGCATCCAGGACCGGCTGACCGCCCACCTGGCCGACGCCAAGCGCCTCACCGGGCGCTGAGCGAGACTTGACCTAGTAGTGGAACCGCGCTGCGCGGGCCCCACCGATCACCACGAACGACGAGGAACGGACTTCATGAACGACCAGCAAGACCACGGAGCACTTGGCGATGCCGAGTACGCGGAGTTCATGGAGCTCGCCGCGGAAGAGGGCTTCGACATCGAGGACGTCGAGGGCGCGCTCCAGGAAGCCGGCCACGGCCCGCTCCCGGTCCTCGCCGTCGTCGGCCGCCCGAACGTCGGCAAGTCGACCCTGGTGAACCGGATCATCGGCCGCCGCGAGGCGGTCGTCGAGGACAAGCCCGGCGTCACCCGCGACCGCGTCACCTACGAGGCCGAGTGGGCCGGCCGCCGCTTCAAGGTCGTCGACACCGGCGGCTGGGAGCAGGACGTCCTCGGCATCGACGCCTCCGTCGCCGCCCAGGCCGAGTACGCCATCGAGGCCTGCGACGCGGTCGTCTTCGTCGTGGACGCCAAGGTCGGCGCCACCGACACCGACGAGGCCGTCGTCCGCCTGCTGCGCAAGGCCGGCAAGCCCGTCGTCCTGTGCGCCAACAAGGTCGACGGCCAGAGCGGCGAGTCCGACGCGGCCTCGCTGTGGTCGCTGGGCCTCGGCTACCCGCACCCGGTCTCCTCCCTGCACGGCCGCGGCACCGGCGACATGCTCGACGCCGTCCTGGAGGCCCTGCCCGAGGCCCCCGAGCAGACCTTCGGCACCGCCGTCGGCGGTCCGCGCCGGATCGCGCTCATCGGCCGCCCGAACGTCGGCAAGTCCTCCCTCCTGAACAAGGTCGCCAAGGAGGACCGCGTCGTCGTCAACGAGATGGCCGGCACCACCCGCGACCCGGTCGACGAGCTGATCCAGCTCGGCGGGGTCGTCTGGAAGTTCATCGACACCGCGGGCATCCGCAAGAAGGTCCACCTCCAGCAGGGCGCGGACTACTACGCCTCGCTGCGCACGGCCGCCGCCGTGGAGAAGGCGGAGGTCGCGGTCATCCTGATCGACACGACCGAGCAGATCTCCGTCCAGGACCAGCGCATCATCACCATGGCCGTCGAGGCCGGCCGCGCGATCGTGATCGCGTACAACAAGTGGGACAACCTCGACGAGGAGCGCCGCTACTACCTCGAGCGCGAGATCGAGACCGAGATGCAGCAGGTCGCCTGGGCGCCCCGGGTGAACGTCTCCGCGCTCACCGGCCGCCACATGGAGAAGCTGGTCCCGGCCATCGAGACCGCGCTGGCGGGCTGGGAGACGCGCATCCCGACCGGCCGTCTGAACGCCTTCCTCGGCGAGGTCGTCGCCGCCCACCCGCACCCGATCCGTGGCGGCAAGCAGCCGCGCATCCTGTTCGGTACGCAGGCGGGCAGCAAGCCGCCGCGGTTCGTCCTGTTCGCCTCGGGCTTCCTGGAGCACGGCTACCGCCGCTTCATCGAGCGCCGCCTGCGCGAGGAGTTCGGCTTCGAGGGGACCCCGATCCACATCTCGGTGCGGGTGCGCGAGAAGCGCGGTGCGCAGCACAAGCGCAAGATGTAGCGGAAGCGGAACTCCGCCGGGCTAGTAGCCCCGGCGCGGAGCGGGCGGCAGGGCCGCCGGGATGTGCTGCATCCCGGTCTGGTGCTGCCGCCCGCTCGCGTATCCGGCGCCGGCGTACGAGTACTGCGGCTGCGGAGCGGGGGAGGGCTGCCAGGCGTCCGCGTGCTGCGCCGCGTGCTGTCCCGTCGGCTGCCATGAGGAACCGTTCCAGCCGCTCCCGTAGGAACTCGTGGAGCCCGCGGCGGACCCGCTGCCGTAGGTGCCCGCGCCGCTGCCGTACGCGCTGCTGCCGTACGCGCTGCTGTACGGGCCCCCGTACGAGAACGCGGTGAAGCCGAGGTCCTCCTCGCCCGTGCGGTCGCCGGGCAGGGCCCGGAAGGCGCGCAGGTACTCCGAGTACAGCGTGTCGTAGATGGGGGTGTGCGAGGCGGCCGGAGAACTCCCCAGCTCCCGTACGGGGCGCATCGGGGGGACGCTGCTCGGATAGGACGGGGCGCGGGAGACATCGTAGGAATGCACGTATCAGCCAACGAAACCGGCGGCCCACGGATGCGGGGTGGCGGGGCGGAAAACGCAGATCGCCGGGGGTGCGCGGGACGGACCGCGCACCCCCGGCGCACACCGCCCGGCCCCCTGGGCGGGGGTCGGACGGCCGTTTCGGGGACGGAAGGCAGAGCGGCGGACGGGAGCCCGGGGAGGTCCCGGGAGCCGGGGCCTCAGGCGCCCGGGGTACCCGCCAGCGGCATCGAGGCGGCGACCAGCTTGCCGTTGCGGGCGGCCTTGTCCAGGGCGTCGCGCAGCAGGTCCTCGCGGGGCTGCTGGCCGATGGTGCCGACGGGGGCGGCGTACACCAGGACGCGCTGCGTCTTGTTGACGGCGGCCCGCCAGCCGTCGGTGACCGACAGCGGCCGGTGCGCCTGCCACCAGGCGATCTGACCGGGCTGGAGCACCGAGTGCAGCTGGCCCGCGGCGAGCAGGATCGACCAGCCGGTCAGGGCCTGCGGGACCTCCTCGGTGTCGGTCATGGGGATGAAGCCCTGCTCGATGAGGAGCGGGAGGAAGTCGTCGCCGGGGCCGGTGGTGCCGGGGCGCGCGATGGGCGCGGTCGGCTCCACCACGAGGGCGGGGTGCAGTTCCCCGTTGATCAGGATCAGGCCGCTGGTGATGCCGAGGACGGCCTGGCCGCCGGGCACGGACTGCGGGACGTCGCCGGCGGGGGTGGCCGCCGGGGCGGGGCTGTCGCCCGTGATGGAGCGGACGGCGCCCTGGAGGTCCGCCTCGGGCACGGAGACGACCTGCGAGGGGATGCAGCCGGCGTGGGCGAAGGCCAGGACGGCCGTCTCGTCGCCGACGAACAGCACGGTGCTGGTCTGCTCGCGCTCGGAGTCGCCGGGGGTGCGGCAGGAGGTGCAGTCGTAGCTGCCCGGGGATCCGTCACCTGCGAGCAGCCGCTCGGCCTCCTCGTCGCCGATCTCGGCACGTACCTCATCACTGACTTCGAGCATGCGCGGCACGGGGTGGCTCCTCGGACTAGGCGTGCGGGGCCGGGGAGTTCCGGCTCGCCCGGCTCAACGGGGGAGTGGCGGCCGGGGTCACGCCGTTTGAGGGAACGGAATCGAACCGGACCCCCGAAGGAGTGAACGGTCCTACGGGGCCGTTGTTTTCGTTCCAACTGTTGTTTGGTTGTGCGCAGTTGATGGCCGGTGCTGGTCGTTTGGGCAGTGGGCCGAGCGGGTGGGGGCGCGCGGGGCGCGGTGTGGCGAGCGCGGGGGGTGGTACGGGGCTGCGTAGCGTGACGCGATGCGCAACTTCGGGGTTCCGGGTGGGGTGGGCGCGGCGGCGCTGCTGCTGGCCGTACTGGCGTCGGCGTCGCCCGGGGCGGCGGTCGCGGCCCCGCCCCCGCCCCGGCCGGGGGCGCCCGGCCGGTCGGTGGACTGCGGGCCCGGCGGTCAGTGGCCCTGGGACTGCGTGGCGGACTGCGAGAGCGGGGGCCGCTGGTCGGTGAACACGGGGAACGGCTTCTACGGCGGACTGCAGTTCTGGCAGCCGACCTGGGAGGAGCACGGGGGGCTGGCCTTCGCGGCGCGGGCGGACCTCGCCACGCGGGAGCAGCAGATCCGGGTGGGAGAGCAGCTGCTGGGCAGCAAGGGCTGGGAGGCGTGGCCCGTGTGCGCGAAGCGGTACGGGCTGGCGGGCCTGATGCACGTGGTGCGGCAGGGGGACACGCTGGTGGCGATCGCGCGCCGGCATCGGGTGCGGGGTGGCTGGCCGGAGCTCTATGCGGCGAACCGGACGGTGGTCGGGGCGCGGCCGGGGGTGCTGCGGATCGGCACGATGCTGGCCCTGCCGCCTGTGGGGCAGGAGGCGCCCGCCCCCGCGCCGCCCCCGGTCTCGGCCGTGCCGGCCCCGGCCGTACCGGCCGTGCCGCCCCCGGGTCCGTCGGCTACGCCGCCCCGGCCGGAGCCGTCCTCGAGTCCCGGTCCGGTGGGATCACCGGCGTAGGCCGCCCGTGCCGGTGCGCGGCCCTGCGGGGCGGAAGTCCCCTACCCGCCCTTCCACCGTTCCCCGGGCTCTGCCCGGACCCCGGTCCTCAAACGCCGGACGGGCTGGAAGGGGGGCACCGGGCTGCGCCCGGACCCCCTGGGGCTCCGCCCCAGACCCCGGTCCTCAAACGCCGGACGGGCTGGTGGGGGGGCACCGGGCTGCGCCCGGACCCCCTGGGGCTCCGCCCCAGACCCCGGTCCTCAAGCGCCGGACGGCTGAAAGGGCTGCGCCCTGACTCCCTGGGGCTGCGCCCCGGATCCCGGGTCGCCGGGCGGCTGGAAGGAATCGGAGGGGTCAGGCCGGGTGGCCTAGGGCTGGGTCGTGGTCGGGGGAGGGCTGGGACGGGATGCGGGCTCCGGTCGGGGACGGGGTCGCCCCGGGGCCCGGCTGGGCGGGGAGGCGGACCTGGGAAGGCTCGGGGTCCGCGCACTCCATCGTGCGCGGGAGCTTCAGGGCCATCAGCGCGCCCGCCAGCAGCAGCGCCGCGCTCACCAGCAGCGTGACGTGCAGTCCGTGGACGAAGGAGTGCCGGGCGGCCGAGAACAGGGACTCGCCCGCCGGTCCGCCGAGCCGCGCCGCGATCTGGTAGGCCTCGCCCAGCGAGTGCGAGGCACCTGCGGAGTCGGCCGCCGACACCCCCGGAACCGCCGCCAGGCCGGGTGCGTAGGCCGCGTTCATCACGCTGCCCAGCAGGGCGATGCCCATGCCCGCGCCGAGCTGGTAGGAGGTCTCCCCGATCGAGGCGGCGCCGCCGGCCGTCGCGGCCGGAGCCTCGCTCAGCATGGACTCGTAGGCCGCGAACAGGGTGGTCTGGAGGCCGAAGCCGAGCAGGACGAAGCCCACCGTCAGCAGGACCGGCCGGTCGTGCTGTCCCATGAAGGTCAGGAGTAGTACCGCCCCGGCGGTCAGTACGAAGCCCAGCGAGACCATCCTGCGGGGTCCGGTCCGGGCCAGCGTGTACGAGCCGGTCGCGCCCGCCGCCATCGCGGCGAAGGTGAGCGGCAGCAGGCGCAGCCCGGTCTCCAGCGGGCTCAGCTGCAGCACGAGCTGGAGGTACTGGACGGCGATCAGTTCCAGTCCGACCAGCGCCAGCATGGCCAGCACGATGCAGCCCACGGAGGTGGTGAAGGCCGGCCGCGAGAACATCCGCATGTCGATCAGCGGGTGCGCGCGGCGCTTCTGGCGCCGTACGAACAGCACCAGCAGCGTCGCCCCGACCAGCAGCGGGACCAGCGTCTGCGCGTCGGCGAGATGGCGCTCCGCGCCCAGCCGCTTGACCCCGAGGACCGCGCCGAGTACGCCGCCGGCGGCCATGAGCGCGCCGAGCACGTCCCACGGCCCGCCGGAGGTTCCCTTGGACTCGGGCAGCAGCCAGCGGCCCAGCGGCAGGATCATGATCATGAGCGGGATGTTGATGAGGAAGACCGAGCCCCACCAGAAGTGCTGGACCAGGAAGCCGCCGAGGACGGGTCCACTGGCCGCGCCCACGGCGGCGACGGCGGTCCAGATGCCGATGGCGAGGGCCCGCTCGCGGCGGTCGGGGAAGACCTGGCGCAGGATCGACAGGGTGGCCGGCATGATCATCGCGCCGCCGACGCCCAGCAGGGCGCGGGCCGCGATCAGGACCTGGGCGTTGTCGGCGAGGGCGGCCACGGCCGAGGCCGCGCCGAAGAGCCCGTAGCCCATGAGCAGGACGCGGCGGCGGCCCACGCGGTCACCGAGGGTGCCGAAGAGGATGAGGAGGGCGGCGCACACGAGCGGGTAGGCGTCGACGATCCACAGCAGCTCCATCGGGCCGGGCCGCAGGTCTTCGGTGACGGAGGGAACGGCGACGTGCAGGATCGTCGCGTCGAGCGCGACGAGCACCAGGCTCACGCAGAGGACCGCGAGCACGGCCCAGCGGTTGGCCCCGCCGGAGGCCGCGCCGAGTCGCCGCAGTCGCTGCCAGGGGGAAGGGTTCCTGTCGCCGGTCACGTTCGTCCCCGACATGCATGTACCTCCCAGGTGATCCCTCGCACTCGGCGGACCAGCGTCTTTCGGGGCCACGGGTGGGGAGGGTGGCGTCCTACGGGGTCCGGCGTCGACATGCGAGTGAAGAGTCAGCGTACGCGAGTTCGGCCGTCCGACACGTGGTCAAGCTCTCATCCCGCCGCCGGCTGCGCTGTGGTGTGCGCCACTCGTCCACCTCGGCCCTCCTCTCCGGGTACGACCGCCCCGGACCTCGATAATCATGCCCGTGAAGGATCTTGGATTTCGCCGGGCCGCGCCCGCTCTGGCCGTGTTCGTGGCGGTGCGGCTGCTCGGGCTGACCGTGCTCGCGGTGTGGGGGGCGGTGGCGGGCAGCAGTGCGCACACGCTGCTCTCGGCCCGCTGGGACTCCCTCTGGTACGCCCGGATCGCCGCCGAGGGGTACGGGTACGAGGTGGCGCTCCCGAACGGCGACGTCCACTCCAACCTGGCCTTCTTCCCGCTGCTGCCCTGGCTGGAGCGGCTGGTCTCGGCCGTCACCGGGCTCGGCCACGGATCCGCGGGCCTGGTGGTGTCGGCGCTCGCCGGGCTCGCCGCGGCCTGGGGGATCTTCGCGGTCGCCGACTTCCTGCACGGCCGCCGGGCCGGGGTGTTCGCCGTCGCGGTCTGGGCCGCGCTGCCCGTCGGGATCGTCCAGTCCATGGCGTACAGCGAGTCGCTGTTCACCGCGCTGGCCGCCTGGAGCCTCTACGGGGTCCTGCGCGGGCACTGGCTCACCGGCGGCCTGCTCGCGGCCGGGGCGGGGCTGACCCGCCCGGTCGGAGCCGCCGTGGTCGCTGCGGTGTGGGTGGCCGCCGCCCTGGCCCTGCGCGGCGGGGAGCGCCCCCGGCGGCCGGTGGCGGGGGCGCTGCTGGCCCCGCTCGGCGCGGCGGCGTACGTGCTGTGGGTGGGCGCGCGCACCGGCGGCGGCCTGACCGGGTACCTCGACGTGCAGGGCGGCTGGGGCAACGGCTTCGACGGCGGCTGGGCGTTCGCCCGGTTCATCGGGGCCCGGCTGGCCTCGCCGGCCTTCCCCGCCGGGATCGGGCTGATCGCCGGGGTCGCGCTGGTGCTGTGGCTGTACGCGCTCTGCGTGCGGCGGCGCCAGCCCCTGCCGCTGCTGGTGTACGCCGGGATCGTGGTGGCGCTGGCCCTGTGCGCCTCCGGGTACTTCGGCTCCAAGCCCAGGCTGCTGCTGCCCGCCTTCCCGCTGGTGTTCCCGCCGGCGGTGGCGCTGGCCCGGTGGCGGACGGGCCGGGCGGCCGCGGTACTGGGAGCGGCGGCCGCCGCCTCGGCCGCGTACGGGGCCTTCTGGCTGAACGGTTCGGGGCCGCCGTAGGCCGCGGAGGGACGGTCCCGGCGGCCCGAGATCACGGAATGGAACGTTCCGCTCCATCTTTGGGCAAAGCAATTGGCCGGGGCTGATAAATGCGGCATAAGTGTGTGAGGAAAAAGCCGGAGGAAGGGACCTCCTCCGCTCCAACCAAAGGCTGAATGCCGGGAATTAAGTCCCGCGTGAGACCAACTCCACATCACATGGTCATCACAAAGCGTGCGCTTCGACCGGGCGGCCCATCGACGCGCGGTAACGTCGATTGAGTGCGTACCGACCAAATCCTGCCCAGACTGGAGCGGGTGTTCGCCCGGCTGGACCGGGAACCAGAGCGACCGGCTCATCTGCAAACACCGCGGATGAGCCGGCACCGCGTCGTGCTCCTCGGCGCGAGCCTCGCCTTCTACCTGGTGATCGTCGTCGCGGTCCTGACCACGTCCTGGCTCGTCCGCCTCGACTGGCAGATCATGTTCTTCCGGCCGTACGAGCAGTGGCCGCAGCTCCACGCCTTCCTGGACTATCTCGTCGTCCTGGGCCAGCGCGGCCCCACCGCGGTCATGGTCGCCGCCTGGCTCGGCTGGCGGTCCTGGCGGCAGCACACCCTCCGCCCGCTGATCACCCTCGGCGTCGCACTGCTGCTGCTCAACGTCACCGTGGGCGCCGTCAAGCTCGGCCTCGGCAGGCTCGGTCCGCACTACGCCACCGAGATCGGCTCCGCCGAGCTCTTCGCCGGCGGCGATATATTTCCTTCGGGCCACACCGCCAACGCCGTGGTGACCTGGGGAATCCTGGCCTACCTGGCGTCCACGGTGGTCACCCGACGGGTGCTCTCCCTGGTCTCCGCCGTGGTCTCCCTGAGCGTCGGCGCCACCACCGTCTACCTCGGCACCCACTGGGTCAGCGACGTCCTGCTCGGCTGGCTCGCCGGCCTGCTCGTGCTGCTGGCACTGCCCTGGTTCGAGCCGCTCATCGCCCGGGTCGAGGCCTACGTCTTCGACGTGCGCGCACGGCTGCGCAGCCTCGTGGAGGCCGGGCAGGTGCCCGAGGCCCTCACCGGGCTGCTGGTCCCGCTGCTCTCGGCCGGAGGCAAGTGGCAGCTCCAACGGGCCACCGCCGAGGCGTCAGAGCCGCCGACGGCGCAGCCTGCGCCGCCCGTGCCGTCCGTGCCGTCCGTGCCGCCCGTGGTCGTCCTGCGGCGGCCCGAGCCGGCCGAGCCCGCGCAGGTCCCGGTCGCGGTCACGGTCCCGGCGTCGGCTTCCGCTTCCGCCTCCGCCCAGGCCGCGGGGCACCAGCCGGCCGCCCGGCCCGCCGTCCACCTCCCGGGCCGTCCGCACCTGATCCGTTCCGAGCGGACTCCGCTCACCCCGGGCGGCAGCCGCCGCCCGGCCCACGCCGACCGTGCCCCGGGGCGCGGCGCGGCGCCCCGCCCGGCCACCGGCGGCTGAGCCGGACGGTACGCACCCCTTCCGCTCGCGCACGCACGGCGGGCCCCGGTCGACGACCGGGGCCCGCCGTGGCGTTTCGGGGTCCGCCGCCGGGCGTCCGGAGCGGGGGCGGCCACGGAAAGGCCCGGAACGTCAGCGGCGCGCCCGGACGTTCCTCCATACCGGGTCACGCTTGTGTCACGGATTGTCGACAGTCTCCCACTGCGGAGTTTGTCTGGACCTTTTATTTCCCGCCCCGCGACACGCCCGGGGTGAATTCTGTTTCGAATTCCTCCGGAACTCCCCGGAATTGTGGCCGCAGTGCGCTCCGGCCCCCCTCCGCTTCCTTACAAATCCTTCACTTCTCCAGCTGGTTCACGCGGTTCCAGCGACCTGCCGAGCCGATCTCGAGCCGCCCGGATCCGGTCCGTCAGTTCGGCCGGTTCGACGACCTCGAACTCACACCCGATCAGCATGAGGTGAATGACCAGGACATCGAGGTTGACCGCCCCGGTGCGCAGGACGCAGCTCTGCTCGTCGAGCGGCTCCAGGGTCCCGTCGGCCGGTCCGACGATCCGCGCCGCCTCCTGCTCGGACACCCGCAGCCGGACGACCGCGCGGGCCGCGTACACCCGCTGGGAGATGCCCCGGGAGACGTACGCGGCGAGGTCCTCGGCGGGCGGCGGGCGCGGGGTGAAGCGCGGACCGTGCGGGGGCCTGGGCTCGATCCGGTCCACCCGGAAGGTCCGCCAGTCCTCCTTGTCCAGATCCCAGGCGACGAGGTACCAGCGGCGCTCGCTGCACACCAGCCGGTGCGGCTCGACGGTCCTGCGGGTGACGGTGCCCCCGTGGTCCCGGTACCCGAAGCGCAGCCGCTCGGCGTCGCGGCAGACGCCGGCCAGCTCGGTGAGCACGGAGGAGTCGACCGTGGACGCTCCCGCCCCGCGGAACATGGGCACGGTGAAGCGGTTCAGCGCGGACACCCGGGCCCGCAGCCGCGACGGCAGCACCTGCTCCAGCTTGGCCAGTGCCCTTACCGAGGCCTCGCCGATGCCCTCCACGCCGTTCCCGGCGGCGGTGCGCAGCCCCACGGCCACGGCGACGGCCTCGTCGTCGTCGAGCAGGAGCGGCGGCAGCTCGGCCCCGGCCCCCAACTGGTACCCGCCGCCGGTGCCGGGACTGGCGTTCACGGGGTAACCGAGCTCCCGCAGCCGGTCCACGTCCCGGCGCACGGTCCGCGGCGTTACGCCGAGCCGGCCGGCCAGGTCGGCCCCGGTCCATTCCCGGTGGGCCTGCAACAGGGACAACAGGCGCAGCAGTCGCGCGGAAGTATCGAGCATGTCCGCAGTCTGCCCCGCGGGACCGGTACGGCAGGACTCAGGGACCGGGGCCACAGGACCGGGGTCACACGCGAAGCGGGTGGACCGCGGACCGGCGGGGCGACAAACTTGCGGCGCTAGGTTTTGTGATCCCGGCCTGCCAGGAGGCGCAGTGTCCTTCGTTCCCACCGACCCGCTCGGGCTCGACGAACTCCTCACGCCCGAGGACCTCGCGATCCGGGACACCGTCCGCGGCTGGGCCGCCGACCGGGTCCTGCCGCACATCGCCGAGTGGTACGAGAACGGCGAGCTGCCCGGGATCCGGGAGATCGCCAAGGAGCTCGGCGCCCTCGGGGCGCTCGGCATGTCGCTGCAGGGATACGGCTGCGCGGGCGCGAGCGCCGTCCAGTACGGGCTCGCCTGCCTGGAACTGGAGGCCGCCGACTCCGGAATCCGCTCGCTGGTCTCCGTACAGGGCTCCCTCGCGATGTACGCGATCTGGAAGTACGGCTCCGAGGAGCAGAAGCAGCGGTGGCTGCCCGGCATGGCCGCCGGAGAGCTCATCGGCTGCTTCGGGCTGACCGAGCCGGACGTCGGGTCGGATCCCGGCGCGATGCGCACCCACGCCAAGCGGGACGGCTCCGACTGGGTGCTGAACGGCCGCAAGATGTGGATCACCAACGGCTCGGTGGCCGCCGTGGCCGTCGTCTGGGCGCAGACGGAGGAGGGGATCCGCGGGTTCGCCGTCCCCACGGACAGCGCCGGTTTCTCCGCCCCGGAGATCAAGCACAAGTGGTCCCTGCGCGCCTCGGTGACCAGTGAGCTGATCCTGGACGACGTACGGCTGCCAGCCGACGCGGTGCTTCCGGGCGTCACCGGGCTCAAGGGGCCGCTGGGCTGTCTGAGCCACGCGCGGTACGGGATCGTCTGGGGATCCATGGGCGCGGCGCGCGCCAGCTTCGAGTCGGCGCTGGACTACGCGAAGACGCGCGAGCAGTTCGGCAGGCCCATCGGCGGCTTCCAGCTCACGCAGGCCAAGCTCGCGGACATGGCGCTGGAGCTCCACAAGGGGATCCTGCTCGCCCACCACCTGGGCCGCCGGATGGACGCGGGGACCCTGCGGCCGGAGCAGATCAGCTTCGGCAAGCTCAACAACGTCCGCGAGGCCATCGAGATCTGTCGCACCGCGCGGACCATCCTGGGTGCCAACGGGATCTCTCTCGAATACCCCGTCATGCGGCACGCCACCAACCTCGAATCGGTCCTCACCTACGAGGGCACCGTCGAGATGCACCAGCTCGTGCTGGGCAAGGCGCTCACCGGGCTCGACGCCTTCCGCTAGGCCGGGTGCGGCCACAGGATGCCGGGAGGGCCGGAAGGAACCGGAGGCGGCCGGTGAGGGCCTTGCTCAGCTCTGGTTGAAGAAGTCGCGCGAGCGGCCGCCGGGTTCGCCGCTCACGATCTGGGTGTCGGCCGGGGTCAGCAGGAAGACCCTGGTCGCCACCCGCTCGATCGAGCCGCGCAGACCGAAGGTCAGACCGGCCGCGAAGTCGACCACGCGCTTCGCGTCGCCCGGGTCCATCGAGGACAGGTTCACGATGACCGGGACACCGTCGCGGAACAGCTCACCGATGCCGCGGGCGTCGCGGAAACCGTCCGGGGTGACCGTCGCGATGCGCCGGCCCTGATCGACGGCGGACTCCGACGCCACCTTGACGCGCGGGTCCGTGACCCACTGCTCGCCGGGGCCGACCACCGAACCCCCCTGCGGGGCCTCCGCGTAGTCGTCGTCGTAGTAACGCTCGTCGTCGCTGTCCTCTACGAGACCCAGCCAGGCACTCGCCTTGCGCACCGAACCCATGGACGCCTCCTTTCATCGCGGTCAGTTCTGTCTTCTCTTCCGCGTCCCTATCGTCGTCCATGATGCTGACAACGCGCCAAGTGGATAGTCGCCGCGCAGGGGTTTCGTGACGGTACTGGTGCAGAACATCCGTTGCACGGTCAAGGATCCCAGCGGGTACCGCTGCTGACTGAGTGAAAATACGACCAGTGCGGCCGTACGGGTGAGCGATGGGGACGTACGGGTGACGGACGGTCTCGCTACGATGCCCGTCGAGCACACGTATGACACACGGGGGAATCGTTTTGTTCGGCATTGTCAGACCCTGCACGCACCGCCTCGGGGAACGGTTCAAGACGGAGTGGATGGCCCATCTCTGCGGGCTGTGCCTGGCACTTCGGGGGGACCACGGCCAGTTCGCGAGGATCGTGACCAACTACGACGGGCTGCTCGTCTCCGTCCTGACGGAGGCTCAGTCCGGACCCGCCCCCGGCTCCCGGCGCACTGCCGGGCCCTGTCCACTGCGCGGGATGCGCACCGCCGCCGTGGCCAACGGCGAGGGGGCGCGGCTCGCGGCCGCTGTCTCGCTCGTCCTGGCCTCCGCGAAGGTGCGCGACCACGTGGCCGACCGGGACGGCCTGTTGGCCCGCGCGCCGATCGCCCTCGCGGCGCGCCGGGTGGCCCGGGGCTGGGACCGGGCGGGTGCCCGTACCGGGGCCTCGCTCGGTTTCGACACGGCCGTGCTCGTCGACGCCGTGGACCGGCAGGCGGGCATCGAGACCCTGGCCGGAGCCGGCACGCCGGTGCTGTCGGTGACCGAGCCGACCGAGACCGCCACGGCCGCCGCCTTCGCCCATACCGCGACCCTCGCCGGGCGGCCAGGCAACGCTCCCGCGCTCGCCGAGGCGGGACGCTACTTCGGGCGGCTCGCGCACCTGCTGGACGCCGTCGAGGATCAGGCGGCGGACGCGGCGGCGGGTGCCTGGAACCCGCTGACCGCCACCGGGACCCCCCGGACCGAGGCCCGCAGGCTGTGCGACGACGCCCTGCGGGGCATCCGGCTGGCGCTGCGGGAGGTGGAGTTCGCCGACGCGGGGCTCGCCCACCGGCTGCTCGTGCACGAGCTGCGCACCTCGGTGGACCGGGCCTTCGGGACGGCGGGCTGCGCCCACACGGCGACGGACCCGGCGCCCGGGGGCTCCTTCCAGGCCCCCGAGGGCTCCTTCGGCCCGCCCCCGGTGGACTTCGGCCCGCCGCCGCCGCCCCCGCTCAAGCCGCGTCGCGGCCTGCTGGCGGGCTGTGCGGTGGCCATCGGGATGTTCTGTACCTGCCAGCTATGCTGCACGGACCACGAGGGTCCGTGGTCCCGCAAGAAGAAGGACGCGTGGTGCGGCAACTGCGACTGCGGTCCGAACTGCAACGGTGACTGCGGCTGCGGCGACTGCTGCTGCTGTCCCTGCGACGGCTGCTGAGGACGTGCGGGCTCCGCTTCGGCTCCGGCTCGGCCGCGGCTTGGTTCCGGGTTGTTACCGGGTTGGTCCGGGCTTGGCCCGACCCTTCGCACCGACGATCCGGCAGGGCGATTTCCGGCCGTTCCGGGAATCGGTGCACAACGGGTGACGGCACGGCCTGGGCTGCGGCAAGGGAGTGCGTCGGCCGGGCCGGTCGACCATGAGCGGACAGTGGCTGGAAATTGCCCTTGCCCCGCGTGTCTGGCGGCAGAAATCCTTCGATAGCATTTACGGGGTTTGTCAGGGGCACGGCGAACGACGATCTTGTCGGCCGTGGTTCCTGGTGACTGAACAAGCTCGGGCACCGCACCTGCGCCGGGCTTCGATTCCCTTCGGGAGGACAATAAGTGACGATCAAGCGCAACTTCCGTTCCCGGCTCCTCGCCGTGGCCGCCGGTCTGACCGCCGTGGCCACCATCGCGGTTCCCGCGTCGGCGTCCGAGGCCCCGAGCGGCGGCAGCGTCAACGCCGAGCGCCTCGCCGCGGTGGAGGCCTCGCTCCTGCGGGCCGACGTCGCCGGCACCGCCTGGGGCACGGACCCGGCCACGGGGACCCTCGTGGTCACCGCGGACTCCACCGTCTCGGACGCGAACATAGAGAAGATCAAGAAGGAGGCCGGGGCGAACGCCTCGGCGGTGCGCGTCGAGCGGACCCACGGCAAGCTGTCGAAGCTGCTCGACGGTGGCGACGGCATCTGGACCTCGCAGTGGCGCTGCTCGCTCGGCTTCAACGTGCGCAAGGGCAGCACGTACTACGCCCTGACCGCGGGCCACTGCACCGAGGGCAGCACCAACTGGTACGCCAACTCGTCGCGGACCACCTGGATCGGCCCGAAGCGGGGCTCCAGCTTCCCGGTCAACGACTACGGTCTGATCCGTTACGACAACAAGAACCTCTCGCACCCCGGCGTCGTCGGCAGCCAGAACATCAGCAGCGCCGCCAGCGCCACCGTCGGCATGTCCGCCAAGCGGCGCGGCAACACCACCGGTACCCACAGCGGCAAGGTGACCGGCCTGAACTACACCGTGAACTACGGTGGCGGTGAGGTCGTCTACGGTCTGATCCGGACCAACATCTGCGCCGAGCCCGGCGACAGCGGCGGCCCGCTCTACTCGGGCACCCGCGCCCTCGGTCTCACCTCCGGTGGCAACGGCAACTGCACCACGGGCGGGACCACCTACTTCCAGCCCGTCAAGGAAGCCCTCAGCCGCTATGGCGTGAGCGTCTACTAAACCCACACGCACACCGCTTCACCCTTGGACCTCCCCCCGCTCGCCGGGGGGAGGTCCTGTGCGTCCGGGTGTGCGTGCGTTCGTGGTGCTTCGTGAGCCTTCTGGTTTCGGGCCGGGCCGGTGTGGAAGGGTTGAGCGGCATGAGCGCAGAAGATCCGGCCACGGCCTGGAAGCAATGGCACGAGCATCGGGTGGCCACCGTGTCCGCCCCCTACGGGCCGCTCGCGCTGACCGGTACCCTCTGGCTCGCCGACTACCCGGAAGGTCGAATTCCGGCCGTTCCGGGGCGCTGGCCGGCCGCCGACGGCTCCGTCACCGTGGACCTCAACGGGGTCCAGCTCCCGCCGTGCGCCTTCGCGGACCACTTCGTCTGCCCCTTCCCGCCGCCCGGCAACACCCTGCCCTTCGAGATCGCGGCGGGCGAGAGGCGGCTGAAAGGCGCCCTTGCTAGCGGTATCTGACACCAGGAGACTCCCGTCAGCGTCTCTCGGGGCTTGTCAGGGGCACGTCGAGCGGCATCCCGTCCGCCGCGCCCCCGGCCGCCCTCCACGGGCTCCGGCACCACCCCACCCCGCCGGGCCTCCGACCCCCACTCGGGAGGACGACAAGTGACGATCAAGAGCATCATCCGTTCCCGGCTCTTCGCCGTGGCCACCGGCATGGCCGCCGTGGCCGCCCTCGCGGCCCCCACGGCCGCGCACGCCGACGGCGGGTTCAGCGCCGACCGGCTCGCCTCCGCCGGCGCCTCGGTCCTGCGCGCCGACGTCGCCGGCACCGCCTGGCACACCGACCCCGCCACCGGCACCCTCGTGGTCACCGCCGACTCCACCGTCTCGGCGGCCGCCATCGCCAGGATCCGTAAGGAGGCCGGGGCGAACGCGGCCGCCCTGCGCATCGAGCGCACCCCCGGCAAGCTGGCGAAGCTGCTCAGCGGCGGAGACGCGAAGTACGCCACCAGCTGGCGCTGTTCGGTCGGCTTCAACGTGCGCAGCGGAAGCACCTACTACGTCCTCACCGCCGGCCACTGCACCGACGGCGCGGGCACCTGGTGGACCAACTCCGCCCGCACCACCGCCATCGGCCCGACGGTGGGCTCCAGCTTCCCGAACAACGACTACGGACTCATCCGCTACGACAACGCCTCCCTCGCCCACCCCGGCACCGTCGGCAGCCAGGACATCACCAGCGCCGTCAACGCCACCACCGGCATGTCGGTCACCCGCCGCGGCTCCACCACCGGCACCCACAGCGGCTCGGTGACCGGGCTCAACGCCACCGTGAACTACGGCGGCGGCGACGTCGTCTACGGCATGATCCGGACCAACGTCTGCGCCGAGCCCGGCGACAGCGGCGGCCCGCTCTACTCGGGCACCCGCGCGGTCGGCCTCACCTCCGGCGGCAGCGGCAACTGCTCCTCGGGCGGCACCACGTTCTTCCAGCCCGTCGTCGAGGCGCTCAACGCGTACGGCGTGAGCGTGTACTAAGACTTGACCCGCAGTTCACCAGTGGGTGAGCTGCGGGTTGCGGCCGGGGCGGTGTCCGGGCTTTCCGGCGTGGTCACGCACAGGGCGTGGCTCATCCGGGGTCGCTCGGGACCGCTGTCCGGCGGTTCGGGGAGCAGAGGTCCCACGGCGTTGCCGTGGGACTGCCGCATGACCAGCACCGTGAACGGTGGTCTGGTTCGGTGCGGTTGACTCCCGCAGGGCTTCTTCCAGCCCTTCTGCGAAGGTGATCTGTGCGTTCCGGGACGCGGTGGTGTCCAGGTACGCGGTCTTGGGGTCGTCCACGTTGGTGAAGCGGACGAACGCGGCCAGCGCGGCGGACACGAGGTCTCGCTTTCCGGCGAGTCCGCAGGCGGTGCACTTGTGCTCTCGGTCCCGCAGGGTCTTGGACACACGCTTGCCGCACAGGCAGTGCTGCGACAGAGCGGTGGACCAGGTGGAGGCCCTCACGAGTCGGCCGCCCGCAGCCTGGCACTCACGGTCAAGGGCGGCGATGAGCAGGCCGGGGGTGGTCTGGGAGAGGCGCTTGCCCCACAGCCGGTGCCAGGTGCGGATGTCGCAGTCTTCGACCACGAGCACGGGGCCGTGCGCGGCGATGATCTGCCTGGCGATCTGGCGGGCGCGGTGGCGGCGGTGCTCCGCCATCGAGGCGGCGTGTTCGGCCTGGCGGGCGCGCTGCTCCCGGTAGTTCACCGACAGCCGGTCTCGGCGGAACGCCTGCTTGGGCACCCCATCGACACGAGCGACACGAGCACCGCCGGGCATACTGGCGACCTTGGGTTCCAGGCCCTTGGCGGCCCGGCGCTCTGCGCGGCGGACCTGGTTCTTCGACAGGCCGTACTGCGCGGTGTTCGTTGCCCGGCGGGAGCGCTCCAAAGCCCGCGCACGACCGCGCCGCTTCTTCGCTTCCCGCTCCAGCAGCGCTCGTTCCCCAGGGGTGAGCGTGATCTCGGTGGAGGCCGGGGCGCCGTCGGCGGGGTCAAGACTGGCCGGGAAGGAGGCGACGGAGACGTTGGAAACGTTGCCGTCCACACCGCCGATCCGGCCCAGCGCGGCGGCCTGCTCGCGCATGGCCCGTACGGCTGGTGCGGTGTAGCCGGGGCCGAGGATCATCAGGTGAGCTTCGTACACCCAGCCACCCGGCGTAGCGGCTTTGCGGCGGCGTACGAGATCGACCTTGTGCCAGCTGTCGGGGTTGGCGAGGAAGCGTTCGACACGTGCCCACTGGCCGGGCTGCTGCGGGACGCGCACCGGGAGTACGAGGTCATTTGGGCCGGAGTCGGGGCCGCCTGCGAACACCACAGAGAGCGGGCCTCTGTGGTCCCACCATGTCGTCTTCCGCGTGCCCGGCTTCCCCGACGTGGTGGTCTTGCCCGTGGGCACGGTGCCGGACGGTTCCGCCGGCACTGGCATCCGGCGCGGCTGCATCAGGGTGTGCCGTCCGCCGCGGGTGTAGGCGATGGTGTGGCCGTGGAGGCTGCCGACGAGACGGAAGGTCTCCCACTTGCGTCCGGCGGTGTGGGAGCGTGCGCGGCCGGGGATACGGGTGAAGTCGTGCCAGCGGCCCGTCTTGGGGCGGCCGAAGCGGTGGCCGGTGGTGTCGGGGAACAGGTGGCGCTGGACGCCGTTCCACACCTCATCGGCCATGTGCATGGCCAGGGCCTTCGAGGCGTGATGCTTCAAGTGCCCGGAGGCTTCGAGATGCTTGTAGGTGCACCTTTCCAGGGCCTCACGGGACAGGCCGAGGCGCTGCCGTACGGCCTTCGCCCCGTGCTCGTCCCGCTCGCGCCTCGCGGTCCAGTAGGCATCGACCTTGGCGCGGGCGTCGCGTTGGGCGGCGCGCTTGATCGACCACATTGCCCCGAACAGGTTCTCCAGCCGGGTAAGGACGCCGGGGTCGGTGACGGCCAGCGGCAGCACCATCACCGACACCTGCCCATGGTCGGGCTGGCCAACGTCATTAGCCTGCGGCCCTGCCCACTGGGCCGGACCCGTGCCCCCCCGCCGCACCCCTGGACGTCCTCCCGCCTTCTGGGAGGATGTCCAGGGCGTTCGTGTCCACGGGGGGAGCGGGTTTCCGCATGAAGCGAATCGGCGTGACCGGGCACCGGTCGATTCCGGACGAGCTGCTCGGCCATGTGGAGGAGGGACTGCGGGCCGTACTGGGGGGCCACGAGGGGCCGTTGGAGGCCTTCTCCAGCCTCGCCGAGGGAGCGGACCAGCTCTTCGCCGCCATCGCGCTGGAATACGGCGCGGACCTCACCGTGGTCATCCCCAGCGGGGACTACGAGGAGGGCTTCGAGGACACCGGATCGCTGGACCGGTACCTGGGGCTCAAGCGCCGGGCCGCCCAGGAGGTCCGGATGGACTTCGCGCGCTCCACCGACGAGGCCTACTACGCGGCCGGCACCTACATCGCCGATTCCTGCGACCGGCTCGTCGCCGTCTGGGACGGCCTGCCCGCCCGCGGGCACGGCGGCACCGCCGAGATCGTCGCCTACGCCCGCGCGCTCGGGAAGCCCGTCACCGTGATCTGGCGGGAGGGCGTGGCCCGGGACTGAGGCCACGCCCGCCCGGCTCGTCAACTGCTGTGCCGTCTCAACTGCTGTGCCGGGCCAGCCAGTCCGTGTGCTGCGGGGACACGTACCGCTCGGTCTCGTACACCGCGGTCGGCCACTGCGTCTCGGTGATCGTCGTCTGCATCACGACCATCATCGCGGAGAGGTCCTGCTCGATCAGGGTGTGCGCCTCTATCAGCGGGTGGTGGCGCCGCACCTCGTTCCAGGCGATGCCGGCCGTCGCCGCCGCGCTCAGCAGCCCGGTCAGCGCCGGCCCCGGACCCGAACCGAACGCCCCGAAGAGGGCGAACAGCAGCGCCAGCAGGGTCAGCAGCACGATCGACCACGACCACAGGGCCGTCGCCCGCCGGGACACCTCCGTCTTGCGCTGGTACCAGTTGCGCTGCTCGATCAGCCGGTCACGGACGTACGTCTCCCTGCGGACCTGGTAGTCCAGCCCCCGCAGCCGGAACATCGCACCGGTGATCTCCCCGCCCTCCGGCACCGGCCCGGCGGTCCGCGGATCCTCCCAGCCCATCTTCCGCAGCTCGTTCAGCCCCGCCTCCAGCCGGGTCCGGTACGCCTCCTCGACGCCCGGGACATCGCTGCCGAACGGGGCGCCGTGGACGGCGTACCGCCAGGCCAGCGACTTGATGAACTCCGCGGCGCTGCGGTTCAGCTGCCACTGCGGGCGGGCCCGGCGCCGGGTGGCCCGTACGCCCACGCCCAGCACCCCGGCGTAGGCGAGCACGCTGAGGAGCCCGGACAGGTACGCGGAGCCGAGCTTCGGCCCCTCGGGCAGGGCGGCGATCGCGGCGGCCACGACGAGCAGCATCAGCTGGGCGCGGGTGGCCTGGGTGGACTCCCGCTGCCGGGAGATCGCCGCCTGGTCGGTGTGGTGGAAGAGGGCCGGCAGGTCCTCATTTCGAAAGGTCATGCTGTCACTCACAGCGAACCCCCCAGTCTGCTGGTTCTGCGTTCTGTGTCTATCGGGAGGGGAGGGGAGGGGAGGGGAGGTGCGGGGGCGGCTCCCGGCGGGAGCCGCCCCCGCTGGTCACACCGCCAGCGGCTCCAGGTCCCGGTGGACCCGGCGCTCGTCGCGGGCGTACCGCGTCAGCCCGTGGTCCTCGCCGAGGAGCCGGGTCAGTTCGGAAACCGACTCCGCCCGTACCCGGTTCGCCTCCTCCTTGCGGCCCATCATGTCCAGGCTGACCGCCATGTTGGAGGAGCTCGCCAGGGTCTCCGGGTGGTGTACGCCCAGCGCCTCGCGCAGCCGCATCACCGCGAGCCGCTCCAGCTCCAGGGCTCCCTCCGGATCGCCCAGGTCGGCCCGGGCGTTGGCCAGGTTGAGGTTGGCGAAGATGGTGTGCGGGTGGTTGTCGCCCAGCACCTCGCGCATGTGGTGGATGGTCTGGCGCAGCATCGGCTCGGCGGTCTCCGCCGCCCCCGTGCCCCAGTGGAACACCGCGAGGTTGTTGACCGCGGCCAGGGTGTACGGGTGCCGCTCACCCGGCACCTTGACGTACTCGTCCACCACCTCCTGGGCCAGGTCCCGCGCCCCTCCCGGGTCCCCGGTCGCGAACAGGTCCGCGGCCAGGTTGAGTTCGCAGGCGAGGAGGTCGGGGTTGACCGAGGTGTACTTGGCCCGGTACCGGTTGCGGGTCGCCGTGGTCAGCCGCAGTGCGTCCTCCACGTCGCCCGCCCTGCGCAGCGAGACGGCCAGGTTCTTGGCGGCCGACAGGGTGCCGGGGAAGGCCCGGCCCAGGGTCCGCTTGTAGATCTCGTACGTCCGGCTCAGCAGCTGGACCGAGTCGTCGTACCGGCCGACCTCGCGCAGGTCGCGCGCCAGGTTCTGTGCCGAGGACAGGGTGTACGGGTGGTCCGTGCCCAGTACCTCGGTGCGCCGGTCGAAGACCTCCTGGTCGATCTCCCTGGCCCGCGCGTACTGCCCGATCATGCGCAGGTTCAGCGCCAGGTTGTTCGCGGCCGCCAGGGTGCGCGGGTGGGCCTCGTGGAAGATCTGCCCGAAGCCCTCGTGCGCGGCGTTGGCCAGCTCCATCGCCTCGCCGTAGCGGCCGAGCGCGCCCAGGTCCATCGCCAGACCGCTGGTGGTCATGTACGTGTGCGGGTGCGAGACGCCCAGCGCCGCCTGCTGGCGCTCCAGCGTGCCCTCGTCCAGCTCCATCGCCTCCACGAACCGGCCCTGCGAGCGCAGGATGTTGGAGAGGTGGAAGCGCAGGTACAGGTACTGGAGGTCGTCGCCGCCCAGGGTCTCGCGCCAGGTCTCGCGCAGCTCCTCGCCCAGCGCGTACGCGGCCTTGAAGTCGCCGCGCTTCCAGAGGTAGCGGACGCGGTCGATCAGCAGCCGACGGGTCTCCGGCTCCTTGCAGAACCGGGCCTCCGACGGGGTCAGGTGCGGCCAGATGGTGTTGAACCGCGGCCAGGTCTCCGGGTTGTCTATCGGCTCGTCGTCGTCCGGCCGGGCACCCGCCAGGATCCGGTGCACCGCGTGCCGGGCCTCGCGCTGCTCCTCCTCGGAGAGCTGCGCCCGGATCACGGCCTGCACCAGGCGGTGGACCTGGATGCTGTTGCTGACCTGGTCCACCTTGGCGAGCGCGAACCGGCCGATCTCCCGGATCACGCGGCCCAGGACGAGCTTCTCCTGGAGGGAGGAGTCGTACGGCTTGAGGGCGTCGATCATCTCCTTGCTGTACAGCAGGTTCGCCGAGATCGGCTCGGGCGCGAAGAAGGCGCACAGCTGGAGCAGCCGCACGGCCGCGGGGGAGCGGGACTGGAGCCGTTCTATGGAGACGTTCCAGGTGGCGGCCACCGGCTCCGGGTAGCCGGGCGGCTGGTTCAGCGCCAGCACGCGGGCGGCCTGCTGGGCCAGTTGCTCGATGTACGCGGACACCGGGGTCGCGGTCTCCGCGATCCAGGCGCCCGCCTGCTCGACGGCCAGCGGCAGGTCGCCGACCGCGACGGCCACCTGCTCGGCGTCCTCCTTGCTGAGCCCGGGGGCCCGGCGCTGGAGGTGTTCGATGGACTCCTCGCGCAGGAACACGTCCACCGGGAGGGCGTCGCCGTACTGGGACCAGGACTGGTTGCGGGAGGTGACCAGTACGTGCCCCGGGCCGCCCGGCGGGAAGTACCGCTTGAGCGTCTCGGGATCGTCGGCGTTGTCGAAGACCAGCAGCCAGCGCGAGGAGGGAACCCCGCGCCGCAGCAGGTCGATCGCCTCCTGGGAGGCGGCCGACATGTCCTCGCCGGTCTGTGCGCCCAGGCGTACGGCCAGTTCCGCGAGGGCCGCGACCACGTCGTCGGTCTGCTCGGCGGAGATCCACCAGACCAGGTCGTAGTCGGCCATGAAGCGGTGCACGTACTCCAGCGCCACCTGGGTCTTGCCGACGCCGCCGAGCCCGAACAGGGTCTGCGGCTGCGGCAGCACGACGGATATGCCGCCGCCGAGCTGGTCGCGCATCCGCTCCAGCACGATGGAGCGGCCGGTGAATCCGGGGTTGCGGGGCGGTGCGTTCCAGATCTTCGGGACCGTCCCCGGGAAGCGGGGGCCGGGCGCGGAGGCGCTGGCGACGGTGTCGGGCAGGGCCATCGGCCGTTCCACCGCGCGCAGCAGCGCGGTCGTGGCGTGCACCTCGTCGAGGCGGAACAGGTCCACCGGATTGCGGTCGATGTACGGGGTGGACAGGCGGACGTCGCCCACCCGCAGCGGCACCAGCTGGCGCCGGCCCCCGGTCGGGTCCTCGGCGGCGGCCCGCTCCCACACGTCCACCGCGCGGGCGGACTTGAGGTAGGCGCTGGAGAGCAGCACCACGGTCCGCGCGGCGGTGTCGACGCTGATCCCGGTTCCGCCCAGGGTGTCGCCGGCGGTGGCCGGGGCCCGTTCGGCGGAGACGTCCCGGGGGACGACCCGGAAGCCGGCCCGGGTCAGCACCGATTCGATCCAGTCGGCCCACATGCGGTTCTCGGCGACGTAGGAGAGGAAGAGGTCCGCGGGCAGGGCGGGACGGCGCCGGGTGAAGGCGTCCCGGATGCGCAGGCGCACCTCCTCGCCGATGGCCGGCATCGAGGTGACGTCGCCCTCGGTGACGACGGTGGTGAGCCGTTCGAAGGCGGAGAGCAGGGAGTTGGTGAGCCCGGCCTCGTCCCCGAAGGTGGCCAGGGTCTCCTCGTAGGCGTAGTAGGGGCGGTACGGGATCTCCACCGCGCCCCAGTAGGAGGTGAGGTCGTCCCCGATCAGCCCGTTGGGGAAGCGGTCGAACTTGATCCGGGCCAGGGCGCGTCCGGCGTCCGCCTTCTCCTTCTCGCCCTCGTCGATGCGCATCGGGACCGGGTAGATCTTGATGCCGCGGTCGTTGAAGCGCTCGTCGATCTGCCGGGCCACGGAGGCCGCGCCGTCGATGGACTGGTCGGACAGGGTGAAGCAGTCGACCAGGACGTCGGGCAGGTGGACCGTGCAGATGTCGGCTATGTCGGAGAGGCCGGTGCGGCTGTCGATCAGGACGTAGTCGTAGTTCCGCTTCATGTCCGCCCGTAAGGCGTCGAAGAAGAGCCCGCCGCCGAGGCGGTCGTAGAAGTTGTCCCAGTCGAAGGTGGAGACGGTCGCCGAGTACTCGCGGTTCTGCCGGCCCGCCGAGACGAAGTCGAGGGTCCCGCCGTCGGGGAACTCCCAGCCGAGGGTCTCGGGGGTCAGCGAGACGGCGTGCGGCTGGATCCGCGCGTAGTCCTTGTGCCAGTCGTCGGCGCGCTGCACCGGGCTGGTGGCCGCCCACGCGTACTCGCTGATCAGGTCGATGACACCGGTGGTGGCGCCGAGGGTGGAGGGGTCCAGGAACGGGTGGAAGAAGCGGTGCAGGCCGGGAGCCTCCAGGTCCCAGTCCACGGCGAGGACCCGCTTGCCGTTGGCCGCGAGGATCCAGGCGGTGTTGGCCAGCGCCATCGTGCGGCCGGTGCCTCCCTTGTACGAGTAGAAGGTGACGATGCGCCCCTCGCGGTGCTCGTCACTGCCGCTGTGCTGGCTGTCACGACTCGATGTCATCCGCGTCCCCCCGGTCGTTGTCGGTGTCGTTTTCGCGCCTGCCGGGCCCGGCAGGCCGGTCGCCCGTATCGCCCACGGTGGGCGGGAAGGGGGCGGGCGGTGGTCCCGGCGGTCCGTTCATCCCCATGGGACCGAGCAGCCGGGGCCGTTCGGTGCCGGCCACGGGGCTGCCGGCCGGTGGGTAGACCTGGGCGTGTCTGAGGAACTGCTGGGCGGCGGCCTCCACCACCTGCGGCAGGATCTGCCCGAGCGTCTCCATGTTGGCCACGCCGTTGGCGGCGGCCCGGCAGGCGGCCCGGCCCTGGCTCATCTTGACGGGCATGGTGTCCTCGAGCCGGTGGGCCAACTCGCTCTCCTTCGCGCGGCTCTGGTGGTCGTACCGGTTCCACGGCACGACCACGTTGATCCACGGCCGGGACTCCTGGTCGAAGGCGGCCAGGCGCTGGCGGCGCTGCTCGTCCTGGACCGCCCACCGGTCCACGATGAGGATCTCGGGCCGGGTCGGCGGCTGTTTGGAGTCGAAGTGCCCGGCCTCGTCGTCGAACGACCCCACCGTCGTCTGGTAGTTGAGGTTGCGGACCAGGTCCTCGGCCACGTAGGCGATGGGCCGCTGGGAGACCGGGTGGTACGGGTTCCAGTCCAGCGCGCTGTCCCCGTAGTACTCGGGGCTGCGGCCCTCGGGCAGATCGTGCCGGGAGGCGGCGGCCACGGTGACGTGCAGCGTGCGGGCGGTGCTGCTGTGGCCGCCGCCCGGGGAGCCGAAGGCGCTGGGCACCAGCCGGTAGTCGAGGGGCCGGATCGGATCGAGCCGGACGGTCTCGGCGACCCGGACGATCCTTTTGGCGAGTTCGTACACGGCGCTCTCGTACTGCTCGGCGTAGCCCCGCAGTTTGATCAGTCCGTAGAGTCCGTCGGTGACGTACCGCTCGCCGAAGGTGTTGTGGTTGAACTGCAACCGCTCGGCCGGAAGCGGCAGTTGGGAGGGCGGTACCGGTACCCATAACGCGGGCACGATGGCCTCGGCCGGCTGGTTGCTGAGCGCCACGTGGTGGATGGTGCGCTGCGCGAAGGCGAACCACTCCCTCCCGCACATTTCGCTGGCGAAGTAGCGCGGCGAGAACAGGGGGACGAAGACCCGGCAGGTGGCGAGCGCCGCCCCGAGCCGTTCCGACCAGCCCTCACCGCTGCGTATCTCCCGGTCCATGAAGCCGGCCTCGGCTCCCGCGGGCAGATTCGTCAGCGCCATGACATGGCTGCAGAGATCGCGGAAAAGCCGCTCCACCCACATGTCCGGGTCCGGTCCTCCCGCCCCGAACCTCGGTGTATGCGCATAACTGAGAAAAAAGTACGGCTGCACTGATGCGGGCACACGACCCCCGTCCCGAAGATGCGAGCGAAGAAACATCATTCCGGAGCTGCTCCGCCACATCCCCTCATCGTTCAGTCAATCAGCGTCTGTTTTCGGTCATCCATTCAAGCGCGTGATCGACGGCATGCGGAAGGGCGAAGAGCATGGCCGATGCCCCGCCGATCCACCCCCGGCGTATCCGGTCTTCCGGGAACGCCCTGCCGATCTCGGCGAAATCGCTGTCATCCAGCGCGATGTCCTCGTACGCGGTCCACCCTTCCCCCTCGGGCCCTGCGGGCTGCCGCCCCGGAAGGCCCGGATGCTTCACCTTCACCACACACTCGTACATGCGCAAGGGGGGCTTCGGAATTCGATACTCCGCGAGATGAAAAGCGGTACAGACGGAAAATCCCACATTGATCATGAGTACCTTCCATCCCTTGCCGCACATCTTTCCCAGGGGTGATTCCTCGCCCAAATGGCTGGTCAGCGGATGTTCCGCACACAGTTCCCGGGCCCCTTCGCCGACCGCTGCGAAAGAGGTCTGCGGATGCCCGCTGCGCGCCGCTCCCGGGGCGGTGCGCACCGCCTCGGCGAGGACCCCCATGCCGTGGCTCGGGGTGCACGCCGGGTCGAAGGCGGGCATCCGTGCGCGGAAGTCCCGTACGCCCTCCTCGGAGAGGCCCGCGATCCGGGCCAGGTGCGCCGTGGACGTCTTGGAGTTCTGCGGGGTGAAGGCGGGCGCCGCGAGGGTGCCGCGCGGCCCGACGGCGGCGAGCAGGGCGTCGCGCAGCTCCTCGGCGCGCAGGCCGGTGCCGCCGAGCGAGGCGTGCACCAGCAGGCGCATGCCCGGGCGGACGCCGAGCGCGTGGAGGGGGCCGGCGGGACCGGCCGGGCCGCCGTCGGCGGGGCGGGGGAGCCGGCCGGCTTCCCCGGGGCCCGGCGGGCCGGTCATGCGTCGACCGCCTTCAGTTCCCAGCGGAGCTGCTCCACGAGCCGCTTTCCGGTGCTCGTCAGCTCCGCCGCCCCCGACAGCCGGTCCAGCGCCCGGTTGATGCGGTCCAGCCCGCCCGGCTCCGCGGCGGCGGTCGCCCGCCGGTAGGCCTCCACCGCCACCCGCTCGTGGACGTCGGCCAGCAGCCGGGACACCGGGACCGGGCGCTCCCGCCAGGGCGAGGGGTGCTGCCACTCCCCGTCCAGCGCGTACAGGTCGGCCACCTCGGTCAGCGCCTGGAGCCCGGCCCGCCGCCGCCCGGTCAGCAGCGCGAGCGCGGTCTGCGCCACCCCGGCCGCGTACGGCACTCCGAGCGCGCCCGGACCGTGCCGCCCGGCCTCGCCCCAGCCGCCGGCCCGGGGACCGCCGGCCAGCGGGGTCAGCGTGGTCAGCCCGGTGGCGGCCGCCCGCGCGAACTCGGGCACCGAGGCGTGCAGCAGCGCCCACGCCGCGTCGAGGCGCTCCCGCCACTCCTCGGCCTCCGCGGCGCCGAGCCGCAGCCGGGGCGGGCGGGCGAAGCAGTTGCGGTGCGGATCCAGGTCCTCCAGCGCCACCGGGGCCGCGTCCGGCCCCGGCGACCAGGTGCGTACGGGCTGCCAGCGCGCGTCACCCGCCGCGGGCCCGAAGCGGTGCTCCGGGCGGCCCTCCTCGCGGACGGCGTACCCCCCGTCGGCGGCGTGCAGCGTGGCCCGGCCGTCCGTGCCGGGCTCGCCCAGCCGCAGCAGGCCGAGCGTCGGCAGGTACACCTCGCCGTCCCGGTAGACGACCTCGGCGGGCAGGTCGAGGCCGCCGCGCAGGACGGCGGCCGCGGCCAGCGCGGTCAGCCGGCGGGCCGCCTGCGGGGCACCGGGGCGCTCCTGCGGCGTGGGGTCGAGGCAGGCCATGACCCAGGTCCGGGTGAAGGGGTGGGCCAGTACGGCGTCCAGCGCGTCCGCGCCGGCCCGCCCGGCCCGCTCCACGGCGCCCAGCACCCGCCAGGCACGGTCCCAGTCGGAATCACCCGTGCGGCGGTCGTTCAAGAGGGCGAGCAGGTCCCGGGTGAGCTGCTCCTGGGAGCCGGCCAGCTCGGCCGGGTCGGAGAGTTCCGGGGCGCTCGCGCGGGCACTCGTACGGCCCTGGACGCCGTCGACGAGCTCGCGCAGGTCGGTGCAGTAGACGGAGGGGTTGTCGAAATCCCCGGTGTCCGCGGCGGCCCCGGTGTCCGGGGCGTCGGCCGGACCGGCCTTGTAGCGGTGCGTGTAGAGCCCGCCTCCGCACGAGCGTACGACGGGGCACCGGCGGCACGCATCGCTGACGCCGGCCAGGCCCAGTTGCCGGGCGCGGACCCCGGGATGGGCCGCGACCAGGTCGAAGGCGTGGTCGAAGACGTTGAACCCGGTGGCGGCGGCTCCCTCGAAGGCGCTCTTCAGGGAGTCGACCTGTTCCAGATTTCCATCGGTTTCCACGACCACGAGATCGGTGGGCGCGAGGCCGAGCGACTCGGTGAGGCTGGGGCCGCCGGCCAGGGTGGAGAACAGCGAGTCGAAGAGCCGTACGGGGACCGGGCGCCCGCGGTGCTCCCAGTGGTCGAAGACCCGCAGCAGCCAGCGCGCGTAGGTGTCGGGGGCCTCGTCGGGGCGGACCGGCGGCGTCTGCCAGGTGGCGTGCGGGAGGAGGAAGTCCACGCGGGGCGGGGCCAGTTCGACCAGGGCGTCGAGGACGGCCACGGGATCGTTGGCCACGTCGATGGTGCAGAGCAGGCCCTGGTAGAGGTGGCGGTAGGGCTCGGTGCGCAGGAGGTCCACGGCGGCCAGGACCAGGGGGTGGCTGGTGCGTCCGTCGGCGAAGCGCCGGTGGCGGTCGTTGGCCGCGCGGTCCCCGTCGAGGGAGACGCTGACGCTGACGCCGAACTCCGCGAAGAGGTCCAGATAGCGGGGGCTGAGCTGCAAGCCGTTGGTGTGCATGCGCAGGTCGAGGGCGGCGATTCCATCGAGGGCGCGGGTGAATTCCTCGCACACGAGCCGGAGTCGGGCGGGGCCCGCGAGAAGCGGTTCCCCTCCGTGAAGGATGACCGTGACGGAGGGGAGTGCGTGTGCTCTTGCGTGTTCGGCGAGCCGCGACGCGGTCTGGGAGATCACCTCGGGGGAGATCACCTTCGGCCGCGCGCGCCAGCTCTGATCTGCGTGTTCGTACACATAGCAATGATCACAAGCAAGATCGCATCTGCTGTGAACTTTCAGGACGATCTCGCGAAAAGCGATCAGACCGGTCATTCCACCAGTCTAAGACTTGATCCGTTATTCCTGTGGGGGATGACGGATTGCAGCCGGGGCGGTTCCTGGGCTGTCCGGCGTGGTCGCCCGGGGGCGGCTCATCCGGGGTCGCTCAGGGCGCTGGTCCGGCATTCGGGGAGCAGAGGCACAGTTCAGCTGTTGTGCTGCCGCGTGATCCGTACCGGCAAGCCGGGGACGGACACGGTGCGGTTGACTCCCACAGGGCGTCTTCTCGCCCTATCCCTTGCGGGACTTGCCGATCGTACCGGAATTGCGGGACGCCTCTCAGCGCTTGGAGCGCGGACTTCGGGGTCAGAGTGCGGAGTTGAAGATCGGCGTCTGAACCTTCCGGCCGGATTCCGTCGGGAGGACGCGACCCAGGGTCGCGGCCGCGCGCGCGCCGCGGACGTCGATACGGTCGAGCGGGACGCGGGCGGCCGTGACGCTGCTGGCCGGGTGGGTTGCGGAGGTGTTCATGACGCCGTCCTCGGGGAGGTCATGGGGAATGGGAGGGGTTGACATTGGCGAGGAGCCAGTGTCTGGCGCGGACTTTACCTCCCCGGCCACTGATCGGCGTGCCGAACTGCCCAGGTCGTCGCTACAGAGTGATGTCCTGTGCAGGGCCGATCGGGCGGCTCTGGTAAACATGATCGAATTCCCTCGGACCTGGTATTCGCCCGTTTGCCTTACGGCAAGATCCTTTCCATTTACGGGCCTGCCGTGGCCGTCGGCTGACACCCCGGTCCGCGGCTGCGAGGGCCGGGCGGTGATCGCATGGTCGCAAGTCGCATTGCCGTGCGGGTGAGTTGATGACGGTGCGGCACTCGCGCGCGGGCGGCGCGGTGGGCCCGTTTCCAGGACGGTCGCCTACGCCGGCTGCTGCTCGTTGACGGGGGGTGCGGGCACTTCCCTGAGCAGCCATGTCAGTACGTCGGGCAGGGCGCGCAGCGCCGCGAAGTGCGCGGCGGCCGGGTCGATGTTCGTGGTGGCGCCCGGGATGCGGCTGGCCAGCCAGCGGGAGTGGCCCACGGGAGAGAACACGTCGAGCTCGCCGTGCCAGATCAGCACCGGGCAGCGGATGTCCGCCGGGTCGAAGCCCCAGGGGCTGCTGAAGGCGATGGCGTCGTCGATCCAGCCGTAGGCGGAGGTGCGGACGCCCTCGCGGTAATTGCGCAGCAGCATGGCCCGCAGCCCCGCGTCCGCGACGATCATGCGGTCGCTCTCGGTGAGCTCGCGGCGCAGCTCGTCCAGGAGCCGGCCGGGGTCCTCGGCGATCCCCGCGGCGCGCGGGATCAGCCGGGCGGCGAGCTCCTCGGGGTCCCGGCCCGCGGTGGAATGCTCCCGGATGTTCGAGGGGGACATGCCCTCGAACCAGTCCAGGTCCTCCGCGTCCCGGGGGGCCAGGGAGACCAGCGCGGCGGTCCGGGTGACCCGGTCGGGGAGCAGGGCGGCGCAGGCCAGCGCGCCGGGGGCGCCGCCCGAGCGGCCGGCCACGGCGAAGTTGTCCAGGCCCAGGGAGTCGGCGATCGCGGCCACCTCCGCGGCGACGTCGGCGACGGTGCGGCCCGGATGGCGGTCGGAGCCCCCGTAGCCGGGGCGGTCGTAGGCGATGAGCTGCATCCGGCGCTGGTAGAGGACCATGCCCCGGGGGGCGGGGCCCAGCCGGCTGCCGGGCATGCCGTGAAGCAGGAAAACGGGTTTGCCGTCCGGGTCGCCCCAGCGCTCCACCGTCAGATTCCGTCCGTCCGCGACGCGCACCTGACTGCGCACGCGCTCCCTCCCTCTCGGTCGACACGACTGGTCACGGTGATTGTGCTCGCTGGGGGAGGAGCGCGGTAGGGCGCACTGCGCGCGAAATTCTTGTGAAAGTTTTCACAAGCGCACAGGGGTCTTAGGTCCTGAGGTATACGTGCAGGTCAGATAGGTGATTGGGAGAGGGTGAACGGGTGTGAACGGCCCTTCGGCCCGGTGGATAAGGGCTTTTTCGGCGGCACGGCTTCCGCTTTTGGGTGTCGAATTGAGTCATCAGGAAAGCGGTTCAGGTTGAGTCGAAATGAAGGAGTTCCTGCCATGCAGGCGAACGAGATGGTGGATGGACTGGTCCAGGAGGCGCTCAAGGCGCTCGACCAGTTCTCGTCGTTCAACCAGGAGCAGGTCGACCACATCGTCAAGAAGGCCTCGCTGGCCGCACTGAGCCAGCACGGCGAGCTCGCCCAGCTCGCCGTCGAGGAGACCGGGCGAGGCCTCTTCGAGGACAAGGCCGTCAAGAACCTCTTCGCCTGCGAGCACGTCGTGAACTCGATGCGCGGCCTCAAGACCGCCGGCGTCATCCGCCGCGACGAGCTGAACGGCATCACGGAGATCGCCGAGCCGGTCGGCGTCGTCTGCGCGATGACCCCGGTCACCAACCCGACCTCCACCACGATCTTCAAGGCCCTGATCGCCCTGAAGACCCGCAACCCGATCATCTTCGCCTTCCACCCCTCCGCGCAGAACTGCTCGGCCGAGGCCGCCCGCATCGTCCGCGACGCCGCCGTCGCCGCCGGCGCCCCCGCGAACTGCGTCCAGTGGGTCACCGCCCCCTCCATGGAGGCCACCGGCGCCCTCATGAACCACCCGGGCGTCTCCACCATCCTCGCGACCGGCGGAAACGCCATGGTCAAGGCCGCCTACTCGTGCGGCAAGCCGGCCCTGGGCGTCGGCGCGGGCAACGTCCCGGCGTACGTCCACAAGAGCGCCAAGCTCGGCCGCGCGATCCACGACATCGTGCTCTCCAAGGCCTTCGACAACGGCATGATCTGCGCGTCCGAGCAGGCCGTCATCCTCGACGCCGAGATCTACGAGAAGGGCCTCGCCGAGTTCAAGCGGCTCGGTGCCCACGTGGTCTCCGCCGCCGAGAAGACCAAGCTCGAGCAGTTCGTCTTCGGCACCACCGCCTACGCGGCCGACGCCAACGGCGCCAAGCTGAACCCCGCGGTCGTCGGCAAGTCCCCGCAGTGGATCGCCGAGCAGGCCGGCTTCACCGTCCCCGCCGACGCCTCGATCCTCCTCGCGGAGTGCAACGAGGTCGGCGAGAACGAGCCGCTGACCCGCGAGAAGCTGTCCCCGGTCCTGGCCGCCCTGAAGGCCTCCGACACCGAGCACGGCCTCGAACTGGCCGCCGCGATGGTCGAGTTCCACGGTCTGGGCCACAGCGCCGCCATCCACGCCGAGGACGAGGAACTCGTCGAGGAGTTCGGCAAGAAGGTCAAGGCGATCCGCGTCATCGCCAACTCGCCCTCCACCTTCGGCGGCATCGGCGACGTCTACAACGCCTTCCTCCCCTCGCTCACCCTCGGCTGCGGCTCGTACGGACACAACTCGGTGTCGAACAACGTCACCGCGGTCAACCTGATCAACGTCAAGCGGATCGGACGGCGCAACACCAACATGCAGTGGTTCAAGGTCCCGCCGAAGATCTACTTCGAGCGCAACTCCATCCGCTACCTCGGTGAGATGGACGGCATCAGCCGGGTCTCGATCGTCACCGACAAGACGATGGTCTCCATCGGCTTCGTGCAGAAGGTCGTCGACATCCTGCAGGCCCGCGAGGGCGCCGTGTCGATCCAGATCATCGACAACGTCGAGCCCAACCCGGAGCTCTCCACCGTCCAGGCCGGCGCCGCGATGATGCGCGACTTCAAGCCCGACACGATCATCGGCCTCGGCGGCGGCTCGCCGATGGACGCCGCGAAGATCATGTGGCTGATGTACGAGCGCCCGGAGGTCGAGTTCGCCGACACGAAGGAGAAGTTCTTCGACGTCCGCAAGCGCGCCTACAAGTTCCCCTCGCTGGGCGAGAAGGCCAAGATGGTCGCCATCCCGACCACCTCGGGCACCGGCTCCGAGGTCACCCCGTTCGCCGTCATCTCCGACCCGGCCGCGGCCCAGAAGTACCCGCTCGCCGACTACGCGCTGACCCCGAACGTCGCCATCGTCGACCCGATGCTGCCGATGGGCCTCCCGCCCAAGGTGACCGCCGACTCCGGCTTCGACGCCCTGACGCACGCCACCGAGGCCTACGTCTCCGCGTACTCGAACGACTACACCGACGGCCTGTGCCTCCAGGCCATCAAGCTCATCTTCGAAAACCTGCAGCGCTGCGTGGTCGACGGTCCGAACGACCCCGAGGCCCGCGAGAAGATGCACAACGCCTCCACGGTGGCGGGCATGGCCTTCGCCAACGCCTTCCTGGGCATGGTCCACGCCATGGCGCACACCCTGGGCAACACCTTCCACGTCGCCCACGGCCGCACCAACGCGCTGCTCCTGCCGCACGTGATCCGCCACAACGGCACGGTCACCCACAAGGCCACCCCGTGGCCCAAGGCCGAGGTCTACCGGGCGCCGGAGCGCTTCCAGGAGATCGCCAAGATGCTGGGCCTGCCGGCCGCCACGGCCGCCGAGGGCGTCGAGTCCTACGCCAGGGCCGTCGAGGAGCTCCGCAGCAAGTGCGGGATCACCTCCTCCTTCGCCGAGGAGGGCGTGGACGAGCAGGCCTTCATCGAGGCCCTGCCGACCCAGGCCATGAACGCCTACGCCGACCAGTGCGCCCCCGCCAACCCGCGGATGCCGATGATCGACGACCTGAAGCAGCTCATGCGCCAGGCGTACTACGGCAACGCCGAGGGCGCCCCGGCCAAGAAGGCCGCGGCCGCCGCGGCCAAGAAGAAGTGACCGCCACGAGGAAGTAATCCTTCTTCCTCCCGAGAACCTCCGCTAAGGAGCGGAAGAGCCCGCCCGGGACGCTAAGGCCCGGGCGGGCTTTCCACATGTCCGGGTGCGGGACCGGCTACCGGGACCAATCGCAGTGCACCGCCCTTTAGGGCGGTGGTGAAGCGATTCTCAGGGCTGCTCTAACCCGCAGGTCACAGCGGACGATTCTGCTGCTCGATGTACTGGCGGACGATCGACAGCGGGGCCCCGCCGACCGACCCGGCGAAGTACGAGCCGGACCACAGCCGTTGCGCCCGCCCGTAGTGCCGGACCAGTTCCGGGTACTCCTGGCGGAGCCTGCGGGAGCCCTTCAGACTGTTGAGTAGGTGGACGTGTTTGTTCTCGCCGTTGAACTCGACCAGTTCGCATTCGAAGTCGGCGCACACCGCGCGCATGATCTCCTCCATGCGCTTGAGGTGCGCGTCAGTGAAGACTCTGTGCCGGTACTTCGTCACGAAAACCAAGTGGGCGTGGAGGACGAAAGCGCAGTGGCGACCAGTACGGATGTTCTGATATTCAGCCATAAACCGACCGTAGTACGGTCGTTCTCATGCAGCTCAGGTACTCCTTCCGGATGTACCCGAACGGTCCGCAGCGCTCGGCGCTGGCGAGGGCGTTCGGGTGCTCCCGGGTGGTCTACAACGATGCGCTTCGCGCTCGTGAGACCGCCCGCTCCGAGGGTGCACCGTTCCCGAAGACCGGGGACCTGTCGAAGCTTCTGATCACCGAGGCGAAGAAGACCGGGGAGCGGGCCTGGCTCGGGGAGGTGTCCGCCGTCGTGCTCCAGCAGTCCCTTCGGGACCTGGATACCGCCTACCGGAACTTCTTCGATGGCCTCAAGGGCAAGCGCCCCAAGATGGGTGCGCCCCAGTTCAAGTCCCGCAAGGACAACCGACACGCCATGCGGTTCACCGCGAATGCCCGCTGGAGGATCACGGCCGGCGGTGACCTGTCGTTGCCGAAGATCGGCGATGTCCGGGTGAAGTGGTCCCGCACGCTGCCGTCCAACCCGTCCACGGTGACCGTGATCAAGGACGCGGCCGGCCGGTACTTCTGCTCGTTCGTCATCGAGACCGGCGCGGATGAGACGCTGCCCGAGATGGCCGGCCAGGTCGGAATCGACCTGGGGCTGACGCACTTCGCGATCCTCTCGGACGGTACGAAGATCGAATCACCCCGCTTTCTGCGCCGGGCGGAGAAGAAGCTGAAGCGGGAACAGTGCCGTCTGTCCCGCAAGGTGAAGGGCTCCAGCAACCGGACGAAGGCGCGTATCAAGGTCGCCCGCGCTCATGCGCGGGTGGCTGACGCGCGGCGTGAGTTCCACCACCAGCTCTCCACGAGGATCATCCGTGAGAACCAAGCGGTTGCCGTTGAGGACCTGGCGGTCAAGGGACTCGCCCGCACGCGCATGGCCAAGTCCGTACACGACGCCGGATGGTCCGCGTTCGTGACGATGCTGGAGTACAAGGCCGCCCGGTACGGGCGCACCCTCGTACGCATCGGACGCTTCGAGCCGACCTCTCAGATGTGCTCGCAGTGCGGCGTCAAGGACGGCCCCAAACCCCTGCGCATCCGTGTGTGGGAGTGCGGGGCGTGCGGGGCCGTTCTTGACCGGGACATCAACGCGGCGGTCAACGTCGCCAAGGCCGCAGGACTTGCGGTATCAGCCTGTCGAGCGCTGGTAAGACCGGGACCTGTCCCGGCACGGCGCGAAGAAGCAGGAACCCACCGAGACGGTCAGACGACCGTGGTAGGAATCCCCTCCCTTTAGGGAGGGGAGCGGAAGTCAAAGGTGCGGGATCAGCAGGGCCGCCGCCGAGCGCGCGCGCTCCAGGGAGGTGGCCCGGTCCGCGCCCCTCTCGCCCAGCACCACCCGGGTGCTCAGGCCGTCCAGCAGGGCGAGCAGCTCCGAGGCGCGGGCGGGGACGTCCAGGCCGGCGGCGAAGCGGCCCTGTTCCACCCCCTTGGCGAGGAGCGCCTCGAGGTCCCGCTGCCAGCCGTCGTCGATCTCCTGCTGGGCGGCGCGCAGCGGCTCGTTCGAGGGGATGCGGGCCCACAGCTCGATCCAGAGCGTCCAGCGCGGATCGCGGGGGCCGCGGGGCAGGTAGAGCTCCAGGAAGAGCGCGAGCTTGCGGTGTGCGGTGAGCCGGCGGCCCAGCAACGCGGAGCGTTCCCCGGCCAGTTGCTGCTCGCTCCAGCGCAGGGCGGCCAGCAGCAGCCGGTCTTTGCTGCCGAAGTAGTACAGGATGTGGCCGCCGCTGGTGCCGAGACGTTCGGCGAGCGCGGACATGGTGAGCGTCGCCAGCCCGTCCTCGGCGATCGCCGTCATGGCCTCTTCCAGCATCCGCTCCTGGGCGATCTGCCCGTCGCGCCGCCGTGCCGCTCCCGCTGCCACCCGTGCCGCCTTCCCGATCTTCGTGGGCCGACCTTATCCCGGACAGGGGCTTGACGGGGTCCGGGTCGGCAGCGCATCTTGAATGCCATTCAAGAACTTAGAACGCCGTTCAAGGTCTGTTCACGGTTCACGTTCACGGTTCGTGGTTCACGGTTCACCGCCGAAGGTCAGGGGCAGACGCATGGCACACCAGGAGACGACGGCCGCCGTCGACGAGGTCTTCAGAGTCGAGACGCACGGCATCGACCCCATCCCCGACGCCGAGCGCCACGGCGGGGCCAAGGACCTCTTCTGGCTCTGGTTCGGCTCGAACCTGACCTTCACCTACGTGATCAACGGAGCCCTCGCCGTCGCCTTCGGCCTCAGCTTCTGGCAGGCCACCGCGGTGGTCGTGATCAGCGGGCTGTCCTTCTTCGCGATCAGCGCCGCCGGACTCAGCGGCATCCGCACCGGCACCGCCACCCTGGTCATCTCCCGGGCCGCCTTCGGCGTACGGGGCAACTGGCCGGCGGGCGTCCTCAACTGGGTGGTGAGCATCGGCTACACCATCGTCAACACCGTCGTCGGCACCCTGGCGCTGGAGGTCTTCTTCGCCGAAATCGGCCTGGGCGGCGGCACTGTGATCCGGGCCGCCGCGCTCGGCATCACCCTCGCGCTCACCTTCGCCGTCGCGATGTGGGGCCACGCCACCGTGCAGTTCGCCGAGCGCTGGATGGCCTACGTCCTGGCCGTCGGCTTCGGCGCCCTGCTGGTCTTCGTCCTGCCCGGCGCCGAGACCACCGCACCGGCCGACGCCCTGGCCCCGGGCCTGTCCGGCTGGAGCCTGGCCTTCGTCGTGATGCTCGCCGGGCCGTTCTCGTACCTGCCGATGCCCGCCGACTACACCCGCTACCTGCCCCGCACCACCTCGCTGAAGTCGATCACCTGGATGGGCGCGCTCGGCGGGTTCCTCTCCTCCGTCGCCCTCGGGATCGCCGGCGTGGCCGCCGCCACCCAGACCGACATGACCGACGCCGTCGCCGGGGCCGAGAGCCTGCTGCCCGGCTGGTTCCAGCCGCTGTTCCTGGCCCTGGTCCTGGGCGGCTCCGTCACCAACTCGATCATCACGCTCTACTCCTCCAGCCTGAACCTCCAGGTCCTCGGCATCCCGTGGAGCCGGGCCCGGGCCATCGTCGTCAGCGCCGCCGTGACCGCCGCCGGATCGCTGGCCGCGCTCTTCCTCACCGACTTCACCACCTCGCTGCTGTCCTTCCTCTCCCTCCTGATCATCGTGTTCGCCCCCTGGGGTGGAGTCTTCCTCGCCGACATGCTGCTGCGCCGCTGCCGCTACGACTCCGACGCGCTGCACGCCGGGAGCGGGGGCGCCTACTGGTACCGCTCCGGCTACCACCCGGCCGGCATGGCCGCCCTGCTCGCCGGCATGGCCTTCGCCGCTCTGACCTGCGACTCCGAGCTGTGGACCGGGCCGCTCGTGGCCCCGCTCGGCGGCGCCGACCTCACCCTGCTCGGCTCGGTGGTCTCCGGGCTCACGTACTGGGCCCTCGCCCGCCGGGTGCCCGCGTACGCCCCGGCCGCCTGAGGGCCTCCCCTCCGGGCCTTCCCGGCCGCCCGGGGGGCCGCGGGCCCCCTCCCGGCCCCTTTCGGCCTTCCCGGTCGCCTGGGGCCTCCTCCCGGTCGCCCGGGGGCTCCCTCCCCGCCGCTCGTCTCCCCGTACCCCCTCTGCACAGGAGCACCACCTCATGTCACACCCCGCCCCCGCCGACCTGCTCCTCACCGGAGCCCGCATCCACACCGTCGACCCCGAGCTGCCCGAGGCCGAAGCCCTCGCCGTGCGCGACGGGCGGATCGTCTGGGTGGGCCCGGACGCGGAGGCCGCCGACTGGGCGGGCCCGGACACCGAGCGGATCGACGCGGGCGGCCGGCTCGTGCTGCCGGGGTTCATCGACGCCCACAACCACGTCCGGCTCGGCTCCGACGACGCGTGCGTGCAGCTCGCCGGGGTGCGCACGCTCGAAGCGATCCTCGACCGGATCGGCGAGTGGCGGGAGGCCAACCCCGACGCCGAGTGGATCGAAGCCGAGGCCTTCGACTACTCGGCGATCCCGGGCGGCCGCATGCCCACCGCCGCCGACCTGGACCCGGTCACCGGGGACACCCCCGCGATCGTGCTCTCGTACGACGTCCACACGGCCTGGCTGAACACGGCGGCCATGCGCCGGCTCGGCGTCGCGAAGGACCGTACCGACCTGCCCTTCGGCACGGCCGCCGTGGACCCGGAGACCGGCGAGCCCACCGGCTTCGTCAAGGACTTCGCCATCAAGGGGCTCTCCCGCGACGGCCACCGCGCCCTGCGCGACCTGGGCGTGCCGTGGGCCTCCCCGGACCGCCAGTACGGGCGCCTCGCCAAGAGCCTCGACGACGCGATCGGCTTCGGCATCACCACCGTCGTGGAGCCGCAGAACTCCCTCGACGACCTGGAGCTGTACGACCGGGCACGCGCCGAGGGCCGGCTGCGCTCGCGGATCGTCGCCGCGCTGTTCCACCCGCGCGGTACGACCGAGGAGGACCTCGACCTCTTCGAGGCGGCCGCCAAGGTGCACGCGGGGGACCGCTTCCGGGTGGGCCCCCTCAAGCTCTACATCGACGACGTGGTGGAGCCGCGCACGGCCGCGCTGCTGGAGCCGTACACCGGCTGCGGAGCGCACCGGGGCGAGACCTTCTACCCGGCGGAGGAATTCGCCGATCTCCTCGCCCGGCTGGACGCGCGCGGGTTCCAGTGCTTCGTCCACGCCACGGGTGACCGGGGCATCCGTACGGTCCTGGACGCCGTCGAGCACGCACGGGCGGTGAACGGCCCGCGCGACGCCCGCCACCAGGTGGTGCACGTGGAATGCCTGGACCCCCAGGACGTACCGCGCTTCGAGCAGCTCGGCGTGGTGGCCTGCATGCAGCCGCGGCACTGCGCGCCGGAGATCGCCGGTCCGGGCCAGGACTGGGCGGAGAACGTGGGGGAGGACCGCTGGCACAAGGCGTGGCCGATGCGGAGCCTCGCCGAGGCGGGCGCCGTCCTGGCCTTCTCCAGCGACTGGAACGTCGCCGAGATGGACCCGATGATCGGCATCTACACGGCGCTGACCCGGCGCCCGCTGGGCGGCGGCGAGCCGTGGCAGGAGCAGGAGACGGTGGACGCCCGGACGGCGGTGTACGGCTACACGATGGGTTCCGCGTACGCCAACTTCCTCGAGGAGGACCGGGGTTCCCTGACGGTCGGCAAGGCGGCCGACTTCGTGGTCCTGTCCCGGGACATCCTCGCGGTGGCCCCGGAACAGATCCCCGGGACGGTGGCCGAAACGGTGGTGGTCGCGGGCGAGGTGGTCCACCGGGCGGGGTAGGCCGGCGGGCCCCGGACGGGCAGTGGACCCGGCCCGCCGCCCGACCGCGCCGACCCGACCGCCGTCGCGTAACGCGATCGTGACGGGCGTACTGCAGGTCTGTGGCCGAACGGGCCTGACGGGAAACGGGTGTTGTGCGGGCGAGCGGCCGGTGGCTAGGTTCGGGGCATGGCTACGAGAGCTCCCGGTCTGACCAAGCGGCGTGCGATCGACTTCATGCGCGTCGCCGGTGCGCTGTGTCGGTGAGCGGCCCGTCGGGCCGCCCGGTCCTGCCGACCCGAAGTCCGTCCGCCCGTCAGGAGTGTTCGTGAAGCCGTCCCGCTCTGCCCTGCTCGCCCTCGGGTCCGCCCTGGTGCTGTCCGCCACGGTGGCCCTCCCGTCCGCGGCCCAGGCCGCGCCCGCGCCCGCGCCCGCCGACGGCGGGGCCGCCGTCCGCGAGTGGTACGACCTCACCGCGCAGACCGTCGCCACCGACGGCGCGGCCACCCAGGTCACCAACAGCCGCACCTGGGCCATCAGTTGGCTCGCGGCCGCCCGCGCCGGACGCGAGGCCCCCGGCGGCCGCGACCGGGCGGCCTTCCAGGAGGCCGCCGTCGCCTCGGCCGTGCACGACGTCCTGGTGGACCTCGCCCCGGGCCGCGCGGCCGTACTGGACGCCGCGCTCGCCGAGAGCCTGCGCCGGATCCCCGACGGCCGCGCCGAGGACCGTGGCGTCGCCGCCGGAGCCCGGCAGGCGAAGCTCGCGCTCGCGGACCGCCGCGGCGACGGCCTCGACCCGGCCTCCGTGAACGCGCCCTTCACCGTCCCCGCCGCCGCCCCCGGCGTCTGGCAGCCCACCCCCGACGGCTACGCCCCCGCCGCGCAGTACGGCAACCGCGTGGCCGAGCCCTTCCTGCTGGACTCCCCGGACCAGTACCGGATCGGCCCGCCGCCCGCGCTCGACTCCCGCCGCTACCGGGCCGACCTGGCCGAGGTGCGCGCGTACGGCGCGGCCGACTCCACCGTCCGCACCGCCCGCCAGACGGAGACCGCCACCTTCTGGTACGGCTCCTCGCTGACCCTGTACACCGAGCCGCTGCGCGTCGCCGTGACCCGCTCGCACGGTTCGGCCGCCGAACGGGCCGCGCTGGTCGGCCTGTTCCACGCCGCCCTGGTCGACACGCAGATCGCCACCTCCGACAGCAAGTACGCGTACACGCGCTGGCGTCCCGTCACCGCGATCCGCACCGGGGCCATCGCCCCCGACCAGACCTGGACCCCGCTCCACCAGACCCCGGCCCACCCGGACTACCCCAGCGGCCACACCACCTACTCCGGCGCCGCCGAGGTGATCCTGGACGCCCTCGCGGGACCCCGTACCGCCCCCTTCGCCCTCACCAGCCCGACCGCCCCCGGCGTCCGGCGGACGTACACCGGCTGGGAGCAGCTGACCCGTGACAACGTCGACGCACGGATCCTCTCGGGCATCCACACCCGCTCCGCGGACGAGGCGGGAGTGACCCTCGGCAAGGCGGTCGGCCGCCACGCCCTGAGCAACGCCGGCGCGCTGCTCGCTCCACTGGGCTGAGCCGGCCCCCGGTGAAGAAATGCCTGGCGGGCCGCGGGGGCGGGGCGTTAGTCTCGCCGCGATGACGACTTCCCGTACACAGAGATCGGGGGTCCCGTCCGCGCAAGGTGAGTGCTGATGCTCACTCAGACCGCGAACGGGACTTCTTCCCGCCCTTCCTTCTGGCTGCGCGTGCGCGAGTTCGCCGTGCCGCCGTCCATGATCGAGACCGCGACCGCCCGCCGCTCCGCCGGTGACTGGGCGGGGGCGTGCGCCGCCGCGGCCGTCGACGTGGACTTCGACCTGCGCGCCCTGGCGCGCACCCACGGCCGCGAACTCGCGGCCCGGATCCGGGCCGACCTGCGCCACCTGGCACCGGACCTCCTGCGCTGGCACCTGCCGAGGATCGCCCCGGACGGACTGCTGCGCCCCGGGCTGACCATCGCCCTGGCCCGCTACGCGGACGCGGGGCCCGGCGGTGCACGTCCGCTGCACCTCGTGGTCCGTACTCCGCCTGCCTGGGCGGAGTACGGGCAGCGGATCAGCCTCGCCCTGTGGGAAGGAGCCCGCTCCGAGGACGCCGCCCGCCGCCCTCCGGGGGCCGGTCCGCATCCCCACCCACACCCCCATCCGCGGTTCCGCCTCGACCTGCACCGCCACCTGTGGGACGCCCGCCGGAGCGACGAGCTCCGCTCCAGGTCCGGGGCCGGCCGGCAGCCCGGCGACACGGGCCCCGCGGTGGATCCCGGCCTGCCGTGGCCGCTGCTTCCGGTGCCCGGCTGCGCCGTCGACCGGTGGGCGGCAGAGGCGGAGATCGTGCTCCGCGCCGAGGGGCGCTCCGGCGGTCCGGTCTCCGTGCGGCTCGGGGCCCGGCACCGGCTGTACGTGCATCCGCGCGGGGACGGCGCCGGGGGCGGGCGGATCTCCGCCGCCGCGTCCGCGGAGGCGGGCGCTCCCGCCCCGCCCGTGCTGCCCGACGCGGCGACCTGGGTACTGCCCGACCTGGAGCTGCTCCGTACCGGGGCGATCGACGCCGGCCGGCTGCACCCGCTGGTCGGGCGGGCTCTCGTACCGGACTGGTCGCCGCCGCGGCCTGCCGGGGCCGAAGCCGGGGACCGGACGGGGGGAGCCCGCCTGGTGGACTGCCGGGGTGCCCGGCACCGGATCGGCCAGGTCGACGGGGTACTGACCCCGCTGGACCACGACCCGGCAGAGATCCGCCGCGAGGAACTGCTGATCGCGCTGACCGGTACGCCGCTGCCCTGCCTGCGGGCCATCGACGAGGCGCACCGTCGCCCCGACTCCCTCTCCGGCGTCCGCGAACGCCTCGACCACGGCGACACCGCCGGCGCCCTGGCCGTCGTAGAGGGACTGCTCGGTCCCGGAGCGCTGCTGCGCGACGGCCCGCTGCGGGACGAACTGGAGGCGGCCGCGCTCCGGCGGGTCACCTACGGACTGTTCAGGGCGGGCCTGGCCGAACCGGCCGCCGGCCGCGCCCACGCCGGCTACCTCTCTCCCCGTCCGCCCCGCACCGAGCGCTCGCACCCGCGGCACGCGACCCACCGCTGAACCGGCCCCTGCACTACCCCCCTTCCCGCCACACACCCAAAGGTGATTCCGCATGCGCTCCTCCACCCAGACCGCCCCGTCCGCCCCGTCCGCCACCGCCCAACTCGACGTCGCCGCAGGGCTGCTGGCCCTGCTGCGCGATACGACGACCGAACCGCGCCCCGACATCCAGCTGGAGGCACTGACCCTGGCCGTGGCCGCCGACCTGCCTGTCCTCCTGTGGGGCGAGCCGGGCATCGGCAAGACCGCGGCCCTGACCCAGCTCGCCGCATCCCTGGACCTCCCGCTGACCACCGTCATCGCCAGCGTGCACGAGCCGTCCGACTTCTCCGGCCTGCCCATCGTCGGAGACGACCCCGCTGAGCAGGGAGTGCCGATGGCCCCGCCGGACTGGGCCGTGCGCCTGGTACGGGCCGGCCGGGGCCTGCTGTTCCTCGATGAACTGTCCACCGCGCCGCCGGCTGTGCAGGCGGCCCTGCTCCGGCTCGTACTGGAGCGGCGGATCGGCGCGCTGCAACTGCCGCCCGAGGTCCGGATCGTGGCCGCCGCCAATCCGCGGGCCTCCGCCGCCGACGGCTGGGAGCTGAGCCCGCCCCTGGCCAACCGCTTCGTCCACCTCCAGTGGACGCACGACCACGAGGTGGTGGTACGCGGCCTCGGCGGGACCTGGCCCCGCGCCACCCTGCCCCGGCTCGACCCCGAACGGCTCCCCGAAGCCGTGGACTTCGCCCGCCGCGCGGTGTGCGGGCTGCTCGCCGCCCGGCCCAAGCTCGTCCACCAGCTGCCCTCCGGCGAAACCCGCCGGGGCGGTCCCTGGCCCTCTCCCCGGAGCTGGGAGATGACTCTCTGCCTGATCGCCTTCGCGACCGCGGCGGGCTCCTCCCGGGAAGTGCTCTCCCTGCTGGTCAGGGGAACCGTCGGAGACGGTCCCGGGCTGGAACTCCTGGCGAGCCTGGACCGGATGGACCTCCCGGACCCGGAGGCGCTGCTCGCCGACCCGGCGGCCGCCGTCCTGCCCGAGCGCGGGGACCTGCGCCAAGCCGTGCTCGACGGTGTGGTCGAGGCGGTGCGGGGGCGCCCGGAGAAGTCCCGCTGGGACGCGGCGTGGGCGCTCCTGGCCCGGGCGCTGGAGAGCGGCGCCCCGGACCTGGTGGTCGTCCCCGCGAGCACGCTGGCCGCGCTGCGCCGCGAGGACTGGGAGGTCCCGGCCGCGATCGACCGGCTCGCCGGGGCGGTGGCCCTGTCCCGGCGCGCCGACCGGGCGGCTGCCCGGTCGGGCGTGCCTGTCAAGGCGGGCCGATGACGGCCGTGACGCCCGCGACGGCCATGACGCCTGCGACGCCTGCGACCACCGTGAAGCCCGCGTCGCGCGTAACGCCCGCGTCGCCCGCGACGCTCGACCTGGACAAGCTCTATGCCGCCAGGCTGCACGCCGTCCGCGTGCGGCCGTACCTGGCCACGGCGCTGTTCGCCCTGCACGTCGTGGAATCGCGCCGGGCGGCGACGATGGCCGTCGACCGCCACTGGCGGTGCTACGTCTCGCCCGGCTTCGTGGACCGCACCCCCGTGGAGGAACTGGCCGCGGTCTGGGTGCACGAGGTCTCCCACCTGCTGCGCGACCACCACGGACGCGGGGACCGGGTCGCCCGGGAGCGCGGCCTGACCGGCCCGGGGGAGCGGCTGCGGATGAACATCGCGGCCGACTTCGAGATCAACGACGACGCGTACGGCGACGGGCTGCTCCGGCCCGAGGGCGCTGTCCAGCCGAAGGCCGTGGGGCTGCCGGAGGGGGAGCTCATGGAGGAGTACCTGACGCAGTTCGGGCTCGGGCCGCACACGCAGCACATGGCCTGGCTGGACTGCGGCAGCGGCGCCGACGGGCTGGAACGGGAGTGGGACCTCGGAGAGGACGGCGCCGACGGCGTGCACGGCCTGAGCGAGCAGGAACGCGACGCGGTCCGCTTCCGGGTGGCGCAGGGCATCAACGGCAGGCCCGGGAACGCCCCGAGGGGCTGGAAGCGCTGGGCGCAGGAGGTGTTCCACCCGCCGCAGCCGTGGCGGGAGTTGCTGGGGGCGGCCGTCCGCTCGGCCACCTCCGGATCCGGCGCGGGCGACGACTACACCTACAGCCGGCCGTCGCGGCGTTCGGCCGGGGTGCCGGGAGCCGTGCTGCCGAGCCTGCGGCGCCGGCCGCCCCGGGTCAGCGTGGTCATCGACACCTCCGGGTCCGTCAGCGACGCGGAGCTGGGCAGCGCGCTCCTGGAAGTCACCGCCATCTCCCGCGCGGTGGGCGGCCGCCGGGACCTGGTCACCGTGGTGCCGTGCGACGCCTCGGCCCGGATCGCGCATCCGCTGTGCCGCGCCGAGGGGATCCCGCTGCTGGGCGGCGGCGGTACGGATCTGCGCACGGGCTTCGCCAGGGCGCTGCGCTCGGCGCCCCGGCCGGACGTGATCGTGGTCCTGACCGACGGGCAGACGCCCTGGCCCAGCTCGCGCCCGCCGTGCCGGACGGTGGTGGGGCTGTTCCCCCGGCAGGGGCGCAGGCGCTCCTGGGACGAGGACCGCGACTACGTCCCCGACTCGCCGCCCGACTGGGCGCGCGTGGTGGAGATCGGTTAGCCGGGCGGCGGACGTGGCGGACGCGGCGGACCGGCGGCTACCGCTTCGGCCAGTACCAGAGGGGTTCGTCCAGGGGGCCCTCGCGGCCGGCCACCCCGGTCTGGCCGAAGTCCTTGAGCAGGGTGATGGTCTGCAGGTCCACGCGGTGGCGGCGGACGCCCGCCGCCAGGGCTTCGGCCAGCGGGGCGGCGTGGGTGACCACCACCGTCTGGGTGTCCCGGGCCACCGTCAGGATCAGGTCCGCGAGGGGGCCCAGCAGGTCCGGGTGGAGGCTGGTCTCCGGCTCGTTGAGCACCATCAGGGCGGGCGGGCGCGGGGTCAGCAGGGCGGCCGTCCACAGCAGGTAGCGCAGGGTCCCGTCGGAGAGTTCCGCCGCGCCCAGCGGGCGCAGCAGTCCGTGCTGGTGCAGCTCCAGCTCGAAGCGGCCGTCCCGTTCCGTGACCGCCACCCTGCTGCCGGGGAAGGCCGCCTCGACGGCCGCGTCCAGCGCCGCGTGGTCGCCGGTCTCCCGGATCGTCTGGAGCGCGGCCGGCAGGTCGGAGCCGTCCGCGGCGAGTACCGGCGTACGGGTTCCGACGCGCGGGGTGCGGGCCGGGGCGTCGGCGTCCGTGCGGACGTGGTCGTAGAACCGCCAGGAGCGGATCAGGTCGCGCAGGGCCAGCAGGTCGGGGGCCAGCTGTGGGTCCGCGAGTTCGCTGAGCATGGAGTCGTACGGGCGCAGGGCGCCCTGGGTGCGGTGCCAGCCGCCGTCCGCGGTCCGGGTGCGCACGGCGGGCCCGGACCGGTCCGAGAGCACGGCGGCGGGGCGCAGGACCGGCCCGGCCCAGGTGCACTCCCGTTTGATCTCGGGGTCCAGGCCGAAGAGCGAGCCGCGGACCGGCGCGGGGTGGCCGAAGTCCACCGCGTAGCCGAACTCGTCCCCGGCGAAGCCGAGCCGCAAGCTCACCGGTTCGGAGCGGACGGTCGGCTCGACCTCGTAGAGGCCCTCGCGCACCGCCCGCCCGGTCTTCTCCGGGCCGGCCCACAGGGTGGAGGGCAGTCCGCCCTCCCGGGCCAACGCCGCGATCGCACCGCCGCGCGCGGAGTCGGCCAGCAGCCGCAGCGACCGGTACAGGCTGGACTTGCCGGTGCCGTTGGCGCCCGTCACCACGGTGAGCCGACCGAGGGGGACGATCAGCTTGCGCAGGGAGCGGTAGTTCTCCACCGCGAGGGTCGTGATCATGTGGCCATCATGCGGTGCTCACGTCTCCGGGTGCTCCTCGGGGGCGAGGAAGCGGCCCATCGGCAGCACCTGGCGGCCCCAGGTGCTCGCCATGATCTGCCCGGCGAGCAGGTACGTGGCTCCGAGCGCGGCCAGCAGCCCGCTCCAGCCGGTGATCCGTTCCCAGATCACCGAGCCGGTGAACCCGCTGATCGTCATCCCGACGAAGACCACCAGCACGCACGTGAAGGTGGACAGCAGCACCAGGTGGATCCGCCAGCTGCCGATCCACAGCACGAACACCACGAACACCCACGGCAGGGCGAACAGCCCGCTCACGTCCCCGCGCAGCGCCGGATCGGTGGCCGGCAGCACCCACTGGAGCAGCAGGGCCTTCGACATCCAGAACAGCCCGAAGCCGCCGAAGACCGTGGCGTGCCAGGTGTCGCCGCGCTGCGCCTGGAAGAGCCCGGCCAGCAGCTGGGCGAGCCCGCCGATGAAGAAGCCGACCAGCGGCAGCACGGAGTGGCTGAGCTTCTCGGGGAAGATGCCCGCGTCGATGCCGGTGGCGATGGTGGTGACGACGATGAAGCCGGTGAGGCCGAGGGGGCCCAGCTGCGCCTGCGCGCTGGGCTCCATCCGCTTGACGGAGACGGCCTGTTCGGCCGGTCCCATGCGGTTGCGGCCGTGGATGGGGTTGTTCATCGCACGGCTTCCCGCTCCGGCAGGGCGTCCGGCCCGTCGGGGAGCCCGCTGCCCACCGCCGCTCCCGCCTTGCCCCTGCGGCCCGCCGCGCAGGCCAGCGTGATCGCCGAGCCGAGCACCGCCCAGCCGCTCAGGACCAGCAGCGGCCCGGTGATGTCATTGCCCTTGAAGTACGTGATCGAGCGCGCGGCGTACGTGCCCGCGCCCGGCGGCAGCCACGGGCCGATGGCCTTCCAGAACGGCGGCAGCAGCGGGTACGGGTACGCGCCGCCGGCGCTCGGGTTGCCGAGCACCACCACCAGCAGGATCGCCAGGCCGATGCCGACCACGCCGGCGAGGCCCTGGAAGGCCAGGGTGATCGCGCCGACGGCGAAGACGACGAGGGTGCCGAGCCCCCACAGGGCCCAGATGCTGCCGGGCAGCGCGCCCAGGACCGGGTCGGCGATCACCGCGCCGAGCAGCCCGGCCGCGATGGAGTACACCAGCAGGGCGCCGAGCCGGATGACCGCGCGGTGGACGTTCGCGGGCCGGGCGCCCGCGCTGATCGCGAGGATCGCGGCGCACAGGTAGCCGCCCACGCACCAGCCCACGACCAGGTAGAACGAGCTCAGGCCGCGCGCGTCGCCGGCGGCCGCCGGGGCGACGTCCACGACGCGGACGCTGCGCCCCTGGGTCTTCTCGACGACGCCGACGATCTCCTCGACGGCCTGGGACAGGGAGGCCCCGGCGCCGCTCGCGACCAGCAGCTTGTCGGTCGTGCCGGCCGGGTCGATGATCAGCGCGCCGTCCACGTCCCGGTTCTGGATCTGCCGCAGCGCCGTCGCCTCGTCCTGTACGGCGCGCGGATCGAGCGGCTTGCCCGGCAGTGCGGCGAGCTGTTTCGCCGTCTGCTCGGCGATCGGCTGGGCGGGCGCGGCCACCGCGATCGGGATCTCGCTGGGCTTGGGGTGATGGAAGGCCCCGACGTACGAGGTGATGAAGGCGAGCTGGAGCGCCAGTACGCCCAGGACCAGGAGAGCGGCCCGGGTGGTGACGGCGTCCTTGATCTCGGCGAGGAAGCCGCCGGACTGCCCTGGGTCTGCGTGGGTGGGCTGGGTCATGTCTCACACGCTCGGCGTACCGGGCGCGGGGCGCAGCAGGGGTGGGCCGAATGGATGACGGCCGGCGGGGTGGACGGGCGGAGTGGACGGGCGGGGCGGACCGGCGGGACGGCCGCGGATTTTTTACCGCCGCGTAACTTCCCAGTTTTACTACTCGCCCGTAATTTAGCGGCTGCAGCACCCCCTTGTGATCCGGATCACGGGATGCACCCCCACGCACTTCCCGCGCCGTCCCTCGTTACTCCCCTGAACCGCGAGGAGATCACACGATGCTGCCCTGGAGACGCCTGCTCCGCCCGCTGGCCGTCCTCACCCTGACCGCTGCCGCGCTCGTCGCCCCCACCGGAGCGGCCCAGGCCGCCTCGGCGCCGAGCAGCGGCTGGAACAACTGGTCCTGCAAACCGTCCGCCGCCCACCCCCGGCCCGTCGTCCTGGTCCACGGAACCTTCGGGAACTCCGTCGACAACTGGCTCGGCTTCGCGCCGTACCTCGTCCACCGGGGCTACTGCGTCTACTCCCTCGACTACGGGCAGCTGCCCGGCGTCCCCTTCTTCAACGGGCTCGGCCCCATCGAGGCGTCCGCCGGACAGCTCGACGTCTTCGTGGACAGGGTGCTCGCCTCCACGGGAGCCGCCGAAACCGACATCGTCGGCCACTCCCAGGGCGGCATGATGCCGCGCTACTACCTGAAGTTCCTCGGCGGCGCCGTCAAGGTCAACGCCCTGGTCGGGCTGGCCCCCGACAACCACGGGACGACCCTGCTCGGCCTCACCGAGCTGCTCCCGTACTTCCCCGGAGCCCGGGACCTGATCAGCGCGGCCACCCCGGGCCTCGCCGACCAGATCGCCGGATCGGCCTTCCAGAACAAGCTGAACGAGGGCGGGGACACCGTCCCCGGAGTCGCGTACACGGTGATCGCCACCCGCTACGACGAGGTGGTCACCCCGTACCGGAGCCAGTTCCTCACCGGGCCGAACGTCCGCAACGTGCTGCTCCAGGACCTGTGCGCGGTGGACCTCTCGGAGCACGTGGCCATCGGGCTCACCGACCGGATCGCCTGGCACGAGGCGGAGAACGCCCTCGACCCGGCGCACGCCGAGCGGACCACCTGCGCGTCGGTCTTCTCCTGACGGCGGCGGGCGGCCCGTCCGGCGGGCCGCCCGCCCTCGGTGTCACCGCTCCGCGGCGGCCGGTCAGCGGCCGTGGCGGCCCGGGGTCGCACGGCGGCGGGCCAGCGCGAACAGCACGGCCGCGCCGACGGCCAGGACACCGGCTCCGCCGATCGCGATCACCGGGGTGGCGCCGCTGCCGCCCGTCTCCGCGAGGTCGGTCCCGCCCTTGGAGGGGACCGGGGACGGGGCGCCGCCGCCGTTCGTCTTCGGGTCGTTGTCCCCGTGCCCGTTGTGCTCCACCGTGGACTTGCCGGCGCCCTCGGAGATCTGCTGGTCCGTGGGGGCCGAAGGCCGCTGCGACGGCTGCTCCGCGGGCTGCTCCGAGGGCGTGGAACTCGGCTTCGCACTCGGCCTCGCACTCGGCTTCGAGCTCGGCTTGGCGCTGGGCTGACTCCCGTTGCCTCCGTTGCCGCCCGTACCGCTCCCGCCGTTGTCCTTCCCGAAGACCACGTCCGAGCAGGTGTAGAAGGCCTCCGGGCTGTCCGAGCGCTGCCAGACGCTGTAGATCAGGTGACGGCCGGTCTTGTTCGGGACGGTGCCCGAGAAGACGTAGTCGCCGTTCTGCATTCCCGGGTCCGTGACCTTCGCGAAGGGCGCCGCCTCCAGGTCGGACCACTTCAGCGGCTTCGACGGGTCGTAGCCGTCCTTCGTCACGTACAGCTCGAAGGAGCCCTTGTGCGGGGCGGTCCCCTTGTAGCGGAAGGTGTGCGGGCCCGCGGCCATCGGGCTCGCCGGCCAGTCGGCGCGCGCCAGGTCCAGCCCCCTGTACTTGTCGTTGCCCGCCGAGCACAGCTGCCCGTCCGGGATCAGCGCCTTGCTCTGACCGGCCGCGTTGGCGATGTTCACCGCGTTCCAGTCGTAGAACGCCTGCGCCCCGCTCGCCGCGACCGTGGCCTTGCAGGCCGCCGATTTGGGGGACTCCGGGCCCTCCGCGTAGCACGCCGCCACCCGGCTGACCGGGTCCGTCATCGAACCGTGGGCCGCCGCGGGAACGGCGGCGTACGCGGCCACCGCGAGCGGGGCGAGGCCGGCGGCGGCGATGCGGGCGGCGGTACGGCGTGCGGGCATGGCGGATCTCCTCTGGGCACGGCACAGGGCTGCGCGAGTCGTGGGTGCGCCGGAAGGCCGAGGCTGTGCGGCGCCGCCCCTCACGGGTCCGCGGCGCCGCCTCCGGCCCTCCCTGGCCCAGCCAAACTAACCGCCGCACCCCCGCGTTCCCCGGGGTTCGGGCCGCCACGGCCAATCCTTAGGGCGCGCTTAAGGAGCCACTAAGCGGGGCCTACAGAAAGCGTGCCCGCCGCCGCCGCGCCGCCGCGCCGCCGCCGTGCCGCCCGCGGGTCAGGACAGCAGGGCGGACAGGCCTGCGGCCGAACGGGCCTGGGCGTCCAGGGCGTCGAGGGCCCGTACCGCCTCGGCGGCCGCTTCGGGATCGGTGTCGGCGAGCCCGCTCTCGGCGAACTCGTCCTCGTCGAGCCGCAGGACCGAGCTCCCGTCGGCCGGCACCCACAGGTCGAGGTCCAGGTCCTCGATCAGGATCACCCCGTCCCGCACCGACGCCGGGCGGGTGATGTCGCAGTACCAGCCCTTGAGGACGCCCTCGCCCGTCCGGACCTCCTTGACCGCGTACCAGCGGTCGCGCCAGAAGTGCTCGGTGAACACGTCGCCCGGCTCGAAGCGGACGAAGCCGAAGTCCCGTACCCCGGGGGCCGCCCAGGGGGCCCGTACGGTGATCCGGGTGCCCGTGTCGGCCACCAGCTCGGCCGGGTAACGGATCTTCGTACGGCCCGCCTTGGTGAGGGTAACGGTCAGTCGGTCGGTCATCGTGGTGTCTCCAGTTCTCACAGCTGCTTGGTGTAGCGGGTCTCCGTGGCGCAGACCTCGTACCCGAACCGGGCGTTGACGGCGAGCATGGGAGCGTTGCCGGTGTCGTTGCCGGTGAACGCCTCGGTGCAGCCGGCCGCGCGGGCCCGGAGCAGCGAGTCGGTCTTCGCCAGCCGGGCCAGTCCCCGGCCGCGGAACGGGCGCAGGATGGCGGTCATGGCGGAGGAGTACCGCCCGGCCCCGTCGGTGTGGGCGGCGGTGAAGCCCGCCACCTCGCCGTCCACCAGGACCACGGTGGTGAGCTCCCGGTCGAGGTACGGGTGCTCCCAGGTGTTCCGCAGCCAGTCCTCGTAGTCGTCGAACTCCACCGGAACGTCGCCCGGTTCGTCCAGGGTCCCCGCCGCGTCGGCCTCGAAGAGCGGCCGCGGATCGGCGGCGAAGGCCGAGCCGGCGCGCAGCTCGACCCCGTCCGGCAGCTTCCCGGGCAGCGCCGGCAGGGCGGCCGTGGCGAGGTCCAGGCGCAGGAAGTGCGCGGAGCGGGAGGCGCGGTAGCCGTGCCGCTCGGCGAAGGCGCGGTGCGGCGGCTCGTCGAGGACCCAGGCGTACGCGTCCTTCGCGCGCTCGGCCCCCAGGTGCTCCTCGGCCGCGCCCAGCAGGGCGGATCCTGCGCCGAGTCCGCGGTGGGCGGGGTCGACGTAGGCGTTGACGAACCCCTGGCCCGGTTCGGTGCTGTCGTACACGATCCCGACCTGGGCCGTGCCGACGACGAGGCCGTCGGCGTTCTCGGCGACGAGGAGGCGGTAGCGCTTGTCGGGGTGGGCGGAGGCCAGTTCGAAGGCCATCCCGCGGGCGGTGCTGATCATGAAGGGCAGGGCCGCGCGGCGCACCCGCACGACGGACTCGGTGTCGGTCGGGTCGTTCGGGCGCAGATCCCGGATGGTTGTGATCACGTGGTCGACCGTAGGTGCGGCCGGGGGGCGGGCGCCTGCGAATTTCCCGGCGGATGGGGGACAATCGGCCGCGTGACCTCGACTTCTCCGCACCTGAAGATCCGCATCGACGGCGCGGCGGGCGCCGCCGCCCCGTACGAGCAGCTGCGCGCCCAGATCGCCGGCGGGGCGCGGGCGGGCCGGCTGCCCGCCGGGTTCAAACTGCCGACGGTCCGCGGGCTCGCGGAGGAACTGGGGCTGGCGGCGAACACGGTCGCGAAGGCGTACCGGGCGCTGGAGTCCGACGGCGTGATCGAGACGCGCGGCCGCGCGGGCAGCTTCGTGGCGGCGGCCGGCGACGGGCCCGCCCGCGAGGCGGCCACCGCCGCGCAGGCCTACGCGGAGCGGGCGCGGAGACTGGGACTGACCTTCGACGAGGCGACCGCGGCGGCCCTGGACGCGCTGCGCGCGCGGTACGCGGACTGACACCCGGCGGGTCGGCCCGGCCCGGCCCGCCCTGCGCGTGGGGCCTCGCCCTGCGCGGACGGCCCGGCCCTGCGTGGACGGTCCGGCCCTGCGTGCAGCCCCGGCCCTGCGTGGCAGCCCCGGCCCGGCGGGCCCCGCCGGACGGCGCCCGGTCGGTCAGTCCTTGCGCGGGCTCAGCCGGGCCTGGAGGTGGTGCTGCATGGGCTGGCCCACCGCGGCCATCTCCTGCACGATCGTCAGCTCGCCGTCCCGGAGCGTGTACCGGCGCGTCATGCCGGTGACCTCCTTGGCCCGCGGGGTCAGCCCCACCGTGTCGGTGGCCATCTCGATCTCCGTACCGGAGACCCGGCCGACGTAGGTCTCGACGATGCCCGTCGGGTGGGCGAGCGTGACCTCGACCGAGGCGTCCGGGAGGATGCGCCACCACCCGGTCTCCCGCCCCGCGGGGCGCAGGGCGGTGCCGGAGTCGTCGATGAGCCACGCGCGGGACTCGTAGCAGAGGAAGGGCCGGCCGTCGTGGCTGAAGGTGATCTCCTGCTCGTAACGGAACCCGTGCTCCAGCGTCGGGTACTCGCCGCTGCCCCGGCCGTGCCAGCGTCCGATGAGGCCCAGCACCGGCTGGAGCTGCGGGTGCGGCTCGGGGCCCTCGCCGAGGACGTGGCTGTCGGGGAAGGGGTTCTCCTGCGCCGGTTCGAGCACGGTGCGTTCTCCTGTTCGTGGGTCCCCCGAGGGTGCGCACGGCCGGTGGGGGCCTTCGGCCGTGCCCTCATTGTCCCCGCCGTGCGCGCCGGACCCGTGCGCGCCCCGCGCGGTGGGAACCGCAGGCCGGGCCGCCGCACGTGCGCGCCCCGCACCTACAAGTACAGTCCCGCCTCCGTGTCGTGGCCCTGCGGCGGCAGCAGGGCGGCGGGGCCCGACGCGCCGCGGCGCAGGGCGTAGAGCTCCGCCAGCGTCGCGCCCTCGCGGGAGATGCCCTCGTCGGTGCCGAGCCAGTCCACCGCCTCCCGGTGCGTCAGCCGGCCGATCTCGATGCGGGCGAGGCAGCGCCCCGGCCGGACCACCGCCGGGTGGAGCCGCTCCAGGTCCTCGTTGGTCGTGACGCCCACCAGGACGTTGCGGCCCTGGCCGAGGAGGCCGTCGGTGAGGTTCAGCAGCCGTGACAGCGCCTGCCCGGCGGTGTGCCGGGCCTCGCCGCGGATCAACTCGTCGCAGTCCTCCAGCAGCAGCAGCCGCCAGCGGCTCTTCGCGGTGCCCTCGTCCTCGCCGATCGCGATGTCCATCAGGTAGCCGATGTCGTTGAACAGCCGCTCCGGGTCCAGTACGCAGTCCACCTGGCACCAGTCCCGCCAGGACCGGGCGAGCGTGCGCAGGGCGGAGGTCTTCCCGGTGCCCGGAGGGCCGTGCAGCAGGAGTAGCCGGCCGGCGATGTCGTCCGGGGTGACCTTCATCAGCCGGTCCATCGCCCCGGCCACCGGAGCCGTGTAGTTGGGCCGCACCTCTTCCCAGGTGCCGGCCGCGATCTGCCGGGTCGTGCGGTAGGGGCCGCGGCGCGGGGAGACGTACCAGAACCCCATCGCGACGTTCTCGGGCTGCGGTTCGGGCTCGTCCTGCGCGCCCTCCGTGGCCTCGCCCAGCACCTCGGCGGCGAGTTCCTCGCTGACCGCCGTCACCGTGACGTCCGCGCCCCGGCTCCAGCGGGAGACGAGCATGGTCCACCCCTCGCCCTCGGCGAGCGTCGCGCTGCGGTCGCTGTCGCGGGCGGAGCGCAACACCGTTGCCCCGGACGGCAGCAGGGTCGCGCCCGGCTTGACCCGGTCGATCGACACGCTGTGCGAGTAGGGCTGCTCGCCGGACGCGAAGCGGCCGAGGAACAGCGCGTCGACGACGTCCGACGGGGAGTCGCTGTCGTCGACGTTGAGCCGGATCGGCAGTGCGTCTTGGGGGTTGGCTGGCATGGCGCCCATGATCCGGCACGAACTGGCCTCATGCACCCGTGTTTCGCCGGATCGGGTGGCGGGATTCCCTCTTCAAACGCCGTGCGGGTGAAGATTCGCGCCGCATGTCCACCCCGAACATTCTTGGCATGGACACTTCCAGCCGACCTCGGTTCCTTGTACCACGGACTCAGGAGTAACTCCGGAGTAACCCCCCACGAGGAGCCGCACACATGAGCATGAGAATGCCTCGTTTCGCCGCCTTGGCCTCGGCCCTGTTACTCGCCGCGGGCGCAGCCCTGTTCGGAGCCGGCCAGGCGACCGCCGCCGCCGACTTCGGCTACGTCGCCCTCGGTGACTCCTATTCCTCCGGCGTAGGCGCCGGCAACTACGACAGCGCCAGCGGGAACTGCAAGCGCACCACCCGCGCCTACCCGGCCCTCTGGGCCGCCGCACACGCCCCCCAGACCTTCTCCTTCGCCGCCTGCTCGGGCGCCCGTACGGGTGATGTGATGAGCGGTCAGCTCGCACCGCTGAACGCGGGCACCGACCTCGTCAGCATCACCATCGGCGGCAACGACGCCGGCTTCTCCGACGTCATGACCACCTGCGTCCTCCAGTCCGAAGCCACCTGCGTGAGCCGCGTCAACCAGGCCAAGGCCTACGTCGACTCCACCCTCCCCGGCCAGCTCGACACGGTCTACAACGCCATCCACAGCCGGTCCCCGGGCGCCCGCGTGGTCGTCCTCGGCTACCCCCGCTTCTACAAGCTGAACGGCACCTGCGTGGCCGGGCTCTCGGAGGGCGAGCGCAAGGCCATCAACGGTGCCTCCGACCACCTCAACGCGGCCATCGCCAAACGCGCCGCCGACCACGGCTTCGCCTTCGCCTCGGTCGCGAGCGCCTTCACCGGCCACGAGATCTGCTCCAGCAGCCCGTGGCTGCACAGCGTCAACTGGCTGAACATCGGCGAGTCCTACCACCCGACCGCCGCCGGACAGTCCGGCGGCTACCTGCCGGTCTTCACCAGCGCGGCCTGACACGTCACGGCCTGAGGCGTCACGGCCCGACGCCTCACGGACTGGCCGTCGGACCCGGGTTCGGTGACGGGGAGCCGGTCGGTCCGGACGTGCTCGGGGAGGAGGCCCCGCCCGTCGGGGTCTCCTCCTCGCACGTCACAGAGAACTCCAGCCACGCCGAAGCCGCTTCCGACGGCGCCCGGATCTCCAGCCGCACCGCGTCCTCGAAGGCCGCGTCCGGGTCGTGCGTCAGCTCCGTGTGGTCCAGCCGTACGCTCCCCGGTCCGCCCGCCGGATACGCGAGGGTCCGCCAGCCGGGGCCCGTGGTCCGCCCGCTTCGCGTGGCCCAGCGGTACTCCACCACCGCCGGCGTGCGGTCCACCGCGACGGTGGCGGTGAAGGCGGGCGCCTCCGCGGCGGGCGCCGGGCAGTCGCCGCGATAGGTGTCCCGGACGGCCCGGACGGCGGACAGGGTGATGCCGGGCGGCGGCGTGGCCGAAGGGGAGGGAGAGGGGCTGGGGGAAGGCGAGGGCGAGGCGCTCGGCGAGGGGGTCGGGGAGGGCGAAGGGCTCTGCGTGACGGTCGGGGTGGGCGTCGCCCCGTCCGAGCCGTCGCCGCCCGTGCCGCGGTCCTTCAGCAGCAGCCACCCCAGCAGGACCACCACCGCGAGCAGCACCACGATTCCGAGGGTCAGCACCAGCCCGGCCCCGTTCCGCTCGGGCTCCGGGGGGTACGTCCGCACCGGCCCGGTCCCCGGTGCGGGCGCCGGCAGCGGCGGGGTGGGGTGGCCGTAGCGGTGCTGCGCCACGGAGGTCGGGCTGTCCGCCCCCGCCGGCGGGCCCGGCGCCGGACCCGCCGCGGGACCCGACACCGGGCCGCCGGAGGCCCGTACGGTTCCGCCCGCGCCGACGATGCGCAGCATCCGGGCCGCCTCCGCCGCGGACAGCCGCTCCTCGGGATCCTTGACCAGCAGCCCCTCCAGGACGGGCGTCAGCGGCCCGGCCCGCAGCGGCGGCGGGAACTCCTCCTCCACCACCGCCCGCAGCGTGGCCACCGGGGACTCCCTGTGGAAGGGCGATACGCCCTCCACGGCCAGGTACAGCGTCACGCCGAGCGCCCACAGGTCCGACCCGGGACCCGGCTCGTGCCCCAACGCCCGCTCGGGCGGAAGGAATTCGGGGGAGCCGACCACCTCGCCCGTCATGGTGATGGCGGTGGAGCCCTCCAGGCTCGCGATCCCGAAGTCGCCGAGCACCACCCGGCCGTCGTTGGCGATCAGCACGTTGCCCGGTTTGACGTCCCGGTGCAGCACCCCCGCCTCGTGCGCGGACCTCAGTGCGGCCAGTACCTGTTCGCCGATGTGTGCGGTCCGCTGCGGGGTGAGCGGCCCGTCGCCCTCCAGGACCTCCGCGAGCGAGAGTCCCCGTACGATCTCCATCACGATCCAGGGCCGGCCGTCCTCGGTGGCCACGTCGTAGACCGTGACCACGCCCCGGTGCGAGACGCGGGCCGCGGCCCAGGCCTCCCGCTCCAGCCGCCGGTACATGCGGGCCACCTCGGCCTCGTCCATTCCGGCCGGTGCGCGCACTTCCTTGACGGCGACCTCGCGCCCCAGGACTTCGTCCCGGGCTCGCCACACCATGCCCATCCCACCGCGGCCGAGCGGGCCCAGCAGGCGGTAGCGTCCGGCGATGACGCGCTCGCCCCCGCCTCCGTTCGCCGTGGACTCAGTCACCGAAAGCCTCATTCACGCGCGCCCCCAAGAGAGTTACCGGACGATCACTCCAAGTTAGCGCAGAGCGTGCGCCGTGGCTCCGGTCGCGACAGGAGTCACGCAGTCGCCGCCGATCCGGTTCCATGTCCCGCACGCCCCGCCGGATTTCGCGGAGAGTGACGGTCGACTCCGCTGAGTAATCGTCAACTCCCGCTGGCCGCACGGGCAATTCACACCACCGGGATACCCGTGCGCGACGTGGGGACGATAGGGTTACCCTGCCCGGTGGGCCGGGTGCCCTCGTACGGGTGGGGAGAGACATGGAACAGATAGCAATGCGCAGCAGGCCGCCTCGCGTGCCTGCCATCACTTGCGGGAGCGGTGCGACCAGTTCGCGCCTCGACCGCCACCTCGCCGTGCTGGGCGGTCCCGCCGTCCCGCACCGCGAGACCGCCGAGGCGACGCTGCTCATGCGTGAGCTGACCTCGCGCGACCACACGCACCGGCTGCGGAGCCGGAGCGCGCGCGTATCGCTCTTCGCGCCGCTGCGGAGGCTGCGGCGCACCCTCTTCGGCAGCCGCCGCTCGTAACCGACCGCTTTCGGGGCGTACCCGCCCCCGCAGCGCCGCCGCTCCCTCCCCGGCCTGATCAACCCTGCCCAGTCAGCGAACCACACCGTCCCGGCGCAGTGCCGTGATCTGTTCGCCCGTCATCCCCAGGGCGTGCAGCAGGGATTCGGTGTGCTCGCCGAGCGCGGGCACCGCACCCATGTGCGGTGCCGCGCTGCCGGGCAGCCCGATCGGCGGCAGCAGGGCCCGCAGCGGGCCCGCAGGCGAGCCCACCTCCCGCCAGCGGTCCCGGGCCTCCAGCTGCGGGTGCGCGGCGAGCTGCGCCACCGAGTTCAGCCGCGCGCAGGCGATGCCCGCGGCTTCCAGCCGCTCGATCGCCGCGCCCGCGCCGAGCCGGCCCAGCGCTTCGGCGACCACCGCGTCGGTCTTCTCCCGGTTCGCGGTGCGCGCGGCGTTCGTGGCGAACCCCGGGTCATCGGCCAACTCCGGGCGCTCCAAGAGCTGTTCGGACAGCCGCCGCCACTCCCGGTCGTTCTGCACCGACAGCAGCACCCGGTCCCCGTCCGCCGTCGCGTAGGCGTCGTAGGGCGCGATCACGGCGTGCGCGAGGCCCGTCCGCACCGGCTGCTCGCCGCCGTGCATGGTGTGGTGCAGCGGATGCCCCATCCACTCGGCGAGCGCGTCCAGCATCGACACCTCCACCCTGCCGCCGCGCCCGGTGGTGCCGCGCCGCAGCAGGGCCGCGAGCACGCCCGAGAAGGCGTACATGGCGGCCGCGATGTCCGCCGCCGGGACCCCCGCCTTGACCGGCTGCTCCGGGGTGCCGGTCACCGAGACCAGGCCGGCCTCGCACTGGACGAGCATGTCGTAGGCGCGCTTGTGGGCGTACGGGCCTTCGGGCCCGTAGCCGGAGACGTCCACGGCCACCAGTCGGGGGTAGCGGGCGCACAGCGCGGCGGAGTCGAGCCCGAGCCGGGCCGCTGCCCCCTGGGCGAGGTTCTGCACGAACACGTCGGCCCCGCCGAGCAGCCCGTGCAGGACCTCGCGGCCGCGCGGGTCCTTGAGGTCGAGCGCGATCGACTCCTTCCCCCGGTTGGCCCACACGAAGTGCGAGGCGAGACCGTGCGCGGCGGTGTCGTAGCCGCGTGCGAAGTCGCCCCCGTCGGGCCGCTCGACCTTGATCACCCGGGCGCCGAGGTCGGCGAGCTGACGGGTGGCGAAGGGCGCGGAGACGGCCTGCTCGACGGAGACGACGGTGATGCCGTCGAGGGGGAGGGGCTCGGTAGTCATGAGCCCTGCCTACCTGGTGGGGGCCGGTCTGTCACCCCCGGCCGCGTGCGAACCGGCGCGTGGCGGCGGGCACGGACAGGGCCAGCAGGACCAGTGACCACAGCAGCGCCCCGGCGACCGGGTGCGCGACCGGCCAGGCGGCGCCGGCCGCGGCCTCGCCCGCTGCGGCCCCGCCGCCGATGTTTCCGCACAGCACGCGCACGGCGGTGGCGACCGCGCTGATCGGGTTCCACTCGGCGGCCGTGCGCAGCCACCCGGGCAGCCCGGCCGTCGGCAGGTACGCGCTGGAGAGCAACGGCAGGATGAAGGTGGCGCCCCCGAGCTGCCCCGCCGCCTCCTCGCTCCTGCTCAGCAGGCCGAGGTACGTCCCCACCCACGCGGTGGCGAAGCGGAACAGCAGCAGGAGGCCGAAGGCCCCGAGGGCTCCCGGGAGCCCGTTCTCCGCCCGCCAGCCCATGGCCAGCCCCACCAGGATCAGCGGCACCATCGAGACGCCGGTCGTCACCAGATCCGCGGCCGTCTGCCCGAGCGGCACCGCGCTGCGGCTCATCGGCAGGGTCCGGAAGCGGTCCGTCACCCCGCGGTGCGCGTCCTGCGCGGCCGTGAACATGCCGGCCATCAGGCCGTTCGCGGCGGTGGCGGCGAGCAGCCCCGGGACCAGGAACTGCCGGTACTCGGAAGCGGGCATGGCGAGCGCGCTGCCGAAGACGTAGCCGAAGAACAGCAGCATGGTGACCGGCATGGTCTGCGTGAGGATCAGCAGGCCCGGGGCGTGCCGGGCCTTCTGCAGCTGGCGGGTGAGGACGGCGCCGCCGTCGGACAGCAGGGTGCTCATGCCGCGTTCTCCTCGAGTGCGGTGGCGGGACGGGTTCCGGGCCGGGCTCCGGGACGGGCTCCGGTGAGGCGCAGGAACACCTCGTCGAGGGTGGGCGGACGCAGACTCGCGTCGGTGACGGCGATGCCGGCCGCGTCGAGCGCCCGGACGATCTGCGGCAGCGTGAGGGTGGGGTCGAGGACGGTCGCGCCGACGGTGAGGCGCTCCCGGTCCAGGGCGGGCAGGCCCCCCGTCAGCTGGTCGAGTACGGCGGCCGCACCCGCGAGGGCCCCGGCCCCGCCGACGCAGACCTCGGCGTAGGCGCCGATCCGGGCCTTGAGCTCGGCGGGGGTGCCGGTGGCGGCTGCCCGGCCGTGGTCCACGACCACGATGTCGTCGGCGATCCGGTCGGCCTCCTCCAGGTACTGGGTGGTGAGCAGCACGGTGGTCCCCTCGCGCGCGAGGTCTCGTACCGCCGTCCAGATCTGCTCGCGGGCCGCTGGATCGAGGCCGGTCGTGGGCTCGTCGAGGAACAGCACGCGGGGCCGGGTGACCAGTCCGGCGGCCAGGTCGAGGCGCCGGCGCATCCCGCCGGACCAGGTGCCCGCCACCCGGTCGGCGGCCTCGGTGAGGCCGAAGCCGTCCAGCAGCTCGTCGGCGCGGGCGCGGACGGCGCGACCGCGCAGTCCGGCGAGCCGGGCGAAGAGCCGGAGGTTCTCGGCTCCGGTCAAATCCCCGTCGACCGAGGCGAATTGGCCGGTGGCCCCGATGGCGCGACGGACGGCGGCCGGGTCCCGGGTGACGTCGTGGCCCGCGACGAGGGCGCGGCCGGCCGTGGGCGTGGTGAGGGTGCTGAGGATCCGGACGGCGGTGGTCTTGCCCGCGCCGTTGGGGCCGAGGAGGCCGCACACGGTGCCCGGCGGGACGGCGAGGTCGAGGCCGCGCAGGGCGTGGACCTTGCCGTAGCTCTTCTCCAGACCCTCACTAAGTACAGCGTACGTAGTAGTCATGCAGTGCACCCTACCTGACTACGTACGCCGTACGTAACTACGATGGTGAGGATGGACGAGGTGATGAGCGATGACACCCAGCGGCCGCTCCGCTGAACCCGAAGTGATCTGGGCCCGCCCGCCGCGGGCCGGCCGCGGCCCCCGGCCCGCCCACAGCCGCGACTCGATCGCCGCCGAGGCGGTGCGGATCGCCGACGAGGAGGGGATCGACGCCGTCTCGATGCGGCGCGTGGCGGCCGGGATCGGCGCCGGGACCATGTCCCTCTACAACTACGTGCCGCGCAAGGAGGACCTGTACGAGCTGATGGTCGACGCGGTCAGCGGGGAGTACGCCCTCGCGCCGCCGGCCGGCGACTGGCGGGCCGACCAGCTCGCGCTGGCCCGCCAGACCCGGGCCATCATGCACCGGCACCCCTGGCTGCCCCGGCTGCTGAGTCCGGTCCACGGATTCGGCCCGAACGCCCTGCGGTACCTGGAGCACAGCCTGGCCTGCCTGGCGCCGCTCGACGCTCCGGGCGGGGAGAAGCTGGAACTGATCGCGGCGGTCAACGGCACGGTCGCAGCCTTCGTGGCGGGCGAGCTGGCTCTGGCCGAGCGGGCCCGCCAGCTTCCCTGGAGCGAGGCCGAAGAACAGGCGGTACGGGCGGCCTGGCTCGGCTCCCGGCTGGCGACGGGGGAGTACCCGCTGCTGGCGGGCATGCTCGCGGCTGCGCCGGGGGTGCCGGGGGAACTGGCCGACCCGGCCGAGGTGTTCGACCGGTCGGTGTCGCGGCTGCTGGGGGCGTGGGCCCCCCGGGGGGCCTGAGACCGGCCGGTCGCCTGGCGCGGCGCCGCTGCCGGGGACCAGTCCCCGGGCCCCTGCGCCTCAAACGCCGGCGGGGCTGGGTTGTGGTCGGTGGGGCGTGGCTGCGGGTGGGGGCCGGTGCCGGGGGCGGGGTGGGGTGTCGGCCTGGACTGCATGATTTAGGCGCCCTGTGCCTGACTTCGACAGTTGTGGGGTGTGCTTGCGCCACAAATCACGCTTTACGTCCAGGCCGACACCCCACCCCGCCCCCGTCCCCGTCCCGGGCCGCCCCCGGCCCCCGCCGACGGGAGGATGATCGGCCCGCCCCCCGGACCCGCCGACGGGAGGATTATCGGCCCGCCTCCAGCCCCGCCGACGGGAGGGTTATCAGCCCGCCCGAGCCAATCCAGCCGCCCGCGCCAACCAGCCCGCCCGCGTCAATCCGGCCGCTGCGTCAATCCAGCCCGCCCGCGTCATTCCAGCCGTCCGGCGTTTGAGGACCGGGGTCTGGGGCGGAGCCCCAGGGGGTCCGGGCGGAGCCCGGGGCCCTTCCAGCCCGTCCGGTGTTTGAGGACCGGGCTCGGGCCGGCCCGGTGGCATCCCCCAGCCTCGCCGGCGTTTGAGGCGCGGGTCCGGGCAGCGCCCGGGGAACGGTGGAAGGGTGGGTAGGGGACCTCGCCCCGCAGGGCCGAACCACCCGCACCGCCACGCCCATGCCCGCCCGGGGGGCCTGCCACGGGATGGGCTCCGCCGGGTGGGCCCACTCCGGCGTCCGCCCGGGTGGGCCCTGTTCCGGCGGGCTCCGGCCCAGGCGGTCCCATTCCGGTAGGGCGCCGCCAAGGCAGGACGCCCCCTCGAGGCCCCCGCGGGTCAGAGCAGGGCGAACTGCCCGCCCGGCCCCTCCTCCTGGTGGTCCAGGACCGAGGCCGGCCGCCGGGCCCAGCCGGGAGGCGGCAGGACCCCCGCCGCACGCAGCTCGGCGGCGTCCAGCGCCGGGCCCACCTCGAACGCGGCCCGCTCCGGCTCCAGTTCGGCCAGCAGTGCCAGGGTCGTCACCAGGGCGAGCAGTTCCGAGGTCCAGCCCTGCGGCCACTCGGCCGGGCCCACCGCGTCCAGCCCCTCGGCCTCCGGGTCCCGGTGTGCGAGCCGCGCGGCGAACCAGGACTCCAGGACGCGGACGCCCTGGACCTCGTACTCCCACGCCCCGGCCGGTACGGGCGACACGGTGCCGGCGTCGGCACCGGCGTCGGCGCCGACCCCGACGGTCAGGGTCTCGCTCTCCGGGTCGTACGAGAGCTCGCGCGGCCACGCCGGCAGCGCCGAGCGGACGTACGGCCGGCGCCCGCCGGGCAGCCGGGGCGCCTCGCCGCCGCGGGCCCCGCGCAGCCGGACGGAGAGCAGCCGGTGGCCCAGCTCCAGCCCGGCCCGCCAGCGCGTGGCGTCGGAGGTGAGGGGGACCTCGTACCCCCGGGGGCCGGGGCGGCCGGCGGCGAGGATCCAGCAGAGCAGGTCCTCGGGGGTGACCCAGGTGCCGTAGCGCTCGCCGAGCAGGTGCTGCAGCCCGGGGGCGAGATTGGGCTCGGCGCCGCCCGGGCGGCGGTGCAGCGGGCGGATCCGGCCGAGCCGCCCGGCCGGCAGGTGCGCGGTGACCAGCAGCGCCGCCGGCTGCGCGGGCTCCACGACGAACAGCTGGTGCTCGTCCAGCACCCGCCACAGCTCCGGGCGGGCCAGGTCGATGAGCCGCTGGTCGGGCAGCAGCCACTGCTCGTCGAAGGGCTCGCGCAGGATCCGTACGGGGTCGGGGCGCGGCCCGGGCACGTCCGCGAAGCGGGCCGTGGAGCCCGCGCGCTGGCCCGGCAGCGCCGCCGCCCCGGCGCCCGTGGTCCGCGCCCGGGTCGGGCGGAACAGCCGCTCCCGCTCGGGGCCCTCGGCGGCGGCCAGGGCGGCCCACCGGGCGCGCAGGGTGGCCGGATCGGGGGCCGCGACCCAGGCCCGGCCCAGGCGCAGGGAGCTCACGGCCCAGGGCATCAGATCGTCCAGCAGCGGGTCCCGCGGGGATGCGTCAGCGCTCACCCGGCCGATGGTAGCGACGCCACCCGGTGACCGGGCCGCGTCCGGGCCGGAGAGTTAGGCTCGCTATGTAGGGATCTGCCCGGTTCCGGACGGAGCCGGGCCGAACCAGGCGACCCGTCCCGGGAGGCGGACATGAGCCAGTACGACGAGTACTCGACCCCGTCGCAGGCCGAGGGGGAACGGCTCGACGAGGACCTGGACGAGAAGCAGAAGAAGCTCCGCCACCCCCAGACGCAGCGGACCACGCCGTCCCAGGCCGAAGGCGAGCGCGGAACGGAGGATGACCAGAAGTAGACGACCAGAAGGAGACGACCAGAAGTAGGCGATCAGTGTGCGTCGACGGTCACGGTGAAGGAGAAGCGGTCCCCGCGGTACCGGATCCGCGCCACGTCGACCACCCGGCCGGAGCCGTCGTACGTGACACCCGTGTAGTGCAGGATCGGGCTCAGCAAGGGCACTTGGAGCAGATCGGCCGTGAGCGGGTCGGCGAGCCGGGCCTCCACGGTGTCGGTGATCCGGCTGATGTCCACCTTCACGATGTCCCGCAGGACCTTCGTCATCGGCCAACGCTCCAGATCCGCCAGGTCGATGGAGTCGGCGAGCTCCGGACGCACCGCGTTCTCCGCCCAGTTGGTCGGCTCGCCGCTCTCGCTGTCGCGGCGCAGCCTGCGGTACGTGACCACCTCGGCGGTGTCCGGGAAGTGCTCCAGCAGCTCCCCGGACACCGCCGTCCGCTCGTGCCCCAGGATCGTCGTAAGGTCGCCCGACTGCTGCGCCACGATCGCGTCGACCGAGCCGAGCAGCCGGACCGGGGCCCCGCGCAGCGCCGCCGGCTCGATGAAGGTCCCGCGCCGCCGGTGGCGGCTGATGAGGCCCTCGGTCTCCAGTTCCTTGAGCGCTTGCCGCATGGTCAGCACGCTGACCCCGTAATGCTCGGCGAGCTGCTCCTCGGTGGGCAGGCGCAGAGAGGCGTCCGCGGTGCGCCCGAGTATAGAGGCGCGCAGCGACTGGGAGACCTGGTACCAGAGCGGCAGCTTCCGGTTCAGTACCAGCGAGTCGGGGGCGAAGGCGGTCACGGGTGGTTCTCCGTAGGACGGGGTGGTGGGCGCGGCGGCGGCGCCGCGCGGCGTGCTCGTGATGTTAGGCGCGGAAGTGGCGCTGGAGCCCCTGCCAGACGTCGTCGTATCCGCCCTGGAGGTGGTCCGCGCCGGCCGCCTGGGCGGTGGCGGTGATCGGCCAGCGGGTCTCGAACATGAAGGCCAGACCGTCGTCGATCTTCTGCGGCTTCAGTTCGGCGGCGCTCGCCCGGTCGAAGGTCTCCCGGTCGGGACCGTGCGCGGACATCATGTTGTGCAGGGAGCCGCCGCCGGGCACGAAACCCTCCGCCTTGGCGTCGTAGGCGCCGTCGATGAGCCCCATGTACTCGCTCATGACGTTCCGGTGGAAGTACGGCGGGCGGAAGGTGTCCTCGCCGACCAGCCAGCGCGGCGCGAAGACCACGAAGTCCACGCCCGCCAGGCCCGCCGTGTCGGAGGGCGAGGTCAGGACCGTGAAGATGGACGGGTCGGGGTGGTCGTAGCTGATGGAGCCCAGGACGTTGAAACTGCGCAGGTCGTAGACGTACGGGACGTGCGTGCCGTGCCAGGCGACCACGTCGAGCGGGGAGTGGTCGTAGGTGGCCGTCCAGAGGTTGCCGCAGAACTTGTTGACGACCTCGGTCGGACGCTCGGCATCCTCGTACGAGGCCACCGGCGCCCGGAAATCGCGGGCGGCTGCGAGCCCGTTGGCGCCGATGGGGCCCAGGTCGGGGAGCTCGAAGGGCCGGCCGTAGTTCTCGCAGACGTACCCGCGGGCGGTCTCGTCCTGGAGCTCCACGCGGAAGCGGACCCCGCGCGGGATCAGCGCCATCTCGCCCGGGCGGGCGCTCAGCAGGCCGAACTCGGTGCGCAGGAGCAGGCCGCCGCGCTCGGGGACGATCAGCAGCTCGCCGTCGGAGTCGCTGAACACCCGGTCGGTCATCGAGGCGTTCGCGGAGTAGAGGTGGATGGCCATGCCGGAGCGCTGGGCGGCGTCGCCGTTGCCGCCGAGGGTCCAGAGGCCGGTCAGGAAGTCGGTACCCGCGGCCGGGTCGGGCAGCGGGTTCCAGCGGAGCCGGTTGGGGTCGGCCGGGGCCTCGGTGAAGGGCGCGCTGCGCAGGGCGCCGTTGCCGGTCCGGGTGAAGGGCGGGTGCGCGGCCGAGGGGCGGATCCGGTAGAGCCAGGAGCGGCGGTTGTGGGAGCGCGGCTCGGTGAACGCGCTGCCGCTGAGCTGCTCCGGGTAGAGGCCGAGGGGGGAGCGCTGGGGCGAGTTCCGCCCGATCGGCAGCGCACCGGGGACCGCCTCCGAGCTGTGCTCGTTGCCGAAGCCGGTGAGGTACTCCAGCGCCTCCGCCGTCTTCCTGGCCTGCTCGCTGCCGCCGCTCATTGCACGCTCCCGGTCTGCCGAAGGAATCCTATGCCTGACAGTAGGATTCCTGGGCTCGTGCGTCAACGGGGGATTCCTGTCAGTCGACCGACAGGCGAGGGCGTGGCGAGGGTGTGGCGCGGGCGTGGCGCGGGTGGGGCGGCGGGTGGGATGGGTTCCGGGGTGGGGCCGGTGTGGGTCGCGGATGGGTCCGGCGGCTGGGTCCGCGGCAGCGTCCGGAGAGGGCGCCCGGTTACGACTTGGCCTGTCAGGGGTCTATTCCTGCGCGAGGGGATCCCAAAAGATGAACATTCCTCTACTCTCACGCGCATGTCGTGGACCCGCAGGTTTCCTGCCGTGCCGGCGGCGCTCCTCGCCGCCCTCCTGGCACTTCTGTCACTCCTCGTCGCCGCGCCCGCCGCGAGCGCGCACGAGGAGCGCCCCGTCGAGTTCCCCGACGGCACCGGCTCCGTACCCGCCTACCGCGCGGGCGAGCCGGACCTGATCGTCTGCAAGACCGACCGGCCCGCCTTCGAACGCCGGATATCAGCCTTCCCCGACGCCCTCAAGCAGCGCAATCTCGCCCTCTACGAACGCTGCGAGAAGAACGGCTTCCGCGACCTCCAGGCGGCGGTCGACGCCGTGGACCGCCCGGGCATGAACATCGCGATCCTCCCCGGCCTCTACGAGGAGGAGCCCTCGCTCCCCAAGCCGACCGGGGAGTGCGCCTCGCTCAAGGCGCCCAATTCCTCGCTCGGCTACCAGATCCTGACCTACGAGCAGCAGGTGGCCTGCCGCCACAACCAGAACCTGGTCGCCGTCCTCGGCAAGACCGACCTTCAGATCGAAGGCACCGGAGCCTCCCGCCAGGACGTGGTCATCGACGCCAAGTACCAGAAGCTGAACGCGATCCGCGCGGACAAGTCCAACGGCATCTACTTCCGCAACTTCACCGCCCAGCGCACGACCTTCAACTCGCTGTACGTCCTCGCGGCCGACGGGTTCGTCATCGACGACGTCCTGACCCGCTGGAACGACGAGTACGGCTTCCTGACCTTCGCCAGCGACCACGGGCTGTACAAGAACTGCGAGTCCTACGGCAACGGCGACTCCGGCATCTACCCCGGCAGCGCCTCCGACATCAACGAGGGCCGCGGCTACGACGTCCCCCGCTACTCCATCGAGATCACCGGCTGCCGCAGCCACCACAACATGGTCGGCTACTCCGGCACCGCGGGCGACTCGGTGTACGTGCACGACAACGAGTTCGACCAGAACATGGGCGGCGCCTCGATGGACAGCGCCTTCCCCGGCCACCCCGGCCTCCCGCAGAACCACGCCTTCTTCGAACGCAACCTGATCCACGACAACAACGCCGACTACTACCACTACGTCGCGGACGGCACCTGCGCCAAACCGCCCGCCGAGCGCGGCTACGAGCAGGGCGTGGTCTGCCCGCAGATCTCCATGCCCCCCGGCACCGGCATCATCACCGCCGGCGGCAACTGGAACCTCTACGAGAACAACTGGGTGTACGGGCACCAGCGCGCGGGCTTCTTCCTCTCGGCCGTGCCCGCCTTCATCCGCGGCGAGGAGGCGCTCTCCAAGCAGACCGACACCTCCCACCACAACCGCTACGCCGGCAACATCATGGGCAAGGACAAGTCCGGCGCCTCCCGCCCCAACGGCATGGACGTGTGGTGGGACGGCCAGGGTCGGGGCAACTGCTGGCAGCAGGGCCCGGACGGCTCCACCCCGGGCACGCTCCCGCAGTGCGGCGAGCGGCGCGGCGCGGTCTCCGGCGCCTCGGCCCGGCTGGCCGGCGAACCGGTGAAGCTGGCCCAGCTCCTCGTCTGCGCCGACTACAGCGTCCAGGCGCGCAAACTCCCGGCCGGCTGCGACTGGTACGGCTCCCGGGGCCTCCAGCGGGTGGAGACCCAGCTCGCCCTCGCCGTCGCGGCGGTCCTCCTCCTGGTCGGCGGCCTCCTGTGGTGGCGCCGCCTGCGCGGCTCACGCCTGGCTGGAGTGGCCGCCCTGCTCGGCCTCGCGGGCTTGGCCCTGGACGTGGCCGGCTCCACGACGGGCCTGATCGGCACCTCCGTCCCGGCACTGGCCCTGCTCTGCCTCGGCCTGTGGTGGACCGGCACCGGCCTCGCCCTGCGCCCCACCCGGCCCTGGCTGGCCCGCCTGACCCTGCTGCTGGGCGCGCTCACCCTCCTCGACGCCTTCGACAAGGCCGTCCTGATGATCCCCTGGGTCCCGCTCAGCCCCGCCTGGATCCGGTCCCTCGTCGCCGTGGTCTGGATCCTCTGGGCCGTCATCGCCGCCGCCCGCCCGGGCGGTGCCCCGGCCCGCCCGGCAGGCCCGGGCGGCGACCCGGCCGGCGACCGGGTCCCCGTTCCCGCAGGCCCGGCCCCGACCCGCAGCGCCGAAGCCGAAGCCGAAGCCGCGGGCGGTCCCGGCCACGGCTCGGGCGCCGCCGGGGGAGACCGGCGGTGACGGGGCACCCGGGCAGCGACCGCCCCGCACGGCGGACCTCGTGCGACGCCTGCGGCACGCCGCCAGGCCGGTCCCGCCGGTCCCGCCGGACGGGCCGCGCGGCGGCACTGCTCGCCCTGGCCCTGCTCCTGGCCGGCGGCGCGGCGACGGGCTGCGGGGGGCGGGCCACCACCCACCACAAGCCCGGCACCACCCACGAGCAGGCCTCCGGCACGGCCGGCACCCTGCTCACTGCCGACGACGGCGCGGGCCACCGCCTCCGCGAGGTCCCGGCCGAGGGCGCGCCGGAGGTCCGGCTCGCCGCCCGGCCGGACTCCGAGGACGGCTGGAACCTCCAGCTGACGGTGACGAACTTCCACTTCACCCCCGACAGTGCCGGCGGCGGCGCCCTCCCGGGTGCCGGGCACGCGCACCTGGAGCTGGACGGCCGCAAACTGGCCCGCCTGTACGGCCCTTGGTTCCACCTGCCCGCCACGCAGGTGCCCGAGGGCGGCACGCACACCCTGACCGTCCGCCTCTACGCGGACGACCACACGGCCTGGGCGGTGGCGGGCAAGCCGGTCGAAGCCACCCTCCAACTCGCCGCAGGATCCGGCCGGTCCACGCACCCCCATTCCCCGGCCGCACCGTCTCCCACGCCCCCGGCGGCGGTGCAGGCCGACCGCACGGTGACCATCACCGTGCGGGACGGCAAGGTCAGCCCGGCCCCGGGCCGGGTGGAGGTGACGCGCGGCGAACGCGTCGCCCTACGGGTCACCAGCGATCGCGCTGACACCCTGCACGTGCACGGCATCGACAAGGAACTGGCCCTGCCGGCAGGACAGGAGGCCACCCTGATCCTGACGGCCGACCGCACGGGCCTCTTCGAGGTCGAGACCCACGAGACCAACCTCGTCCTGACTCAACTCGTCGTCCGATGACCCCACCACCCCGACCCCCAGAACCGCCCCGGACCCCGACCCGGGCGCAGTCCCCGACTGGGTCCCTGGCCCTGACCGGGTTCCTGGCTCTGGCCGGGTCCGTGACGCCGACCGGGTCCCTGGCCCGGTCCCTGGCACCGGCCGGGTCGCTGACGCCGACCGGGTCCCTGGCCCGGTCCCTGGCACCGGCCGGGTCGCTGACGCCGACCGGGTCCCTGGCCCTGGCCGGGTCCCTGGCTCCGACCCGGTCCCGGACCCAGGCCGCGTCCCCGACCCGGCCGCGCTCCTGGGCCCGACCGGGTCTCTGGGCCCGACCGGGGCGCCGGACTCGACTGGGTCTCTGGCCCCGACCAGGGCGCCGGCCCTGAGTCAGGCCGGGGTCCCAGCCCTGGCCTCAGCCCCGGCCTCAGCCCTGGCCCCAGCATCGGCCCCGACCCCGGCGGTCCGGCGGTGACCGGGTACGGGCCGGCGGCGGTCCCGTACGGGGTGTCCGGTGGCGGGTCCGGCCAGGGCGTGGTCCTTCACCCGGGCGATCCGCTCACCGTGTTCGCGCACGGCATCGGCTCGCAGCACGATCTGCCGATCTCTCCCTTCTACGCCTTCGCCGGCGCCTTCACCGCACTCTTCGTCTCCTTCCTCGCACTGGGTCTCCTCTGGTCCGCCTCCCGCTTCCGCGGCGACCGCTCCGGTCTGGCCCTGCCCGCCGGGCTCCAACGGGTGGCCGACGCGCCGGCCACCCGCACCGCCCTGCGCGGGCTCGGCCTCGCGGCCGCGCTCGCCGTCCTCCTGTACCTCCTCCTCGGCCCCGACGACCCCGCCCACAATCCCGCTCCCGGCGCCGTCTACGTCCTGCTCTGGGTCGGCCTCGTCCCCGCCTCCCTCCTCTTCGGTCCCGTCTGGCGCCTCCTCAACCCGCTCCGTGCCCTGCACCGACTGCTCGCCCGGGTGTCGGCGAAGCTCCGTACGGCCCGCCCCCCTGCCGCAGTTGCCGCCGGGACCGCCTCCGCTCGCTCCTCCCGGAGTCCGCGAGGTCCGGCACCGCACCTCGCCGCGGTGCCGGACCTCCCTGGCAGGCAGCCCCCGCAGCCCGCACAGCCCCCGCGCCCGGAGCCCCGGACGCACCGACCGCTCCCCGCCCGGCTGGGGCAATGGCCGGCCGCCGCCGGGCTCTTCGCCTTCACCTGGCTCGAACTCGTCTCTCCCGATCCCGCCTCCACCACCACCCTCCTGATCGCCCTGACCGGCTACGCCGCCGTCCAGCTCCTGCTCGCCGCCCGCTACGGCGAGCGCTGGTTCGCCGACGGAGACGCCTTCGAGGTCTACTCCGCCCTCCTGGCCCGGCTCTCCCCCCTCGGCCGTCGCAGCGACGGCCGCCTCGTTCTCCGTAACCCCTTCCACGGACTCGACGCGACACCCGAGCAGCCCGGACTCGTCGCCACCGTCTGCGTCCTGCTCGGATCCACCGCCTACGACGGCTTCTCCGACAACCCCTCGTGGATCAACGCGATCCAGACCTCCCCCCTCGGCCGCACGGCCGCGGCCACCCTCGGACTCATCGGAGCCGTCGCCCTCGTCGCCGCCCTCTACTGCCTCTGCGCGGCGGTCACCCGCCTCGTCTGCGGGCCGCACCCCGGCCCGCTGACCGCCTTCGCGCACTCACTCGTACCGATCGCCCTCGGCTATCTCGTCGCCCACTACTTCTCCCTCCTGGTAGTCGAAGGACCACGCACAGTCATCATGGCATTGGGTACTGACAACGCCCCCGAACCCTTGTCTCCCTTGGGTCCCGGCGGCCTCGCCGCCCTCCAGGTGATCGCCGTCGTCACCGGCCACGTCCTCGGCGTGATCGCCGCGCACGACCGCTCCGTACGCCTCTTCCCGCCCGCCAAAGCCGTCGCCGGGCAACTGCCGCTGCTCGCGCTGATGATCACGTACACGGTGGGCGGCCTCAGCCTGCTGCTGAACTGAGGCGGCCGAACCGGTACCGCCGCCGACCCGTGAACCCAGGAGCGGCATGATGGACCCCGTGCCCCCAGCCCACCCCCTGCGCCGGACGCCGATCCAGCAGCGCAGCGCCGACCGCCTCGCCCGGATCCTCGACGCCTGCGCGGAGCTCCTTGACGAGACCGGGTACGAGAACCTCAGTACCCGGGCCGTGGCCCTGCGGGCCGGCGTGCCGATCGGTTCGGTCTACCGGTTCTTCGGCAACAAACGGGCCATGGCCATCGCCCTGGCCCACCGCAATCTGGACCGCTACGCCGACGGCATCGAGCAGCGGCTCGCGGACCTCCCGGACACCGACTGGCGCCCGGTCGTCGACGCGGTGCTGGACGAGTACCTGGTCATGAAGCGCAGCGTGCCCGGCTTCGCCCTCGTCGACTTCGGGGTGCCGGCGCCACCGTCCGAGGGGCCCGCCTCCGACCCCAACCACCTGGTCGCCGTCCGCCTCACCGAACTCCTCGGCGCCCACCTCACCCTCACCCCGGACGCCGCCTTGGAGCGGGCCGTCCTGGTCGCGGTCGAGGCCACCGACGCCCTCATCCAGCTGGCCTTCCGCAACGACCCGGCAGGCGACCCCGACATCGTCGCCGAAACCCGAGCGATGATGCACGCCTACCTCGCACGCGTCCTGGACTGACCGGGCGGAGCACGCTCGTCGGATGGTGATGGCGCCCCCCGCTGGGGAAGCCGCCACCGCCTTACGCGCCGCCTTCGACGCGGCCGGTCACCACCAGGTTGCCGTCCGGCGTGCGCCGCGCCAGGGCGCCGGTGCGCACGTAGCCGTCGGGGGTGAAGGAGCGCGCATTGAGGCCGGGCGAACGGTAGTAGCCGCGGGCGGTGTAGGGGCCGCGGGCCAGGAGTTCGCCCGGCTCCCCGTCGGGGACTTCCGTGCCGTCGGCGTCGACGACGCGGATCTGGTCGTCGGGGGAGAGCGGACGGCCCTGCGTCGTGAGTACCGTCTCGTCGGGATCGTCGGTCCGTGTGAGGGTGAGCAGCCCTTCGTCCGTGCCGAAGACCTGCTGCAGGCGGCAACCCCATTCGGAGCTCACCCGTTCGGCGGTCGCACGGTCCAAGGGCAGGGTGCTGCCGCCGACCTGCACGAGACGCAGACTGCTCACATCGGCCCGGACCGCGGCAGCGGGACGCGCGTCGAGCCACAGCCGGGCGGTGGCCGGCGTCAGCGAGGCGACGGTGACCCGCTCGCGCTCGATGGCCGCCAGGAACGCGGCGGGTTCCGGGTCCTCGACCAGGACGACGGTGCCGCCGACGGTGAGGGTGCCGATGATGCCGGGGCCGCCGAAGGCGAGATTGAGGTCGGTGGGCAGCGCGGCGAGGTACACGTCGTCCTGGGTGAGCGCCACCAGCTCGGCAGCGGCCCGCGCCTGGTACGCGTAGTCGTTGTGGGTGCGCGGAACCAGTTTGGGCGCCTCGCCGGTGCCGCCGGAGAGCAGGAAGAACGCCACCTGGCCGGCGCTCAGCGTGAGCGGCGGCTCGGGCGGGGAGTCGAGGGAGTTCAGCGGGAAGTAGTGGCAGCCCGAAGTGTCGGTCGTGAAGCCGCCGTACGGGGACGAGGTGCCCGGCGGCTCGAAGGTGAACACCCGGCGCAGGAAGGGGCCCCGGGCCGCGATGTCGGCGGCCATCGCCGTGTGGTCGAAGCCCCGGTAGGTCGGGGGGCCGATGTAGCCGGTGGCCTCGGAGATCTGGACGGCGTGGGACACCTCGGGAGCGCGGTGCGAGATCGGGCAGATCACGGGAACCGCGCCGGCGCGCATCAGCGCGAACGTGGCGACGACGAGCTCGGGGATGTCGGGAAGCTGGACGACGACCCGCTGGCCGGGCCGGAGGCCGCGCAGCCGGAACCCGGCGGCCATCCGGCTCACGCGGCGGTTCAGGGCCGCGTACGTGATGCGGGTGTCGCCGTGGGCGAGTGCGGTCCGCGGTCCGTACTGCACGGCCCAGCCGCGCAGCAGGTTGTCCAGCGTATTGCCCCGCCAGTGGCCGGACGCCCAGTAGTAGTCGACGAATTCCTCGGGCCAGGGTGTACAGCCGTCGAGCATGGATGTCATTCGGTTCCTCGTGTACCGGCTTCTGAACCGGAAGCCGTGCGGGTCGTCCTTCGCCGTGAGCGGGAGAAAGCCCGCCGTCCTGACCTCGCAGTCAAATCCGTCCATACCCGTAGGGGCAATGTGCTTTCCAGACCAAGGGCGTCGAATCGCGTCAGCAGAAGGACCAATGGGCGCCGCTGACCAGGGGGAACGGCCGTGGTGTGTGGTGGCGGGCGCGATATTCGCGGCGCGGCGACGAGGGTATTGACGGCGTGCCGGGTCTCCGCGGAGCAGCATCCCGCTGTCATGGAGGCCGATGGGGTCCGGGTACGCGGATCCGTCCATGCAGGCGTGCGCGGAGCCCGCGCGACGAGCGGGCGCCCACGCGTGGCCGTTGGGCCCGTGGCTTCTGGCCACTGGTCTCTGGCCCGTGCCCTATTGCCTGCAGCCCGCGGGCCCCGGATTCCGGGCGGTGCCGGACCCCTCCCCACCGTGCCTACCGGTCGGTATGCTCGGTGCCGCCCGCGCGGGTCCGGCGCCCGTGCCCCGTGTCGCAGCCTGCTGCCCCTGGAGTCTCAATGACGAAGTCAAGCCGCTTGCGTGACCGGCGGGGCGGAGGTGAACGCCCGGTTGTCGCGCAGGAGAGCCCACAGGACGCTGGCGC
>NZ_JALGBX010000031.1:87729-111324 GCF_022808175.1 Streptomyces sp. AP-93 | reverse complement strand
CTATCTCGGTCGTCACAAACTGAGAGTGGGCACCCTCGCGTCCGTACAGCTACCCCTTGGAATCAATCATCTAGGCGAGCGCCGCGTCGATCATCCTGCGGGCCACCGCGGTCAGTTCGGCCGGGTCCGGCGCGGGGCGGGAGCGGGCGAGCGCACCCGCGAGGCGGTCGTAGAGCAGTCCGTCGGCCCACGCGACCAGGAGTTCGGCGGACTCGCCCGGCCGGGCCGCGCCGAGTGCCGCGAGGATCCCGGCGGCCCGGTCCCGCGAGCCCTGGCCGGCCCGGTGGAGTTCCGTGGCCAGCTCCGGATTCCGTGCCGCCTCCAGGCTCAGCTCGAAGCGCGCCAGTTGCCGCGACCGCCCCGAGGTCAGCCAGAGGTACAGCAGCGCGGCGATCGCCTCGGCGACGGCGTCCCGGTCCGCCGGCGGAGGCGAAGGCGAAGGCGAGGGCGAAGGCGTGGCGCCCCCGTCGAAGTCTCCGAGGTCCAGTTCGGCCAGCCGCGCGTAGCAGGCGCCGATCAGCGCCGTCCTCGTACGGAAGTAGTACGAGGTGCTGCCCGCCGGAAGCCCGGCCGCGCCGTCGACCGCCCGGTGGGTCAGACCCCGCAGCCCGGCGGTGGCCACGAGGTCGATCGCGCTGTCCGCGATCAGGGTTCTGCGGTCGCTTCCGCGCTCGGGGGAGTGCATGCCGTCACTCTACAGATGTAGAGTGACGGCCATGCCCTCTACAGCTGTAGAGGGCATGGGGAGCGGGGAAGGAATGGTCATGACTCGACGTCGTGCGGTGGTGGTGGGTGCGGGGATCGGCGGACTCGCCGCGGCGGTGGCCCTGCACCATCGCGGTTGGGACGTCACCGTCTGCGAACGCGCGACGGCTCCGTCCGCCGTCGGCGCGGGAATCGTCCTCGCCCCCAACGCCCTGCGCGCCTTCGACACCATCGGCTTCAACACCATCGGCTTCGACGCCGCCCGCGCGACGGGGCACGCCACCCCCGCCGCGATGGACCTGCGCCGCTCCGGCGGCCGCCTGCTGAGCCGCGCCGACGGCGCCGCCCTGACCGCCCGGTACGGGCGGCCCCCGCTCGCCGTGCACCGCACGGCCCTCGCCGCCGCCCTGGCCGCCGCGCTCCCCGAGGGCACCCTCCGGTACGGCACGACCGTGACCGCCGTCGACGACGCGGACGGCACGGACGGCACCGACCGCGCGGACGGCCGTCCGGTCGTCCACACCTCGGCCGGCGCTCTCACCGCCGAGCCCCTCACCGCCGACGTCGTGATCGCCGCGGACGGCATCCACAGCCCGATCCGCCGCCAGTACTTCCCGGCCCATCCCGGCCTGCACTACAGCGGGGAGACCGCCTGGCGGACCGTCCTCGCCGCCGGCGGCCCGCCCGTGCCCGCCGCCGCAGAAACCTGGGGCCGCGGGGAGCGCTTCGGCGTCGTCCCGCTCGCCGACGGCCGCGTGTACCTGTACGCCACCGCGGTCGTCCCCGAGAGCTACCGGCCCGCCGACGTCCGCGCCGAACTCCTGCGCCGCTACGGCACCTGGCACGACCCGATCCCCGCCCTGCTGGAGCGGATCGACCCGGCGGCCGTGCTCCAGCACGACCTGTACGACCTCGCCGCCCCGCTCCCCGTCTTCCACCGGGGCCGGCTGGCGTGGCTCGGTGACGCGGCGCACGCCATGACCCCCAACCTCGGCCAGGGCGGGTGCCAGGCCGTCGAGGACGCCGCCGTCCTCGCGCACCTGCTGGACGGAGCCGACGTACCGGCCGCCCTGGCCGCCTACAGCGCGGCCCGCTGCGCCCGCACCGACGCCCTGCGCGTCCGCTCGCGCCGCGCGGGCCGGGTCGCCGCCCTCACGCACCCCCTCGCGGTGGCCGCCCGCGACCTCGCCGTCCGCGCCACCCCGGCCCGCGCCGCGCGGCGCGCGCTGGACGACCTCTTCGACGGCTTCGCGCTTCCGCACTAGGTCACGACCGTGCCCTGGGGCGTCTACGCTCGTTGTTGTGGTTCGTTGACCGTTCAACACGAAGGCAGGCGGAGCCATATGACCGACATCGACTGGGACAACCCGATCGACCCCAAGCCCGGCTGGACCCTGGATCACGTCAAGCTGTACGTCGGTTCGGGCGGGACCGAGGGGCAGTACTGGAACAACACCCAGACCCTGCTGCTCACCACCATCGGCCGCAAGTCCGGGAAGCCGGTGCGCACCCCCCTCATCTACGGCGAGGACAACGGCCGCTACCTCATCGTCGCCTCCAAGGGCGGCGACCCCGCGGACCCGCTCTGGTACCGGAACCTCACCGAGCACCCCGAGGTCCGGGTGCAGGTCGGTCCCGAGGTCCGGCAGGGCATCGCGCGGACCGCGACGTCCGAAGAGCGTGCCGGGTTCTGGCCGCAGATGGTGAAGCACTGGCCCTCGTACGACGAGTACCAGACCAAGACCAGCCGGGAGATCCCGATCGTCGTGATCGACCCCGTGCTCTGAGACGGACCGGCGGGCGCCCGGCGTCAGTGCCCCAGTACCGCCATCGCCGCGTTGTGGCCGGGGACCCCGCTGACGCCGCCGCCGCGGACCGCCCCCGCGCCGCACAGCAGCACATTGCGGTGGGCGGTCTCCACGCCCCAGCGGCCGCCGCCCTCACCGGAGTCGGAGTACGGCCAGGACAGGTCCCGGTGGAAGATGTGCCCGCCGGGCAGGCGCAGTTCGCGCTCCAGGTCGAGCGGGGTCTTGGCCTCGATGCACGGGCGGCCGTCGGCGTCGAAGGCCAGGCAGTCGGTGAGCGGTTCGGCCAGGTGGGCGTCGAGCTGGGCGAGCGTGGCGGCGAGCAGCACCTCCCGTGCCCCCTGGTTGTCGTGCCCGAACAGCCGCGCCGGGGTGTGCAGTCCGAAGAGGGTCAGGGTCTGGTAGCCCTGCTCCGCCAGCTCGGGCCCCAGGATCGTCGGGTCCGTCAGCGAGTGGCAGTAGATCTCCGAGGGCGGTACGGAGGGCAGTTCGCCGGCGGCGGCCTCTGCGTGGGCCCGCGCGAGCTGTTCGTACCCCTCCGCGACGTGGAAGGTGCCTGCGAAGGCCTCGCGCGGGTCCACCGAGGTGTCCCGCAGCCGGGGCAGGCGGCGCAGCAGCATGTTGACCTTGAGCTGGGCCCCCTCGGGGGCCGGCTGCGCCGGCTCCTCCCCCAGCAGTTCGGCCAGCGCCCGCGGCGAGGCGTTGACGAGCACCACCCGGCCGGCGACCCTCCCCTCGCCCGTCGCCGTACGGAAGGTCACCTCGGCCGGGGCGGTCGTGCCGTCGGTGTCGATGCGCAGCGCCTCGTGTCCGGTGGCGATCTGCGCGCCGGCCGCCAGCGCGGACGCCGCCAGTGCGTCGGTGAGCGCGCCCATGCCGCCGACCGGTACGTCCCAGTCGCCGGTGCCGCCTCCGATGACGTGGTAGAGGAAGCAGCGGTTCTGGGCCAGGCCCGGGTCGTGGGCGTCGGCGAAGGTGCCGATCAGCGCGTCGGTGAGGACGACCCCGCGCACCAGGTCGTCGGCGAACTCCCGCTCGACGGCCCGTCCGATCGGCTCCTCGAACAGCATCCGCCAGGCCGCCTCGTCATCCAGCCGCGCCCGCAGCTCCGCGCGTGTGGGCAGCGGTTCGGTCAGCGTCGGGAAGAGTCGCCTCGCGGCCCGCCCGGTGGTCCCGTAGAAGGCGCGCCAGTTCTCGTACTCCCGCTCCGAGCCGGTCAGCCGCGCGAAGGACTCCCGGGTGCGCGCCTCGCCGCCGCCGACCAGCAGTCCGCCGGGGCGTCCGGCGCGCTCGACGGGGGTGTACGAGGAGACCGTGCGCCTGCACACCTCGAAGTCCAGCCCCAGCTCGCGCACGATCTTCGCGGGGAGCAGCGAGACCAGGTAGGAGTAGCGGGACAGGCGGGCGTCGACGCCCGGGAAGGGGCGGGTGGACACGGCGGCCCCGCCGGTGCGGCCGAGCCGCTCCAGGACGAGGACCGATCGGCCGGCCCGGGCCAGGTAGGCGGCGGCGACGAGGCCGTTGTGGCCCCCGCCCACGATCACCGCGTCGTACACGTCGTGCCCGAAGCCCCGCGAGGTCGTCATGGCTCTTGGTAACACACCTGCCCCAGCCGCTCCAGACAGTGCGCTTCGTCGGCGTGGGCGGCGACCGTGTCCGGATGGTCGTCGCCCAGCGACCGCTCGCGGATGCCGGAGAGTTCCCGGTAGACGGGCAGCGCCTGGTCCCAGCGGCCCAGCCGGCCCAGTCCCACGGCGAGTTCGCGCCGGCTGACCAGGGTGTCGGGGTGTTCGGCGCCCAGCGTGCGGGCCCGTGCCCCGCCCACCTCCCGGGCTTCGGCGACCGCTTCCTCCCAGCGCTCCAGGCGCCCGAGGTTCACGCCGAGGACGTGCCGGGCCCGCAGCGTCTCCGGGTCGGCGGCCCCGTAGGCGCGGGTGCGGTCGCGGACCAGGTCCCGGAACAGCTCCAGGGCCTGGGCCGAGCGCCCGATCCGGCCGAGCGCGATCCCGGCCTCGTAGCGCGCGGCCAGCGTGTCGGGGTGGTCGCGGCCGAGCACGCGCTCCCGTACGGCCGCGATCTGCCGGAAGGCCTCCAGGGCCTCCTCCCAGCGTTCGAGGCGGCCCAGCGCGTACGCCACCTCGTACCGGGTCAGCAGCGTGTCCGCGTGCTCCGCCCCCAGGACGGCCGCCCGGTCGGCGGCCACCTCGGCGGCGGCGGCGTGGGCCTCGGAGAAGCGCCCGAGGGCGCCCAGCGCGCAGGCCAGGTTGTGGCGGCAGCGCAGGGTGTCGGGGTGGATCCGGCCCACGGTCCGCTCGCGGGCGGCGAGCACCGCGCGGTAGCCCTCGTACGCCTCCTGGTGGCGGCCGAGCAGGCCCGTCTCGTACGCCGCCTCCTGCCGCGCGGCCAGGGTGTCCGGGTGGTCCGCTCCGAGCACCCGGGCGCGTCCTGCGGCGACGGCCGCGTACCCGGCGAGGGCCTCCTCGGTACGGCCGGCCCGGCTGAGGGCGAAGGCCCGCGTGTGGCCGGCGTCGAGCGCGGCCACGCCCCCCCGAGGATCCTCGGCGGGGCCGGGGCCGCGCGGGAACCCGTAGGCGGCGGTGAGCCGGGGGTCCTCGGCCGGACGCGGGCGTACGACGGTCGGCGCGGGCGGGGGGACGGGGCCGGTGCCGGTGGCGGCGGCGGCGGCTCCGGCGGCCGTCGGGTGCTCCCCGCCCGGGCGGGCGGCGGTCCAGGAACCGGTGAGGACGGCCCACTCCCCGCTGGCGGGGCGGGCCTCGATGCCGGCCTTGCGTCCGGCGGTCATCCCGTTCGCCCACCCGGGCAGCGGCGGGTGCGCTCCGGTCGCCGCGCCGGGGCCGAGCCGGGCCTCGACGAGCTGCCGGTGCAGGTGGCGGGCGTCGCCCGGGCGGTCCTCGGGGCATTTGGCGAGCAGGTCGAGCACCAGCCGCTCGAAGGAGGCCGGCAGTTCGGGGCGGTGCTCGCGCGGCGGCACGGGCGCGGTGTCGCGGTGGCCGACCAGCACGGACCAGGAGTCGCCGAGGTCGAAGGGCGGGGCTCCGGTGGCGATCTCGTACAGGACGCAGCCGAGGGAGTAGAGGTCGCTGCGGTGGTCGACCTCGCCGCCCGCGATCTGCTCGGGCGACATGTAGTGCGGGGTGCCCATGGCCATGCCGCCGCCGGTCAGTTTCGCGGTGAAGCCGATGTCGGCGGCCAGCCGGGCGATGCCGAAGTCGCAGATCTTCACCGTGCCGTCGGTGAGCCGCATGATGTTGGCGGGCTTCAGGTCGCGGTGGACGACGCCCTGCTCGTGCGTGTAGCCGAGGGCGGCCGCCATCTGCTCGGCGATGTCGATGACCACGTCCACGGGGAGCGGGCGCGCGTCGTTGTCCTCCAGGAGCTGGCTGAGGTTGCGGCCTTCGAGGAGCTCCATGACGAGGTAGAGGGGACCGCCGGCCGCGCTGTCGTCGCCGAAGTCGTGGACGACGGTGACGCCCCGGTGCTGGAGGGAGGCGGCGACCCGCGCCTCGCGGCGGAAGCGCTCGCGCAGCACCTGGGTGAAGTGGGTGTCCTGCTCGGGCCCGATGGGCTTGAGGCATTTGACGGCGACCTGCCGGCCCAGCGACTCGTCGCGGGCCCGCCACACCTCGCCCATGCCGCCGCGGCCGATCAGGTCGAGCGACCGGTACCGGCCGTGGATCAGTCTGGACTCCGCCATGTTTTGAAGTCGCCCCCGTGTGTCGCCCTGCGTCCTACGCCCTCCCCGGCCGGTCCAGTATGGCCGCTGATGTACGCAGTGTGTACGGCGCGGGGCGGCTCCCGGGGCCCATGCGGCGCATCGCTTTCAAGATGTGACCTGGAGGCAGCTGCCAGCGCAGACCTGCGGGAATGCTGCGCAGCAGGCTACCGGTGAGACGCAGGCGGCGGGTGACGCTGCGCGGGGCCGGTGCGGGGCGGCCGTACAGCTGGTGCGCCCAGTCGGGGAGGGATCCGTAGGCGAGGGCGGCGAGCGGGCGCCACACCAGGTTTCGGCCAGGGACGAGGAGGGGGTGGATGGGCGGGGCGCACAGGAAGGCGTCGACGGCGCGGGCGTCGGGGCCGGCGGCGAGTTCGGGGCGGATCCGGTCGAAGTAGGCGGCCAGGGCCGCGGTGTCCTCGGGTACCCCGGACGGGTCGAGCCCGACGAGGCGGGCGTTGACGCGGTTCTCCGCCACGTAGCGGTCCGCCTGCGCGGCGCTGAGCGGGACCCCGGAGCGGCGCAGGACGTGCAGGAAGCTGTCGATCTGGGCGCAGTGGATCCAGAGCAGCAGCTCGGGCTCGTCCACGCGGAACCGTGCGCCGGTGGCCGGATCGGTCGCCGACAGCATGGTGTGGATCTTGCGGACGCGGGCGCCGGCCCGTTCGGCGGCCTCGGTGGTGCCGTAGGTGACGGTGCCGACGAAGTCGGCGGTGCGCAGCAGGCGTCCCCAGGCGTCGCCGCCGTTCTCCCCGCTGAAGGCGGAGCTGTTCTCCATGACCCCGCGGACCGCACGCGGGTGCAGGGCCTGGAGGTAGAGCGCGCGGACCCCCGCGATCCACATGACAGGGTCGCCGTGGCACTGCCAGGTCACGGAGCCGGGGCCGTAGAGCCCCGGATCGGGGCCCGCGTTCTCGTCCATGTCCGGCTGCTCCCCTGTCGCTCGCCCCGGTGCACCCGGGCAGGTGAGACCCTGTGCGCTCTGTTCGCCCTTCCAGCATTCCACCGAACGGCCGCACGCACGCCCGTACGCCCCACTAGGCTTCCCGCCGGCGGACCGCACCCGCCTCCCCTCGGGACGCGGAGGCACGGTCATGCGTACGGGACAGCTCGAAGGGTTGGTCGCCGTCGTCACGGGCGGTTCGTCCGGCATCGGCCTGGCGACGGCCCGGCGCTTCGTGGAGGAGGGCGCCCGGGTCTTCGTCACCGGCAGGCGGCCGGAGGAACTCGCCGCGGCGGTCCACGGCCTGGGCCCGGGCGCGGTGGCCGTCCGCGGTGACGCGTCCCGCGTCGCGGACCTGGACCGGCTCTACGCGGCGGTCGCCGCCGCGGGCTGCGAGGCGATCGACGTGCTGGTCGTGAACGCGGGCGGCGGCCCGCCCGGTGGCTTCGCCGAGTTCACCGAGGAGCAGTTCGACGCCACCGCGGACCTCAACTTCCGGGGTGCCTTCTTCACCGTCCAGCGGGCCCTGCCGCTGCTGCGCGACGGCGCCTCGGTGATCCTGCTGGGCTCGGCCGCCGGCTCCTCGGCGTCCACGCGGTACGGGGTGTACGCCGCCACGAAGGCGGCCGTACGGTCCCTCGCGCGCAGCCTGGCACTGGAGCTCGCGGGGCGCTCCATCCGGGTCAACACCCTCAGCCCGGGCCCGATCGACACTCCGGCCCTGGCCGGTGCCCCGGCGCACGTACGCGAGCGGGCGACCGCCGGAGTCCCGCTCGGCCGGCCCGGACGCCCCGAGGAGGTGGCCGCGGCGGCCCTGTTCCTGGCCTCGCGGGAGAGCAGTTTCATCACCGGAATCGAACTGTTCGTGGACGGCGGAGCCGGGCAGGTCTGATCCTTGACCGCCCGATGCCGCATCGGGCCGCCCGGGCCGCCCGATGCGGCCCGGGAACGGGGAGCCGGTCAGCGGCGCACCCTCGGCATGCCGAGGCCGATCCACGAGATGATCTCGCGCTGGATCTCGTTGTTGCCGCCGCCGAAGGTGAAGATGACGGCGCTGCGGTAGCCGCGTTCCAGTTCGCCGTGCAGGACCGCGCCCGCGGATCCGTCCTTCAGTGAGCCGGCCGCGCCGACCACCTCCATCAGCCAGGCGTACGCGTCCCTGCGCGCCTCGGAGCCGTAGACCTTGACGGCGGAGGCGTCCTGCGGGGTGAGGACGCCGTCCTGGACGGCGTTGACCATCTGCCAGTTCAGCAGTTTCATCGCGTCGAGGCGGGCGTGGGTGCGGGCGAGGCGGCCGCGGACCCAGGTGAGGTCGATGACGCGGCGGCCGTCGGCGAGCTTGGTCTCGGCGGCCCAGCGCTGGACGTCGTGCAGGGCGCGGATGGCCATGGTGCCGTGGGCGGCCAGGGTGACGCGCTCGTGGTTGAGCTGGTTGGTGATCAGTCGCCAGCCCTTGTTCTCCTGGCCGACGCGGCGGCTCGCGGGGACGCGGATGTTCTCGTAGTAGCTGGCGGTGGTGTCGTGCGAGGCGAGGGTGTTGATGAGGGTGCAGGAGTAACCGGGGTCGGAGGTCGGCACGAGGAGCATGGTGATGCCCTTGTGGGCGGGGGCGTCCGGGTCGGTGCGGACGGCGAGCCAGACCCAGTCGGCGGTGTCCCCGTTGGTGGTCCAGATCTTCTGCCCGTCGACGACGTAGGTGCCGGTCTCCTCGTCGCCCTCGCGGACGGCCTTGCACTTGAGGGCGGCGAGGTCGGTGCCGGCGTCGGGCTCGCTGTAGCCGATGGCGAAGTCGATCTCGCCCGCGAGGATCTTGGGCAGGAAGTACGCCTTCTGCTCGTCGGTGCCGAACTGCATGATGGTCGGCCCGACGGTGTTGAGGGCCATCAGCGGCAGCGGTACGACGGCCTGTGCGGCCTCGTCGAAGAAGATGAACTGGTCCATGGGCGACATCCCGCGCCCGCCGTACTCCTTGGGCCAGCCGACCCCGAGCCAGCCGTCGGCGCCGAGCCGGCGGATGGTCTCCCGGTAGAAGCGCTTCTGCTCGGCCGGGTCCTCGTACCGGGCGTGGACGTCGTCCGGGATCAGTTCGGCGAAGTAGGCGCGCAGCTCGGTGCGCAACCGCTGCTGCTCAGGCGTGTATTCGAGGTGCACGGCCCCTCCGGGTCTCTCGTGGCTCAAGGTCGCGCGGCCGTCCGCCGCCGCCGCGGGGGCAGACTAGAACCTGTTCCAAGAATCCGGAAGGGCCGGCGAGCAGCCGGCAGGGCGGTCAGCGGGCCGCCACGACCTCGCTTCCGTCCCGTCCGGGCCGGACCAGGACCTTGATGTGCTCCTCCGGCCGCCGCAGGGAGGTGAAGGCCGCGTCGAGCCCGCCGAGGCCCGCTTCTCCCGTGACCAGGGACGCGGGGTCGATGCGGCCGTCGGCGAGACGGGCGAGGGTGGCGCCGAACTCCTCGGGCGGGTAGGTCAGGCACATGCGGATCGTGACGTCCTTGTAGATGCCGACCACCGGCCGGATCACGTCCTCGGTCATCACCCCGCCGATCTGCAGGATCTCGGTGCCGCGCGGGACGGTGTGCAGGAGCTGGTTCAGCATGCCGGGCACGCCCACGCAGTTCACCACCACGGTGGGCCGCGGGCGGACTCCCGCGAGTTCCGCGCAGAGGCGTACGGGGTCCTGCGCGGCCGGGTCCACCACCGCGTGCGCGCCGAGCCGCAGGGCGGCCGCCCGCCGCAGCGCGGACGGGTCGGAGGCCACCACGGGTCCGGCGCCCCGCTCCAGCAGCGCGGCGACGGCCCCGAGGCCGACCGGGCCGCAGCCGATGACCACGGCCGGGGTGTCCTTTCCGGCCGCGCTCCGGGCGATGTTGCCGAAGCCGACGGCCAGCGGCTCGGTGAGGGCGGCGAGAGCGAGGTCCAGGGACGGCGGGACGGGCAGCAGGGCGCGGGCCTGTACGACGATCCGTTCTCCGAATCCGCCGGGGAAGGCATTGCTGTAGCCCACGGTCCGCACGACCCCGTCCGGGTCGACCGCCCAGGGCAGGCCGACGACCCCGGTGCCCGGTTCGGGGCCGGTCGCGCCGGGCCCGTAGGAGAGGACCCGGCCGGAGAACTCGTGGCCCATCACCAGCGGCCGGTCCGGGTCGAAGAGGAAGCTGGTGGTTCCGCTGTCCCGGGAGGCCTTCAGGAACTCGGCGGTGTGCTCGACCGCGCTCAGGTCGGAGCCGCAGATCCCGCAGGCGGCCGTCTCCACGAGCGCCTGCCCGGGGCCGGGCACCGGATCCGGGTGCTCCCGTACCCGGAACACGCCGTCTTCGAGCACCGCGGCCCTCAACGGACCTCCCCCTTGCGGGCGATGGCCTCCATCGTGGACCGGCGCACGGCCCCGACGAACCGTTCGCTGTTGCGCCCGGCCCACTCCAGGCTGGCCCGGCGGGCCTCGGTGTGGCCGGTGAGCCGGGGGACGACCCGCTCGGCGAAGAGCTCCAGGCTGCGCAGGGCGGCCGCGGGCTCGGCGAGGTCCAGCCGGAGGATGAGGAAGGTGCCGAATCCGCCGCTCTTCTCGGCGAGTTGCCCGATCCGCCGCACGGCGTCCTCGGGGGCGCCGATGACGGCCCGGCCGAAGGTGGGCAGCCCTTCGGTGGTCCACCGCTCGACGGCGCCGGCCGGGGTGGCGCAGCCGTCGAGGCGGGTCCCGCTCAGCTTCTCGATGTAGTCCACGATGTCGGGCGTGCCGTACTCGGCTTCGCGCAGGGCCTGTTCGCGGGTCTCGGCCAGGTGCACCGGGGTGACCAGCCTCCAGGTGGAGCGGTCTGCGGGGCGGCCGGCCTCGCCGCAGGCCCGCTCGTGGGCGGCCCAGTTGGCGTCGAGCACCGCGTACCCGGTGGGGTCGGCGGCGGCGAGCGAGAGCATCCCGACCCCGTGGCGTCCCGCGAGCACCGCCCCGGTCGGGGACACGGCGGAGGCGACGGCCACGTCCAGTTCCCGGCCCCGGTAGGGCCCGAGCTGGAGCCGGGCCTCCTCCAGGGCGAACCAGTCGGTGGCGGCCGTGACCGTCTCCCCGCGCAGCAGCCGCACGATGGCGTCGAGCGAGTCGGCCATCATCGCGCGGGAGCGGAGCGGGTCGACGCCCATCATGAAGGCGTCGGAGGGCAGTTGGCCCGGTCCGACACCGAGCATGGCGCGGCCCCGGGACTGCTGGTCGAGCTGGCAGATCCGGTCGGCGAGGATCAACGGCTGGTGGTAGGGCAGGGAGTTGACCCCGGTGCCGAGCATGATCCGGCTGGTGCGTTCGGCGGCCGCGGCGAGGAACACCTCGGGCGAGGCGATGATCTCGTACCCGGCGGAGTGGTGTTCACCGGCCCACAGCTCCTCGTAGCCGAGCCGGTCGAGGTCGGCCGCGAGGTCGAGGTCCCGGCGCAGCTGGAGCGCGGGGTCGCCGTCGGGCCGGTGGTAGGGGGCGAGGAACACCCCGAAGCGGTGCGGGAGATACGGCTGCGGCTGCTGCCGCGGCATGTGCGCGGACGCGTGCGGCGGTACGTGCTGCGGTACGTGCTGCGGCATGTGCGGTGGCATGTGCGGTGGCCTTCCCTCGGCGGCGCCTGCTCTGCTCCGGCATCCGACGAAACACCGCCCGGGGCACGGCTTCAATGCCGCCGCGTCCGTCCTCCCACTGAGTGGGAGGACTCCCGCGGGCCGCCGCTCGGGTACAGAGGAAGACGAAGTCCCCCCGGTACCCGTGCCCGTCAGTTCAGGGCGCTGATCATGGCGGCGGCCGTCGCCGCCATCGCCTCCCGTGCGGCGGTCAGATACGGGCGGGGATCAGCGGGGGTCAGATGCGTGCGGATGGCCTGGGTCATCGCCACGTTGAGCGCGGTGCCGATGTTGACCTTGCGGATGCCGCCGGCGACGGCCGCGGCGAGTTCCGTGTCCGGCAGACCGGAGGAACCGTGCAGCACCAGCGGCACGTCGACCGTCTTGGCGAGGCGTCCGAGCAGCACGTGGTCCAGGGCTGCGGTCCTGCTGGTCATGGCGTGGCTGCTGCCGATGGCGACGGCCAGTGCGTCCACCCCGGAGTCGGCGACGAACCGCCGCGCCTCGTCCGGGTCGGTACGGGCGCCGGGTGCGTGCGGGTCCAGTGGCGCGGCCCCGTTCTTCCCGCCGACCTCGCCCAGTTCGGCTTCGATCCAGAGGCCGTTGACGTGGGCCCAGTCGGCGGCGGAGCGGGTGGCCTCCAGGTTCTCGGCGTAGGAGAGGTGCGCGGCGTCGTACATGACCGAGCTGAATCCGGCGTCCACGGCCTGCCGCAGCAGTTCGGAGCTCTTGACGTGGTCCAGGTGCAGCCCGACCGGGATCCCGGCGGCCTCGGCGACGGCCACGGCGGCGCGGCTGATCGGCAGCAGGGCACCGCCCCGGAACTTGACGGCGTTCTCGCTGAGCTGGAGGACCACGGGCAGTCCGGCCGATTCGGCGCCCGCGACGACCGCTTCGGCGTGCTCCAGCGTGATGATGTTGAAGGCGGCGACGGCGCGGCCCCGGGCCGCGGCCTCCAGGACGAGCGTGCCGGCGGGGACCAGGCTCATCGGACGGCCTCCTCACCCGTGGTGAGGATGACGGAGCGGGTCAGATTGCGCGGCGCGTCCGGGTCCAGCCCCTGGTGGGCGGCGACGGCGACGGCCAGACGGTGTACGCGGACCAGCTCGGCGAGCGGGTCGAGGTGCCCGGCCACCCACTGGGCTCCGGTCCCCCGGACCTGTTCGGCGAGCCCTTCGGGAGCGTCGCCGAGCGACCAGGTGGCGGTGCCGGGCGCCGAGACGCTGATGGGGCCGTGCCGGTACTCCATGGCCGGGTAGGACTCGGCCCAGGCCAGGGCGGCTTCGCGCATCTTCAGCGCGGCCTCGTTGGCGAGTCCGACGCTCCAGCCGCGCCCGAGGAAGGTGAACTGGCCCCGGGTCTCCAGCTCCGCGGGGAGCGGGTCGGCCAGTGCGGCGCGCCCGTCGGCGACCACGGACGAGCTGTGCAGGCCGACGTGGGCGCGCAGCAGGGTGAGGGCGGTGGTGGCGAAGCGGGTCTGGACGACCGACTGCTCGTCGGCGAAGTCGAGTACGACGAGCTCGTCGGCGAGGGTGATGACGGGGGTGGCGGGGTCCCCGATGACGGCGGTGGTGGGCACGCCCGCGTCCCGCAGCCCGGCCAGCAGGTCGAGGACCTCGGTGGTGGTCCCGGACCGGGTCAGCGCGACGACCCGGTCGTAGCGCCGGTGGCGGGGGAACTCCGAGGCGGGGAAGGCGTCGGTTTCGCCCTGCCCGGCCTCCTCGCGCAACACGGCGGCGGCCTGGGCCATGTAGTACGAGGTCCCGCATCCGACGATCGCGGTACGCTCCCCCGGCCGCGGCAGCACCCCCCGGTGTTCCGGGGCCAGTGCGGCGGCCCGCTCCCAGCATGCGGGCTGCGTGCCCAACTCGTACGCGACATGGCTCATGGCGGCTCCCTAGCGCGGTGCGTGCACCCCTGAATGCGTGTTCCTGCAAGATAGTGGGCTCTTTCACGCAACTTCAAGCATCTCAGGGATGATCTCCTGCGTTAATCTCGACGTGTAGGCCAAGCGGGAGCGCCCAAGCGAACGGCCAAGCGACTACCGAGAACACGAGCGAAGACGCGATCGAAGCCACGATCGAAGACGAGACCGAAGTAGAGACCGAAGGGGCGGCCGATGACCCGCAAGGAACGCTGGCAGACACTGCTGGATCTGCTGGTGGAGCGGGGCGAGCTGGAAGTCGAGCCCGCCGCCGAGGCCCTCGGCGTGTCCGCCGCCACCATCCGGCGCGACCTCGACCAGCTCGCCGAGCAGCAGCTGCTGGTCCGCACGCGCGGCGGAGCGGTCCTGCACGGGGTCTCGTACGAGCTCCCGCTGCGCTACCGCACCTCGCGCCGGGCCGCCGAGAAGAGCCGCATCAGCGAGACCGTCGCGGCGCTGATCGTCCCGGGCGAGGTGATCGGCCTGACCGGCGGCACCACGACCACCGAGGTGGCGCGTGCACTGGCCGCCCGCCCCGACCTCGCCACCGGCTCCCCCGCCCTCACCGTGGTCACCAACGCGCTGAACATCGCGGGTGAACTGGTCATCAGACCGCAGTTCAAGATCGTGCTCACCGGCGGCGTGGCCCGGCCCCAGTCCTACGAGCTCACCGGCCCGCTGGCCATGGAGGTGCTCGGGCAGCTCTCCGTGGACACCGCCGTCGTCGGCGTCGACGCCTTCGACCCGGCCGACGGGGCCGCCACCCGCCACGAGGACGAGGCCGCCATGAACCGGCTGCTCTGCGAGCGCGCCCGCCGCGTGGTGATCGCGGCCGACTCCAGCAAGCTGGGCGTCCGCGCCTTCGCCCGCATCGTTTCGACCGACGCCGTGGACGTGCTGGTGACGGACACCGGCCTGTCCCCGTCGGTGGCCGAGGCCTTCGAGGCGGCGGGCGTGGAGGTCATCCGCGCCTGAGCGCACGGCCGGGGGCCGGTTTCCCGCGCGGCCTAGACTCCCACGATGGCAGACGATCACCTCCGGCTCACCGTCCTGGGCAGTGCGACTCCCTACCCCCGCGCCGACAACCCCTGCTCCGGCTACCTGCTCGAAGGCGGCGGCGCCCGGGTCTGGGTCGACGCGGGCAGCGGAACCCTGGGACCGCTGCAACGCCACGTCGGACTCGGCGAGCTCGACGCGATATGGATCTCGCACCTGCACGCCGACCACACGGCCGACCTGCTGACCGCGTACTACGGCCTGCTGTACGCCGACGTACGACGGCCCGCGCCGCTCCCCCTCTACGGGCCTCCCGGCATCGCCGGCCGGCTGGCGGGGTTCCTCACCAACGGCCCGGACCGCAGACCGGTCGAGGCCGCCTTCGAGGTCCACGAGCTGTACGACGGCCACCGCGCGCGGGCCGGGACGCTCGGCCTCACCAGCCGGGCGGTGTCCCACGGCATGCCCGCCTTCGCGCTGCGCGCCGACTCGGGAGGCCGGTCCCTCGTGTACTCCGGGGACACGGCGCCCTGTTCGGCCCTGAACCGGCTCGCCGAGGACTGCACGCTCCTGCTGTGCGAGGCCGACAGCCCGGCGCACCCGGCCGGGAGCGAACCGGTGCACCACACCCCCGAGGAGGCCGGCGACACCGCCCGCGCGGCCCGCGCCCGCCGGCTGGTCCTCACGCACGTCGGCCGGGACCTGGATCCGGCCGAGGCCGTGTCCCGCGCCTCGGCCCGCTACCCCGGACCGGTCGACCACGCCGCGCCGGGCGCGGTGTTCCTGGTCGGGTAGCCCGTCAGCTGGCCCGTCAGTGCGCCGGGAGCCGCCCGGCCTCGCGGGCGAGGGCGGCCAGGACGGGGGCGATCAGCGGATGCGTCTCGGCGCCGCGCCGGGTGGCCGCGAAGACCCGCCGGGTCGCCGCCGGGCCGGTCACCGGGCGGACCTGGACCTCCTTGAGCTCCATGCCGCGCAGCGCCGAGCGGGGCACCAGGGCGACCCCGGCGCCCGCGCCGACCAGCGCGACCACGGCGCGGAAGTCGTCGGAGGAGTGCACCAGCCGGGGCTGGAAGCCCGCGAGTTCGCAGGCGAGCTGCATGACGTCGTGGCAGGGATTGCCGGGGTACTGGCCCACCCAGTCGGCGTCCGAGAGACCGGCCAGCGGCACCTCGGGCAGATCGCCGAGGGGGTGGCCGGCGGGCAGCACCGCGTCGAAGGGTTCCGCGTACAGCGGGAGCACGGACAGCCGGCCATCGTCGGCGCCGGGGGCGCCCCGGTACTCCACGGCCAGGGCCAGGTCCGCCTCGCCGTCGAGCAGCAGCGGCAGGCTCTGGTCACCCTCGGCGTCGCGTACGCGCAGCCGGATCCCCGGATGATCGACGGCGAGCCGGGCGATGGCCGGGGCCAGTACCTCGGCGATGCCGGTGGCGAAGGCCGCCACGGTGACGGAGCCCGCCGAACCGCCCGCGTAGGCGGCGAGTTCGGCCTCGGCCCGCTCGAGCTGCGCCAGGACCTCGTGGGCGTGCCCGAGCAGGATCTCGCCGGCCGCGGTGAGGCGTACGCCCCGGCCGCTGCGGGTCAGCAGGGCGTGCCCCGTCTCCTGCTCGAGCGCCGCGAGCTGCTGGGACACGGCGGAAGGGGTGAGGTACAGCGCCGCGGCCGCGGCGGTCACCGTACGGTGGTCCGCCACGGCCCGCAGGATGCGCAGCCTCCGGGGGTCGATCACACTGCCATTCTCGCAGGCCGCGGGGCCCAGCCGGTCCGACCGATCGGGCTGGCCCGGGGCCGGGGCCGTTGAGAACCGAGTCGGGGTGCCCCGCACCCACCCGGGCATCCGGGCCGGCGCGGACCGGTCGGAGGTCCAGCCGGTCCCGGCTGGTACCGGAGGCGGGGGCACTGTCCCCTACCCACCCTTCCGCCGTTCCCCGGGGCTCCGCCCCGGACCCCGCGCCTCAAACGCCGGCGGGGCTGAATTTTCCGGACCGCCGACGATCGCCTGCCGGCTGTGCGGGTTTCCCGGACCGCCGGCGATCACGTGCCCGCCGGCGCCGGCCACATCCAGCCCCTCCGGCGTTTGAGGAGCGGGGGGATCCGGGGGCCGGCCCCCGGCAACGGCGCCGCGCGCGGCGAACGGGGGTCGGCCAGGACTCAGGGCTAGGCGCCCGCCAGGGCAGCCCGCGCGTCGATGAACGCCGCGATCGCGCGCTCCACGTCGGCCGTCGAGTGCGCGGCCGAGAGCTGGACGCGGATCCGCGCAGCGCCCATCGGCACCACCGGGTAGGAGAAGCCGATCACGTAGACCCCGCGCTCCAGCAGGAGTTCCGCCATCCTGGCCGCCTCCGCCGCGTCGCCGATCATCACGGGGGCGATGGCGTGGTCGCCGGGCAGGATCTCGAAGCCGGCCTCGGTCATCTTCGTGCGGAAGAGCGCGGTGTTGGCGGCGAGCCGCTCGCGCAGGTCGTCGGCCGACTCCAGCAGGTCGAGGACCTTGAGGGAGGCCGCCGCGATGACCGGGGCGAGGGAGTTGGAGAAGAGGTACGGGCGCGAGCGCTGGCGCAGCAGCTCGACGATCTCGGTGCGCGCCGCGACGTAGCCGCCGGAGGCTCCGCCCAGCGCCTTGCCGAGGGTGCCGGTGATGATGTCGACGCGGTCCATGACCCCGTGCAGTTCGGGGGTGCCGCGGCCGCCGGGGCCGACGAAGCCGACGGCGTGCGAGTCGTCGACCATGACCATGGCGTCGTAGCGCTCCGCGAGGTCGCAGATCTCCGCGAGCGGGGCGACGTAGCCGTCCATGGAGAACACGCCGTCGGTGACGATCAGCTTGCGGCGGGCACCGCCCTCGGTGGCCTCCTTGAGCCTGGTCTCCAGCTCCGCCATGTCGCGGTTGGCGTAGCGGAAGCGGCGGGCCTTCGAGAGGCGGATGCCGTCGATGATCGAGGCGTGGTTCAGGGCGTCGGAGATCACCGCGTCCTCGGGGCCGAGGATGGTCTCGAAGACTCCGCCGTTGGCGTCGAAGCAGGAGGAGTAGAGGATCGTGTCCTCCTGGCCGAGGAAGGCGGAGAGCCGCGCCTCCAGCTCCTTGTGCACCTCCTGCGTACCGCAGATGAAGCGCACGGAGGCCATTCCGTAGCCCCAGCGGTCCAGGGCCTCCTTCGCCGCGGTGACCACCTCGGGGTGGTCGGCGAGGCCGAGGTAGTTGTTGGCGCAGAAGTTGAGGACCTCACCGGGGGCGCCGCCCGAGGTCACGGCGACGGCGGCGTTCTGCGGGGTGCCGATGACGCGCTCGGGCTTGTGCAGACCCGCGGCGCGGATCTCGTCGAGGGTTGTACGGAGGTCCGCGCGGACGGTCTCGAACATGTGCGGTGCTCTCTTTCTCCTGGTGCGGCGGAGGGAGGGGGGCCGGGCCCCGCGGAGGGGGGTGGTGCGGGGCCCGGCCGGAGGGAAATGGTCTGTGGGGCTGGGGGGCGGGGGGCTGAACGCCCGCGCTACGCCTGCGTCCAGTCCAGGATGATCTTGCCGCTGCGCGCGGTCGCGGCCTCGTCGAACGCGGTCTCGAAGTCCCCGTAGGCGTACCGGCCGGTGATGACGGGGCTGAGGTCGAGCCCGCCCTCCAGCAGCACGGTCATCGCGTACCAGGTCTCGAACATCTCGCGGCCGTAGATGCCCTTGATCGTGATCATCGAGGTGACGACCTTGGCCCAGTCGACGGCGAACTCCTGCGCCGGCAGGCCCAGCATGGCGATCCGGCCGCCGTGCGTCATGTTGTCGATCATGTCGCGCATGGCCTCGCCGCGGCCGGACATCTCCAGGCCGATGTCGAAGCCCTCGCGCAGGCCGAGCTGGGCCTGCGCGTCGGCGATGGTCGCCTTCGAAACGTCGAGCGCGAGGGTGGCGCCGGCCTTGCGGGCGATCTCCAGACGCTCCGGGCTGACGTCGGTGATGACCACGTTGCGCGCTCCCGCGTGCCGGGCCACGGCCGCCGCCATGATCCCGATCGGGCCCGCGCCGGTGATCAGTACGTCCTCGCCGACCAGCGGGAAGGAGAGCGCGGTGTGCACGGCGTTGCCGAACGGGTCGAAGATCGCCGCGACGTCGAGGTCCACCTTCGTCCGGTGCACCCACACGTTCTGCGCGGGCAGCACCACGTACTCGGCGAAGGCGCCGTCGCGTCCCACTCCGAGCCCGATCGTGCTGCGGCACAGGTGACGGCGCCCGGCCAGGCAGTTGCGGCACCTCCCGCACACCAGGTGGCCCTCGCCGCTGACCAGCGCACCGACCTCGATGTCGGCCACGTCGGAGCCGAGCGCGGCCACCTCGCCGACGAATTCGTGGCCCAGCACGAGGGGGGTCTTGACGGCGCCCTGCGCCCAGCCGTCCCAGGAGCGGATGTGCAGGTCCGTCCCGCAGATGCCGGTGCGCAGCACCTTGATCAGCACGTCGCCGGGGCCGTACTCGGGCTCGGGAACGTCCATCAGCCACAGCCCGGGCTCGGCCTTGTGCTTGACGAGTGCCTTCATGGGGGTGGCTCCAGGCATGCGGAAGGAAGCGCTACGGGGCGTGCGGGCCGGGCAGCGTTCGGACGGCACCAATCTGCCGACCTGCGGGTGATCAGTCCATCGAGGATTTCTTAAGCGGGTCCACAGCCCAGCTTCACGCCTATGCTCCTCAGGTGGCGGGCAGGGGCCGGGGAGTGGTCCGGGCCGGGAATGGGGAGGTGAGGGGCGTGCCGAGTCTGCGCAGCAGGGCGCTTTCGGTCGCGCTGATCGCGGCGGGACGGCGAAGACGGTTCGGGAGCGCCGAGGCGGTCCGTACCCGGGTGGCGGAATCGATGCGGCGCCCGGCGTCGCACCTTCCCCCGCGGTCGCTGGGCCGGGTGGCGGAGGTCTCGCGGACCTTCGTCGGGGCCTGGCCGGTGTACGAGGTCTCGCCGCTCGGCGCGGAACCGGCCGCCCGGGTGCTGTACGTGCACGGCGGCGGGTACATCAACGAACTGGTCCGGCCGCACTGGTCGCTGATCCGGACCCTGGTCGCGCAGGCGCAGGCCCGGGTCGTCGTACCGGCGTACATACTGGCCCCGCGCGGAACCGCCGACCGGACCGTCCCGGTCGCCGCCGATCTGCTCAGCGGCCTGATCGCGAGCGGGGGCGCCGGCGGCACCGTGCTCCTCGGGGATTCGGCGGGCGCCGGGCTGGCGCTGGCCGCGGCGCAGCGGCTGCGCGACCGCAACGGGGCGCAGCCGTCCCGGATCGTGCTGATCTCACCCTGGCTGGACGTGTCCATGAGCCACCCCGACCAGGCGGCCATCGAGGCGGGCGACCCGATGCTGGCCCGGCCCGGCCTGCGCGAGGCCGGGCGGCTGTACGCGGGCAACCTGGCGGCCGACGATCCCCGGGTGAGCCCGCTGCACGGGTCGTTCGCGGGGCTGGCACCGCTGACGGTGTTCACGGGCACCCGGGACGTCCTGACGACCGACAGCCGCGAGCTGCTGAACCGGGCGCGGGCGGCCGGCGCCGAGGTGGAGTTCATCGAGGAGCCGGGGCTGCCGCACGTCTACCCGCTGCTGCAGATCCCGGAGGGCAGGGCGGCCCGCGACCGGATCGTGGAGCTGGTCCGCTCGGCGGCGGCGGAGTCCTGAGCAATTGATTCCAGCCTCGCCGGCGTCTGAGGCGCGGGGTCCGGGGCGGAGCCGCAGGGAAAGGTGGAAGGGCAGGTAGGGGACACAGCCCCGCAGGGCCCAGCCGGCGCTCGGGCGCCCCGTCAGGCCACGCAGTTCATCAGGGAGCCCACCGGGGCCGTGCGGTAGCGGGCCCAGTAGGTCTCGTCCCGGGTCGCGCACGCGGGCGGAGTCCGGGTCGGCTGCCAGGTCACGGTGGCGAAGCCGGCGTCGGCGGCGGCCTCCGCGAAGTCGGCGTGGGCCCATTCGCGGCATTCGAACGGAACCGGCGGGTCGGTCTCCAGGCGTGCCCGCAGCAGCGGGGCGTCCCCTCCGGGAGACCGCTCGACGACGCTGATCCCGTACGGCTCCCAGTCCGCGTAGGGGAAGGCCCCCGGGTTCGGCACGATGGCGAGGAGCCGCCCGCCGGGGCGCAGGTTGGCCCGTACGGCGCGGAACATGGCGTGCAGAGCCGTCCGGTCGTGGGCCTGGTTGAACAGGTACACGGCGGTGGCCAGGTCGAACGGCCCCAGGGCCGGCATGCCGGCCGCCGCGTCCGCGACGACGTACTCGACGGCGTGCGCGAGGTCCGCACCGGTCTCGCGGGCCCGGCGGATGCGCTCGGGGCAGCTGTCGACGCCCACCGTCCTGCGGGCCCCGCCGCTCGCCAGCAGCCGGGTGGTGCTGCCGTGTCCGCAGGCCAGGTCGAGGGTGTCGAGGCCGCGGACGCCGCCGAGGGTGTCCAGGGCCGTGCTCAGGGTGAAGGCGTCGGCGACCGAGAAGGCCGGCGGAGGCGTTGACGTGTCGTACTGCTGTCGCATGTCCGCAAGCCTGCCCGCCCCTGGGCCGTGGGCGTCGGTCCCCGCCCCGTACCTCCCCCGGACGGGGGAGGCGTTCGGATCAGTCCGTACGGCGTACGGGGCTGACGCCCTACAGAGCCCGCGGGGCACTCGGGGGGGGCGGGACCAGGGCGCGGCGGCGGGCGGAGTCTAGGGGTCTCTGTTGTCCCCGGCGTTGGCGATCATCCTGCGCAGCACCTTGAGCGCGGCCACGTACTCTTCGTCGCTGATGCCCTCGTGGACTACGGCGCGCAGCTCGGTCACCAGCTCCCGCAGCCGCACCCGGGCAGCCTCCCCGGCATCGGTGAGCTGTAGGCGCTGCCCGCCGTCGATCCGGAGCCAGCCGCGGTGGATCAGCTGGTCGACGACACGGGCGATCTCGTGCGGACCGTCGGCGAGGGGCGTCAGCTGGACGACCACCTCCTCGCGGCTCGGAGCCTCGGACCCGCCGTTCACCCTGTTGAGCACCCAGTACTGCGGCTGCGTGACGTCGATCCGGGCCATGGCATCACGCAGGTGCCGGGTGACGGCCTCGTGGGCGAGGCCACTCCAGTAGCCGATGGGCTGGGTGGCCAGCATGTCGTCGGTGGCGGCCGGATCAGCGGGCGCCTGGTCGGTGGTGTTGCCGGTCAGCGGTCTCATGATCACGACGCTATCTCCCCCTCGTTTCACCGCCGGGGGTCGGGCTGCGCACGCTGATGTGGGCGGTGCGGGGCCCCCGGCCGTGGGGGGCGTGCGGGGGTCAGCGCGACCAGTACCGGGCGCGCGGGAGCCAGCGGCGCGATGCCTCCGGGGCACGCCGTGCAGGCGCGGGTGGCGGCCAGGCAGCCCCCGCAGTCGCGGCCGCCGATCTCCTCGCGGCGCAGCCGGCCCTTGCGGACCCAGTACGCGGCGAGGTCCCCCGCCTCGGCCCGGTCGATGCCCAGCCGGTCGGCGATCTGCGCGAGGCCCTCGCCGGGGGCCGCCTCCTCGAAGGCGCGCAGCAGGCGGCGCAGCATGCGGGGACCGGTGCTCCCGGTGCTCCCGTTGGCCCCCGTGTCTCCGGTGTCTGCGTCGGTCCCGCTCACCACACCAGCCTCGCGATCTGGAAGACGCCCACGGCGAGCAGCCAGGCCGCCGCAAGTTGGATGCCGAAGCCGATGACGGTCAGCCGGGTGCCGATCTCGGCCCGCTGCGCGGCCAGGGTGGCGAAGCACGGGGTGTAGGCGAGGATGAAGACCAGGAAGGCGAGCGCGGCCGCCCGCTGGTGCCCGCCGGAGGATTCCACGAAGGTGGCGTGCAGGCTCGCGGTGAGCCTGGGGTCGCCGTCCTCCTCGGCCGAGTAGGTCTGGGCGAGGGTGGAGACCACGCCCTCCTTGGCGATGAGGCCGGTGCCGAGCGCGGCCGTGGCGTGCCAGTCGCCGAAGCCGGCCGGGGCCACGAGGGGCGCCGTGGCGCGGGTGACCGTACCGAACACGCTCTGCTCGACGTCGACCTTGCCGAAGCCTCCGTGGCCGGCCGCGGCCGGGATCGCCATGAGGAGCCAGACGGCGGCCGCGGTCGCCACGATGATGCCGCCGGCGGTGCGCAGGAACGCCGCGAGCTTCTGCCAGACCTGAGCGCCGGTGACCCGCAGGGTGGGCAGCCGGTACGGGGGCAGTTCCAGGACGAGCGGTTCCTCCTTCATGTCCCGGAACAGCAGGGGCCGCAGGACCAGGCCCATGCCGACGACCAGCAGCACGGAGGCGACGTAGAGGAGGAAGACGACGGTGCCGGAGTTCGAGCCGAAGAAGACGCCCGCGATCATCACGTAGACGGCGAGGCGGGCGGTGCAGCTCATGTACGGGATGAGCAGGCCGACGAGCAGCCGGTGCGAACGGCGGCTCAGGATCCGGGTGCCGGCGAGGGCGGGGACGTTGCAGCCGAAGCCGACGACGAGCGGCAGGAAGGCGCGGCCGGGCAGCCTCAGGGTCCGCATCAGGCGGTCGGCGACGAACGCGGCGCGGGCGAAGTAGCCGGAGTCCTCCAGCAGGGCCAGCAGCAGGAACATGATGATCATCAGCGGGACGAAGGTGAGCAGTTGGCCCACCCCGCTGATCAGGCCGTCAACCAGCAGTCCGGTCAGCCAGCCGGGCGCGTGGACGGCTTCCAGCAGCCGGTCGGCGCCCCCGCTGACGGGTCCGGAGACGAAGTCGCCGAGCCCGTCCTGGAGGGGTTTGGCCAGGACGGTGGTGGCCTGGAAGACGCCCCACATGACGGCGAGGAAGAACGGGATGCCGAAGCCGCGGGACAGCAGCAGCCGGTCCACCCGGTCGGTGAGGGTGGGCCGGGCCCCGGCCGGGCGGGGCGCGGCGCGTTCGATGACGGCGTGCGCCCAGGCGTAGCGGGCCTCGGCGACCAGGAGTTCGGCATCGGTGTCGATAGCAGC
>NZ_JALGBX010000031.1:0-87629 GCF_022808175.1 Streptomyces sp. AP-93 | reverse complement strand
GTCGGCGTCGGCGTCGGCGTCGGCGTCGGCGTCGGCGTCGGCGTCGGCGTCGGCGTCGGCGTCGGCGTCGGCGTCGGCGTCGGAATAGGTGTCGCCCTCCCCGGCGGCCTCCGCCGCCGCCGCGGCGAGGCGGTCCGCCGCCGCCCCGGCCCGCGCGGCCAGCGCCGCCGGGACCCCGAGCGGCTGCTCCCCGCAGAGCAGGCTGACGGCCAGCCAGCGGGCGGGATGCGGGGTCAGCCCGGAGGCCTCCGCCGCCAGTTCCGCCAGTTCGGCCGCCACGGGCGAGCCGGTGGCCCAGGCGGAGGTCCGCCCCTGGGGTGGCGGTACGGCGTCCAGGGCCGAAACCACCGCTTCGGCGAGCAGGTCCAGCCCGGTCCCGGAGCGTCCTTCCACCCGTACGACGGGCAGCGCGAGCTCGCGGGCCAGCGCGTCCGGGGCGGGGGGCGCTCCGCGCCGGGCGGCGACGTCGGTCATGGTGAGCGCGACCACGACGGGGATGCCGGTGTCGAGGATCTGCGAGAGCAGGTACAGGTTGCGGGCCGGGTTGGCCGCGTCGAGGGCGAAGACCACCGCGTCTGGCCGCTCCCCCGGCGGCGCGGTCAGCACGTCGCGGACCAGCGCCTCGTCCGGGGAGTCGGGCAGCAGGCTGTAGGAGCCGGGCAGGTCCGCGACGCGCAGCGGGCGGCCGCCCGAGGTGCGCCAGTCGCCCTGGGCGACGGAGACGGTCTTGCCCGGCCAGTTGCCGACGCGCTGATGGGCGCCGGTGAGGGCGTTGAAGAGGGTCGACTTGCCGACGTTGGGGTTGCCGACGAGGGCGACGAACGGCGTACCGGCCCGCCGCTCCGCCGTGGCGGTCGCACCGGCCCCGGTGGCGTGACAGCTCATCCGGCGCACCTCAGCCGGCCGGCGGTATGGGTGTCCAGCGCGACCCGGGTGTCCCCGAGCCCGACGAGCAGGCCTCCGGTGGCGCCCCGGGCGATCACGGTGACGTCCGCGCCCGGCACGAAACCGAACTCCAGGAGCCGGCGCCGGCTCCCGCCGGCCCGACCGGGATCGATCCCCGTGATGCGTACGGTCGTCCCTGGACGGCTGTCGTTGAGCGACGGCACCGGACCTCCTTGTTCGAATCCACTAAGGCAAACCTAAGCAGTTCGAGGAGGGTCGGCGGCCGGGCAAAGACCCTGATCAGCAGGGACTTTCAGCCCACCGGTCCCGCCCGGCCGTCGGCCGATCGGACGAGCGGACGGCTAGCGGGATGCGGCGCCCGCCGCGACCGGGCGGACGGACCGGCCGTCGAAGGAGAATCCGTCCTCGGACATGGCCTCCGCGCTGGCCGGATTCAATGCGACGGGGATATTGCGGAGCACTGCAATGCGGACGAGGGCGAGTACGTCGTGAACGTGCGGGGCGGCCCACAGGGGGTCCCAGAAGAATACGAGCGAGGTGACGTCGCCGGAAATGACCATCGAGCCGATCTGCTGGTCCCCGCCGTGCGGTCCGGACTCAACCGACCTGATCTGCAAGCCGAGTTCTGATCTGAGCAGCCGTGCGGTGGAACTGGTCCCCACCAGTCCGTGCCGGGTCACCGCACGGTGATTGCGCCGCACCCAATTCAGTAGGTCGTTCTTTCTCTGGTCATGTGCCACGAGAGCGATCATCAGCCGACGCTAACCCGGCAAGATCCCTTCCGCCATTCAGGGCACGGAATTCCGAATGGCGGCGCGACGCGTCCGGTCATCGGACGGGATGGGGCGGGGATACCGGCGGGGATACCGGCGGGGAGGGCTCGGCGGGGTGTGCGGAAGCACCGGCCCGAGCGCATTCTGGAGGGGTGACGGCGAGACCGGACACCGGCGGCCCCGTCACCGACGCCACGGCCCAGGCGCTCGCGCGGGCCGCTCTCGATGCCGTGGGGGCCGCCGGCGGGTACGCGGGCGGGGTCTACCTGCGCTCCGGCACCGAGGGGCTGCTGCTGATGGCGGCCCTGACCGGGATCCCGGGCCCGCTGTTCCGCCCCTGGTGGCGGATGCACGTGAACCGCCCGTACCCCGTCGCCGAGGCCTACCGGTCCGGCCAGTCCGTACACCTGCCCGACGCGGAATCGGCGATGCGGCGCTTCCCCCAGCTGATGGCCGGGCTGCCGTTCCCCTTCGGCTCGCTCTACGAGCCCGTGGCCCGCGGCCGCGAGCGCTACGGCGTCCTCGTGGTGCTGCGCCCCGCGACCCCCGGGGTCCCCGTCGGGCCCGGCGACCGGAAGCGGCTGCGCGCGGTGGCCGCCCGGCTGGCCGGGGAGCTGGCCGCGCTCTCCGCGAGCGGGGCCGCGGTGACCTGGGAGGGCGACCCGGTGTGCCTGCCCGGTCCCGGTCCCGGTCCCGGTCCCGGTCCGGGTCCGGGTCCGGGTCCGGGTCCGGGTCCGGGTCCGGGTCCGGGTCCGGGTCCGGGTCCGGGTCCGGGTCCGGCGGGCGGTGCGGCGGACCGTGCTGCGGGCGGCCCTCCCGTCAGCCGCACGGTCAGCCCCACCGTCAGCCGCACGGGCCGCAGCCCCGCGGACAGTCCCGGCTCCGGGGCCCGCGCCGCCGTGGACCGGCTCGACCTGGCCGTCCTGTCCGTGGACCGGCAGGGCGTGATCGGCTTCACCAACTCCCGCGCCCGCTCCGCCGCCACCACCCTGCTCGGCTCCGACGGGGCGGAACTCTCCGGGCGGATGCTCTGGGAGGCACTGCCCTGGCTCGGACACCCCACCTACGAGGACCACTTCCGGGCCGTGTTCCTCGCCCCCGCCCCGGTGCACTTCCATGCCACCCGGCGCGGACCCGAACCCTCCCCGCAGTGGCTGTCGGTGGGTCTGCATCCCGGGATCGACGGGATCACCGTCACCATCGCCGAAGCCGAACCGCCCACGTACGCGCCCGAGTCGGTGATGCGGCCCGGCGCGGGGCTCGGGTCCCCGGGCCTCGGTTCGCCCGCCGACCGGGCTTCGGCCCTGTACCGGCCGGTGGCGCTGGCGATCGCGCTGACCGAGGCGGTGACGGCCCGCCAGGTGTCGATGGTGGTCACCGACGAGCTGCTCCCGGCCTTCGGCGGACGGCAGTTGGCGATCTACCTGCTCGGTGAGGGGCACCTGCACCTGGCGTGGGAGACCGGTTTCCCGCAGGGTTTCCTCGACCGGTTCGACGGGGTTTCGCTGGACGTCCGGCTGCCCGGGGTGGAGACCCTCACCTCGGGCCGCCCGCTGTTCTTCGAGTCGATGCAGCACCTCGCCGCCGCCTACCCGGGGATCGAACTGGACGCCCATGTCGGCGCCCGGGCCTTCCTCCCCCTGATCGCCTCCGGCCGCCCGGTCGGCTCGTGCATCCTCGGCTTCGACGCCCCGCGCGGATTCAGTCCGGAGGAGCGTACGGTGCTCACGGCGCTGGCCGGGCTGATCGCGCAGGCACTGGAGCGGGCCCGGCGCTACGACAGCGAGTCGGCGCTGGCCCGCGGGCTCCAGGCCGCGCTGCTCCCGCACCGGCTGCCGGTCCGCGAGAACGTGGCCACGGTGGCGCGGTACCTACCCGGCACCGCCGGGATGGACGTCGGCGGCGACTGGTACGACGTCATCGAGGCGGGCGGCGGGCGGCTCGCGCTGGTCATCGGCGACGTCCAGGGCCACGGGGTGGCGGCCGCGGCCACGATGGGCCAACTACGCAGCGCCGTACGGGCTTTCACGCTCGGCGGCAATACGCCGGAGCAGGTGATGCGCGGCACGAACGAGCTGCTCATCGACCTCGACCCGGGCCAGTTCGCCAGCTGTTGCTACGTCCTGCTCGACCCGGGGTCCGGTCTCGCCCTCGCCGTCCGGGCCGGGCACCCCCAGCCACTGCTGCGGCATCCGGGCGGCCGGACGGAGGTGCTGGACCTGCCGGGCGGGATGGTCCTCGGCATCGACGCCGGAGCCGTGTATCCGGTGACCCGGCTGCGGATCGAGCCGGGGGCGGTGCTCGCCCTGTACACCGACGGGCTGGTGGAGATCCCGGGCACGGACATCGACGTGGGAGTGGAGCGGCTGCGGGCCGCGCTGGCGGAGGCCGGTCCGGCTCCGCTGACCGAGACGGCGGACCGGCTCGTCGCCGAGGCGGGGCACTCCACCGACCGGCCGGACGACATCGCCCTGCTGCTGGCGTCCCGTACGTCCGCCCCGGAGGTGGTCACCCCGGACCGGGCGGACGCGGACCGGGCTGCCCCGTAGGGCGCGGGCTGCCCGTGAGCCGCCCGCGCCCTGCCCGCTGCCGCTACCTCTTGGCGTCGGCGCGGGCGTACGAGTCGCCCGCGATCAGGGCGTCGGCGACCATCTCCGGGGTCACCGGGAAGGGCATGTTGTGCGTGGTCTCGCCCTCCGCGGTGGCCGCGCGCCCGATGGCGAGGAGCTCCTCGCGGTCCGGGTCCCCGAGGCCGATCTCGGCGAGGGTGGTGGGCAGGCCGACGGCGCGGCTGAAGCGCAGGTAGGTGTCCAGCTCGTCGGTCGGGGCGCCTTCCAGGACCAGCTGGGCGAGGGTGCCGATGTTGACCTTCTCGCCGTGCATCATGCCGTGCACCTTGTGCGAGACGGTCAGCCCGTTGTGGATGCCGTGCGCGGCGGCGAGGCCGCAGGACTCGAAACCGAGGCCGGAGAGCAGCGTGTTGGCCTCGGTGACCTTCTCCAGGGCCGGGGTGACCACGTGCGCCTCGGCGGCCAGCCGGGCCTGGGGCCCGTACTCCATGAGGGTCTCCCAGCACAGCCGGGCGAGCGCGAGGGAGGCCTCGGTGGCGAGACCGCCGGCCATGGCGACCCGGTTGGCTGCGACGCAGACCCGGGCCTCGTACCAGGTGGCGAGCGCGTCGCCCATGCCGGAGACGATGAAACGGCTCGGCGCACCCGCGACCAGCGCGGTGTCGACGAGCACCAGGTTGGGGTTGCGCTGGAAGAAGGAGTAGCGCTCGAAGGCGCCGCCCTCGGTGTAGATCACGGCGAGCGCACTGGTCGGCGCGTCGGTGGAGGCCACCGTGGGCGCGGACACGACGGCGATGTCGCCGAGGGCGTGGCCCACGGCCTTCGCGGTGTCGATGGCGGTGCCGCCGCCGATGCCGATGATGACGTCCGCGCCGACGGCCTGGGCGGCCGCGGCGACCCGGTCGATCTCCTTCTGGGTGCAGAGCCCGCCGAAGACCTCCTTGGTCAGCTTGACCCCGGCCCCGGAAAGGGAAGCGGTGACGGCCGTGTCCACGAAGCCCCACACACCCTTGTCCGCGAGGACCACGGCGTTCGTCCCGAGGCGGGCCGTGTGCTCGCCCAGGTCGTTCATCGCCCCCGCGCCCTGCACGTACTTGGGCGGGCTGATCATCATGCGCGTACCGACGGTCTTCACGTGAATCCTCCTCATTGCGAATTCATTTGCGCTTGCTTATTCATCCCTATCACGGATTCCGGCCGCGTCCGAGATATGCACGGTCCCCCTTGCGAACGGGCCCTTCCGCGCCCAGATCCGGGACCAAGGACCCGAGCTGTTCCGCAGGTTCACCAGAGTAAAGTTCCAGCCAAGTGCCCCGGAACCGGTGGCGGATCGGCGACGGTGCCGGCTTAATACCGTCCCGCAATTCCACTTTCCACACCGGACCGGCGTGCCGAGTTCCCCCGTTCCGCGTTCCCCTTTCCAGGAAAGAGGCCCCCGTGAAGAAGCTCATCAATTCACCCGAGAGTGTCGTCGCCGACGCACTGCGCGGAATGGCCGCCGCGCACCCGGGGCTCTGCGTCGAGGCGGAGAAGGGCATCGTCACGCGGGCCGCCGGAGCGGCCGGGGGGCCGGCCGGGGAGCCGGCCGGGAAGGTCGCGCTGCTGTCGGGCGGCGGCAGCGGGCACGAGCCGCTGCACGCCGGGTTCGTCGGGCGCGGCATGCTGGCGGCGGCCGTGGCCGGCCCGGTGTTCACCTCCCCGGTGCCGGACAACATCGCGGCTGCCACCTGTGCGGTCGACGCGGGTGCCGGCGTCCTGCACATCGTGAAGAACTACACGGGCGACATCCTCAACTTCACGATGGCGGCAGAGGACTGCGAGGACGAGGGCGTCAAGGTCGAGCAGGTCGTCGTGGACGACGACGTGGCCGTGGCCCGGACCGAGCACGGACCGGGCCGCCGCGGCACCGGCGCCACCCTGTTCGTGGAGAAGATCGCGGGCGCGCTCGCCGAGGAGGGCGCTCCGCTCGCCGAGGTGGCCGCGGTCGCCCGCAAGGTCAATGCGAACGCGCGCAGTTACGGCGTCGCCCTGACCTCCTGCACCACCCCCGCCAAGGGCAGCCCCAACTTCACGCTCGGCGAGGACGAGATCGAGCTGGGCATCGGCATCCACGGCGAGCCCGGCCGTGAGCGCCGGAAGATCATGACGGCCGCCGAGACCGCCGAGGCGATGCTCGACGCCGTCCTCGACGACCTCCCGGAGGCGGCCGGCGCCCCCGTCATCCTCCTCGTCAACGGCCTGGGCGGGACCCCGCCCGTGGAGCTGTACATCATGCGCGCGGAGGTCGAGCGGGTGCTCGGCGAGCGCGGGATCACCGTGGCCCGCTCCCTCGTCGGCAACTACGTCACCAGCCTGGACATGGCCGGCTGCACCCTCACCCTGTGCCGCGCCGACGAGGAGCTGCTGCGCCTGTGGGACGCCCCGGTGGACACCCCGTCCCTGCGCTGGGGCTGCTGACCCCGCCCGCTCTTCCCCTCTCGCCTGACACTCTCCAGGAGCCATCTCCCATGACCGCCACGCCCGCCACCCCGACGACCTCCACGACCCCGCCCGCCGCCCAGGCCCCCGCGCAGGACACGGCGCTGGACACGGCGCTGGACACCGCCTACTTCCGCCGCTGGATCGCCGAGACCAACCGGCTCGTACGGCGGGACAGCGCGCGCCTCACCGAGCTGGACGCGGTCATCGGCGACGGGGACCACGGGGCCAATCTCGTACGGGGCTTCGGCGCCGTCGGCGCGGCCGTGGCCGAGCACCGGCCCGCCACCCCGGGGGCGCTGCTGACGCTGGCCGGCACCACCCTGACGAACACCGTGGGCGGCGCCTCCGGCCCGCTGTTCGGCACCGCGCTGCGCCGCACGGGCAAGGTGCTCGGCGACGCCGGGTCGCCGACCGTGGCGGAGCTGGGGGCCGCGCTCGGGGCCGGGCTGAAGTCGGTGCAGAAGCTGGGCGGCGCCGAGCTCGGCGATGCCACCCTGGTGGACGCCCTGGCTCCCGCGGTGACGGCGCTGGCCGAAGCCGCCGAGGCGGACCGGCCGCTGCGCGAGGCCCTGGACGAGGCCGTACGGGCGGCCCGCGCGGGCGCCGACGCCACCGAGCCGCTCGAAGCCCGCAAGGGCCGGGCCAGTTACCTCGGCGAGCGCAGCATCGGCCACCAGGACGCCGGGGCCAACTCCGTGGCCCTGCTCATGGAGGCGCTGCGCGCCGCGGTGGACGCGCCCGAGGCGACACCTCTCGTCCCCGTGGAGCCTGGCACCGTCGAGGAGCCGGCCGTCGCCGAGGAGCCGGTGGAGCGGCAGGCGCCGAAGACCCGTACCGGCCGCGTCGGCATCGTGCTCGTCTCGCACAGCAAGGCGGTCGCGGAGTCCGTGGCCGCGCTGGCGGGCGCGCTGCTCGGCTCGGTCGAGCCGGCTCCGCTGGCGGTGGCGGGCGGCACCCCCGACGGCGGGATCGGCACCAGCGCGGAGCTGATCACGGCCGCCGCCCGGTCGGTGGACGAGGGCCGGGGCGTGGCCGTGCTGTGTGACATGGGCAGTGCGGTGCTGACGGTGAACGCCCTGCTCGGCGAGGAGCCCTCGCAACTGCCCGAAGGCGCACGGATCGTGGACGCGCCCTTCCTGGAGGGCGCCGTGGCCATCACGCTGACCTCGGCGATCGGCGGTGACCTCGATGCCGTCCTGGCCGCCGCCGAGGACGCGCGCGGCTACCGCAAGCGCTGACCGGCACCGGAAGCCGGTGGGCGGCCCTCCCCCGGGAGCGCCGCCCACCGGCTTTCCGTGCGTGGAAATCCGGGGGTGGAAGGGGTGGCCGAGGCGGCCCGGCCGGGGTCGGCCGCCGGCCGCGGGGGCTGTCGGTGGGGCTTGGTAGAACTGTCGTCGGACGACACGCACGCACGGCCGGGTTCCACCACCCGCCATACCGTCAGGAGCAGCGCACATGACCATCGGGACCCACCTGAGCGAGCTCGGCGGCCTGCCCGTCTTCGACTTCCCGGGGCTCAAGGACACCCGCGCGCTGCCCGAGCCGGGCGCCGTGGCCTGGCGGATCTCGGTGGAGACGTACGGGGCCGAGGAGGAGTGGGAGCAGGCCTTCGCCCGGTTCACCGGGGCCGTGGACACCCGGCAGGTGCGGGCCCTGATCGTGGGCGGCTGGTCCGAGGCGTACGAGGACTCCAACGCCGGGATCGTCGGGACGCTCGCCGGGGCCGCCTCGCAGTTCCCCGCGCTGCGGGCGCTGTTCGTCGGTGACATCACCTTCGAGGAGTGCGAGATCTCCTGGATCCAGCAGTCGGACGTGGGTCCGCTGCTGCGGGCGTATCCCGCGCTGGAGGAGTTCGGGGTGCGCGGCGGCGAGGGCCTGGCCTTCCCGCCCGTCAGCCACGGGGCGCTGCGCGTGCTCCGCGTCGAGACCGGCGGACTGCCGCGGGAGGTGGTGCGCGGGGTCGCCGCGAGCGAACTGCCCGCGCTCACCGAGCTCGACCTGTGGCTCGGCACGCCCGAGTACGGCGGCGACGCGGAGACCGGCGATCTGGAGCCGTTCCTGACCGGCGAGCGGCTGCCGTCCCTGCGCCGGCTCGCGCTGCGCAACAGCGAGATCCAGAACGAGGTCGCCGCCGCGCTCGCCACCGCTCCGGTCGTCGAGCGGCTCGAGGTACTGGACCTCTCCATGGGGATCCTGGACGACCGGGGGGCCGAAGCGCTGCTGGCCGGCCGCCCGCTCACCCACCTCACCAAGCTCGACCTGCACCACCACTACGTCAGCGAGCCGCTCCGGGAGCGGCTCTGCGCGGCGCTCGCCCCGCACGGCGTGGAGGTCGACCTCGGCGACGTGCAGAGCCCGGACGTAGACGAGGACGACGAGACCGAGTACCGCTACATCGCGGTCGCGGAGTGAGCCGTACGGCTCCCGCCGTGGACCCTGCCGTGGCCCCTGCCGTCGGCCCGGCCTTCGCCGCGTCCGTGGCAGCGTCCTTCGCCGTCGTCGGCAATCCGGGCAACCGCCGGGTCGCCCTCTTCCAGGACGCCGTGCGCGCCGCCGGCCTGCCGGAAGCGCGGGTGGTTCCGTGGCGGGACGTCCTGACCGGCCGGGCCGCCTTCCGGGCGGGCGAGTGCGTACGGATCGACTCGCCCGGCGAGGACCCCGAGGTGGAGCGGCTGCTGCGCGGGACAGCCGACACCACCCGGGTCGAGGGCACCGGACGCTGGTACCGGCGGTTCACCGAGGCCGTGCACGCGGTGGCGCAGGGCGTGCGATCGGCCGGCGGCACGCTGTCGAGCGACCCCGACGACCTCGGGGTGCTGTTCGACAAGCGGCTCTGCCACGGGGTGCTGGCGGATGCCGGAACTCCCCTGCCGGCCTCCCCGACCTCGGGCCTGGACGCCGTCCGCGCACCGGTGCGCGGCTGGGAAGAGGTCCGGGCGCTACTCGCCCTCCCCGGCTACCGCCGGGCCTTCGTGAAGCTCGCGCACGGTTCCTCGGCCTCCGGGGTGCTCGCGGTGGAGACGGGCGCGGGCGGACGGATCCGCGCCACCACCTCCGTGGAGCGGGCCCCTTCGGGGGCCCTGCACAACTCGCTGCGCCTGCGACGGTACGAGGACGAACGGGTGATCGGCGCCATCGTCGACGCCCTGGCCCCCGACGGCCTGCACATCGAGCGGTGGCTGCCGAAGGCATCCCAGCAGGGGCGCTCGGCCGATCTGCGGGTGGTCGTCATCGGCGGCCGGGCCACCCACGCGGTGGTCCGCACGGCCGCCGGCCCGCTCACGAACCTGCACCTCGGCGGCGCCCGCGGCGATCTCGGCGCGGCCGTGGCCGCCGTGACGGCGGCGGGCGGCCACTGGGAGACGGACGCGCTCGCCGTCTGCGAGCGTGCGGCGGCCGCCTTCCCGCGCACGCTGTGCGTCGGGGTCGATCTGCTGCCCGCCCTCGGCTGGCGGAGCTTCGCCGTGGGCGAGGTCAACGCCTTCGGGGACCTGCTGCCCCGGCTGACGGGACTGCCCGGCTCGCCCGCCGAGGGCCAGGACACCTACACGGCCCAAGTGGCCGCCGTACGACAGGAACAGCAGCATGCCCATGCCCCCGCCCGCCCCTGACATGAACGAGGTCGTCGGCCGCGACGACCTGCTGCTCGTCACCCTCGACACGCTGCGCCACGACGTGGCCGCGCGGCTGGCCGCCGAGGGACGGATCCCGAACCTGGCCGCGCACCTGCCCGGCGGGGTGTGGGAGCGGCGGCACGCGCCGGGGAGTTTCACCTACGCCTCCCACCAGGCCATGTTCGCGGGCTTCCTGCCCACCCCCGACGGCCCCGGCCCGCATGCGCGGCTGTTCGCCGCCCGCTTCCCGGGCAGTGAGACCACCGCCGGGCGCACCTGGGTCTTCGACACTGCGGATCTGGTGTCGGGGCTGGCCGGGGCGGGCTACCGGACCGTGTGCGTGGGAGGCGTCGGCTTCTTCAACAAGGCGGCCGCGCTGGGCTCCGTACTGCCCGGAATGTTCCAGGAGTCGCACTGGGAACCGGAGTTCGGGGTGGCGTCGCCGACCTCCTTCGAGGCCCAGGTGTCCCGCGCCGAGCAGGTCGTGGCCGGACTGCCGCAGGACCGGCGGCTGTTCCTCTTCCTGAACGTGTCGGCGATGCACCAGCCCAACTGGTTCCACTCCCCCGGGGCGACCGCGGCGGACGGCGACTCGTGGGAGACGCACGCGGCCGCACTGGAGTACGTCGACCGGCACATCGGGCGGCTCTTCGACGCGATGCGGTCGCGGCGCCGCTGCTTCGCGATCGTCTGCTCCGACCACGGGACCACGTACGGGGACGACGGGTACACGGGGCACCGGCTCGCCCACGAGGCGGTCTGGACGGTCCCGTACGCACAGTTCCACCTGAACCACGAGGAGCCCGGACCCCGATGAGCCTTCCGAGGGACCTTCCGATGAACCCATCGACTCCGTACGAGAGTTACGTGTACGCCTACCCGCACAAGACGGCCTACCGCGAGCTGCCCGAGCCCGCCGAGCTGAGCGGGGAGTGGGCACGGCAGCCCAAGGACGCCCTTTCCCTCTACCTCCACATTCCCTTCTGCGAGGTGCGCTGCGGGTTCTGCAACCTCTTCACCCGCATCGGCGCGCCGGAGGGTCTGACCACGGCCTATCTCGACGCGCTGGAGCGGCAGGCGAGGGCGGTCCGGGGCGCGCTCGGCGACGAGGAGCCCGTGCGGTTCGCGGCGGCCGCCTTCGGCGGCGGGACGCCGACCTTCCTGACGGCGTCCGAGCTGGAGCGGCTCTGCGACATCGCGGAGAAGAGCGCGGGCGCCGATCTGCGGGCGGTGCCGCTGTCCGTGGAGGCCTCGCCGGCCACGGCGACGGCGGACCGGCTCGCCGTGCTGGCCGACCGGGGTACGACCCGGCTCAGCCTGGGCGTGCAGAGCTTCGTGCCCGCCGAGGCGCGTTCCGCCGTGCGTCCGCAGAAGCGGGCGGACGTGGAGGCGGCGCTGGCGCGGGTCCGGGACGCGGCGATACCGGTCCTGAACATCGACTTGATCTACGGCATCGACGGGCAGACGGAGGAGAGCTGGCGCTACTCGCTGGACGCGGCCCTCGCCTGGCGCCCGGAGGAGCTCTACCTCTACCCGCTGTACGTGCGCCCCCTGACGGGCCTGGGACGCAGGCCCGCCGATTCCTCCTCCACCGGGTGGGACGAGCAGAGACTGCGGCTGTACCGGGCCGGGCGCGACCACCTGCTTGCCGCCGGGTACGAGCAGGTGTCGATGCGGATGTTCCGCCGGGCGGACGCGCCCGCGGAGGGCGCGGACGACCACGCCTGCCAGACCGACGGCATGATCGGCCTCGGCTGCGGGGCCCGCTCCTACACGGCCGAACTGCACTACTCCTTCGACTACGCGGTCGGCATGAGCGAGATCCGCGGCATCGTCGACGACTACGTGAGCCGGCCCGAGGAGGACTTCGCACGGGCCGGGCACGGCCGCCGGATCGACGCGCAGGAGGCCCGGCGCCGACACCTGCTGCAGTCCCTGCTCCAGGCGCGCGGGATGCCGGTGGGCGAGTACCGTGAGCGGTTCGGGAGCGGTCCGTGGGAGGACTTCCCCACGGAGCTGGCGGCCTTCGCGGAGCGCGGCTGGCTCGTGGACGACGCGGAGCTGCTGCGGCTGACCCCGGAGGGGCTGGCGCACTCGGACGCGGCGGGCCCGGCGCTGTTCTCGGCGGAGGTACGGGCCACGATGGCCGCGTACACGCGCAAGTGACTGGGGCCGGGGCGCGGAGCGAGGCTGCCTCGATGGACCTGACGGTCCTCTACCGGGGCCCGCTGTCCTCCTGCGACTACGACTGTCCCTACTGCCCGTTCGCCAAGCGGCGGGACAGCCGGGAGCTGCTGACGGCCGACCGGGCCGCCCTGGAACGGTTCGCCGGCTGGGCCGCCGGGAACACCGGCGACCGGCTGTCCGTCCTGTTCACCCCGTGGGGCGAGGGCCTGGTCCGCTCCTGGTACCGGCGCGCCCTGGTGGAGCTGTCACACCTGCCGCAGGTGCGCCGGGTCGCGATCCAGACCAACCTGAGCGGCCGCACCGGCTGGACCGCCGAGGCCGACCGGGACACGCTCGCGCTCTGGTGCACGTACCACCCGGGCCAGACCCCGTACGACCGGTTCCTGGGCAAGTGCCGGGAACTGGCCGCCGCCGGGGTGCGGTTCAGCGTGGGCGTGGTCGGCCTGCCGGAACACCTCGCGGAGGCCCGCCGGCTGCGCACCGCGCTGCCGCCCGAGGTGTACCTGTGGGTCAACGCGGCGGAGGGGCACGCGTACACCGACCCGGAGGCGGCCGACTGGACCGCCCTGGACCCGCTCTTCCCGTTCAGCCGCCACCCGCACCGCTCGGCGGGTCTGCCCTGCCGCACGGGCGCCTCGGTGATCTCGGTGGACGGCGCCGGCACGGTCCGCCGCTGCCACTTCGTCAAGGCGGAGCTGGGCAACCTCTACGACGGCTCCTACCGGGCCGCCCTGCGCCCGCGTGCCTGCCCCCTCGCGGTCTGCGACTGCCACATCGGCTATGTCCACCTGGAGACGCTCCCGCTCTACGACGTCTTCGCGGGCGGCGTCCTGGAGCGGATCCCGGCGGCTCCCGCCCCCGGCGCGGTCCGTATGGGCCTGCCGGTCATACCGGTCACCTCCACCCTCCCGTGACACGGTCGCCCTCCTCTTCGCGTACTGGTGTCCCGAATGGTGGAACGGGTGTCTCGCCGGCTCCGCCCCTTCGCCTATGCTCCGCGCCATGGCCGTCACGGTCCCCGCCTCTCGAAGGAGCCCGATCGCCATGAGCCGCAGCCCCGCCCTCCTCGACGTCAGCCAGGCCCACGCCCGTCACGCCGAGTTCCGGATCGTCGATGTCCGCACCCCGGGCGAGTACGCCTCCGGCCACCTCCCCGGCGCGCTGAACATCCCCCTCGACCGGATCGGCCGCTCCCTGCCCGAGCTGCGCCGGGCCGCGGAGGAGCAGGAACTGCTGCTGGTGTGCGCCTCGGGGACCCGCTCGGAAAACGCGGCCCGGACCCTGGCCGGGCACGGCATCGCGGCCACCAGCCTGACCGGCGGCACCACCTCCTGGGCGGCGCACGGGCATCCGCTCGACTACCCGGACCAAGGTCCCCGCCGGGTATGGGCCATGGAGCGTCAGGTCCGGTTCACCGCGGGCGCGCTCGTCCTCCTCGGCCTGTTCCTCGGTCTGCTGGTGCACCCGGCGTTCGCGCTGCTCAGCGCCGGGGTCGCGGCCGGGCTGGTGTTCTCCGCCCTCACGGACACCTGCGGCATGGCCGTGGTGCTCGGCCGGCTGCCCTTCAACCGCCGCCGGTAGGGGGCGCTGCGCCCGGCCCGGCCGGCGGGCCCGGACCTTACACCTGGCCCGCCGCCAGGCTGCCCCCGCCCAGGGTGAGCGCGGTGTTCACCAGGCCGACGTGACTGAACGCCTGGGGGAAGTTGCCGAGTTGGCGTCCCGATACGGGGTCGTACTCCTCGGCGAGGAGTCCCACGTCGTTGCGTACGGCCAGCAGGCGGTCGAAGAGCTCCCTCGCCTCCTTCTCCCGCCCGGTCAGGTGCAGGGCGTCGGTGAGCCAGAACGAGCAGGCGAGGAAGGCTCCTTCGTCGCCGGGCAGGCCGTCCACCGAGAGCCCCTCGGTGCTGTAGCGGCGGACCAGGCCGCTGCGGCCCAGTTCCTCGCGCACCGCGTCGACCGTGCCGATGACACGGGGGTCGTCGGACGGCAGGAAGCCGACGCGCGGGATGAGGAGGGTGGCGGCGTCCAGCTCGCGGGAGCCGTAGTACTGGGTGAAGGTGCGCCGCTCCGCGTCGTAGGCGTTCTCGCAGACGTCGCGGTGGACCGCCTCCCTCATGGCGCGCCAGCGGTGCACGTCGCCGGGCAGTTTGGGGTTGAGTTCGAGGGTGCGCACGGCCCGGTCGGCGGCGACCCACGCCATCACCTTGGAGTGCGTGAAGTGGCGGCGCGGGCCGCGCACTTCCCACAGTCCCTCGTCGGGGCGGTGCCAGTTCTGCTCCAGGAAGTCGAGGAGCGCGAGCTGGATCCTCCAGGAGTGCCACTCGGCGGGGAGTCCGGCGGAGCGGGCCACGTAGAGGGAGTCGAGGACCTCCCCGTACACGTCGAGCTGGAGCTGGTCGACGGCGGCGTTGCCGACCCGGACCGGCACGGAGGCCGCGTACCCCTTCAGCCAGGGCAGCTCACTCTCCGGGATGCGCCGCTCGCCGCCGATCCCGTACATGATCTGCAGGTCGGCCGGGTCTCCCGCGATGGCCCGCAGCAGCCACTCCCGCCAGGCGCGGGCCTCGTCGAGGTAGCCGGTGGCCAGCAGGGAGCCGAGGGTGAGGGTGGAGTCGCGCAGCCAGCAGTAGCGGTAGTCCCAGTTCCGGACGCCGCCGAGCTCCTCCGGCAGGGAGGTGGTCGCGGCGGCGGCGATGCCGCCGGTCGGGGCGTAGGTGAGGGCCTTGAGGGTGATCAGGGAGCGGACCACCGCTTCCCGGTACGGGCCCTCGTAGGTGCACTGAGCGGTCCATTCCCGCCAGTCGGCCAGGCTCTGCTCCAGGGCGGCGTACGGGTCCAGGTTCTCGGGGCGCGGTTCGTGCGAGGGGTGCCAGGTGAGCACGAAGGCGACGCGCTCGCCGGCGGCGACCGTGAACTCGGAGCGAGTGCTCATGCCCTCGCCCCACGTGTGCACGGAGGGTTCGCTGCGCAGCCACGCGGCGTCGGGTCCGGCGACGGCGACCCGGTCGCCCTCGCGGTTGCCGGCGCGCCGGACCCACGGCACGATGTGCCCGTAGTCGAAGCGCAGGCGCAGGGTGCTGCTCACGGTCGATTCGCCGCCGAGGCCTTCGACGATCCGCATCAGGTCGGGCGCGGTGTCGCGCTGCGGCATGAAGTCGATCACCTTGAACGAGGCGCCGTCCTCGGTCTCCCAGAAGGATTCGAGGACGAGCGTGCCGTCGACGTAGGCCCGGCGGGTGCAGCGTGCGGTAGCGGGGGCGGCGGCCGGGGCGATGCGCCAGTGGCCGTTCTCCTCGTCGCCGAGGAGGGCGGCGAAACAGGCGGCCGAGTCGAAGCGCGGCAGGCACAGCCAGTCGATGGACCCGTCGCGGCCGACCAGCCCACTGGTCATCAGGTCGCCGATGAGTGCGTAGTCTTCGATGGGTTGTGTCATTTAGGGCACTTTCCCCCGAATGCCCGCACTCAATCAGCCCGTACGGGTCCCCGCGCCGCGCCGAGCCGCCCGCCCCGACGGCTCAGTTCCGTACGAGGAGCAGCACGCCCGCGGTCACGACGCCGAGGCCGACCGCGAGGGCGCCGTGGGCGAGGCGGTGGCCCCGCAGGACGGGCAGGAAGCGGTCGGCGGCGTACCGGCCGGGGCCGGTGAGCGCGAGGGCGGCGGCGCCGGCGGTGAGCAGGAGCTCGTACTCGACGCCCTGCGGGGCGAAGAAGGAGCCGGCGCCGTGCACGGCGATCGCGTTGATCATGGTGCCGACCAGGGCGGCGCCCGCCAGCGGGGTGAGCAGCCCGAGGACGAGGCCGAGTCCGCCGAGGGTCTCGGTCAGCCCGGCGAGTACCGCCATGGCGTCACCCGCGGGGTAGCCGCTGGCGGTGAAGAACTGGCCGGTGCCGCTGATGCCGCCGCCGCCGAACCAGCCGAAGAGCTTCTGGGCGCCGTGGGCGGCCATGGTCAGGCCGAGGACCACGCGCAGGAGGAGCAGGCCGACGTCGTGGGCGGGGGTGGACGGGGCCGGGGCGCCCGAGGGGCGCGCGAGGGGGGCGGCGGGTTCGCCGGCCCGCGGCTTCGGCGTGGTGGGGGACGAGCTGGTCACGGGGCTGGGCATGGGAGGTCCTTCCGGTCGGGCGGCCCGAGGGGATGTCGTTCAAATTCGAACGACATCCCCCGACCCTAGCTCCGCATCCGCCGCTGATTCAAATTGGAACGTCACGTGTAGCCTGGGTCCATGGCTGAGACGAAATGGCTGGACGCCCGCGAGATGCGGGCCTGGGAGGGGTTCCTGGCCGCTTCCGCCCTGGTCAACCGCCGCCTCGATCAGCAGCTCAAGGACGATTCCGGACTCTCCCACCCGCAGTACGAGATCCTCGTGCGGCTCGCCAGGGCTCCGGAGCGCGAACTGCGCATGACGGAGCTCGCCAACGGGCTGGTCAACTCCAAGAGCGGCCTGACCTACCAGGTCACCCAGCTGGAGAAGGCGGGCCTCGTCCGCCGCCGCACCTGCCCCTCCGACGTCCGGGGGGTATACGCCGTCCTCACCGAGACGGGCCGCGCCCGGCTGACGGAGGCCGCGCCGGGCCACGTGACCACGGTCCGGGAGGTCCTGGTGGACGTCCTCACCCCCGAACAGCTCGACACGCTCGCGGACGGGCTCGGCGAGGTCAGCCGCCGGCTCCGGACACAGGGCGCCTGATGGACACGACGACCGTCTGGCTCATCGTGGCCGCGGTGGTGGCGGCCGGCCTGGCGGTCACCGCGGCCGTGCTCCTCGTACGGGTCTTCGCGGCCCGCCGGCTCCTGCGCGACGCGGGCATCCCCCTGCGCGACAAGGCCCTGTTCTGGGCCGCCGTCGCGTACACGGTCTCCCCGGTGGACCTGATCCCGGACCCGGTCTACCTGGACGACATCGGCATCCTGCTGCTGGCCCTGCGCTCCCTGCACGCGGCGGCCTCGGCAGCCCGCCCGCCCAAGGAACTCGACGCGGCGTAAGGCATCCGGCATCCGGCATCCCCAGCCTCCGCGCCCGTCGGCTCAACTGACCCCGCGCGGACGGAACTGGACGCTGATGCGGGGCCCGACCGGGCGGGCCGTCTTGGGGACGGCGTGTTCCATCGTGCGCTGGCAGGAGCCGCCCATCACCGCCAGGTCGCCGTGGCCCAGGGGGAGGCGGAGCAGGGTGGCGCCGCCGTCGCGGGGGCGCAGGACCAGGTCGCGGGGGTCGCCCACCGAGAGGATCGCGACCATCGTGTCCTCGGTGGCGGAGCGGCCCGTGCGGTCGCCGTGCCAGGCGACGCTGTCGCGGCCGTCGCGGTAGAGGCACAGGCCCGCCGTGACGAAGGGTTCGCCCAGCTCGGGGGCATAGTGGCGGCTCAGCGCGGCCCGGGCCCCGGCGAGGACGGGGTGCGGCAGCGGGTCCGCCTGGCCGTAGTGGGCCAGCAGGCGCGGGACCGCCACCTCCCGCTCGTACATCTGCCGCCGCTCGGCGTGCCACGGGACGTCGGCCGCGAGCCGCTCGAACAGTGCGTCGGCGCCCGCCAGCCAGCCCGGCAGGTGGTCCACCCAGGCACCGGCGCCCAGCTCCGTACGCCGGGCACCCGCCAGCGGGCCGATGCGGATCTCGTCGCCCTGGTCGAAGAGCGAGCCCTGGAGTGCGTGCATGGGTCCAGAATAGCGCGCAATTCGAACACATGCACGAAAGGCGGGGCGGGGCGGGTGACCGCGCCCCGCCCCGCTCCTCTACTTCAGGTAGGGCCCGGCGGCGCCCACCTTGCCGGGGGCGGCGTTGCTGCCGGCCAGGTCGAGGACGTAGACCCGGAGGTTGCCCTTCCCGGGGGCCGGGACGGACAGGGTGCCGTTGGAGACGGTCTTCACGTCGCCGGTGACGGCGTCCTTGTACGTGCCGTTGGGGACGCCCGCGTACGTGGCGGACCCGGTGACGGTCACCAGGGCGAAGCTGTCCACGCCGGTGGCCGTGTCGGTGTAGCGGCGCTTGAAGGCCATGCCTCCCGAGACTCCCTCCGTGGAGTACTGGCCCATCTGGAGGGCGGGCACGGCGCGGCGGATCTCGTTCAGCCTCTGGAGGTGTTTGACCAGCGGGGATTCGAGGGTGGCGGCGACCGGCCCGGTGGCGGTGGCGACCTTCGAGAAGCCGGAGGCGGTGACCGATCCCGCGATCTTGTCCCCGTAGTAGGCGCGGCCGGTGCCGGCGAGCGGGCAGGTCGGGCCGCAGTCGATCTGTTTGCCGGCCTGGAACTCGGTCTCGGAGCCGTAGTACAGGGTCGGGATGCCGCGGAAGGTCCACATCAGGGCCATGTTCTCGGCCCAGGCCTCGGTGCCGCCCGCGTAACGGGTGGAGGATTTGCCGGGGCCGAAGTCGTGGCTGTCGACGTAGACGACGTTGTAGGTGGCGTCGTTGTAGCTGTCGTCGGAGTCCTTGCCGTTCTGGAAGGCGTTGTTGGCGTCCCCGAAGTTCATGTGCATGCGCATGTCGATGACGTTCATGCCGGAGAACTTGCTGTGGTCGGGGGCGTGGTAGAGATTGCCGCTCAGGAAGGCGTTGGTGCTGGTCGGCTGCTTGGCCGGGTCGTTGTCGGTCGTGTACTGCTGGACGGCGGCGGTGGCGTCGTCCGCGCTGTACGTCGCGGACTCCTTCCAGGTGTAGTACTGCGCGGACTGGTTGGCCGAGCCGCGGTTCCACTTGTCGTTGACGAAGGAGCCGACCTCGCCGAAGACGTAGAAGTCCTCGGCCTTCTGGGCGCCGAACTGCTGGGCCACGCGCTGCTGGATGGCGGGCAGGAAGCGCCGGTTCCAGGTGACGCGGGGGATGTGCACGGCCGTGTCGACGCGGAACCCGTCGACGCCCATGTCGATGTACTTGTTGTACGCGCCGATGAGGTAGTTCTGGACGGCCGGGTTCTCGGTGTTGAAGTCCGCCAGGTCCTCGTGGATCCAGCAGGAACGGGCATCCTCACCCTCCCAGTTGCCTATCCAGCACTGGTGGAACAGGGCCTTGGGGAACATCCCCGAGGTCGGGTTCGGCCACTGGCAGTTGTAGATGGTGTAGCCCTCGGCGCTCCTGTACGGGGTGGCCACGCCCCAGTTGACGCAGGTGTTCCCGGCCGGTTCGGCCGTCGACCACATGTCGCCGTTGTAGTACGACTTTCCGCTCTTGGGGTCGACGGTGAGGCCGTCGTACTCAAAGCCGGCCTGCTTCTCGTCGTAGTACCAGGACCACTGCGTGTCGCGGACGCCGAAGACGGTGGGGGTGAACAGGCCCTTGGCCCCCCAGCGGGCGCTGTGGTTGTACACCACGTCCTGGTAGATCTTGACGTCCTTGGCGTGGGCGGCGTTGATGAGGTCCTGGTAGGAGGCGCCGGCGGATTCCAGGCGCGGGTCGACCTTGTAGAAGTCGTAGCCGTGATAGCCGTGGTAGTCGTAGTCGGAGCGGTTCAGCACGACCGGGGTGATCCAGATCGCGGAGAAGCCGAGCGCTTTGACGTAGTCCAGCTTCTCGACCAGACCCTTGAAGTCCCCGCGGAACATCGGGTCGTTGTTGGCGGCGTTCCCGGACTTCACGTCCTGGCCGCCGCCCCGGTTGTTGGCGCTGTCTCCGTCGTTGAAGCGGGCGGTGAGCACGAAGTAGATCGGGTCCTTGCGCGGGTCGCCGCCCAGCGGCGCGGATCCGGCCGGGGCCGGGGGCCGGGTGCCCGTGGTGGTGGCGGCCGCGGCCGAGGAGGCGGAGAGGTTCCCGGCGGCGTCCACCGCCCTGACCGTGTAGGTGTAGGCGGTGCGCTCCTCCAGCCCGGATTCGGTGAGGACCGTGGAGGTGACGGAGGTGACCACGGCGCCCTTCGTGCCGCCCGAGCGGGTGACCTGGTAGCCGGTCACTCCCCGGTCGTCCGTGGCGGCGTCCCAGGTCACGACGGTGGACACGTCGGTGGCGGCGGCCCGCAAGTTCGCGGGCACGGTGGGCGCGGTCGTGTCGGGGACGACGGCGGCGCACGGGTCGGCGGCGTTCGCGGTGACCGTGGTGTCCTTCACCGTGGACAGGCCCGCGCCCAGGGCGTAGTTCCTGCCGTTGTTGTTGTCCCAGGTGCCGTTGCCGTTGTTGAAGGTGGCGGCGAGTCCGGCGGCAGAGCCGAGCGGGACCGTCTTCTTCACCCAGCCCGTGCAGGCCGGGTCCATGCCGGTGCCGGGGACGGTGGTCCAGGAGCCGCCGGTCGGGGCCCAGTGCAGATTGACGGTCGGCCAGCCGACCGTGGTCGTCGCGTAGTAGACGGTGGCGCTCGCGCCGGTTCCCGTGCCGGTACCGGGGTCGGTGGTACAGGGGTCGCTGTGGGCCACGACCCCGTCCTTGACGGTGATGACCCCGGTACCCAGGGAGTAGTTCTTGCCCCCGTTGTTGTCCCAGGTGCCCTGGCCGTTGTTGAAGGTCGCCTGGAGGCCTGCGGCCGAGCCGAGGCTGACGGTCTTCTTCACCCAGTCGGTACAGGCGGCTTCCATCCCGGTGCCGGGGACGGTCGTCCAGCTGCCGCCGTCGGGGGCCCAATGCAGGTTGTACGCAGCCCAGTTGCGGGTCTTGGTGTAGTAGAAGACCGTCGCCGTGCCGTCGTCGGCCGCCGTCGCGGCGGCGGGGGCGACGGTCGTGGTGGCCGCCTCGGCGAGGGAGGCTCCGGCGGCCGGCAGCGCGGCTGCCAGGCATCCCGCGACGGCCAGCGCCAGGGCCGTGGACCGTCCTCTGGGGTGTGATCGCGTACGTGATCTCAAGGTCTGCTCCTCGAAGCGGGGCCCAACAGCCCTGCGGCTCCGCGGCATTGAAAACTTGCCGCAAGGTTTTGCGGGGAGGTTATCCACCTGTCACCAGTGCGTGAAGCCCCTGTGAACCGGAAATCTCGCCACGGGGCACGCCCGGGCAGCCCGAGAGGACCCTTTATGGGGAGAACCACCGCAATGCCTTGCAGAAATTTTCGCCATGCGGTTCACGCAGGCGAGAGCAGGACTCAGAGGCAGTCGATAAGTCGACACGGGTGATGCGCCCGCCCATCGGCCGACGGCCGCGGGAGCCGCGGGCAGAGGCAGGCAGCCGCAGGGCGGGGCGAAGCCGCCGGGTCCGGCCCGGCCCGCCCCGGCCCTCGACGCTTCGCCGCTACCGGCCCCTACCGGCCGCCGCGCAGGGTTTCGATCTCGCGGCGTTCGCGCTTCGTCGGGCGGCCCGCGCCGCGGTCGCGGATGCCGACCACCGCCGCCTCCACCGGGGTCGGCGGCGGCGGACTGTTGTCCGTCAGGCATTCCGCGGCCGCCGGGGCGCCGACCCGCTTGGACACCGGCCGCCGGACCACCACGATGCGCTCCCGCCCCGCATGGAAGAGGCGCACCTCGTCCCCGGCCCGCACCGCCTGCGCCGGCTTCGCGCGCTCCCCGTTGACCCGCACGTGCCCCGCCCGGCACGCCGTGGCGGCGATCGCCCGCGTCTTCGTCAGCCGGACCGACCAGATCCACACGTCGACCCGCGCCGACCCCGACCCCGCACCTGCGGTTCCCTCTTCAGCCATGCCCCGACTTTAGCGAGGCGAGCGGGGCCGGGCCGAGCCCGTAGAAGCGGAATGACTTTTGGCGGTTCCGACAAGAGTGGTGGTATCTGCCATGGATATCATGCCAATGGAATTGCAAATGCGGCACACGTGCCCCTACCTTGTCGCACATGCAGTCCTACACCATCGGTCAGGCGGCGCGCCTTCTCGGCGTCAGCCCGGACACCGCCCGCCGCTGGGCCGACGCCGGCCGCGTCGCGACCCATCGCGACGAGGGCGGTCGCCGGCTGATCGACGGCCGCGCCCTGGCCGCCTTCTCCGTCGAGGTCGCGCAAGGGGCCCACGCCGAGGACGGCGAGACCTACACCTCGGCGCGCAACGCCTTCCCCGGGATCGTGACCGCCGTCAAGCTCGGCGACGTGGCCGCCCAGGTCGAGATCCAGGCCGGGCCCCACCGCCTGGTCTCCCTGCTCACCCGGGAGGCCGTCGACGAGCTCGGGCTGGAGGTCGGCATGCGGGCCACCGCCCGCGTGAAGTCCACCAGCGTGCACATCGACCGCGCCTGACCTCGCCCGACCCCGCTCGGCACTACCCGTTCAACACCGCTCAGTACCACGCGCCCCCACCCGCTCCGCCCGTCCCCGGCGCGGGTCACCACCGCGCGGATCCGGCACCAGGCCGGCCGCCGACCCGACCGAGGAGCACCAGCTCATGTCCCCGATCCTGCCGCTGAACCGCCGTACCGCCGCGCTCGCCCTCTCCGCCGCCCTGCTCGTGCCGGCGCTCGCCGCCTGCGGCAGCAGCGACGACAAGAAGGACGGGGCCGCCGCCTCCCCGAGCGCCTCCGGGTCCGCCGCGCCCAAGGCCGCGAACCTGACGGTGCTCGCCGCCTCCTCCCTCACCGACGTCTTCAAGGCCGCGGGCTCCGCGTACGAGAAGGCCCACCCGGGGACCAAGGTCACCTTCTCCTTCGCCGGTTCGCAGGAGCTCGCCGCGCAGGTCAAGCAGGGCGCCCCGGCCGACGCGCTGGTCACCGCCGACACCAAGACGATGGACGCCCTGAAGGCCGAGACCAACGACCCGGCGGTCATCGCCAAGAACCGTCTGGTCATCGCGACCGGCAAGGGCAACCCCTTCAAGGTCGCCGGTCTCAAGGACCTCGCCGACACCAAGATCAAGGTCGTGCTGGCCGCGCCCGAGGTCCCGGTGGGCCGTTACAGCAAGCAGATCCTCGACGCCCAGAAGGTCGAGGTGAAGCCGGTCTCCCAGGAGCCCAACGTCCGCGCCGTGCTGAGCAAGGTCGAGCTGGGCGAGGCCGACGCCGGTCTCGTCTACAAGACCGACACCCTCAAGTCCGGTGACAAGGTCGTCGTCGTGGACATCCCGGACGCCGAGAACGCCGTGGCCTCGTACCCGGCCGCCTCGCTCAAGGGTTCCAAGAACGCCGAGGCCGCGGCCGCGTTCGTGGCCTGGCTGAGCACCCCGGAGGCCCAGAAGATCCTCCAGGACGCGGGCTTCCAGAAGGCGTGACCGCCTGACGGGTCCGGTGACGAAGAGGGACTGCCCGGTCCGGGGGGACGGGCGGTCCCTCTTCGCGTGCCGCCCGCCGCATTACGCTTCACACGCCGCCCGGGCCTCCCGACGTCCCCGGTGGCGTCCCGACGTCTTCGGCCAGGAACCCACATGAGCAGACTCCGTACCCACCGCACCCGGCCCCCCGTGGCTCTGGCGCTCCCCGCGCTGCTCGCCGTGGCGTTCCTGCTGATGCCGCTCGTCGGCATCCTCACCCGCACCCAGTGGAGCGATCTCGGCGCGCACCTCACCAGCCCCGGTGTGGTCGAGGCGCTCCGGCTCTCGCTGGTCGTGTCCCTGTGGGCGCTCGGCTTCTCCCTCCTCTTCGGAGTGCCGCTCGCCTGGCTGCTGGCCCGCGTCGAGTTCAAGGGCAAGGCGCTGGTGCGCTCGCTGGTCCTGCTCCCCATGGTGCTGCCGCCCACGGTCGGTGGTGTGGCCCTGCTGCTCGGTTTCGGCCGGCGCGGGCTGCTCGGACCCTGGCTGGAGGGCACCTTCGGCATCACGCTGCCCTTCCACACCTCCGGCGCGGTCGTCGCGGCCACCTTCGTCGCGATGCCCTTCCTCGTGATCAGCCTGGAGGGCGCGCTCGCCGGGCTCAAGCCGAGCTACGAGGAGACCGCCGCCTCCCTCGGTTCCACGCCGCTGCGCGTGTTCTTCACCGTGACGCTGCCGATGGTGGCCCCGGGCCTGGTCGCCGGAGCCGCGCTGACCTGGGCGCGGGCGCTCGGCGAGTTCGGCGCCACCATCACCTTCGCGGGCAACCTGCCGGGCACCACCCAGACCCTGCCGCTCCAGGTCTACCTGCTGCTCCAGGACCAGCCCGAGGCCGCCACGTCCGTGTCCCTGCTGCTCCTCGCGATCGCCATGGCCGTACTCATCGCCCTGCGCGGCAGGTGGACGGGAACCCCCGTCGCCCGCAAGGACCCCGGTGCGCCGGTGGTCGCCGAGGAGGTCTCCGGCCCGGATCCCGTGGGCCCCGTACCGCCCGGGATTCCGGGCTCCCCCGCGTCCCCGGCGTCCCCGGCGTCTTCGTCGACGGAGCCGGCCGAGCAGGGGCGGCCGCCGGCCGGGGCCTGCGCCGAGGGCGGGCACTGGCCGCTGCACGCCACCGTCACCGGTTTCAACGAGCTCACCCTCGACGCCGAACCCGGCACCACCATCGCCGTCGTCGGCGAGAACGGCGCCGGCAAGACCACCCTGCTGCGCGCCCTGCTCGGCCTCACCCCCCGCGCCCATGCCGAGCTCCGGCTCGGCGACGCCGACGTGACCGGCCTGCCCCCGCACCGGCGCCAGGTCGCCTGGGTCCCCCAGGACGGCGCGCTGTTCCCGCACCTGAGCGCGCTCGCCAACACCTCGTACGGGCTGCGCGCCCGCCGGGTGCCCCGGGCCGCCGCCCGGGCCGAGGCGCAGGCCTGGCTGGACCGGCTCGGTGTCGGGCACCTCGCCCACCGCAAGCCCGCCCAGCTCTCCGGCGGGCAGGCCCAGCGGGTGGCGCTGGCCCGCGCGCTGGCCGCCCGGCCCCGGCTGCTGCTGCTCGACGAGCCGCTCGCCGCCCTGGACCAGACCACCCGCGCCCGGGTCCGGCACACCCTGCGCACGCATCTGGCCGGCTTCGGCGGGGTCTGCCTCATCGTCACGCACGACCCCGTCGAGGCGGTGTCCCTGGCCGACCGGGTCCTCGTACTCTCCGACGGGCGGACCCTGCAGGACGCTCCGCCCTCCGAGGTGACCCGGCACCCGCGCTCCCCGTGGGTGGCACGGATGCTGGGGCGCAACGCCTGGCCCGGCACGGCCTCGGCCGACGGGCTGGAACTCGCCGCCGGGGGCCGCCTGGTGGTGGCCGAGGCGCTGCCCGAAGGGGCTCAGGCACTGGCGATCATCGCCCCCGAGGCGGTGTCCGTGCACCGGGACCGCCCGGGCGGCAGCCCTCGTAACGTATGGCCCGGCACCGTACGGGAGATCACCTCGGTGGGAAGCCGGCTGCGCGTGCTGGTCGGCTCGGACCAGGCGCCCGACCTCGTCGCGGAGATCACCCCCGAGGCCGCCGCCGAACTGGGAATCGTCGACGGCGCCGCGGTGTGGACCAGCGTGAAGGCGACCGAGGTCACCCTCGTGCAGCTGTAGGGAAAACCTAGGCGCCCACGTAGGTCGCCAGGTGGTCGCCGGTGAGGGTGCCACGGCCCTCGACCAGGGCGGCGGGGGTGCCCTCGAAGACGATCCGGCCGCCGTCGTGACCGGCGCCGGGGCCGAGGTCGATGATCCAGTCGGCGTGCGCCATGACCGCCTGGTGGTGTTCGACCACGATCACCGACTTGCCGGAGTCGACGAGCCGGTCGAGCAGGCCGAGGAGCTGCTCGACGTCGGCGAGGTGCAGGCCCGCGGTCGGCTCGTCGAGTACGTAGATCCCGCCCTTGTCCGCCATGTGCGTGGCCAGCTTGAGCCGCTGCCGCTCGCCGCCGGAGAGGGTGGTCAGCGGCTGGCCGAGGCTGAGGTATCCCAGGCCCACGTCCGCCATCCGCTCCAGGATCTTGTGCGCGGCCGGGGTGCGCGCCTCGCCGGCGCCGAAGAACTCGGCGGCTTCGGTGACCGGCATCGCGAGGACCTCGCTGATGTCGCGGCCGCCGAGGTGGTGTTCCAGGACCGAGGCGTGGAAGCGCTTGCCCTCGCACTCCTCGCAGGTGGTGGAGACGCCGGCCATCATCGCGAGGTCGGTGTAGACGACCCCCGCGCCGTTGCAGCCCGGGCAGGCGCCCTCGGAGTTGGCGCTGAACAGGGCCGGCTTCACACCGTTGGCCTTGGCGAAAGCCTTGCGGATCGGGTCGAGCAGGCCGGTGTAGGTGGCCGGGTTGCTGCGCCGGGAGCCGCGGATCGCGCCCTGGTCGACCGAGACCACGCCCTCGCTCGCGGGGATGGAGCCGTGGACGAGCGAGCTCTTGCCGGAGCCGGCGACGCCGGTGACCACGACGAGCACCCCGAGCGGTACGTTGACGTCGACGCCCCGCAGGTTGTGCGTCTTGGCGCCGCGGATCTCCAGCTTTCCGCTGGGCTCGCGCACCGTCTCCTTGAGGCTCGCGCGGTCGCCGAAGTGCCGGCCCGTGATGGTGTCGCCCGCCCGCAGACCCTCGACGGTGCCCTCGAAGCAGATGGTGCCGCCCCCCTGGCCCGCGCCGGGGCCGAGGTCGACGACGTGGTCGGCGATCGCGATCGTCTCCGGCTTGTGCTCCACGACGAGCACCGTGTTGCCCTTGTCGCGCAGCCGCAGCAGGAGACCGTTCATCTGCTGGATGTCGTGGGGGTGCAGGCCGACGGTGGGCTCGTCGAAGACGTAGGTGACGTCGGTGAGCGAGGATCCGAGGTGGCGGATCATCTTGACGCGCTGGGCCTCGCCGCCCGACAGCGTGCCCGAGGGCCGGTCCAGCGAGAGGTAGCCGAGCCCGATCTCCACGAAGGAGTCGAGGGTCTGGCGGAGCGTGGCGAGGAGCGGGGCCACCGAGGGCTCGTCGAGGTCGCGCACCCACTTGGCCAGGTCGCTGATCTGCATCGCGCAGGCGTCGGCGATGCTGATCTTCTTGATCTTCGAGGACCGGGCCCCCTCGCTGAGCCGGGTGCCCTCGCACTCGGGACAGCCGCTGAAGGCCACCGCGCGCTTCACGAACGCCCGGATGTGCGGCTGCAGCGCCTCGACGTCCTTGGACAGCATCGACTTCTGGAGCTTCGGGATGATGCCCTCGTAGGTGAGGTTGATCCCGTCGACCTTGATCTTGGTCGGCTCCTTGTGGAGCAGGTCGCCGAGCTCGCGCTTGGTGTACTTGCGGATCGGCTTGTCCATGTCGAAGAAGCCGGAGCCGCTGAAGATGCGGCCGTACCAGCCGTCCATCGTGTAGCCGGGGATGGTGAGGGCGCCCTCGCTGAGCGACTTGGTGTCGTCGTACAGCGCGGTGAGGTCGATGTCGTTGACCGAGCCGCGGCCCTCGCAGCGCGGGCACATTCCGCCGGTGATGCGGAAGCTGCGCTGCTCCTTCACGGTCTGCCCCGCGCGCTCCACGGTGACCGCGCCGGCCCCGCTGATCGACGCCACGTTGAAGGAGAAGGCCTTGGGCGAGCCGATGTGGGGCTTTCCGAGCCGGCTGAAGAGGATGCGCAGCATCGCGTTCGCATCGGTGGCGGTGCCCACCGTCGAGCGGGGGTCGGAGCCCATCCGCTGCTGGTCGACGGTGATCACGGTGGTCAGTCCGTCGAGGACGTCCACCTCCGGCCGGGCCAGGGTCGGCATGAAGCCCTGGACGAAGGCGCTGTAGGTCTCGTTGATCAGCCGCTGCGACTCGGCGGCGATCGTGTCGAACACCAGGGAGCTCTTGCCCGAGCCGGACACGCCGGTGAAGACCGTGAGCCGGCGCTTGGGGATCTCGACGCTGACGTCCTTGAGGTTGTTCACCCGCGCACCGTGTACGCGGATCAGGTCGTGGACGTCGGCGGCGTGCGGCTCGGGTGACTGCGTGCCCGTCCTCGTGACCTTGCTCATCGTGTCTCCATACTGTTGGGCTGACGCCGCACTGTCGGGCCGGCGCCGCCTTCTCGGTCGCGGCAACGCTCCCCTGTCTACCCGATCGGCGGTGTCATCCGGGAGCGGCACCAGGTAGGAGAGGCAGTGGATCTCAGGGCTTGCGGGGCTGGTGGAACCGGATCATGTTTCCGGCCGGGTCGCGGAAGGCGCAGTCCCGGACCCCGTACGGCTGGTCGATCGGCTCCTGGAGGACGTCACCGCCGGCGGCCCGGATGCGTTCGAAGGTGGCGTCGCAGTCGTCGGTGCTGAAGATGACACCGCGCAGCAGGCCCTTGGCCAGCAGGTCCGCCATGGCCTCCCGGTCGGCGGACGAGGCGTTCGGGTTCGCGACGGGCGGTTCGAGGACGATGTCCACGTCCGGCTGTGCGGGCGACCCGAGGGTGACCCAGCGCATCCCCTCGAACCCGACGTCGTTTCGGACTTCCAGGCCGAGGACGTCCCCGTAGAAGGGGAGCGCCGCGTCGTGGTCGTCGACGGCGATGAAGCACTGCGAAAGGTTGATGGTGTCCATGGGTTTCACGCTATGGGCGGGTGGGCAGCCGGTGCTTCTCCGTTCCTGACCGGTTTCACCGGCGTCCGGCCGGCAGTACGGAGAGCCAGTCGCCCACCGCGAAGGCGTCGGCGCCGATCACGGTGCGGCCGGTGCGCGGGGCCGCGACGGTGAGCACGCCCTCGGCGCGGCCGGCCGCGAAGCGGGGGGCGCCGACGGTGATGATCACGGCCCGTTTGCCGGTGGCCCGGCGGAACTCCGCCAGGAGCCGCAGGCGCAGGGCGGCCTCCTTGCGCCCCACGGCCTGCGGCGCGTACGGCTCTACGACGGCCAGCGCGCCCGTGCCCGGCTCCCGGGCGGCCTCCGCGAGGGCCGCGCGCAGGGCCGTGATCCGCTCCAGCCCGCCGCCGGCGAGGGTGGGGCGCGTGGAGCCGAGCGGCAGGAACCGTACGCCCCGGTGCACGAAGGCCGGGCGGCCGGTGCCGGTCAGCGCGAAGTCGACGGCCGGGGTCCGGGCGGAGGTCGTGGCCGGGGTCCGGGGGGAGGCCGCGGCCGGGATCCGGCCGGAGTCCGTGCCAGAGGTGCCGGCGAAGGCCGTGGCAGGACGGGCTCCGGCGGGGGCGACCGCGAACCGCCAGGGCCGGGCATCCACCCGGGCCGCCGTGGCCACGATCGGATCGGGGGCGGTGGGCGTACGGACGACCCCGGTCGGCGGGGTCCGCGCCGCCAGGGTGTCCAGCAGCAGCCTCGGGGCGGCGGGCTCTGCGGTGGCTCCGACCCGGGCTCCGGCCCGGGTGGCCCCGGGGGCGGTGGCCGAGAGCCGGGTCACGCTGAACGGGCGCTCCGCCGTCGCCGGGAGCGGCAGGCTGATCTGCCGCCAGCCGGTCCAGTCCACGGCGGGCCCGCGCAGGACGGCGGCGGCCCCGTCGCCGTCGGCGAGTTCCACCGCGGGCCGGGCCCCGGAGCCGTCGCCGTTCACCCAGAGGGAGAGCGACCGGGCCAGCTCGGGGACCTGGAGGGGCCGGGGCGGGGTCGCGGCGGCGGTCCCTCCACCGGCGGGCGGCGCGAGGGCGAGCCCGCGGCCCGGACGGCCCGCTCCGGGCGCGGTGCCCGGACCGGTCCAGCGGGCGGCGTCCTCCAGATCCGCGAGCGGCCGGTCCGACAGCCCCACCCCGAGGGCCAGTTCGGCCGCGGCCACGGAGGAGGCAGTACCGCGCACCGTGGCGCGCAACGGCCCGGCCGCGCCCGGGACTCGGGCGGTCACCGTGAATCCGCCGCGCCCGTCGTCGGCGACGCTCCACCGGGAACGGTCGAAATCGAGCTCCACGTCGCGGGGTTCGACGACGGCGGCGGCGCCCTGCGCGTCGTACCCGGTCAGTACGAAGCGCGCCCTCTCCCCCTCCTCCGCGAGCCCGATCCGGTCCGGAACGGCCCGGACCCGGGTCACCGCCCCGAGGACGTCGACGCGGAGCGCACCGCGCGCCGCTCCCAGCTCCGCGCGTACCTGCACCGGCCCGGGGGCGGACGCACGCAATCCCCCGGCGGGGTCGATCCGGCCCCCGCCCTCCGGGAGGGACCACCCCGGAGCCGCGCCCCGGGCGGGCACCGGGCCGAGGTGTGCGTCGTGGGGGGTGGCCCTGAGGGTCCGGGTGAGGCCGGGGAAGGCGCGCGCGGCGCCGCCGACGGGCTCGATCCGGTAGCCGGCGGCGCGGCCGGAGCCGGCCGGGGCGGTCAGGACCAGGCCGTTGGGGACCGGGCGCTGACGGCCGTCGGACGGGGAGTTCTCCACGGTCAGGGCCGTCTCCCCGGTCAGCGCGGCGAGCAGCGTCGAGGAACCGCCGCCGTCGAGGTTGAGGGCCTCGTGGGCACCGAGCCGGTGCATCAGCCGGCCGAGCGCGGTCAGGGTCAGCCCCCCGCTGTCGCGCTGGCGGCCGTCGACGGTGACCAGGCGGGCCCGGCGGCCGTCGCCTGAGAAGCCGACGGCGGTGCGCGGCGCGGCCGCGTTGTTCGGTTCGCCGTCGTGGTTCTGCGGGACCCCGGCCACCACGAGCGCCTCCCGGCCGCCGACCGCGTTCGCCGGGAGCGGCCCGCCCCCGGACGCCACCGGCCGGGCCGCCACGGCGACCGCGTCCCCGGGGCGCAGGGCGGCGAGTTCCGGCGCGGCCGTCGCGCCGGCAGCGACGAGCAGGGTGGTGCCGGGTGCGGGACGCTCCCGGCGCGCGGGCCGGCGTACCGCCGCGCGCACGGCCGTGACCCGGCCGTCACGCAGTTCCACCGCCGGTCCGGATGCGGGGAGTCCGGCCGCCGGCCAGGCGGCGGTGTAGACGGCGAAGCCCTCGGCGGGCGGCCGCGCGGTGTTGAAACCGGCGAGCGGGCGGACCCGGCCGCCGGGCAGGGTGACGCTCCCGTCGAGGGCGAGGCGGAGCACCCGGCCCCTCCCGTCGGCGCCGAAGCCGACGGCCTGACCGGCGCCGGGCGAGGCGGCGTGCAGCAGCCGTCCGGCGCCGATGCCGGGGCCGAGCGGGGCGCCCGTACCCCGGATGTCGAAGAAGTCCCCGTTCACGGCAGCGACCACGCGGCGGCCCGGACCGGCGGGGTGGCGGGCGGCGGAATCGGCGAGGGTGGCGGCGCCCCGGCCGCCGAGGTACTCCACACGCACGCCGGAGGCGGCGCCGGCGCCCGCCACCGCGCCTGCACCCCCGCCCGCGCCGGGCCCCGGACCCGGACCCTTACCCGGACCCGCCAGCTGGACGTCGAGTTCGTCGATGCGGAGCCACCGGCCCGCTTCGAGCCGGTCGTACGACTCGAGCCGTACGCCGGGGGCGATCTGCCGGGCGGTGCGGGCCGTCTCGATCCCCTCGCGCTCGCCGCTCGCGGAGGCGTGGGCCTGCGGGGGCGCCGGGGCCACGAGCAGCGCGGTGAGCAGGGCCGGCAGCATGACGGGCAACAGCGGGCGCAGGGTGGACATCCAGGCAGGATCATCCAGCGCCATGCATATGAGTACATGAACACAGCGCGAGGCCGGCGAGTATCAGCCATTCGCCCGCACCCGTCCCGGGAAGCCGTCCGCTCGAGCCAAGCCGTTCAAAGGTGCGCTCTGAAACCTTGGCCCGGCCATTGCTTCGACCGTGATCGCATGGCGGCGGGCCGGCGGGCCTTCTGCCCGTGTCACCTGTTCCCGGGGGTACGACTTCATGTCCATCAGCGCGACCGGCTCGCCGCCGCCCGTCGACCCCGCCCAGCAGAGACCGCCGCAGGCACCCTCCCCGCAGGTACCTTCCCCGGAACCCCTCGCCCTGCTGCGCCCGCCCGGTGGGCTCGCGACGGCAACGACCGTCCTGCTCGCCCTCTCCGGCCTGTACGCCCTGCTCCTGGCCGGAACCGGCCTGTACCTCGGCTCGGCCCTGCGCGCCGGGAGCTACCCGGACGCGGGAACCGAGGACGGCGGCACCCTGCCGGACACCTTGATGGCGCTGGCGGGCCTCATGGAGATTCCGCTGCTGATCATCACGGCGGTCCTCTTCGTCAGCTGGTTCCACCGCGTCCACCACAACGCCCTGGTGCTCGACCGGGACGCCGTCACCCGCTCCCCGGCCTGGGCCATCGGCGGCTGGTTCGTCCCCTTCGCCTTCGTCCGCATCCCGTACAAGATGGCGAAGGAGCTCTGGGCCGCCAGCCTGCCGCCCGGGCCGGACGGCGCCCGGCGTCCCGTCTCGAACGCGCCCATCACCACCTGGTGGCTGGTGTGGATCACCGCGCTGTTCGCCAACCGCGTCTACGACACCCTCTACGGCCGCGCCGACGACGCGGACGGGCTCGCCACCGCCGCCACCGCCGAAGCCGTGTACGGCGTGGTGCTGCTCGCGGCCTCCGTCCTCGCGATCCGCTTCGTGCGCGGGCTGACGGCGATGCAGCTCGCCAAGGCCGCGCAGGGACCCTACGCACCCGAACAGCAGCCCGCGAACCCGTTCCCGGCTGCCGCTCCACCACCCGCCCCGGCAGCCCGGCGCCTACACCGCTCCGGGCTCCGGAGACGGAGGGGCGGGAGCCGGGTGGGCGGGAGCCGGGTGGGCGGGAGCCGGGACGGCGAACTCGCACCACACGCATTTCCCGCCGCCCCGGGGCTCCACTCCCCAGGCATCCGCGAGCCGGTCCACCAGCATCAGGCCGCGCCCCGACACCGCCCAGTCGTCGGCCACCCGGCGCCGCGGCAGGGCGCTGCTGGTGTCCTCCACCTCGATCCGGATCCGGCCCTCCGGGGTCAGCCGCATGCTGACCCCGCCGACTCCGTCCGTGTGGACCAGCGCGTTGGTCATCAGCTCGTCCGCCGCCAGCTCGATCTCGTCGGCCTGTTCCCACGCACCCCATGCCGCGGCGGCCGCCCGGATCAGGTGGCGGGCCATCGCCGGGGCGTCCGGGTCCCCGGGGGTGAGCCGGTGGCGCAACGGGCCGCCGCCGCGCGGGAGCGGGGTGCCGCGGCGGCGCAGCAGGAGCAGGGCCATGTCGTCCCCGCCGCCCGAGTCCCCGACCAGCTCGCACAGCACGTCGGCGAGTTCCTCCACGTCGGCCGGCCCGTCCCGGACCGCCTCCATGAGCTCGCGCAGACCGGCGTCGGGATCCCGGCCGGGCCGTTCGGTCAGCCCGTCCGTGCACAGCAGCAGGGTGTCCCCGGGGTGCAGTTCGAGGCTGGTGACCGGGTATCCCGTACCGGCGGCGCCGGAAGCGCCCCGGGCACCGGAGGCACCCGCACCGGCCGCCCCCGGCTCGCGCGCCGGCAGGCCCAGCGGCAGCCCGCCCGCCACCTGCACCCGGTGGCAGCTGCCGTCGCCGCGCCGCACCACGGGATCGAGGTGCCCGGCGCGGACCAGCCGGGTCATGCCGCTGGTGAGGTCGATGTCCGCATACGTACAGGTGGCGAAGCGTTCCGTCTCCAGGTCCCGCAGGAAGGCCGAGGCCCGCGCCATGGCCGCGCCGGGGTCGTGGCCCTCGGCGACGTACGCGCGCAGCGCGATGCGCAGCTGCCCCATCACGGCGGCGGCGTCCGTGTCGTGGCCCTCCACGTCGCCGATCATCACGCCGACGCGGCCCTCGCCGAGCGGGACCACGTCGTACCAGTCGCCGCCGATGTCCCGCCCCATCCGGGCGGCCCGGTACCGTACGGCGATCAGCGCACCCGCCACTTCCGGGATCCGGCGCGGCAGCATGGCCTTCTGGAGCCCCTCGGCGAGGTCGTGCTCCTGCTCGAAGAGGATGGCGCGCTGGAGGCTCTGCGCGATGCCGCTGCCCAGCGCCATCAGTACGTTGCGCTCCTCGGCGTTGAAGTCGCCCTCCCGCGTGTAGAGCAGCCCGAGCGCGCCGACGGGACGGCCCTGCGCGATCAGGGGCAGGTAGACGCCGCTGCGGACGGACAGCGGCTCGATGTACGGCCACAGGTCCGGGTAGCGCTGCTGGAACTCCTCGCGGGAGCCGATGAACACCGGCCGCATCGTCCGTACGGCCTCGCTCAGCGGCAGCGGCGCGTCGATCCGCGTGTACTCGGTCTCCGGTACGTACGCGCCCAGCTGCCCCTCCGCGACCAGGTGGATCCGGCCGCCGTCGACCACGCCGAGCATGACGCTGACCGCGCCGAGGTGGCCGAGGGCCTCGGGGTCCTTGAGGACGTCGGTGACGTCGTTGACGGTGCGCGCGTGCGCCAGGATCGCCGTGGTCCGCTCGACGACCCCGGTCATGCGGCGCCGGCCCTCGTCGCGCTCACCGGCCGCGCCGGGCTCGCCGGGGTCGTGGACGGCGTCGCGGACGATCCCGATGATCCGGTACGGACGCCCGTGCGGGTCCCGCAGGATGCGGCCCTGGACATGGGTCCAGCCCGGGGCTCCCTCCCGGTCGCGGCTGCGCACGTAGGCCCCGTAGTGACTGCGGCCGGCCTTCAGCGCCTGCGCGACCCGCGCGTCGAGCCGGAGCTCCTCGCCGGGCGCGAGGCGGACCCGCAGTCCGGCGGGGGTTCCCGCGAACTCCTCGGGGCGCAGGTCGAGGACCTCGAGGGCGGTGGTGTCCAGAAACATCTGCCCGCTGTCGAGGTCCCAGTCGAAGGTGCCCATGCGGTTGAGCGACAGGCTCGTGTCCGTCCGGGCAGGCCACTCGACCTGGGGGGTCACTCCCCTTTCGGCCACACCCTCAGGGTCTCACCCTTCGGCGGTGTGCGCCGGTCTGCGGGGGCTTGCCCCGGGCGGTAGGGGGAGGGCGCGGGTTCGCAGGGAGCGCAGGACGGATCCGGCGTGTCGACGGCGTCTCGCGCCCCTTGTGCGCTAGCGACCGCCCAGGACGCCGAATATCGGGACGAAAAAGGGCCAAAGTCCCGGCCTGTCGTGACTTTCGCCTAATAGGCGACTTGTACGATTTCGCGAAGATCGATCCGTTCATGATCATCTTTGCTGGCGTCAGGAACCCCCCGGCACGGGGTCGTTGACGCCCATGGCTGTGTGGGGTGTGGCTTGTCGCAAGCGCCGAAGACGACCGGAGAACCGGCCGGAGCACCGAGGGGAGGAGTGGAAGGAGGACCGGAGGGACGGGTGGAAGGAGGGAGGGAAAGGGCGCAGGAAGGGGCGCAGACCCCGGGCCGAATATCAGCCTCGCTCGCCGACTCCGACTGCGACTCCTACTGCGACTGCGACTCCCACTGCGGTTCCGGTGACCATGGCGGTGACCATGGCGGTGGCGATGGCTCCCGCGGGGCCCGCACCGGGCGCGGGAGTCTGGTCGTGCAGCCGTACCGGGATCCGCTCGTCCTCGGCCCGCTCTTCCGCGACGAGGAACAGGCGGGCGCCCGCGCCACGGCCACCGTCCGCCCCGACGGCTCCGGCGCCCCCGGCGGCCCGGCCGGTCCCGGCCGACCCCACGGACCCCACGGACCCCACGGACTCGGCGCACTCGGCGCACTCGGCGCACGCGGCGGAGCCGGGACCCCCGGCAGCAGCCCCGACCACCCCCGCGGACGCCGCGGATCCGCCGAGCCCGACACCCTCCGGCAGGCGGCCGTCCATGCCGCGATACCCCGGCCCGCCGGACCGGCGATGGCGGCGCCGGCCGCCCCGCGGACCCTCCCCGCCGTGCTCGACCCCGAGCTCACCGAACGCCCCGCGCGGGCCTGTTCGGGCTGGTGGGCCCTGCTCACCGCCGCTCTGGCCACGGCCGGCGCCGCCGTCCTCCCGCGGTTCGAGGAGCTCCGCCCCTCCACCTCCCCCACCGAGGCCTGGCCCCTGGCCGCCGTCGTGTGCTGCGCGCTCCTCACGCTCGCCGCGCTCTGCGGACTGCGGCGCGGCCGCGCCGGCCAGGCCTGGTCACTGACCCTCTTCGGCCGCTACCGCGGCACGATCCGGCGTACCGGCCTCCTCTGGTCCAACCCGCTGCCCCGGCACACCCGCGTCGACGTACGGCTGCGCCACTGGCGCAGCGAGCCGCTCTGCGTCGTCGACTCCGAGGGCACCGCACTGCGGGCCGTGGTCCTCGTCGTATGGCGGGTCAGGGACACCGCCCGCGCGCTGCTCGCGGTCGACGACCACACCGCGTACCTGAGCGGGCAGGTGGAGTCCGCGACCGCCCGGGTTCTCTCCCGGATGCCCGCCGACTCCTTCGGCCCGGAAGCGGCCGAACCGGAAACCCTGCGCGACACCGAGGCCGTCGGCGACGAGCTGACCCGGCTGCTCGCCGCCGAGTGCAAGGCCGTCGGCGTCGAAGTCTTCTCCGCCCGGCCGCTGCACGTCGAGTACGCCCCCGAGGTCGCCGCCGCGATGCAGCGCCGCCGGGTCGCCTCGATCGACGCCCGGCACCGGGACTCCGTCCTCACCTCCGTGCTCGACGCCGTCGACGACACCGTTCACCGGATGTCGGACCGCGGGCTCGTGAGCCTGGACGACTACGAACGCAAGGCCCTGGTCAAGGACTTGACCGTGGCCTTCTACACGGCGCGCGGCCCTGCCGCCGACGCCCGTTGAAGCACCCCCGATAGAAAGCCCCCGATGGATAAGGAACCATGCATGCGCACGCCCGAGTTCACCGAAGAAATACCCGACAGCTGTGACTGCACCGGCTGCGCGCGCGGCACGACGGCCATGACGGCCGCCGCGGCCCGCCGCCGCCGCTGCACCCTGCGCGGCGCCGTGGTCGCGGCCGTCGGCGCCACGCTGCTGATGGGCACCGGAGTGGGCACCGCGTCCGCCGAGCCGGCCCCGGCACACGCGGGCTGGGACGGCTCGAAGTACTGGTACAAGGACGCGACCGGCTGGTGGCGCTGGACCCAGCACTACAGCAAGTACGTGGCGAGCAGCGGGCGTTCCTCCGCCGGCGCCTCCTCTTCCTCGTCTTCTTCCCCGTCCTCCTCCGTACGCACCTCCGAGCCGACCTTCCGCGGCCGCGCGGGCTGGGACGCGACGGACCGCGTGTACTGGTACAAGGACGGCACCGGCTGGTGGCGCTGGACCCAGCACAAGGACAAGTACGAGCGCTTCGCCGGGGGCTCCGGATCCGGCTCCGGCTCCGGATCTTCCTCAGGCTCGTCCGGTTCCTCCGGTTCCTCCGGTTCCTCCGGTTCCTCCGGCTCTTCGGGGTCCTCCGGTGCCCCCATCCGCCAGGGCACGGAGGGCGCCATCTCCTTCGCCAACCGCCACCTCGGCGACCCGTACGTCTGGGGCGGCAACGGCCCCCGCGGCTGGGACTGCTCGGGCCTGGTCCAGGCCGCGTACCGCTCCGCCGGCATCAGCCTCCCCCGCGTGGCGTCCGACCAGTACCGGGCCACCACCCCGATCTCCCGCTCCCAACTGCGCCGCGGAGACCTGGTGTTCTGGACCTCGAACGGCAGCGCCTCGGGCATCCACCACGTCGCCATCTACCTCGGCGGCGGCAAGTACATCGAGGCCCCCCGCCCGGGCAAGCAGGTCCGCGTCTCCAGCTTCAGCGCGTACAACCCGAACATGTACGGGCGCGTCCGCTAGCAGCCGCCCCCCGCATGACGGCACAGCGGCCTAACGGCACGACGGCATAACGGCGCGACCAGACCTCCCCGAGGGCCACCGGCCCTCGGGGAGGTCTTCGTGTCGGGCGGGACCCTAGCGGGTGCCGTTGGCGCTGCCGTTACCGGCGGCCGGACCGCCATCCGAGCCCTCGTCGGTACCCGGTCCGGGCCCGACCGGGGAGGGCGGGGGCGGGGGCGGGGGCGGGGGCGGGGGCGGGGGCGGGATCAGCGAGGTGACCGGGGGCGGCGGGGGCGACGGCGGCAGCACGGGCCGCACCTCGGTCGCCGGGGGCTCGGGAACCACCGGCGCCGCCGAGGAGATCTTGGGCGGGGCCGGAGGCTGCGGTTCCGACGCGCTCCGCGGGGGCGACGGCACCACCGCGCTCTTCGAGGGCGACACGGACGGCGTCGGCGAGGTCGCCCGCCGGTCCACGGACGGTGACGTGGAGGGCGACTCGGACGGCGACTTCGACGGCGACTTCGACGGCGACTTCGACGGGGACTCCGAAGGGGACTCCGAGGGGGACTCCGACCCGGTGACCGACGCCGACACTGACTCCGAAGGCGACTCGGACGGGGACTCGGAAGGCGACTCCGAGACCGACTCCGAAGGCGAGACCGACTCCGAAGGCGACTCGGACGGCGACTCGGACGGCGACTTCGACGGGGACTCGGACGGGGACACCGTCGGAGACGGCGAGGTCGGCGACGGGGAGGTCGGCGACGGGGAAGTCACCGTCGGGGACGGCGAAGTGAACGTCGGGGACGGCGCGGTGAACGTCGGCGACGGCGGCGGGGTGGTGAAGATCGGCGTCGGGATCACCGGCGGCGGGATCGGCCTGTCGCGCCGACCGCGGTCGTCGCCCCGGTCGCGCTCGTACCAGCGGCTGTCGCGGTAGTCGTAGATCACGAACTTGTTCACGATGGTCACGGACGGCGCGATGACCACGACCCGCGACGGCTGGTACGAGGTCCAGGGCTGCCCGAACCGCTTCGGGTTGGCCTTCAGCGCCACCGGCGGCCCGAGCGGGTTTCCGCAGGCGCAGCGCACCCGCGGCACCCCGCGGTCGTCCACGAGCACCGCGGTCCCGGCCTGGAGCACGGCCTGGTAGCTGGTGGGCGCACCGTCCCGGTAGCCGTGGTTGGTGACCCGGGTGTCCACCCGGAGCTGCACCGGGGTGAGGGAGCGCAGGTACGCCGGCACGGCCGTCGGCTGGATGCCGAGCGAGGAGGCGAAGGCGGCGTTCTTGGCGGGCTGCGCCGAGAGCACCCGTATCTGCTTCTCGACGTCGCAGCTGGCCACGTTCCTCGTGCCCCCGTACAGCTCGGGCGAGGCTCCGCTGACGCTGCGGGTGGCCGTGGTTCCCGTGGCCGACGGGGCCTTCGACTCGGGCTTCGTCCCCGTCGTCGGGGGCGGCGGGCTCTCGGGCGGGGCCGTGGCCTCCTTGGCGGCGGTGGACTCGGTGAAGGGGTCGGGCCCGGACGCCGCCGCGGGCTGCAGGAAGACCTCGTTGCCCGCGGAGGTGGTGGTGCCCCCGCCGCCGGTGGGCCTGGTCAGTACGACGGCCAGGGTCACGGCGGCGGCGAGGGCGACGATCGTGGTGGCGAGCCGGGGAACGGAGCGCCACCAGGCCTTGCGCGGGGGCTCCGGCGGCCCGGGGGGCACCCCGCTCCCGGATCCTCCGGGAGGGGCCGGCGGCGGAGGTGGCGGGGGGCCCTCCCGGCCCCCTGACAGGGGCCCGGAGGGCGGGCCCGTGGGGCGCCCGGACGAAGACGACGGCGGCTGCGAGGGCGGCTGTGACGGCTGTGTCGGCCACGGCGGCTGCTGGCCGGAGGGTTGAGTGGTCACGGGCTCTTCTTCCCAGGCGGAGGGGTTCCGGTCCCCTGTGGACGTTCCGCTGCGGACCCTGCGGACTGCGGGCCCTGTGAACCGCGGGCCCTGGACTGCGGGCCCTACGGCCCCTGCGGCCACTTCGGACTTCGGACGGTGCTCCGTGGACGTTCCGTTATGGAACTTCCGCGGATCATCAGCGGAAATCTCCGGATTTAGTGCACTCCTGGCGACCATTGTGTGCGCCGTCCGGGTGGTGGCCGCAAGCGGAGCTGCCTACGGTGGCAGGGTGAGCCCTACAACGGCACCGGCCGCGCGAGCCTGGCGCGACGCCCTCGTCGCGGTCCTGGCGGGCTTCGCGGTCATGGCGGCCGTCGCCTCCGCGGGGCTCGCCCTCGCCGGCGCCGGCGATCTGCCCGGCGGCGCGTTCCCGCACGTGGTGGCCGCCGTCGTACTGATGGCCGCGGGCGGCTCGGTCGACGTGACGGGCGGGGCCGGCTTCCTGGCGGGAGCCGACGCGAGCCTGTCCGTACTCCCCCTCTCCGTCAGCCTGGCCGGCGCCCTGACCACCGGCTGGCTCTTCCTGCGCCCCCTGCACAACCGGGCGGTGGCCGGGGCGCGCGAACTGCTCGCCCGCGCCACGCCCTTGGTGCTGCTGTGGCTGCTGGCGCTGACCGGCGTCGCCCTGCTGGCCCGCCAGGACTTCGCGATCTCCACCGGCGATTCGATCCTCGGCGACATCGGTGAAGTCCTCGATGCCGGCCCGACAGTGGGCTTCGAGGCCGCGATCCCCGCCACCCTCGGCTTCGGACTGCTGTGGATCCTGGGCCTGTTGCTGATCTCCCTGCTGGTGTCGCGGCGCGCGCCGCTCCCCACGGGACTGGTCCGCTTCCACACGGCGGTGCGGCCGGCGGCGTTCGCGGTGGTCGCGCTGCTCCTCGCGTACGTCGTGATCGGGATCGGCGCCGGCCTGGTGGTGGCGGGGACCCGCGGGCACGCGGACCGCACCCTGGCCGTGATCCTGCTGGGCCTGCCCAACCTGGTCTGGCCCGCCCTGACCCTCGGCTTCGGCGGGGCCTGGGAGGGCAAGGCCGAGGGACCGTTCGGGCTGCCCGTACCGAAGGTCCTGGACGAGGTGCTGCGCGCCACCGGCCAGGGCTCCGGCTCCACCCCGGACCTGTCCACCATCGACGTGGCCTCGCTCGCGGAGCGGGACTCCCGGGCCTGGTGGCTCGTCGTAGTGGCGGTCGTCCTCCTGCTCGGCGCCGGCGCGCTGGCCGCCGCCCGCTCGCCCGCGCACGTCCGCCCCTGGCAGCACGCCCTCCACCTGGCCGTCGCCCTGGCCCTGGCCACCCTGGTGGTCTGCCTGCTGGCCCGGATCCAGGCCCAGTTCGGCCTCTCCCTGCTGGGCATCGGCGACGTCTCCGGCCTCAGCGGCAAGGTGGAGCTGAGCCCGCTGCTCTGGCGTACGGTCGGCCTCGCCTTCCTCGCGGGCGCGGTGGCGGGCTTCCTCGGCGCCCTGGTCCCCGGCCGCCGGGGCGAACCCGGCCGCCGGGCACCCGCCGAGCCGGCCGGTCCCGCGGGCCGCTGACCCGGCCGCCCACCCCGCCCACCCCGGCCACCCCGGCCACCCGTTGCGCCGTTCGAGTGAACAGGCGCAAATCGGCTCATCGGGGGATCGTTTCCGCATGACACGCTCGTCTCCGTGAACATGACCAAAGGCCTGTTCCGGCCGCTTCACGCCGCTGGCCTGATCGCCCTCTCCGCGCTCGCCCTGACCCTCTCCACCGCCCTCCCCACCCAGGCGACAGGCCCCGGTGCACGCCACCTCTCCGGCGACACCGGCCGCAAGGACGCCTCCGCCCAGGCGGTGTCCGTCAGCAGGGTGTTCTGTCCGCGCGGCACGGCCGTGCAGTCCGGCGGGTACTCCACCACCCACTGGGACCACGGCCGCGACGGCACGCTCCGGCACACCGTCCTGGCCTCCCACCCCGTCGTCGACGAGGACGGCCGCAGGGGCTGGTACGCCTCCGCCGCGCACGCCGAGGTCACGGCCCACGTCGTGTGCGCGCCGTCCCCCGAAGAGGACTAGAGGACGAGAGGACGGGGGGCGGGCCGATCGTTGGGTGGGGTTGAGAGGTGCTGGCGGATGTGCCGGCGGCGGGCCGGGATACCCTCGCCGGAGTTTCGCCTGTGGGGGGCCGCTGAGCAGTCGCATCCGTAGGGATGCGGGGTGCTCGACGTTCGTGCGGATCGGCGACATGAACAACGACGAATGCAACGACATGCTGGTCCGCTCTGCCGACGGGAAGCTGCGCCGCTACACACCCCCCCTGCTCGGATTCCATCGCTCCGGGCGTCACCAACAAGCTCATCGGTGCAGGCTGGGGCATCTACGACACCCTCGTCTCGCCCGGTGACGTCACCGGTGACGGCCGCGCCGACCTGCTCGCCCGGGAGACCAGCTCGGGCAAGCTGTACCTCTACGCCCAGACCAGCGACGGACTCTTCGCCCCCCGCAAGCAGGTTCCGGGTGACTTCACCGGCTACAAGCGGATCGTCGGCGCCTCCGACCTCGACAACGACGGACACGCCGACGTCGTCCTGCACGACAAGGCAAACCGCCTCTGGCGCATGAACGGTTCGGGATCCGGCGGGTTCGCCGCTCCCGTCAAGATCGCCGACAACTGTTGCAGCTCCTACAACGCCCTCATCGGTATCGACGGCACCGGCTCCGGCACCTTCAAGGCACCCGTCAAGATCGGCACGGGGTGGCAGACGTACAGCGGTCTGTTCTGAGCCCCACCCGCCCCAACCCCAACCCCAGCCATACCGGACCGGACCGGACCGACCGTCACATGATCCGCCGGACAGAACCTGGACCGCCGGAAGGAGGCTAGAACACCGGCAGCGCCCACCTGGGCGGTGGTGGCGGCGGTCCGTCGGAGGCCGCCCGGGCGGGCGCGCGGACGAACGCCGCCACGCCGGGGCCCGCGCCCTCCCCCGCGCCCGCGCGCCGCAACGCCCCCGTGAATTCCAGGCAGCTCCCCCACCGGTCCTCGGGCGCCTTCGCGAGGGCCCGCGCCAGCACCTCGTCCACCCCCGGCGGGAGGCCTTCCCGCCGCGAGGACACCGCCGGCGGCGGGTCGTACTGGTGGGCCCAGAGCAGCGCCATGTCGTCGTCGCGCTCGAACGGCGGGCCGCCGGCCAGGGTTTCGTAGACCACGCACCCCAGGCTGTAGACGTCGCACCGGCCGTCGACCGGCTTCCCGGCGATCTGCTCGGGCGCGACGTAGTCCAGGGTCCCGACGAACTGCCCGACGCTCGTGAACCCGGTCAGCGACAGCGATTTCTTCGTCAGCCCGAAGTCGGTCAGGTAGACGTGCTCGGGGTGTTCGCTGTCGGTACCGCCCGCGACCAGGATGTTGCCGGGCTTCACGTCCCGGTGGACCAGGTCGTGGGCGTGCGCCGCGTCCAGCGCCGAGGCGACCTGGCCGGCGATCCGGGCCGCCGCCTCCAGGGGCAGCGGGCCCGTCCGGTCCAGCATGGCCCGCAGGTCCTGGCCGGCCACGTACCGCATGGCGATGTAGAGCATTCCGTCGGTCTCCCCCGCCTCGAAGACGGGCACGATGTGCGGGTGGTCGATGGCCGCCGCCACCTTCGACTCGTGCGCGAACCGCTGCCGGAAGACGTCGTTGCGCGCGAGTTCGGGCGCGAGCAGTTTCAGCGCGACCGTCCGGTCCAGCCGTACGTCGTGCGCGCGGTAGACGACCGCCATCCCGCCGCGCCCGATCTCGGCCTCCACCACGTACCCGGCGATCCGCCGCCCCCGCAGGTCGGACTCACGCCCGCGGAACGGCTCCGCAGCCGGATCGGAGCCCATCAGTGCGCCTCGGTCCCGGGCAACTCCACGATCTTCGTGGGTTCGTGCGGCACGTGCGGAACAGGCGGAACAGGCGGAACATCTCGTACGTCGCCACCGCCCTCGGCGTCGGCTTCCTCCGGCGGGGTCTCCCGCGCGGCCGGGGCACCGGGTCCCGTGACGACCGCGTAGGTGGCCAGGCGGCTCCCGTCCCCGTACATCCACCGTCCCGCCGTCTCGTCGTAGAGCCACACGGACTCCCCGTCGACGACGACGCCGACCCGCAGTCCCCGCAGGGACCGCCGGAAGGATTCGGGGTCGAGCCGCCCGGCCGCGAGATCGGTGACGGCCCGCCGGTAGCGTTCCAGTTCCTCGGCGGACCGGGTGAGCAGCGGCTGCGGGTCCTCGACGCGTGTCAGCGGGCGCCCGCCGGTCGGCGGGGGCTGCGGCACGGCGAGGAGCAGGCGGCCGTCCACCCAGGCGGACCACCCGTTGGCGCACAGGATCTCCCCCCACTCACCGCGCCGGGACAGCAGCCGCACGGGGAGGAAGGCGTCGAGCGGCACCGTGGGGCGGGACAGGTCCGGGGTCTCCCAGGCGGGGAGTCCGTCCTGCGGGACGATGTGGGTGGGCCGGAAATCCGCGGCTTGGCCGGGGCTGGTCATCGCGGCTACTTCCGCATGATGGCCGGCTCGTGGCGGCGCAGCACCCGGCCCACCAGGACGCCGAACAGCACGGCCAGGCCGGCGAGCATCGCCACCTCCGTGAGCCACAGACGGGGCTTGTGGTCGAACATCGGATCCTGCGTGATCTTGCCGGGCACGATGGCGCCGAGGTCGATGGTGGCCGCCATGGCCCCCATGGCCCAGCGGGCCGGCACGAACCAGGCGAACTGTTCGATGACCGGGACCCCGGTGAGTTTCAGCAGGGAGCCGCAGAAGACGACCTGCACGATGGTGAGCAGGACCAGCAGCGGCATGGTGACCTCTTCCTTGGACACCAGGGCGGAGATCAGCAGCCCGAGCACCATGGCGGTCACGGACAGCAGGGCGACCACGAGGGTGATCTCGATCAGCGGAGGCAGGAAGAGGCCCTTGCCGCCGGGGGCGTTGGTCTTGACTCCGGCGAGGCCGACCAGGGTGAGGACCACCGCCTGCGCGACGGTGATCGCGCCGAGGACCACCACCTTGGACATCAGGTAGGCCGACCGGGACAGCCCCACGGCGCGTTCCCGCTGGTAGATGACGCGTTCCTTCACCAGCTCGCGGACGGCGTTGGCGGCTCCGGTCAGGACGCCGCCCACGGTCAGGATGAACAGGGCGTTGAGCGCCGTCTCCGGGGTGAGTTCGCTGCCGGCCAGTGCGCGGGCCATGGCACCCATGACGAACGGCAGGGCGACCATGATGATCAGGAAGGTGCGGTCGGCGCTGAGCACGGCGGCGTACCGGCGGATCAGGGTGGAGAGCTGCGAGCCCCAGCTCTGTGCCTTGGGCGGCGGCTTCGGCGGGACGCCCGCGGCCCGTTCGCCGGCCCCCGCCGGCGGGACCCGGCTGGCTACGTCGACATAGCGGCCGTACAGCGGCGAGGTCCGGTGCTCTCCGGCCCAGTCGCGCTCCCGCTCGTTCTCGAAGGCTTCGAAGGCTTCGGGCCACTGGTCGAAGCCGAAGAAGCCGAGTGCCTCGTCGGGCGGCCCGTAGTACGCGATGCGGCCGCCGGGCGCGAGGACGAGGAGGCGGTCGCAGACGCTCAGGTTGAGCACGCTGTGGGTGACGACGATGACCGTGCGGCCGTCGTCGGCGAGGCCGCGCAGCATGTTCATCACCGAGCGGTCCATGCCCGGGTCGAGGCCGGAGGTGGGCTCGTCCAGGAAGAGCAGGGAGGGCTTGGTCAGCAGTTCCAGGGCGACGGAGACCCGTTTGCGCTGGCCGCCGGAGAGGCTGTGGATGGGCTGGTCGGCGCGCTGCTGGAGGCCGAGTTCACCGATCACCTCGTCGACGCGGGCCTCGCGTTCGGCCTTGGCGGTGTCCTGGGGGAAGCGCAGCTCGGCGGCGTAGGCGAGGGCGCGCCGGACTGTGAGCTGTGCGTGCAGGATGTCGTCCTGCGGGACGAGGCCGATGCGGCTGCGCAGTTCGGCGTAGTCCCGGTAGAGGTCGCGGCCGTCGTAGAGGACGGTGCCGTGGTCGGCGGGGCGCAGGCCGGTCAGTGCCCCGAGCAGGGTGGACTTGCCGGCTCCGCTGGGGCCCACCACCGCGAGCAGGGAGGTGGCGCCGACGGGGAAGGAGACGCGGTCGAGGAGGGTCTTGCGGCCGTGGTCGACGGCCACGCCGAGGTCCTGGACGTCGAGGGAGACCTCGCCGGTGTCCACGTACTCCTGCAGCTGGTTCCCGACCAGGCAGAAGGCGGAGTGGCCGATGCCGACGATGTCGCCCTCGCCGATGGCGGTGGCGGCGGCGAGGCGGGCACCGTTGAGGTAGGTGCCGTTGTGGCTGCCGAGGTCGGCGATCTCGTACCTGCCGTCGGGGCGGGCGCGCAGTTCGGCGTGGTGGCGGGAGACGACGAGGTCGTTGATCACGAGGTCGTTGTCGGGGGCGCGGCCGATGCGGACGGCGGCCCGGTCGGCCAGCGGGCGGACCGAGGTCGGCTGCCGGAAGGTGCTGGTCCTGTCCGGGCGGGAGACGGAGGAGGGCCGGGAGACGGCGGCCGGTTCGGCGAAGCGCACGCGCGGGCCGTCGGCGGCGCTGCCGAAGCGCAGTTCGCTGCCGACGCCGACCGCCCACTCGCGGACGCGGTGGCCGTCGACCCACGTGCCGTTGGTGCTGTCCTCGTCCTCCAGCGTCCAGTGGTCGCCGTCCGGGCGCAGCACCGCGTGGTGCCAGGAGACGCGGGCGTCGTCGAGGCAGATCTCGCAGAGGGGGTCCCGGCCGACGTGGTACGTCCGGCGCGGGCTCATCGCGGTGGAGCCCCTGTCCGTTTCCAGGAGGAGCTCTGGCGCGGTCGGCACACCGGGGCGCTGGGCCATGGGGTGATTTTCCCACGATCCGGAGCGCCCGGCATAACCGCAGGTCAGGCGGGCCTTAAGGGTAATGACAACGGTCCCCGTTGCAGCCTTTGCCCATCGCCGCGAGGTGCGCTTCACTTCAGGCGATACGGATACGCCACACGCCACGCCACGCCGGATACGTACAAGCGCCGTCGGCACACCACGACTCACGGGGGACACCATGAGCGCGCACGATCACGCGCCGCACGACCACGACGCCGGCGGCCACGAGGCCCATGGCCACGGGGGCCACGGCCACGGGAGCCACGCGGGCCACAGCCACGGCGTCGCCGCCGACGCCGACCGGCGCTGGCTCGGCATCGCCCTCGGCCTGATCACGGGCTTCATGGCCATCGAGGTGGTCATCGGCGTCCTGGCCCACTCGCTGGCCCTGATCTCCGATGCCGCGCACATGCTGACGGACGCCGTCTCGATCGTCCTCGCGCTGATCGCGATGCGGCTGGCCGCCCGGCCGGCGCGCGGCGGATTCACGTACGGCCTCAAGCGCGCGGAGATACTCTCCGCCCAGGCCAACGGCCTCACCCTGCTGCTGCTCGCGGTCTGGCTGGCGTACGAGGCGGTACGACGGCTGCTCGATCCGCCGCCCGTGGAAGGCGGGCTGGTGCTGGTGACGGCGCTCGCGGGCATCGTCGTCAACATCGCGGCGGCCTGGTGCATCTCGAAGGCGAACCGCACCTCGCTCGCGGTGGAGGGCGCCTATCAGCACATCCTCAACGACCTGTTCGCCTTCATCGGCACCGCCGTCGCCGGTCTGATCGTGCTCACCACCGGCTTCCGGCAGGCCGACTCGATCGCCTCGCTCGTCGTGGTCGTCCTGATGGTCAAGGCGGGCTACGGACTGGTCCGCGAGTCCGGCCGGATCCTGCTGGAGGCCGCCCCGGCCCACGTGGACCCGGACACGGTCGGCGACCGCCTGGTCGGGCAGCCCCCGGTCACCGAGGTCCACGACCTGCACATCTGGACCATCACCTCGGGGCAGGCCGCGCTGTCCGCGCACGTGCTGGTGGCCCCGGAGGGCGACTGCCACGCCGTGCGCCGGGACCTGGAGGCCCTGCTGGCGAAGGAGTACGGGATCACGCACACCACCCTCCAGGTGGACCACGTCCAGGACTCCCTGCTCACGGTCGGCCGCCCCGGCGAGGACCAGGCCGACACGCACTGCGCGGACGCCCACGGCCCGGTCCACCGCCAGGGTCCGCACGACCACTGAGGCGCTGCCTGAGGCGTGCCCGGACGGGGTAGGGATGGGGCCATGACCGCCAAGCGCAGTGCCGGACTCCTCCTGTTCCGCGGGCACACCGGAGCCGGGGTGGAAATCCTGCTCGGCCACATGGGAGGCCCGCTCTGGGAGCGCCGCGACGCGGGCGCCTGGTCGATCCCGAAGGGCGAGTACGGCCCCGAGGAGACCCCGCGCGACGCGGCCCGCCGGGAGTTCGAGGAGGAGATCGGGCTGCCGCCGCCGGAGGGTCCGTACCTGCCGCTGGGCGAGGTGCGGATGATCGGCGGAAAGCTGGTGACCATCTGGGCGGTACGGGGGGACCTGGATCCGGCCCTCGCGGTGCCCGGCACCTTCACCATGGAGTGGCCGCCCAAGTCGGGCCGGACGGCGGAGTTCCCCGAGCTGGACCGGGTGGAGTGGTTCGCTCCCCAAGTGGCCAGAACCAAGCTGGTGGTGTCTCAGATTCCTTTCCTGGAAAGGTTGTTGGACGTACTGAAGAACGAGGATTGACCTCGCCTTTACTTGCCAACAAACCCCACTTGCATGGACATTGCACATATGACGAACGTCGTGCTGGTGGGAACCCTGGACACCAAGGGTGTGGAGTACGGCTGGTTGCGCGAGAGGCTGCTGCGCGCCGGCGTCGAAGTGATCACGGTCGACACAGGAATCATGAACGAGCCCCGCGTGCCCGCCGACGTACCGCGCGAAGCGGTGGCGCGGGCCGCGGGAACGGAACTGTACGAACTGCGCGCGGCCGCCGACCGGGGTGCGGCCGTCACCACGATGGCCCTGGGGGCGGAAGCGACCGTGTTACGCCTGCACGCCGAAGGCCGGCTGCACGGAGTGCTCGCGATAGGCGGCAGCGGCGGAACCTCCATCGCCACCCGGGCGATGCGCGCACTGCCGCTCGGCGTCCCGAAGGTGATGGTCTCCTCGATGGCGTCCGGGGACGTGGCCCCGTACGTCGGATCGGCGGACATCACCATGATGTACAGCGTCGTGGACATCGCGGGGATCAACAGCGTCTCCGCGCCGGTCCTGGCCAATGCCGTCGCGGCCGTCGCCGGGATGGCCGCGGCCTACGAGCGCTGCACCATGGAACTGCGCCGGCCCGCCCTGCTGGGCTCGGGGCCCCGGCCGCTGATCGCGGCGAGCATGGCGGGCGTGACCACGATCGGCGTGGACGCGGCCCGGGAACGGCTGACCGAACTGGGCTACGAGGTGCTCGTCTTCCACGTCAGCGGCTCCGGCGGCCGGACCCTGGAGACCCTGGCCGGCCAGGGGGTCTTCGCGGGCGTCCTCGACCTCACCCTCAGCGAGCTCGCCGACGAGCTGTGCGGCGGCATCCTGACCGCCGGGCCCGACCGGCTCAGCGCCGCCGGGAGGGCCGGGATTCCGCAGGTGGTGAGCCTGGGGGCGCTGGACATGGTGAAGTTCGGCCCGCTGGAGAGCCTCCCCGAACGGGTCCGCCACCGCCGGGTCCGCGTCCACAACCCCTCGATCACGGTGATCCGTACGACCGAGGCCGAGTGCGCCGAGCTCGGCCGCCGGGTCGCCGCCAAACTCCGTGCGGCCACCGGCCCCACGGCGGTCTGCCTGCCCCTGCGCGGACTGTCCACGCTCGGCGCACCGGGCGGGCCCTACCATGACCCCGACGCCGACGGGGCGCTGTTCTCGGCGCTGCGCGAAGGACTGCGGGGCAGCGCCGCCCGGATCCACGACTACGACACCCACATCAACGATCCGGACTTCGGGCGGGCGGCGGCCGACCGGCTGCACTCCATGATCGGAGCGCGGGCCGCGGCTGCCTGACCCGGGCTCCCCCGGCAGGGAACCGGCCGTGGCGGAAATGTGTCCCAGGTGGTGGCCGGTCCCCTGGAAGGGCCGGCTCCGGGGCGCGGTCACGCCACGGCAAGGGGGAAAGGCATGAACGGCGTGTGGTCGGTTCCCGGTTACTCGGAGGTCCGCGAGCTCGGTTCGGGCGCCAGCGGCCGCGTGGTCCTGGCGGTTCACGAGGTCACCGGCACGGCCGTCGCGGTGAAGTACCTGAACGACCGGATGCTCGAGAACCCGGTCTTCGTCCGGGAGTTCCGGGCGGAGGCCCAGCTCCTCGGCGCCTTGCGCTCCCCGTACGTGGTCGGGCTGTACGAGTACGTCGAGGCGCCCGGCGGCGCCGCGATCGTCATGGAGCTCGTGGACGGCATCCCGCTGAACGCCCTCCTGGGGCAGTGCGGGCGGACCGGACCGGAGGCGGCGCTGGTGCTGCTGAAGGGCTCCTTGCTGGGGCTCGCCGACGCCCACCGGGCCGGTGTGGTCCACCGGGACTACAAGCCGGCGAACGTCCTGGTCGCGGCCAACGGGACCTCCAAGCTGGTGGACTTCGGAATCGCCACCCCCCTGGGCACCACGCCCGGGGCGGCGGGCACCCCCGCGTACATGGCCCCGGAACAGTGGCAGGGCCGGCCCGCCTCGCCCGAGGCCGACGTGTACGCGGCGACGGCGACCTTCTTCGAATGCCTGACCGGCCGCAAGCCGTACGACGGGCAGAACTTCGCGGAGCTCGCGGTCCAGCACATCGAGGCGCCGGTCCCGGAGACCGAGGCGCCTGAGCCGGTGCGCCCCCTGATCCGGCGGGGACTGGCGAAGGCTCCCGAACAACGGCCCGAGGACGCCGACGCGTTCGTCGCGGAGCTGGAGGCGGTGGCCCTGGCCGCGTACGGGCCCCAGTGGGAGGAGCGCGGACAGCGCAAGCTGGCCGCGCTGGCGGCCCTGCTGCCGCTGCTGTTCCCCTCGGCGGGCGCCCCGGCGCAGGGCGTCACCGCCCTGGCCACGACGGTCCTGCCGGCGCCGCCCGCGGCCTGGGCCCCGGGCGGGCGCGGGCTGCTCGCGGCGGGGGCGGCGCTCGTGCTCGGGCTGGTGGCCGTACTCGGCTACCAGGCGGTCGGCTCGGAGCCGGGCGGCGCGAAGGCGCTGAACGCGTTCGCGACGTCGAGCGCGTCGGCGCCGGTCCCGGCGCCCGGACCCAGCCTGTCGGCCTCGCCGACCCCGTCGGCCTCGGCGTCCGCATCTCCGTCGCCGTCGGCGTCGGCGTCGCCGTCGGCGAGCCCCAGTCCGAGCTACACGATGCCGGCACCCACCCCGACGCCGAAGCCGACCTGGACGGTGACCAAGCCGCCGGCCCCGACCCCGTCCACGACCCCCACGCCCACCCCGAGCCCGACCCCGAAGGTCACGGTCTCCGCGGTGAACGTCACCTCCTTCCGGCGGACGGCCACGACCACCACCGAGGCCGCGTTCTCCGTCGAAAGCGACGGCGCGGGCCCGTACACCCTGGTCGTCGAGTGGTTCACCGGTGACACCAAGGGCGCCCTGACCGTGCCCGACGGCCGCGAGACGGTCGCGTTCGGCGCCGGGAGCCCCGGTACGCACACCCTCGCGCACACCTTCGCGCAGGGCGCCGGCTGTTACTGGAGCGTCCGCGCCACCACCCAGCCGGCCGCCGCCAACCAGAGTTCCGTCCAGAGCATCTACATCCGGGGGTGCAAGCCGGCATGAGCGATCCCCACGCCCCGCAGGGCGACGACGACTACAGCGCCACCGTGCTCGGCAGCCACTGGATCACCGGACCGCCCCGGGGCACGGAGCGGACCGAGCGGCTCGGTCACCCCGGCGCGACCGGACGCACCGGCCCGACCGCCCGGTTCGACGTGCCGGTCGGGGCCGTGCCGGACCGGGTCGAGGGCTCCGTACTGCGCTTCGGACCGGGGGTGACGGCCGCGCTGCCCGCGCCGTTCCCGCTGTCCCCCGGCCCGGCCCCCCGCCGGCGCCGCGAATGGCGGCGCTACACCCTGGCCGCCGTGGTCCTGATCGGGGTCCTCTGCTACCTGGGCTGGCAGCGCTACGGCCCGGCCCTGGAGGTCGGGGACGTGGTGGTGACCACCGATGCCCGGGGTCCCGGCTGCGACGGGACCGCCGACGTGGTGGCCGTCGTAACGACCAACGGGCGGCCGGGGGTCCTCACGTACCGCTGGCTGCGCAGTGACGGAACCCGCTCGGAGCAGCTCACCGAGCGGGTGCCGAGCGGCCGGAAGGAGGCCCGGCTGCACCTGCTGTGGACCTTCCAGGGCGTGGGCACCTACCCCGCGAAGGCCGAGCTCGAGCTCGTCTCGCCCGTACGCCGGACGGCCGCGGCGGAGTTCACGTACCGCTGCCGCCCGTAGCCAACGGATCTGGGGCACCGACTCGCTCGGCGTGACCTGTGGTGCCGCGGTCGACGGCGTGCTGGTGCCGGGTCAGGTCCTGCTGTACCGGGGGACCGAACAGCTCGACCGGGCGGGCACGCGGATCACCGCGAGCCCGCCGTCGAGGTCCACGCGGGAGCGGGGCGGGGCGCCGTCCTCCTCGTCGTCGCGCATGACGAGGGCGCTCTGGCGCTCCTTGAGCTCGTTCTGCTTGCCCGGCGAGAAGCTCGCGTGCAGTTGCTCGAAGCCGGTCGAGGACATCTGCCCCTTGCGGCCGTTCCAGCGCCAGGGCAGCAGGCCGGCGCGGCCCGCGCGCTCCAGCGCGAGGTCGAGGAAGGCGATCGCGGTGAGCAGCAGAGCCAGCCCCGGGAGGGTCATGAAGACGACGAAGGCCATGGCCCGACCCTAACCCCGGTCCGCGGCTCCGGTCCCCCCATGGCCCGGTCCTCCTTTCGGCCGACGGCCGGAGCCCGCCGACCCGTCCTTCCGGCCGGGGGATCGTGGCCGTGCGGCCGAGGCGCCGCCACCCCCGCCCCTGGTTGACTCGAATGTGTTGGCGAGGGCATCAGGGATGGCCCTCACGGCACCCTTGCTGCCACGTTCCAGCCGGCGATACACCCCAACGGAACGTGGCTGTCCCGCACGGATGCCAAGTCCGCGCGGGAGGCCCGCAGCCGCTTTGGGGAGTGGCTGCGGGCCGTCTTGCCTGCCCGTCCGTGGCGGGCAGCTTCAGGCCGCTCCCTCGTCAGAAGCGGGCGTGTGCGGTGATGTCCGCCGCGAACTCCCCCGTCATCGCCGGGGTCACCGTCGGCCGGCACTGCGCCACCGCCGCCAGGTAGTCCTCCGTGCTCGCGCCCAGCTGGGCCGCCGCCGCGCCGCGCGCGCCCACCGCCTCCAGGTCCCGCTCGAAGGACACCTGCGCCGCGATCCGCGCCGCGTGCTCGATGTCGGCCGGGGTGAACAGTTCGCTCGCCCCGACCAGCGCCGCCACGTCCACATCGGGACGGCCCGCCGTGTACCGGGCCCAGATCGCGGCGCGGGCGCCCGCGTCCGGGGTGCCGATCGGGATCAGGTAGTCGAAGCGGCCGGGGCGCAGGAAGGCCGGGTCGAGGGAGCGGATGGAGTTCGTCGCGCAGACCAGGAGCCGTTCGTCGCCCTCGCGGAAGCCGGGTATCAGCTTGAGCAGTTCGTTGGTCACCCCGTGGATCCCGCCGGGCTGGGCGGGTTCGGTGCGCACGGGCGCGATCTCCTCGACCTCGTCGATGAAGACGAGCACACGCTCCAGCTCGGCGATGCGGGCGAACGCGTCGCGCAGCGCCGCCGCGAGGTTCCCCTCGTCGGCGAGGCGGGAGGGCAGCAGTTCCACGAAGGGCCAGCCGAGCCGGGAGGCGATCGCCCGGGCGAAGGTGGTCTTGCCGGTTCCGGGCGGGCCGAAGAGGGTGATGGCGCGCGGCGGCCGCACGCCATGCGCGGCGGCCCGCTCGGGCTCGGCGAGCGGCAGCACTACGCGCCGCTCGATGAGGTCCTTCTCCGTCTCCATGCCGGCGACCTTGGCCCACAGGTCGTTCGGCAGGAAGCGGCCGCCGAGGTCGTCGAGGAGGCCGGCGGCCGGGCCGTGCAGCGGCTCGGTCTTCTCGAAGTAGGCGACGGCGGGCTGGCGGGTGTAGCCGGCGTTGAGCAGGCCCTCGCCGAGCAGGTCCTCCTCGGGCAGGACGTAGGCGATGCGCCCGACGCGGGCGGCGATGAGCCGCCGCTCCAGCTCCACGAGCAGCGCACTGGCCAGGCCCCGGCCGCGCCAGCCGGCGGCGATGGCGATGCGCATGACCCAGGCGCGTTCGCCGGTGACGCAGGCGAGGGCGGCGCCGATGGGGACGCCCTGGTGGACGGCGACCACGCAGGGCTGCCGGTCGGTGAGGGCGCTGATGCATTCGGCGAGTGAGAAGACCGACTCCTGGCCGAGTTCGGCCGTGGTGTCGATCAGATGGACAACGGCCGCGAGATCGCTCTCACGGTAGTCGTGGATCAGCCAGTTCACCGGGTACCGCCCCTCGTTCGTGCTCCTGCGTGCCTGCTGCGTGCCTGTTGCGCACCTTGCTGCCGCGAGGCTAGGGGCGGACCCGCCCGTTGATCACGCTCCGTCGTGCACAACACCCGGTCGGGGAACCCTCCGTATCGTCCATAGACTGGTGGTTTCCGCCCGAACTGCTGCCCGAGGATCGTCAAGCCTTCATGACTTCCCACATATCCACCGGCCTGCGACGGCCGTATCTCGTGTGGCTGGTTCCGGTCCTCTGGACGCTGTCGCTCGGACTGTGGGGGCTCTCCCGGCAGAACAGCGTGTGGCGGGACGAGGCGGCGACCTGGCAGGTGGCCGGGCGCTCGCCCGGTGAGATCTGGCATCTCCTCGGACATGTGGACGCCGTCCACGGCCTGTACTACCTGCTGATGCACGTGCTCTTCGAGGTGTTCGGGGCGAGCACGACCACCCTGCGCCTCCCCTCGGTGCTGGCGGTGGCGGTCGCCGCCGGCTGTGTGGCGCTGATCGGGCGCCGGCTGGCGGGCCCATGGGCCGGGCTGGGCGGCGGGCTGGCACTCGGGCTGCTGCCGGCCGTGCAGTTCCAGCTCCAGGAGGGCCGGTCCTACGCGCTGATCGCGGGCGGGGCCGGGCTGTCGACCCTGCTGCTCGTCTCGCTGATCGCGCAGACCGGCGCCGGTCCCGTGCGGCGGACCCGGCTGCGCTGGACGGCGTACGGGGCTCTCGTGCTGGTCTGCGCCCTGCTGAACTGGTTCTCCCTGCTGATCCTGCCCGCACACGCGGTGACCCTGTGGTGGGCGCGGGCCCGGCGCGGTGTCGTGGCGCCCTGGCTGCTCGCCTCCGCCGCGGCCGTGGCGGGGGCACTGCCGCTGATCCTGTTCAGCCGGACGCAGTCCGGCCAGGTCTCCTGGATACCGCCCCTGACCTGGCACATGATGATCGGCCCGGGCGTCCTCCTGGCGGTCGGCGTGCTGGGCGCGTGGGCGGACCGCCGGGGCGGGCCGCGCACCGGTCTGCCCGCCCGGCTGACGGCGGCCTCGGTCGGGCTGCCGCTGCTGGCGGTGCCCCTGCTGGGGCTGGCCGCCGCCTCGCTGATACAGCCGCTGTTCCTGGACCGGTACGTGCTGTTCTCCATGCTGGGTCTGGCCCTGCTGACCGGTGCGGCGCTGGGCGCGGCCGTACGGGCCCTCGCGCCCCGGTACCCGAAGGCGTCGGGCGCGCTCGTGCCGGTCGTGGTCGCGGTCTCGGCGGTGGCGCTGCTGCCCGTGGCGCTGGCCGACCGGTCTCCGGCCAGCCGGGTGGACGACGTACTGGCGGTGGCCGGGGAGGTGTCCGCGCTGAAGCGGGACGGCGACGCGGTGCTCTTCGTCCCGGCGGCCCGGCGGGACACCGCACTGGTCTCGCCGGGGGCGTTCGCCGGCCTGAAGGACATCGCCCTGTCCCGCGGCCCCGCGGAGTCGGGCACCCTCAAGGGCGAGGAGGCCTCCCCGGCACGGATCTCGGCGGCCCTGCGGGAGCAGCGGCGGGTCCTCCTGGTGACGGACTCGCGGAAGGCGGCCAAGCCCTCGGGCTCTGCGGCGGACCGGGCGAAGGCGGCCGTCCTGCGGGCGGAGTTCACCGTGGTGGAGGACCGGGAGGTCCGCGGCCGCCGGGTGACGGTGTACGAGCGGCACGGCTGACGGGCGGTGCGGCTGAGGCGGGCGGTGCGGCTGAGGCTGACCGGCAGTGGGGGCGGCGGGCGGTGCGGCCGGCGCTCAGCTCTCCGCCGGTTTGCGGTCGACCGGGGTGGGGACCTCGATGGGGCCGCCGCCGCGGCGGCGGGGGCCGGACCAGGGCGCGGGTACCGCGTCGATGCGGTAGGCCAGGGCATAGGCGACCGCCTCGTAGTTGACGCGCCAGCCGCAGAAGTGCGGCCAGGCCTGCTCCGGGTCGCGCGCCATGGTCACCCCGCGCTCGCGCATCCGTACGACCCCGTCGAGGAACTCCTCGTAGGTCAGCTCGATGGGGTCGTCCGGCAGCGGATCGGGGTCGTAGGCGATGCCCTCCTCGTGGGCCAGGTCGCGCAGGCAGTTGAAGCCCGCGCGCAGCGTCACCCGCATCTGGGTCTGTGGGGCCGTGGGGTTGAAGGCCAGGTGGAGCGCGGCGGCGTCCAGGACGGCGAGGAGGCTGATCAGCCAGTTGCGCTCCCAGCTCGGTGAGCGGAAGTGGATCAGCCCGGGGTGGTTGGTGTGGCTCTCGCTGACCTCCGCGGCCCAGCGCTCCCAGTCCCGGAACAGGTCGGGCAGGGTGTCCACCAGGTCGACCTGGGCGTGCCGGGCCAGCAGCTGCGGACCCCAGGACGGTACGCCGCCGCGGATGCGCAGCAGGCTGACCTCGGCCTCCCGGCGGGCGTAGGCGGCGTAGAGGGTCGGCAGGTAGCCGATCTGGAGGCCGATGACGATGGGGCCGGTGGCCGCCGCGCAGAAGTCCACGGCGGTCAGCTGGCCGCGGTCGACGCTGGCGAAGCCGAGGGTGAGGACGGAGGAGCCGGCTTCGCGCAGGGCGACGGTGAGCGGCATGCCGGAGACGCCGTGTTCGAGGAGCCCGTAGCCGAGGAGGAACAGCAGCAGCCAGATCACCAGCAGGAACAGCATCGCGACCGGTGCGGCCGGGGCCAGGACGCGGTCCTTGAGCTGTTCGGTGGGCATCCGGTCGGCGACGAACCGGTAGGGGGCCCGGATCAGGACGCGCACGATCCGCGGCAGCTTCGAGCGCATGGCCCGGGGCGTCACCAGGGCCTGGGTGACCGACACGAAGGTGCCGAGGACCACGAGGAACCCGACGGCCGAGCTGAGTACCCGCACGCTGCGCCCTCCGCCTCGGGGTGACCGGCCTCCCCCGGCCGCCTCATGCCCCCGGCCGCCTGATATCCCCGACTACCTCACATCCCCGCGCCCGCGGCCATCGGGCGGCGCCCATCCGGTCGGCGGACCGCACGGCGCGCCGGCCGCGCCGACGGCGGAGGCGATCCGGCCCGTGAAGATCCGACCCGTGAAGATCCGGCCCGTGAGATCCGGCCCGTGAGATCCGGCCCGTGAAGGGGCTCGCCGGCCTCCCCCGCCGATTCACAGCGGATTCATATGGATTCCCCGGCTCCGGTCACAGGTTGCCCCGTGAGGCTCGGAGCATGATCCAGCGCCTCCCCTCCCGACCGGACCGCCGCGCCCGTGCCCGCGCCCGTGCCCGTGGCCGGCGCGCTGCGCGGATCCTGCTCGCCCTGGCCACCATGACGGCCCTGCTCGGCATGGACGCCCCCGACGCGTCGGCCGGACCGCCGCTCGGCGTCACCGTCACGGCGGCCGCCGACGAGACGGCCGGGCGGGTGGGGGCGCTCTTCGCGGGCGGGCTCGACGGCGGCCACTTCTGCACCGCGTCCGTGGTGCGCAGCCCGGACCGCGACGTGATCGTCACCGCCGCGCACTGTCTGGGCAGCCCGGACACCACCGTCTTCGCCCCCGGCTACCGCGACGGGGAGGCCCCGTACGGCCTGTGGAAGCTGACCGGCACGTACGTGGCCGCGGGCTGGACGGACGGCGAGGAGGCCGACGCCGACATCGCCTTCGCGACGGTGGCCCCGCTGGACGGCCAGCAGCCGGACGGCCACCCGCTGAACGGCCGGCAGATCGAGGACCTGGTCGGGGGCTTCCCGGTCGCGGCGGAACAGCCGGCCGATGCCACGGTGTCCATCGTGGGCTACCCGAGCCGCGAGGAGGCCCCGCTGTACTGCGCCAACGCCACGACCCTGTTCTCAGCGACCCAGCGCCGCGTCGAGTGCCCGGACCTCGGCGGCGGCACCAGCGGCAGCCCCTGGCTCGTCGACGGCGCCCTGGCGGGCGTCCTCGGGGGCCACGAGGGCGGCGGGACCGTCCCGGAGGTCTCGTACAGCGCGGTCATGGGCGGGCAGGCCGTGGAGCTCTACCGCGAGGCCTCCGGCCACGGCTGAGCCGGGGCGGTGGGCGCCGGGGCGGTCGCCGCCCGCGGCCGGGCGGTCAGTTGCCGGGGCCGACCGGGGCGGGGGCCGCGAACCAGGTCGGCTCGTCCCGCAGGGCCTGGCGGATCCGGTCGACCGCGAAGGACTCCAGCGGCTCCGGCAGCGCGTCCGGCTCGAACCAGGCCACCTCCAGCGACTCGTTGTCGTTGACCCGTGCCGCCCCGCCCGTGGCCCGGCAGCGGAAGGTGATGTCCTGGAACTGGCAGACGTCACCGTTCGGGTAGGTGATCGGCGGGAGCATCTGCACCAGCACCACCCGGTCCGGTACGCACCGCACCGCCGTCTCCTCGTACACCTCGCGCACCGCCGTGTCGGCCGGCTGCTCCCCCGGCTCCGCGATCCCGCCGACGACCGACCACCGTCCGGTGTCGGCGCGTCGGCCCAGCAGGACCCGCCCCCGGTCGTCGACGACGACGGCGGTCACCCCGGGCAGCAGCAGCAACTGGTTACCGGCGGTGGCGCGCAGGGTACGGATGAAGTCAGGTGTGGTCATTCCCCGACCCTACGAGGCCCTGCGCATCCGGCGTGCGAACGTCCAGCCGAGGCCGGCCGCGGCAACGGCCAGCAGGAGGTACTCGGCGAGCGGACCGAAGCGGGTGGCCGGGGTCTGCGTGGAGCGCAGCGGGATCTCCGCGACCAGGGCGTCGGCGGTGAACAGCTTCGTCTGCTGCACGATCTCGCCGTCGGGGCGGATCACGGCGCTGACCCCGCTGGTGACGGGGACCAGTACGGTCCGGCTGTGCTCCACGGCCCGGACCCGGTCCATGGCGAGCTGCTGGTAGGTCATCTCGGTGCGGCCGAAGGTGGCGTTGTTGCTGGGTACCGCGATGACCTGGGCGCCGGCCCGGACGGTGGAGCGGACCGCGTCGTCGAAGGCGGCCTCGTAGCAGGTGACCATGCCGACTCCGCTGCCCGCCATGTCGAAGACCCCGGGCTCCTTGCCGGGGCCGAAGTCGCGCCGCACCCGGTCCACGTCGGAGCTGAAGAGCCGGACGAAGGAGCGCATCGGGATGCGCTCGCCGAAGGGCTGGATCTTGCGCTTGTCGTAGGTGTCCACGGGGCCCTTGACCGGGTCCCACAGGATCATCGTGTTGCGCAGCGGGCCGGTCTCCGGGGCGAGGACGGAGCCGATGGCGACGGGCACCCCGATGGTCTTGACCGCGTTGTCGATGACGCCGTAGGCATCGGGCTCGGTGTATGGGTCGATGTCGGAGGAGTTCTCCGGCCAGACGACGAAGTCCGGTTTCGCGACCTTGCCGAGCTTGATGTCCTCGGCGAGCTGGATCGTGCGGTTGGCGTGGTTGTCCAGGACCTGGCGGCGCTGGGCGTTGAAGTCGAACCCGGCGCGCGGGACGTTGCCCTGGATGACGGCGGCCACCACGGTGCCGTCCTCGGCCGCGTCGGAGACCAGCGGCCGGGCTGCCAGCGCCCCGGCGAGCGGAGCGGCCACGGCGGTGGCGGCGAGCAGCGCGGCGGTGGCCCGGCGGGTGTCGGCGCCGACGCGCAGGACCTCGTACAGGCCGAATCCGCACAGGGCCACGGCGAAGGAGAGCAGCGGGGTGCCGCCGAGCGCGGCGAGCGGCAGGAAGACCCCGTCGGGCTGGCCGAAGGCCAGCTTGCCCCAGGGGAAGCCGCCGAAGGGGGCCCGGGCGCGCAGTGCCTCGCCGGCGATCCAGACGGCGGCGCCCCACAGCGGCCAGGCGGGGAGCCGGCTGACGAGCGAGATGCCGAGGGTGGTGAGGCCGATCAGCAGGGATTCGAGGGTGACGAGCGCCAGCCACGGCACCGGGCCGACGCCCTCGCCGGTCCAGACGAGCAGCGGCAGCAGGAAGCCGAGGCCGTGCAGCACCCCCAGGCCGAAACCGCCGCGCGCGCGGCGCCCGTACAGGCACCAGCCGAGCAGGGCGAGGGCGAGGGTGGCCAGCCACCACAGGGGGCGGGGCGGGAAGCTGAGGTAGAGGAGCACGCCGGACAGGACGGCGGCCCCGGGCCGCGCGGACCGGCCGGCCCACCGGCGCGCGACGGCCCCGGCCTCGGGCGCTTGCGCAGGCCGCCCGCCGGCTCCGTCTTGCCCCGGACCCTGCCCTTGGGACTCGATCCCGGCTTCGTTCCCGGCTTCGTTCCCGGCCGCGCGGGTCGCACTGCTGCTCATCTGGCGGAGTGTACGTCCCCTGCCTGTGCCGGCGGCGGAGTCAGTGGGCCAGGGCACGCAGATGGGCGCGGATCACGAGGACCGCGTTCTGCGCGTCGTCGACCGTCACGGTGAAGAGCTTGCCGTCGCCGAGCCGCAGCTCCAGTCCCTCGCCGCGCCGGACGATGATGGCGGTGCCGCGCTCGGGACGCCAGCGGTAGCCCCAGCCGCCCCACTGCTGCGGGGTGATCCGGGGCACGTACTCGGCGGCCTCCACCTCCGTGAGCCGGATCCTGCGGCGCGGCAGCCCGATGTGCCCGCAGCGCACGTCGATGGCCTCGGCGTCGACGGTGACGGCGGCGTGCACGAAGGCGAGGGTGCCGAAGAGGATGAGCAGGCCCGCGGCGAGGCAGCCGATCACCGCCATGAGCAGCGCGACGATGCCGGCGCCCCAGGCGTGGCCGACGGCGAGCTGGATTCCGAGCGCCAGACAGGCCGCACCGGCTCCGGCGAGGATCCACTGCGCACGGTTGGAGGCCCGGCCCGTCCAGAGCGGACCCGGGGGGTGACCCGTCATGTGTAGCAGCGTACTCACGTTCTGCAGGGACGCCACCGGCCCTCTTGACCTGAATCGCACTTGAGGTCCTACGGTCACGGACATGACGAACAACGAGGCGGCAGAGGTGTCAGGACAGACGATCCCGGAGCGCTATCGCACGGCGGTGGTGCCGCACATCATGGTGGCCGACGCGGTCGGCGCCCTGGATTTCTACGTACGGGCCTTCGGGGCCGTGGAGGAGTTCCGGCTGGACGCACCGGGCGGCGGCGTCCTGCACGCGGAGATCCGCATCGGCGGGGCGGTGCTGATGCTGGGCGACACCGCCGAGGGCGGGTTCACCGCGCCGACGGCGCTGGGCGGGACCTCGGTGGCGCTGCACGTGTTCGTCGCGGACGTGGACGGACTCGTCCGGACGGCCGCGGCGGCGGGCGCGGAAGTGCTGCAGGAGCCCGCGGACCAGTTCCACGGCGACCGGACGGCCCACCTGCGAGACCCGTACGGACACACGTGGATCTTCTTGACCCACCTGGAGGACATGTCGGGGGAAGAAGTGGAACGCCGGCTCGCCGCTGCCGGGACGGCCTAGCCCGGACGGGCTGACCGGGACCGGCTCACCGGGGACGGTCTGACCGGGACGGGCTACCCGGGCAGCAGGCCGACGAGCGCGTCCCGCAGGGCCGGGTGGCGGACGGTCATGAAGCGGTGCAGGGTCCGGGAGCCGAATGCCGCCCGCTGGGCGCTGCGGCGGCGCTCGCCGTCGTACGCGCGCAGTGCGGCGGGCAGGCTGCCGGCGCCGTGGGCGGCCACGGCCCGGGTGAAGGCCTCCGCGTCGAGGAGAGCGGTGCAGGCGCCCTGGCCGAGGTTCGGGGTCATGGCATGCGCCGCGTCGCCGACCAGCACGACCGGCCCGGGCCCGGCCGTGCGGGTGAAGGAGGGCAGCGCCGGGTGGAGGTGACGCATCCGGTAGCGGATCCAGGTCTGCGGGTCGGTGTCGGCGAGCACGCGCGGGATGGGGTCGTGCCAGTCGGCGAAGGCGGCCCGCAGATCCTCCGCCGTGGTGGCCTCGGGCACGGTGGCGTACCAGTTGGTGCGGCCGGGTTCGACCGGGGTCATCCCGAAGAAACGGCCCCGGCCCCAGGTCTCGCCGTAGACGCCGGTCTCGAACCCGGCGGTGCCGATCCAGGCCGTGGTGCCGAGCTCGCGCGGCCGGCTCCCGCCCTCGAAGTGAGCGCCGCGGACCGCGCTGTTGATCCCGTCGGCTCCGACGAGGAGGTCTGCGCCCTGCGCGGCCGAAGCCTCGTAGGCCCGGCCGTACGCGATGTCCGTGCCGCCGAGCCGCGCGAGCTCGGCGAGCAGCGCTTCGATCAAGTAGGGCCGTGAGATGAGGAGTTCGGGGCGGCCTGCCGTACGTTCGATCCGCTCCAGCGGGAGCGCGGCCAGGACCCGGCCGTCGGGGCGCCGGATCCGCGCGTCGCGGTACGGGACCGCGCGCACCCGGAGCGCCCCGCCGAGGCCGAGCCGGTCGAGGGCCGCCTGAGCCGTGGGGTGGATGCCGAAGGCGGTGCCGTACCGCTCCGGCTCGGCCCGGCGCTCCAGAACGGTCACCTCCCATCCGGTCCGGCGCAGGCCGATGGCGGTGGCGAGACCGCCGACCCCGGCGCCGACGACCACCGCCGAGCCCCGCTGCGCACCCCTGCCCCCAGCACTCACGCCCATGACACACCCCTCCTCCGCGCCGCCCACCCACCACCACACCCGTGGTGCCACATCTGTGGTACCACGGGTGTGGTTAAGCTGGCAAGGTGAACCAGGACCGAAGGAACCGGCTGCGGGACGCGGCCATCACGGTGCTCGCCGAAGCGGGCGGGCGGGGGCTGACGCACCGAGCCGTCGACGCGGCGGCCGACGTGCCGCTCGGCACCGCCAAGAACTACTTCCCGACCCGCGACGCGCTGCTGCGCGCGGTCGCCGAGCGCTGCCTGGAGCAGTACCGGGCACTCGCCGACCGGCTCGCGGGGGCCGGCGCCGGCCCCGCCGACCGGGCCGGACTCGCCGCGCTGCTCGCCGGCCTGCTCCGCGATACGGCCGGAGCCGGGCGGCCGCGCGTGGTGGCCTACTTGGAGCTACAGGCCGAGGCGACCCGACGGCCGTGGCTGGCGCAGCTGCTGGACCCGATCGCGGCGGCGGACTTCGCGGCGTTCGGGCACCTGCTGGCCGCCGCCGGACTGCCGGCCGGTCCGGAGCACGCCCGCGACCTCACCCTCTCGCTGCACGGAGCCGTCCCCCACCTCCTGACGGGCGCCCCGCATACCCTGGCCGCGGCCGGGCTCACCGACCTGGACACCTTCACGCGCGGGGTGCTGGACCGCGTATGCCCCGCACCACAGGAGGGGACCCCGTGACCACCCGGACCACCCGGACCACCCGGATCGACCGTGCCGTCGGAGCCGTGCTCGGCTCGGCGGCCGGGGACGCCCTCGGTGCGCCCTACGAGTTCGGCCCCGCCGGGCAGTTGAGCGCCCGAGGCGAGGAGATGCGCGGAGGCGGCGGCTGGGATCCGGGCGAGGCCACCGACGACACGCAGATGGCGGTACTGGTCGGGGAATCCCTGCTGGACTGCGGCGGGCTGGAACTCCCCGACGTCTTCGGCCGGTTCCGGCGCTGGGCGGCCGGGGACCCCAAGGACATCGGGCTGCAGACGAAGACCGTGCTGACGAGCGGCGACCCGTGGGACCTGGCCGCCGCGCTGCACTTCCAGGTCGGCGCGCGGGCGGCGGGCAACGGTTCCCTGAAAAGGCTTCCCAATGGAGAAGTCAAGCCTCGGAGCCCGTGTTGAGCCCGGCGGACCGCGTCCGGCGAGAGTGACGTTCAATTAGCGGGTCGGGAAGGAAGCCAGGGCAAGATCCCACTGGTCTGCTGCGTGAAGCAGTGCAGCCGTATGCGTCCGTACTTCCACGAAGTACTGGTAGATGTCCGGCCTGTCATCGCCCTGGTGCCATGGAGGTATCGCTTCTAGGGACAGGTGGAGGCGAATCGTCACCCCGGTTTCGTCTCGGTAGGCGAGACTGAAGGCCAGGACTGGTTCGTTGAACCATGTATCCGGGGACAAATAGCCTTCGGCATCAGGCCGCGTCACAGCTACCGTCCCTGCGGCTGCCGCACGCATCCACGCGCTGACCTCGCGGGCTTCGTCGGTCAGCAAAGCCGGATCGCTGAAGGACCAGCTTCCGTCGGGAGTCGTCACCGTGCCACCAATGACGAGCCAGTTGTCGTCGTAGCGGTCGCCCTGGGCCGCAGAGAACTGATAGTTCAGTGGGCAGAGCTCGACGCTGTTTGCATGATCACTCAAAAGCACTGCCGCAGGATGTCACGGCCCTCCCGGCTTGCCCAGCATTGGCCGACGATCAGGGCGACGCCGTGACAGGCGGCGGTGTGATCTCGTGGAGGCGGCGGTCTCGGATCAGAGCCCACAAGACGTTGACGCGGCGGCGGGCGAGGGCGATCACGGCCTGGGTATGACGCTTTCCCTCGGCTCGTTTGCGGTCGTAGAAGGTCCGGGAGTTCGGGTCGTAGCGGACGCTGGTCAGGGCGGACATGTAGAAGACGCGCTGGAGACCGCGGTGGTAGTGGCGGGGACGGTGGAGGTTGCCGCTCTTCTTCCCCGAGTCGTGCGGCGCCGGCGCAAGCCCGGCGAACGCGGCCAGCCGGTCCGGGGTCCCGAAGAAGTTGAGGTCGCTGCCGACTCCGGCGAGGAACTCGGCGCCGAGGAGCGGTCCGATACCGGGCATGCTCGTGATGATCTCCGCAAGGTCGTGAGCGCGGAAGCGGTCCTCGATAAGCTTCTCGTTCAACACCCGCACGTCTGCGGCGAGAGTCCGCACCAGCTGGGCGATGACCGCCTCGCCGGGGACCGCGGTGTGCTGCTGTTCGGCGGCCGGCTCCGTGCCCTCTTCGCAGGTCACAGTCCCTCTCCTGCCACCGCGAGAGACGTGGCACGCGTCAAGAGTAGGGACAGGGAGAAGACAGGGGGGATGGAGCAGGCGACGGGGTCGTACCGGATACGGGCGGAGCGCCGGCGCGCGGTGCGCGGAACCGGGGAGGCCCGGGACGATGGCTGGATGCGCACCGAGGCGGACGGTCAACTCCTCGCGCTCGCGACGCGGTACGGGACGCTGACCCTCCAACAGGCGGCCACCGCGTGCTGGGGCGGGAGGCGCGAGACGGCGCGCCTGCGGATCCGGGTGATGGCCGAGGCCGGGCTGCTGGACCGCTCCGCAGAGGTGAGGTGGGCGGGCCCCATCGTGTGGACCACCGAGCGCGGAGCGCACATCGCGGGCACCCGGTTGTCGGGGCCGTCCCGCCCGGGCGAGCGGCTGCTGCACCGCCTGGCGGCCGCCGACGTCGGGCTCGCCCTGGAGACGGCCGGGAACACCGTGCTCACCGAGAGGGAGGTCCGCACGGCGGAGTCGGTCCCCTGAAGGCCGGCGGAGCTCCTCGCGGACCTCGGCGTGCCCGGAGTACACGAGGGTGCCCGGCGCGGGGAGACCCTCACGGTCCCGTCCGGCGCCCGCGCGGTGCACTGACCCGACCTGGTCCTGCTGTCGCCCGCCGGCCCGGTGGCCGTCGAGGTCGAGCTCACCCCGAAGACCCGCAGCGAGCTGCGGACGAACCTGCGTGCCTACCGGCTGGCCCGCCGTCCGGTCGTCTACCTCGGCACCGCACCGGTCGTCCGCCAGCTGCAGGGCCGTCCCGGCCCGGGCGGCTGGTGGATCGACGGCGTCGCCCAGGAGGCCGGGCTCCTCCCGTCCGGAGGGCCCGACCCGGGCACCGGCGGACTCCTGCGCGTACGGCCGCTCACCGTCACGGACCGGGGCGTCGCCCGTCAGGTCAAACTCCAGGCCGGACGCACCGCGACCTGGCGTGACCCGACCGCGCGGAGTCCGTACACGCCGCGCGGACCCGCACCCGGGTGGGAATGGGCGGGTGCATGAGGGGAACGGGGAGACGTCGGGCCCATCCCGTATACGGCACTCCTGACCTACTCCAGCGCCCATGGGCAGACCTCATGACGCAAACTTCCCTTCGCCTCATCGAAGCCGCTCACCGCCAGACCAACGGCGACATGGAGGTTGAAAGCCTGGAGGAACTACGAGAGGACGGGAAGGAGATACATCGCGCGATTGCTGCCGACCTGGTGAAATGCACGGAAAAGCTCGACGGCACCACTGTGCTGTCCGTGGCGTACGCCCCAGCACCTGGCTTGCCCGCTGACAGGTAGGTGAACCGGCGCGGGTGACGGGGCCGGGCCCTCACGGATTCAAGATCATCCCATGGCCCCTTCTGGGCTCACCTCGGCGATACCCCTTGTCCGGGCTCTGGGACCAGATCGGGAAGGATGTCCTGCCGTCCCACGGGACTGGACAGCGGCGCATGGACCCCGCTCCGGCAGGAGGCCTGGTGCTTCTGCGGTCAGCTGGGTCTTGTGGCGACGAGCAACGCCGCGACGGTGACCACGAGTGCCATCGCAGCGAGCGCCCGGTCCTGTCCGCATCGGCAGCGACAAGGCCCTTGGGGAGGATCGCACCGGCCAGTAGCAACTCCGCGTAGAGGGCACGCCGCACTCGTACTGACCGACCTCGATCCGGCCGGTTGGGTTACGGAAGAGGATGTCGCACACCCGAGGCCGGGGGCGGGCCGTCGTTTCAGCGTTTGACGCGGTTTCGGACGGCGAGGATCGCGAGGCCCAGGAGGATGGGTTCGGTGAGGCGGGAGGTCATCTCGATGTAGGTGCCGGCGGTGGTCAGGTCCTGGCCGGAGGAGCGGAACACCACCGAGTTGAGCGTGACGTTCAGCGCCTTCTCGAAGCGCTTTCCGGTGTACCGGTTCCCGGTGGGGTTCTGGGGATCGGCTTTGTCCATCTCGAAGGTGGCCTTGCCGCCGCCGGCCGGCACGGTGCCGGTGGCCCGCTGCTTCGGGTCGTCCTGGGGCAGCCCGAATCCCATCATCAGCACGATGGTGGCCAGCATGGTGGCAGCGAGCCAGCCCAGGGCGCGGGAGGCCCGCAGGCCGTAGCCGGACATCGCCCAGTAGGCGGTCAGAGCTTCGCTCGCTTCGGGGGATGTCGTCAGCGTGGCGGCGCATCTCCATCTCTCCGTAGTAGAAGTCGGCGGCTCCGGGCTCGTGTTTGCCGTCCTCGAACGGTTTGCGCAGCGCCCGTAACACCGGCGCCAGCTGCAGCGGCCCGACACGCCCGGCGCCGGACGCGGCCCCGTTCCAGCCCGGGACCGCTGCAGGCCGTCTGGCGCGCCAGTGGTGCTCTTCGGCGAGCGTGCGGCGCTGGGTGAACTGCACTGGGCGCCAGCCCCGCCAGTGTCTGCCGGACGGGACTGCGGCGAAGGAGCAGGCGCCCTCCAAGCGCACCTGGTCCAGGTGCACGGTTCCGGTGAACAGGCACTCCGACAGGTTGATGTCGGACAGGACGAGGTGGGCCGCGTCCACTCCGCGCAGCGAGGCCATCCGCACGGAGGCATCGGATTGGGTGGCGAAGAGGGTCTCTGCCGTCTGCTGTCCGTCGAGGTTCAGGAACGGGTCCGTCTCCGCTGCGATGGTGAGGGGGTACTCGAAAACAGCGTGGGCGAAGTCCACCCTGGTGTAGCGAAGACGTATCTCGGCCGTAGACGACCAGCGGGTGCGTCGACACTCCAGGTGTCGCGCGGCGAACGCGAGGGTGACCGGACTACCGAACACCGCCCCGGACAAGACGACCCGCCCGGCACACGCCAACGGCCCCAGACTGACCGCCCGCTCGAAGGTCGCCGACCCGAAATCGGCGTCGCCCTCGAAGATCGCCGACCTGAAGCCGGCGGCGCCCTCGAAGATCGCCGACCTGAAGCCGGCGGCGCCGAAGCGGGGGTATCCGGTCGCGGGGTCGTGAACTGCGTTGAGGAGGTCGGCGAGAAGGAGCGGGGTGAAGGTGGTGCCGCTGTGGTGATGCTGCTGCCGGGGGCGAGGCTGGTCAGGTAGGTGTTGCGGTCGGCGTCGATCAGGTGGGTAAGACATGCGGTGTGGCCGGGCACGCGAATGCCGGGGCAGCCGACCGGGTCCTGCGGGCTGCTGCCGTGAGCACAGTGCGGCCAGACCGGCGGAATCGGGAGGGGTGCGGGATTCGGCTGCGGCATCCCCCGGAGGACGACTAGGTACAGCTGGACGGTTGCGGGCCGCGCCGCGGGGCGTGCGAGGCAACAGCCCGGCAGCGCAAGCAGACGTTTTCGTGTTCGCCGCTTCGGGAGAACAAGGCCCTCTAGCGGGGTCGCTACTGGCCGGTCCGATCCTCCCCAAGGGCCTCTCCCCCCATCACACAGCAGCGAATCGGCTCCGGTGAGGTGCCGGGGCGGCCGGAGGGTCGGGCGCGTCAGGGAATGGGTAGCGGAAGGCCGGACCTCTGCGGGTGCCGCAGTGCTGCCCTCCGTCGTAGACGTGCATGGTGCACGTCTACGGTTCCCGGGCGGCCTGCATCGGCGTAACCGTCAGCATGTTCTCGACGCGCTCGTACAGCCGGCCGTGACTTCTGCGAGTGCTGTTGTCGACGGTCACGAAATTCCCCATGGCCTGGTTTGGTCCGGGGCTGTTGGGAGTCGCTAGTGTGCTGCGGTGATCGAGATCCCCGAGAGGTTCACGCAGAGCACCATCGAGCGAGAGGGTGAGCACGGTCGAGCCTGGGTTGCGTCGCTTCCTGCTCTGGCTGGTGAGCTCCTGGAGCAGTGGAACTGTCGGCCAGCCGGGCCGGCCGGGCATGGCCAGGTAGGGATCATCGTTCCGGTGCGGTCAGCTGACGGAGCGTCCGCGGTCTTGAAGATCTCGTTCCCCCATCCCGGCAACGTCCACGAACCGGACGCCTTCGCGGTCTGGGGCGGACGCGGTGCCGTGTTGCTGCACCAGCGTGACGACGCGCGCTTTGCCATGCTGCTGGAGCAGGCCGGGGACGGCACCCTGGTCAGTCTCGACGATGTCGACGAGGCCGTGGCCGTGGCCGGTCAGCTCGCTCGGAGGCTTACCGTCCAGGCCCCACCCGACCTGCCACGCCTTCGCGATCAGGTTGCGAGATGGGAGAAGGACCTTCTCAACGGCGCCGAGCGGCTGCCGCGTCCGTTGCCGCAGCGCGTCGTGCAGGCAGCGGTCGCGACCGTCCGAGAACTCGGTCGCGACCAGCCGGACACGCTCGTCCATGGCGACCTGCACTTCGGGAACGTGTTGCGGGCCGAGCGAGAGCCTTGGCTGGCCATCGACCCCAAGGGATATGTCGGTGACCCGGCCTTCGACGCGATCACGCTGGTGCGGAGCCGGTTCGAGGACTTGCTCGCCGCCGATGACCCGAAAGCCGCTCTGCTGCGTCGCTTGGCCATCTTCGCCGACGCTGCCGAACTCGACAGCGAGCGCGTCCGCCGCTGGGTCCAGGCCCGCGCAGTGATGGCTGCCCAATGGGGCCGCGAGCACGGTGATCCGGCATGGCTCATCCAGGTCACCGACCGCATTGCCGAGCTGTTGACCTGATCGACGTCTCTCTAGCCCTTTGAGGGTTTGTCGGGCTTTTCGGTGGAGCTTCGGGTCGCTTGTTCGGCGGTAACTGGGGCCGTTCATGATGACCTGGTGGCTGGTGTTGATCAGCCGGTCGAGGAGGGACTCGGCGACGACGGGGTTGGGGAAGAGCGGATACCAGTCGCTGGGCGCCCGGTTGCTGGTGATGATCAGGCACCGGCCTTGCCGCTCGCTGACCAGTTCGTAGAGGTCGTCGGCCTGGGCCGCGGTGAGCTGGCGCATCGCAAAGTCGTCGAGGATGAGGACGTCGGGGCGAATCAGCTCGCGGATCCGCTTCTCCCAGGTGCGGTCCGCGTGGCCGCCGGCCAGGTCTGCCAGGTCTGCCAGGTCTGCCAGGAACCGGCTGGTCTTGGCGAAGCGGACCGAAACTCCGGCAGTGATCCTCGGTCTCAGTCAGACTGCCGAAGAGAGAGTCACGCCGCCCTCGCGGTCACCGTCCCCATGGGGAATTTCGTGACCGCGAGGGTGGGGAATTACGTGACGCCGAAACCACCCCCAGCTGGGAATTTCGTGACCGCTGACAGCTGTGACCGGGAACGTACGCCGGGTTGGTGCGAGTTGTCTTCCTGCCGGGGGATGTGACGGCACTCGCAGCTGGGTGTGGTGCCCGGTATCCGTTACGGCTTGGTGGTCACCGTGGCGGTGAATCCGCAGCATTCGAACTTCTGGATCGGGTCTCCCGAGGTCTTCGTGATCTTCACCCGGTTCAGCCGTGCGGTGGTGTCGATGGCCGAGGCGATGACCGCGACGCCGCCCCCGCCGCCCCTGATGGTGTCCTTGACCGCGTCGAACGTGCCGTCTTGGAGGGCCATCCCGAAGTAGTCGTTGTCGATGAGGGTGTTGTGGCTGGTCTCCACCGTGCCGAACGCGTAGATGCCGAGCTGATTGCCGGTGAGGCGGTTCTTGGTGACCGCGACCCCGGTGTTGGCCAGGATGCCGGCGTGCTGGGTCTCGGTGAAGAAATCAGTGCCGCACCCCGGATCCGGCTCGCGGCAGGAGTTGTCGCTCACGGTGTTCTGCTCGGCCCGGCCGGTCGCCTCGACGAACTCGATTCCGTCGGTGGAGATGCTCTTCTGGCCGGTGACGACGTTGCGGAGCAACGTGGCGTTCGAGCTCTCGCTGAGCACGACGATGCCGGCGCCCTGATAGTCCGTGATCCTGGAATCCCGGATGGCGGCCGAGCCCGCGCCGACGGGAAAGTCCCCGATGAGGATGGCATTGGCACTCCTGAAGCACGGGGCCATCGGGGTGTCCTTGATGTGGGACACCGCCGCGTGGCTCAGGTCCAGGTGCGCTCCGCCCAGGACCCGGATGCCTGCTCCGAGCGCGCCCGCGTCGCAGGTGCCGGAACCCGGCCCGCTCACCGCGAGGCGGGAGATCGTCACGGACGCCGCATTGTCGAGGAAGACGATCGAGTTGAGGCCGTCGGAGCCCGGCACGAGGTTCTCGGGAGCGAGGATGGTGGTCTTCCCGGCCCCCGCCCCCGTGATGGTGAGGTCCTTGCGGATCGTCACCTGCTCCCGGTAGGTGCCAGGGCGGACGGCGATGTGGTCTCCGGGCTGCGCGGCGTCGACCGCGGACTGGATGGTCGGGTAGGCCGCAGTGGGGACGACCAGGTCGGGTGGGTTCGCCGCGGCGGATGCCGGCGCGAGGGCGCCGGTCGCCGCAAGGGCCATACCCCCGAGCAGCAAACCCATAATGCGTGCAGACCGCATGATGCTCCTTCAAGCCATCGGATAAGCAGGCGAATCCGACCAGGGCATACGCGCCGATCCCGCTTGCGTCGTACGCGTGGGGCCAGGCTGATTCGGCAACATCATTGACAGAGCGCGAGGCAGAGCCCCTGAGCTTCACCTGGGGAGGGCACTCATTGCAGTAGCGGACTCACCTCAACGGCCCACTGCGGACCAGGGCGGACACCATCGCAGCCTCACGCACCCCGTGGAGAGTCACAAAGGTGGTCTTCGCCTGCGCGGAGCATGAAGGGGGTACTCCGGGGTCCGGGGCCGTCCCGATGGCTCCGGCACGGCGGGGCGGCGTTTCATAGGTCGCTCATGAAACACCGCATCGCGCGGCGGCTCATCTTTTCGGCGATCATGTTTCATGAGTTGTTGCTTTACTCGTATGGCTGCCGCCAGGTGGCGGGTAGCTCCCTGTAGTCGCCATTGGCCCGTGGGGATGTCCCGGGGCCAGTTGACCGATAGCCGGGCTGGGGAAGCACTTTGGCGCCCGTCGGAACGCTGACCTGAGAGTCGGCTGAGTTCGGTACTCATGAACTGCCCGGGTCGGCTGAAGGGGACTCAGAGCGGATCCGTAGCAGTGTTCACCGGGTTGCGATGTAGGCGTCCGCGTTGGCGAGGGCCGCTTCGGTGGCCCCTGCCGTGAGGGCCTGGCGTATCAGGGTCCAGGGGGCCTCGGGTTCCTGGCCTGCGAGCTGCTGCAGCAGTTCTGCGGCGAGTGTGGTGGCCTGCTGGCGGATCATGGAGGGGATCTGGGAACGGAAGTACGCGAGGTCCTGGGCCATCATGTGGGTGGCGAGCAGGGTTCCGTGGGTCGGGTTGTCCACGGAGACTTGCTCCAGGAGGCGGATGGGGAAGTCCTCCCGCCTGGCCATGCGGGCGATCAGTGTGGCGGCCACCGAAGGGGCAAGATCGAGTGTGCCCGTAAGGGCCCGGGCCGTCACCTGTGTGGCATCACCCTGGGCGGATGTGGTCTCCATCAGGTACAGCAGGTCGGCTGCGCTACGGGAGTTGAAGCGCAGGAATTGGAGCAGGACCCGGGCGGCGACAGTGCTGTCGGCGCCGGCAACGTGCAGGAACGAGGCGGTGATCCGGCGTTCCGGGGTGTTGTGGCCGGTAAGGCTCCAGTCCACGGCCACGACGTTGAGGACGCGGGCGGTTTGCTGGTGGTCGCCCACCGCCATGCAGTGCAGGACCTCGGTACGGTGCGGCAGCTCCATCAGCAGGTCGGCCGGCTCTTTCGCACCCTGGCCGTCACGCGCGGCAGCGAGCAGGAAGTCGGCAGCGACCGGGGCCGGTGCCCGCGCCAGCAGCGCTTCGGTGGCCCCGAATCCGATGGTCATGAAGCCCACGGTGGTCGAGGCGCGCAAGACGGCGAGTGCCTGGGGACGGGGCACGGCCTGCAGGATGTCGGTGGCCAACGCTGTGTCGTCCTCGCCGAGCCGCCGAAGGACGACGGCGGCGAGCTCTGCGTGGCCCCGCAGGACGAGGGATCCAAGGACGGCCGCCAGCGTGTGCAGGTCCTCCGCGTCACCCTGCCGCAGGGCCAGGACCCCGTCGGCGGCGTTGGGGATGTGGACGCCGTCATGCCCGAGGCTCATCCCGCTGAGGATGTCGGTCCGCGCACTGTCGTTCTCCGGATCGGGCGTTGCCCGGACGAGGATGTCCGTGGCAGCTTGGGCCACGTCACCGCGGCGAACCAGCAGTGCCAGGCGCTTGCCCTCGAAGGCCGTCGGGTCGAGGTCCGCGATGCTCACCGCGGGTACGGCCGGCTCGGGCGGGTCCACAACGTCCGGCACGTCGGGCGGCAGATGACGTCGCACTGCGGCGGCGACATCCTCCGCACAGTCTTCCAGGGCTTGCATCCAGGTATCGGCCATGTCCCGGCGGCCCTGTGCGACTGCCGCCTGGATCACGGCGGCCGCCGCGCCCGGGCTGCGGTTCCCGATCTCCTTCAGCACCTCACCCACACCTGATGCGTCGACCGGGCCGGCATCGGCCAGGTGCTCCGCCACCAGCTCGTACCGGCCTTCCAGGACGAGCCCCAGCAGCGGAACCAGGGGTCCAGGACCGGGCAAGGGCCCCGGATCCGGATCCGGGGCGGGCAGCGCGGTGGCCGCGCCCGTGCCGGGTGCGGTGGTCCGCGACTTCTCCCAGAGTCCGTTGACCTCCTTGAGCCAGCCGTGCCGGTCCTGACCGCCCGTCTCCTCGATGCAGTACGTCACGACCAGCTCGACCACATGCCAGTCGGGTTGTGCCTTGTGCAGCAGGCGGTCCAGGGTCTGCCTCTGCATGCCCCGCCTCTGGGCCGCCTCGGCCAGGGCGCCTCCGGAGTTGTTGACGATCTGGTGGATCCGCGCGATGAGCTCGTTGGCCTCTGGTGACCCGTACGCCATCCGGGCCGGGTCCTCGGCCAGCTTCCGCCCGGGCCGGCGCTTCGGAGTCAAAGTCATCGAATGTCCTCCTGGCCTCGCGCGCCTCGGTGGCTCCGGACAATCCTCGCCCCTGCTGACCGTTCGCGTGATGACATTCGACAAAGTCACGAAAGTGCAGGTCAAAGCATTGACCGGCTTGGTGAATATTTTCCCGGCGCCGTAGAACTGGAGGCACCCACAAGGCCCGCCGGGCAGGCTCCTGCACCTTCGCCCCGGCGGGCCCCGATCCTCACAAGGGAGGGAACCCATGCTCGACCGAAAGCCGCCCACCGGCAACGGGCAGCAGCCCTACACGAACGACCCGGCCCCCCGCAGCCGCCCTCAGGGAGGTGCCGCGTGAGCGCACACTCCCTCCTGCTGCTGTTCCTCGCCCTCACGGTGCTCCTTGTGCTGTGCGCGGTCATCGGCGTCCTCGGCTACGGCACCGCCCGGTTGGGCGGCGCACCGGTGACCACCGCCTTCAACCGGGGTGCGTTCGTCTTCTTCTGCGCGCTGACCGCCGGCCTCGCCCTGGTCGGCATCCTCCTGCCCGCCATCACATAGGCGACGGAGGAAAGCGTGTCCTCTCGGAGGGTGCACACCCGGGAGGACACGTACGTCACCATCAGCATCAGTAGGGATCTAATTACTTGTAACAGACCTGAGCTCACCCTCCCCGCCCGCGGCTTTACCAAGGTCCGGTACCCATAGGTGCGGCGCGAGGCGGGGCCCTGCGCCCTCAGGCGAGTGGGTGGGACGGGGTCTGTTACATATAACTTGATGCTGTGTGGTGCAGGGGTCGCAGCCTCCGTGGCGGCTCGCTCCGAGGCCCCCTCAGCATCCCGAGCCGCGGGCGGCGGGCGGCGGGCGGCGGGCACGGGACGTGACCGTTCCCTCTCGCCGCTCCCCCGGGGTTCCAGTAGTCCTCGCCGAAAAAACAACGGAGTAGCCCCTGAACTGGGGTGATGGGTGTGACTGAGCACGTCACTTGGCCAGTGAGCGGCTGAGTTGACCCGGCCGTGCTCAGCGCGCGGCAGCAGTGGTCGGCCTGTAGGGGTCACGCGCGTGCTAGTTTGTGAGCGATCGTTCAACTACGGGGGGCGTTGATGGGCCGCAAACAGGTCTGGGACCAGGAGGAGGTGCTGGCCTCCGCCATGCGCCTGTTCCGTCGTCGTGGATACCTCGGCGCCTCGCTGCGCGACCTCGAAGAGGCGACCGGAATGCACCCGGGCAGCCTGTACCGGGCGTTCCACAGCAAGGAAGGCCTGTTCAGTGCCGCGCTGGACGCCTACAACGAGCGTGTGGTGGAGGGCAGGGTCCGCGTCCACCTGCGGGACGCGGAGGACCCCGTGGCCGGCATCCACTCGTTCTTCACCTCGGCGTTCGACACCGGCATCGGCCCCGAACCCGATCCGGGGTGCCTGCTCACCAACACCGCGGTGGAGTCGTTCACCGTTCCGCAGGCGACGCCAGGCGTGCGCCGGGGGCTGGAGACGATCGAGTCCGGCTTCGCCGACGCGCTGACGCGCGCCCGTTCCCAGCGGCTACTGCCCGCGGAACTCGACGTCGAGGAGTCAGCCGCCCAGCTTCTGGCGCTCTACCAGGGACTGCTGGTGCTCGTCCGGTCCGGTACGGCCGCCGCCAAACTGCACACCATCACCGACGGAGCCCTGGCATCGATCGGCGCCAGGCAAGCCAAGACAGCCGAGCAAGCCAACGAAGAGGAACAGCGATGAGTGACCAACAGCAGCTCTGGGACGACTACGCCGCGTGCTGGTCGGCCGACCCCTCGATACGGCTCACCGCGCTCGGCACGGTCGCGGTCGACGACGTCACCTACCGGGACCCGGGGACCGAGGTCGGCGGCCTGGCCGAACTGGACGCGTACATGGACGGCTTCGCCGGGGCGTTTCCCGGACACCGCTTCCGCATCGACGAGGTCCTCGACCACCACGACCGGTCACTGGCCCGCTGGACCCAGGTCGGCCCGGACGGTGAGACCTTCATGACGGGCGTGAGCAGCGCGGTGCACCGCGACGGCTTGCTCGCCGACGTGACCGGATTCTTCCTCCCCGCCTGACGACTCCGGCCGGGCGGCCACCTACGTGCATCGCTCGGCGACTTCGACGGCCGGGCACTGCACGGGTGTGTGAACTGTGTCTGAGCACGCTTGTTGGCCACACGGGCCAACTGGCGCCGCTACCCCTCGGACACCACCGACGCCGAGTGGGCCCTGATCGAACCCCTCCTCCCCGTCCCGGCCTGCGAAACCGAGAGCGGCGGGGCCCCGGAGAAACACCCCAGGCGAGAGATCGTCGACGCCATCCGCTACGTCGTCGACACGGGCTGCAAGTGGAGAGCCCTCCCGGCCGACTACCCACCATGGCGCACGGTCTGGGGCTCCACGGCAAGGTGGACTGCCGCTGGCGTCGTCGGCCAGATCCGTGACCACCTGCGCGGACGCATCCGCCGCGACATGGGTAAGGCTCCCAGAGCAGTCGCGACTGTGATCGACTCCCAGAGTGTGAAGGCCGCCGAGACCGTCGGCAAGGCCTCCCGCGGCTACGACGCGGCGAAGAAGATCAACGGCCGCAAACGGCACATCGTCGTGGACACCCGCGGCCTTCCGCTGCTGGTCATGGTCACTCCGGCCGACACGACCGACCGTGACGCGGCCAAGGAAGTACTCTTCCGGCTCCGGCTCATGCACCCCGAGATCACCATCGTCTGGGCTGACTCCGCCTACGCCGGCCAGCTCGTCAGCTGGGCAAAGACTTACCTCAGGCTCACCATCAAGACCGTCAGTCGACCCAAGGACGCCACCGGATCCATCGTTCTGCCCCGCCGCTGGGTCGTCGAGCGCACGCTGGCCTGGCTCATGCACGCCCGCCGCCACGCGCGTGACTACGAGAGGCTCGTCCAGCACAGCGAAGCCCTCATCACCTGGGCTGCCATCACCCTCATGACCCGCAGGATCGTCCAGAAGAAAATCTTCACGGAGCCAAGGGAGGACACGCAAAGATAGGGCCTCGTGAACGACACCTCGAACTGGCCCACCGACAAGCTGACCGCACTCCGCCTCGGGAGGAGGCTGGTGGCGGAAGTCCTGGCCACACGGACTGACCGCCGGGCGTTCGTGGACATCACCCCCAGGCAGACCTCACGCGATTCCAAGGCATGTCCAGCCCCCTTCCGGTGCAACCCTCACTAAAGGGTGTTGCAGAAGGCTCGATTTTGGGGTTTTTGCCTGTATGGGTGGGGTGTTGCGGGCTGAGCCGGTGTGGGTGGAGACGTTTACGGGCTTGCGGATCGAGCAGTTCGCGAAGCTGGTGAAGGTGGTGCGGGAGCGGGGCGGGAACGGGCCCGGTGGCGGCCGGCCCTGGTGCCTGCCGCTGCCCGACCGGGTGCTGTTGGTGGCCGTGTACTACCGCACGAACCTGACCAAGCGGCAGCTCGCTCCGCTCTTCCGGATCTCCTCCGTCGCGGTGACCGCGCCAGTGAACGTCTTGGCCGTGGTGGCGCCGACCACGACGTTCTTGCCGCCGTTGACAACCACCTTGATGATGGCGGTGTCACCATGGCTACCGTCCGCCCGGGCGGCCGGGACGGCGAGGGCGGACAGGGCCAGGGCGCCGGAAACGGCAGCCACCGTGGCACGAATGCGCATGTACGTTCCCCCTGTTCGATGCGATCCCTCCACGGCTCCCCCGGACGGAATCTCGGAGTGCTGAGCGAAGTACGCAACGGCCGCCCCAGAGCCGGTCTGGCTCGGGGGCGGCCGCCGCTTCCCCCTCGAAGGAGGGGGGTCAGTGCTTACTGCACGTCGATGTAGTCACCGGCCGCGGAGACCGCCGGGGTGGTGGTCGTACCCGCGAACGAGTAGCGGTAGTAACCGTCGTACGCCGCCGTGACGGTGGTCGACAGGTCGCCGGTGCTGTTCGTGTTGATCGTCTTGACCGTGGTGTACGTGCTGGTGCCGGCCTTCTTGAACTGCAGCTTCACCGGCTGGGCGCTGTAGCCCGAGTAGGTGAAGGTGCTCCAGTTGGCGCGGGTCAGCTTGCCCGTGACCGTGATGGTCTTGCCCTTGACGACCGGCTCGGGGGAAGCGTTGGCCGTCAGCTTGGAGTAGCGCTGCAGCTTGAAGGAGGAGGCCTTGTCGACGCTGGCGTAGTCACCGTCTTTGGCGTCCACCCAGACATTGACGTACCAGGTACCGGCCATGTCGTTGGAGTAGGCCAGGTCGACCTGCGGGTCCACGGTGAAGCTGGCGGTGCAGGTCGACGTGGTGGCGCTCACGGCGGTGCAGGTCGAGGAGCCGGTCGGGGTGAGCATGCCGAAACCCGGACCCTCGAGCCAGAGCAGGTCGTCGTCGAGGCCCGCGATACCGGAGTCGTCCGTGGCGGTCACGGAGACGGAGAACGTCTTCGCGGTGCTGGTACCGACCGCAACGTTCTTGCCGCCGTTGACAACCACCTTGGTGATCTTCGTGTCGCCTTCACTGTCTGTGGCCGCCTGCGCGGACGGCACGGCGAGGGCGGACAGGGCCAGGGCGCCGGAAACGGCAGCCACAGTGGCACGAATACGCATTCTTTTCCCCTAGGGACACGGAGGCGCACGGGTGAGAAGGTCACCCATGCGCCCCAATGGTTCTGTGGAGTCTCCTGACTCCACAGAACAGACACGCGACTCCCGTAAATGGTTGCGCACTTACGGGAAGAAGATTCTTACTGCACGTCGATGTGGTCACCGGCCGCGGAGACCGGGGGGGTGGTGGTCGTACCCGCGAACGAGTAGCGGTAGTAGCCGTCGTACGCCGCGGTGGTGGTCTTACGAGCCACCGCCGCACCCTCGCGCACCAGATGTTGTTCGCTGGAATGGGACCGTTGCCATCGAAGCAGGATCACGTGTCGTGGGCGGCTACAGGCCAGAAGCTGGTTCGGCGCGCTCCCACTGCTCCTCGAACTCTTCCCTCGTGATCTCCTGGCCTGCCAACTCCGGGTCGAAGAAGTCGACGACCGGCGGGTTGAAGGGCCAGTCGTCAGGTCCGCTCCTGATGCGGCCGCTCCCGTCGTCAGCCAGCTCCACTTCGCGGGTCCGGCGCCCATCCGATTCAACCTCCATGAGATAGACCGGGCCGCCGTCGTCCTCGCTGTCCCAGTGACGCCGCACGTACACGATGGTCCTGTCCGCGAGTGCGCCGAAGCCAGGAAGCCCGCGCTGTGCGTCGCGTTCGACCCGCAGGTCGTCCAGGCCTGGAGGCATCAGTGGCGCCTCGATGTCGACTTCTTCGAGCTTCTCGCCCTCGGCCCAGGTCACCGACTCCGGCCTGGTGACAACCTCGGTCCACGCGAACGTCTCCAGGATCTCCCGAGCCGACCTCGCATGGACCCACCACCATGAACCGCCCATCCCATAGTCGTGCAGGACGAGGAACCGCGTTTTGGCTGCGAGATTGGGAAGGGTCACAGACCGGACCCTAACAACGGAACCATCAGACCTGTTCAGCTGGTCGGTCCACCTTGAGTGGCAAGCGATCCAGGTTCAGCGACAGCAGACAGATGTCATGAACGGCTCAGACACAGGTACTAAGAGGGCGTTTAGCCCACTTCTGCAACCTCTTGCCCTGGTTTATGGCGAGTGACTGGTGAGGCGAGAGGAAGACATGGTGTTGATGTGATGGAAGGGGCCGTGAGGTCGCTGTTGCGCCCTATCTGCTCCTGTTTCATCCCAGGAGGCGCCAGTTCACTCCGAATGCCTCAGCTTCGGCCTCGCGCGCCCTGCCGGGCCGCTCACGGCTGTCGCCTCCTGGAAATATGAGCGAACGTCGACGGTATCCAAGCGACTTGTCCGATGCCCGGTGGGCCCTGGTGGAACCGCTGTTGACGAGCTGGCGGGACGACAAGGCCCGTCACGGACTCAACATCGGCACTCCGCCCCAGCACAACCTCCGCGACCTGCTCGACGCGATCCTCTACGTGGCCCGCACCGGCATCCCCTGGCGCTACCTCCCGCACGACTACCCGCACTGGAACACCGTCTACCACTACTTCGGCAAGTGGGAACGCGACGGCATCTTCGAGCACCTCAATGCCCTCCTGCGGCGCCGGGTCCGCGAAGACGAGGGCCGCGGCCCGGAGCCGACCGGCTTCGTGATCGACGCGCAAAGCGTGAAGACCTCCACCAACGTCCCCACCCGCGAACAAGGCGCTGACGTGGGCAAAAAGATCGTCGGCCGCAAGCGGAGCATCATCATCGACACCACCGGCCTGATGCTCACCGTGCTCGTCACAGCCGCCAGCATCCAGGACTCCGTCGCCGGCGAACGCCTCCTCAACAGGCTCGCCGCCGACCACCCCAGCATCCGCAAGGGCTGGGCCGACCGCGGCTACCGCGAGTACCTCGTGGACCATGCCGCCCGCCTCGGCATCGACCTCGAAGTCGTCCGCAGGGCCCCCGGGACCAAGGGCTTCACCGTCCTTCCCCGCAGGTGGGTAGTCGAACGCACCCTGGGCTGGCTCATGCACCACCGCCGCCTGGCCCGCGACTACGAGGCCCTGCCCACCCGCTCCACCGCCATGATCTACATCGCGATGATCGCCCTCATGACCCGCCGCCTCACCCACGAATCAACACCAACCTGGCGAGGAGCGTGAACCACATTAAGTACGCAGACCGGGATGAAACAACGGGTCAAAACGCCCTCTAAGCAGCCGACCGAACGCGTCCCGGAGCGTACCGGCCTGCCTCAGCCGGTGCCGTCCTGCACCGGATAGTGGATGATGACCGCACCGCCGGTGGCGTAGTTGGCGACATCGGCGGCCAGCCGCTGGCCGTGCGGCGACGCCAGCGCCGCGTCCATGGCGGAGGCGTCAGCGAAGTCGGCTTCGAAGACCGCGAAATACGGCGCTTCTCCCTCGAGCGCCGCCACGTCGAAGCTGTAGCGCCACGCAAGCGGGCCGGGCCAATTCATGACCAGCGGAAGGTGGTTGGTCACGTAGTAGTCGCGGAAGTGGTCAGGGTCGGCGGGCTCGGAATACAGGACAACAAGCTTATGCATGACGACCTCCGTCCAGAGACGTCAGCTGGCTGCCCAACTCGTAGCGACCCCACCCGTGCATGGCGCCAGCCATCGGGAGGTTTCTGGCGAACATGCGGAACAGCCCGATCGGCGGGGCGTCCCCGGGCATCATGCGCGCGAGCAGTGCGCCGGCCTGGTCGGTGTACGGCGGGTCCAGCAGGGCTATCCGCGACATCGGCTCTCCCGTCGAGTTCGTTTCGAAATCAGAAACACCTGGGGTGGATGCTAGTGTTTCGAATAACGAAACGCAAGGAGGGTCATGCCGACACCGCGCCCAGGAACACCGGTTCGTGGATCGACGACCGGCCGTCCCCTCATGGCCGCGATGGACCTGTTCGGCCGTCGGTGGGCGCTGCGAATTCTCTGGGAACTGCGTGCGGGTCCGCTCGGCGCCCGCGCGCTGCTGGCACGGTGCGAAGGGCTGTCATCCAGCGTCCTCTACCAGCGGCTCCGCGAACTCACATCGAGCGGGATCATCGCGCCCTCGGCCGATGGCTACGAGCTCACTCGGCTGGGGGCAGCACTCGGTCACGCCCTCCGTCCGCTCGACGAATGGGCGATCACCTGGGCGCAGGAGCAAGAACACAACGATCAGGAGCCCACGGAGACGTGAAGATCACGCCCGACCAGGTGGAGCGGTGATCTGACGGCCGCCGACTCGGGACACGGGCTCACGCGGCCTGCGAGAAACCCTCGGTCGCCGGCTCGTCGCCGCGCAGAGGGGTGAAGTCGACGTCCAGGCGCGGGTCGTACGCGTCGGGCTCGTCGCCGAGCTCGTGGGTGGAGTATTCGCCGAAGCGCCGGATGTGCTCGGTCAGGTACGGCGAGACCTGTGCCAGGCCGTCCGGGGCGATGTCCATCCCCTCGGCCTGCAGCTGGCGGGGTAGCGGTAGCACTCGCCGCAAAAACAACGGATACCGCTGGCCTTGGCCCTGGGGAGCCCATCTCTGACTACAGGTGCGAGATGGATGTCAGGGCTCCGTGGCCGCGGTCTTTCGCGTCGTCAGACGGCCATTTTCCCTGCCTTCGGCGCCTAGATGATTGATTCCAAGGCCTCAGTGGTCGTAGGCGGTCAGTGATCGGATGGCCGGTCCACCGGTGTTGTGGTTGTGCCAGATCGCCGCGGTGAGGGCGAGTAGTCGCTGTAGGACCCGGACGGTGACCCCGGCGGGCGTGCGGCCGCCGTGCCGTTCGAGGTCAAGTTGTCCCTTGAGGGTCTGGTTGACCGACTCGATCAGCTGACGCAACGGCTTGAACAGCTCGGCTCCGGCCCGCTCGGGTTCACCCTTGCGGGCCGGCCGCAGCAGCCGGACCCCCAGGTCGGCGAGGCCCCTCTCGAAGGCACGGCCGTAGTAGTTCCTGTCCGCCAGCAGCGTCGGTGGCGGCCGGTTGGCGAGCAGGCCCGATTCCACATGGAAGATGTCCAGCAGCACTTCGCGTTCGACGGCCTTGGCGCCGGTCAGCGCGAACGCTATGGGCAGGCCGTGCAGGGTGCAGACCAGGTGCAGGCGCAGCCCCCAGAAGAACCGTGAGTGGCTGGCGCAGTAGCCGTACTCGGCCCATCCCGCCAGGTCGGAGCGTTTCGCGGTCTCGCGGGAGCGTCCGCACTCCACCGGTGTGGAGTCCACGATCCACACGTCATCGCCCCACAGGGCGGTGTCTGTGGCCAGCTCCCGCAGGACCCCTCTGACCAGTGTCGGGAGTCTTGTCGTATCGGGTGTCTCACCGTCCCAGTTCCGGCCTCCTGGTACGTCACGCTCTGGGGCGGGTGAGGCACGTGGAGCCGACGTGAGCCGACCGGTGCACTGATGTCCGGGCGGGGACTCATGGGACATGGCCCGGCACCCGGCTCAGGTTCCGGGGAGGATACGGCGCGTTTCGTAGGCCCACATCGCGATCTCGACCCGGTTGCGGGCGCCGAGTTTGGCCATCAGGCTGGCCAGATGCGTCTTCACCGTGCTGAGGCTGATGTGCAGTGCATCGGCGATCTCGGTGTTGGTCAGCCCGCGGGCGACGGCGAGGAGCACCTGCTCCTCGCGGGCGGTGACGGGGGAGACCGGCTGGGCCACGGGCCGGCCGGCGGGCAGGTCTGCGAATGCCTGGAGCAGACGGACGGTGACGCTGGGCGCGATGAGCGCCTCACCGTCGGACGCCGACCGTACGGCCTGCGCCAGAAGGTCCGGTCCCGTGTCCTTGAGGAGGAATCCGCGGGCGCCGGCACGCAGTGAGCCGTAGACGTACTCGTCGAGGTCGAACGTGGTGATGACGACCACGGCCAGGGGGTCGGCGACGCCCGGGCCGGCGACCAGCCGGGTGGCCTCGAGCCCGTCGAGTACGGGCATGCGGATGTCGAACAGGCAGACGTCGGGGCGTAGTTCGCGGGCCAGACGTACTGCTTCCCGCCCGTCGGCGGCCTCGCCGACCACCTCGATGCCGGGCTGGGCGTTCAGCATGATCCGCAACCCGGTGCGGATGATCGTCTGGTCGTCAGCGACGAGGACGCGAATGGACACCGCTCTCGCTCCTCGCTCTCGGCAGTTCGGCTTCGACATGCCAGCCCCGGTCGGTACCCGGGCCGGCTCGTAGTGTGCCGCCGAGCAGGGTCGCGCGCTCGCGCAGTCCGGTAAGTCCGTATCCGTCGCGACCCCGGCCGGTGCGCCGGCCGTTGTCGCGCACGCTCACCCGTACCGTGTGCCGTTCCGCGGCGACCCGAACGACGAGCTCGGTCGCGTCGACCGCATGGCGCAGCGCGTTGGTCACCGACTCCTGCACGATCCGGTAGACGGCCGCGTCCACGGCCGGGGGCAGCGCGTCCAGTTCGCCGTCGAGCCCCAGGTCGACCCTGAGGCGACCACCCGGGGTGCGCACCAGGCGCTCCAGATCCGCGACTCCGGCAGGGGGCGCCAGCTCGGCGCCGACCCCGCGGTCGCGCAGCGCGGCGACCATGGCGCGCATTTCCTCCAGCGTGCGCGCCCCTTCCTCCTCGATCCCCTCCAGCGCCTCGACGGCGGCGAACGGGTCGGTGCCCGCGAGCACCCGGCCCGCCTGGGCGATGATCACCATGGCCGACACGTGGTGGGCCACCGTGTCGTGCAGTTCCCGGGCGAGCTGTTCGCGCTCGCGGGAGCGTACCTGCTCCAACTGCCGCTCGCGAGCGGTCACCCGGAACCGCACGGCAGCCCCGACCACGCCGGGCAGCAGCAGGAAGACGAAGCCCACGACCTTTTCGACGACCGGGGTCTCGTCCGTGACGACACACAGCGCGCCCGTCGCGAGGATCACCGCGCCGCCCAGCACGATCTCGCGTCCCGATCCCCACCGGGGCAGCGCGTACACCAGCACGAGCACGACCGCGCTGGTGTACAGGCCGACGGGCTCGCGCGGTGCGGCGACGAGCGAGGCCACCGGAAGCAGGATCACCGAGCCGAACGCCAGCGTCACCGTCGCCAGCGGGCGGGTCCGGCGCCACAGGGGCAGCAGGCACAGCCATACGGCCAACACCACCGCCACCGGCCGCCACACGACGTTCTCGCGCAGGGTGGCCTCCAGCACCACACCGCCCAGGCCCGCGGCGAGCAGCGCCCAGTCCCGCCACACCCGGGCGGGCGGGTCGGGCGGCCGGGGTTCGGTCCACAGGGTTCGCAGGTCGTCTCGTAGCACGTTACTCAGCCTAGGGACCGCGGCGTGCCGCGCATCGGCCGAAAGGACGGGTCGTCACTCCGCCCCGGGGCCGAGGGATCCGCGGCCCGCGGGCCGATGCCGCGGAGCGCCGTGTCGAGGAGCCTCGGCATCGGCGGCCGTACAAGGACGGCCGCCGAGGTGGTTGGAGGACCCGATGCTCTCGAAAGCCCTGTTGCGCCTGGGCGCAAGCGCCGCCCGCCATCCCTGGCGGGTGATCGCGGCATGGCTGATCGCCGCCACGCTCGCCGTCCTCGCCGCCGTCGCCTTCGGCGGGCGGACCGCGGACTCGATGACCGCTCCGGGACTGGACTCCCAGCGGGCCGCGGAACTGATCGAGCGGGCAGGCACCGGCCAGGAGGGGATGACCGCCCAAGTGGTCGTCACCCCCTTCGACGGCGCCGCGACGTTCTTCGACCACGACGGCGCGCGCACCGCTCTCACGCGGCTGCAGACCGAGGTGAAGCGGCTGCCGCACGTGCTCGGCACGAGCGACCCGGCGGGGGCACTCGACGCGGGCGGGGACACCGCCGTGCGCGGCGGCCTCGTCTCGGCCGACGGGCGGATCGCGGTCGTCCGGGTGCAGTACCCCGACCAGAGCCGGCTGTCGGCCGAAGACCTCGATGCCCTCGTCGATCTCGGCGACCGGCTGCGCGCCGAACTGCCCCTGCGCATCGAGATGGGCGGGAACCTCTTCTACGCCTTCTCCGACCCCGACGGCGGCGCGAGCGAGCTGATCGGCCTCCTCGCCGCGGCCGCGATCCTGTTCCTGGCGTTCGGTTCGCTCGTCGCCGCCGCGCTGCCGATCGGCATGGCGGTCTTCGGACTGACCGTCGGGGTCGCCACGATGACGGTACTGGCAGGGGTGACAGAGGTCCCCACCTTCGCACCGGTCCTGGGCAGCATGGTCGGGCTCGGAGTGGGCATCGACTACGCGCTGTTCGTGCTCGCCAGGCACCGGGAGTACCTCGCGTGCGGGCTCGATCCGCAGGCGGCGGCCGGACGAGCGGTGGCAACGGCGGGGCGGCCGGTGGTCTTCGCCGGCGGCACCGTCGTCGTGTCGATCCTCGGCCTGGCGGTCGCGAACGTGCCGTTCATGACGGTGGGCGGGGTTGCCGTCTCGATCGTCGTCCTGACGATGGTGCTCGCGTCGGTGACGCTGCTGCCGGCCTTCCTCGCCGCGGCGGGCCCGCGCCTGGCACGGGCCGGCCGGATCGGCCGGGCTCTGCAGACCAGGAAGCTGGGCCGACTCGCACGGCGGCGGGACCCGGCGGCAGGCGCCGCCCACGCCGCCGGGTGGCGTCGCTGGATCGGGCACGTCAGCCGGCACCCGGTGCCGTACGCGGTCGGCGCCGCGGGGCTGCTGCTGACCGCGACGCTGCCCGTGCTCGACCTGCGCGTCGGCCTGCCGGACGACGGCTCACTGCCCCACAGCCGTACCGAGCGCCGGGCCTACGACCTCGTCGCCGAGGGATTCGGCCCGGGCACCAACGGTCCCCTCGTCATCGCCGCGGACCCCACCGGTGATCCGGGAGTGCTGGACCGACTCGTCGGGGCGGTCGCGGCGGATCCGGGCATCGCATCCGTCGCGCCGACGCACATCGATCGGGCCACCGGCATCGCGACCCTCGTGGTGTTCGCGACCACCAGCCCTCAGGACAAGGCCACGGCCGACACCATCGCCCGGCTGCGCACCGACGTGCTGCCCACGGCGATCGGGCACGGCCCGGCCAGGGCCCACGTCGGCGGCGCCGCCGCGAGCCTGTCCGATGTGGGCCAACGCACCAGCCAACGTCTGCCGTTGGTCGTCGCCGCCGTGCTGGTGATGTCGTTCCTGCTGCTGATGCTGGTCTTCCGCTCGATACTCGTACCGCTCAAGGCGGTACTGCTGAATCTGCTGAGCATCGGCGCGGCCTACGGCATCATGGTCGCGGTCTTCCAGTGGGGCTGGGGAGGCACACTCATCGGGCTGGAAGCCACGGTTCCGATCGTGTCGTTCATCCCGATGTTCCTCTTCGCCATCCTGTTCGGCCTGTCGATGGACTACGAGGTGTTCCTCCTCTCCCGCGTACGCGAGGAGTACTTGCGCACCGGCGACAACGGCACGGCGATCGTTGAGGGCGTCTCGCGCACCGCCCGGATCATCACCTCGGCCGCCCTCATCATGGTGGCGGTCTTCCTGTCCTTCGCCGTCGCCGAGGACCCCTCCACCAAAATGTTCGGGCTCGGCCTGGCCACCGCGATCTTCATCGACGCCACGGTCGTACGCATGGTGCTGGTACCGGCGACCATGACACTCCTCGGCCGGACCAACTGGTGGCTGCCGAAGTGGCTGGACTGGATGCTTCCCCGCGGCCCGGTCGGCACCGACGACACCGACGACACCGACGCGGAAATCCACGGGTGAGGCCCCGGGTCCACGGCTGGTCGACCGTTGACTCAACTCCTGCCCGCCCTTGGCGTCCGGCACCTCAGCGCGTCACCCAGGGGCATATCGAGTCGTGATCATCGGGTGGTCCTGGTGAGGTCCTTGATCCAGATCATCGAGGCGCGCAGGTCGAGACCGGCGAGGTAGCTGTCGGGAGTCTTGTCGTATCGGGTGGCGATGCCTCGCCACCCCCGGCGACCGCGTCCCGCCGGATGCGGGGTCGGCCGACGGGCCCGCGTACCCGTACCTTCTTCAGGACGGGGATGAACTGCGGGCTGTCCGCTGCCTGGCCTGTGGTCAGGATGAACGCCAGCGGGCGGCACGTGCGGTCGGCGGCGAGGTGGACCTTGCTGGTCTGCCCGCCTCTGGAACGTCCGAGGAGGGCGGCCTTCAGCCGGAGTTTCCGCCGACGCCGGATGCGTCGTCGTTCTTCCAGCGCGGGATCACTTTCGGTCTCTTGCCCGTTTTGCTCTTCGAGGCCGCCCCCTTTGACCTGGCCTTCTCCTCCTCGGCGGCGGCTTTCTCCAGGGCGGTGACGACGTCCTCGTCGAGGTGCATCCCGGCCGCGTCGTGGTGGGCTCGGGCGGTGGTGGAGTCGATGCTGACCAGGGACAGGTCCACCTCACCCCGCTTCACGGCTTCCGTGATCAGGCCCTCCAGCAGGGCCTCGAAGACGCCGGCGTCACGCCACTGCCGGAAGCGGTTGCGGACGGTCGACCAGGCGCCGAACTCCGTCGGCATCTCCCGCCACTGCCCGCCCGTCTTGAACCGCCAGATCACGCCCTCGAACTGCTGCCGCAGTCGCTCGGGGTACGGGCCGTACTCGCCGATCGGCAGGTACGGCTCGATGAACTCCCAATCCGGATCGGTCAGTTGCAATCGCGTCACGTAAGACCGTCTATCGGACCGGACCGGACCACGAAGGCACATCCCGCAAATTGATCACGACTCGATACGCGCCCTAGTACTCCAGCAGTACTTTGTGGCTTGACCTGGGAAACGTCGAGCGGTGGGAGTGTAGCGGGCAGGTTGCCGT
>NZ_JALGBX010000030.1:2304-121273 GCF_022808175.1 Streptomyces sp. AP-93 | reverse complement strand
GACGGCAACCTGCCCGCTACACTCCCACCGCTCGACGTTTCCCCAGGTCAAGCCACAAAGTACTGCTGGAGTACTAGCACTCTTTACCCGAGGTCTCCGGCTTCGTCAAGTCCCGAGTGCTCGGGACATGACCACGCCTTGCCGGTCAGGCCTACTTGCAGTGACAAGGCAGCACGGTGGGGCGAGGAGTTTCCTCTCTCACCGAACCTCCGGCTATCCCGGCAACGCGGTCCCGGTCGGAATCGATCCGGCGACTGTCACCCAGAATTTCCGGGGATCGTCAGCGAACCCTCTGCACCAGACGGAGAAAGTCCATGATCCGCATTGTTCATACCCACAACGAGGCCCGGCTCAGGCGGAGGGGTTTCCGCCTCGCGATTATTTGCGCCTCGACTGCTTTGATCTCCGGGGTTGTCGCCCTTCCGGCGTCCGCAGCGATGGCGGCTTCGCCGGTGGTGAGCTTCGTCGCCGATGGCGGTGACGGCGGCATGGGCGACCACGGCGGCGACGGCGGTGATGACGGCGGCAGCGTTAACACCGACGGTAGCTTCAATACCGACGACAGCTTCGTCGGCGTCTACGAGAGGATCGAGGACGTCGACGGCGACGCCACCCGCCACAACACCGACATCAACGACAGGTTCGTCGGCGTCTACGAGAGGATCGAGGACGTCGACGGCGACGCCACCCCCCGCAACACCGACATCAACGACAGCTTCAATACCGACAACAGCGTCAACGACAGCTTCAACTCCGACGACAGCTTCGCCGGCGACGACGACATGGTCGAGGACTAGCTAAGGGCTTGCTGGGAATCAAGGTGTTGCTTCCCGTGCTGGGGCTCGTTGGTGTGGTATACGCATCCCGGACGAGACCCGTGACCAACTCTCCGTGAAGTTCATGGTGCTGTTCCCGCATCTGGACGAGCGGCGGCTGTCCGAGCAGGGCGGCCTTCAGCCGGAGTTTGTGCCGGCGCCGGAAACGTCGTCGCTCTTCGCGCTCCGGGTCGTTTTCGCCGTCCCACCCGTCTTGTCCTTCCGGGCCGTCCCCTTTTGCCGGGCCTTCTCCTCCTCGGCAGCGGCCTTCTCCAGGGCGGTGATGACGTCCTGGCCGAAGTGCATCCCGGCGGCGTCGTGGTGGGCCCGGGCCGTGGTGGAGTCCACGCTGACCAGGGAGAGGTCCACCTCACCCCGCTTCGCGGCTTCCGCTATCAGGCCCTCCAGCAGGGCCTCGAAGACGCCGGCGTCCCGCCATTGCCGGAAGCGGTTGTGGACGGTCGACCAGGCGCCGAACTCCTGCGGCATCGCACGCCACTGCCCGCCCGTCTTGAACCGCCAGATCACACCCTCGAACTGCTGGCGCAGCCGCTCGGGGTACGGCCCGTACTCGCCGATCGGCAGGTACGGGCCGATGAACTCCCACTCTGTATCGGCCAGTTGCATCCGAGTCACACCAGATGATCTACCGGATCAGGCCCAGCCGCGAGGACCAGCCCCGCAAATTGATCACAACCAAATACGCGCCCTAGCCACGGCGGACGGGGAGGGGGCTGACCTTCGCGGCGGCTGGGCGCCGAAACGCCTACTCTCCGGATCCGGCAGCCGACCCCAAAGGGGAGCCCGGCACACGCCGCACTCCCCTTCCCGGCTTCGCGGGGTCGCCGCCCGTGGCGTTGCCTCTGGCAGACGTCGTGGACAGGACCCGGCCGGCCTTGTCGTAGGTGGAGGTGGTCTTCGCCCCGAGCGGCGTGGTGGTCGCGGTGGGGTTGCCCGCGGCGTCGTACTGGTACTGCGGGGTCTTGCCGAGCGATGACCTCACCGATCGCCGTGACCCCGAAGATGTCCGCCCCGCCACCTGGCTCCCGGGACTCCCCGAACCCCCACGCCCGCCGCAGTCCCGCACCACGGCGGCCATCACCCGTAGGGCGGCCCTGCGGCGCGCCTCGCAGTGGGCGGCGAGGCGGGGATGGGAGTAGGTGGACGAGGGAGGGCCATTTGCTACTTCCATTGCTACATTTTTCCCATCGACTCTTCCGCGCGGCACATCCCCGATGAGGGAACGGCCCAGAAGGTGAGTGTTTCCATGCCTGCAGGCCGCATCGCCGCCGTCAGGGCACGGGTGGGAGCACGTGGATTCTCCGCATACGTGAGCGCGGCAGTCGAACGGCAGATACAACGCGACCTACTGGAAGAACTGCTGCAGGCCAAGGAGGCAGAGATCGGCGCCCCCTCCGCGGAGGTTCAGGGCTGGGCCGCCGCAGTCTTCCGAGAAGCCGAAGCCATGGCCGACGATCACGAAGGGCAGCAGGCCGGCAAGGGGGAAGCGGCGTGGGAAGGGCGCGAAGCCGGCTGAGCCACGGCGTTCTCCTCCTGGACAGCCAGGGACTGACCAAGTTCGTGACTCCTCCCCCTCCTGAAGGAGGGGGCTTCTCGCTATGCCGTGTTGGCGTTGCGACGGACCAGCCCGGCCCGTAGAACGTTGATTGCGCCCACCGTGTCCGCGTGGGCGATGTGGCCGCAGGACTGGCAGTGGAACTTCTCCTGTGTGGGCCGGTTCTCCTTGGCGGTGTGCCCGCATGCGGGGCACGTCCGGGAGGTGTTGCGGGGGTCCACGGCGATCACTACCCGACCGGCGCTTTCAGCCTTGCTCGTAAGGATCGTGAGGAACACCCCCCAACCGGCATCGTAGATCGAGCGGTTGAGACCGGCCTTCGCCGCGGCCCCGTTGGGCAGGAAACCACCCGGCTTCTCCGGGTCGGGGTTCGGGGCGGGGGCCTTGACCATGTTGCGGATCCTGAGGCCTTCGTGCGCGATGAAGTCGTGCGCGCGGACCAGGTCCAGGGCGGTCTTGTGCGCGTGATCGAGGCGCTGACGCCGCACCTTGCGGTGCAGGGCGGCCACCGTCTCGACGGCCCTGCGGTGGTTGGCGGTGCGCTTGTCCCGGCGGACACGCGGGAACCGCGAGAGGGTCTGCTGCGCGGCTGCGAGCCTGCCGGCTGCGCGGCGGCCGTTCCGCGGGCTGGGAACGAACTCGCCGTTGGAGTCGGCGAGGAAGGTGGTGATCCCGAGGTCGATGCCGGCCACGGACCCAGTCGTGGGCAGCGGCTCGGGCCGCGGCTGCTCGGCGGTCAGGACCACGTACCAGCGGCGGCCTTCGCGCTTGACCGAGACGGTCTTGACCTTGCCGACGACCGGCCGGTGCCGGTTGACCTTGACATGCCCTACGCCTTGCAGGCGGACCCGGGTGACGGGGTCGTGCGGGGTGGCATCCCACCGGCAGCCGTCCCCGTTCTTGGGGAAATCGACCGTGTCGAACCAGCTGACGCCACGGAAGCGCGGATAGCCCGGAGTGTCGCCGGACTTGATCCGGCGGAAGAACGCGGCGAACGCCTTGTCCAGCCGGCGAAGCGTGGCCTGCTGGGAGGAGAACGACCAACGCCCTTGCCGCTCAGGGTCGAATGCCCGGATCTCCTTGAGCTGCCCGGACTGCATCCCGTACTTGACGGACGTCTTCGATACGTGCCGGTACGCGTCACGGCGTTCCTGCAAAGCCCCGTTGTACAGCGAGCAGTGATCACGCAGCATCTCACCCAGCGCGATCGACTGGCCCACAGTGGGCCGCATGAGGAACTTGTACGCACGGATCACCCGGCCCACCCCCCTTCGGTCAAGGTGTCATCAACCTAGCGGAGGCCACTGACAACGCAGCGAACTCCGCCGCTCCGCGCCTCCGGGCCAAGGATCGCTTTCCCGCCCGGCCTAAAGGCCGGGATTCCCAGCGAAGATCAGGGGATGGCCATGCTCGCTACTCCCCCTGAGCGTGACGCCGCCGGTCGGCAGACGGGACGTCACGCGGCTCCCCCAGCGCGACGATCATAGGCAGCGGTCGCCCGACCGCTGACGCCGACGCCGACGCCGACGCCCGTCAACGTCGACGAGGGCACCGACGCGGTCACCGTCACTCCGGCGCAGCCGCTGACCCGGCCAGGTACCCGGCGGCCCCCGCCACCGGCAGGCTCGCCCAGGTCCGCGTCCCGCCGCCGGGCTCCCGCGACTCCCCGAAGCCCCAGGCCCCGCCGCAGTCCCGCACGACGGCGGCCATCACGCGCAGGGCGGCGCGGCGGCGGGCCTCGCAGTGGGCGGCGAGGCGGGGATGGGTGTGGGAAGTGTGCCCGTCGTAGACGGTGAGCCGCAGAGCCCCCTCGCGGTGGCGGAGGGCGAGGTACAGGCTCCGGCCGGGGTCCAAGTACCAGGCTGTGGCGATGAGTTCGCCGACGACCTGTACGGCGGCGGGCGCGACCCGGTCGAGGTGATGTGCGTGCAGGACGGACCGTACGGTGCTGCGCGCGATCTGGGCGCTGTACGGCTCCCCGGGCACGGTCAGGCTGCACGACAGCCCGTCGGGGGACGGCGGCTCATCGCTTGGCGGGCAAGCGTCGAAGCAGCCGGGACTTGCGGGCATGAAGGGGCTGAGCATGACGGACTCCGTAAGTTGTTAGGCGGCCCGGGAGGGCCGGATGTGGCTAATGACGGCTTGCCAGTCGTGGCTCGCAGGGAGTGGCCGTCCGGCTCTTCGGGGCGCCCTGGCTGCTGATTGAGATGTGCGCGCTGTGTGCGGTCGCTGATTACGGAGATGACAGCGGGGTGTTCCTCGGGCCAACGGCATGCCGTGCGGCACGAGGAGGGGCAAGTGAACGAGCAACGGGACCAGGTCTGGGCCGGTATCGACGCCGGCAAGGGCCACCACTGGGCGGCGGTGGTCGACAACAGCGGCGCGACCCTGTGGTCGAAGAAGATCGACAACGACGAGACAGCGATCCTGACCGCGATGGGCGAGATCCTGGATCTGGCCGACGCAGTCCACTGGGCAGTGGACATCTCCGGCACAGCCTCGGCCCTGCTGCTGGCCCTGCTCGCAGCGCACGGCCAGAAGGCCGTCTACGTGCCCGGCCGCACCGTCAACCGCATGGCGGGGGCCTACCGGGGCGAGGCGAAGACCGACGCCCGCGACGCCTACGCCATCGCCGAAACCGCCCGCCACCGCCAGGACTTCACCGCGATCGACGTACCTGCCCAACTGGCAGCCGACCTCGCGCTGCTGACCACCCACCGATCCGACCTGATGGCCGACCGAGTCCGGATGATCAACCGACTCCGTGACGTCCTGACCGGCATCTTCCCAGCACTGGAGCGGGCCTTCGACTACAGCAGCCACAAAGGCGCCCTCGTGCTGCTGACCGGCTACCAGACCCCCGCCGCTCTGCGCCGCCGCGGCCATGCGCGACTGACGGCCTGGCTCGCAAACCGCCACGTACGCAGTGCCGACCAGGTCGCGGCAGCCGCCCTGGAAGCGGCCCAGGCCCAACACACCACGCTGCCCGGCGAGGACGTCGCCGCGCAGATCGTCGCCGATCTCGCCACCCAGATCCTGGCCCTGAACGACCGGATCAAGAAGATCGACCGGCAGATCCGCGACACCTTCCGCACGCATCCGCAGGCGCCGGTCATCGAGTCGATGCCCGGCATGGGCCCCCTCCTCGGGGCCGAGTTCGTCGTCGCGGCCGGTGACCTGACCGCCTACACCGACGCCGGTCACCTCGCCTCGGCCGCCGGGCTCGTGCCCGTCGCCCGCGACTCCGGCCGCCGCACCGGGAACTTCCATCGGCCCAAGCGCTACAGCCGCCGCCTGCGGCGGGTCTTCTACATGTCCGCGCAGACCAGCATCATCCGCGACGGGCCGAACCGGGACTTCTACCTGAAGAAGCGCGCCGAGGGCTGCAAACACGTCCAGGCCGTCATCGCACTGGCCCGTCGACGCGCCAGCGTCCTGTGGGCACTTCTGCGTGACAACCGGGCCTTCACCCCCGCCCCACCGGTCACGCAAGCGGCTTGACTTCGTCATTGAGACTCCCTGTCGTGACGCGGATGAGGACGTGACTCCGGTGAGCTCGACGCGCACGGGTTGCTCTCGCGTTGTGTGGGGGCAGTGGCTCGTCGCCGAGGCCGAGGCATGCTGCGGCGATGCACTTCCAACTCCCTTGCGTGAGCGGTGCATTACCGAATGTAGCGCGCTCGGGCCTTTTTTGGCCCGCCACCCGGCAGAAGTCAGCCGTTCGTGGCACGAGGGGCTGTCGACGCGCAAGACTGCACCCCATGACCGCGAGGACAGCTCCCACCGAGCGCCAGAAGCGACTGGGGTACGAACTGCGCCGAATGCGCACGTCAGCAGGGCTCTCAGCCGAGTTCACGGCGGGCCTGCTGGGCGTGGACCGCGGCGCGATCTCCGCCATGGAGTCGGGCACCCGCGCCATCTCGACCGACCGGATCCGCACACTGGCCGCCAACTGCCAAGTGGATGACGAGCGATACATCGCCGGGCTGACGGACATGGCCCTGCCCGCAGGCCCTCGATGGTGGGACCGTTACAGGGGACAAGTACCGCAAGGCTTTCTGGACATCGCCGAGTTGGAGTCCCGCAGCATCCGCATGCGGGTCGCGTACCCTCACCACATGCCGGGGCTGCTCCAGACCTCAGACCACGCTCTCGCCGTGTTCCGCATGGTCATCCCCGCGCTCCCCGAGCACGAGGTCGCATTGCGACTGGCACTGCGCGTCGAGCGCCAGAGCGTCCTGGACGGCGAGAACGCTCCCACGTTCGTGACCGTCGTGCACGAAGCCGCCCTGCGGTTGCGGTTCGGTAGTAGGGACATCCTGCGGGCGCAGCTGAACCACTTGATCCAGCGCTCCGAACAGGACAATGTGACTCTGCTCGTCCTCCCGTTCGAGGCGGGCGGCTTTCCGGGAGCAGGGCAAACGGTGCTCTACGCGGAAGGGCCGACGGCGCAACTCGACACCGTGCAGATCGACAACTCACACGGGCCCGACTTCCTCCACGCCGAGACCCAACTCGCGAAGTACCGAGCTCATTTCGAGCTGATGGAGCAGATGGCGCTACCTCCGGGGGCATCCCGGGACTTCATCCACTCCATCGCGAGCGAACTGTGAGAGGGGACACCGTGACCGACGTGACCTGGGAGGACCCCTTCTGCGGCGAGGGGAACTCCTGCTACCGGATCGGGGTGGACGGGGAGGGCAACAGCTACATAGCCCTATCCGGCCAGGAGCACACGTACCTCACGGACACCCGCGAGGCACTGCACCAGCTCATCCGGGACATCAAGGCCGGCAAGGCCGACCACCTGCTGACGGACTGACCCCGCCCCCGCCGGAGCGGGGACGGGGTCCGGCACTACTTGCTGCTGCGCGGGAAGGTGATCTCCACGCGGCGGTTCTTCTTGCGGCCTTCCTCGGTGCCGTTGTCGGCGATCGGGTAGTCCTCGCTGTAGCCGCGTACGTCGAAGGTGACGCCGGGGTTCGTCACCGTCTTCGCCAGCTCGGCCTGGACCGCGTCGGCGCGCTTCTTGGAGAGTTCCTTGCCGTGCTCGTAGCTGCCCTGGTCGTCGGTGAAGCCAAAGACCCGGACGGTGGTGGCCTTCTGGGAGTTGATCTCCTGCGCGATGGCCTGGATACGAGCGGCGGCCTGGGCATTGAAGATGGCACTGTCCTCGGGGAACATCACCTCGGACTGCAGCGCCATCATGACGGTCTGGTTCGTCTCCTGGCGCCGTTCCTCGCCACCGAGGTCTTCGACGACCTCCACCATGTCCAGCACCTTTGAGGGTGCGAGTACGCCGCCCTGGGGGAGTTTCAGCCCCGGGGAGTCGGGCCTGATGGGCGGGGGCGCAGAGGCCGAAGGTTCGGTGCCCGGGGGCACGGACGGCGTGACGTCGTCCGCGTAGGCACTGGTCGCGCTGATGAAATGGGCCCCGGCAATGACGAGGCCGGCGACGGCTGTGGCAGCTGTGGTGCGATGGCGTTTGGTCATGGGGTCACCCGGAGATTTTGATGGTGGCCGCGGCAAAGGTCGGCAGACCAAACACGACCTCGGTGGTGGTGGCCGGTGGCGAGGGGAACTGCGCGAAGAAGGCGATGCTCTCCCCACCCTTGATGTTCGCGAGACCGGTTGTGCATGCACACCGCCCCTCTGTGTCACGCAGCACGAAGTAGCGCTTCTTGCCCACAGCATCGACCAAAGTTGCGCCGGCAACCGACCCGTGACTGGCCGTCTTCTCCTCACCGCGCAGAGAACCGAACTGGGAGAACGTCGTGGAACCTGCGTTCTTGATCTGACCGCTGACAGTGACGTACCCGTCTTGGTCGCGTACAGCTGAATTGACCTCCAAGACGATGCTGGAAGGCCCTTGTGCCGTAGCAATTACTTCGAGAGGCCCCGAGTCCTTGCTTGCGGTGGGCGCGGGCTGCTGAGGGCTACTTGCCTGGCTCTGGGGAGACTCGGACTTCGTCGGCTCCTTCGCCTTCTCGCCGCCTCCGCCGCATCCGGCCAACGCAAGGGCCAAGACCGCCGCAACCGCAACGGCCGCTCCCCCACGGACCTTCACCTTCTGCCGAATGCTCATGTACGCCGTTTCCTTGTCTCTTGTTCGATGTCAGTCGGTCAGTCGCACGACGAAGAGCTTCCTCGCCAGCTTGTGCAACGGGCCTGGATCCGACGGATCCACGGTGATCACTCCTCCGCCCCGGCACTTGATGCCGACATGCCCGGGTGGCGGTGGTGGGGTGGGCGCGGGATCCAGGAAGCAGCGTGGTTCGATCAAGGCCGTCGCCCTGGCCTGGCCAAGCAAGGTCTCGGTAGCCGGGATGACCGAGTCCCCGACCGCGTCGTTGGTGGTCACCGCGACGGTGAACTCGGGGACGTTGAAATCGCATACCGCAGAAGCCTCGTTCGAGCCAGCGAAGTCCTGCGCCTTGACACAGGCCCCCTTAGTGTCGAAGCGGCGACCCCTGAGGATCTCGTCCCAATCCGCCGGTGTGAGCGTGAGGAGATTCCTGCCCACGAACGCGTTGTCCCTGACCTCCCGCGCAGCGGCGAGCGCCGCCGCATCGGCGGCACCCTGCGCATCGCTGCGCGTGGCCCCCGCCATCCCGACGGTGACGAAGACCAACGCGGCGAAGAGCAGGCAGAACATCATCGCGGCGTAGAAGGGGAGAACCTGTCCCCGGTCACGCGAGCCCAACCCAGCCATCAACTCGTGATGTTGTCCAAGACGGTCTGAATCTCCCCCGCGATGTCGCCCGCAAGGCCGGTTGCGATGATCGCCGCGATGATCAGCGCGATGATCACGATGATCCCCAGGTACTCGAAGACCGTCTGCCCCTCGTCCCCACCCCGCCGCATCCGGTTCTTCCGTTCGACGATCGCCTTGAGCAGCCTGAGGTGCAGCATGGGAGTCCTCTCCAGAGCCGGCGCCGGTATCGGTTCGCGGACGGTACGTCGACGCACCAGCAGTTGCAAAGGGTCCCGGGACCCAATTACGGACCCACTGCGCACTCCGTCTACCCACGGCCAGCCACCCCCGGACGGGCGGTTCCCAGCCAACGGGCTATCGCCTCGCTGCGCGTGGCGGTCTGGAGCTTCGCGAAGATCCGGTTGATGTGGTTCTTGACCGTCTTCTCGCTGATAAAGCAACTGGCTGCGATCTGCTGGTTACTCATGCCGGAAGCGATGAGACCCATGACCTCCTCCTCACGTGAACTCAGCCCGAACACAGCATGGTTGGGAAGACGCTCCGAAGACTGTCCCACAGTTCGTTGCTGATGCGAAGAGGTCCGGAGTTCCGCGAGCACCGCGCTCGCCGCCGTCGGGCTGAAATGCGCCCGCCCCGCGCGGACGTCGCGGACGGCTGCGACGAGGTGGTCCGGCGTGAATTCGCCGTGCACCAAGTAGCCGCCCGCACCCAGGAGCAGCGCCTCCCGGACGATCTCGGACTCCTGGCTGTACGTCAGCATCAGCACCGGAGCGAGCTGCACCAGGTGGGGCAGCGCCGAGATGCCGTCCACCCCCGGCATCCGGACGTCCAGGAGGACCACATCGGGAGCGTGCAGCCGCGTCAGGCGGAGCGCCTCCCGGCCGTCGGCCGCCTCTGCCGCCACCTCGATGTCCTCCGCGGTGGCCAGGAGGGCCGACAGGCCGGCCCGTACGACCGGGTTGTCGTCGGCGATCAGGACGCGCAGCGGGGCCATCACGCACTCCTCCCCGCAGCGAGGGCCGCCAGCGGAAGGGTCAGGCGGACCTGGGTCCCCGGCTGCCCGCCCGGGCGGGCTCCTATGTGGAGGCGGGCGCCGATCGCGGCTGCGCGTTCCGCCATGCCCAGCAGGCCGAAGCGGCCCGCGCCGTGCAGCGACGCGAGGTCCACAGCAGCCGGGAGGCCCCGGCCGTCGTCTTCGATCACCAGTAGGAGGTCGGAGGCGGCTACGGCTGCCTCGACCGTGATCCGTTCCGCTCCCGCATGGCGACGGGCGTTCTCCAGCGCCTCCCCCGCCACCGCCAGCAAGTGCCGGGCCACCGGAGAGGGCACCACCGGGAGGGTGCCGCTCACGCGCAGCTCAGCCGTATCAGCATCGATCCGGGCCCGGAGTTCCGAGGCCAGCGAAACCCCCGGCGCGTCCAGGTCCCGGCGCAGGTCGGCCAGTACGTCCCGGGACTCCGCCACCGCGCGGCGGGCCGCGCCGGACACCAGGGCGGCCTGGTGGCGGAGGGTCGCCGGGTCGGTGGTGCGGGTCAGGGAGTCGGCGGCCAGGGCGAGGCCGTGCAGGGTCTTCGCGACGGAGTCGTGCAGCTCGCGGGCCAGGTGGTCCCGTTCGGCCTGTACTGCTTCCGCCACCACCAGGCGGGCCCTGGTCTCCAGCAGGGCCTGGCCGGCCGTGCCGAAGCGGAGGAGCAGGCCGCGCAGGGAGGCCCCGGCCGCGCCCGCCAGGACGCAGAGCACCGCCAGTGTCAGGGCCTCGGCGACCGCCGCCACCACGGCCGCCTGGACCACCGCGTAGACCGCCGCGCCGCGTCGGCCGTAGACGATCCCGGCCAGCAGCGGGGTGCACACCGAGGCGAGGAGGAGCGGGGAACCGGGGGTGGCCGTCAGGAGCAGCAGTCCGCTGAAGAACACCCAGTCGACCGCCAGTGGCCAGCGGTGGCGCAGGAGCAGCGGTCCGAAGCGCTCCCAGTCGCGGAGCAGGACGTAGGACAGCAGCAAGGTGAGCAGCACCGCGCCGCCCGCCAGGTGCGTCGGCGTCCCGGGTGCCGTGCGGCTCAGCACCACCGGCGTCCCGAGGGCGATCATCACGAGGCGGAACGCGAAGACCTGGCGGCACAGCGCCTGCAGGGCGTTGGCCTGGAGGGCGATCGGCAGCTGCACCGCGGGGCGCGGAGACGGCCGGTCCCGGGCGGCGGCGAACGCCGTGGCGTCCAGCGAGGTGGCAGTCATGGCTCAGCCGCCCCCGAACATGGCGCCGAAGTCGACGTCGGCTCCGTACACGAACCCGCCGATCAGGAGGATCATGGTCCCGGGCAGCATGAACATCGTGACGACGAAGGTGGCCTTCGGGACGGCCTTGGCGGCCCGGCGGCGGGCGTTCTGGGCGTCAGTGCGCCGCATGTCCTCGGCGATGGCGATCAGGGTGTCGACGATCGGGGAGCCCAGTTCCTCGCCCTGCTGGAGGGCGGTGACGAACTGCGCCACCTGCTCGGAGTCGTTGCGCCGGCGCAGCTCGTCGAAGGCCTGGCGGCGGCTGACGCCCATGGTCATCTGCTGGAGGGTGATCCGGATCTCGTCGGACCACGGGCCCTCGTACTTGTCCGCCACCCGCTCCAGCGCGGGCCGGAAGCCGAGCCCGGCGCTGACGACCACCGCGAGGACGTCCAGGAAGTCCGGCAGGGTCCGGTCGATGTGGTCGCGGCGGATCCGGATCGCCGACCAGAGGCCGGCCTCGATCCAGAACAGGCCGAAGGCCACCATCAGCAGGGCCAGGATCAGCTGGCCGTTGATCAGCATGGCGAAGGCCCCGACGCCGCCGAGGAAGGCGTAGACGGCGCGGCGGGCGGCGTAACGGTCGATGGTCAGGCCGGACGGGTTGCCCGCCGTGTCGATCTGGCGGCGTTTGCGCGCCACCCGGTCGGGGCCCATCAGGCGCAGTATCAGCGGCGCGTAGCGGATGCCGATGCGGTCGATGAGCGAGCCGACGGCCGTCGTGCGGGTGGCACCGACCTCCAGGGCCAGCATCAGGTCGGACGGGAGTTTGGTGTCGGCGCGGTAGAGCCGGATCCCGTGGAACACGCCGAAGACCGACAGGCCCACGGCCAGGGCCAGGAGCAGCGCGATCATGCGGACCTCCTCATACGTCATACGTCGATCTTGGACAGGCGGCGGATGGCGAGGAATCCGAGCGCGAAGAGCCCCAGGGCGACCAGGACGAGGGTCTGCCCGATGACGGATCCCGTCATCCGGTCCAGCGCGCCCGGCATCATCGCGTCCACGAGGAGCAGCGAGCCGATGCCCATGACCGGCACCAGGTACGCCGTGGCCGTGACCTGGGACAGCTGGGTACGGACCTCCCTACGGGTCTCCTTGCGCTGCTCCAGCGTCACCGTCAGGTTGCGCAGGCTGCCGACGATCGCGCCGCCCGCGCGGGCGGACAGGACGAGGGTGGAGACCAGGACGACCAGTTCGCGGGAGGGCAGGCGCTCTTCGATCTCGCCGAGGGCCTCCTCGATGGAGTGGCCGACCGCGAGCCGGTCGGCGACCCGGGCCAGTTCCTCGCCGGCCGGTGCCTCCAGTTCCTCGGCCGCCATGCCGATGGCCGTACGCAGGGCCAGGCCGGCCTGGGTGGCGTTCGCGAGGATGCGGGCCAGGTCGGGGAGCTGGTTGATGAACCGCTCGGTGCGGCGCGACCGCTGCCAGTTGAGGAAGGCGTTGGCGCCCCACAGGGCGATCAGACCGGCCACCGGACCGAAGAACGGGGCCAGGAAGGAGGCCGAGACCAGCCAGATCCCGGCGACCGTGGCCAGCATGTAGACGAAGTACTCGCCGACGGTGAGGTCCAGGCCGGTCACCGCGAGCTTGCGCTCGATGCCGCGGCCCAGCGTGGTCTTGCGCAGGCGCCGGTCCACGCCCGGGAAGCGGCGCCTGCGCCCGAGGGGGGCCGGGAGGCCGGTCGCCGAGAGGCGCTCGATGAGCGCGGCGCGCTGGGCGCGGCCCGCGGCGTAGACGTGGAGGCCGACGACCACCAGGACGCAGGCCAGCAGGGTGGCGCCGAGGGTGAGGAGGACGAGTGGGTTCACAGGGCAGTCCGGGTGATGCGGGCGGGGAGGGGGCCGGTGAGCGGGTCGGTGAGCGGCTCGTCAGCCGGCGCGACACCGAAGGCCTGCGGGATCGGCTGGTTGTTCATGTAAAGGCGGTCCGCGAGCCGGCGGGGCAGCGGGTAGTACTCGAAGCGGCCGTGGACGCGGCCGTCCGGGCCCATCGGCATCGCTGCGAAGCGGCAGACCGTCGTGATGCGGAACGGCTCGCGGCCGTGGGAGTCGAGGAGGGAGATCTCGGTGATGCGGCGCGTGCCGTCGCCGAAGCGGGTCAGCTGGACGATGACGTGGACCGCGCTGTTGATCTGGTCCTGGAGGGCCTCGAAGGGGATCTCCACCTCGGACATCGAAGCGAGGGTCTGCAGGCGCATCAGGGCGTCGATGGAACTGTTCGCGTGCACGGTGGCGAGCGAGCCGTCGTGGCCGGTGGACATCGCCTGGAGCATGTCGAGCGTCTCTCCGCCGCGGACCTCGCCGACGATGATGCGGTCGGGGCGCATGCGCAGGGAGTTGCGGACCAGGTCGCGGATGGTGATCTCGCCCTTGCCCTCCACGTTGGCCGGGCGGGATTCGAGGCGGATGACGTGCGCCTGCTGGAGCTGGAGCTCGGCGGAGTCCTCGATGGTGATGATGCGCTCGCCCTCCGGGATCAGGCCGGAGAGGGCGTTGAGGAGGGTGGTCTTGCCGGTGCCGGTGGCGCCCGAGACGATCACGTTCAGCTTCGCCGCCACCAGCCCCGACAGCAGGAGGACCATCTGCTCGTCCAGGGAGCCGACGCCGATCATCTCGGGGAGAGTAAAGGCGCGGGGGAAGCGGCGGATCGTGAGGGTGGCGCCGGTCAGCGAGAGCGGCGGGATGATCACGTTGACGCGCTCGCCGCTGGGCAGGCGGGCGTCGACCATCGGATTCGCCTCGTCCACGCGGCGGTTGACCGTGGAGACGATGCGCTCGATGGTCTGCATCAGCTGCTCGTGCGAGGCGAAGCGGAGCGGGAGCTGCTCCACGCGGCCGGAGCGTTCCACGAAGATCTGGTCGGGGCCGTTGACCATGATCTCGGAGATGGTCGGGTCTTCGAGCAGCGGTTCGAGCACGCCGAGGCCGAGGGCCTCGTCCACGACGCGGCGGATGAGCTGGGCGCGCTCGGCGGTGGACAGGACCGGGCCCTCGCGGCTGATGATGTGGCCGAGTACGCGCTCCAGGCGCGCGCGGCGCTCGGCGGGCGCGAGCGCGGACATCTCGGCGAGGTCGATCTCCTCCAGCAGCTTGGCGCGGTACGAGGAGACCAGGCGGCCGTCCTCGCGCGGGTTGTGGCGGTCGTCGGGGGTGTTCACCCTGGAACGCAGGCTCATGGTCCGGTCACCTCGGGTCTTCGTTGGGCATGACGACGATCCGGGTGACGGGGCGGGAGGCGATCCCGGGCACGACCGAGTTGATCGTGATGGTCACGGTCGCCGTGACCGTGTCGGGCAACGGCGCCACGTGGACGACCGTGCTCGCGGCCGTGCCGAGACTCGGCCTGATCGACGCCCTGCCGGCCGCCTCCCCCTCGCCCGGATAGCGGGCCTCCACGCGCGCCGCCGTACGGGCGGCCGTCTCCGCCTGCTGGGTCACGTACGCGGTCCAGCCCAACTGGATGCCGCCGAGCCCGACCAGGAGCAGGAAGGGCAGGAACCCGATGTATTCCAGGGCGACTTGACCCCGGTCACGATGACCGTCGCGGATGCTGCGGATCCGGTCCATCTCAGTCCTCCTTCTCGTTCGCGGAGCCGCCGTGGCCTTCGATGGGGACACCGATGTCGAAACCCGGGAACAGAAGCGGAAGGTTGAGCGTGACCTTGGCCTTGTAGAGGTTCCCCGAGGCCCCGCACTCCGCGGGGGGCATGTTCCAGCCCCCCGAGATGTGCTCCCGCGCGGCCTCCCGGCAGGCACCGTCTCCGTGCACCGCCCCCACCCGCGCCGCCTCGTCCGCCGCGTTCCCCGCCAGCGAGAACGCGTACCCGATGAGCACGCACTCCCACACCGCCACCACGATGAGCAGGATGAAGGGCAGCATGCCGACGAACTCGATCGCCACCTGCCCCTGATCCCCGCGGTCCCGTCTCCGCCCGGACACCCCTCAGCCCTCCCGCCCGCGCCGCAGCCACGGCCCGAGGGCGCCGCGGTCGCCGCCGCGCAGCCGGGCCACCGGCCCGGAGCCCCGTACGGCCAGGGCCGCGCCGGGCTCGGCCGCAGGGGCGTCCTGGGCTTCCGGGGCGGTCAGCAGACCCAGTTCGCCCGCCACCGCCCACAGGGCCTGCTTGACCGTCGAGCGGTTGTCGAGGTCCTGCACCCGGCCCGCGTCGACGACGGCCTGGAGTTCCTTGAAGGCGGCCGGCACGGGGGTGCGTACCGCCCGGGTCTTGGTGATCTTCTCTATCAGGGCGGGCTGGATCTCGGTCTGCTTGGACCAGCGGTTGACGACCATGGTCGTCTCCTCCGCCTTCCTGACCTGGAGCCGCTCCCACATCCGGACCATCCGCTTGGCGGCGCGTACCGCGACCACGTCCGGGGTGGTGACCAGGACGGCCACGTCCGCCAGCTCCACGGCCGCCGCGTTGGCGCCGGTCACCTGGGTGCCGCAGTCGATGACTACGAGGTCGTAGCGGGCGCGCAGGGCGGCGATCACGTGCCGGGCGGCACGGTCGTCGACCTCCTCGCCCCGTTCGCCGTCCGCCGGGGCCAGGAGCAGCGCGAGGCCCGTGCGGTCGTCGTAGACGGCGTCCGACAGGACGCGCGGGGAGATGTCCTGGATCCCGGCGAGGTCGGCGATGGAGCGGCGGAACTGCACGTCGAGGTACGAGCCGACGTCCCCGGCCTGGAGGTCCAGGTCGACCAGGGCCGTACGCCGGCCGGCCGCCACCGCGGCGAGCGCGAACTGCACGGCCGCGAAGGTGGCGCCGACGCCGCCCTTGGCCCCGGTGACCGTGACGACCTTGCCGCCCGGGCCGCTCGGGAGCTCCGGGCCGCGGCCCAGGTGACGGCGTACGCCCACGGACCACTGGGCGGCGGCCTGGACGCGGGCGGCGAGCTCCTCGTAGGCGAGGGGCAGGCCGATCAGGCCGCGGGCGCCGGAGTCCATGGCGGCGGAGAAGAGCGCGGGGCTCGCGTCGGAGGTGAGGAGGACGACGCCGACGGCGGGGAAGCGCAGGGCGACCTCGCGGATGAGGTCCAGGGCGGGGAGCGGACCGATCCGCTCGTGTACGAGGACCACCTCGGGCAGCTCGTCGATCGACTCGCCCGCGAGCCGGGCGAGCATGTCGAGGAGGAAGGTGGAGTCGGGTACGGGGGCGGCCGGCTCGGCCCCCGGGAGCTGGCTCAGCAGGGTGGCGATGATGCGCGCGGATTCCGGGTCGCCGACCGCGGGGAGGATGCGAGTGGTCATCGGACTTCCTTCGTGGAAACGCCCTGCTTCAGCTGGGTGGCGGCGGGTCCTTCGGGTCGGCTGATGTAGGCGTATCCGTCGGCTCGCTGAAGGAGACGGCAGTGTTTGTGCCCAATGCTCTGGATGAGTCCCTGGGCAGTTTTGATGTTGAAGCTGCCGTTGGCGCGGACGGAGATGCGGCCGGTGTGGGTGCCGGTCTTCTTGCCCGTGGGGACGACGGCGCGGGCGAAGTCGCCGGTCTGGTAGCCGAAGAACGTCTTGGACCTGGGCAGGCGCTGGCGGGGGAAGCCGTACTTGTCCGGGCGGGTGCGGGTGTAGGTTCCGCGCCCCGTCGCGGTGACCGCGAGGACATGGGCCGGGGTACGGGTGACGGTGTCGAGGTGGCCGACGCACAGCGCGTCGAAGGTGTGCGTCTTAGGCAGACCAGTCCGTTGGCGGTTCCATTTGGTGCGGCCCCCGGATGCGGTGCGTACGGTGGCGAACGCGGCGTCAAGGGCACGCCAAAGTGCCCAGCGGGTGGCGTTGACGGCTGCCGCGTCGCGGAGGGGGGCTTTTGCCTGGGCGAGGATGCGGGCCAGCCGGCGCGGCGACTGCTTGAGGAAGTCTTCGACCGGCTGGTTGGACTTCTTCTCGTTGCAGGGAATGCACGCGGTGCACAAGTTGGAGACACGATCACTCCCGCCCCGGCTCTTGGGGTGGATGTGATCGATGTTGAGCGGTACCCCAGTGGTGCCGCAGTAGGCACAGGTCCGGTCCCATTTGGCGAGGAGGTATTCGCGGACTTCTGTGCCGTGCAGGGTGCCGTGATGATACTCGGCCCCCTCTAGTGGTCCACCGTGGGACATGGCCTGGGTGTCGAACGCGACCCGCTCCACATGTACGACACGGACGGGTGCCCAGCGCGCAAGCCGAGTGGCCCACGACATGGTGGTGTCCACCCGGTGACGCAGCGACGGGGCGAGCCACCCCTTGGGGCGCACGCGGTTGAAGAAGCGAGGTGCGCGGTAGCGCAGGTTGTTGGTGCGCCTACGGCGCCGGTAGGCGGAACGAGCGGTCAGCTTGTCCCGGATGAGGCTGCCCCGGTGGGCGAGCTCGACCGTAAACAGGCCGCGCCGCTCACCATCCCTGGAGGTGAACACGGCGATCCCGGTGTGCTTGGAGCCGGGGTCGATGCCGAGTTCCACACCGTCCACCTGTGATGCGGAGACCGTGCGGTCCTTGAGGCGGATCACGAACGGGGTGTGCCGGGCTACGACGGCCCGGCCTTGGCGGAGGAGCTTGCGGGCTCTGGCAGGTGTAGTCGGTTGCAGCGGATGACCATGCTTGTCCAGGACGAACGCGACGGGGTGGCCCTCACGGGCCTTCTCCCCAACCTCACGGTTGGGGGTGACGCCACCGATGCCAGGTGAGGCATCGGCGGTCTCCCCTCGCACATGTACCGCGCCGGGTGCCTTACGGCCTTCGAGTCCCGTTTCGTCCCCGATCCGGGGGGTGTCTGCTGACTCGAATTCCAGAGCCAACTGCTGAGGAAGCACAGGTGGGTGGGTCTTCTGTCCTACGCGATACGTAGCCAACTTCGTTCACCTCCAAATATGCGTTGTTGGCTGGTGCTGGTAACGGCGGCCATCAGCCAGTGCGGCTGACAGCCCCCTCCTTCCGGAGGGGGATCCCGTTACTCCAGGGTGTAGAAGCGGTCGCCCGGGCTGGGCGCGGAGTCGGTGCCGGGGGCCACCAGGGCCAGGCGTACGTGCACCGCGAAGGACTCGGCGTAGGCGACGCGCTGGGTGTCCTTGGTGGTCAGGGCGAAGGTGATCGGGACCGCCTCGGCGGCGCCCTTCCTCTCGCTGTCCTTGGGGTCGAGGGGGGTGAGCTTGCCGACGTTGATGACGCGGGCGTTGGCCACCATGACCACCGACTGGTCGGGGCCGTCCGCCTTCTTGCTCTTGAAGGTGCCGATGATGTTGACCTTGGCGCCGGGGGTGATCTTGCCCGCCACACCCGTCGAGGCGTCGATCATGATGGCCATCTCCTGCTCCCCCGCCTGGAGCTTCGGCTTGTCGACGAACATGTCGCTCTGGAGGAGCGAGCCCTTCTTCAGGGCGGTGAGCGCCAGCTTGTCCTTGAGTGCGGCCAGGTCGGTGACGGCGGTCTCGGACAGCCACCGCTTCGGGACCGTGACCTGCTCGAACTGGCCGGACGTCAGGGGGGTGTACGGGGCTATGTCGCCCTTCACCCGGTAGGCGGCGACCTCGTTGCCGACCTTGGAGTTGACGTCGCCCATCACCACGAGGACTCCGCCGAAGGCGGCGAGGGCGCACAGGACCGACAGGATCAGCAGGATGACGCCGCGGCGCTGGCGTGAGTTCATGGCGTACTACCTCGCCGTTCTTCGTTCGTTCGGGGCGGTCAGTGTCTGGATCTGGGTCTCGGACGGAGCCGGTCCGCTGACGCCGTCGGCGGGGGTGGGGGCACCGGTGCGAGGAGCGGGGCCGCGCAGAAGCCGCAGCGGTCGCCGATGAGTTCGAAGCCGCACCAGCGGCACTCCTCGCGGCGGACCGAGGCGACGAGCTGGTAGAGCACCGAGGGGTCCGGGATGGCGGCCGCGAACTCCACGAGCTTCGGTGTGGCCCACCAGACGGGCGAGTCGGCGGGCAGCCGGCTCTCCATGACGCCCTGGACCCGCCAGGCGGGGGCCAGCTCGGTGGCCACCCAGTCGGTGGTGAGCTGGCCGCGGGCGAAGGTGAGGTGGGTGGCGAATTCGGGGCCCGGGGGGAGGGTGGCTCCGCCGCCGTGGGTTCCGCCGGAGCCAGAGCCCAGTTTGACCAGGTGCGGGGCCGGGTTGGCCAGTACGGCGAACTGGGCGTTCGGCGACCAGGACTTGGCGTGCGCCTTGAGCCCGACCGGCACCCGGTCCAGCTTGGCGACCGAGCCGAGCAGCGCGCCCGCGTAGATGTAGTGCGCGAGGAGCCGGGCGGCGGACGCGAGGACTCCGGGGCTGAAGTCGCTGACGCTGAGCTGGCGCAGCTGACGTACCAGCAGGGCGGTGCCCAGCGGCGGGAGATCGACGTCGACGAGGGCGATCCGGTCGGTTTCCAGGATGGCCCGGACGGTGTGCAGGCGGCGGACGGCGGAGGCGCGGAGCCAGGACGGCACGAGGACCACGAGGTGGCCGTGGCGCTCCAGCAGGCCGGCCGTCTGGGCGAGCGCGCCCTCCAGGTCGAGCTCCTCGGGCGGCGGCAGCACGGCGGCGGCCGGGGTGTGCCGGTCCGGGGCCGGCAGCACCAGATCGGCGCTGGTGACACCAATGGCGATCGGCACGCGCATCCCCCCGTTCACCCGGTCATCCGCAGGTGTTCCCCTGGCCGCCCACGGGTGCGCGCATGCTGCGCGACCGCAAACGATCAACACCCTTCCCCCTTGCCCCAGCACCATATCCACGTCCTTCCTGACAGGGCAGGGCCTTACACATTCCCGTGCCACGGGCACGTGTCACGGGGGGCGGGAAAATCCGGACAACAAGGATCGGAAGATGACGGCGCGGTCGATCAGTTCAAGCCATATTGCAAACACTCTTGACATGGACATTGGACTAGACCAACTTGGCCTCGGGGCACCCCACTTGCCCCAGACATGCCCCAGACACGCCTATGACGCGACCTCACTTCCCCACTCCCCCCACCGGAGCCCACGTGAACCGCATACGCTCCCTCGCCATCCCGCTCGCCGTGACCCTGGCTGCCGCCGGGCTCACCGCCCTGGCCACCGGCACCGCCCAGGCCGCCGACGTCAACGTCGTCCGCAACGGCGGCTTCGAGTCCGGCCTCGCCAACTGGACCTGCACCTCCGGCAGCGGCGCCGTCGTCTCCTCCCCCGTCTTCGCGGGGGCCGGCGCCCTCAAGGCCACCCCGGCGGGCCAGGACAACGCCCGGTGCAGCCAGGTCGTCACGGTCAAGCCGAGTTCGACGTACACGCTGAGCCAGCAGGTCAACGGCTCGTACGTGTACCTCGGCGCGACCGGGACCGGCACCCAGGACGTCTCCACCTGGACCCCCGGCACCGGCGGCGGCTTCCAGAAGCTGTCCACCACCTTCACCACCGGGCCGAGCACCACCCAGGTCACCGTCTACACCCACGGCTGGTACGGACAGCCGGGCTTCGTGGTCGACGAGTTCAGCGTCTTCGGCCCCGACGGCGGGGGCGGCACCGACCCCTCGCCGACCATCCCCGGCGCCCCGGCCGGCAGCGCCGTTTCCGGCCAGAGCTCCAGCGGGCTCACCCTTTCGTGGAACACGGTCACCGGCGCCGCCGGGTATTACGTGTATCAGGACGGCGTCCGCGTCCAGACCGTGACCTCCGGCACCTCCGCGCAGATCACCGGGCTCGCCGCATCGACCTCGTACGCCTTCCAGGTGAGCGCGTACAACGCGGCCGGCGAGGGCGCGAAGGGCGCGGCGGTCACCGGCACCACCACCGGCGGCGGGGGCGGCAACCCGAACCCGGCGGTGCCCAAGCACGCGCTGACCGGCTACTGGCAGAACTTCAACAACGGCGCGACCGTCCAGAAGATCTCCGACGTCTCCGCGCAGTACGACATCATCGCCGTCTCCTTCGCCGACGCCACGGCCACGCCCGGCGGCATCACCTTCGCCCTCGACTCGGCCGGACTCGGCGGCTACACGGTCCCGCAGTTCAAGGCGGACATCGCGGCGAAGAAGGCGGCCGGCAAGTCGGTCATCCTCTCCATCGGCGGCGAGAAGGGCACCATCACGGTCAACGACTCGGCGTCCGCGACCAACCTCGCGAACTCCGCGTACGCCCTGATGCAGGAGTACGGCTTCACCGGGATCGACATCGACCTGGAGAACGGCCTGAACCCGACCTACATGACCCAGGCGCTGCGCGCGCTGTCGGCGAAGGCCGGGCCCTCGCTCGTCCTCACCATGGCCCCGCAGACCATCGACATGCAGTCGACGCAGGGCGGCTACTTCAAGACGGCGCTCGCCGTGAAGGACATCCTCACCGTCGTCAACATGCAGTACTACAACAGCGGCTCGATGAACGGCTGCGACGGCAACGTCTACCACCAGGGCTCGGTGGACTTCCTCACCGCACTGGCTTGCATCCAGCTCGAGGGCGGGCTCGACCCCTCGCAGGTGGGCATCGGGGTCCCGGCCTCGCCCAGCGGCGCGGGCAGCGGCTACGTCTCGCCGGCCATCGTGAACAACGCGCTGGACTGCCTGACCCGGGGCACGAGCTGCGGAAACTTCAAGCCGTCGAAGACCTACCCGGGACTGCGCGGCGCGATGACCTGGTCGACCAACTGGGACGCCAAGGCGGGTAGTGCTTGGTCCAACGCGGTGGGTCCGAAGGTCCACGGGCTGCCGTAGCAGGTAGGTGTGTGGGGATGGCCGGTTCGTGTTCTTGACCCGGACATGCCACGAGAGCACGCTGTGCGCGTCCGCACGGCTACCCCCACACTCCCACCCAGGAGAACGCATGCGGCTCCACCACCGCCGAAGGGCCGCCATCACGGCGGCCCTTCTCGCGCTCGCGCTCGGCGCACCCGCCTACGGCATGAGCGCGACGGCAGCCCCGCCGCCCACCCCGTCGACCGCCACCCAGGACGAGTCGATCGTCCAGTACGAGATCCAGGGACCGTCCACGGCGACGGAACGCACCGCCCTGCTCCGTACCGGCATCTCCATCGACGAGGTGGACGCCCGCTCGGTCGTCGTCAGCGCCGACACGATGCAGGCCAAGAAGCTGCGCGCACTCGGCTACGAGCTGACCGCGCTGCCCGGACCGCCGGACCGCTCCGACGGGCGCGACATCGCCGCCGGGATCAACGACTTCCCGTCGAAGGACGCGCTCTACCACAACTACGCCGAGGCGAGCGCGGAGATCGACCAGCGCGTCGCCCAGTACCCCTCGATCATCAGCAAGCGGGTCATCGGGAAGTCCTACCAGGGCCGGGACCTCGTCGCGATCAAGATCAGCGACAACGTCGCGACCGACGAGGCCGAGCCCGAGGTGCTCTTCACCGCGCACCAGCACGCCCGTGAGCACCTGACGGTCGAGATGGCCCTCTACCTGATCAAGGAGTTCGGCTCGAAGTACGGGACGGACTCCAGGGTCACCAACGCGGTCAACGGCCGCGAGATCTGGATCATCCCCGACCTCAACCCGGACGGCGGCGAGTACGACATCGCCTCCGGCTCGTACCGCTCCTGGCGCAAGAACCGGCAGCCCAACGCCGGCTCCTCCTATGTCGGCACGGACGAGAACCGCAACTGGAACTACAAGTGGGGCTGCTGCGGCGGCTCCAGCAGCAGCAAGAGCTCCGAGACCTACCGGGGCCCGGCCGCCGAGTCGACGCCCGAGGTGAAGGCGGTCTCCGACTTCGTGCGCAGCCGCGTGATCGGCGGCAAGCAGCAGATCACGGCCGCCATCGACTTCCACACGTACAGCGAGCTCGTGCTGTGGCCGTACGGGTGGACGTACAACGACACGGCGCCCGGACTGACCGCCGACGACCTGGGCGCCTTCAAGGCGGTCGGTCAGAAGATGGCGGCGAGCAACGGCTACACGGCCGAGCAGTCCAGTGACCTCTACATCACGGACGGCACGATCGACGACTGGCTGTGGGGTGACCAGAAGATCTTCGGCTACACCTTCGAGATGTACCCGGCCAGTTCGAGCGGCGGCGGCTTCTACCCGCCGGACGAGGTCATCGACCGCGAGACGGCGCGCAACAAGGACGCGGTGCTCCAGCTCCTGGAGAACGCGGACTGCATGTACCGGTCGATCGGCAAGCAGGCGCAGTACTGCCCGTAGCGCCGGTCGTCACGTGAACCGGGGCGCCCCACCGCCAGGGGGGCGCCCCCCTCGCACGGGCCCGGCTAGTCCTTCGCCGCGTCCTGGGCGTTGCGCCAGATCGTGAGGTCGACGGTGATGTACCGGGTCGACTCCTTGTCGCCCGTCCTGCCGCGGAAGGTGGCCACGGCGATGTGCCCGGCCTTGCTCAGCACGCAGACCTGCGAACCGTCCGTGAGCTCGTCGAGGCCCAGCTTCTCGGTGAAGCGCGTCACCGTGCGGCAGGTCTCCAGGGAGCCCTTCTCGGAGTTGTTCAGCAGGACGAGCTTGCCGTTGTCGGTGCCGAACCTCTCGTCCCCGAACAGGGTGTCCCGGTAGTAGAAGAGGTCCCCGCTTCCGTAGAGCACGCCGCTCTTGGTCTCGGCGGGGCGCGGCGGATTGTCGGCGAACATCACCTGGTGGTTCTCGGGCATCTCGATGCGCTGGTAAGAGACCGGCTGCGGGTCGGCGCGCTTGCCGGACCCGCCGGGCGAGGCGCTCGCGCTCGCCGTGCCGCCGCCGCTGCCGGGCGACCCGGCCGCACCGTTCTTCTTGGAGTCGTCCGGCAGCAGGGACCCGAGGACGGCGAGCCCGATGACGGCGCCCACGACGGACAGGGTGACGATCAGCCCGGTCCGCTTGGGGCGGGTCGGCGCGGGCGGGTACGCGGGCTGCCCCCACCCGGGCTGCGCGTAGCCGGGCTGGGCGTACGTCGGCTGCGCGTACGAAGGCTGCTGGCGCGGAGGCTGCGCGTACGCGGGCTGCGGGTACGGGGGCTGCTGGTGCGGAGGCTGCGCGTACGGCGGCGGTGTCCCGTAGCCGGTCGGCACCGTCGCCGGTCCGGGCTGCGCCGGAGCGGCGTGCGTCGGGGCGGCGGCCAGGCCGGTGGGCGTGTACCCGGGCGCGGCGGGGGCGGCCGGAGGCGTGCTCGGGGCCGGCGGCTGCGCGGCGAGTTCCGTCGGAGTCGGAGCCGGAGCCGGAATCGGAGCCGCCGTGGCCGCCTTCGGCAGCGGGGTGGGCGCCGGGGCGGGGAGCAGCTGCACCCGCTCGGTGATGGAACCGGCGATCGCGCGCGGCAGCCAGTCCTCCCCCTGGCGCAGCGGAGCGGCCGAGGCGGCGTGGCACAGTGCGATGACCTCGGTCGGCGCCGGGCGGTCGGCCGGGTCGCGGCTGAGGCAGCGGGTCACCAGGGGCCGCAGTTCCTCGGGCAGCCCGCTGAGGTCGGGGTCCTCGTGCACGATCCGGTAGAGCACGGCGTGCGAGGGCCCGTCCCCGTAGACGGAGGAGCCGATCGCCGCGAAGGCCGCGATCTGGCCGAGGGCGAAGACGTCGGTGGCCGGGCTGATCGTGCCCGCCGAGGCCTGTTCGGGCGCCATGAACGCCGGGGTGCCGATGCTGACGCCCGTGCTGGTCAGGGCGGTGCTGTCGGCCGCGCGGGCGATGCCGAAGTCGATGACGCGCGGGCCGTCGGAGGCGAGGAGGACGTTGGCGGGCTTCAGGTCGCGGTGCACGATGCCCGCGCCGTGGATGACGGTCAGGGCCTCGGCGACCCCGACGGCCAGCAGCAGCACGCTGCGCGGCGGCAGTGCGCCGTGGTGGGCCACGGCGTGCGCGAGCGAGGGGCCGGGCACGTAGGCCGTGGCCAGCCAGGGCTGGGAGCCCTCGGTGTCCGAGTCGATGACCGGTGCGGTGTAGAGGCCCTGGACCCGCTCCGCGGACCGCACTTCCTGCTGGAAGCGCCGGCGGAACTCGGGGTCCTCGCCGAACTCGGACCGGATCACCTTGATCGCGATGGGCCGGCCGCCCGGCGTGTACGAGAGGTACACCTTGCCCATGCCGCCCGCACCGAGCACCGCCGCGAGCCGGTAACCGCCCACGACCTCGGGATCGTCCGCCTTGAGCGGTTGGAAGATGCCTGCCGAAGGTGCGCTGCTCATGAGGATCCGTCCCTGCTGGCGGCGTTCCGGCCCCCGCCGGCGCCCCGAGTCACCCGTGAGGGTACCCAATGGGCGATCACGTCCAGGACCCGGACCGCGGGACCGGCGGCGGCAGTTGGCCCGCCGCCGGTCTGCGCCGGTCAGCCGTGGAAGGTGATGTACCCGTTGCCGTCGGAGTCGGATCCGCTCTTGGTGTAGGAGTGGGAATCCGCGGACTTGCCGGACGGGGTGGACAGGTAGATCGTGTCGCGGTCGTTGTTCCAGATGAAGTTGCAGCTGCCGCGGTAGGCCACGTTGCCGGCGTCGGACTCGGTGCCGTGGCCGCCGCGGAGCTTCACGAAGTCACCGGGCTGCAGGTAGTGGTTGTTGGTGAAGGTGAAGCGGTTGCCGGTGGCGTCCTTGACGACGTAGCCCTTGAGGTTGACCGTCGACGTGGTGGAGTAGTTCTTGATCGTCAGGTACTCCGCGGCGGTGTTGCCGGTGGAGCAGCTGTTGGAGTCCGCGCCGGGGGCGTCGTACTGGACTCCGCGGATCTTCAGGGAGAAGCCCGACTCGGCGGCCTGGGCCGGGGTGGCGGCGAGGACGGCCAGCGTGCCCGTGGCGACGGCCGCGGCTATGACAGAGAGCTTGCGCAAGAGAGTTCCCCCCACATTGTGTGTACAAAGCGCGCTCAAGATACACAAAATGCGGAAGATGATCACCGGTTCGCACACACTCCGAGATGCGGGCCGCAGGCCCCGGCTCAGGCCCCGGCGTCGAGCACCGCGAGGGCGTCGATCTCGATCAGCAGGCCGCCGGGGAGGCCCACGTACACGGTGGTGCGGGCGGACGGGGCCTCCTTGAGGTTCTGCTCCTCGAAGTAGGCGTTGTAGATCGCGTTCATCTCCGCGAAGTGGGTGGTGTCGGTGAGGTAGACGCGCAGCATCATCACGTCGTCCCAGGTGGCACCGCCCGCCTCCAGGACGGAGCGGACGTTCTCCAGCGTCTGGAGGGTCTGCTCGCGCAGGGTGGGTCCGGCCGGCGTGGGCGCCTGCCCGTCCACGTGCGGGAGGAAGCCGACCTGGCCGGCGACCTGGAGGATGTTGCCCTTGCGGACGCCGTGCGAGAACTTCGCGGGCGGGTCGGTGTGGGTGGCGGGGGCGATCGCGGTCTTGACGGTCATGGCCTGTCTTCTTCCTGTTCCTGCACGGGGCCCGAGCCTGAGTACTCGCGGCCGATGGCGTCGGCGGTCTGCCGTACGAGCGGGAGGAGTTCGAGCAGCCCCGCGACGGGGAGGACCACTCCGGGGGCGGAGACGGACATCGCGGCGACCACGCGGCCGTCGGGTCCGCGGACGGGGGCGGCCAGGCAGTTCAGGGACTCCTCGTGGCCGCCGAGGTCCGTGGCCCACCCCTGGGCGCGTACGAGGTCCAGCTCGCGCAGGTACGCGGCGGCGTCGGGGGTGGAGCGGGAGGTGTAGGCCGGGTACTCGATGCGCGCGGCCAGCGCCCGGCGCTCCGCCTCCGGCAGGTCGGCGATCAGCAGCTTCGCCACGGCGGCGACGGTGAGGGGGACGGGCCGGCCGATGCGCGAGTACATCCGTACCGCGTAGCGGCTGTCCACCTTGTCGACGTAGACGACCTCGTCGTCCTGGTGCAGGGCGAGGTGCACGGTGTGCCCGGTGGTCCGATTCAGTTCCAGCAGGTGGGGGTGGGCGATCTCGCGCACGTCGAGGTTCTCGATGGACTCGCAGGCCAGGGCGAAGAGGGAGGCCCCGAGCCGGTAGCGCCCGTCGCCCTGCCGGTACACGAAGCCGTGTTCCTGGAGGGTCCGCAGCAGCCGCAGGGCCGTGCTCTTGTGCACGTCGAGCACCTCGGCGACCTCGCCGAGCCCGGCCGGCCCCTTGGCCAGCGCAGGCAGGATCCGCAGCGCCCGCTCCACCGACTGGCTCACGCCGTGTACCTCCGTACGGAACCCGGACCCGGACCCGTTGACCCGTCGTCATCCGGGATGTTAGACAGCATGCAGCGGTACGCGCAACGACTGTTGCACTGTACGCAACAACCGCAACCCCCTGGAGGCACACCACATGCCCAGCGACCCCGTCCAGGCCCTCGCCCAGGAGCCGGTGGACCACCGGTTCAAGGGACTCCCCCCGGACGCCGGGCAGGCGGGCCTCACCGTCGGGGAGCTCACGGCCCAGCGGCGCAACCTCCACACCGGCGGGTTCACCACGCCCGTCCTGACCCTCGACGCGGAGGCGCTGAGCCACAACCTCACTGCCCTCGGCACCTACGCCGAGCGCCACGGCCTGGCCTTCGCCCCGCACGGCAAGACCTGCATGGCCCCGCAGCTGTTCCGGCGTCAGCTCGACCACGGCGCCTGGGGCATCACCGCGGCCGTCCCCCACCAGGCCCGCGTCTACCGGGCGTTCGGCATCCAGCGGATCTTCCTCGCCAACGAGCTCGTCGACGCCGCCGCCCTGCGCTGGGTGGCCGCCGAGCTCGCCGCGGACCCCGCCTTCCGCTTCGTCTGCTACGTGGACTCCGTGCGCGGGGTCCAGCTCATGGACCGGGCCCTGGCGGGCCAACCGCAGCGCATCGACGTGGTCGTCGAGCTCGGCGCCGGGGAAGGCGCCCGCACGGGGGCCCGTACCGACGAGGACTGCCGGGCCGTCGCCGACGCGGTGGCGGGTACGGACACCCTGCGCCTGGTCGGCATCGCCGGGTACGAGGCGGAGGTGCCCGGGGCCGACCCGGACTCCGTGCACGCCTACCTGCGCCGGCTCACCGGCCTGGCGGCCGAGTTCGACAAGGCGGGGCGGTTCGAGGGCGTCGACGAGATCGTCGTCAGCGCGGGCGGCTCCGCCTGGTTCGACGCCGTCGCCGACGTGTTCGCCGAGCTCCCGGAGCTCTCGCGGCCGGCCTTGAAGCTGCTGCGCTCCGGTGCGTACGTCTCCCACGACCACGGCTGGTACACCCGCCTCACCCCCTTCAACCGGGTCCCCGAGGAGGGCGGTCTGCGCCCCGCCTTCCGGCTCTGGGCGCAGGTGGTCTCCCGCCCCTCCCCCACCCAGGCGTTCGTGAACGCCGGCAAGCGGGACATCGCGTACGACCTGGGGCTGCCCGAGGCGGAGCTGGTCCGCGATCCGCTCACCGGCGCCGAGCGCCCGGCGACGGGGATCCGCGTCCTCAAGCTGTCCGACCAGCACGCCTGGCTGGAGACGGATCGCGCCGAGGACGTGGAGGTCGGCGACTGGGTGGCGCTGGGGATGTCCCACCCGTGCACCATCTTCGAGAAGTGGCCGCTGATCCCGGTGGTGGAGGCCGACGGCACGGTCACGGAGTACGTCCGGACGTTCTTCTAAGCCCATGGACCTGGTCATCCGCGGGGCCCGCGTCGTCGACGGCACGGGCGGGCCCTCCTACACCGCCGACGTGGGGATCCACGAGGGCCGCATCATCGAAGTGGGCGGCCGGATCGCGGGCGGCGGACGGCACACGCTCGACGCCCGCGGCCTCGCCCTGGCCCCCGGTTTCATCGACATGCACGCCCACAGCGACCTCGCCCTGCTGCGCGATCCGGACCACAGCGCGAAGGCCGCCCAGGGCGTGACCCTCGAAGTCCTGGGCCAGGACGGCCTGTCCTACGCCCCCGTCGACGACCGCACGCTGGGCGAGGTGCGGGCCGCCATCGCCGGCTGGAACGGCACGGGCGAGGACATCGACTTCGACTGGCGCACGGTCGGCGGATACCTGGACCGGCTGGACGCGCAGGGCATCGCCGTCAACGCCGCCTACCTCGTCCCCCAGGGCACCGTCCGCGCGCACGTGGTGGGCTGGGGCGACCGCCCGGCCACACCCGAGGAGCTCGACCGGATGCGGGCGCTGGTCGCCGAGGGGCTCGCGCAGGGCGCCGTCGGCATGTCCTCCGGGCTCACCTACACCCCGGGCATGTACGCGTCCGGCGCCGAACTGACCGAGCTGTGCCGGGTGGTGGCGCGGTACGGCGGCTACTACTGCCCGCACCACCGCTCGTACGGCCGCGGCGCCCTGGCCGCCTACGCCGAGATGGTCGAGCTGACCCGCGAGGCCGGCTGCGCCCTGCACCTGGCCCACGCCACGATGAACTTCGGGGAGAACCAGGGCCGGGCGGGCGAGCTGCTCGCCCTGCTCGACGGGGCACTGGCCGGCGGCGCCGACATCACCCTCGACAGCTATCCGTACACCCCCGGCTGCACCACCCTGGTCGCCCTGCTGCCCAGTTGGGCGAACGAGGGCGGGCCCGAGGCGGTCCTGGCGCGCCTGCGCGACGACGCCGAGGCCGAGCGGATCCGGTACGCGCTGGAGGTGGAGGGCGCCGACGGCTGCCACGGGGTCCCGGTCGACTGGTCGACGATCGAGATCGCCGGGACCACGGATCCGGCCTACGGGGCGTACGTAGGCACGCGCGTCCCGGACTGGGACACGGCCCGGGCGCTGCTGCTGGGCGACCGGCTCGGACCGAGCATCCTGCAGCACGTCGGGCACGAGGAGAACGTACGGGCGATCATGCGCCACCCGGTCCACACGGGCGGCTCGGACGGCATCCTGCAGGGCGCGAAACCGCATCCGCGGGCCTACGGCACCTTCCCGCACTACCTCGGGCACTACGTGCGCGAGCTGGGCGTCCTCTCCCTGGAGGAGTGCGTCGCCCACCTCTGCGGCCGTCCCGCCGCGCGGCTGCGGCTGGCGGACCGGGGGCTGGTGCGCGTCGGGCACCGGGCCGACCTCGTCCTCTTCGATCCGCTGACGGTCGCCGCCGGATCGACGTACGAGCGCCCGCGCGCACTGCCGGCCGGGATCCCGTACGTCCTGATCGACGGGCGTTTCGTCGTACGGGACGGGCGCAGGACGGACGTCCTCGCGGGGCGGGCCGTGCGTCGCACCCCGCACGGCGGCCGGTAGTCGTCCCTGCGCCGATCATCCGACCGTCCTGTCTTCACACCTACGATGAGCGGCATGTACGCCTTCGTACCTGCCGCCCTGTTCCGCGTCCTCTTCGGCGTGAGCGTCCGGGAGGACCGTCGGCGCTTCCGCAACGCGGTCTACCTGGGCCTCACCTTCATATTCCTGTCCGTCGGCCTGCTCACCCTGGTCCCGGACCTGCCCCACGGCCTCGGCGGGATCATCGTCGCGCTGGTCTTCCTGATCCCCTCGCTCGGCACGATCGCGCTCGGCTTCTTCCTGATCGGCAACGGGCTGACGATGATCCGCAAGGAGGGCCGCCGCCCGGCCAATCTGCTCGCCTTCGTGGCGGGGGTGGGGATCTTCGCGCTGATCGCGTTCGTCCTGACGATGGGCAGCCGGGGCTCCCAGACCTGGGACGCGGTGGTCGGGGGCGTGGTCTTCCTCGCCGGGTACGTCTCCTTCCTCTTCCTGTGCTTCCTCGCCTACGCCTTCCTCTACGGCCGGATCAAGGTGCGCGGGGACGTCGACTACGTGGTGATGCTCGGCTCCGGCCTGATCGGCGGCGACCGGGTCCCGCCGCTGCTGGCCTCGCGGCTGCGCAAGGGCCGGGAGATCCACGACGCGCAGATCGCCCGGGGCGGACGGGCGCCGCTGCTGCTGACCTCGGGCGGCAAGGGGACGGACGAGAAGGTCGCCGAGGCGCGGGCGATGGCGGACTGGCTGATCGCCGAGGGCGTGCCGCAGGAGCACGTGCGGCTGGAGGACCGGTCCCGCACGACGGAGGAGAACCTCCGGTACAGCCGGACGATCATGGAGACGGCCGACCCCGGCTACCGCTGCGTGGTGGTCACCAACAACTTCCACGCCTTCCGCGCCGCGATGATGGCCCGCAAGGCCGGGGTGAACGGCCAGGTGCTGGGCTCGCCCACGGCGAAGTACTTCTGGCCGAGCGCGACGATCCGCGAGTTCGCGGCCGTGTTCTGGGAGCACAAGATCGTGAACCTCGGCATCTGCGGGGCGGTCGTCGCGCTGACGGCGGTACTGGCGATCAACAGCGCCTGAGGCACGGCCCCGAGGCGCGGCCCCGACGTGCGGCCCCGACGTGCGTTCATGGGGGCGCGGCCGGAGTATGGGGGCCAGGGGGACACAGCAGGAGGTAGCGATGGACAGTGAATCGGACCAGCAGCCCCAGCGCCCCGCCCACCTCTACACCGGGTCGGAGCACCCGTTCGACCCCGAGGACCTCGTCATGGCGCGCGGCCAGGACGTGACTCCGGAGCGGGTCGAGAAGGCCCGCAAGCTGATCGAGAAGGAGGGCGCGAGGGCGCTCGAACGCTACCTCCCGTAGACGGGCCCGGACCGGGGCGGACCGGGCTCCCCGGCCCGCCCCGAGGTGCGCGGCTCGTCGTCATGGAGCGAGGACGCCGGCCCCGTCGGCCGCTCGGGGCCCGAAGCCACGGACGATCAGCCACCCGGCCAGCGCCAGTTCCCAGGCGAACACGGGCAGTGCGGCGACGGCCCCCGCCGTGGAGAGCTGCTCGTAGGCACCGAACATCACGGCCACGGCCGAGGCGCAGATCAGCGGCCCGCCGACCAGCCCGAGCACGGCGATGAAGCGCGGCACGAGCCATGCGCGGTACGCCACGTACGCGAGCACGACGGTGTTCAGGCCGAGGGCGATGTTGGGCCCGAGCAGGAACGTCCAGTCGTGCACGGCCACCAGCACGACGTCGGCGCCGCCGTCCGCCGCCGTCCCCGCGTCCCGCCGCAGGGTGACGAGCGCCAGGACGGAGACGATCCCGACGGCGATGACGGCCGCCTCCAGCAGGCGCCCGAAGGCGTAGCCGAGCGCGAGCCCCTCGCCGTGGCGCCGCAGGACGGGGAACAGCGCCGCCCCGGTGCCGGCCACCGCCACCACCAGCACCACCTCGCAGAGCGCCCCGAGCAGCGCCTGCGTGTCGGCTCCCTGCGGGATCCGGCCGTCCGCCGCGCCCAGCAGGGGGCGGTACAGGATCGCCCCGGCTATCGCGGAGGCCTCGGTCAGCAGGAACAGCAACCCGGCGGCCACTGCGGTTCTCCGGTCCGGACTCATCTCTCGGCACCCCTCACTCGATGGAGGTGTACGCCGTACACCTGCCAGCGACCATAGGTGTACTGCGTACACTCGTCAAGGAGAGGGTGTCGTCGAGGCGGGAAGGACCCAACCGGAATGACCCGGCAAGAAGCCATGGACCAAGCCACGGACAGGGGCACGGACAGGACCGCGGACAAGCAGCGGATCCCCCTGAACAGGGACCGCGTGCTGCGCGCCGCCGTCGCGCTCGCCGACGCCACGGGCATCGACGCGCTGAGCATGCGCAGGCTCGCGCAGGAGCTGGGCGTCGTACCGATGGCCCTCTACAAGCACGTGGCCAACAAGGAAGAGCTGCTCGACGGCATGGTCGACGCGGTCGTCGGCGAGATCGACCCGCCGGCCGCGGATCCCGACTGGCGGCACGTGGTGCGCGGGCGGATCCTCTCGGCCCGGCGGGTCCTGCTCCGCCACCCGTGGGCGGCGCGGGTCATCGAGTCCCGGACCGGCCCCACCCCGGCCGTGCTGGGGTACCTGGACTCGATGGCCGGGTGCTTCCGCAGCGGCGGCCTCTCCGCCGACCTCACGCACCACGTCATGCACGCCATGGGCAGCCGCCTGCTCGGCTTCAGCCAGGAGCTGTTCGACACCTCAGGCCCCTCCGGCCCGCCGGACCCGGGGATGGCGGCGCGCTACCCGCACATCGCGGAGCTGGCCGCGACGGCCGCACACGACGGGGGCTCCACGGTCGGCAGCGGTGGCGGCTGCGACGACCAGTTCGAGTTCGAATTCGCCCTGGACCTCCTCCTGAACGGCTTCGAAGCCCTCAACCGCCAGGGCTGGACGTCGGCGCGGACGGCATAGCGAACGCCGCCGGCCGGACCTTCCGGAACCCGGAGCGCCGGCTATCCGAAGTCGTACACCGTGACGGGTATCCCCTTCGCGCACAGCCCGTCGCGGATCAGCGGCTCGATGCGCGACCACTTGCCGCCCGCCAGGCCGCAGCCGATGCGGGGCATGTGGACGGAGGCCCCCAGTTCGGCGGCGTGGGCCGCCAGGAGTGCGAGGCAGCGCTCGACCGCCTCGTAGCGGATGGGTGGGCCACCGCTGCCGGTGCGCATGCCGTGCTGGCCGACCATGTTCGCGACCCAGGTGTCCGGGCGGACCTGGACGAGCTGGACCGCGCCGAGCCCGAAGTCGTTCCCGCTGCGGCCCCTGTGCCAGGCCCGGTACGCGGCCTCCGGCTCGCTCCAGCGCTTCGAGAGCGCGAGGACGAAGCCCTTCCCCCAGCCCCCGAGGTCGTTGCAGACGTGCGCGATGATCTTCGGCCCCCGAGCCTGCGGACTGCTCGCATCCCCTCGGATGACGGTCGGCTGCTGCATGCGGATCCCCCTCCACTCCCCTGCCCGCAAGGTACCCGGACCCTCTGACATCGCCAGAGGGCACGAGGTTCGCGGGGCTTGGGACCTCAGCCTTCGGGTCATAGGTCCACAGTGTCTCCAGCCTTGGGTTTATGCGGTTTTAACCGTGTTACAACTGGAACATCGCGCTGCAAATGGCGCATTTTCCCTAGCTGTTGCCCAGCCCACACAAGCGCTGCCTGCCTTGGCAACACACCCCGTTTCCTCTGGAGGAAGCAACCGTGAGTACAGCCGAGCAGACGGCCACGTCTGCCAAGAAGAACTCCGCCGTGATGGCGGTCATGCAGCGCCTCGGCCGCAGCCTCATGCTGCCGATCGCCGTGCTGCCGGCCGCCGCGCTGCTGATGCGCTTCGGCAACGCCGACATGCTGGGCAGCGAGTCGCTGCCGGGCTGGGTCAACGAGATAGCCAAGTACATGGCCGCCGGCGGCAACGCCGTCTTCGGCAACCTGGCGCTGCTGTTCGCCGTCGGTATCGCGGTGGGCTTCGCGAAGAAGTCCGACGGTTCCACCGGCCTGGCGGCCGTCGCCGGTTACGTGGTCTTCGCCAGCGTGCTCGGCAAGTTCAGCGACGGCAACGTGCCGCAGATCGAGGCGGTCGTCGACCACAAGGTCGCCCTGATCGACGCACCCGTCAACGCCGGTGTCCTCGGCGGTGTCGTCATGGGCATCGTCACCGCCCTGCTGTACCAGAAGTTCTACCGGACCAAGCTGCCGGACTGGGCGGGCTTCTTCGGCGGCCGCCGCCTCGTCCCGATCCTGTCCTCCTTCGCGGGCCTGGTCATCGGCATCGTCTTCGGTCTCATCTGGCCGGTGCTCGGCAAGGGCATCCACGGTCTCGGCGAGTGGCTGGTCAACTCCGGCTCCGTCGGCGCGGGCATCTTCGGCGTCGTCAACCGCGCGCTGATCCCCGTCGGCATGCACCACCTGGTCAACTCCTTCCCGTGGTACCAGGCCGGCGAGTACAACGGCGCCCACGGCGACATCGCCCGCTTCCTCGCCGGTGACCCGACCGCCGGACAGTTCATGACCGGCTTCTTCCCGATCATGATGTTCGCCCTCCCGGCCGCCTGCCTCGCGATCGTCCACTGCGCGCGCCCCGAGCGCCGCAAGGTCGTCGGCGGCATGATGTTCTCCCTCGCGCTCACCGCCTTCGTCACGGGCATCACCGAGCCGATCGAGTTCACCTTCATGTTCATCGCCCCGGTGCTCTACGCGATCCACGCGGTCCTGACCGGTGTCTCCCTGGCCCTGACCTGGGCGCTCGGAATGAAGGACGGCTTCGGCTTCTCGGCCGGCGCGATCGACTTCTTCCTCAACCTCGGCATCGCGTCCAACCCGTGGGGCCTGGCCGGCATCGGCCTCTGCTTCGCGGCGATCTACTACTTCGTCTTCCGCTTCGCCATCACCAAGTGGAACCTCCCGACCCCCGGCCGCGAGTCCGACGAGGAGCTCGCCGAGATCCTCAAGGCCGAGGCGAAGTAACCGTGCCCCGGGCGCAGCGCACCCCCGGACGGGGAATGCCTTGCGAGGAGCGGCGCGAGCTGATCGCCGGTGCGGTGCATGCCAGGGGCCGCGTACGGGTCGCCGATCTCGTACGGGAACTGGGCGTCAGCCGGATGACGATCCACCGGGACCTCCAGCACCTGGACGCCCGGGGCCGGGTACGGCGGATCCGCTCCGGGGCGACCGCGATGCCGCCCGCGACGGCCGCCACGGAAGCCAGGCCCGTCACGGCCTGAGCTCCCCCCGAAAGCGGGGGCGGGGCACCACCGACCGACCGGTGGCGCCCCGCCCCCTTTTCGCGCTCCCTCGTTCCCGCGCTCCCGCGTTCCTCAGGCCCGGGCCACCAGCAGCCCGCGCCACCTCAGGACCCGGCAGGGTGACGAGCGCAACACCGGTCCGGGCCCCTCCGTCCGGCCCACCCATTCCGCAGGCGGGAGCAGGGAGCCGGCCCCGCTTTCCAAGGGCTCGTGGCGCCCGTACCCAAGCTTTGCGCGAAAGGGGACATATCGGTCCGCCGCCCGCCCCTCCGCTCCGGGCCGAATAACGGAGCGCGCCCGCATCCGGACCCGTAAGCTCCCGTCATGCAGGTGATCCAGTCAACGAAACTCGCCAATGTCTGCTACGAGATCCGCGGCCCCGTGCTCGAAGAGGCGATGCGGCTCGAAGCAGCAGGTCATCGCATCCTCAAGCTCAACACCGGCAACCCCGCGGCCTTCGGCTTCGAGTGCCCGCCGGAGATCCTTGAGGACATGCTCCGCAACCTGGGCAACGCCCACGGCTACGGGGACGCGAAGGGCCTGCTGTCGGCGCGCCGTGCGGTCATGCAGCACTACCAGACCAAGGGCATCGAGCTGGACGTCGAGGACGTCTACATCGGCAACGGGGTCTCCGAGCTGATCCAGATGTCCATGCAGGCGCTGCTCGACGACGGCGACGAGGTCCTCGTCCCGGCGCCGGACTACCCGCTGTGGACCGCCTCCGTCAGCCTGGCCGGCGGCACCGCCGTGCACTACCGCTGCGACGAGCAGTCCGACTGGATGCCGGACCTCGCCGACATCGAGCGCAAGGTCACCGACCGCACCCGCGCGATCGTGATCATCAACCCGAACAACCCGACCGGCGCCGTCTACGACGACGAGATGCTGCGCGGGCTCACGGACATCGCGCGCCGCCACAACCTGATCGTCTGCTCGGACGAGATCTACGACCGGATCCTCTACGACGGCGCCACGCACACGAACACCGCCGCCATCGCGCCGGACCTGCTGACGCTCACCTTCAACGGGCTCTCCAAGAACTACCGCGTCGCCGGCTACCGGTCCGGCTGGATGGCGGTGTGCGGGCCCAAGAAGCACGCCTCGTCGTACATCGAGGGCCTGACGATCCTGGCGAACATGCGGCTCTGCGCCAACATGCCCTCCCAGCACGCCATCGCCACCGCGCTCGGCGGCCGGCAGTCGATCAACGACCTGGTGCTGCCCGGCGGGCGGATCCTGGAGCAGCGCGACACCGCGTACGACCTGCTGACGCAGATCCCCGGCATCACCTGCGTGAAGCCCAAGGGCGCGCTGTACCTGTTCCCGAAGCTGGACCCGTCCGTCTACAAGATCAAGGACGACCGGCAGATGGTCCTCGACCTGCTGCGCGAGGAAAAGATCATGGTCGTGCACGGTACGGGCTTCAACTGGCCCGAGCCCGATCACTTCCGGATCGTGACCCTCCCCAGCGCGAAGGACCTTGCCGACGCGGTCACCCGGATCGGCAACTTCCTCGACGGGTACAGCCAGCCGTAAGTCCCCGCAAGTCCCCGCAAGTCCCCGCGCACGCGCGGACGGCCCCCGTGTGCGGACCCGTGAGTACGGGCCGCGCACGGGGGCCGCGGCGTTCTACGGGGCGGCGACGAGTCCGGTCGACAGCGCCCCGGCGATCGCGGCGACGTGGTGGTAGGCGCGCCCGGCGGCGGTGAGCACGCCGTCCTGCTCGCACGGCCCGGGGAGGGCCTCGTTCATGCGCGCCGTGAAGCGGGCCCAGCGCTCGCGGTCGCCGCTGGCGTAGTACGCCACGCCGTCCGTGTCGCGCAGCCCGTAGGCCTCGGCGACGTACCGGCGCAGGATCAGGCCGCCGAGCGTGGAGCCTTCCAGTACGTAGAGGAACCCGAGCAGCGCCGGGGGGTCCGAGACCGCGGCGGCGCGGATCTCGCGCGCGAAGGCCTGCGCCTGGGCGGCCGCGACGGACGCCGGGAACACGCCGTCCTCGGCGAAGTACATCAGGTCGCGGTCTATGAGGGGGAGTTTGACCAGGTCCGGCGACCACACCGAGGTGACGCACGGGCCCGTGGCGCGGGAGAGCTCGTCCTCCAGCACCTTCAGGACCACGCGGTAGGCGGCGAGCTGGTCGACGTACCGGTCGAGCGGGAGCGTCCCGGCGAGCATCGCGGTGGCGAAGGCGGTGCCCTCCAGGTCCTCGTGCCAGATTCGGGTGCTCGCCCGGATGCGCTCGACCATCGTGTGGCAGTCCGTGGGGCTCATGCGCCTTCACCCTTCAGGAGCGTCGCGTGCAGCCGGTCGATGAGGTGTCCCTTGCGTTCGATCGTCACGTCGAAGTACCGCGCGCTCCGCTCGGAGCGGCACACGCCGCGCACCGCCGCCATCGCCGAGCTCTTCAGCTCCACCGCCTGCGCCGCGAGCGACAGCAGCGTCTCCCGCAGGTCCGGGTGGCCGAGCACGAACTCCTTCAGCCGCGCCCCCACGAGCTCGCCCGGGGCGCGCTGGTCCGCGGGCGCGGAGTCGAGCAGTTCGAGGAAGACCCGGTTGCTCAGCTGGTCGAAGTCCTCGTGGGCGCCCCGGCCTGCGAACTCGGGCACGAAGTCGGTCAGGTCGTTGAACAGCTGGCTGGCCAGGCCGAGATCGCGCATGGCCCCGTCCAGGACCCGCCGCTCGTCCTCCACCACGCCCAGGGCGGCCACCGCCGCGTCCAGCGGCATCCAGAACAGCGTGCCCGTCTTGAGCGCGGCCATCGACTCCCAGAAGGCCACCCGCTCGGCGAGGGGCGCGGCCACCAGCTGGGCGCGCGTGAGCGCGGTCCGCGTGGAGACGTCGACGGCCTGGCCGGTGAGGCCCCGGCCGACCGACTGCAGCAGGCTCCGCACGACGGCCGGCTCGGCCGCGTGCTCCAGCGCCGCCGTGATCAGCAGGGAGCCCGTGTTGAGGGCCAGCGGGATGCCGTGGGTGACGTGGAGGGCGGGCTCGCCGTAGCGGATGCCGCTGCCGTCCTGGATGTCGTCGAGGGCGACCGCGGCCTTCAGCAGCACGCGTACCGCCACCGCCGCGCGGCGGACCGCGGCCAGGTCCGCGGCGGAGGCCTCCTCGCCGGCCCGGCCGGGGAAGCCCCGGTAGTTGCGGTAGGCCCAGAACACCATCGAAGGGCGCAGCGGGGCCCGGCCCGCGGGCGCTCCCGCGGCGGGAGCCAGGGCCGCCTGGCCCACCTTCGAGCCGACGGCGTCGGCGACCGGCGCGTACAGGGAACGCCGCAGCGCCGCCTCGTACACCGATTCCGGCGCGGACGACCCCTGCCGCGCGGGCGCGGTGGTCAGGGAGGCCAGGAAGGCCGCCAGGTCGTCCTCCAGGAGCGCCGCATCGCTCCGCACCACTGCCTCTACCGCGGATGTGTCCGCATCCGATTCGTCCGATACATCCGATGCGTCCCGCGCATCCGACACGTCTCTCGCTCCAGCCATGACTTGTCCCACCCCGAACTTCGTGTACGTCGGCCCGCAAGGATCCCCCCATGCGGGTGCCGAAAGGAGAAGAGTGCTGGTCAGTGCCCGACCGTCACAAGACGCATTCAAGCCGCCGCACACGATCAAGACATCGACACGCGCGGCCAAGATTCAGCTCAAGTTTAGAACCGATCCAATGTAGGATGGTCTTCTGACCACGCAGGAGGCCTCCATGTACGAGCCGATTCGCACCAAGGCGGTCGACCCCCGCATAGGCGCCCACCGCAGCGAGTACCCCCGCAGCAGCCGCGCCGAAGCCCTGGACATCCAGCTCGCCGGGCACCTCGCCGCACTGCTCACCGTGACCGACGAGCTCGGCCTCGACGAGGCCGCCGCCGTCGTCGCCGCCCAGGTGACCCGCCTGCGCGGGTCTCAGCCCGCACGCGCGCCCCGGCGCCCCGGCCGGGAGCCCGACGCCGAGGCCGCCGCCTCGCTGCACCAGCGCGCCCACGACCTCGCCGCCCGCGCCCTGCTCGTCGCCGCGTCCCGCGCCGACACCACGGTCGCGATCCTCGCCGCCGAGCGCATGGACGCGCACGCCGCCGCGCTCGACCTCGTCGGCGCCCACTGACGGCCCCGGTCCGGGGCCGCGGAGGCTCCGGACCGGGCGCCATGCCCTGCGGGGCTTGAACGTGCACCCCATCTCGGCCGCGGCCGCCGTCTGACCCCGCCCGTACGGGCCTGCGTGCCGTGCCGCCCCTGCGCAGCGGGGCCGACCCTGCGGGGCTCGTCCCCTACCCGCCCTTCCCCCGTTCCCCGGGCTCCGCCCGGACCCGCGCCTCAAACGCCGGCGGGGCTGAGAAGGGGTACCGGGCTGCGCCCGGACCCCCTGGGGCTCCGCCCCAGGGAACGGGCGAAGGGTGGGTCCGGGGCAAAGACGGCTGCGGCGATGCCGCACCAGGGGATCGTGGCCGGGGGCCAGACCGGGCCGACGGCTTCCGTACGCTCCGCCGCAGCCGGGCGGACACCGGGGACCTTCACCAGCACCTGGGGACCACGGGCACCCGGGACCCCGGGCCGGGCCGGGGGCGACGGCAGCGGCGGCGGCTCGCGGAATTCCACCGTGACCACGTAAGCTCCCCGCTCCGGGAAGCCGTTGACCGCCTCGACGGAGGCCACCACCCGCCGACTGGTCGGATCGATCCGGCAGTCGGTGATCCGTACGTCGCCCCGCGCCGCCCCCGCAGGCCTCGCAGCGGGAGCCCCGCCGGCCCACACGTACAGCCCCAGCGGGGCGAAGACCAGCAGTCCCGCCACGAACACCAGGGCGACCAGCCAGCCCTGCCACTTCAACGCGCTCACGCCCATGGCACGATCCTCCCGGCAGCCCGCCCCGGTCACCAGCACCCACGGGCCCACACAGCATTTCGAAGTGGGACCGCCTCGTCACCTCGCGTTCACTCAACTCCGCGCGGAATGTGGGTTTCCGCGAGCACTCTGCACCCGTGAGACGCATCCTAGGAATCGCCCTGGCGGTCCTCCTGGTCGGCGGCGTGATAGCCGTCATCGCCATCGGAGGAACCAAGCCGGAGGGCACGGCAACGAAGACCGTGCGTGGCGTCATCGGTTCGGAGAAGTCCGAGTTCTTCCGCGACCCCGACGTCGTCAAGGCCCTTGCGGACAAGGGCTACACCGTGAAGACCGAAACCTCGGGCTCCTGGGCGATGGACCAACTCGCCCTGAAGGAATTCGACTTCGCCTTCCCCAGCAGCAGTGAACCGGCCGACGGGATCGAGCTGGCGGCCGGAGTGAAGGGCGCGCAGAACGCCAAGCCCTTCTTCTCCCCGCTCGTCGTCATCGCCCGCGCCAACGCGGCCAAGGTCCTCAGCGACCACGGCCTCGCGAAGATGAACGGCAAGAACTCCGGCACCCTCCTCCTCGGCCCCTTCCTGAAGGCCGCCGCCGAGGACGAGAAGTGGCAGGAGCTCCAGGGCGGGACCAGCGCCTACCCCGAGCTGGCCGGCACGGTGTTCGTCAAGACCACCGACCCCACCACCTCCAACTCGGGCGCGCTCTTCCTCGCCACCGCCTCGAACGTCGCCAACGGCCTGACCGTCGTCTCCGACGACGCCGGCATCGACCGGACCGCGCCCCTGATGAAGAAGCTGATCTCCGTCCAGGGCGCCCTGGAACAGAGCACGGACGGCCCCTTCCGCGCCTTCATCAGCGGCAGCGGCGAACCGCTCATCCTCGCCTACGAGGCGCAGGTGGCCAGCCTGCTCCAGCAGAAGCAGGATCCGGGCGACATGGTGGTCCTGTACCCCGACACCACCGTCAACTCCCCGCACACCTTCGTGCCGATCAGCGAGAAGGCCAAGGAGCTCGGCACCCTGCTGGCCACCGACCCGAAGCTGCGCTCGCTCGTGGTCCGCCACGGGTTCCGGCCCACCGAGGGGGTGGCCGAGTTCAACACCGCCACCGCGCCGCACACCGCGTACCTCAAATCGGAGCTGACCGGCATCCGCCAGGTGAGCGCACCGACCGTCAAGGTCCTGATGGCGCTGGCCGCGCGCGCCAAGGGATAGGGGGACCCATCACCATGACATTGACACCGCCCGACGACACCGCTGCCGGCCCGCTCGTCCTCACCGCCCCCGAACCCGTGGCCCCCGTCAAGCGGGAGCAGGCCTCCGGCCTGGTACCGCTCCAGGACGGGGTGCGCGAGGAGATGGCCCGCCGGGCCGGGGAGTACGTCGGCTCGCTGGCCGGCATCGACAGCCGCTCCCCCGAGTTCGCGCACCGCATCGGGGAGATCGCCGGCCTCGGCTCCGCCGACATCCGCGGCGCCGCCCAGCAGTCCAACCGCATGCTGGAGCGGGCCGTACGCTCCCTCGGCACCGACGGTGGCGGCGACGCCCAGGGCAGGGTCGCCGGATCCCTGGTCGAACTGCGGCGCACCGTCGAGGACCTCGACCCGAGCGACAGCTCCGCCAAGGGCGTGCGCAAGCTCATCTCCAAGCTGCCCGGCGGCAACAGGTTCCGCGACCACGTGGCCAAGTACGCCTCCTCGCAGGCCACCCTCAACCGGATCGTCGGCGCGCTGCGCGGCGGCCAGGACGAGCTGCGGCGCGACAACGCCGCCCTGCACACCGAGCGCGCCCGCCTCTGGGAGACCATGGGCAAGCTCCAGGAGTACGCGGTGCTCACCGAGGCCCTGGACGCTGCCGTCGAACAGCGGATCGCCGATCAGATCGACCCCCAGCAGGCCGACGCACTGCGCGTGGACGTGCTGTTCCCCGTACGGCAGAAGCACCAGGACCTGCTGACCCAGCTGGCCGTCTGCGCGCAGGGCTACCTGGCGATGGACGTGGTCCGGCGCAACAACGAAGAGCTGATCAAGGGCGTCGACCGGGCCGCGACCACCACGGTGTCCGCGCTGCGGATCGCCGTGATGCTGGCGCAGGCGCTGAACACCCAGGGCGAGGTCATCAAGCAGATCGACACCCTGCGCGACACCACCGAGGGCCTGATCCGCGGCAACGCGGAGATGCTGTCCACGCAGAGCGGGGAGATCCAGCGGATCGCCGCCGACCCGGCCGTCGGCGCGGAGACGCTGCGGACGGCCTTCGCCCAGATCTACAAGACGCTCGACACCATCGACACCTTCAAGGTGCAGGCCACCGAGAACATGGCCGCCACCGTGGAATCCCTGACCGGCGAACTCCAGACCGCCTCCGCGTACCTGGCGCGCACCCGCACCGCGAGCGCCCTGGAAGGCGGCGACGCCCGATGAACGGCATGAGCATCCGCAGCGCTGTGATGCGCAGACGGCTCGCCGCGGCGGTGGCGCTCGCCGCCACCCTGCTCGGGGCGAGCGCGTGCACGGAGCAGTCCGACGGCCCCAAGCCCGAGCAGACCGCGTACCAGGAGGGCAAGCTGCGCGTGCTGGCCTCCAGCGAGCTGTCCGACATGGACGAGGTCCTGAAGGCGGCGAAGGCCGCCACCGGGATCACCGTGGAACTGAGCATGTCGGGCACCCTCGACGCCGTCGAGCAGATCGCCTCCGGCAAGGCGGACGGCAGGTACGACGCCGTCTGGCTCTCCTCCAACGACTACCTGCGGCTGCGCCCCGAGGCCGTGGGCAAGCTGTCGAGCGAGACCCCGGTGATGTCCTCGCCCGTCGCCCTCGGAGTGAAGCCCGAGGCGCTGGCCCGGCTGGGCTGGAAGCCCGAGTCGGTGACCTGGTCGGCGGTCCACGAGGCGGTGGCCGGCGGGAAGCTGACGTACGGGATGACCGACCCGGTACGCTCCAACTCCGGTTTCTCGGCACTGGTTTCGGTGGCCTCCGGGCTCTCGGGCGCACAGGCGGCGCTGACCGACGCGGACGTGGCGACGGCGCAGCCGAAGCTGAAGGAGTTCTTCACCGGGCAGAAGCTGACCTCGGGCTCCTCCGGCTGGCTGGCGACGGCGTACGCCCAGCGCGGGAACGTGGACGCGCTGGTGAACTACGAGTCGGTGCTGCTGTCCATGAACCGGGACGCGCAGACGAACCTGACGGTGATCCGGCCCCTCGACGGCGTGGTCACGGCCCACTACCCGCTGACCCTGCTGACCTCTGCCCCGGCCGGGGCCCGCGAGTCGGGGCGCGTGCTGACCGAGTACCTGCGCGGCGCCGAGGCACAGAAGGCGATCACCGAGAAGACCTTGCGGCGGCCCGTCGCGGCCGGGGTGGCCCCGGCGGGCGGGCTGAACCCGGACAAGCGGCGGGAGCTGCCCTTCCCGGGCACCCGGTCGGTGGCGGACGGGCTGCTCGCCAGCTACGAGAACGAGCTGCGCCGGCCCTCGCGCACGGTGTACGTGCTGGACACTTCGGGGTCGATGGCCGAGGAGGACCGGATCGGCCGGCTGAAGTCGGCGCTCACCGACCTGACGGGGACCGGCAGTTCGGGCACCGGAGAGCGGTTCCGGGACCGTGAGGAAGTCACCCTGCTGCCCTTCGGCGACAAGGTGAAGAAGGTCCGGACGCACGCGGTCGAGCCGGGCAACCCCGGACCCGCCCTGGACGCCATCCGCGCCGACGTGAAGTCGCTGCGGCCGGACGGGGGCACGGCCATCTACAGCAGTCTGGAGGCGGCGTACCAGCAGCTCGGCAAGGGCACCACCGACGCCTTCACCTCGATCGTGCTGATGACGGACGGCGAGAACACGGCGGGCGTCGGAGCCAAGCACTTCGACGACTTCTACGCGGGGCTGCCCGAGGCGCAGAGGCACACGCCGGTCTTCGCGGTGCTGTTCGGCGACTCGGACCGCAAGGAACTCGCCCACATCACCGAACTGACCGGCGGGCGGCTCTTCGACGCCACCGACGGCAACGGTTCGCTGGACGGAGCCTTCGAGGAGATCCGTGGCTACCAATAGGGCTCTCAGGGCGCGCCTTCTCCAGTACCTCGAGTCGAAGAAGAACCTGGCCGGCAGCGCCTGCGGGGTCGTCGGGGTGGGCCTGACCCTCACCGGGGTGGCCGGCACGTACTGGCCGGTGGTGGTCGCCGGGCTGTACGGGGCGGGCGCGCTCGTCGCCCCGCCGGACGTGGCGGCGCCGCCGGTACCGCCGGAGCCCGCCGAGCAACTGGGCTTCGTACGGGAGGACTTCGCGCGGCTCCAGGAGTACGTCGGCGAGGTGGACCTGCCGTCGGAGCCCGCCGAGGTGCTGACCGGGCTGCTGGAGCTGTACGCGGCGATGCTGGAGCCGGGCTGGGTGGCCGGGGTGCTGGCCGCCGACCCGGAGGCGGTGCACGCACTGACCCGGGCCATCCGCACGGACGTGCCGGAGTGCGTGGACACCTACAACCGGACCCGCTGGTGGACCCGGCTCACGGCGGGCGGCGAATCGCCCGAGCGCCACCTGGAGCGGCAGCTGACGCTGCTGCGGGAGGAAGCGGAACGCATGACGGCGGACCTCCGTGAAACGGAGGCCCGCCGTCAGCAGACGCACACGACCTATCTTGAAGGTCGCAGGGAATCCTAGGTCGGGGAATCCCGCGTCAGCCCGTGGCCGGGGACAGCCGGCCGCAGGGGTTCTATGGGGGCTGGATCAGCTGGATCAGCCCAGGCGCTCGACGAGCGCTTCGTACTGGTCCCACAGCTCCTTCGGCGTGTGGTCGCCGTAGGTGTTCAGGTGCGCGGGGACCAGCGAGGCCTCGTCGCGCCAGACCTCCTTGTCGACCGTGAGCAGGAACTCCAGGTCGGCGGCCGGCAGGTCCAGGCCGTCGGTGTCGAGGGAGGCGACGGTCGGCAGGATGCCGATCGGGGTCTCCACACCCTCGGCGGTACCGTCGAGGCGCTCGACGATCCACTTCAGGACGCGGCTGTTCTCGCCGAAGCCGGGCCACACGAACTTGCCCGCGTCGTTCTTGCGGAACCAGTTCACGTAGTAGATCTTCGGGAGCTTCGCCTGGTCCTTGTCCTTGGCGACATCGACCCAGTGACCCATGTAGTCGCCCATGTTGTAGCCGCAGAACGGCAGCATGGCGAAGGGGTCGCGGCGCAGCTCGCCGACCTTGCCCTCGGCGGCGGCGGTCTTCTCGGAGGCGATGTTCGAGCCGATGAAGACGCCGTGGTTCCAGTCGAAGGACTCGGTGACCAGCGGCACGGCGGAGGCGCGGCGGCCGCCGAAGAGGATCGCGGAGATCGGGACGCCCTTGGGGTCCTCCCACTCGGCGGCGATCGTCGGGCACTGCGAGGCCGGGACGGCGAAGCGGGCGTTGGGGTGGGCCGCCGGGGTGTCAGACTCCGGGGTCCAGGCGTTGCCCTTCCAGTCGATCAGGTGGGCGGGCGCCTCTTCGGTCATGCCCTCCCACCAGACGTCGGAGCCGTCGGGGGTGAGCGCGACGTTGGTGAAGACGGTGTTCGCGTACATGGTCTTCATGGCGTTGGCGTTGGTGTGCTCGCCGGTGCCGGGGGCGACGCCGAAGAAGCCGGCCTCGGGGTTGATCGCGTACAGGCGACCGTCCTCGCCGAAGCGCATCCAGGCGATGTCGTCACCGACGGTCTCGACGGTCCAGCCGGGGATGGTCGGCTCCAGCATGGCCAGGTTGGTCTTGCCGCAGGCGGAGGGGAAGGCCGCGGCGATGTACTTGGACTCTCCCTGCGGCGGGGTGAGCTTGAGGATCAGCATGTGCTCGGCGAGCCAGCCCTCGTCGCGGGCCATGACGGACGCGATGCGCAGGGCGTAGCACTTCTTGCCGAGCAGGGCGTTGCCGCCGTAGCCCGAACCGTAGGACCAGATCTCGCGGGTCTCGGGGAAGTGCGAGATGTACTTGGTGGTGTTGCACGGCCACGGCACGTCGGCCTGGCCCTCGGCGAGCGGAGCGCCGAGGGTGTGGACGGCCTTGACGAAGAAGCCGTCGGTGCCGAGCTCTTCGAGGACGGCCTGTCCCATGCGGGTCATGGTCCGCATGGCGACCGCGACGTAGGCGGAGTCGGTGATCTCCACGCCGATCGCGGAGAGCTCCGAGCCGAGGGGGCCCATGCAGAAGGGGACGACGTACATCGTGCGGCCCTTCATGGAGCCGCGGAAGATGCCGCCTTCTTCGCCCTTGCCCGCGAAGCCCCCCTCACCGGTGAAAAGGGCCTTCATCTCGGAAGGGGCCTTCCAGTGGTTGGTCGGGCCCGCGTCCTCCTCCTTCTCGGAGCAGATGAAGGTCCGGTCCTCGACGCGCGCGACGTCGGAGGGGTCGGAGGCGGCGTAGTACGAGTTCGGGCGCTTGGCCGGGTCCAGCTTCTTGAAGGTGCCCTTGGAGACCAGCTCCTCGCAGAGGGCCTCGTACTCGGCCTCGGAGCCGTCACACCAGACGATGCGGTCGGGCTGGGTGAGGGCAGCGATGTCCTCGACCCAGGCGACGAGCTCCTGGTGCTTGGTGGGTACGTCGGAAGTGGTGCCAGCCGCGATGTCGCGCGCCACGATCGCTCCTTGTTGAGGGGTTTGATTTGTGATTGCCCCGTGGGGGCCGCGACCCGGACGCTTCGCGCTCCGCTCATCCGGTGTCGACCGCACTCATCTGATCATCCGGTGCGTGTGCGCATATGTCCAGGGGGCCTCTCACGTGAGCATCGCCACTCCGGTCAATCTTCCGTAAAGCGCACTAACGGAAACCTACGCAACCGTAGGTAGCATGGCCGGCATGACTTCCGACGCCGCTGCCGTGGCCGCTCCGATGGTCGAAACCGCCGATCAGGAGACCAAGCCGCTCATGCGCGGCTGGCTCCACACCGGCATGTTCCCCGCCGTGGTGATCGCCGGTCTCGTCCTGATGGCCTTCACCGACTCGACCCGGGCGCGGGTCGCGTGCGGGGTGTACATCCTCACCGCGTGCCTGCTCTTCGGAGTCAGCGCCGTCTACCACCGCGGTACGTGGGGCCCGCGCGGCGAGGCCATCCTGCGGCGGCTCGACCACGCCAACATCTTCCTGATCATCGCGGGCACGTACACACCGCTGACCGTGCTGCTGCTGCCCGACTCCAGCGGGCGGACCCTGCTCTGGGCGGTCTGGATCGCGGCCGCGGCCGGCATCGCCTTCCGCGTCTTCTGGGTCGGCGCCCCGCGCTGGCTCTACACCCCCTGCTACATCGCCATGGGCTGGGCGGCGGTCTTCTTCCTCCCCGACTTCATGCGCTCCGGCGGCATCGCCGTCCTGGTCCTGATCATCGTCGGCGGCCTGCTCTACAGCGTCGGCGGCGTCATCTACGGCATGAAGCGCCCGGACCCCTCACCCCGCTTCTTCGGCTTCCACGAGGTCTTCCACTCCCTGACCCTGGCCGCCTTCGTCGCCCACTACGTGGGCATCTCGATCGCCGCGTACACCCACTGACCGGAGCGGGGCCCTGCCGCGCGAGCGGACAGGGCCCCGCCTCCTACCGGCTCCTACCGGCCTCTACCGGGCGCCTACGTGCAGGCGTAGCCGTCACCGTCCGGGTCCAGGCGCAGCGGGTCGCTGCCGTTGACCTTCAGGCGGGTGGGGTACTTGTGGGCGGCCAGCCAGTCGCAGCGGGCCTTGGTCGTCGCCTTCACCTCCGCCGGGAACCGCGTGGGCACGCACACGTTGGCCGTGCCGTAGTGCCGGTCGCAGCCGGCCACGCTCGGGGCCACCGGGGCCGAGTCCCGCTTCGCGGGGTTCTTCTTCGGGGCGGCCAGCTCGTTCGCGAAGGTGTGCTCGTGTGCGGACGGGGGCTCGGCGGTGGCCGCCAGGGCGGACGGGCCGCCCAGGTGCACCCACTGCGCGATCGACGGGATGCCGTTCGCGTCGACCGCGAAGAGCATGTACCAGCCGGGCGGCGCCAGGTTCGGGTTGCTGGTGACGTTCAGGTCGATGGTGGTGCCGTTGACCACCGTCAGCGGCAGGTCCACGAACCGCTGGTTCGGGTCCGAGGAGTGCGTGACCGCCGCCGGACGGATCAGCTCCGCCTTGACGACCGCCCGGTTGACGGTGATCCGCTGTGTGTCCCCGTACACCCACTGGTTGTCGATCACCGAGGTGATCTGCGGGCGCGCCCCCTTGAAGAGATATGGCGGGGTGTAGATCGACACGTTGTGGTTGTACGTGCCGTTGCCCGGGTTGTCCCCGACCGACATGACGCGGCCGTCCGGCATCAGGAACGACGCCGAGTGGTACGTCCGCGGGATCGGGTCGGTGGCCAGGCCCGCCTGGTAGGTGTTGGTGGTCGGGTCGAAGAACGAGGCCTCGTACACCGGGTCGGCCCGGTCGTGCAGCCCGCCGCCGGTCTCCAGCACCTTGCCGTCCGGCAGCAGCACCGCGGACACGAACATCTTGCCCTCGGCGCCGGTCTGCGGCCGCTTGCCCTGGCCCTGGTCGACCAGGCCCTGGGGGATGTCCGGGCCGGCCGTGTAGGCGGGGCTCGGCTGCTTCAGGTCGATGATGTCGGTGAGCCGGTTCGCCGCCGGGTTGCGCTCGTTGTTGCCACCGCCGATGGTCAGGACCCGCTGGTCCTGCGCCGGGGGCAGCAGCACGCTCGCCGACTCGTCGCGCTCGTCCTTGTTGCGCAGGCCGGGCACGTCGGTGATGGTGTTGGCGTCGTAGTCGTAGACGGAGGCGCCGGTGCCCGGGGTGCCGTTGCCGAAGGTGTGGCTGCCCGAGTAGAAGAGCCGCCCGTCCTGCATGAGGATCATCGACGGGTACAGGCCCCAGTACGACCAGGTCTGGTTGACCTCGTTCATCGGCAGCCACTTGTTCTGCGCCGCCGAGAACTTCTCCGCGGTCACGTTGCCCGTGGAGTCCTCCTTCAGCCCGCCGAAGGAGATCACGTCGCCGTTGCCGAGGATCGTCGCGGACGGGTACCAGTGCCCGCCGTTCATGTCGTTGGTCTTCGTGTACTTCTCGGTCGTCGGGTCGAAGGTGTACGAGTCCTTCAGCCCCTGGTAGCCGATCGTGCCGTCGGCCGACGGATACCCCTTGTTGCCGCTCATCACCAGCACCCGGCCGTCGGACAGCTGGACGTGGCCGGAGCAGAACATGTCCACGGGCGTCGGGATCGTCTTGAACGAGCCGTTCGCCGGGTCGTAGACGGCGGAGGTGAAGGTGCCCGCGTCGAACTGGGCGATGTCGTTGCCCGAGCCCGCGATCAGCAGCACCTTGCCGTTCTTCAGCACGACGGCGTGCATCGACCGCACCGGGTTCTTGGCGGCGATCACCTGCCACTTGCCCTTCGCGCACTCCGTGGCCGTACCCGTGCAGGTGGCCGGCGGCGGGGGCACGCCCACCTCCTCCAGCGCGTAGTCGTCGGTGGTGAGCGTGCCCACCCCGTAGACGGACAGGCCCCACACGATCTTGTCGGTGCCCGGCGGGACCGCGGGCGTACGGACCTCCGTGCGCGCCCACGCGGCACTGACGGGGGGATTCTGCAGGTCGGTCCAGTACTGCCAGCCGGCCGTCGTGTCGTGGCGGAACACGGTCACCGACACGTCCGGGGTGTTCGACTTGTACCAGGCGGACAGGTCGTACTGCCGGCCCGGCACGACCGTCGGGGCGCAGGTGCCGTTCTCGGTGACCAGGGCCTTGCGGTCGCCGTCCACCCGGCGGGTGAGCGAGACCTTCATCGCCTTGGTTCCGGAGTGCGCGTCGGCGACGGTCGTGAAGGTGAAGTCGTTGTCGCCCCAGCCGGACTTGGACCAGCAGGAGGGCATGTCGGAGCCGGCCGGGCCGGCGGTCTCGAAACCGGGGTTGGTGAGCAGGTTGGGCGGTCCGGCCGTGGCCTGCTGCGGTGCGGTCAGCAGCAGGCCCGCGGTCATCGCCCCGACGGCCAGCAGAGCGGCCCGCCACCCTGCCCTGCGCCGGATTGTCCTTCGCATGCGGAGCATCCCTTCGTGCGGCTCAACTCGTGCGGGTGGAGCCCGCCTTGCGCGGGAGGTAGACGAGTGCCTCCGTCGCCGCGAAGCGCAGGACGAAGGTGACGACCAGCGCGAGCGCGGTCGCGGACAGGACGCCGAAGCCCCAGGTGCCGACGAACACCGCGATCAGCGGGATCCGCAGCAGCAGATCGGCGTTGGCCAGCAGCGTGAAGCGCCCGAACCGGTCGGCCCAGTGGCGGTGGCGGCGCCGGTCGCGGAACAGCAGGGTTTCGATGAGGAGGAAGTTCCACAGCACCCCGGCCTGGTTCGCCACCACCTCGGCGAGCAAGTAGTTCATACCGGTGTGCGTGAGCATCCACAGCGCGGCCAGGTTCGGGACGAAGCCGGAGAGCCCGACGAGCCCGAAGCCGATCATGCGGGCCAGCGGGGTCGCGGACCGCAGCGAGGCGAGGTGGGTCAGGAAGCGCAGGCCCTCGCGGGCCGTGGACTTGGACTCCCCCGAGAAGCGGTCCTGGAAGACGAAGGGCACCTCGGCCACCCGCGCCGGACGGCAGCGCACCGCCAGCTCCAGCAGGATCTTGTAGCCCAGCGGCTTCAGCGCCTCCTGGGTGACGGCCGAGCGGCGCATCGCGAAGAACCCGCTCATCGGATCACTGATCCCGTGCAGGGCCCGCGGGAAGAGCCCCTTGGTCAGCCAGGTCGCCCCGCGCGAGACCGCGATCCGGTAGCTCCCGGCGAGCCCGGCCCGGCTGCCCCCGGCGATGTACCGGGAAGCGACGACGAGGTCGGCGCCGGTGCGCTCACCCTCCCCGACGATCTCGGGGACCAGGTGGGGCGGATGCTGGAGGTCGGCGTCCATGACGACGATCCAGTCGGTGTCCGCGCGCCGGATCCCCTCCACGACGGCCCCGCCGAGCCCTCCCTCGGGGCTCTCGCGGTGCAGGACCTCCACCGGGAAGGCGCACTCCAGCGCGGCCTTCTCGATGACGGCCGGGGTGTCGTCCGTGGAGTCGTCGACGAAGAGGACCGAGCAGGGCAGGTGTGCGGGCAGTGCGGCGGCCAGCCTGCTCAGCAACTCGACGATGTTTCCGGACTCGTTGAAGGTCGGGATGATGAGGGTGACGCTACCCGGGGCGGGCGCCTCGGCGGCGGCCTCCGGCAGGTGCGGTGCATGCGGGGCCCACAGGTCTTCGCTCATGCCGGATCAACTCCCGTTGACGGTGCGGGCCGTGGGGTCAGTGCGCCGGATCTCGATGCGGTCCTCGCCCGTACCGAAGACGGCGACCGCGGTCGAGTTCTCCAAAGCCGCCTTCACGTTGGGCAGTTGCGCAGCATCGCGCCGGACGGTGGGCGAGGAGACCACGTAGTCGATGTCCCGCCAGCCGCCCGGCAGGGTCTTGGTGACCGCCGGGTCCAGGTCCGCCTTGTAGAACCAGATGGCCCCGAGCCCCGGGTCGAACCCGTGGTGGACGGCGTCCAGCCACAGCGCGTCGTCGACCAGCACCCGGGTCGTCGCGGGCTCGCTCACCTCGCGCCCGAGCCAGGCCGCGGCCTGCCGGTACGGGGCGTTCGCGTCGGCCGTGAGCGCCGTCCGGTTGCCGTCGTACCAGCGCGGGACGAGGTACACGAGGGCCGAGGCGGCCAGGACGCCGATCAGCGCCCACCGCCCGTAGACCAGGGCGCGCCGCTCCCCCGGCGCACGGCGGCGGCGCAGCACGGCGTGGGTGACGCTGGCCGCGCCCCCGGCGAGGACCAGCGCCAGGAACGGCAGCGCCTGGATCACGTACATCGCCGGGAGGTAGCCGGAGGGCCGCATGGCGACGAGGGCGAGGATGACCACGGCCAGCGCCGGGCCGGCGAGCGCCCGGGCCGTGACCGACCAGCGGATGGTGACCAGGAGCAGGACCGCGCCGGCCAGGCCGCCGAGCGGCAGCACGGTGTCGTAGTACAGCCAGGACTCGAAGACCCCGTGCGAGCCGGAGCCCGGGTCGAGGATGAAGCCCGAACCGGCCCGGCCCATCTGGTAGACGATCCCGCCGATGAGGGAGACGTGGCCGGAGCCGGGCAGCAGCTCGGCGTTGAGCAGCGCGTACAGGGGGTACGTCACCCCGATGAGCACGCAGGCGGTGACGGCTCCGGTGACGGCGAACTTGCGGGTGTCCCGGTGACTGTGGCGCCACATCGTCACCAGCAGCGCCGGGAGCACCACCAGCATCGTCTCCTTGGTCAGCACGGCGGTGGCGGCCGCCAGTCCGGAGGCGAAGTGGTGCCACAGGTGGCGGCTGGGGGACGCGGCCAGGCAGAAGGCCAGCAGCATCCACATCACGGCGATGTTGTCGAGGAAGATCTCCCGCTGCAGCACGACGGAGAGCGGGGAGAGCCCGAACAGGCCCATGGCGAGGCCGGCCGCCCAGCGCGGCAGCCAGAGCCGGCGCGCGAGCACGTACAGCAGGACCGAGCTGGCGGCGGAGACCGCGAGCATCGAGAACCGCATCGGCGCGACGGTCATCGAGTCGGGTACGAACAGGGACGGCAGGTAGGTCAGGCCCGCTATCTGGATCCAGCCGAGCGGGGGATGGTCGTACCAGTAGGTGTAGTGGGCCAGCCCCTTGCCCTGCTGGACGGCCCAGGCCTGGGCGAGGTAGGTGCCCTCGTCGTCGCTGAGCGTCGGGAAGTTCGTGATGTTCCAGCCCTGCACGAGCAGGATCGCGAGCAGCAGCGCCCCGCACAGCAGCAGGTCGGGGCGGGAGGAGCGGAACCGGACGAGCGGCCGGGCCGGCGCGGGCGGGCGGACCCCGAGTCCGCCGGTCCGCTGGCGGGGGATGAGGGTGGCGTCGGCGGTGGTGGTGGCGGTGGTGGCAGCACCGGGCTGGGGATCAGTGGCCGCGGGCAGAGTGGTGGTCACTGGGGGCTGTCCTCTCGGTTCAGGGTGCTCGGGGCGCCGGACGCCGACGAGGGATCGGACACGGGCGCGAGGTGGGCTCCGGTGTGGCTGGTGAGCTCCCACTCGTTGCGTCCGCGCTGCTCGCGCCAGACCGCGCGGATCGCGGCGCCGGCCAGCATCACCTGGTAGAACGGGCCGCCGACCACGAGCTTGACGTAGTGCGTGAAGCGCACCCGCAGCCCGTACTGACGGCCGAAGTCGTGCAGTCCGACCACTTCGAAGACGAAGGTCACCATCGCGGTGATCATCGGCAGGAAGGTGACGATCGCGACGCCGACGGGCACGTCGAGGAAGACGGCGACGGCGAAGTTCACCGGGATGACGACCCCGGACGTGGCCTGCATGAACGGGGTCATCAGCGTGTAGCGGGCCAGCCAGCGCTGGCCGCGGCCGGGCAGCTGCTGCCAGTCCTTCTTGCGGTAGACCTGGAGGAATCCCTGGTTCCAGCGGGTGCGCTGCTTGAGCAGGCTGACCAGCGACCCGGGGGTCTCCTCGCGGGTCACCATGTCGGAGTCGTAGGCGACGACCACCTTCTTGCCGACGGAGGACAGCCGTACGCCCAGGTCACAGTCCTCGGCGAGGCAGTTCGGGTCCCAGCCGCCGGCCTCGCGCAGCACCTCGGTGCGCACGAAGACGGTGTTGCCGCCGAGCGGGATGAAGCCCTTCTCCGCGTGCAGGTGCAGCCGGGAGCGGAACCAGAAGAAGTACTCCAGGCAGTTGCGCAGGCTGTACCAGCTGGAGTGGAAGTTGATGAGCTGGACCCCGCCCTGGACCACGTCGGCGCCGGTGGCGCGGAAGGCGTGGTCCACGTGGGACAGCAGCTCGGGATGGACCTGGTCCTCGGCGTCGAAGACCCCGACGATGTCGCCCCGGCAGTGCGGGAGGGCGGTGTTGAGGGCCTTCGGCTTGTTCTTGACCTCGTGGTGGTCGGTGATGACGCGTACGAGACCGGGTGCGCGGGCGGCCGCACGTTCGGCCACCTCCGCGGTCCCGGGGTCGTCGTGGCCGACGATCACGATGATCTCGTAGTCGTGGTGGCTCGATTCCAGGAGCCGCTCGATGGTGTGCTCCAGGACCGCCTGCTCGTGCCGGGCGGGCAGGAGCAGGGAGAAGGCCAGCCGGCCGCCGCCGTCAGGGCGGTCGAAGCGGGTCGAGGCGAGCGTCTCGGGCGTCCGCCAGGCGTGCATCTGCCACCAGAGCGTGAACGCCGCCATCCAGAAGAGCGCGAGCGATACGACACAAATGAACACGGATATGAACAAAGCGTCCCCCACAGACATGCCGCAACCCCAGGCGGCGATCCTTCGACCCCCCGGGCGACGGACGCGCGGCAGGCTCCCCAGCCCGCCGCCCTCGCCCGTCCCCGACTTTCCCGCGTGCGCAACCCCCCCGGTGCGCGCTCCCCCGCGCCCGAGGGCGCTGTCAGTGACCGATCGGTGACTCCGAAGTCACGAGACTAGGCACCGAACATGACGCGCAGGCGCTATCGAGATAAAAACCATGTTGCCGAACTCACGTTCAGACAACCGGAATTGACGCTACTCCACCGCTTTCAGGGACGAACCGTCCCCAACTGCTCCGCCAGCTCGACCGGATCGGTCGTAGGCCGCGCGCAGACGAAATGTCGACACACATACGCCGTCGGGAGCTCGTGCATGAGCGTGCGCTCGGCCAGAAGGGGGAACTCCCCGCCACTCCCGTCCGCCGCCTCCGGCAGACCCGTCGCCACGACCGCCCCGGGCGCCGTCCCCAGCAACGCGACCCGGTGCAGCTCGGCCCGCGCCGGATCCTCCGGATGGCCGACCACGGCGACCTCGCGCGGCCCGTCGACCAGCGCCTCGGCGACCGCCAGCCCGTGCCCGATGAAGCGCGGAGCGCGCGGCCCGAGCGCGTGCACCACGGCGAGCGCCCGCTCGGCCGCCGTACGGTGTGCCTGCGAACCGGTGTGCGCGGCGTACGAGAGCAGGGCGCCGGCGGCGGCCGTCCAGCCGGAGGGGGCCGCGGTGTCGGTCGGGTCCTGCGGCCGCCTGATCAGCCGCTCCGCGTCGTGCGCGGTGTCGTACAGCGAGCCGTCCTCGGCGGTGAACCGGTCCAGGACCAGGTCGACGAGGAACCCGGCGAACTCCAGCCAGACCCCTTCGCCCGTCACGGCGGCCAGGGCCAGGAACCCTTCCGCCACGTCCCCGTAGTCCTCCAGCACCCCGGCGTTGGCCCCGACGCGCCCGTCCTTGCTCGTGCGCGCGAGGCGGGCCATCCCGTCCATGTGCACCCTGACCAGCAGATCGGCGGCCTCCGTGGCCCGCTCGACCAGGTCGGGCCGGTCGAAGAAGGCCCCGCACTCGGCGAGGGCCGCGATGGCCAGCCCGTTCCACGCGGCGACGATCTTGTCGTCCCGGCCGGGCGCGGGCCGCGCCTGCCGCGCGGCGAGCAGCCGCTCCTTGAAACCGGCGAGCCGCTCGTCACCGATGTCGGGCCCCTGCGCCGGCAGTTGGAGCACGGACATCCCGTGCTCGAAGGTCCCCTCCTCCGTCACCCCGAAACAGGCGGCGGCCAGACCCCCGTCCTCCTCCCCGAGCACCTCGCGCAGTTGCTCGGGAGTCCAGGCGTAGTAGGCCCCCTCCACGTGCTTCCCGGTCTCCGGGTCCTCGCTGTCGGCATCCAGCGCGGAGGCGAAGCCGCCCTCGTGGGTGCGCAGTTCGCGCACCATGAAGTCGGCGGTCTCCAGCGCGACGCGACGCGCGAGATCGTCCCCGGTGGTGCGCCAGAGGTGGGCGTAAACCCGACAAAGCAGCGCATTATCATACAACATCTTCTCGAAGTGCGGCACGACCCACTCCCGGTCCACGGAGTACCGCGCGAACCCGCCCCCGAGCTGGTCGTAGATCCCGCCCCGCGCCATGGCCTCACACGTATCGGCCGCCATCTCCAGCGCCCCCTCGGACCCGGTCCGGGCGTGGTGGCGCAGCAGGAACTCCAGCACCATGGACGGCGGGAACTTCGGCGCCCCGCCGAACCCGCCGCGCGTGGAGTCGTACTCCCGCACCAGCCCGAGCAACGCCTGCGCGAGCTCCTCGGGCCCGGGGGTGCCGGCCTTCCCGTAGTCGAGCTGCCGCCCCGCGAGGTCCCGTACGATCCGCTGCGCGACCTCCGCCACATCCTCGGGCCGCCCGACCCACGCGGTGCGCACGCCTTCGAGCACCTGCATGAAGGAGGGCATCCCGTGCCGGGGCTCGGGCGGGAAGTAGGTCCCGAAGTAGAACGGCTCGGCATCGGGGGTGAGGAACACGGTCATGGGCCACCCGCCCTGCCCGGTGGCGGCCTGCACGGCTTCCATGTAGACGGCGTCGATGTCGGGACGCTCTTCACGGTCGACCTTGACGTTGACGAAGTGCTCGTTGAGATAGACGGCCGTCAGCTCGTCCTCGAAGGATTCGTGCGCCATGACATGACACCAGTGACACGCGGAGTAACCGACCGACAGCAGAACGGGCACGTTGCGCCGCCGTGCTTCCTCGAAAGCCTCCGGCGTCCAGGGCCACCAGTCGACGGGATTGTCGGCATGCTGAAGCAGATAAGGCGAGGTCACACCAGCCAACCGGTTCATCCACCCAGCCTCTCACACCACCCCTGCCCTCCCCGTGGAACCCGCACGCCCCCGTCCGCTTGGCCGATGTGCGCTGATCCGCCGCCGCCTGGCATGAGATGGGGATCCCAGACCCGGGCGGCGGCATGGGGTGCACCTTCGTGGGATCAACGACTCCCTGGCCATGGCCAAGCGGAACCTGATCCGCATGTCCGCCATCCCGCGCCGTGCTGCTGGTCGACAAGCCCAGGGCGGGAAAGCCGCACTGCGCCTTCGAGCCTGTACCAGCCTGGACTCGCCGCCCGTCACTCGGTGTCGATGTCGGCCTCCCCGACCTCCTTTTCGGCTGACTCGATGCCCAGGCTCTCGATGAACTGCCTCTCTCGCGCGGCCAATTCCTGTTGGCGCGCAAAGATGAAGTCGGTGTAGCTGTCGGCCTTGAGGTGCTCGATGGACGCGAGACTGACTCCGTGTGAGTCCAGGATGTCGGTCCTCCCCTCCTCCGCAAGCCTGATGAGCGCCTGCCGGATCGACACGCCTGGCGGAGTCGTCATGACGATCCGGTTGGCGGGACTGGACGCCCCCGGGACCCCGCTCTGGGTGATGATGTGTCGATAGGTCTCGCTGTGTGCCGTCGCCAGCAGCTCCAGCACGTTGACGGTGCTGCCATCGGGGTTCTTCCGCTCCGGGAACGTCTGCAGATCCCAGAGGAGGTAGGCGCGTACTCGCGCGCTGCGCAGGTCGAAGCGGTCGGGAAAAGCACGGGCCCGCTCGCCCGAGTAGCCGAGCGCACTCGTTCCTCCGGCGAAGGCTTTCATCTGGCGGATGAAGTTCCGGACTTGGGTGGTGGTGGCCCCGGCAAAGGTCCCCGCCAGCGACGTGGTCCAGAACCAGTTCCGGAGTTTGGCTCGCTGCTCCGCTTCCGCCTTGTCAGAGAAGTGGAAGAAGACGGCGAGCAACATGATCTGGATGTTGTAGGGAACCAGGCGGGCCAGGGGAACCCGGACCTCGTCCCGCAGGAACTCGACCACCTCCTGCACGATCCGGTCAGTGTCCTCCACTGCGGTCATGAGCTGGCCCTGAACCTTGCGGGCCATCGTCTCCCAGGAGGTGTCTCGCTGCACGTCCTCCTCGCCGGACAGCGCGAGGACGGTCTGGAAGATCGTCATGATCGGGATCTCGCCGAAGCCCGAAGCGGCGACCCGCCCCCTGATCTCCTCCATCTTGTCGCTGAGCGTCTCCGACCCGATGGTTCCGTAGGTCAGAGCGGAGACCATCTGGTCGGGACGCATCTTCTGGCCGCTGCTGTTGATCCTGGAGAAGACCTCAATGGCCTGCTTGAGAGTGCCACCCTCCATGCGCACCACGGAGACCTTGTAGTTCTTCACCCGCTTGGCGATGCGTTCGCTCTCCTTGGTGAGATGGTCGGCCTCCTCGCGGGAACCAGAGACATCGGACAGTTTCCGTGCGTATTCGAGGAAGTCCAGAGTCCCCAGCACGGACCTCATGGGCAGGAAGCTGCCGGGCACCGTCTCGCCGCTCTTCCAGTGGCGGTAGCGCACGCCGTCATGGTCCGGCCGGACGAGCGGCCGGTACACCCACCACATCCAGTCCTCCTGCTGCGTGGACTGCGGGGCATCGTCCGAGCGGTGGAGGACCCCGAAGAGCGTCGAGAGCCGCTGATGGCCGTCCAGGACATAGGCAACCTTTGCTCCCTCCGGTGCCGACGGGATACTGCGCCCACCAATGGTGTCAAGGCTTTCGAGCGGCATGGTGGTCTCCCAGATGAGCAGGCTTCCCATCGGGTAGCCGCGCTCCATGCTGTCGAAGAGCTGCAGCATCTGGTCAGGCCGCCACAGGAACGGGCGCTGGAACTTGGGCACCCGCAGCTCACCCTGCGAAATCCGCTCCAGCACCTGCTCCAGGAAGTGGACCTCCGGCACCACGGAGATATCCTTGACCACCTCAACGTCTCCCATCCTCAGATCACGCCCCGAATCTTTTCGAACATCGATTGCAACTCCTGCTTCGCGTCGGGACCCAGCCCATCCAGGTCTCGCTCCGATACGCCACCGCGCATCACCTCTTGCAGGAACAGGCCCGGCAGGTCCGTTCCGAATCCCTCTTGGAGGACGATGAGGTCCGGCTCCGCCACGTCGCCGTACAGATCGCCGTGGCGCGGTGGGACGAAATAGGTCGTCCCCGTCATCCCGGAGTTCCGCACCTTCTGGCCAGCGCCCTTATGCGGCTTGCCCTTGAATCCGTGCTTCATGTCGAAGTGGGCGCGCTGCTCGGGCGATAAGACCTTGAGGGACTCAAGGCGCTTGGCCATGTGAGACATTCCGGCCGTTTTCTTCGGCTGCCGAGCCAGGACACGGTTGGGAATGTAGTTCTCCATTTCCCGGAAGCTGAGGACGTGCGAACTCACGCCTTCGCGGGCTGCGGCATCGGCCTTCTCGTGATTTCCGGTCCGTTCCGCGGGATGGAAACTGTCGCTGTCGATGACAAGGACCACACGCTTGGTCCTGGAGAACGTCGCAGCCTGGTCGACAGCGTGCCGGGTCGCACCGTCTTTGCCGCCTCCGTTGTACACACCGAGGCGACTGCCCTCCTTGGCGTCGATGACGTCCTCGCAGCCCAGCAGGCGCGCGAGCGCCTCGATCATCTGCCAGTCGTAGATCGCGTTCTCCACGACCAGCACGGCTGGCCGCTCCAAGTCGCGGATGTCGCCCGCCAGCGTCTCGCCGGCCATCCTGACCACGCCTACGGTCCCACCATGCGGTGCCCAGGCCTGAGCCATGCTCGCCTTCTGTGCGAGCAGCAGGTAGACCTGCGCCAGGGTCGGGACGTGACGCTGCAAGAACGCCTGGACGGCGCCCACATCATGCGGGGCGATCACCCACTCGTGCCGCGCCTCCCTGAAGAACGCGATCAGCTTCAATATGAGCTCTGCGTTCTCGTCACCCTGGCGGTCCCTCAGCAGGTCGACCGGAATCTCAATGCGCATCATCGATCCGATTCGCCTGCGCGTCCGCGAGAGCGCGTACCTCCTCGAAGTCCTCCGCGAAGACTCCCCTGGGCCAGTAGTCGAGGTTGCCAAGGGCATCAACTTCGATCTTTCGCAGGGTGGCGGATCCCTCAACCTGCTCAACGAAGTAGATCTTCACGTCCTCCGGCCTCAGCTTCTGCTCCGCAACCCGCCGACGCAGCCTGAGGAGGAAATTCTCGCTGTGCGTCTCCACCAGGAAACGCACCTCCGACTCCTGCACAGCGTCGACATAGAGATCGGCGATCGCAGCGTGCGCCGACGGATGGAGGTGGAGTTCGGGCTCCTCCACGATTTCGATCACAGGTTTCGCGGGTGGCTCCACCCGGTCCACGGCCCGCTGGATCACGATCGGCAGGAACTGGACCACACCGGTGCCCACGTCATCGATGTGGACGACGAGATCGGTATCGCGCAGGGAACGCAACTTGGGAATGTACATCCCGGATCCGACATCGGTGACTTCGAGGTGCCACCCGGGCAGGATGCCCGCCAGCAGGTCATTTACCTCGCGACCGATTCGACCGCGCCCGTAAGTCTCATCCGCGGCCAGTATGCCCAGCGCCCGCTCCCCTCGGTAGCCGACGCTGCCCAAAGCTCTGGCTGGTGACCGAAAAAAGCGCTCCGGGCTCTTCCTGAACAGGCCCAGGTACCGGATCTCGTCAAACTCTTCTCGAATTATCTTGGTGACTCCGCGGACACCACCGACAGAGTCCGGCCAGTCAGCCGGATCGGGCAGCAGCCCACGGAATCCGACCTTTCGCTCCTGGCCGTCGACAAGATACGTGCGCTTCTCCGGAGAATAGGCGTCGACACCCGGGACCCAGGAGAGATTCGCGACCTCTGGCCCGCAGGAGATCTCCAACGAGGAAACCAGTTGCATTCCCTGGTTGGCGATGTTCTGGACTTCGGCGGTGGCACTGATGACATTGCCGCCCTCGATACCGAACGATGCCCCCATGTGAATGCGCCCATGGGGTGACGATCCGTGGATCAGATCGGCGAACGAAGGAGTGACGCCCTGGATCAGATCCAAGTCCAGAGGGTACGGGGAATCGCCGCGGATGCCGACGGACAGGAGCGGGAGCGCTCGCACGACCGCACTCTTGCCGGAGTTGTTCCGGCCCAGCACGACGGTGATCTTTCCGAGCTCCACCTCCTGCCTCTCCTTGAAGCATCGATAGTTCTCCAGCGAGAACCGTTCCAACGGCACCTGGGCTCCCGTTCGCTTGAACCATGTCTGACGAGGCCCTGCCGACCTCAGTGAACACCGCTCCAGCGGCGCACCCGCAAAGCTGCAGCAATGGTCGCAGACGCTGGAAGCTCAGTACCCGGGTTCGGCATGCATCGCGTGATGGGGCATCAGGCCGCGGTATCCGGTGCCGCTGACGGACCCCGGGTGCCTCGCGCTGCGGTACGACCAGATGGGGGGAGTGGTGGTGAAGGTGCCTGGCGTGATGTCCATCCGGCTGGCACCCGTTCGGGACGGGGCGCTTGCCGGATGGTTGGCGGCCCTTGCTGTTCCTAGCCTTCGGGTCATGGTCTCTCGTCGTTTGTGGTTATCAGCTGCGGTGCTGGCGCTGGCTGCGTCATCTCTGCCGTCCGTTGCGGCTTCGGCCGCGCCACGCACAGGGCCACCGGCGCCCTCCGGCACGGCTCGGTCCGTGCAGCGTGACGCCGACGCACTGCGGGACACCGGGGTCACCGGGGTGGCAGTCCGCCTGGAAACCCCGCGCGGGACCGTCACGGCCCGCTCCGGGGTGGGAGACCTGGTCACTCGCCGCCCGGTTCCGAAGGACGGCTACCTGCCCCTGGGCAGTACCACCAAGACGTTCGTCGCCACCATCATGCTGCAACTGGTGGGCGAGAAACGGATCTCCCTCGACCAGACGGTGGAGGAGCTGCTGCCCGGGGTCGTGTCCGGCGCTGGAAACGACGGCCGGACCATCACCCTGCGCCACCTGCTGCAGCACACCAGCGGCCTGTCCGATTACATCTCTGACGTCTTCCCCGACCCCAGTACCCAGACCTACTTGGCCAACCGGTGGCGTACCTACGAGCCCGAAGAGCTGGTGGACCTGGCCCTGCGCCATGAACCCGCCTTCCCGGCAGGCACCCGCTGGGAGTACTCCAACACGAACTACGTGCTGGCCGGAATGATCATCGAGACGATCACGGGCCGCACCTGGGAACAGCAGGTCCACGATCGCATTCTGCGCCCGCTCGGCCTGCAGCAGACCGCCACCCCGGGCACGCGGCCCTTCCTTCCGTATCCGCACACGGCCAACTACCAGCAATTCGTCGTGGACGGCCCGTTGGTGGACACCACGATCCCCTACCGTCCCTTCGACAGCGGTGCCGACGGCTCGATGACCGGCACGGCCCTCGACCTCAACCGCTTCTTCGCCGCACTGGCACGTGGACAACTGCTGAAGCCCGCCGAACTCTCCGCCATGCGCAACGCCGTGCCGGTGCCGCAGGACAGCGGTCACCCGGAAGGCACCCGGGACGGTTTGGGTCTGTTCTTCACACCCTTGTCCTGCGGCGGCGGCTACCTCGGGCACGGAGGAAGCGGCTTCGGATATGTCATCCGGGCAGCGACGACCACGGACGGTCGACGCACCATCACCGTCTCCGCGCACAGCCGCTCCGCGGACCCGAAGGCGGCGGCCCGACAGGAAGCGGCACTGCGCAACCTCATCGACCACGCCCTGTGCCGCACCGCTTGATCACGCACTGTCAGCTGTGCCGCAGCAGCGGGGCCAGGTCGTGGGTCCAGGTGTCGCGGGTGTGGGTCCACGTGGCCGCGCAGTCGGTGCGGGACGGGGTGGCCAGGGCTTTGTGGCGGGTCGGGGAGGCGCCGTAGACCGCGCAGCGGTGGGATTCCGCGCGGGCTGCCGGCGGGGCGTGCTCGGCTGTGGTGAGGTCGGAGGTGGGGTCGAAGGCGGCCGACAGGTCGTAGGCCCGGGCCGCGATCAGGAGGGCCTCGGCGCCCACCTTGCTGCCGTTCAGCATCAGCTGGGCGAAGCGGTCGGCGGCGTCGCCCTCCGCGCGATCCCCGCCCGCCGGGAGGTGCAGTGCGTCGATGAGGGCGTGGCCCACCTCGTGGTAGAGCATCTCGTTCACGAGGTCGGCGAGGTCCTCGTCGTGGAGGGGGCTCTCCGCGCGGGAGAACAGTTCGCGCCGCTTGCCCAGATCGTCGTAGCAGAAATCGATGCGCCGGGCCTGCGGGGCGTAGCCGCTGCCTTCGCCGTGGCAGGAGCGGACGACGACGGTGACCAGGTGAGGGAGGTCGACGTAGTCGTTGAGGCCACCGACGATCATGTCGGCGAGGATCCACTGCTTCAGGAAGCGGGCTTCGTCGCGGTCGGCGGCGACCGGCTTCTCGTAGCGGAGCCAGAACCCCCGTGTGGGCACGGGTTCTTTCGGCAGCAGTTCACAGCCGGCGGTCGCCGCGAGCAGCAGCGCCGTCATCGTCGCGCACAGTCCCGGAGTTCTCCACCGTCTGCTCACCGGGCCACCATAAGCGACCGCTTGCGCGTCAACTCCCTCTGAACTAGCTCAGATTCCCTCGCGCTTGCGACCGTCCCGACGGACACTTGTGGCACGGTGCCGGAGCTCTCTGAGGGGGATGCCGATGCGGGACAGTCATCGCGGTGAGGCCGAGCGGCTGCTGGGGCGGGCCGTGGAGGAGGAGTCCCGGCGGGGAGCCGGCGGGGCGGCCCGCACTCCGGAGGCCAAGGCGGCGCTGCTGGCGCGCGGCACGCAGGCGCTGGACTCGCTCGCGGCGAGCGCGGCCACCGAGTACGAGGCGTACACGCGCGCCCTGGACGAGGCGGCGGCCGGGGACGAGTCGCTCGGCGAGGCCTTCCGGCGGGCGAACACCTCGACGGCGTTGCTGGTCACGGGGGTCGCGGCCGCTGCCGCGATCGTGGCCGACCTGGCCTTCGGCGTGGCGGTCGGTACGGCGCTGACCACCGGCGCCGTGGTGGGCGTGGCCGGGGCGACGGCGACCGTGGCCAAGGTGACCGCCCTGCACCTGCCCGCGGCGAACCGGCGTGCCGGGGAAGCGGGCCGGCCGGGCGGCGCGGAGCAGCTCAAGCTGCAGTGGCTGTCGGCGCTGGAGGTGCGCGGGATACGCCCCTTCCTGGAGCAGCAGCGCAAGGTGGCCGCGGCGCTGCACGCCCCGCACAAGGCGAACGGGACCGGCGGCAACGGCGGCTCCAGCCTCCCGCTCCGCGGCGCCAATCGCAGCGCCGAGGCCCGCCGGCGGGCCATGCTGGAGCAGTCTTTCGGCCAACTTCCGTCGCTGGAGGGTGTGTTCGTCGGGCGTCGGGCCGAGCTGGCCCGGATCGCCCAATGGGTGCACAGCGCCCGGGCGAGCACCGAGACCCGCCCGGTGGTCGTGGTGCTGCACGGGGAGCCCGGGGTGGGCCGGACCACGCTCGCGCTGCACGCGGCGCAGGCGCTGCGGGACCAGTTCAGGGGTGCCTGTGTGGTGGACCTGCGCGGCGGCGGCTCCTCCGAGAGTCCGCTGCCGACCCGTGAGGCGCTGCTGCACCTGATGAACCGGCTCGGCGCGCCGCGGGAGCAACTGCTGTTCCGTGAGGGCTCGTCTGCGGAGCAACAGGTGCGCAGGCTGGGCGAGTTGTACCACCAGCACGTGCAGGGCACCCCGGTGGCGGTGGTCCTGGACGATGCCGTGGACGCCGCGCAGGTACGGATGCTCGTGCCCGAGCGTTCCGAGAGCCTGGTCCTGGTCACGGCCCGGGAGCCGCTGGAGCTGCCCTCCGAGCTGGCGGCCTGGGTGTACCAGCTGCCGGTGACCCGGCTGACGGAGGAGGCCGGTGCGGAGCTGGTCCGGGCGTCGGGCACGGACCCGGCAGGGGTGCCCCTTGCGGGCGCGGACCCGGCGGGGACGGGAGGTGCGGGAGCGGGAGCCGCGGGGGCGGGAGCCGTCGGAGCGGGAGCCGTCGGGGCGGAGCCGCCCGCAGGCTCGCCCGCGCCCTCGCCCTCGCCCGCGCCCTCGCCCGCGCCAGCTGCCGCGCTCGCAGCCCCGTACCCGCAGGAGACCGTACGCACGCTGCTCGCGCTCGGCGCCGGCCTGCCGCTGGCGCTGCGCGTACTGGCCCCCCTGGGAGGCGTCGGGGAGTCCCCGGAGCCCGGCGGCTCCCTGGAGGCCGCCCTGGACCTGGCCTACGCGGCCCTGCCCGAGGAGCGGCGCCGGCTGCTGCGCCGTCTCACGCTGGCGGGCCGGGCCTCGCTGGGGGCGGCGGCCGCGGCGGCGCTGATCGACGCGGACCAGGTGGAGGCCGGGCGGCTGCTGCGCGAGCTGGCGCGGGCGGGGCTGCTGGACCACGTGCGCGGGGACCGGTTCCGGATGCACGACGCGGTGCGCGCGTACGCGGCCGCGCGACTGGCCCAGGACGAGGACCGGGCCGGCGCCGCTGCGGCCCACGAGCGGCTGATCCGTACGTACGCGCAGCTCGCCGACTCGGTGATCCGGATGGTCGACGGGAAGATGTCCACGCGGGCGAACGCCCTGTCCAAGGCGAGCACGGTCGGCGGGCACGGCTTCGTCTCCCTGGACGCGGCCCTGCGCTGGCTGGACGACGAGTCGAGCTTCATCACGGCGGCGCTGCGGCACTCGGAGGGCGTGGACCAGCAGGCGGTGCTGGACCTGCTGGGCGCGCTCTGCGACTTCTGCCTGCTGCGCGGGGACCTGTACCGGCTCGGTGAGATCAACGAGCTCACGCAGGCCGTCGATCAGGGCCTGCTGGTCCGCTCGGTGCAGTGGCGCACGGGCATCGCGGCGCGCCAGCTCGGCGAGCTGGACAAGTCCCGCACCACCCTGACCTCACTGGTCGACCAGTACAAGGAGGCCCGCCAGGAGGCGGGCGCGGGCATGGCCCTGGTCTCCCTCGGCATCACCCTGCACCACCAGGGCAACCTCCCCGAGGCCTCGGCCCGCATCCGCGAGGCGCTGGTGCTCCAGGCCCCGGACGAGCTGGCGGGCGACCGGGCGTGGGGCCTGCACGCGCTCGGCGCGGTGGAACGCGACCGCGCGCACCTCGCGGAGGCGCTGCGGCTGCTGCGCGAGTCGCTGGTGCTGCACCGCGAGAGCGAGAGCGTGCACGGCGAGGCCTGGGCGCACCTGCAGCTCGGCCAGGTGTACCTGCGCCTGGGCGAGGTGCCGCGCGCGGAGGCGGAGCTGCGCCTGGCGCTGGAGCTGTACGGGCGCACGCGCGACGACCGCGGCCAGGCCTGGGCGCTGACCCAGCTGGGCCGGGCCCGCGTGGTCGACGGGGATCCGGGGCCGGCGCTGGACCGGCTGCGGGACGCGCTGGCCCGGCACCGGGAGGCGGAGGACGCGCGCGGCGAGGCGTGGACGCTGTACTACCTGGGCCAGGCGCTGGAGGAGGCCGGGGAGCGCGACCGGGCGGTACGGGAGCTGGAACGGGCCCGCACGATGTTCTCCCGGATGCGGGACGTGTACGGGCTGGCGCACGCCCGCCACCACTCGGGCCGGGTCACGCGCGACCAGCGGGCGGCGCAGACGGGGAACCTGAAGAACTCCGGGTTCGCCCGCCAGCTGCTGGTGGACGCGCGGGCGGACTTCCGGCGGATCGGGCTGGCCCACGGGGAGGCGTGGACCTGCCTGGAACTGGCGGTGGTGGACGCGGGCAACGGGCGGACCGCGCAGGCGCTGGACCTGTGCGAGGAGGCGGTGCGGCTGTTCATCTCCTACGGGGACCGGCGCGGGGAGGACTGGGCGCGCTTCCTGCGCTGCACGCTCCTGCCGTACGCGCTCCCGGCGGCTTCGGAGGAGGCGCGGACGGAGCTGGCGCGGCTGGCGGCGGCCCCGCACCCGATGCGGGACGGGCGGCTGGAGGACTGCCTGGAGTCCTACACAGTGATCCTGGCGCGCGGGGTGGACCCGGCGGAGGGCTGGCAGGCGTGGCGGCTCTCGCTCGTACCGAACCTGCACTCGCGGGAGATCATGGGCGTCCCGGTGGCGCTGCCGCCGCACTAGCCGGTACGTGCGGGTGCCAGGTGTGCTCCTCGTACGGCCCGTGGCCGGGGTGGTCGCGCCGGGTGGGCCGGCCACTGCTCGGAGGTAGGTTCCCCTACCCGCCCTTCGCCCGTTCCCCGGGGCTGCGCCCCGGACCCGATGCCGGGTGCGGCCCCGTTGCCCGGGGCCGGGTGTTTCAGCCGTCCGGCGCTTGAGGACCGGGATCCGGGACGGAGCCCCAGGGGTCCGGGGCGCCGGGCCGGGTGTTTCAGCCGTCCGGCGCTTGAGGACCGGGGTCCGGGGCGGAGCCCCAGGGGGTCCGGGCGCAGCCCGGCACCCCCTCCAGCCCGTCCGGCGTTTGAGGACCGGGGTCCGGGCAGAGCCCGGGGAACGGGCGAAGGGTGGGTAGGGGACTTCGCCCCGCGCAGCGGCAAGGGTCGCTGCGGGGACTCCGCCCCGCGCAGCGGAACACCCGCACCCGCAGTCGGGGCTGGCCGCCGCCGGCCAGGGCCAGGTAGACGGTGGATCCCAGCGGCCGCAGCCGCGGCGCGGCGGAGGCCGGGTGCCCGGCGGAGGTGCTCATCCGGCGATCACGCACGTGCGAAAGTCCGCCGCCTCACCGGTTTACGGCGCGACGGCGGTCGCACGCGGGGTCGGACCGGCCCCGGTACCGGTGTCGCGGCCCCTACGGGACGCGCGTGCCCTCCGTAGGGGCGGGCTCGGGGGCTTCCTTGAAGTCGACCCGGCCCATGTGGCGGCTCATCGACTTCATCAGGCCCCACACCCCGAGGGCGAGGGCCGCGAAGACGACGAATCCGAGGAGGCCCGGGGTCACCTTGTTCTTGTCGAAGGTGTCGCCGGCCAGCGGAAGGAGCTGGACGATTGCTTCCTGCGTAGCGCTCATAGCTACGCATTCTCCCGGATGCCCGCGAAGAGGTCGGACTCGGGGAGGGAAGTGTCCACGAGGGACTTCGCGAGCTCGTACTCCTCCGTCGGCCAGACCTCCTTCTGGATCTCCATCGGGACGCGGAACCAGCCGCCGTCGGGGTCGATCTGCGTGGCGTGGGCGATGAGCGCCTTGTCACGGATCTCGAAGAAGTCGGCGCAGGGCACGTGGGTGGTCAGGGTCCGCTCCTTGCGCTCGAACTCCTTCCACCGCTCCAGCCACTCGCCGTACGGGGATTCCAGGCCGCGGGCGAGCAGCGCCTCGTGCAGGGCGATGGTGCGCGGCTTGTTGAAGCCCTGGTTGTAGTAGAGCTTCTGCGGCTGGTAGGCCGGGCCGAACTCGGCCTCGGGGTACTTCTCGGTGTCGGCCGCGTGATCGAAGGCCACCATCGTGATCTTGTGGGTCATGATGTGGTCGGGGTGCGGGTAGCCCCCGTTCTCGTCGTACGTGGTGACGGCCTGCGGCCGGAAGGCGCGGATCTTCTTCACCAGGCGGCCGGCCGCCTCGTCGACGTCCACGAGGGCGAAGCAGCCCTCGGGCAGCGGGGGCAGCGGGTCGCCCTCGGGCAGCCCGGAATCGACGTATCCCAGCCACTCCTGGTCGACGCCGAGGATCTCGCGCGCCTCGTCCATCTCCTTGGCGCGCACCTCGTGGATGTGCTCCTCGATGTACTTGTCGCCCTGGAGCTTGGGATTGAGGACGGAGCCGCGCTCACCGCCGGTGCAGGTCACGACCAGCACGGACACCCCCTCGGACACGTACTTGGCCATGGTGGCCGCGCCCTTGCTCGACTCGTCGTCGGGGTGGGCGTGGACGGCCATCAGTCGAAGCTGCTCGGTCAAGACAGGATCCTCTTTGAGTCGTTCAGGCGGGCGCCTCCTATATTGAATCCTCCCCGATCCTGAGGGCCGGGGATTCCTGGCTCACGTTGGCTGTGGGCCTGCGGCCCGTCAGCTCTTACACGATCAGCACCAGCCGGGTTGAGACCAGCCCGGACCAGCATCACGCGGGCGGAATTCTTGTCCCTGGGGGACACGGCTCCGCACACGGTGCAGGTGTAGGTACGTTCCGAGAGAGGCAGTGCGTGCTTGGTTCTCGCTCCGCACTGCGCACAGTCCATCGTGGTGTGCGCGGGATGGACAAGATGCACGATACGCCCGTGCTTGCGAGCCATGTTGATCAGCTCACGCTTAGTGGTGGAGATCGCGGCGTCGGCCGCTCTACGTGCCATGGCGGACTTGGCGAGGAACTTCGGGCGGAAGTCCTCCACAGCCAGGTGCAGGCGGCCGCCCTTGATCCGGAAACCGCGCCGGGTGTAGTTCCGGCTCGGATCGGCCTTGGCCTTCTTCTTGTACTTGGGCATTCCCGCCCGCTGCCGAATGGGCAACCGAGCCTTGATGTCTTTCAAGGCCTTGGTGCGGGACTTCCCGAAGTCCCGCACCAACTGCTGCTGCGGAACGCTGCTGCCGTCACCCAACCAGGTGTTGCGGTTGCGGGCTTCAGTCAGCATCTTGTCCAGCCGGGCCCGGGCCTTCCTCGACCGGGCGCAGCATTCGTTCCAGACCCACCGGCACCGCGCCCACTCATCCGACAACCCGGCGAGCGCGGTGGAAGACACGCGACGCCGGTAGGTGAACCGAGCAAGCCCGGTCTCCTCCTTCTCGTGTCGTGCCGTCATGCGATCAACCTAACCGAGCCCACTGACAATGCCGGAAAGCGCAGATCACGACAGGCGCGAAGAGAACCGGAGTCCTCCGCGTCTACGATGGCGGGACCGCCCTCCCCGGGCTGGGATTTCCGTGGTTCGCCCACCTCGAAGGGAACGATCGATGAGCGCGGTGCGCGAAGAGCTGCCCGAGGGCCGCTACGGCCGGTCGGCGGACGAGCGTGCGGACCGCAAGCTCAAGGTCATCGGTTCGGTCCTCGGGGTCGGCCTGCTGGGTGTGGTCGGCTGGATCGGCTGGGACTACGTGGCCGGGCAGAGCGTGAGCGCCGAGCTCATCAAGTACAAGGTCGTCTCCGACTCCGCGGTCGAGGTGCACCTGGAAGTGCGCAAGGAGGCCTCGGTCACCGGGGTGTGCACGCTGAGCTCCCAGGACGAGACGCACGGCGAGGTGGGCCGCGCCGATTTCACCTTCGCGCAGAAGAGCGGGCGCGTGGACGAGATGGTTACGCTGAAGACCACCGGCCGCGCCACGATGATCGAAATCGTCGGCTGCCGCGTGGCCGGTTCTGCGGGCTGACCTGAGGCGTGACCTGACGCAGTTCACACACTTGGCGTCCTCCCCCTTTTCTTCCCGAATTGTTAGGCTCGTGGTTTCGTCCGCCGCTGGCGGCTTTGTTGTCCCTGTACCGACGAGGAGCACCCGTGACCCAGACGAGCGAGAGCGTCACCTGGCTGACCCAGGCGGCGTACGACCAGCTGAAGGCCGAGCTGGAGTACCTCTCTGGTCCCGCACGGTCGGAGATCACGATCAAGATCGCGGCCGCCCGCGAGGAGGGCGACCTCCGTGAGAACGGCGGTTACCACGCGGCCAAGGAGGAGCAGGGCAAGCAGGAGCTCCGCATCCGCCAGCTCACGCAGCTGCTGGAGAAGGCCAAGGTCGGCACGGCTCCCGCCTCCGAGGGCGAGGTGGCCCCGGGCACCCTGGTCAAGATCGCCTTCGACGGCGACGAGGACGACACCATGGAGTTCCTGCTGGCCTCGCGCGAGTACGCGTCCTCGGACTTCGAGACCTACTCCCCGCAGTCCCCGCTGGGCTCCGGCGTGATGGGCAAGAAGATCGGCGAGGACGCCCGGTACGAGCTGCCGAACGGCAAGCAGGCCTCGGTCAAGATCCTCGACGTCAAGCCCTTCACCGGCTGATCACCCCCCTTCTTTTCACCACATCGCCCCGCCGAGCCATTGCTCGGCGGGGCGATGTGCGTGCTGGGGGCGATGCCTACGCCGTCGCCGAGCGGTACTTGCGTACGGCGAGGGTGCGGAACACCACGATGATCACGACGGACCAGAGCAGCGAGGCCCACACCGGGTGCTGCATCGGCCAGGCGTCCGACGGCGACACGCCCGGGTTGCCGAACAGCTCGCGGCAGGCCTGGACGGTCGCGCTGAACGGGTTCCACTCCGCGATGGGCTGGAGCCAGCTCGCCATGTTCTCGGTGGGCACGAAGGCGTTGGAGATGAACGTGACCGGGAACAGCCAGATCAGCCCGCCCGAGGTGGCCGCCTCCGGGGTCCGTACCGACAGGCCGATCAGGGCGCCGATCCAGGAGAAGGCGTAGCCCAGGAGCAGGAGCAGGAGGAAGCCGGCGATCGCCTTCGGTACGCCCTCGTGGATGCGCCAGCCCACGAGGAGCGCCACGATCGCGAGGACGACCATGGTCAGGGCGGTCTGCACGAGGTCGGCCAGGGTGCGGCCGGTGAGGACCGCGCCGCGGGCCATCGGCAGCGACCGGAAGCGGTCGATCAGGCCCTTGTGCATGTCGTCCGCGATGCCCGCGCCGGCTCCGGCGGTGGCGAAGGTGACGGTCTGCGCGAAGATGCCGGCCATCAGGAAGTTCCGGTAGTCGCTCGCGCTGGTCGAGCCGCCGATCATCATCGAGCCGCCGAACACGTAGCTGAACAGCACGACGAACATGATCGGCTGGATCAGCCCGAAGATGACCATCTCGGGGATGCGGGACATGCGGATCAGGTTCCGCTTGGCCATGACCAGGGAGTCGTTGATCCCCTGGACGATGCCGCCGCGCGGGCGGGACGCCGCCGGCTCCGGGGTCGTGGAGGTGAGGGTCACTTCGCCACCTCCTTACGGTCCTTGCGGCCGCCCTTGGACTTCGCGTCGGCGGGGGCCTCTCCGTTCTCCTCGGCGGTGAGCTCCGCCGCGTGGCCGGTCAGGGAGATGAACACGTCGTCCAGGGTGGGACGGCGCAGGCCGATGTCGTCGATCTCGATGCCGCGTCCGTCGAGTTCGCGGATGACCTCCGCGAGCAGCTTGGCTCCGCCGGAGACCGGCACGGTCAGCTTGCGGGTGTGCTCCTCGACGGTGGTCTCGCCCTTGCCGAAGCCGGCGAGCACCTCGCGGGCGGTGGCTATGTGCTCGCGCTCGTGCACGACGACCTCGACGCGCTCGCCGCCCGTCCGGGCCTTGAGCTGGTCGGAGGTGCCGCGTGCGATGACCCTGCCGTGGTCGACGACGCAGATGTCGTGGGCGAGGTGGTCGGCCTCCTCCAGGTACTGCGTGGTGAGCAGCAGGGTGGTGCCGCCCGCGACGAGCTCCTGGATGATGGCCCACAGCGCCTGGCGGTTGCGCGGGTCGAGACCGGTGGTGGGCTCGTCCATGAACATCACGGGCGGGCTGACGACGAGGGCAGCGGCGAGGTCGAGGCGCCTGCGCATGCCGCCGGAGTACGTCTTGGCCGTGCGGTCGGCGGCGTCGCCGAGGTTGAAGCGCTCCAGCAGTTCGGCGGCCCGGGCCTTGGCCGCCTTGGCGCCCATCTGGTAGAGCTCGCCGACCATTTGGAGGTTCTCGCGGCCGGTGAGGTATTCGTCCACGGCGGCGAACTGGCCGGAGAGGCCTATCGAGCGCCGGACTTCGTTGGGGTGCTTGAGGACGTCGATCCCGGCCACCACCGCCTTGCCGCTGTCGGGCTTCAGGAGGGTGGTCAGGACGCGTACGGTCGTGGTCTTGCCCGCGCCGTTGGGGCCGAGCAGACCGAGGACCGTACCTTCGGGTACATCGAGATCAACGCCGTCCAGAGCCCGTACGTCGCCGAAGGTCTTGACCAGACCTTCGGCGTAGATGGCGCCTGGCATATGGATACTCCCAGTGCAATTCGAACCGGTTGAATCGTGACATTCCTACGCGAATCCTATGGGCGCGGGCCTGGACCCGCCGTCCGAGCGCCACCGTAACGAGCTATATCGCGTCCCGCTACGGAATATCCCCGAACGCGCGAATGTACGAGGACTCCTGGAGGCACACCTGGGGCGACTCCCAGCGCGAGCGACCGCTGCACCCGACCCGGGGCCGACTTGCCCCTACTCGGCGACAGGTCGACTACTTTCCGTGCTGGGGGTGGGCTTCACGCCAGGCATCCAGCTGGTCAACGGGCCACAGTGGAGTACGGCCGATGTAGACGGGAGCCGGGAAGTCGGCGCGGCTGCTGTTGAGGTTGTAGACGTGCTGAACGGTCACTTTGAGCCGTTCCGCCGCCTGTCGGGCATCCATATATCCAGGAATCGTTACTGCCATGAACCCGTTCCATTCAGCTGTCTTAGCTCAACTCATCGGATATTGTGCCGTAGGTCAGCTACTAGCGATGGGAGGTGACGGTAATGCAGGCTGCCCAGCCAAGGAAGTTCCGGGGGAAGAACAAGGCCCCGAAATGGACCAAGCCCGACGACGGGATCGTGTCGGTGATGGTGCTGCCGCTGACCGTCACCGATCCCGCCGACATCGACCGGCTGGAGAAGCTGTTCGGGGCGATGTGGTCGATCAAGCGCGCCGTCCAGCGTGACGCCCGCGCCAAGGTGGACGCCTACTGGGCCGCGGAGCATGAACGCGAGCGCGACAAGGGCAAGTCCGCCCGCCAGCGCCTCGGTCTGTCCCGTGAGGGCCTGGAACGCTGCGCGTACAAACACCTGGAGGACTCCGGGCACCTGAAGCACCACGCCTCCAAGGCCCTGGCCATGCACATGGCCGATGAGGTGTGGAACGGGGTGCAGCGGCACCTCTTCCCCGACGACACCGGCCAACGCTTCGGCCGTCCGCAGGCAGGCAACTGGCACGACTTCACCCGCATTCCTGGCCGCGCCCGCTCCCACACCACCGACAACAAGTGGGAGACCTTCCGCCTGGCCGGCACCCTCCACGGCCACGCCACGGCCTACACCGGCGGCGGCCGGCACGCGCTGACGCAGCCGCGCCGGATGCCCAAGCCCACGACCCCGGACCGCGTGCCCACGGGCAAGGTCACCGCCTCGGGCAAGCCCGCCGCCCGGAAGGCGACGTGGTGGGACCACACCGGCCCCCTCGCCGTCGTCTTCGCCGGAGGACCCGAAAGCGGCCGTAGTGAGCTCGTACTTCCCATACGTATCCCGCAGCAGCCAGGCCAGTGGACGCGGGTGCAGCACTTCCTCTCCAATCCCGGCCGCTGGCACAAGGTGGACCTCGTACGCCGCCGGAAGGCGTCCGCGCCGGGCGGCTGGGTGTACGAGGCGCACCTGATGGTCCTGGGCCCCGGATACAGCGCACCCAGCGTGCGGACCATGCGTGACCGTGCCGCCCAGCTCGACCGTGTCGGCGGTGTGGACGGCAACGTCTCCAATCTCTCGATCGTCTCCTTCCCCGCCGGCCTCGCCGGCGGCAAGCCCGTCTCCACCGAGATCACGCTCACCGATGCCGAGCGGGCCCTGTTGGAGAAGCAGACGAAGAAGCAGCGGGACCGTGCACGGGCGCTGCAGCGCTCCCGTCGTGCGACGAACGCAGCGCAGTACGGGCTGTCGAAGAAGCAGGCCAAGCAGGCCGCCCGGAGGGCAGCGCAGGGCCTCAATCCGAAGACGGTCAACGTTCCTGGTGGTGCCCGCGCCTCACGCGCCGATGGAGTGCCGAAGCAGGCGTTCCGTCATGACCGGCTCTCCGGCAGCTATCGGAAGACTCGGGCCCGCCAGGCCGAAGAGGCCGCCGGTATCGCTGAACACCGTCGCCACCGCGCCCGCCTGGTTGCCCGCGAGATCACCGCCGCCCACGGACCCGTGCTCGTGGTCGAGGACTGCGATATACGAACCTGGTACCGGCTGTGGGGCAAGCGTCTGTCGCAGACCACGCCGGGCATGCTGATCTCCGCCCTCAAGGTGGAATGTGAAGCGGCTGGCGGTCGGCTAGTCCGGGCTTCCACGTGGTCGACGGCCCTGTCCCAGCACTGCCTGTGCGGTGAGCGCGTTTCCAAGACGCTGAGGGAGCGTGAGCACTGGTGCACCGCGTGCGGCCTCACCGGCAAGCGGGACCTCGTATCCGCCGCGTTGGCCGCGTTCGTCCGCTTCCGCGACGTGGACGACCCCAGGACCGCGTACCTGGACACCACTGCGTCCCGGCACGCTCAGATCACCTATGCGCAAGCGCTGGAAGAAGCGCTGCGGGAGTCAACCACACCGAGCCCGAAACCGCTCCGGCGGGCGGGTCGCGTGGCAGTCCCACGGCAATGCCGCGAGACCTCTGCTCCCCGAATCGCCGGACAGCGGCACCGAGCGACCCCGGATGAGTCACGCTTGCGTGGCCACGCCGGAAAGCCCGATACCCGCCCCGGCCGCAGTCCGCAACTCACCCTTTGGTGACCTACGGATCAAGTCTTAGCTCATGACCTTGTACCCCGCACCGTGCAGCGCCCGCGCGACTTCCGCGCAGTGCTTCGGCCCCTTCGTCTCCAGGTGCAGCTCCACCTCCACCTCCGTGAGCCCCAGTCGCGGATCCGTCCGCACGTGGCTCACGTCCAACACGTTCGCATCGACCACTGACAACTCCCCCAGCAGACCGGCCAGTGCCCCCGGCCGGTCGGTCACCCGCAGCCGCAGCGACAGGTAGCGGCCGGCCGCCGCCATGCCGTGGCGCAGGATCCGCTGCAGGAGCAGCGGGTCGACGTTGCCTCCGGACAGCACCGCCACCACCGGGCCGTCGCCGTACAGCTCGGGCTCGCTCAGCAGCGCGGCCACCGGGCTGCACCCGGCCGGCTCGACCACCAGCTTCGCCCGCTCCATGCACAGGAGCAGGGCGCTGGAGAGCGCGTCCTCCGACACCGTACGGACGTCGTCGAGCAGCTCGCCAATGATTTTGAAGGGGATGTCGCCGGGACGGCCCACCTTGATGCCGTCCGCCATCGTGATCGGGTTCTCGATGGACACCGGGTGCCCGACCTTCAGCGAGGGCGGGTACGCGGCCGCGCCCGCCGCCTGGACACCGATCACCCGGACGTCGGGGCGCAGCGCCTTCACCGCGACCGCCACCCCGGCGGCGAGCCCGCCGCCGCCGATGCCGACCAGGATCGTGCGCACCTCGGGGCACTGCTCCAGGATCTCCAGACCGACGGTGCCCTGGCCCGCGATGATGTCGCGGTGGTCGAACGGGTGGATGAACACCGCGCCCGTGCGGTCCGCGTACTCCTGGGCCGCGGCCAGCGTCTCGTCCACGACCTGCCCGTGCATCCGCACCTCGGCGCCGTAGTCCTGGGTCGCGGCCACCTTCGGCAGCGGCGCTCCGACCGGCATGAACACGGTCGAGCGGACCCCGAGGAGGGAGGAGGCCAGCGCCACGCCCTGGGCGTGGTTGCCCGCGCTGGCGGCGACGACCCCGGCGGCCCGCTGCTCGGGGCGCAGGCCCGCGATGCGCACGTAGGCCCCGCGCAGCTTGAAGGAGCCGGTGCGCTGGAGGTTCTCGCACTTGAAGTGGACCGGGGAGCCGGTCAGCGAGGAGAGGTACCGGCTGCCCTCCATCGCGGTCACCCGGGAGACGCCGGAGAGCATCTTCTGGGCCCCCCGGACGTCGTCGAGGATGACCTGCGGGACGGGCTGCGGTACTCGGTAGTTCATGCGGCCAGTCTCGCAGCCGGTCCGCCGGAGCGGCGATATCTCGCCATGCGGGACGGCGCGTAGTCGCCGTTTCGCCGCTGCCGTATCAGTTCTTGTACGAGGAGTACGAGCCGTCGCACGGCCGCGTACTCTGTCCCCCATCCTTGTCGGCCCCATGCGAAGAGAGCCCACGGCCATGCCCTCCACCCCGGCCAGTTCCGACCTGCCCGCGCCGGCCGGCGCGCCCGCCGAAGCCGGTCTCCTCGACGCGCTCCAGCACCAGGTGGCGGTCTTCGCCCGGCGCGCCGAGCAGACCCGCCTGGGCGGGGTCGGCCAGGCCCGCAACTCCATGGACCGGGCCGCGTACCTGCTGCTGAACCGGCTCGACCTGGAAGGCCCGATGGGCGTCAAGGCGCTCGCCGGCGGGATGGGCATCGACTCCTCCACCGTCACCCGCCAGGTCGCCCCGCTCGTCGACAGCGGCCTGGTCAAGCGGACTTCACACCCCGAGGACGGGCGGGCCGTCGTGCTCGCGCTGTCCCCGCGCGGGCTGGCGCGGCTGGAGGAGGTCCGCTCCTCACGGCGCGAACTGATGGCCCGGGTGACGGACGGCTGGGACGAAGAGGAGCGCGAGGCGTTCACCGGTCTGCTGACCCGTTTCAACGTCTCGCTGTCCGAGCTGATGTCGGCCGGCTCCGAGCCCGGGTCCGAGGCCGGCCCCGCCTCCTGACGCCCGACCCCTTCCGAGGCGGTCCCTCCGGCCGCACTATGTGGTGTGTGGACCACGGACCGGGCCCCTACGCGGAGTTCGAGGCCTTCGTCGCCGGGGCGGCGGGGCGGCTCCTGCGCGTCGCGATCCTGCTGACGGCGGAGCCCACGACGGACACGACGGACACGCGGTCCGACGCGCGGTCCGGCGCCCCGGCCCCGTCCGACGCCACCGCCGCGGCCGAAGCCCCCGCCGCGCGCAGGCTGCTCGGCGGCGCCCTGGCCCGTACGTACGCCAACTGGCGCAGGCTGCGCGGGGACGACCCGTACGACTACACCCGCCAGGAGCTGTGCGCCGCCTTCGCCCGCACCGGCCGCCGCCACCACGGGGGCAGCGGGGTGCTCGGGCGGCTGGGCCCGCTGGAGCGGCTCGTCGTGGTGCTGCGGCTCTACGAAGGGGTCGCGGAGGAAGTCACGGCCGCGCAGCTGGGGCTGACGCCCGAGCGGGTACGGACCCTGTGCGACCGGGCCGTCGCCGAGCTGCGCACCCGTCCCGGAGCCACCCCCGGTCCCCGGCCGGACGCTCGCCGCCACGAGGCGGCATGAGCCGCCCCGATCCCGCGGAAGCCCAGGTCAGGCGGCTGCTGGAGGGCCCCTACCCGGCGGTGCCGCCCGACCTCGCGGCGGGCGCGGCCGCGCGCGGCGACCGGCTGCTGCGCCGCCGCCGGGCCGTGCGGCGGATCGGCTGGACCCTGCTGTGGGCGGCGGTGGTGGCCTTCGTGGTGTGGGCCACGCTGACCGGAGCCTGGTCGACGCCTTCGAGCGAGGTCTCCCCGCCCTGGTAGGACGTGCTCGGGCGGGGAGACCTGTTCGGGCTTGCGGGCGGCCGGCTAGCCCAGCGCCTGCGTCAGGTCGGCCAGCAGGTCGTCGGCGTTCTCGATGCCGACCGACAGGCGGACCAGGTCGCCCGGGACCTCCAGGGCCGAGCCGGCCACCGAGGCGTGGGTCATGCGGCCCGGGTGCTCGATGAGGGACTCGACGCCGCCGAGGGACTCGCCCAGGGTGAAGATCTTGGTCCGGTCGCAGATCGCGACGGCCTCCTCCTCGCCACCGGTGACCCGGAAGGAGATCATGCCGCCGAAGTTGCGCATCTGCTTGGCGGCGATCTCGTGGCCCGGGTGCCCGGGCAGGCCCGGGTAGAGGACCGTGTGGACCTTGGGGTGACGGACCAGCATCTCGGCGATCTTGCCCGCGTTCTCCGCGTGCCGGTCCATGCGGACGGCCAGCGTCTTGATGCCGCGCAGCACCAGCCAGGAGTCGAAGGGGCCGGCCACCGCGCCCATGGCGTTCTGGTGGTAGGCCAGTTCCTCGCCCAGCGCCGCGTCGGCGGCGACGAGCGCGCCGCCGACGACGTCGGAGTGGCCGCCCATGTACTTGGTCAGCGAGTGCACGACCACGTCCGCGCCGAGCGCGAGGGGCTGCTGGAGGTAGGGGGACGCGAAGGTGTTGTCCACGACCAGCTTGGCGCCGGCCGTCCGCGCGATGTCGGCGACGACGGCGATGTCCGTGATGCCGAGCAGCGGGTTGGAGGGGGTCTCGACCCAGATGACCTTGGTCTTCGGGGTGAGGGCGGCCCGTACGGACGCCGGGTCGGAGGTGTCGGCGACCGACCACTCGACGCCCCAGCGGGAGACGACCTTCGCGAAGAGGCGGAAGGTGCCGCCGTACGCGTCGTTCGGGATGACCACGTGGTCGCCCGGGGAGAGCAGCGTACGCAGCAGGCAGTCCTCGGCGGCGAGCCCGGACGCGAAGGCGAGGCCGCGCCGGCCGCCCTCCAGCGCCGCGAGGTTCTCCTCCAGCGCGGTCCGGGTCGGGTTGCCGCTGCGGCTGTACTCGTAGCCGCCGCGCAGTCCGCCGACGCCGTCCTGCTTGTACGTGGACACCTGGTAGATCGGGGGCACGACCGCGCCGGTCAGCGGGTCCGCCGTATTGCCCGCGTGGATGGCGCGGGTCTCGAAGCTCTGGTGCTCGTGGCTGTCGTCGCTCATGGCCCGATGCTATGCCCCGTCCGGGCCCGGCGCGGCCCCGCCTCCGGGTGCGCGCAGGGGTACGGGGAGGGGTACGGGGAGGGCGCTGTGGAGAGGGTCGGCGGGAAGACCGTTTCGCGTCGTCCTTTGCCTCCTATTGGCCATTCCCGGGGTGGGTCTGGTTCGCTGGGGGGATGGAGATTCTGTGGTTCCTGCTCGCGATGGCCCTGCTCTTGGCCGCCGTCTCACCGATCCTGCGGCGCAGGCGCGGCGGACTGCGCCTGGTCACGCCCGGGAGCCCGGACGCCGCCGACCCGGCGGACTACGGATTCGCCCTCCAGGAGGAGCTCGACATCCGGATCCCCGGCCCCGACCCGGACCTGATGGACGCCCTCGACCACGTGCGGCGGACCGGCCAGTGGCAGGCCGCCTCCCAGCTGCTGGCCGGCACCCCGCGGGAGGGCGAGGTGCGCTGGCAGCGCGTCCAGGCCTTCGCCGGATCGGCGGCGCTGGAGCTCTCCCGGGAGCCCGGGGCCGGGGCTCGGTGGCTGAAGGCGTGGCGGCTGGAGGCGCCGAAGGACGCGGGCGGTGCGCAGGTGCACGCCGAGCTGCTGGCGCAGCAGATGTGGCGGCGCCCGGAGGGCATGACCGAGGACGGAGACGACGTACGGATCATCGCGGAGGAGGCCCGGGAGTCCTGCCGGCGGGCCGCGCTGCTCGCCCCCGGCGACCCGGTCCCGTACATCATCGAGCTCTCCGTGGCCCGCATGCTGCACTACTCGGAGCCCGAGTACGACGCCCTGTGGGCGAAGATCATCGACCGGGCGCCGCAGCACATGGGCGCGCACCTGGCGGCGCTGAACTACTGGTGCGAGAAGTGGCACGGCTCCCGGGAGAAGGCCGACGCCTTCACCCACCACGCGGCGGCCCGCGCCCCGCAGGGCTCCCTGCTGGCGGCGCTCCCCCTCTTCGCCCTGTACGAGCACGTCCCGGACGTCGTCCTGATCCGCAGCTTCCACCAGAGCGCGTCCGTCACCCGGGCGGTGGAGGGCGCGCTGTACGCGGTCCACAGCGCGCGTCCCGACGACCCGATGCTGGCGCACGTACGCCACCTGCTCATTCTCTTCCTGGTCGGCGGCGAGCGCTGGGCCGAGGCGATGGACCAGATCCGCCACGTCGACGGCTACGTGGGCGCCCTCCCCTGGTCCGCCGACCCGGACCCGGCGGCCTCGTACGCCATCTACCGCGCCCTGGCGGTGGCCGGCTACGAAGCCAACGGCGGCTCCCCGGCGACGCTGCCGCACTGACGGGCACCCGGACACACACCCGCACACGGCGACGGCCGCCCCTCCCGGACGGGAGGGGCGGCCGTTGTTCTGCCGTGGTGGCGCCGGCGTCAGCGGCTCTGCCGCCGGCTACCGGTTGCTACCGGGTGGGTCAGGGTGCCGCGTCCAGGGTGGGAATGGGGAGGGGCGCGGTGCCCAGGGTCGTGATGGTCCAGCGCTGGGCGTCGCCGCCGTGGCAGTCGTACAGCCAGAGCTGGTTGCCCGGGGTGGTGTCGTAGTTGCCGAGGTCCACGCAGCGGCCGGAGGCCGGGTTGTAGATCGAGCCGTCGGCGCGGGGCACGAAGACCTGCCCTGGAGTCGGCGTACCGCCACAGGTCCGCAGTTCGAGCCGGGTGAGGAGGGCGGTGCCCTCGTTCGCCGCGCTCACGCACTTGCCCTGGATCCGCAGCGAACCGTCTCCCCGGACCTCGAAGTCCTGGGCGACCGTGCCGTTGCAGCCCGCGATCTGGATCGGGTTGCCGTCATCGGGGCGGGCGTAGTCGTTGTCCACGCAGTGGACCGGGGCCGCGGTGAGCGAGATCCGGCCCACGGTCGCCGGGGCGGTGGGGGCTGCCGCGTAGGGGTAGGCGGCGAAGTTGCTGACGCCGCCGTTGAGGACGTCCGAGTTGGCCCCGGAGACCTTGTAGCGGCCGAAGACGATCGAACCGCTGGGGGCGGGGCTGGTGCTGGCCGCGTGATGGCCGGTGCTGGCGAGGACACCGTTGACGTAGAGCCGCATCAGACCGCTGCCGGCGTTGTAGACGGCGGTCAGGCGGGTCCAGGCGTCAGCGGTCCACCGGGCGTTCTGGTTGGCCACGCTGGTGTAGTCGAAGGGCCAGCCCCCGCCCTGCGCGTTGGCCATGGCGAAGTGCCACTGACCGGTTCTCTTGTCGCCGTAGATCATGAACGAGCTGTTCTGCGTGCCGTCCTGACTGACGATCATGCTCGTCGTGGGCTCCGGGGTCGTCGACCCGTGCTTGGCCCAGGTGGTGATGGTGAAGTCCTTACGGGTGTCGACACCCGTGTTCGTACCGGAGGCGGTGATGGTGGCCCCTGCACCGCCGAAGGCCGCGTAGGGAGTGCTGCGGCCCTCGATGACCGCGGTGGGGAAGGTGACGGCGCCCGCGATGGTGGCGGGGAGGTTCGTGCCGCCGGCGCTCGGCGTCTTGCCGGCCGCCGCCGTGTTCAGCTTCCACTGGTGGCTGGGGGTGTTCAGGTTGCCCTGGAGCGTGAAGGTGGAAGTGACTCCGGAGACGGTGGAGTAGAGCACGCTGGTGCCGTTGGGGACCGTGCCCACACCGTTGAAGGAGACGAGCTGCTGTTCCTTGTCCACGGCCCAGAGGTCGGGGATGTTGTCGCCGGTGAGGTCGCCGTCGGAGCCGACGCGGGGGTAGCGGGCGGGGTCGATCTTGCCGCTGATGGTGCCGGCGGCCGGGTTGGTGGCCGCGGTCAGGACCGGGTTCTCCGCGGTGCCGCCCGTGAGGCTGAAGGCGTGGAGGGTGCCGCCGTCCTTCTTGTTGCGGGCCCACAGTGTCGGGAAGTTGGTTCCCTTGGCGCGGCCCGGGGTGATCAGCTCGTAGTCGCCCCACTTGGTGTCGTTGGCGGAGAGCAGGATCGCCGTGGGCTCGAGCTGGTTGATGTCACCGGGGATGCCCAGCCACAGGCGCCCGTTCTCCACGAAGAGGAGGGAGCTCCGGGGCAGGGAGTTGGGGAGTCCGGCCTTGCTGTCACCGGTGATGGAGCCGTAGGCGGCGATCTGGGTGACGTTGGTCCAGTTGGTGGTGCCGTAGCCGTGGAGGGCGCAGTCGATGACGGCGAAGTCCGGCATGACGCAGGTGTTGGGCTTGTCCACCGTGTTGGGTGCCTGGCTGTCGACGAGCCCGGTGTTGTTGTTGGTGAAGACGTAGAGGTCGGGCTTGCCCGGGGCGTGGGCGAGGAGGTCGTCCACAGTCTTGTAGCCGAGGTTGCCGCGGTGGGTGAGCTGGACGCCGTTCCAGGTGCCGCCGAGCACACTGGAGCGGGCGAGGGCCACGGGCGAGGACGCCGGGTCGCCGCCGCCGTTGATCTGGCGGATGTTGCCGGCGGAGTCCGCGAGGACGACGTCGGCCTTCATGTCACCGTTGATGTCGCCGAAGATCGGCGCCGGGCTGTTCGGGTTCGACGGGACGTAGAAGCTGTGGACGACGGGCTGGGACATGTTGCCCGCGTTGTCCTGCGTCTGCAGGTACAGGTAGTTCGTGCCCCAGGCCTGCGGGGTGTACTTGACGGTGGCCTTGCCGTTGGTGAAGGTCTTGACGATCCGGGGATCGGCGTCGGTGCAGTTCCAGTCGGAAGCCGCCTTGACCGGGTCGGTGGTCCAGCGGGCGCAGGCCAGGCCCGAGCTGCGGTTGGTACCGGTGGCCGGGGCGTTGTCCGCACCGGCGAGGGTGAAGGTGCCCTCCTCACCGACGCGCTTGGGGTGGCCGCCGGTGGTCCCGGAGAGCGGGAAGTCGGTCGAGGTCACGGCCGCCGACGGCGGGGTCCGGTCGACGCGGAAGAAGCACCAGTTGCTCTCGGCGCTGGTCAGCGTGTCGTCCGTGGTGCGCGAGGTCCAGCCGTACTGGTGGCCTTCGATGAGCGTGCCGGCGTTGACGACGGCGTCGCCCGCGGAGCCGTTCCAGCCGGTCTGGTGGTACGCCGACTTACCGGCGTCGTCGTCGTCCCAGATCTGGAAGGTCGTCTGGAGCTGGCGGCCGGTGGGCGACCAGGTCTCGGACGTCAGGTGCACGTTGGTGTTGGCGCCGATCCAGCCCGGGTTGTCCCAGGGCTGGGCCGCACCCGGGGTGGTGCAGGCGGAGTAGGTGCCGGTACCGGCGAAGCCCGGGGTGGGGCTGGTGCGCGGGTTGCCGATGTGGGGCTGGAAGTCGTACGTGGTGACGATGCGCGGGCTGTTGCTGAACCGCTGGCGGTAGTACATGTTGCCTTCGTCGTCCGGCGCGAAGCCGAACGTGAAGGTCGACCAGCGGCCGGAGGCGGCGTTCTTCATCTGGCTGGTGACGTTGTACTGGATCTCAGTAGTGCCCGAGATCGTGGCGCCACCGATCTTGGTGCAGCCGCCCATGCGCGTGGCCTTGTCGCAGGGCTGCCGGTTCCAGGACGTGGGGCTGCTGATGCCCGTGGGGCTGTGGTACAGGCCCATCGGCGTGGCCGTGCTGGGGCTGGAGGAGGAGACGACGGTGGCGTAGAGCCGCGCGTCGAGGACCTCGGCACCGTGGATGCCCGAGTTGATCCCGATCTGGAAGTACGCGCGCTCGCGGCCCTTCCGGGTACACGTCGAGTAGCCGCAGTAGCCGGCGGCGGGCGTGTTCTGGCCGTCCGTGGTGCCGTTGAACTCGTTCGTGTCGGGGTACGCCTCCTGGACCTGCGACCAGGCCTGGTTGGCGCTGTTCGCGGTGGGGTTGACGCCGGGGTCGATGTACCAGGGGCCGGTGCCCTGGCCGAGGAGGGAGGTGTCGGGGATCAGGTCGATGCCGGTGGCATCGGCCTTGACGCCGATGGGCTTGATGTTGGCGGTGTCGCCGGGGGCGTCCGCGCTGGAGGCGATGACCCGGTCGGCGGCGGCCGCCGCCGACGGCGGGGCGTCGGCGCCGCTCGCGGCCGCGGACTTGCCGCTCTTGCTGCCACCCTGCGGGGCAGCAGCGGCCTCGGGGAGGGCCTTCTTGGTGGAGTCCCACATGAAGGAGGTGGGGCTGGTGAAGCGGGCCTTGCCCTGGGCGTCGTTGAAGCTGATGTTGCCCGCCGCGTCGGCGGTGGTCTTCAGCCCGGGGGCGTCGACGCCGAGGCGGATCTTCTTCAGGGCCGGGTTCGCGGCGGCCTGTGCGGTGCGGACGATCAGGACCTGGCTCCAGCCACCGAGCTGGGTCGCGGTCAGACGCAGGTCGACGTCGGGCAGGACGTTCTTGTAGAGCGCGTCGTTGCCGTCGAGGACCGGCTTGGGCAGCTTGAAAGGTGTCTTGAAGGCCAGCTTCTTGCCGTCGGCCGTGGCCATCGTCGCCATCGGCCCGCTGCCACCACCGGAGATGCTCAACGGGGCAGGAACGACCGCCGGGGATATGGTCCCATCGGCGTTGACCCGGAGCGTGGTGTCGATCGCCTTCCAGGACCCGTTGGCCTGCTTCACGCGCTCGGGCGCCGAGGCGGCGTCCACGGTGAGGGTGCCGACCGGGTTGGCGAACGTCTGCGAGTTCCCGGTCGTCAGGTGCTCGATGGCCACGCGCTTGCCACTGCTCTTCGCCTGCGCCAGCGCGGCTTCCACGGCCTTCTGCTCGGCGGTGGGCTCGGGCTTGGGGGTCGAAGCGGGCCAGTTGCTGTCGGCCGGCCCGTTCGAGGCGAAGGCACCCGGGGCGGTGATCAGTCCGGCCCCGAGGGAGAGCACTACGGCGCCTGCGACGGGAAGCATCGCGGCCGCGGATGCCCGCCGACGCCGGAGGGCCCCCGGTCTGGCGTCGGAAGATGAAGAAGATGGCCTCATGGGCAGAGGTCCTCGCTATGCGCGTCGGTGAACGAAGGTCACGCGCACGGTCCTTGCTGGCCGAAAATCTGTCAACATTTCGCCAGGGCAATATGCCTGGTTCAGATCAATACATGTCATGTTGACTGTCACGTGACATTGATCATGTAAGGAAATGTTAAGAAAAATTATGAGAGCGGATCCCCCCTTCCTTAGGGTGCGCTGTCCGGACTGCGCCAGAACCGGACTTTGTCATTCCTTTTTGTGGGGGGATTTTGTTGTCTCGTCAGGGTGGTTTGCTTTCGCGCGCCCGCGCGAAACGGCCACGTGTAGCGATGGTCGCCGCGCTTGCGGTGCTCATCTCCGGCCTGGGCTTGCCCGCGGTCGAAGCGGTGGCGAAGCCGCCGAAGGTGTGGGTGCCGCCGAATACGGCCCTCCCGCAGACCAAGCCCGTCAAGGGCTCGAATGCCAAGCCCGTCAACGCTAAGGCGCCGGCCGGCAAAGCCTGGACTCCGGACGGGAAGACGAAAGTCCCGTCGGGTTTCGCGACTGTTCCGCTCAACATTGCTGACGGATCGGCAACTGCGGTCGCCAGTAAGTCGGTTCAGGCCGGCACTTTGCCTGTCTGGGTTGCCCCCGCTAAGGGGGTGAACCGTTCGGCGAAGCTTTCGGAACTCGCGATCTCCGGTTCCAGTTCCGGTTCTGGTTCTGGTTCTGGTGAGGGTTCGCTGCGGGTGGAGGTGAAGGACGAGGCAAAGACGCGTGCGGCTGGTGTCGGGGGTGTCCTCGTCGCTCTGACCGATGCGGCGGGCAGTGCTTCTTCCGGAAAGGTGCAGGTCGGTTTCGACGTCTCGGCGTGGTCGAAGACGACGGGCGCGAACTGGGCCGACCGTGCGCGGGTGGTGCGTCTTCCCGACTGTGCGCTGACGACTCCGGGTGCGCCGGGCTGCACGGCCCGTACGCCGGTTGCTTCCCACAAGGACTCTTCGGGCCGTCTGGTCGCGGAGGTCGACACCCCCAAGGCGACTACCTTCAAGTCGACTTCGGATGCCAAGTCGGCTCCGTCGGCGCTCTCGGATGCTCCGCAGATGCTGTCCACGCAGGCCGTGGCGCTTGCGGTGGAGGCGGGTCCGTCGGGTGCGAGTGGTGACTTCACCGCGACGCCGATTGCACCGTCGATGTCGTGGCAATCTGGTTCGAATGCCGCGAACTTCACCTACGGCTACACCGTCGAGGTTCCCTCCGCGATCGCGGGTGCGGGCCCGAGTGTGGGCCTGGCCTACGACTCTTCGTCCATTGATGGCCGTACGGCGTCGACGAATGCGCAGGCGTCTGGGTTCGGTGAGGGCTGGGACTGGAGTCCGGGCTCGATCTCCCGTACCTACAAGGGCTGCAAGGACGCGGGGATCGCGGAGTCGGGAGACGAGTGCTGGGCCGGGGACATCCTGTCCCTGAACCTCGCCGGCCACGCCGGCCAGATCGTCCGCGACGACACGACGTGCGTCTATCACCTTCAGGGTGAGGACGGCACGAAGATCGAGCGTCTGACCAACCAGCGCAATGCCGCCTGGAAGGGCGAGGGCTTCAAGGTCACCACGACCGACGGAACCCAGTACTACTTCGGCTCCAACCGCCTGCCGGGTGGCGACGGCACGGACCCGGAGGCCAAGTCCGTCTCCACCGTGCCGGTGTACTTCAACAGTGGTCAGGACAAGTGCCTGGGCGCGACGACTCCGGCGAACGGTACGTGGCAGCAGCTGGGCTGGCAGTGGAACCTCGACTACGTCGTGGACCCGCACCAGAACCTGGTCTCCTACCGCTACGAGCAGGAAGACAACTACTACGGGCGTGGTGGCGGCCAGAACGGCGGCACCGGCACCAACACGAAGTACCAGCGCGGCTCCTACCCGACCTGGATCGGCTACGGCCAGCGCCTGCCCGAGCAGATCACGGCGAAGGGCCTTGCGAAGCCGGCCGTCCAGATCAACATCAAGAACGCGGAACGCTGCGTCGTGATCGGGGCCGTGACCTGCACGGACACCGCTCAGCGTGTGAAGGCGAACGCCGCTTCCTGGCCGGACACTCCGATCGACCAGGAATGCCCGGCGACCGGCCAGTGCCTGAACCTTTCGCCGACGTATTTCACGACGAAGAAGTTCACCCAGATCGCCACTCAGGTCTGGACGGGCACGGCCTGGCGCACGGTCGACTGGTACGACCTCAAGCACTCCTTCCAGGACCCGGGTGACGGCACGTCACCCACGCTGTGGCTCGACTCGATCCAGCGCAACGCGACCAACAGCAAGACCGCGATCAAGCTCCCCGCGGTCCTGTTCCAGGCGACGCAGTTCCCCAACCGCGTCGACGGTGTCGTCCGGCGCCCGGACGGTACGGATGCCTCGGCGCCGAGCTATCGGCGTCCGCGGATCCAGACGATCACCACCGAGACCGGCGGCCAGATCAACGTCGCCTACAAGGCCCCCGAATGTTCCCGCCTCGCGGGCACGATGCCGTCCTCGGAGGACGGCAACACGATGGCCTGCATGCCGGTCAAGTGGTACCTGCCCGGCCAGTCCTTCCCCGACCCGGTCAACGACTGGTTCAACAAGGTCATCGTCCAGTCCGTCACCCAGCAGGACAAGGTCGGCGGCCAGGTCTCCACGGTCACCAACTACGAGTACGGCGGCGGCATCGCCTGGCACCGCAACGACTCCGAATTCGCCGACCCCAAGACCCGCACCTGGGACCAGTTCCGCGGCTACGCCACCGTCACCACGAAGACGGGCAGCGGCAACGCGAGCGAAGCCCCGCGCACCAAGAACATCTCCACCTACCTGCGCGGTATGGACGGCGACGTCCTGGCCAACGGCACCAAGCGCACCGTGTCGGTCAGCGACACACAAGGCGGCACCATCAAGGACGAGAACGTCCTGTCCGGATTCGTCCGCCAGAGCCAGACTTTCGACCGCGACGGCGGAGCGGTGGTCTCGGACGAGGTCACCACGCCTCAGATCAGCAAGGTCACCGCAACCCGTGTCCAGGCCGGTGGGATGCCCGCCATCACCGCCCAGGCGGTGAACACGGCCAAGGTCACCACTCGCGCGAAGCTCGCCAACGGCACCTGGCGTACGGGCGAGCGCACGTCCACCTACGACGAGACGCTGGTGACGCGTCCGCTGCAGGTCGACGACAACAGCGACATCTCCCGCACGGACCAGCGTCTGTGCACCACGTTCGAGTATCCGACCGGCCCGGGCGGTGTGGTCACCGAGATCGCTTCGCGCACGCTGGTCATCTCCGGTGTCTGCGGGCAGACCCCGACCGCGGCCAACACCGTCGGTGACACCCGCTCCTACTTCGACGGTCTGCCCTACGGCCAGGTCGGAGCGACCGCGGACGGCACGGGTACCGAGGTGCTGGAGAAGTACGACGGCACCGGCAAGCCGGTCTACCGTCTCAACTCCACCTCCACCTACGACGCCTACGGCCGCGTCACCAGCAACACCAACAAGGTCCGCACCGACACCGCACACCCCGGCGGCGCCGTCACCACGACCCAGTACGCGCCGGCCACCGGCGCCTTGCCGAACACGGTGACGCACACCAATCCGCTGGGCTGGAAGTCGACCACCACACTCGACATCGGCCGCTCCCAGCCGCTGAAGACCACCGACGAGAACAACCATCTCGCCGAACGCGAGTACGACGCGCTCGGCCGGATCGTCTCGATCTGGCAGCCGGGCCAGGAACGCGCGAACTCCGCGCTCCCGGTGCGCAAGTACTCGTACACGATGAACGGCACGAACGCGCCGTCCGCCGTTCTGAGCCAGGCGCTCATGAACGACAACACCTACACCTCCAGCTACTCCATCTACGACGGCCTCGGCCGCGTCCGCCAGACCCAGGCCACCGCACCCTCGGGTGTCGCCGGCCGAATGATCACGGACGCACTGTTCGACTCCCACGGCTGGCAGACCAAAACCAACGCCGCCTACTACACCGACCAGGGCGCGCCCTCCGCGGCGCTCTTCCTGCCCAACGGCGGCGTCCAGCCCGACAGCAAGATCCCGGCCCAGAGCGTCCAGGTCTTCGACGGCCTCGGCCGTCCCACGGCCACCATCACCCAGTCGTTCGGCGTGGAGCAGTCCCGCTCAACGACCCAATACCTGGGCGTCGACGAGGTCCGTTCGACCCCTGCAGCCGGTGGGTTCGCCACGGCCAAGATCACCAACGGCACCACCTCGATCCTGCGCCAGTACAAGGCCAACACGCCCACCGGCGCGTACGACGAGACGACCTACCTGACAAACCCCCAGGGGCAGGAGCTGTCGCGGAAGGACTCCGCCGGTAACGAGTGGACCTTCACCTACGACCTCCTGGGCCGTCCGGTGAAGACCACCGACCCCGACTCGGGCACCAGCACCGCCGTCTACGACGACAAGAAGAACCTGGTCACCGCCACGGACGCCCGTCTCAAGAGCGCCACCTCGGTTTCCGACCTCCTCGGTCGCCTCGTCGCGACGTACGAGGGCACGGCTATCGACCCGGCCAAGCAGGTCGGCGCGTTCACCTACGACGTCAAGAAGCTCGGCAAGCCCGACACCACCACCCGCTACGTGGGCGGCAAGACGGGCAGCGCCTACATCTCCGAGAACACCGGTTACGACGGCGGCTACCGCTCCCTCGGCACCAAGATCACCATCCCGGCGGCGGAGAAGGAACTCGCCGGCACCTACGAGGTCGCCAATACCTACGACGCCTTCGGGCAGCTGAAGACATCCGCCCTGCCCGGCATCCCCAAGGCCGGCCTCGGCGTGGAGACGCTGACGTTCGGTACGGATGTCGCGGGCAACCTGACCTCGCTCGGCGGCAAGATCGGTCTCGCCAGGACCCCGTACCTCGTGGACATGCGCTACGACCCCTACGGCCGTCCGATCCGCACGACCGTCGGCGACACCGGCATGCAGGTCGTCTCCACGACCGACTACGACGCCGGCAGCGGACGCCCGGTCCGCTCCACCCTGGACAAGCAGACCGCCGCGACCGCGAGCGTCGACGTCCTGGACTACACCTACAACAAGGCCGGCCTGATCACCTCGATCGGTGACACCCAGGACGGCACCGGCCGTGACCTGCAGTGCTTCACCCACGACTACCTCGGCCGCCTGACCCAGGCCTGGACCGACACCGGCACCCAGACCACCGCTCCCGCACCCAGCGTGCGCGGCATAGGCGGCTGCACCAACGCAGCCGGCCCCGCAGTCGACGGCACCGGCAAGCCCAGCGTGGGCGGTACGGCTCCGTACTGGCAGCAGTACGAGTACGACCAGATGGGCAACCGCAAGAAGCTGGTGAAGAAGGACGTCACCGGGAACGCGGCCAAGGACGTCACGGTCACCCAGACGTTCGGCCCGAAGAACAACACCCCGTCCACCGACCCCAAGACGGGCGGCGGCACCGGCGGCCCGCACGCGCTGATGAACTCGACCGAGACCGGCCCGTCCGGAACCAAGGTCACCTCCTACACCTACGACGCGACCGGCAACACGGCGTCCATCACCAACACCGCCGGAACCAAGGCTCTGACCTGGAACGGCCAGGGCAAGCTGGACAAGATCGTCGGCACCGGTGAGAGCGCCGGCACCAGCTACCTCTACGACACCGGCGGCAACCAGCTCATCCGCCGCGACCCCACCAGCACCACGCTGAACCTCGGCTCCGACCAGATCACCCTGGACACCGCCAGCGGCAAGGTCTCCAACGTCCGCACCTACGGTGCCCCCGGCGGCTTGTCCGTCACCCGCACCACCAGCACCACCAGCGGCTCCACGCTCTCCTACCAGAGCTCGGACCACCACGGCACCGGCGGAGTCCAGCTCAAGGCCTCCGACCTCAGCCACGTCCGGCGCGCATCCGACCCGTTCGGCAACGAACGCGGCACCCAGCCCGCCCCCGGCGCCTGGGCAGGAGACAAGGGATTCGTCGGCGGCACCAAGGAGAAGTCCACCGGATTCACCCTCCTAGGCGCCCGCGAATACGACCCCACCACCGGCCGCTTCATCAGCCCCGACCCCCTCATCGACCCCGGCGACCCACAGCAGTGGAACGCCTACGCCTACTCCAACAACAGCCCCGTCAACGCCTCAGACCCCAGCGGCCAGCTGGCCGTCCCCAGGGTGCCCAGCTCGTTCCTGAAGCCGCCGAAGGCGCCGACCAGTGATCCGGAACCGGACAGGTCGGGCCTGGACGAGGCGAACAACAAGGTCTCCAACGCGAAGAAGAAGCGCGACAAGCTCGTCGATGAAGTCGTCGACATGGTCGGCGACCTGATCGGATACAACGACGCCCGGGACTGCTTCACCAAGGGCGACGTCATGGCCTGCATCAACACGGCCCTGAACTTCGTCCCCTGGGGCAAGATCGTCAAGGCCGTCAAGATCGGCATCCAGGCCTTCAAGGTCTACAAAGAACTGAACAAGGCCTACGACGCCATCCACGAAGCCGAACGCGGAGCTTCAAAGGCCGCCGAGGCCTACAGCACGGCCAAGAAGGCACTGAAGGAAGCGCGCGACGCCGAAGCCAAGGCAGCTAAATCCGCATCGGAGAAGGCCGCCAAGGAATCAGCCGACGACGCTGCGGGGACAGAGAGCCGGGCCGCCAGAGAGAGCAGCAGCGGGACAGAGGCGTCGTCCGCCGGCGAGGCTTGCTCGATCGCCGCGAAGAGGAACAGCTTCCCCACTGGCACCCAGGTCCAGATGGCCGATGGCAGTACCAAGAACATCGAGGACATCCGCGTCGGCGACACGGTGATGGCCACGGACCCCCAGACGGGCGAGACCCGCCCGAAGAAGGTCACTGACACCGTCACCACCCCCGACGACAAGGAATTCACTGACCTCACCCTCACCGACGACAGCAACCCGCAGGGCACGACGGCGAAGGTCACATCCACCTCTCACCACCCCTACTGGAGCGAGACCCGCCGCCAGTGGCTCGACGCCGGCGAGCTCGTCATCGGCGAGCAGCTCCGCCAGCCCAACGGCACCACCCTCACCGTCAAGACCACCCGCGACTACCCCTATGCCGTCACCACGCACAACCTCACGGTCGCCGGTTTCCACACGTACTACGTGCTGGCGGGTACGGCTCCGGTCCTGGTCCACAACTGCGGGAACGCAGAAACCGGCGAAGGGATCACCGGGGCCGAGGCCAAGAAGCGGGCGCTGAGCGAAGCCGGTGTCCCGGAAGGCGCGGAGCCGCTGGATGTCCGCCAGGTTCCCTCGACGACACCCCGCGGTAAGCAGATCATGGACGAGGACCACCAGCCTGTATTCTTCGCCGAAGAAGACCATCTGACGGAAGCCGGCGATTTGGTCACTTACCAGGATCACTACACCGGTCACAGTTTCGGGGCACCGGACGGAGTCGGCGATCAACGCCCACACGTTCACGTCCGCCCGTTTGACGATCCACGCCATGGGATCATCCCAGGTGTAGAACCCCACTACTACTACGACCCCAAATTGGCAGGTCGCGCAGGCTAGTCGAGTTCCTTGACGTAAATCAGGGGTGCGGGAAATGACGGAATGCCTCTTCATCGAGGCAGCGATTCGCAACGTCATTCCCGCACCCCTGATGCGCACCCCGGATGAGGAGTCCCACCATTTCGGTTCCCACTTGGTCGAATCTTCTGGTCGATGCCGATCGACTGACTTCCCTTTATACCGACCTCCCTCCCCTGGAAGGACTGGTACTCAGGTCCGTCCATCTGAGTCCCTACGGTCCTGGCCTGAAATTGCGGGTGGAGCTTCCCCGCTACCCGGACCGACCCCCTTCGACCTGGGTGGAGTCCGGTTGCGACCGTCTTGAGGTCCAGATCCATTTCCTGGCCGTCGGCGAGGACCTGCACATGCGCGGGCTGCCACAGCAGACGGTGGTCGACGTCCAGCTCCGATCGATCGCGCAACGGCGTCTCCAGGTCCTGACGCAGGGAACGGACTTCACCCTCGCATTCACAGCTGCGGAGGCCCTCCAGGTAAGCCACCTAAACGCCTACCAATCCAACCGGGGAAACCCGTATGCCGTGCAGCGTCACTTCGAGAATCGAGTCGACCAGCGGCTGCACACAGTACTTCCCCCAGTAACGACAAGGCCGTTCTATGATTACCCCTGACTGGTCGTCCAGCCTTGTGGATCCACGCGCGATCCGCGAAGTGCTCGGTTCACCGCCTCCACCGTTGACCGATTATGATCTGCTCTCCGTACACATTGACGAGAGGGAATCATCGGTCACTCTCGGCTTCTTTGCATTCGGTTTTCCTGCGGGCGCAGCTGCCCAGTGGGAAGCGAAGGGACATAACGCTGTCGAGTTCTTCCTGATCTGCACCGGGGTGGAGGACCTCGCGGTGGACGGCTGGAGCATCGACCCCTTCACCTTCGTGTCCCTTACCGGCTCGCATCTGGAACTGGGAGGCGACGGAAACCGGATGTCTTTCCGGGCGGCGCACATCAATGCCGACACCCCGGTCGGCCGCCTGGCCAGTCGGGTTCAGTAGGCTCCGCCGGTGGAACCGAGGACCCGCGGGAATCCCCGCCCGTCGTCCGCCGTTATCGGTAGACCACAAGGAGGGAATCCATGTTCTCGTACCGCCGCACGCCCGAGCTCCCCACCCGCGAGGAAGCCCTGACCGGCCGCGCGGAGCCGCTGTTCGGGCTGCCCGCCGTGCACACCGTGCTCGGCAACCCCCTCGCGGGCCCGTACCCCGCCCACCTCCAGGTCGCGGACTTCGGCCTCGGCTGTTTCTGGGGCGCCGAGCGCAAGTTCTGGCAGACCCCGGGGGTGTGGACCACCCTGGCCGGCTACCAGGGCGGCTTCACCGAGAACCCGACCTACGAAGAGGTCTGCTCGGGCGGCACCGGCCACACCGAGGTGGTCCGGGTCGTCTTCGACCCCTCCCTGGTCTCCTACGAAGCCCTGCTGAAGCTCTTCTGGGAGTCCCACGACCCCACCCAGGGCTTCCGCCAGGGCAACGACGTCGGCACCCAGTACCGTTCGGCGGTCTACACCCACTCCCCCGCCGCCCAGGCCACCGCCGAAGCCTCCCGCGAGGCCTACCAGCGCGTCCTGACCGCCTCCGGCTACGGCACGATCACCACGGCCGTCCTCCCGGCGGCGGAGCGCCCCTTCTGGAACGCAGAGGCATACCACCAGCAGTACCTCGACCGCAACATCAACGGCTACTGCGGCATCGGCGGCACGGGCGTGGCCTGCCCGATCGGCATCGCCGAGGCTCCTGGGGAGTGAACGACGCACCTCTCCCCGACCCGGGGCACGAGCGGCTGACCCGGCTCTGGCATGCCCACGGGCCTGCCGGGCCGATGCTGCCCTGGGAGCTGAAAACGGTCTACGGGGACCGCTGGGTGCGCTTCCACAGCCTGCCGGAGTCGAAACGCTACGCGGAGGATGAGGCCGAGTACGCGGTCCTCCTCAACCGGTACAACACGGTCCTCGACGACCTCTTCTCGGGCGGGCGTACGTGGTGACCACCGACTGGGCCGACCCGTCCGAGCCGACGGACTGGTCGGCCCACCGCGCTGCCCTCCACCCGGAGGGCACGCTGTGGACCACCCTGGACGACACCGACGACCCGGATCCGGCCTTCCACACCCGCTGGTACTTCTACGCCGACCGCCGCCCCTGGCAGCGCGGCTGCCTGGACCCGCTCCTCCGCGCCGTCGCGGACGACACGCTGCCCGGCATCTTCGTGACGGACACCGAGCTCACACATATCCACCATCCGTACGACGGCGGCGCGGACGTTATCCTCCCCACCCCCGAGGAACGGGACCGCCTGCGCAACCGCCACTCCGCCTGGCTGTCCACACACCCCTCGGGCTACTGATCAGGACGGGTCGTAGCCGTAGACCCGCTTCGCGTCCAGATGGAGCTCGTACGGGCCCCAGCAGTCTGCGGCGAGCGTGGCCACTCGGGCGCCACAGGGACAGGCACGGTTGAGTCCGCTGTCTCCGGACGGTCCGCAGCATCCGACGCTGTTTTCCCAGTTCGGCAGCGGCTGGAGATCGGGCGCGTCCTCGGGGTGGATCACGATGTTGTGGCGCGGCCCAGCAGAGATCATTGCCACCCCTTCGTCACTCCGCCAGGGCCCACGCGGCTGCGCAGGGCCACCCTCCTCCTGGTCCGGATGCGGCACGTACGGGGCACCCCATGGTTCAGTCTCGATCGCGTAGTGCCCCTGCGGCATCGTGGCCGACGCCCGCCGACTCTCCTTGTCCCGTTCTTCAGCGTCGGGCGCTGAGGAAACGGCAGGCAGCGGCGTCAGGTCTGGCGTAAGACTGCTGCCGCACTTGGCACACAGGAAGACGGTCATGCTGCCGTTGTAGCCTCCGTGTATGTCTCAACGCATCCTCGGTTCCAACCAAGAGGGCTGCTTTCCTGTTCTGGAAAGGATCAGCGCTTGACCCCACTGTTTTCGGCGGGGTGAAGGAGAGCCACGTGGGCGGTGGTTTCGGGAGCCGCTTTGGTCCGTTCGTGCAGAGATGGACAACGGCGTAGGTCCAAGATCGGCGGCGAGAATGGGAGCCACCGCTACTGTATCGGGTGAACATCTGGTGGTGCTCTGAAGGAGGCGGGAGTGTCCGCGGGTGTGATGGCATCAGCCAGGCCCAGGCGTGCGGCCCTGCGTTAACCAACGCCGAGTCGCTGTCCCCCGGGCACCTCGCGTTTATGTCCTGGGAAGGCCGAACTCAAAGCCCGCGGGTAGCTGTTTCAGTTCGAATCCTTCCTGCAGTACAGCGACCGTGGACACAGTCAGCCGTCGACGCACCTCGGCGATGTCGGGATTGTTCCCAGCGTCAGCCAACTCGCAGTATTCGCCCACGCAATTACTTCCCGGGATGCGTTCGGCCCGGATAAGCAAATCTGTGAGCGAGGTTCCGGTAGCAGGCGCCCACTCTGCCCCTTGATGCTCGTTGTACTTAGCGGCGAAGAGGTAAGTCTTCTCTCTGGTGGCACCGCCAGGCCCATACACTTCAGCCCAACGCCACTCGGACCGGGTTCCGCCGGCGGATACGCCAAAGAGGTGGGCAGAACCAACCAGATTTTCGAAAGGTTTCCCCAGGTTGCGTACCATTCCCTCTCCCTCTGGCCGTTCCTCAGGCTTCGGAGGCTTTGGAATGAACTTATCCGTCTTGGCTGTCAGGGAGTATGCGACGACTGTACGGCCCGAATCTGAGATGGCTTTGATGAGATAGCCATCGCCATCCCAGGTGAATACATGCAACCCGTCCCCACTTTTCAACTGGCTCTCGTCTTCCACCTCTCCTAAAATGTCTCGAAAGAACTCCTCAGACTTCCCAACATCGAGCTTTTGTGCCTTCTCTGCTGGAGTCGGCGGCCTGTTCAAGATCGACTTGTCAAACCATTCCCATCCGATCTGAAGCGTGAGACCTAGAACTGCACCAAAGAGCAGACACGCCACTTCCCACGCAATCTGATTCTTGTCTCGGAGGGGGCCCGTCGTTCCGGCTCCTTCATGCTGCTCGCCAAGGCTCTGCGGGCCGCTCATGTCTGCACCCTCTGCAATCAGCTGTTGTGTCTCATTCACCCAAAGCGTTGTTTAGGGATGGTGCGCTTCTGCTTCGTCGGTGCCACCAGATCCGAGCGCAGCGTCGCGTCAATGAAGCCCTTCACCGACTCCAGCACGCTCTCGCGCGGCGGCGGCCTCTCCGCTTCGCCGGCACCGGACACGCCGCCTTCGTCACCGTGTTCCGCGACACCCGATATCGCCGGGCCAGCAACGACCCGACAACGCCGGATCGAGCCGCTTGCCCTGGCGGCTCCGCTCAAAGATCCACTCACGTGACCTGTGCGCACCGGTCTCCTGACAGGACTGTGATCAACAAGCACAGGTTGAGCGGCCAAACAGCCCAAAGGGCTCATTACGCCAACAGTGGCATGTCATACACCATCACACCGGGTGGCTCCCAAACTCACCGCCCAAACCAGTGGCTCCCGAAATCCCCGTCGTACCGGCTCTCCTGCAACCCGCTAGAAACAACCCCACCGCAACCGGCTCGGGAGCGTGGCTACGTCATCACCGACCCCGAGCGGCTGGCTCAGCTCGACCTGCCCGAGGGCGAGACCGCCGTCGTGGTCCTGGCCGCGGTGCTGGAGGAGCACTTCCGTGCTCAACGGTGAGGAGTTGGGCCGTCTCTTCGAGACCTTCGAGCGGACCGCCTGCGGGCGCTGCGCGATGCATCCGGACTCACGGGTGACGCAGTGGCCCGCAGGGCTTCCATGTCTGCCGGGAAGCTCTCGAAGATCGAGACGGGCAAGGTACGACCGACCGTCCAGGACGTGGACTTGGTCCTCACCGCCACAGGCGTGAGCAGGGAAGTCAAGGCGGAGTTCCTCGCAGCCGCCCGCGCTGAAGCCACCGAGGCCACCGCATGGCGTCTGCTGCGCCGCATGGGCCCGTGGAAGCACCAGAAGACCATCCGGGCCATCGAGGCCGGCACCACCACGCTCAGGGCTCTTCCAGGGACAGCTCATCCCCGAACTCCTCCAGACGCCTGAGTACGCCTCCGCCGTCTTCTCCCTGCCTCCGGCCCTGCCGGAGGAGGCCATGGCCAAGACCGCGGCGGCCCACCTCGAACGGCAGTCCGTCCTGTACGAGCCAGGCCGGTCCTTCCGCTTCCTGATCTGCGAGCACGTACTCCGGTGGCGCATCAGCGAGCCCGTGGTCATGGCTCGACCGGCTCGTATCCGTGTCCCGTCTGCCCAATGTCTCGCTGGGTGTCGTGCCTTCCGACCGCCGTATGCCCGACTTCCTCATGACCTGCTTCAGCCTCCGCGACGACCGGCTCGTCATCGTGTCGACGTTCCACTCCGAGGTCACCACCCGCGACCCGAAGGACGTCCAGCTCTACCTCGACACCTTCGAACGGTTCGCCGCGGTGGCCGTCTACGGCGACGCCATGAGAGCCCTGGTCGCGGGCATTCGGGACGGGTTCTTGCCCCAACAGGAAAGGTCCCAGCACGAACTGCTCAGCGGGTGAAGCATCAGCGGTGCCGACACCCGAGGGAGGGAATCCCAGTGAGCAGCCCCAGCACCACGATGGACCCGCCGGTTCAACTGTCCCTCCTCCGCACACCCCTGCGCCTGCGCCGGGCTGCGGCGTGTGCGCCGCAGCGGTAGTCCGGACCCGCAAGACATACGAAGGGGCACTAGCCAGACGGCGGTGCCCCACTCCGTTTCCACTACCCCGTCAGTCCCGCCACTTCGGGACCAGCAGGTCAGGGTTGAACGGGCGCCGACCTCCGCCTCCCACTGGCAGCACGATCACCGCGTGCAACGCTTCCCTGATCAGGGCACGCTTCTGCGCCAGGTCCAGCCTGCCCGAGGTCCAACGTTCGCGTACGTCGCCAGTGACTTCGGCGGCCCGCTGCCGGCTCAGGGCGTGACGTGTCCTGTCCGCGCGGAGTTCCTTGACACGCGCTTCCATCTTCTGGTTCTCGGGGAAGAACAGCTCATCCGAGACCTGGTCTTCCTGCCACGCCTGGAGCAGCTTGCGCTGCTTGGCCATCAGGCGGCCCAGCTCTTCCTCCCCTCCCCACAGCTCGTCGGTGTGCGTCGACCTGGCCGCCCTCTCTTCCAGCTTGGCAAGTACGGCCTCCGTGATGAATTCATCGATCTTGGCGCCGTTCCGTCCGGTGCCCCCACACCCGCCCATTTCTTTACTGGGGCACTGGTAGAGATATCCCCCGGAGAGGTCCGCTCGCACGGTTGCCCGAAGGGGCGAATTGCAGATCTGCTCATCCTCGCGAGGCTTTCCGCATCGAAGGATTCCCGTCAGCAGGTACGAGGGGGTCCGGTAGTCCGTGACCGATCCGTCAGCCTTCATGTTGGGGCCGACGCGGGCAGAGAAGATGGCGTCGATGGCCATCCATTCCTTGGGAGTGATGACGGGCTCCCAGCGACCCACAACGGGCACACCGTTGGCGTCACGCACCAGCTCGCCGTTGTGCTTCCGCCAGCCGCACAGCCGCGGGTTCCACAGCGCGAGCTTGAGCGAGCGGCTCGCCCATTCCTTGTCGTTGATCGTGCGGACGCTGGCCTCCCGCCACTCGCGGAGGATTGAGTGCAGGGACTTGCCCGCGATCACCTCGCGGGCGCCCTTCGCCAGCCACGCCGCCTCCTCGGGCTCCAGTGTGAGCTTGTCGTCCTGCCAGCCGAAGGGGCGCTTCCCGCCCACCGGGATGCCCAGCTCCGCGCGAGCGCGGTGTGAGCGGCGCGCCCGCCGCTGCATCTTGCGGACCTCCATCTTGGAGATGACGACGCCGAAGAGCCCCATGGACTCCACGTCCTCGCTGTAGAGGTTCTTCGACCCTTTGGCGTCGGCGTAGAGCCGTCCTTCCTCGTATGTGAGCGCGTCCACGAACCGCTCGTAGTCGCCCGCACGGCGCGTTAGCCGGTCGTCCGCGACCACGATGACGCCGCGTACGGGCTGCCCGTCCGGCATATGGCCCGACTTGAGCGCCTTCACCATGGCCTCGAAGTCCGGTCGCACCACCGCCGCCTTGGCCGCCGACAGGTCGTTGTCGGTGTAGCGGTGCACGATTGTCCAGCCGAGACGGGCCGCCGTCTCGCCGTTCACCTTGTGCTGGTCCTCGACGCCGTGACCGTCCCTGGCCGTGTCGGCGGAGATACGCGCGTACGAGACAACCGGGATCACCGGTGCCGCTTCGTTCACTTCCCACCCCTTTACGAAGAGTCACTAATTCCACGCAAAGAGAAGTGGTACCACAAGCAGTACCTCGACAAGAATCCGGGCTACTGCGGCATCGGCGGCACGGGCGTCTCCTGTCCGATCGGCGTGGCCCGCGCCGACGGCTGACGGCGCACCGCGCCCGCGCGGGCAGGGGCGTGGGCGGCTGGGCTTCCGGCCCATCCGTTCACCCCTTCGGGTGGGAACCCGGGCAATGCCCTGGGTACGCTGGCGCCGGGGCCCAGAATCTCGCGCATGGGAGCAACCGTGACCACAGCCGCCGCCGGGCAGCCGCTCATCCCGCAACCGCCAGCCACTGTGACCGCGCTGCGGCAGGCCGTCGCCCAGATCTCCCCCGTGGCACTGCCCGCGTTCACCCGGGAGCTCGACCAGGCGGCGGACCAGTCCCGGCAGGCGTGCGACCTGGCCCCCTTGCAGCGGTTCATCGCCCAGTGGGCGGCGTTCGTGTTCATCCAGCGCCAGCCGCACCTGGCTGCGGAGCTGCGGCGCTGGGAGGACACGGCGACCGGCGGCGACGCCGAACAGACCCGGCGCGCTGCCGCCGAGATCGGCAGGATCCTCGACGCGGCCCACACGGCCCTCGCGGGCCTGCGGCCGTGACCTTGTCCCTCCGTTCGACTCCCTGTAGCCGTCGGCGCATGCTCGGAGGTGGGGCTCCAGCTGGAGGTGCGCGATGACGCTGTCGGAGATCACGGAGAGTGTGCACGTGGATGCCTCGCCGGACGAGGTGTGGGCGGTCGTGACGGACGTACGGCGGCACACCGAGTTCGCTGGGCCGAAGAGCATCACCAAGGGGATCGAGTTCGCGGGTCCGCTGGAGGTCGGGACGCGCTGGATGGCCCACGAGAAGTTCGGGCCGTCGAGGTTCGACGCGCCGTCGAAAGTGACGGTGGTCGACCGTGGGCACGACTTCGGGTGGGTCTCGTTCCCTCCAATGAAGGAGGAGAAGCGCGGGGCGGGTGGCCGCGCGTACTGGGACTACCACCTGGAGCCCGAGGACGGCGGCACCCGCCTGTCCCACCACATGCGGGTGGAGGAGCCGGCCAAGGGCGCGCTGTCGCTGAAGGCGATGTACAAGGTGCTGAACCTGCCCAAGAAGCAGCGCGCCGCCATCCTCACCACACTCGGGAACGTCAAGGAGGCCGCGGAGCACCCGCACCCCACTCGGTGAGCGGCAGCGGCAGCGGCAGCGGCAGCGGCGGCGGCAGCCGCAGCCGCAGCCGCACCGCGCTCGGTCAGATCGTCGACGTGTCGATGACGAAGCGGTAGCGGACGTCGCCCGACTGGACGCGCTCGTAGGCCTCGTTGACCTCATCGGCGCGGATCAGCTCGATGTCCGCACCGAGCCCGTGCTCCGCGCAGAAGTCGAGCATCTCCTGCGTCTCGGCGATCCCGCCGATCATCGAGCCGGCCAGGGTCTTGCGGCCGCCGATGACGGAGAACAGGTTCAGCGAGACCGGCTCCTCCGGGGCGCCGACGTTGACCAGGGCCCCGTCCACCTTGAGCAGGCCCAGGTAGGCGTCGAGGGCGAGCGGCGCGGAGACGGTCGACACGATCAGGTCGAAGCGGCCGGCCAGCTCCGTGAAGGTGGCCTCGTCGCTCGTCGCGTAGAAGTGGTCGGCGCCCAGCTTCAGCCCGTCCTCCTGCTTGCGCAGGGTCTGGGAGAGGACGGTGACCTCCGCGCCGAGCGCATGGGCGATCTTGACGCCCATGTGGCCGAGGCCGCCGAGGCCGACGACCGCGACCTGCTTGCCGGGGCCGGCCTGCCAGTGCTTCAGCGGGGAGTACAGGGTGATGCCGGCGCACAGCAGCGGGGCGGCGACGTCGAGGGCGAGGCCGTCGGGGATGCGGACGGTGTAGTTCTCGTCGACGACGACGTGCGTGGAGTAACCGCCGTACGTGGGCTCGCCGTTCTTGTCGAGGGAGTTGTACGTGCCGGTCATGCCCTTGACGCAGAACTGCTCCTGCCCGGCGAGGCACTGCTCGCACTCGCGGCAGGAGTCGACGAAGCAGCCGACGCCCACGCGGTCACCGACCGCGAACTTGGTGACGTCGGGGCCGACTTCGGTGACGACACCGGCGATCTCATGGCCCGGGACCATGGGGTAGATGCCCTCGCCCCACCCATCGGTGACCTGGTGGATGTCGGAGTGGCAGATGCCGGCGAACTTGATGTCGATGAGGACGTCGTGCGCGCCGACCGGACGGCGCGGGACGGTGATGCGCTCCAGCGGGGCCTTGGGCGCGGGAGCGGCGTAGGCGGCGACCTGGGTGACGGACACGGTGGGACTCCTCGGAGGACTGTGGTGCGGGGACCTGCGGTGCGGGGACCCGCGGTGCGGTTCTGCGGTGCGGGGTCCTACGGTGCGGTTCTGCTGTGCGGTTCTGCTGTGTGTTCACAGCCTGCACGCCCCCGCCCCGGACACCCATCCCCCTGCCCTGCCTAGGTCTGGCAGACCTACCCTTGGCGGGGTCAGGCTCCCGCCCCCGGACTGCGCCCCCGCGCGGTGATACTGGGGTAATGGACCAGCTTGATCAACGAGCCGAGCTCGGCGAGTTCCTGCGCTCCCGGCGCGCCCGGCTGCGCCCCGAGGACGTCGGCCTGCCCGACTACGGGCGCCACCGCCGGGTCCCCGGCCTGCGCCGCGAGGAGCTGGCGCAGCTGGCCGGGGTGTCGGTCGCGTACTACACGCGCCTCGAGCAGGGCCACGGCCAGAACGTGTCGGCGGAGATCCTCGACGCCATCGCGCGGGCCCTGCGCCTGGACGGCACGGAGCGCGCGCACCTGAGCCGCCTGGCCGGCCCCAAGCCCCGCAAACGCCGCCAGGCCCCGCGCCCCCAGCAGGTCCGGCCGGAGCTGCGGAGCCTGCTGGACGCGATGGACGGCGTACCGGCGTACCTGGTCGGGCGGCGCCAGGACGTCATCGGCTGGAACCGGCTGGCGGCGGCGGTCTTCGGCGACTTCGGGAAGCTCCCGGCGCAGGAGCGCAACCTGGTGCGGCTGGTGTTCCTGGACCCGGCGACGGCGGAGCTGTACGCGGAGTGGGAGTGCCGGGCGTGCGAGGTGGTGAGCAATCTTCGCGTGTACGCCGGGCAGTTCCCGGACGACGAGCGGCTGTCCGCGCTGGTCGGTGAACTGTCCGTCAAGAACGAGGAGTTCCGCAGGCTGTGGGCGGCCCACACGGTGGCGGACAACAAGACGCACGGCGTGAAGCGACTGCGCCACCCGCTGGTCGGCGAGCTCCAGCTCTCCTTCGAGACCCTGGCCCTCCCGGACGACCCGGCGCAGTTCCTGGTCACCTACCACGCGACCCCGGGCTCCCCCTCGGCCGACGCCCTCAGCCTCCTCGCCTCCTGGTCCGCGTCACCGACCACCCCCGACCGGGACCAGGACGAAGACCGGGACCAGGACCAGGACCGGGACCAGGACCAGGCCCAGGAGGATGGCCGGAACCACGCCCCGGGCTCCGTCGAGGAATCCGCTCCGTAGGACACCCGCCGGCAGGGACCCCCGGCTAGAGCTTCAACTGGAAGTACCCGAGCCCGCGTTCGCGCCGGTAGCCCAGGGCCGCGTTGACCGCGAGCATCGGGGTGTTGTCGTCCGCCACCGAGGTGGCGATGGTGCGCAGGTCCGGGTGGCGGGTCGCCGCCTCGGCGAGCATGCGGAGCTTGACCGCGCGGCCGAGGCCGTGGCCCCGGTGGGCGGGGACCACCACGGTGTCGTACTGGAGCGCGCGCGGGCCGGCCGGGTCGGAGAGGACCAGTTCCGTGTAGGCCGCCACCTCGCCGTCCGGGGTGACGGCGGCGACCGTGGTCAGGGCGCCTCCCCGGTCCAGGATCTTGCGGTGGGCCGCGTGCAGGCGCTCCGCCGTCCAGGTCTGGGTCTGCTGGTCCAGCTCCCCGCTCGGCGCGTCCTCCATCGCCCCGTGGGCGAGGGCCACGGCCTGAGCCCAGTCGTCGGGCACCAGCCCCGGCCAGCAGTGCAGCTCGTAGCCGGCCGGGGTGGTCGCAGCCCCTCCCCCCGCGGCCTGCGCCGCCTGAGCCCCCTGCACCCACCGCGCCTCCCGCACGTCCTGCACGTACCAGGCCATCGGCAGGACGTTCTCGAAGCCCACGGACTCGGCGAACGCCTGCCCCGGACCGCCCAGGTCCACCTCCGCCGCGACCGAGGTCCGGCCGTCCGCGAGCAGCTCCTCGCGGACCCGCGCCCACAGGGCCGCTCCCGCGCCGCGGCGCCGCGCGTCGGGCCGTACGGTCAGCTCCTCCAGGAACGCCGTGTGGTCGTTGGCTCCGTCGGTGAACAGGACCAGGGAGGCGACGGCGTCGTCCGTCGCCCAGTGCACCGAGCGCCCCCGCGCCGAGGGCACCCGCAGCGCTCCGGCCACCTCCGTGCGGGAGGGCGGCGGAGTCCCCGGCAGGTCTGCCGTCCGGGCCGCGGCCAGGACGGCCCACCAGTGGTCGATTTCGGTGTCGGTCGGGGGCACGGAGAGCGCGGTGATCGTCATGCTCCGGACCCTAAACCGGAGCACGGCGGCGCGCTCAGGCGTTTTCGGTGACGGTCACCTTCCCCCGGCGGATCGTCGCCACCCGCGGAGCCCTCTTCGCGAGCGCGCTGTCGTGGGTGACCATGACGAAGGTCAGGCCGTGCTCCTTCCACAGCCCTTCGAGCAGTTCCATGACCTCGTCGCGCATGGACTCGTCGAGGTTGCCGGTCGGCTCGTCGGCCAGCAGTACCTTCGGCCGCTTCACCAGCGCCCGCGCGATGGCCACGCGCTGCTGCTGGCCGCCGGACATCTCCCCGGGCAGGTGGCCCATCCGCTCGCCGAGGCCCACGGAGCCCAGCGCCTCGGCGGCCCGGTCACGCCGCTCGCGGGCCTTCAGCCCGAGCGGGACGAGGGCCGTCTCGACGTTCTCCTGGGCGGTGAGCGTCGGGATCAGGTTGAAGGACTGGAACACGAAGCCGATGCTCTCCGCACGGACCCGGGTGAGGCGGGATTCGGAGACCGTGGCGAGGTCGAGTCCGTCGAGGACGATCTGTCCCGCCGTCGGGCGGTCCAGGGCGCCGAGCATCTGCAGCAGGGTGGACTTGCCACCGCCGGTGGGCCCCTGGATGACGAGCCGGCCGCCGTCCTCGATGGTCAGGTCGACGCCGGCGAGCGCGTCGATGGATTCCTTGCCGCGCTGGTAGCGCTTGGTGACACCGGTGAGCTGGTACATCTCTGGTTCGTTCCCTCGGGTTGCGGGGCGGTGGGACGGGCGGGCGTGCAAGCGGGCAGGCGCACGAAGCGCACGAGGCATGCGCACAGACATGCACACAGACGTACGAACGGCCGTACGAGCCTGCGGCCGCGGGCTATTCGACGCGACGCAGGGCATCCGCCGGCCTCAGCCGGGAAGCGCGCCAGCCGCCGAAGCCGCCTGCGATCAGTCCGCCCGCGACGGCGAGCGCGACGGCCAGGCCGATGGTGGAGAGCGAGACGGGCGCGGTGAGCGCGATGTCGAGGGCCTTGCCGGCGCCCTGCTGCGCGGAGCGCATCATCCCGCCCCCGCCGCCCCCGCCGCCGGGACCCTGGAGCCGGCCGGCGCCGCCCGCGAGCTGCGCGGTCAGCTGCGGGCTGATCGCGGTGATGGCGTACGCGGCTCCGAGCCCGAGGCCAATGCCGAGCGCCCCGCCGATGAGGCCGTTGACCAGGGCCTCGCCGGCGACCTGGCCGGTGACGCGGCCGCTCTTCCAGCCGAGCGCCTTGAGCGTGCCGAACTCGCGGACGCGCCGGGACACGGCCGAGGAGGTCAGCAGACCGGCGACGAGGAAGGCGGCGAGGAGGACCGCGTACGAGAGCCACGTGCCGACGGTGGAGGCGAGCGAGGCGGCGGTGGAGAGCGACCCGGAGACGGTGTCGGCGAGGTCGGCCGAGGTGGTGACCGTGGTGTCCGGGACGTTCTTCTGGATGGCCTGCTTGACGGAGCCGATCGCCTGGGAGTCCTCGGCCTGGACGTAGACCGTGGTGATCTTGCCGGGGGTTCCGGCGAGCGTCTGGGCCTGCTCGAGCGGTACGTAGACGTTGGCGGCCGCGTCGCCGCTGTCGGCGGTGGCGATCCCGATCACCTTGAACTTGGCGTTCTTGATGGTGATTTCGGAGTCGACGGCGAGCTTGTTCTTCGTGGCGTAGGCACTGTCGACGACGGCGACGGCCGCATCGGTCTCGCCGGCCGCGAAGGTACGGCCCGAGGTGATCTTGGAGGTGGTGAGCGGGCCCAGCTCGGGCCGGGTGACGTCCGCGCCGTAGACGGAGAAGGAGTTGACGTCGAAGTCGGCGCCGCCGCCCTCGACCGTACCGCCCGTACCGCCCGTACCCGCGGTACCGCCCGCGCCGCCGCCGGTGGCGCCGGTGGCGCCCGGCTTGGTGGCCGCGCCGGTGCCCGCCTCGCCCTCCGCACGCTTGAACTCGCCGCGCTTGAACTGCCCGTTGACCTTCATCACCTGGAGGCTGAGGCCGCCGACGGCCTGCGCGACGCCGGCCTGGCCGGACACCTTGTCCACGGTCGCCGCGTCGAGGGTCTGGAAGCCCTGCGGCATCACGAGGTCGCTGCTCTGCTCGGCCTCGGCGTCCTCCTCGTCCGCGCCCTTCGCGTCGAACTGGAACCGGGGCCGGGTCGCGGTCTCGCCCTCGGCCGGCGGGGTCTGGGCCTTGGTGACGGTCATGTCCGTGCCGAGGCCGTAGAGCGACTGGAGGACCTTGCCCTGGGCCTGCGCCATGCCCGCCGAGACGGAGGTGACGACGATGACGAGGGCGATGCCCAGCGCGAGTCCGGAGGCGACGACGAGCGCCGCCTTCCTGCGGCGGCGCAGCTCGCGCCGGAGATAGGTGAAGAACATGCGGCCGAAAGTAGGCAGCACCCGTGACGGCCGGATAAGCCGTCCATAAGAGTCGAATGAGAACGCGAACTCACAGGTGACACACAGACGGACGGCGGGGAGCCCCCTGGTCGGGGCTCCCCGCCGTCCGTAACGGGGTTCAGCTGTCGTTATCGGCGCGTCAGACGGCCGAGCCGGCCTTCCACTCTGCCCAGCCCATGTTCCAGCCGTTGAGGCCGTTGTCCGGCTTGATGGTCTTGTCCGGGGAGTTGACGACCGTGACGACGTCTCCGATGAGGGAGTTGTCGTAGAACCAGGCCGCGGGCTGGCTCGGGTCGTTCGCGCCCTTGGCGTCGTTCAGGCCGACGCAGCCGTGGCTGGTGTTGGCGCTGCCGAAGACCGAGTCCGCACCCCAGTAGTTGCCGTGGATGAAGGTGCCGGAGGTCGACAGGCGCATCGCGTGCGGTACGTCCTTGATGTCGTACTCGCCCTTGCCGTCGTCGTCCGTGAAGCCGACGGTGGCGCCGTTCATCCGGGTCTCCTTGAACTTCTCGGAGATCACCATCTGGCCGTTGTACGTCGGGTTCGCCGGGGCGCCCGCCGAGATCGGGATGGTCTTGAGGACCGCGCCGTCCCGGGTGACCGTCATCTTCTTGCTCTTCGCGTCGACCGTGGAGACCTGGCTCCGGCCGATCTTGAAGGTGACGGTCTTGCTCTGCACGCCCTGGATGCCCGGGCCGCCCTGGACCCCGTCCAGCGCCAGCTTCAGGGTGACGGTGGAACCGGCCTGCCAGTACTTCTCCGGGCGGAAGTCCAGCCGCTGCGTGCTGAACCAGTGGCCCACGACCTCCTGGCCGCTGCTGGAGGTGACCGTGATGGCCGCCTGGACGGCCTTCTTGTCCTTGATGGACTTGTCGAAGGTGATCGAGACCGGCATGCCCACGCCGACGGTCTGGCCCGCGTCCGGGATGAAGGAGCCCACGAAGCTGTTCTGCGGGGAGACGGTGGTGAAGGAGGCGTTCTCGTGCGCCTCGCGGCCCGCCTCGTCCTTCGCGGTCGCCGACAGGGCGTACTTGGTCGAGCGCTTCAGCGCGCCGTCCGGCTTCCAGCTCTTGCCGTCGGCGGCTATCTTGCCCGGTACCTTCGTGCCCTCGGAGCTCTTCAGCTCGACCTGGGTGAGCGTGCCGTCACTGACGGCCACGTTGGCCGCGTCGTTCAGGCCGACGTTGGTGGCGCCGTCCTTGGGCGTGATGGCTATCTTGGCCTTGGAGGCGTCCTTCGCCGCGGCCGCGTCCACGTCCGCCTGGGACTTGGCCGATGCCTCCCCGCTGGCCTTCGGCGTCTTGCCGCCGCCGTCGTCGTCGCCACCGCATCCCGCGAGCACCAGTACGCCGCCGAGTACGGCGGATATGGCCACCAGGGACCTTCTCCGCCGCTTGCTGTCCGTCCTCACACGCCACTCCATCGTTGCCGGAACCCCGAACTCCCCGGGCAGGGGGCATGACCCCCCTGCCTCGTCCTGACAACGCATTACACCCCGAGGTGCTGCCACATTCCGTTCGAATGTGGTCAACCCCACCGTCAGGCGTTGTCAGTCTCTTCGTCGAGCTCCCCATCTTCCTCGTCGAGGTCCCACTCCATGGACTCGGGGTCGTATTCCACGGGCTCGCTGCTCCAGGAGGCCTGCGCGAGCTCCACGCCGGGAATCTCCGCGACCAGGTCAGTGGGGTCCACGAGGTAGGCGAGAGCCTCCGATTCGTCCTCCCGGACGGCCGCCTCGGCGTGGCCGCGCTCCTCGTCCGGCATGAACTCGTCGGCCTTGATGTGGGCGAGGGCGGCTCCGGTGAGCGCGTCGACGTCCGGCACTTCAAGTACCAAATCAACCCGAAGGCGTACGTATCGTGAGGTCTCAGAAGGGTTCATACGACGGAGAGTAATCCCGCGGCAGCCCCGACTTTCCCACGACCCGCCCCTTTCCGTAGCATCACCGCACGGGGCCAATTCGCTGCTGCCACAAGGGGGATCGCACCGTGTCCGCACGCCGATCAACACTCACCGCTCTCGGAGCGACCACCCTCCTCGCCGCCCTGTGGTTCGTCCCCTCGGCGGGGGCCACCGCGCCCGAGCACGCCAAGGCCGCCTCCGGCGCACCGGCCGCCGCGAACACCCGGGTCCAGGCCGCCTCCGCGCCCGGACCCACCCTCGAGCTCGCCGACACGGGCGGCGTGGACACCACGCCCTACCTGCTCGGCGGCACGCTCTTCCTGGGCGCCGGGGCCGGCTTCGTGGCCTTCTCCGTACGCCGCTCGCGCACGGCGTAACGGCCACCGGCACGCGAAAGGGTGCGGACCCGGGGATGTCCCCGGATCCGCACCCTTTCGCGTACTCACGTACTCACGTACTCGCGTACTCGCCTACTCGCCTACTCGCCTACTCGAACCTTGACCTCAGGCGAGGGGGCCGGTGACGGCCTCGACGGCGTCCACGAGTGCCCCCGAACGGACGAAGGCGTCCGCGGCGGCCAGGTCCGGCGCGAGGAAACGATCCGGCCCGGGACCCTCCACACCCGCCGCACGCGCCGCGGCGATGGCGGCCCGGCTGGCCGGCGCCGGGGTGAGCCCGTGGCGCAGCTCGATGGCGCGGGTGGCCGCGTACAGCTCGATCGCGACGATCCGGGTGAGGTTGTCGACGGCGGTACGGAGCTTGCGCGCGGCCGACCAGCCCATCGAGACGTGGTCCTCCTGCATGGCGGAGGACGGGATCGAGTCGGCGGATGCCGGGACCGCGAGCCGCTTCATCTCACTCACGAGTGCGGCCTGCGTGTACTGGGCGATCATGAGCCCGGAGTCCACGCCGGCGTCGTCCGCGAGGAACGGCGGCAGACCGTGGCTGCGGTTCTTGTCGAGCAGCCGGTCGGTGCGCCGCTCGGCGATCGACCCCAGGTCCGCGGCGGCGATGGCCAGGAAGTCCAGGACGTACGCGACCGGGGCGCCGTGGAAGTTTCCGTTGGACTCCACGCGCCCGTCGGGCAGCACGACCGGGTTGTCGACGGCGGAGGCCAGCTCGCGGGAGGCGACGAGGGCGGCGTGCGCCATGGTGTCGCGGCCCGCGCCGGCGACCTGCGGGGCGCAGCGCACGGAGTAGGCGTCCTGGACGCGCGGGGCGGACTCCTCCTGGAAGTGCCCGGTGAGCCCGGAGCCCTTCAGGACGGCGGCCATGTTCGCGGCGGAGGCACCCTGGCCGGGGTGCGGGCGGATGGCGTGCAGCTCGGGCTGGAGCACCTTCTCGGTGCCGAGCAGCGCCTCCAGCGTCAGCGCGGCGGTGATGTCGGCGGAGGTGTACAGCTTGCCGAGGTCGGCCAGGGCCATGACCAGCATGCCGAGCATGCCGTCGGTGCCGTTGAGGAGGGCGAGGCCCTCCTTCTCGCGGAGCTCGACGGGGGCGATCCCGGCCTCGGCGAGCAGCTCCCCGGCGGGCCGCACGGTCCCGTCGGGACCCTCCGCGTCACCCTCGCCCATCAGCGCGAGCGCGCAGTGCGAGAGCGGGGCGAGGTCTCCCGAGCAGCCCAGCGAGCCGTACTCGTGCACGACGGGGGTGATCCCGGCGTTGAGCACGTCGGCCATCGTCTGCGCGACGGACGGCCGGACGCCGGTGTGCCCGGAGGCGACGGTCTTCAGCCGCAGGAACATCAGCGCACGCACGACCTCGCGCTCGACGCGCGGGCCCATGCCGGCGGCGTGCGAGCGGACGATGTTGCGCTGGAGCTGCGCGCGCAGCTCGGGGCTGATGTGCCGGGAGGCGAGCGCCCCGAACCCGGTGGACACCCCGTAGACGGGCTCGGGCTTCGCGGCGAGCGCTTCCACGATCTCGCGGGCCCGTCCGAGGGCGGCGACGGCTTCACCGGAAAGCTCGACGCGGGCGTTGCCGCGGGCGACCGCGATGACGTCTTCGGCGGTGGTCCCGGACGTTCCCACCACGACAGTGTGCATATCCATATTCAGCAGCCTACGGACTGAATCCCTTCATGTCACCCCTTCCGTGCGCCGCTCGCGCGGTGCGGCCCTGGCGGGCCTTACCGGCTTCGCCCCGCTGCGCCGGGCACCTCTTCGACGCACCCCTCGCGCGGTGCGGCCCTGGCGGGCCTTACCGGCTTCGCGCCGCTGCGCCGGACTCCGTCCGGCGGTGGCCGGGCGGGGTTGCCGCCACTGCCGCCTCGGGCGGGGGCCGGTGGGCGGGTGCGGCTGGTCCGGCCCTGCGGGGCGAGGTCCCCTACCCACCCTTCGCCCGTTCCCCGGGGCTGCACCCCGGACCCGATGCCGGGGGCTCGCCCCCGACCCCCTCGCCTCAAACGCCGGCGGGGCTGGATTCCCCCCAGCCTGGGGGGCACCGCCCCAGACGGCGGGGTCGCGGGCGGCCGGGCGGCGGCTACGTCCGGCCCCGGAACCGCCGCCGCTCCCCCGGACCCCCGGGCTCCGCGTCGGCGAGCCGGACCACCGCCGTGTCCCGCCCCGCCACCACCGGCTTCACCGACCGCGCCGCCTTCGCCTTGTACTGCGCCGCATCCGCCAGCCGGAACAACCGCCGCGAGGATTTCACCGGCCCGATGGGATCCCCCGTAGAGGCGACCCCGCAGGCGACCCCCTCCCCCAGCTCCAGCTCGGCGGCCCGCAGGCACACCTCCTCGGTGACCCGTACCACCTCGTCCGCCGAAGGCCCCACGCTGACCAGGCAGAACTCGTCCCCGCCCAGCCGCGCGACCAACGCACCCGGCAGCATCGCCCCGCACAGGCTGAGCACGGAGCCGAACCGTTCCAGCAGCCGGTCGCCCATCGCGTGGCCCAGGGTGTCGTTGACCTTCTTCAGGCCGTTCAGATCGCAGACGACCAGACTCACCACGACGTCGGCCCCACCCCGCCGGTGCTCCTCCAGCGCCTCGTCGAGCCGCATGTCCACGGCCCGCCGGTTGGCCAGCCCGGTCAGCGGGTCGGTGAAGGCGAGCCGCCGGGCCTCCTCCAGCCGGTCGCTCTGCGCCAGCCCGGCCGCGATCACCGCCGCGAGCACGGTCGCAAACTCCGCGTCGTCCTCGTCGAAGTCCGCCATGCCCTCGTCCCGGGCCACGTACAGCTCGCCCCAGGCCCGCCCGCTCAGCACGATCGGGGCGACCACGCACGTGCCGCGCCCGCGCCGCCGCAGCGCCTCGCCCCGGCGTCCCGGCCGGTCTCCGACCGCGCTGTCCACCCAGGCGTGGGGGCCGCCCCCGCCGACCCAGCGCTCGTGCAGGAACTCAGTGATCTCGGGGAAATCGTGCACGGGGTACGACTCGTCCTCGGGGAACTCCTCCTCCCCGTCCCGGCGCTCCCCCTCGTTCACGAGCACCCGCAGGCGCCCCCGCTCCCGCTCCCACGCGGAGATCGCGGCGAATGATCCGTCCATCGCCAGCCTCGCCCCGCGCGCGGCGGCCCGCACACTGTCCCGCGGCGCGCACGCGGCCGCCATGGCCTGCGCGAGGCCCACAACGGCTCGAAGCCGCCCGTCAACACCCATCACCCCAGGTTAGGGAGTTTTGTCCGATTTAGTGACAATTGGCGCGACATTCGGTGGCATCAAGATCACACCCGGTCACGACCGGAGACCCACCCGGACCAACGGGCGGACGCCCAGGGCGCGCCCCAAGCGCCCCCAGGAACACCGGGAACACCTGGCACACCTGGCACACCGGGCGCACCCGGGACGCCTCACACCCCGGGCCACTCCGGCTTCCGCTTCTCGTTGAACGCCGCCACGCCCTCGGCCCGGTCGCCCGAGAAGGCCACCGTCCGCCACGCCGCGTCCTCGATCTCCAGCCCGGCCGTCAGGTCCATGCCGTGCCCCAGCCGCAGCGCCCGCTTCGCGGCCCGCAGTCCGACCGGGGAGTTCGCCGCCATCGCCGCCGCCATCGCCAGGGCGGCCTCACGGTCCGACCCCGCCGGCACCACCGAGTCCACCAGCCCCAGGTCCAGGGCCTCCGCGGCCTCCACCCGGCGGGCGGTGAAGATCAGCTCCGCGGCCCGCGCCGCCCCCACCCGCCTCGGCAGCAGCTGCGTGCCGCCACCGCCCGGGATCACCCCGACCGAGACCTCGGGCAGCCCGACGACGGCCGTCTCGTCGGCCACGATGACGTCGCAGGCCAGGGCCAGCTCGAAGCCGCCCCCCAGCGCGAACCCGTGCACCGCCGCGATCACCGGCATCGGAAGCTCCAGCACTCCCCCGTACGCGCCCCGCGTGGTCGGCCGCTGCCGCAGCAGCTCGGCGTCCGAGAAGGAGTTGCGCTCCTTGAGGTCCGCGCCCACGCAGAACGCCCTCTCGGCGGTCGAGGAGAGCACGACGACCCGTACCGACGGGTCGGCGGCCAGCTCCGCGCACGCGGCGCCGATGCCCCGCGCCATCTCGGTCGACACGGCATTCATCGCCTTGGGCCGATCGAGCACCAGCTCGGCGACGCGCCCGTCGCCTTCGCGACGTACCGCGGTGAACTCTCCGAAGCGCTGCTCCGACATCCCTGGCCCCTCCAAGTTAACGACCGTTATCGCCAGACTCTAGTGTGCAGAGCGGCTCAGAAGGAGACCCCAAGCAAACCAATTCTCCGCAGGAAGCACCCCTTTACGAACATCGCCCCAAAGCTCACGATGCCGCCCCTACGGTCACCACCGTGCAGCTGCGCTACAACTACCGCCTGTACCCGGATTCCGCCCAGCGCCAGTCGCTGGCGCAGGCCTTCGGGTGCGCGCGCGTGGTGTGGAACGACTGTCTGCGTGATCGCCGTCAGGCACGCGCAGCAGGCTTGCCGTACGTGACATCGGCCGAGCTGTCGCGCAAGCGCATCACAGAGGCCAAGCGCACCGAGGAGCGCGGCTGGCTCGCCGATGTGTCGGCTGTCGTTCTCCAGCAATCGCTACGGGATCTCGATGCGGCCTTCAAGAACTTCTTCGACTCGGCCAACGGGAAGCCCAAGGGCCGCAAGGTTGGCCCTCCCGGCTTCAAGTCACGCAAGGACGCACGGCAGTCCATACGCCTCACCACGAATGCGTTCGTGGTGCGTGGCAATGGCACGATCTACCTGGCCAAGATCGGCAACGTCAAGATCCGATGGTCCCGAGCCCTGCCTGCGCCTGCGACATCCCTCTCCGTGGTCATGGATGCCTGCGGCCGCTATTTCGCGAGCTTCGTGGTGGAAACCGAGCCGGACATCCTGCCGACGGTGGAGAGCGAGGTCGGCATTGACCTCGGCCTCACGACCTTCGCCGTCCTCTCCGACGGCACGAAGATCTCCTCGCCGAGGTTCCTACGGCGGGCGGAGAAGAAGCTCAAGCGGCTCCAGCGGGAGCTTTCCCGCAAGGTGAAGGGGTCGAGGAACCGGGCCAAGGCCCGGATCAAGCTCGCCCGGCAGCACGCCCGGGTGGCCGACCAGCGCAGGGACTGGCATCACAAGGCATCTACGCAGATCATCCGCGACAACCAAGCGGTGTACGCGGAAGACCTCGCGGTGTCCGCCCTGGGCCGCACGAGGCTGGCGAAATCCGTCCACGACGCCGGATGGGCACAGTTCGTCGGCATGCTGGAGTACAAAGCGGTCCGGCACGGCCGGTATTTCGGGAAGATCGGCCGGTTCGAACCGACCTCCCAGGTCTGCTCCGACTGTGGCATCAAGGACGGCCCCAAACCCCTCCACGTCCGTGAATGGACCTGTCAGGAGTGTGGGGCCGTCCACGACCGCGACGAGAACGCATCCAAGAACACCCTGGCCGCCGGACGGGCGGACAGGCTAAACGCCTCGCAGAGCGTGGAGAAGACCGGGACAGCCGTCCCGGCGCCACGCGATGAAGCAGGAAGCCTCCCAGACGGCCGACCGGCCGCGGCAGGAACCCCGGGCCTGCCGGCCCGGGGGCACGTCAACCGGGGATCTTAGGGCTCCGTCGCGTCAGCGACCAGGGCTCCACGACGCCCAGGCCGCGCACCGGGCGCTGGAACATCGGCTGGAGGGCGAAGCGGTAGGCGCCGCCGCCCTCCTCGTTCTCCGCTTCCTTCTCCGAGACCGGCGCCGCGCCCGTGCGGCCCAGTTCCTGGGCCATCGCGCCGTCCACCAGGACCGCGTCCTTCGGCGCTATCGAGGTCAGCCTCGAGGCCAGATTCACCGTGGTCCCGAAGACGTCGCCCATCCGGGTGGTCACCGTCCCGAAGGCGATGCCCACGCGCAGCTCCGGCATCTGCGGATCGGCTTCCATCGTCTCGATCAGCCGCAGCGCGATCTCCGCCGCCGTCGCCGCGTCGTCGGCGCAGTACAGCACCTCGTCGCCCAGCGTCTTGATCAGCCGGCCGCCGTGCGCCGCCACCAGGTCCGCCGAGGTCGTCTCGAAGGACTCGACCAGCTCGCCGAGCTCCTCCTCCTCCAGCCGCCGCGTCAGGCGCGTGAAGCCCACCAGGTCGGCGAAGCCCACCGCGAGGCGCCGGTCGACCATCTCCTCGTCGTCCGCCACCTGCACGACCCGTCCGGTCGCGGCCGCGAGCTGGCGCCGCCACACGTAGACGAGGAACTCCTCCAGCTCGGGCAGCAGCAGCTCGACCAGCGGGTACGTGACCTCCGTACGGGTCATCCCCGGTTCCGGCGGCTCCGTCAGGCCCTCCAGGAAGGAGTCGATCTGCCACTCCGCGAGCCGGGCCGTGGTCTGCCCGGTGGACCGAGCGACCTGGACCGCCATCGGCTCGCTCAGCAGCCCGGCCTCGACGAGGCCGGCGAGCCGGCGCAGCGCCAGTACGTCGGCCTCCGTCAGGGCCCTGGCCTGGCCGATGTCCGCGAAGCCCATCGCCCGCCAGAAGCGGGAGGCGAGCTCCATCGAGACCCCGGCGCTGCGGGCCGCCTGGAAGGGGGTGTACCGGCGCTCGGCGCCCAGGATCAGCTGTTCCAGGCGGATGGCGAGCGGGTCGGCCGTCGGCTGCGCCGTGTGGTCGACCTCGTGGTGGGGAGTGTGCTGCTCGCGCCCGATCGGCGTGGCATGGACTCCCGAGCCACCCGAACCACCCGAGCCACCCGAGCCGCCGGAGCCGCCCGCACCGCCCGTCGCCGTTCCGGGGGCCGGGGCGGGGGCGGGGGCGGGCGCGCTGGACTGAGGGTCGTCGACGGTCAAGGGCCGCCTCCTGTCCATTGCCGTGCGCACTGCCGAACCGGGTGATCACCGCGAGGACCGGGATCGCCTAAACCATACGGCAGGTGTGCCGTAGCTCACTCCCCTGCTCCGTCACCCGGGGCAGCTCACCGGCGGGCTACCGCACGGACCGCAGATGGACGACGTCCCCTGCCCCCACGGCCTCGTGCTTGTCCTCGGCCGTCCGCACGACGAGCCGTCCGTCGGCGTCCACCGCTTCGGCCGTCCCGGTGAGGGTGCGCCCGCCGGGCAGCTCGGCCCGCACGTGCTTGCCGAGCGTCGCGCAGCCCGCCGCGTACGTCTCCTGCAGACCGCTGGCCGCCGGATCGCCGCCGGCCGCGCGCCAGTTTCCGTACCACTGCTCCAGGGAGCGCAGTACGGCCCTGAGCAGCGGGTCCCGGTCGGTGACGGTGGCCTTGGCCAGGAGCAGCGACCCGGCGGTGTCCACCGGCAGCTCGGCGTCGGTCAGCGTCACGTTGAGCCCGATCCCGAGGACGACCCCGTCGGCCACGCGCTCGGCGAGGATCCCGCCGGTCTTGCGTTCCTCACCGTCCACGGTGACCAGCAGGTCGTTGGGCCACTTGAGGGCGGTGTCCACGCCGGCGGCGCGCGAGAGCCCGGTGGCGGTGGCCACCCCGGCCAGCAGCGTCAGCCAGCCCCACCGCTCCTGCGGCACCGAAGGCCCCGGCTTCAGGAGTACGGAGAAGAACAGCCCGGACCGCGCGGGCGCGACCCAGCTCCGGTCGAGCCTGCCCCGTCCGGCGGTCTGCTCCTCGGCGACGAGCACGGCCCCCTCGGGCAGCTGTGCGGCCCGCGCGGCGAGATCGCTGTTGGTGGACCCGGTGGAGTCCACCACCTCCAGCGAGCTCCACAGCCCCTCGCCGGTCACGAGGGTCCGCTGCAGCGCGGCACCGTTCAAGGGCGGCCGGTCCAGACTCGACCAACGGCCCGTGGAAGCTCCGGTCGAAGCCCCGCCTGATGCATCTGATGGCGTCATGCAACCCAGATTAGGTGTGTCAAACGCCGCACCGCCGAGCGCCATGCCCGCCGATACGCTACGCACCAGTAGCTAGTAAGAACCAAGTAAGTCACCAGGCAGTTGACACCACGCAGGGAGCCGCGACCCCGATGTCACAACCGTCAGAGCCGATCGACATGCACACCACCGCGGGGAAGATCGCGGATCTGCAGCGCCGCGTCGAGGAAGCCACGCACGCCGGATCCGGGCGGGCGGTGGAAAAGCAGCACGCCAAGGGCAAGCTGACGGCGCGTGAGCGGGTGGCCCTGCTGCTGGACGACGGGTCCTTCGTCGAGCTGGACGAGTTCGCCCGGCACCGCTCGACGAACTTCGGGCTGGAGAAGACCCGCCCGTACGGCGACGGCGTCGTCACCGGCTACGGCACCGTCGACGGGCGGCCCGTCGCTCTGTTCTCGCAGGACTTCACCGTCTTCGGCGGGGCGCTGGGCGAGGTCTACGGCCAGAAGATCATGAAGGTGATGGACTTCGCGCTGAAGACCGGCTGTCCGCTGATCGGCATCAACGACTCCGGCGGCGCCCGCATCCAGGAGGGCGTCAGCGCGCTCGGCATGTACGGCGAGATCTTCCGCCGCAACGTCCACGCCTCCGGGGTGATCCCGCAGATCAGCCTGGTCGTCGGCCCCTGCGCCGGCGGGGCCGTGTACTCCCCGGCCATCACCGACTTCACGGTCATGGTCGACCAGACCTCGCACATGTTCATCACCGGTCCCGACGTCATCAAGACCGTCACCGGCGAGGACGTCGGCTTCGAGGAGCTGGGCGGGGCGCGCACGCACAACAGCACGTCCGGCGTCGCGCACCACATGGCGGGTGACGAGAAGGACGCCATCGAGTACGTCAAGTCGCTGCTCTCCTACCTCCCGTCGAACAACCTCTCCGAGCCCCCGGCCTTCCCCGAGGAAGCCGACACCGAGGTCTCTTCGAGCGACCGCGAGCTCGACGTGCTCATCCCGGACAGCGCGAACCAGCCGTACGACATGCACAAGGTGATCGAGCACGTGCTCGACGACGCGGAGTTCCTGGAGACCCAGTCGCTCTTCGCGCCGAACATCCTCACCGGCTTCGGCCGCGTCGAGGGCCACCCGGTCGGGGTCGTCGCCAACCAGCCGATGCAGTTCGCCGGCTGCCTGGACATCGACGCCTCCGAGAAGGCGGCCCGGTTCGTGCGGACCTGCGACGCCTTCAACATCCCGGTGCTGACCTTCGTCGACGTGCCGGGCTTCCTGCCGGGCACCGACCAGGAGTACAACGGAATCATCCGGCGCGGCGCCAAGCTGATCTACGCGTACGCCGAGGCGACCGTCCCCCTGATCACCGTCATCACCCGCAAGGCCTTCGGCGGCGCCTACGACGTGATGGGCTCCAAGCACCTGGGCGCCGACCTGAACCTCGCCTGGCCGACGGCGCAGATCGCCGTCATGGGCGCGCAGGGCGCGGTCAACATCCTGCACCGCCGCGCGATCGCCGAAGCGGAGGAGGCCGGCACCGCCGAGGAGACCCGGGCTCGGCTCATCACCGAGTACGAGGACGCGCTGCTGAATCCGTACACGGCCGCCGAGCGCGGCTACATCGACGCGGTGACCATGCCGTCCGAGACCCGGGCGCACGTGGTGAAGGGGCTGCGGCAGCTGCGCACCAAGCGGGAGTCCCTGCCCCCGAAGAAGCACGGCAACATCCCGCTCTAGCCGGCACGAGGAGCTCACAGTGGTGATCAAGGTCGTCAAGGGGAACCCGACCCCCGAGGAGCTGGCCGCCGCACTGGCGGTGGTCCGAGCGCGCGCGGCGGCCCTCGCGTCGGAGCCGTCGGGCGCGGAGCGGGTGACCGACGCGTGGTCGGCGCCGGGCCGGGTGGCCCGGCGGACCCTGCCGCGCCCCGGGCCGGGCGCGTGGGGCCGTACGTACTGGCCCGCGTAGATGAAGATGGCGTGAAACGGCCGTGGGGGGGGGGGGCGCCCCCGCGGCGGCCCACCCCCCGGGGCGGGGGGCCGCGAGGCACATCCAGGGGGAGCCCCCCCGACCAGGC
>NZ_JALGBX010000030.1:0-2294 GCF_022808175.1 Streptomyces sp. AP-93 | reverse complement strand
GCGCGCCGCTGCGGGCGGGCGGGGGGGCCGGGACTCCCGTCCCGTTTTACATTCTCAGGCCCCCACCCGGGTGGCCCCACGCCCCCCCCCCCCCCCGCCCCCACGGCCGTGTTCGGGGCCAGGATCAGGACATGCTCTGGTCAGACCCGAAGAACGAGCCGCCGAAGGACATGCGCGACGCCGCGGCGATGGTCCGGCGGATGACGGTGATCGTCGTCATCGCGATGGTCGTCGTGGTGTACGTGCTGGGCGTGGGCGGCTTCTAAGACTTGATCCGCTATTCCCGCAGGGATGACGGATTGCAGCCGGGGCGGTTCCTGGGCTGTCCGGCGTGGTCGCCCGGGGGCGGCTCATCCGGGGTCGCTCAGGGCGCTGGTCCGGCATTCGGGGAGCAGAGGCACAGCGCAGACGCTGTACTGCCGCATGATCCGTACCGGCAAGCCGGGGACGGACACGGTGCGGTTGACTCCCACAGGGCGTCTTCTCGCCCTATCCCTCACGGGACTTGACGATCGTAGCGGAATCACGGAATGCCTCTTAGCGCCGCAGGCCGCTCGGACCCGCCGGGGCCCGCGCCGGGCGCCCCTACGATGGCAGGCATGACTGCTGCCCCCCGCCACGCCCTCGTCCTCGCCTCCGCTTCGCCCGCCCGCCTGAACCTGCTGCGGCAGGCCGGGCTCGCCCCGCACGTGATCGTGAGCGGCTTCGACGAGGACACCCTGAACCACGACGAGCCGGCCGCCCTGGCCCTCGCGCTGGCCGAGGCGAAGGCGGCCGTCGTGGCGGGCCTGGACGAGGCGGCGGGCGCCCTGGTGATCGGCTGCGACTCCGTACTGGAGCTGGACGGCGAGGCGCTGGGCAAGCCGGCGGACGCCGAGGAGGCCACGGCCCGCTGGAAGTCGATGCGCGGGCGCGCCGGGGTGCTGCGCACCGGGCACTGCGTGATCGACACGGCGAGCGGCCGCCGGGTTTCGGCCACGGCGTCGACGACGGTCCGCTTCGGCGAGCCGACGGACGCGGAGGTGGCGGCGTACGTGGCGAGCGGGGAACCGCTGCACGTGGCGGGGGCGTTCACCCTGGACGGGCTGTCGGCGCCGTTCATCGAGGGCATCGACGGGGATCACGGCAATGTGATCGGGATCTCCATGCCGCTGCTGCGCTCACTGCTGGCCGAACTGGGCGTGTCCATCACGGACTTGTGGGCTTGACGTCCCCGAGCTTGCCGAAGTCGCCGAAGTCCGCGAGCGGGTGGCCCGGCGGCGTGTCCCGGATCTCGGGCCGGTCGTCCGGGGCGCCCGGGGCACCCGGACCGCCGAAGCCGTCCAGGGGGCCGCTGGGGCCCTCCGCGGGGCCGCCGGAGCCGCCCGCGGGGCCGCCCGCGCCGTCGCCGGCCCCGCCCGCGTCCTTGGCCGCGTAGAGCGTCAGGCTCAGCACCAGCAGGCAGAGGATCAGCATCATCACCGCGAAGGCGCCCCAGCCCACCAGGCCGACGACGAGGGCGCCGAGCAGTCCGTGGGTGACGGCGGCGCTGACGAGGAGCACGCGCGGGAAGGTGCCCAGGGCCCGGTCGCGGGCCGCGGCGACGACGAGGAAGACCGCACAGGCGAGCAGGAACAGGGCCATGCCGGCACCCAGTGCATAGGTTGCCTTGGACATGACATCCGGATCGGCGCCCGCGATGGACATCGACTGGTTCTCGGTGGTCCGGCCCAGGACGAGGTGGACGAAGCCGAGCACCCCCGCCTCCACGACGAGTACGACCGCGGTCGCTCCGGCCACGGATCTCCGCAGCACCACGCCACCCACGCCACTCACACCAGCCACGACGCCCCCACCCGCATGCACAAGCCCGTTCGACGCCTGGAGGCTACTAACGGGTAAACCTTCGGACAAGGGGCCGGGGCCGCTTCGTTACGGTCGGGCTCCCGTACGGGGGCCGCCCGGCGGCGACACCGCACCCGTGCAAGGAATTGCATGGGCCGTTCGTAGGGATTCGACAAAGAATCACCCCGGGCCGCTGACCCGGCGAACAGAGACCCCGGACACACGGCAGGGTTACTGTGCAGTCGGGGATCCCCCTGACATGGGGCGCCACAAGGGTTCTTTCCACTCGAGGTCGACTCGGATAACAGTCCGTGTGGGCAAGGTCACCACCGGGGAAGGGTCGAAAGGCCGTGTGGGCTGTCCCTAAACTCAGCTTGTTTCAAGGAGGGAGCCATCGTGCGCAAGGTGCTCATCGCCAACCGTGGCGAAATCGCAGTCCGCGTTGCTCGGGCCTGCCGGGATGCCGGGAT
>NZ_JALGBX010000002.1:505781-609101 GCF_022808175.1 Streptomyces sp. AP-93 | reverse complement strand
CCCTCGCCGCATGACCACCCAAAACAGCCCGATACCCGGCACCACGTCCTTGACGAAGGACATAGAGACACCCCCCCCGCGCCGGGGCCGCCGTCGGGTCGTTTCCCGGGGAGCAGGACGGGAGGGTGCTCCGTGCACCAGGTGCGGTAGCGGGCGACGAGGCCGTCGAAGGCCGCGGGCTCCAGGCCGGTGAGGCTTGGATGACGCAGCCAGGCGGGGGTCTTGTCGCCGGCGGGGAACCGGCCGAAGGCCGGGTCATGGGGCGGAGTGGCCGCAGGATCGGGCGGGGCGAGCGGCTCCGGGCGCAGGGTGTAGTTCCAGGTGCCGTGCCACTCGTGCGGGGTGAGGGGCAGGCGGTTCATGATGCTGTCGGGGACGGTGACGCCGGTGGGGTAGGTGCCGGGGTCGAGTTCGGCGTGGACGGTGAGCCCGGTGCGCGTCCGGGTGGCGCCGATGGTGGAGACCACGACTTCGTGGCTGGTCAGCGGGCGTTCCCGCCAGTTGATGCTGATCTGGGAGAACAGTCGGTGCTCTATCTTGTTCCACTTCGACGTGCCCGGCGGAAAGTGACAGACCGTCACTTGCAGCCCGCTGGCCAGGGCGAAAGCGGCGAGCTCCTTCTTCCAGGCCCGCACCCGGTAGCCGTTGGAGCCGCCCGCGTCGGCGGTGATCAGCAGCCGGGAGGCGTCCGGGTAGCGGTGCCGTCCCTCCCCGTCCCACCAGCGGCGCAGGGTGGCCACGGCGAAGGCGGACGTGTCGCCGTCGCACCCCACCGCCACCCAGCCGGCATCCGCGCCGATGTCGTAGATCCCGTACGGAACCGCCTTGAGAGCACCCTTCTCGGGAAAGTCGTGGGCCCGAACCTCCACAGGCTGCCCGGCCCGGTGCCATTCCCGCCCGATAACCGCGTAGCGGCCCAGCGTCTCCTTCTTCTTCGCATCCACACTGATGACCGGCTGCCCGTCCGCGAGATACGCCGTGACCTGGTCATTGATGTAGCGGAACTGGGCGTCACGATCGGGGTGGCGGGCTCCCTCGGTGGTGCGCGAGGTGGCCTGCAGGGAGAACCCCTCGTCCTTCAGCAGCGTGGCCACGGTGTCATGCCCGACCCGCCGCCCCTGCCCGGACAGCTCCGCCGCCAGGGCGCGGGTGGACTTCACCGTCCACCGCAACGCAGACTCCGGATCCCCCCGCTCATCGGGCTCGACCAGCGCCAGCAGGTCCGGCACCAACTCCGGGTCGAGATCCCGCAGCCGATTGCGGCCCGCGCCGGCCACCCGGACCCGACCGTCGCTCTCCCCGCCCCGCTCCAGCTCACGCAGTCCACGCGAGACCGTCGACCCCCGCATCCTACGAGCCAACGGACCTATGAAACCGAGGAGTTATTTATCGACAGCCCCCTGGGTGGCTCACGGCCGCCGGGCCGCCGGGTGCCGCCTACCAAGTTCCGACAGAACTAGCGCGATCTCCCCACCCGTAATTGTGCAAGTTTCTTTCCTCGAAGTACGCGTCCCCCTCCCACGCCAACACCCTCGTGAACGTTTCCCCCAAATAGTCGTTGTGCTCATACAGTTCAGTCACCCGAGTTCCCACCATCTTGAAGGAAGAGATCTCGTCGTTCCAACTGCCCAGTTTCCTGAACCCCCGATTCTTCCGCAGATTTTTCCAATCTCCTTCGAAGTTTATGTGTTCATTGAATCCCGTTTGAGGGAACGGGGGGGCGGCCCTTGCGAAGAGGCTTGACGATAGGGGCTCGGTAATGGGGGGCAAGCAACGACCGTGCCGATATTGTTCAAGGAAGGTGAGCTGGCGCCAACTCGCGAACAGTTCTCGATCGTCTAGCACCAGCATGTGATCGCCCTCCGGCGACGCCACAAAATGGAGCTCTTTGCCATTGAAGCGGGTGATGTCTTCCGGGTCATATACTGTTCCGTTGAGGACGAATGGGACCTCTGGGATTCTTTGCACGATGGCGGATACGAGCTCTCGAGGTGTTTCCCTGCGTGTAAGCTCAAGGCTTAGAGGCTGTCCGACATTTTCTTCGTCGGTTTCGAGGAGTCTGAGTCCCTCACTTAGCGCCGAGAGCAGATCTCCCGTGGACACGATTCCTTCATTCTTGAGTTCGGCCACGCCGTCTTGAATATCTGCATCGCCCGCCACAATGGCAGTAAGCAGGGTCAATGCCTTGTTCTCATCCGAATTAGATGTCATGGGGGGCCAGCCTTCTGCTCTATCCTGGCTTGCTTTCTGTGGCTCAGACACCGAAACGTCTGAGGATCGGCCCGCACACGTGCCACTCGTCTCCGTTGTCGTGTGCTACATGGGGGAGGTGTGCGATATACCAGAACACGATGTCAGTCTTGTCGGTGCTTTCCATTTCTTTCATTAGGGTTTTCAGGTCATCGCTATATCGACTCCCGAGAGCTCCTTGAAGATCTTCGCTGCCGCGGTATCGAAGGACATATGCGTCAGCGAGGGAGAAAGAGTCGGCTCTCCCATCAAAGGGTCCAGGCGTGATCACGTAGCCGGGGCCGTTTGGGGTATTCATTACTGCCCATGCGCGCTCTCCAGGGCTCTTGAGGAGCCAGCTCTCCGATTCGATGGGCCACCAACCGGGGCCGTATCCCCAGTCCAGCGCCCAGTTTGAGTGATACAAGGCCAGGTCGGAGGATGCTCCGTCGATGTCGAAGTCGAAGCGCCAGTAGACATGGTGGCGATGGTTGGCATCGTGTTGAAGCCCCGCACTGTGAAGCTGAGGAAGAATGGTGCCATCGGACAGGAATAGCCAGCGATTCAGGAGGTGGTAGCGTCCGAGGCTGCCTCCCTTGTGATACGCGTCCACTGCCAAGGTGAGCAGGCCGGAAATCTGGCACTGGTAGATTTTGATGTAGCTCAGGTTGTGTGCATTCAGGGAATCTTTGTAGGGTCCGTGATTTCCGTCGTAATGCACTCGAATCAGCGGCACGCTAGCCTTGTGGAAGATCTTGCGGCCGCGATATTTCACCTGAGAAAAGACTGTGCCCTCACCGGGGAAATCGGCGATCCACCAGTGGAACGTCCAGATCGGATCCTCCCACGGCCAATTAATAAATCCGGATTTCATGTCATCCCCCCGTCATCGGAGAGTTCACAGAGTAACTCTGGGGGTAGACGCCGATTGTCACGACATCGCCGGCGCTCAGGTCAACTACCGCCCACGCGCTTGGCCAGCGGTGTTCCTCCGGTCCGAACCGCAAATCCTCAAGGCGGTGGCCTCGCCTGGGACTTTTGGGTAGCTCTTCGCTTATCGCGATTCCATGACCATGCGCCACGTCAATCCCCGCCTTGACCAGCACGGCGTGTTCGGCTACCAGCTCCCTGGCGCGCTCTTCCTCTGCCGGGCTGAGCGGCGGCTGGTAGTGCTTCTTCGCCAGTTCGACCACCCGTTGCGCTTCCGGGTCGAGAGCCGCCTCCAAGACCACATCGTCGTTGTATCGATAGACCACGACGACCGGTTGCGGCGGCTCTTCCTTTCCCGCCCACAAGAGCGTTACGCCCATTACTTCATAGTGCATTCCCGCGAGCTGACTTGACATCTCGTTGGAGTCAAGTGCAACCTCCTGAGCCCGCATGGCCAGTTCGTCACTCAGCGGTGGTTCGAATGTGGCGCTCTCGACGGGTCGGACGTCATCCGGAACATCGGGCGTCGGCCACTGATATGCATCAGTGAAAGGTGGGTCGATGATCGGACCCAGGTTAATGAACGGGCCGGGGAAGGGCCCTGGGATTCTCATACCTTTCATCGGTCACCACCACGATTGGGTTGAGAGGCTGACCTGAGTCGGAGAACCCTGCTATAGCCAGCCTGGGTACTGAAGGCCGATGGGGCAACTCGAATGGGTGTAGTTCGGGGGGGAGAAGATCGCCGGCTAGGCCGTGAGGTGGTATTTGTGCTGGTCGGGGGGGATAGAGGCGTTCGTGCTCGCGGGCGAGGTGATAGCGCCAGTACTCCTCGAAATCGCCGTTGTCGTTGAGCGCGCGGAGTTTGAGGACGGCTTCGGCGCCGGTGAGACCCCAGCGGGCGCCGGTGATCTCGAGGCGGTCGCCGATGAGATGCCTGCATGCGCCCTCGATCGCCCCGGTGGCGATCGGCCAGCCGGCGGCGAGGGCGGTGTCGTAGTGGAGTTGGTCGAGGTGGCCGGTGAGGTAGCGGACGCAGGCGTCAGCGGCCTGGCGTTTCGCTCCACGTAGTCCGTCACGTTCGGCCTGGGTGGTGATCTCGGCGGCGGCGCGGGCGGCCTGGCCGTGCAGGATCGTCGTCAGGTGGCCGGCGACCCAGGCTTCGGCCTCGGCGGTGCCGGCCTGGTGGAAGCCGTGCGCGGCCGTCCAGACGTACTCCGAGACGTGCACGATGTCGAGCAGAACGTGGACGGTGACCTCGCGCCGGCTCGCTTCGGCGGCGATCAGGTCGAGTTGGTGGCGGGCGCCGTCGACGAGGACGACCCAGTGGCGAGCGTGATCGCGGTCGCGGGCCTCGGCCTGGTCGAAAGCGGCGGCGATTGTGTGCTCGGGCGGGTGGATCACCGAACCGCACAGCCACTTCGCCCGTGCCTTCGGTCCCGGCCGCGGCGCCCGGGATCCGGTGCGGCCTGTTGGTGGGGCGATGATGTCGTGCGGCCGTCTGGGGGCGGGGTCGGCGTCGAACACGCAGGCCAGGGTGGCCATCCGTTTGCGGTGCGGCTTCTCGCCCGGTACGAGCCGGGTCCGCATCGCCGGTTCCTTGGCCAGGTGCGCCTTCAACGTCGCCGGCCGCAGGGCCTCGGGCCGCATGACGATGCCCTTGCCGTCGACCTGGAGGACGAGCGCGGTCGCCGCGGTCGCCGGCAAGGGAATCTTCTGCCGGTAGAAGGAGTCGATGTCGCCGGCCGCGGCCACGACCAGTTGTTCGGTCTGGCGTTTGCCCATCACCTTCCCGCACCGACGGTCGATCGCCGCCTTCGCCTGGTCATAGGAGCCGCGGACCGCTTCCAGGACGGCGAGCCGGCGCAGGCCATGGGAGTGCAGACCCGCGGGCAGCGACAGTTCGGCATCGGCCGGATGGACATTGCCCAGCGGCTTGCCCCGCCACGCGACCCGGCCCACCGTGACCGTCCCGAACACACAGGCCAGAGACCTGTGATGGCCGGGCTCCCGGTGCGGACGCAACCGCCCCTCGCCGCCCCGGACCTCCCGCGCGCTCTCTTCCCGCTCCCGCGCTTCCCGCTGATCGAGGAATCCCTGGAACAGCAGCCGCAGTACCTCGCGGCCCTCCGCCTCGATCAGCAACTCCACCTCGTGATGGCGCGAATCGCCCCTCGCCGCCCCGGACAGGGCACTCGTCAGGCGGTCAAAGGCCCTCGCAGCGGGAGCGAACGGACCACTGGCATCCCAGGCGTCGTACGGTTCCATCACGGCTCTTCTTTCTGTCCTTCGGTTTGGCTGGTTACCTCCGAAGGTAGAGAGAAGAGCCTTTATCGTTCCGGGAGTTCACCGATCCTCATCCCGACACCGGATGCGCCGCCGTGAACAGCCCGGGCCGCTCCTCCACCAGCCAGCCCCGCTCCACCAGCCGCTTCAGCTTCCCCCGCGTCCCCTCGATCTTCGCGGTCACCGCCGGCAGCCCGATCCGAGGGACGATCTGCTTCGCCTGCATCGGCCTCGACGCGTCCGCGAGGACCTCGACGATGTCCCGGTACACATCCGGCAACGCCTCCACCGACAGCCCCTCCCGCCAGTGCGGCACCATGATCGCCCCCACCACCCGCACCCCGGGCTCCACCGACACCTGCGGCATCACGGTCCTGGCCGTGTCCAACCCGGATTCGGACAACTCCCCGAGCACCTCTGCCACCGTCTCCCGAGCGATCTTCAACCGCGAGAGAGCCTCCCGCCCACCCTCAAGACGCACCGTCAGCTCCGCGATCTCCACCTCGAGAGCCTCCACCCGAGCCCGGGCCGCCGCCTCCCGCGCTTCCAACTCCTCGATCAACGACCCCATCAGCGTCGCCTCCTCCACCCCCACGGTAGAGACCCGACCACGCCACCATCACCCCAACCAACGTTCTCCCAGCTCAACCTGTCCCTCGAGGAGAGCTACACCCAACGGCGAAGGCACCATCACGAAGCGCAGCGATGCCCTGCGGGGACTACCTGACCTACTGGATCGCCGTGGTGGCGCCGAACCGTCTGAAACCCGCGAACCTGAGCGGCTACGAAGGGCTGACGCGGCCGGTGCGTCGCGGCCTTGAAGGCGCACAAGGCCATGCAGGAGCGGGAACAGGAGATCGCAGGGAAGAGGTGGATGTCTTTGGATCACCAGCCGAACGGGCTGATCTTCGCTGGTGATGAGGGACCGGAGGAACCGTGGCCGCTTAGGGGGCCCGGGTGCGTTGACGCCACCCGCTGACGCCAAAGGCCCCCTGGAGATTCTCCAGGGGGCCTTTGATCTGTGTGCACTCGGCAGGATTCGAACCTGCAACCTTCTGATCCGTTGCTCTAGCGAGATCGGTCAGCGACAGCCATACCGGCCGCTTCCCGGTCCCTCAGAGTCACCGCCGGTCAGCCTTGGTTGCGGTGGTTGCGGTGGTTGCGGTGGTTGCGGTGGTTGCGGTACGAGGCTGCTGCACATGCTGCGGCCATCAACGCCACGAGGGCCCGCAGCATCACTGACGGGCAATTTCCGTGCCCGCGGAGGGCTCCACCGCTGCCATCGATAACACAGCGCGCCCGCACCACAACGGAGTGTCGCGATAGGGTCGCCTGGTGCGCAGAACACAACGGACTTGGTGGTGGATCCTGCTGGTGACTGCCGGGACGATCGGACTATTGATCATGCTTACGCTCTCCACGGTGGATCACTACATCTATACTCCCGCTTCCGGCGACGCTACCGACCAGGTCATGTTCCAGAAGGGAGTGGCCGAGGACCGCAAATCCCTCTTCAACGGGGTCCTTTACTACGACCCTCCGAAGACGGTGGACGTGGGCGACACCCTGGAGTTCGCGGTGCAGCTCAGGGCAATCCGCGGCGAGACCCCGCCCATGTGGCCTCCCGGCGATGTGGTGGCCCAACGCGCTTTGAGCGTGGGCGGGGTGCAGAAGGCGCATCTCTCCGAGGCCGGGAATAACGTGGACATCGAGGTGCTCGGCTCCCAGAGCGGCACCATCGCCGCGCCCGATGACGAGGTGGAGTGGCGCTGGTACATCACCCCGCGCAAGCCCGGCAGGTACACCCTCAAGCTGATGGTCGAGACCTACCGGGGCGACTCGGAAGTTCTCCTCGCCCGTACCTCCCCACCCATCGACATCGCGCTGACCGCCCGCACCACCTGGGGCTACCGCATCACGTCGGCCCGGAACTGGCTCATCGGCTTGGCAGCTTTCCTTGCCGCTCTAACAGCGGTGGGGGCGGCTTTCCGCAGGCCTCTGGCCGCGCTCTTCTCCCGCGCCCTCGGCCGCGAGCGGAGAGGTGACCGGCAGCAACCCTGAGGGCGTCATGCCAAGCCCCCGGGTCTCCTGCACGTTTCCCGGCGCGCCGGGAAAATCAAGCCCTAGGCGATCTCGAAAACCGTCGTGCCAGCGATGTCACCGTGGGTTCAAATCCCACACCCACCGCAGGTAAATTGCCCCTGACCAGCAAGAACGGTCAGGGGCCGTTCCGTATGAGTGATGTCCGCCAGCGACCGCTGTTCCCCGCTGTTTCCCCACCGAACGGGCACGGGAAGGGCACGGCCACGCTCTGATCCGTAGCTCTAGCCAGACCGGTCAGCCAGCCTTCGCGCAACTGGCCCGGGTAGCGCAGAAACCCCCGCCAGCCGGCCCTCCGCAGGCGCACATGCGGTGGTCCTGTGCACCCAATCGGGCACAGTTCCCGGCTCAACCGAACGCCGTCGAACAGTCGGGGAAGGGATGTGCTACCAGAGGAACACCTAGGAGATCCCATGTTTGACGGAAACTTCCACCTGTATCAGAGCAATGGGCTGGATGTCATGGTAAACGTAGCCCCCATCTCATCGGGCGGCCCTTTCAAAGGTAAGGCCAAGACAACGTTCACCACCTTCTTTGGCGGCACTGAGACTCTGGAAGTGGAATTCGAGGGCTTCTGGAACGGCCACCATCACACGAGCTTCCTCATTGACTGGAATAAGTCGACTTCCAAATTTGCCAGGTTTTATCCATACGCCAATGTCTGCCGCTATATGGGCTATCTCAGCGAGCTGCAACATCCGGTACCCGAGGTCACTCACACCCTTGGGGGAGGGGAGTCCCAGTCCGCATGGTGCGGCCAGTTGGTCGACTTGGCGAACCATCACAATCAGGCCTTGTGGTACGCGCGAGGTCCGGTTGTCGAGTAGAAAGTGATCGCTGACCGGGAGCGCTGCCAACCTGTGTCGACGCGAACCCCGTCCTGACAGAAACCCGTAGCTGCACCAAAACGAGGCAGATGGCAGGCGACCGAAAGGCGCGCATTAAGGTGTCTTGTGTTCCTTGCCGCACCGGTGATGGGGCCCTGATTCTCGCCTCCTTCGGCAAGCTCGGCTTCTAGGTCGCGCGGCGAGCTCAGCCACAATGTGCCCCTGCTGTCATCCCGTCTGCCGTCGACCCACACGGAGTGATAGCGGGGCAGGCTTCTGGGGCCCAGGTGGAGCGCCCTGCTGGACGAACGACCTGGGTCCCAGAAGCCTGGTCTGCTATGGCTTGCCTGGGTCGACGGCAGGCGGGATGACAGCTCCCCTCCGCACCACGAACCGGCCGGTAGTCGCAGGACGGGCCCCGGTCATCCCGGAGCCTGAGCGCCCCCGCCGGAGGCATCGGTCTTGGCAGATAGCCGACCGATCAGACGGGCCCCAGCCCATCAAGCCCTTAGCCGCATTGGCGCGCGGCCGGCGGTCCGGGCTGGAGCGGGGCGCAGACAGGAGCGCAGGCCCGGGGCGACGGCGCGCGACGCCGCCTTGGCGGCGGAAGCGCCCTTGATGAAGTAGGGAAACTCTTACCGCGCCCGGGCCAGGTGCTTGCCGTCATGGCTCCGGACATGTGGGCCATCCCCGTCCAGGGCGTCCAAGAGGCGGACCGCGAAGACCTCGGACATCTGCTCGGACACCTCCTCCGGGGTGAGCCACGCAACCGCAGTCAATTCCTCCGAAGTGCGCACGGTCCCGCCGGACGGCTTGCAGCGAAAGAACAGGGCGACGATGCCTCGGGTGGTGTTCTTGTAGACCCCGGTGAGCTCGTCCCAGGCCCGTCGCGACTCGGCACCGGACGCTCGCCGCCTTCCTCTCGTACTGGCTGGACTCGATCGTGAAGCCCAACCTGGCCCCGCTCTCCTACGTCTCGTACGAGGGGTACGTCCGGCTCTACATCGCCCCGCACCTCGGCACGAAGCGGCTCGACAAGCTGACCGTCCGGGACGTCCGCGAGTGGCTGACCAAGCTGTCGGCCATCTGCCAGTGCTGCGCCCAGGGCAAGGACGCGAAGCGCGCCACCGCGAGCCGGCGGTGCTGTGCCATCGGGGAGTGCTGCGAGTCGCACCCGTCCCGGCGCGTGATCCAAGGCTCGCGTGACGCCCTGCGGGCCGCCCTGACGCATGCCGTCGCCGAGGAGGAGATCGGCAAGAACGTCGCCTCCCTCGTGAAGGTCCCCAAGCCCCGCCGCAAGCGGATCAAGCCCTGGTCCGTGGCCGAGGCCGGCCAGTTCCTCGCCGATGCGGCGGACCGGGACGACCACCTGTTCGCCGCCTGGGTGCTCGTGCTCTGCCTCGGCCTGCGACGCGGGGAGGTGCTGGGCCTGACGTGGAAGTCCGTCGACCTCGAAGCCGGGGAGCTGTACGTCGACCACCAGATCCAGCGGGCCGGGCGGCAGATCCTGCACCGGGAGACCAAGACAGAGGAGTCCGACGACTTCCTGCCGCTACCGGCGCTCTGCCTGAAGGCGCTCCGGATGCGGCGGGCCCAGCAACTCGGTGATCGCAAGGCTGCCGGGGAGCTGTGGCAGGACGGCCACGGACTGATCTTCACGACGAAGTACGGAACCCCGATCGAGCCGGGGAACCTGACCCGGATGTTCGGTCTGCGGGCACGTCGCGCCGGCCTTCGCGTGATCCCGCTGCGGAACACCCGGCACACATGCGCGGCGCTCCTGGTCGTGCTCAAGGTCCACCCGAAGGTGGCGCAGCGGATTCTGCGGCACTCGCAGATCACCATGACTATGGAGGTCTACGCGGCGGCCGGCGACGAGGATGTGCGGGACGCCTTGGACCGGCTGCCCTCCGCGATGGGTGGCAGCGGCTGAGGCGGTTGCTGTACTTCGCTGCTGTACGGCGGAAACGCCAGAAGCCCCGGACTTTCGTCCGGGGCTTCTGAGCTGCTGTGCACTCGGCAGGATTCGAACCTGCAACCTTCTGATCCGTAGTCAGATGCTCTATCCGTTAAGCTACGAGTGCTTGGCTGGCCGGGGTTTTGCGCCCCGTTGGCCTTGCGAGAACAACAATACATGGACCTCGCCGGGACGCGAAATCCATTAGCCCCACCCGATCTGACCTGCGGAAATGGCCTGGAAGAAGATCATCCGGTTGGGTGCCGGGGCGTCCCCGGCGCGCGTCTGCGCGGGCAGGTCCCGCCACCTCCCGGACCGAAACGCACCGAAGCCCCGGTCCGCAAGGACCGGGGCTTCGTGAAGTGCGGAGGCGGAGGGATTTGAACCCTCGATGGGGGGTAAGCCCCAAACCGCATTAGCAGTGCGGCGCCATAGACCGGACTAGGCGACGCCTCCAGCACACCCCCGCGTACGAAGGTGCGTGCAGATGATGACACAGGCCAGGGGCCGGTCACCAATCCGCTCCCACGGTACAAGGAGGGCGGCCCGCAGAGCAAAGCCTTAAGCACCCCCGTGTGCGGAACGTCGGCGCCGGCTCGTCGTTGGTCTGTCGTACGACGTACGGACGACCTGGAGTTCCCCATGCTGCGTCTCGCCGCTTTCGCCGTCGCCTCCGCTCTGGCCGCAGGAGCGGCGGGCCCCCTGCCCCCGCTGCCACCCTTGAGCCGGCTGCTGGCTGCCCCCGACCGGCTCACCATCCTCGTGGCCGACACGGGCAACCCACTGGCCGACGGCGAGTACCGGCTGGAGTGCGACCCGCCCGGCGGGAACCACCCGCGGGCCGAGGACGCCTGCGCCCGCCTCGAAGCCCTCGCGCGCGAGGGGAAGGACCCCTTCGCTCCCGAGCCCAAGAACCAGCTCTGCACCATGCAGGACGGCGGCCGCGCCACGGCCCGGATCACCGGAACGTGGCATGGCCACAGGGTGGAGTCCCGGTTCCGCCGGACGAACGGATGCGAGATCCGCCGGTGGAACGACTTGGAACCTGTGCTTCCACGTGGGCGTTCCTGACCTGGGAGGATGCCCGGGTCGGGCGTTATGCGCCGGGCATCCGCCCCCTCACCGGGAGCCCGTGCGCTTAGACTCCTCCCGTGACATGCCGGTAGTTGTGGTCAGGGAGGAAGCTCGTCGTGAGCAGCAGGCCATCCCGAGGCGCTGCTCGCCTCGCAGCAATACTCGACGCTCTTCCGGACGCGCTGTTGCTCGTCAACGCCAACGGCACGGTCGTCAACGCGAATTCGATCGCCCTCGAGGTCATGGAGAGCCCCGGTACCGGGCTCGTCGGCCGGGGTGTGCTCGACCTCCTGCCCGAGTTCGACTCCAAGCTGATCCCCGGCTCCATGCGCCGGCCCGGCGAGGACGAGGGTGGCCGCGCCCACCCGAAACGGATGGTCGCGCGCCGCACCGACGGCAGCGAGTTCCCCGTCGAGGTCACCGCCGCCCATCTCGACGGCCGTGACGCCTACCGCGAGCCGCAGCCCTCGTACACCGGCGACGAGCTGCTGATGCTCGTCGTACGGGACCTCTCGCAGACGGTGGACACCGAGGCCGAGCTGGCCCGCTCCCAGCGCCAGACCGAGATGATCCTGCGCGCGGCCGCCGAGGGCGTCGTCGGCACGGACACCGACGGCAGGGTCGTGCTGGTCAATCCGGCCGCCGCCCAGATCCTCGGCTACCGCGCCACCGACCTCGGGAACCGCGAACTGCACGGGCTGGTCCAGCACTCGCGCGCCGACGGTTCGCCGTTCCCCTTCGAGGAGTCCCCGCTCGCCGACACCCTGCGCAGCGGACGCAAGCACCGGGTCCGCGGCCAGGTGCTGTGGAACAAGGCCGGGCAGCCCGTCGCCGTGGACCTGACCACCTCTCCCGTACGGGACGGGGAGCAGCTCGTCGGCGCCGTCATGACCTTCACCGACCGGCGCTCCTACGACGCGCTGGCCGCGCGCCACGCCCAGCTGCTGTCCGTCCTCGGCGACTCCCTGCGCGGGCCGCTGGAGGAGCTGCGCGGGGAGCTGGCCACGCTGGCCGCCGACGACGCGGGACAGCTCTGGCCCGAGGCCAACCAGCTCCTGCACCACCTGGCCGCCGGCTACTCCCGGATGACCACGCTGGTCGACAACGTGCTCGCCTTCCAGCGCCTCGACGCGGGCGGTGAGAAGCTCGACAAGAAGAAGGTGCTGATCGACGGGGTCGTCGCGGCCGGTGTCGACGGCGCGGTAGAGCTCATCGGCCCCGGGCGCGCGCAGTTCGCGGTGCACGCCCCGACCATCGAGGCCGAGGTGGACGCGGAGCGGATCGCGACCGCCCTCGCGCACCTCGTCGCGGACGTCGCCGGGGTGGACGCCACCGGCAAGACCCGCCAGGGCAGCGGGTACATGGACTCGACGATCGTGGTGGCCGCCGCGCAGCGCGGCGAGGTCGTACGGATCGAGGTGCGCGGCCCGTACGAGGGCGGCAACCCGGTGCACGAGCCGATCGTGCGCGGCATCGTCGAGGCGCACGGCGGTGTGCTGCAGACGGTGGAGGTACCGGGCGCTCCCGGCGGGGCGTACGTACTGGAACTGCCGCTGGGTGCGGGAGCCGGGACGGTCACCCTGCCCGAGCCGGTGGAGGCTCCCCCGGCCGAGCCCGGGACCGAGGGCGGCCCGGGGCAGGTCTCCGGCGGCCGGCGGGCCCGGCGCGGTGTGGACGCGTTCCTCGACGATGACGCAGCCGCCGGCGCGGGAGCCGAAAGCGGCTCCGGCAGCGGCTCCGGCAGCGGTTCCGCCAGCCGTTCCGGCACCGGCGTGGCGAAAGCGGGCCGGGAATCCGACGGCGGGAGCGCGCTCGCGCTGCCCTCCGGCCGGCGCCGGGGCGGCGAGGCCGGGGCGGTCGCCCGGCCCGGCGACGGCGCTCCCGCGGAACTGGCCCAGTCCCCCGTGAACCCGGCTGGCCTGGGTGGCAGCGGCGGCACGGGGCGGCGGCGCGGCCAGAACGGCGACGGCAGCGACGGCGGCGGCGACTCCGGCGGCGGCAACGACCGTCCGGGCGGCCCCGGGCGGCCCGTGCCCCCGCAGGGGACCGCCATGCCCGCGCTCCCGCCCGTTCCGGTGGCTCCCGTGCCGGTGCCGGCGTTCCCGGGGCTCCCCGTTCCGCTGACGGAGCACCCCGCCGGGCGGCGGCGTGCCCTGGGCGCGGCGGGACCGGCGCAGCCGGGCGGCCCGGTGCCGGCGACCGGGCTCGGGCCGACGCCCGCGCCGATGCCCGCTTCGATGCCGGCGCCTCCATCCTCCCCCGCTCCCGCTCCCGTACGGCCCATCGCCCCGGAGGGCGGCTTCGCGCTGCCCGCCGGGCCGACGCCGCCGCCGCAGCCGCCGCAGGGCCCCTCCGAGGCCGACGCCGACGCCGACGCCGCGAACGGGCGGCGCGGGCGCCGGGTGCTGAGCGCCCCCGGCACCGACTCCGAGGGCGCCGAAGCCGCCGCCGGGCGGCCGGACGCGGACGCGCAGGGCACCGTAGGCCCCGAGACGCATCCCACCGGGCGGCGGCGTGCGCTGCCCGCCACCCCGGCCTGGCCCGTTCCGGCGGCCCGTACCGCCCCCGAGGACTTGGACGGCAGCGGGCAGATCGCCGTACCCGGAGCCCGGCAGCCGCAGGACACCCCCGCGGAGGCCGCCGGGGCGCCGATCAGCGTCCGCGCGCTGGGCAGCCTCGGCCAGGGCGGCTCCTCCACCGACACCAACGGCTCCGGCCGGCGGCGCCGGCTCGCGGAGCCCGCGCCCGAAGGCCGGGCCTTCGCCATAGGAGCCCCCGAGGCGGGCTCGGCCGAGGGCCCCGAGCCGCTGGACGGGCCCGGTGGCGCCGTCGAGGTGGTCAACCGGACCGTGCCCCGTCCCGTGGACGACGAGCTGCCGCCCGAGCCGCTGGACAACCCGCGCCGGCTCCTGGTCTGGCCGGCTCCGGACGCGCAGACGCAGGCCGCACTCAGCGACCGCGGCTACCGCCCGGTGATCGTGCACTCCCGCGAGGAGGTCGACGCGCAGATCGCCGCGTTCCCCGCCGCGCTGTTCGTGGACCCGCTGACCGGACCGATCACCCGGACGGCCCTGCAGTCGCTGCGCCAGGCCGCGGTGGCCGCCGAGGTGCCCGTGCTGGTCACGGCCGGGCTGGGGCACGCCACGCGCGAAGCCGCGTACGGAGCCGATCCGGCCGTGCTCCTCAAGGCGCTCGCGCCGCGCGACAGCGAGCAGCACCCCTCCCGGGTGCTGCTGATCGAGGAACACGACGAGATCGCGACGGCGCTGACCGCCGCCCTGGAGCGGCGCGGCATGCAGGTCGCACGGGCCGACGCCGATACGGACGCCGTGGAGCTGGCGACCCGGATGCGGCCGAACCTGGTGGTGATGGACCTGATGCAGGTGCGCCGCCGCCGGGCCGGGATCGTGGACTGGCTGCGCGCCAACGGGCAGTTGAACCACACCCCGCTGGTCGTCTACACGGCCACCGGGATCGAGCCGGCCGAACTGCCGCGGCTGGCCTCGGGCGAGAGCGTGCTGTTCCTCGCCGAGCGGTCCACCACCGCGGACGTGCAGGGTCGCATCGTGGACCTGCTGGCCAAGATCGGCACCAACTAGTCATTCTGGCCGCATGGCCATCACCGACACGAGCGAGCAGACCGTCCCCGCCGACAACGGGGAGGTCAGCCTGCTCATCGCGCGACAGGTTGATCCGGGCCACGAGGAGAACTTCGAGGCCTGGGCCCACGGGATCCTGGAGACGGCCTCGGCCTTCCCCGACCACCTGGGGTACGGGCTGTTCCGCCCGGCGGTCGAGGGCGGGCCCTGGTTCCTGGTGCACCGGTTCCGCAACCAGGCGGCCTTCCAGCGGTGGCAGGACTCGGCCGAGCGCGCCGCCTGGTTCTCGAACTGCCTCGGGCACCACCACACCGAGATAGCCCGGCGCGAACTGCACGGCATGGAGACCTGGTTCGCGAAGCCGGGTACGGCCCGGCCCGCGCCGCCGCGGTGGAAGATGGCGATCAGCTCGGGGCTGGCCATCTTCCCGATCTCGCTCGTGGGCAACGCGCTGCTCGGGCCGTACCTGGTGAATCTGCACTTCGTACTGCGGACGGCCGCGTTCGCCGTCGTCTTCAGCACCCTGATGACCTACGTGGCCATGCCCGCGATCAGCAAGCTGCTGCGGCCCTGGCTCACGCGCGGGCAGTAGGGACCGCCGGCCCCGCGGCTGTCAGTCGAGCTTGGTGACGTCGAGGACGCCGTCCGCGTACTGCTTGCGGATCACCTTCTTGTCGAACTTGCCGACGCTCGTCTTCGGCACCGCCTCGACGAACGCCCAGCGCTCCGGCAGCTGCCACTTGGCGATCGACTGGCCGAGGAAGGCGCGCAGGCCCGCGTAGTCCACGGTGGCCCCCTCCTTCAGGACCACGGTGGCCAGCGGGCGCTCGTCCCACTTGTCGTCGGGGACGGCGACGACCGCCGCCTCGGCGACCTCGGGGTGGGCCATCAGCGCGTTCTCCAGCTCCACGCTGGAGATCCACTCCCCGCCGGACTTGATGACGTCCTTGGCGCGGTCGGTGAGGGTGAGGTAGCCGTCGGGGCTGATCACGCCGACGTCGCCGGTCTTGAGCCAGCCGTCCGCGCTGAACTTGTCCTCGGGGCGGGTCGGCTCGCCGCCCACGCCGCCGTAGTAGGAGCTCGCGATCCAGCTGCCGCGGACCTCGAGCTCGCCCGCCGACTCGCCGTCCCAGGGCAGGCGGTCGCCGCCGGGGCCGACCAGGCGGGCCTCGACGCCCGCCGGGAAGCGGCCCTGGGTGATGCGGTACGGCCACTCCTCGTCGGCGGTCAGACCGGCCGGCGGGTGGGCCATGGTGCCCAGCGGCGAGGTCTCGGTCATCCCCCAGGCGTGGAAGAGGCGCACGCCGAGCTTGTCGTAGGCCTCCATCAGGGCCGGCGGACAGGCCGCGCCGCCGATGGTGACCTGCTTCATCGAGGTCAGGTCGCGCGGGTTGGCGGTGACCTCGGCGAGCAGCCCCTGCCAGAGGGTGGGGACGGCCGCGGCGTGCGTGGGCTTCTCCCGCTCGATCATGTCGGCGAGCGGGGCGGGCTGCAGGAAGCGGTCCGGCATCAGCATGTTGATGCCGGTCATGAAGGTGGCGTGCGGCAGGCCCCACGCGTTGACGTGGAACTGCGGGACGACGACGAGGGAGGTGTCCTTGTCGGTCAGGCCCATCGACTCGGCCATGTTGACCTGCATCGAGTGCAGGTAGATCGAGCGGTGGGAGTAGATGACGCCCTTGGGGTCCCCGGTGGTGCCGGAGGTGTAGCACATGGCCGCGGCCTGGCGCTCGTCCAGCTCGGGCCAGTCGTAGGTGTCCGGGCGGCCCGCCAGGAGCTCCTCGTACTCGTGCACGCGCACGCCGAGGCCCTCCAGCGCGGAGCGGTCGCCGATGCCCGCGACCACGACGTGCTCGATGGTCGGCAGGTGCGGCAGGAGCGGGACGAGCAACGGCAGCAGGGTGCCGTTGACCAGGACGACCCGGTCGGCCGCGTGGTTGACGATGAAGACCAGCTGCTCGGGAGGGAGCCGCAGGTTCAGCGTGTGCAGGACGGCGCCCATGGAAGGGATCGCGAAGTACGCCTCGACGTGCTCGGCGTTGTTCCACATCAGGGTCGCGACACGGTCGTCCTGCTGGACGCCCAGCTCGTCGCGCAGGGCATTGGCCAGGCGCGTGGCACGGGTCCCGATCTCGGCGAAGCTGCGGCGGTGCGGCTCCGCCTCTCCGGTCCAGGTCGTGACCTGGGACTTCCCATGGATCGTCATCCCGTGCTGCAGTATGCGGGTGACGAGGAGTGGTACGTCCTGCATGGTGCTCAGCAAAGCGTCCTCCCGGTGGGCGCTGCGGCGCTGCGGCGGCTACGGATGCTGCGATTCTGCGCACGTACCGGTCGGCATGTCACTACCCAAGAGTAGAAACGCGGCCGATGTTTCACGTGAAACATCGGCCGGGCGGGGCAGGATTCAGCGGACGGGCGTCAGTTCCGGGTCCTCGCGGAGCTTGACGAGCGCCCTGGAGACGGCGCTCTTGACGGTGCCCACGGAGACGCCGAGCAGCTCGGCGGTCTGGGCCTCGCTCAGGTCCTCGTAGTAGCGCAGGACGACCATCGCCCGCTGCCGGTCGGGCAGCCGGGTCACCGCGCGCCACATCGCGTCGCGCAGCGCCTGTGCCTCGGCGGGGTCGGCGGCCGGCGGCTCGTCGGCTTCGGGGAGCTCGTCGCAGACGAACTCGTCGACCTTGCGCTTGCGCCACTGGCTGGTGCGGGTGTTGACCAGGGCCCGGCGGACGTAGCCGTCCAGGGCGCGGTGGTCCTCGATGCGGTCCCAGGCAACGTAGGTCTTGGCCAGCGCCGTCTGGAGGAGGTCCTCGGCGTCGCAGGGGTTGGCGGTGAGCGAGCGCGCGGTGCGCATCAGGACCGTGCCGCGGGTCCGGACGTACGCCGAGAACGACGGGTACGGCGTCGGATTCGAGGCGAACGTACACACAGGCGTGGTCATGCCTCCACGCTAGGAGCGGCGCGGCCCCACCGGATCGGCCGCAAGTGCCGAAGCGGGATCCCCCTCAGGTTGTAGGGGTGGGGCCCGCCCCACCTCCTGAAGGTGGAGGAGGCGGGGCTTCCGCCCGGAGGGGGCCGGCAGGCTCAGCAGCCGTCTGCAGTCGGCCGGTCAGCCGTCCGCGACGGGTGGAGTCGGCCGTCCGCGACGGCGAGGTCAGCCGTCCGCGCCCAGGATCAGCCCGGAGGTCGGGACCCCGGTACCGGCGGTGACCAGGGCGTGGGCGGCGCCGGGGACCTGGTTGACGGAGGTTCCGCGCAGCTGGCGGACCGCCTCGGCGATGCCGTTCATGCCGTGCAGGTACGCCTCCCCGATCTGGCCTCCGTGGGTGTTGAGCGGCAGCGCGTCCGCGGCCACGAAATCGGCCGCCTCCCCCGGCGCACAGAAGCCGAACTCCTCCAGCTGCATCAGCACGAAGGGCGTGAAGTGGTCGTAGAGGATGCCGACGTCGATGTCCGAGGGCCGCAGCCCACTGGTCCGCCACAGCTGGCGGGCGACCACGTCCATCTCCGGCAGCCCGGTGAGGCCGTCCCGGTAGAAGGAGGACATGGCCTCCTGCCGGCGGCCCGCACCCTGCGCCGCCGCCGTGATCACGGCGGGCTTCTGCCGCAGGTCACGGGCCCGTTCGGCGGTGGTGACGACGATGGCCTGGCCGCCGTCCGTCTCCTGGCAGCAGTCGAGCAGGCGCAGCGGCTCGACGATCCAGCGCGAGGCGGCGTGGTCGGCGAGGGTGATGGGCTTGCCGTAGAAGTAGGCGGCCGGATTGTTCGCGGCGTGCCGGCGGTCGGTGACCGCGACGTGGCCGAAGGCCTCCGGGGTCAGGTTGTAGGCGTGCAGGTAGCGCTGGGCCGTCATGGCCACCCAGGAGGCCGGGGTGAGCAGCCCCCAGGGCAGCGACCAGCCGAGCGCCGCGCCCTCCGCCGAGGGTTCGCGCTGCTGGACGCCGGATCCGAAGCGGCGGCCGGAGCGTTCGTTGAAGGCGCGGTAGCAGACCACCACCTCCGCGACCCCGGTGGCGACGGCGAGGGCGGCCTGCTGGACGGTGGCGCAGGCGGCGCCGCCGCCGTAGTGGATGCGGGAGAAGAAGGAGATGTCCCCGATGCCGGCCGCCTGGGCGACGGTGATCTCGGGGCTCGTGTCCATCGTGAAGGTGACCATGCCGTCCACGTCGGCGGGGGTGAGCCCGGCGTCGTCGAGGGCCGCGTGCACGGCTTCGACGGCCAGCTTGAGCTCACTGCGGCCGGAGTCCTTGGAGAACTCGGTCGCGCCGATGCCGGCGATGGCGGCGCGGCCGCCGAGCTGGTCACGGGTGCGGACGCTCATGCCGTGCCCTCCGGGGTGCCGAGGGTGACGGTGACGGTGCCCGTGACGTGGTGGCCGATGCCGTTGGCGCCGACCACGCGGATCTCGGCGGTGTCCCCGTCGAGGGCGGTGACGGTGCCGGTCAGCGTCATGGTGTCGCCGGGGTAGTTCGGGGCACCGAGGCGGATCGCGACCTTGCGCAGGACCGCGCGCGGGCCGAGGTGGTCGGTGATGTACCGGCCGACCAGGCCGTTGGTCGTCAGGATGTTCATGAAGATGTCCGGGGAGCCCTTCTCCCGCGCGAGCACCGCGTCGTGGTGCACGTCCTGGTAGTCGCGGGAGGCGACCGCGCCCGCGACGATCAGGGTGCGGCTGACCGGTATCTCCAGCGGCGGCAGTGTGTCGCCGATGTTCATGCCTCGTCCCCCTCGGGCGTGGATGCGAGCGTGTATGCGGGCGTGTCTTCTGGCGTGTCTTCTGGCGTGTCTTCTGGCGTGTCTTCTGGCGTGTCTTCGGACAGGACCGCGCCCAGCTCGGCCAGCAGTTCGCTGCCGCAGCCCAGGTACGCGTCGAGCTGGCGTCCCCACAGGAAGTGCCGGTGCACGGGGTGGTCGAGGTCGGCGCCCATGCCGCCGTGCAGGTGCTGGCCCGCGTGGACGACCCGTTTGCCCGCTTCCGAGGCCCACCAGGCCGCCGTCAGCGCGTGCTCGCCCGCCGGGAACCCCTCGTCCACGCGCCAGGCCGCCTCGTACGCGGTGACCCGTATCGCCTCGGTGTCCATGTAGGCGTCGGCCGCGCGCAGCATGACCCCCTGGTTGGTGGAGAGCGGCCGGCCGAACTGCTCGCGGGTGGAGGTGTACTCCACGGCGCGGGCCAGCGAGCCCGCGCAGACCCCCGCCTGGAGGCCGGCGAAGGCGGTCCGGGCGACGGCCAGCACGTCCGCGTAGGCACCCTCCCCGCCGACCCGTTCCGCCTCGGCGGCGGTCAGCGTCAGGGCTCCGGCCGACCAGGGAGCGGTGGTCTCCACCGGCTCCGTACGCACCCCGGGCGCGTCCGTCCGTACGAGCCACAGGGCTCCCGCCGCGTCCGGGACCAGGACGTGCGTGGCCTCGCGCAGCCAGGGCACGGCGGGGGCGCCGCCGGTGAGCCGGCCGTCCGGCGAAGCGGTGATCCGGCCCCGGTCCGGGAAGGCTCCGGTGGCGACCGCGTCGCCGGAGCCGAGCGCGGGGAGCAGCCGGGCGCGCTGCTCGTCGCTGCCGTGCCGGGTCAGGGCGAGGATCCCGTACACGCACGTGGCGGCGTACGGGACCTGCGCGGTCGTGCGGCCCTGTTCCTCCAGCAGGAGCACCAGGCCGAGCAGGCCGACGTCCTCGACGGCGGCGGTCAGCCCGGCGGTGGTGAGGGCCTTCCACAGCTCGGCGTCGCTGCCGGTGCCCGCGGCGCCGAGGCGGTCGTGGGTGGCGAGGTCGCCGAAGATCCGGGCGGCGAGTCCGGCCGCGGCGGCCTGTTCCTCGGTGGGGTGGAAGTCCATCAGGCCTCGCTCCCCCGGAAGACGGGCAGTTCCAGTTCCTCGTCCACGCGCAGGAACTCCAGGCGCACGGGCAGCCCGATGCGGACCTTGTCGTACGGGACGCCGGTGATGTTGCTGACCATGCGGACCCCTTCGGCGAGTTCGACGAGGGCCACCGCGTAGGGCGGGTCGAAGGCGGGGAAGGGCGGGTGGTGCATGACCACGTACGAGAACACCGTGCCGGCGCCGGACGCCTCGACCGTGTCCCAGTCCGGGCTCCCGCAGGTGTTGCAGCCGGGGAGCCAGGGGAAGCGGAGCGTCGCGCAGGCGGTGCAGCGCTGGATCAGGAGCCTGTGCTCGCGGACGCCGTCCCAGAAGCCCTGGTTGTCGCGGTTGATCACGGGGCGGGGGCGCTGGGCGGGCTTCTTGCCCGGCTCGGTGGCTTTCTTCGCCGCCGGCTCGGTGGGCTTCTTCGCCTCCTGCTCGGTGGGCTTCTTCGCCGCCGGGACGTACTTGAGGATCCGGAAGCGGTGCGTCCCGGCGAGTTCGCCGTTCGCGCGGACGTCCATGCGGGTGGTCACGAAGTGGCCGGTGCCCAGCTTGGTCGTCTTGCGCGGCGACACCGACTCGATGACGGCGTCGAAGGTGATCGCGTCGCCGGGGCGCAGCGGCCTCAGGTACTCCTGCTCGCAGTCGGTGGCGACGACGGAGGTGCAGCCCGCGCCGTCGAGCAGCGCGAGGAGGTCGTCGTAGGCCGAGGAGCGGCCGGCGTGCCCGGAGAGCCCGCCCATCGTCCATGCCTGGAGCATGGTGGGCGGGGCGATGGCGTCCGGCCCGGTGTAGGCGGGGTTGGCATCGCCCATCGCCTCGCACCAGTGGCGGATCATCGGCTCGTTGACCGCGTCCTTGCCCTGGCCGGCGGTGGCGGCGGGCTGCCCTTCGAAGGCCGTGAGCAGGGTGTGGAAGCGCGCTGCTTCCGTCTCCGGTTCCGCTGCTCCCGTGGCGGGCGTGGCGGTCATCGCTTCCTTCCCTTCATGCCGAGCCGCATCATCGCGACGATCTCCCGTTGGACCTCGCTGACGCCGCCCCCGAAGGTGTTGATCTGGGCGGCCCTGTTCATCCGCTCCAGCTCACCGCCCGCGAAGACCTCGGGGCCCGATCCCCGGATGAGCGCCTCCTCCCCCACCACCTCCTGGCAGATCCGGTACACCTCGACGGTGGACTCGGTGCCCAGGAACTTCACGCCGCTCGCGTCGCCCGGGGCCAGGGTGCCGGCGCCGACGTCCTGGACGAGGCGCCAGTTGAGGAGGCGTACGGCGGCGAGGCGCGCGTGGGCCTCCGCGAGCCGCGACTGCACCCAGGGGCGGTCGGCGGGACGCTCGCCGGTGACCGGGTGGGGGGTGCGGGCATGGTCGAGCGCGCCCTGGTAGAAGTCCTCGGCCTGCATGCCGATGGCGGCGAGGGCGACGCGTTCGTGGTTGAGCTGGTTGGTGATCAGGCCCCAGCCGCCGTGCTCGGGGCCGACGAGGTTCCCGGCGGGCACCCGGATGGAGTCGTAGTACGTGGCGGTCGTGGTCAGCCCGCCGACGGTGTCGATCGGGGTCCAGGCGAAGCCGGGGGCGTCGGTGGGCACCAGGATGATGGAGATGCCCTTGTGCTTGGGGGCCTGCGGGTCGGTGCGGCAGGCGAGCCAGATCCAGTCGGCGTTCTGGGCGTTCGAGGTGAAGATCTTCTGGCCGTCGATCAGCCAGCCCTCGTCGTCCCGGACGGCCCTGGTGCGCAGGGAGGCGAGGTCGGTGCCCGCCTCGGGCTCGGAGTAGCCGATGGCGAAGACGAGTTCGCCCTTGAGGATCCGGGGCAGGAAGTAGTCCTTCTGCTCCTGCGTCCCGTACTTCATCAGGGTCGGGCCGACGGTGTTGAGGGTGACCATGGAGACGGGGGCACCCGCCCGGTAGGCCTCGTCGAAGAACACGAACTGCTCGTCCGGGCCGCGGCCCTGGCCTCCGTACTCGACGGGCCAGCCGAGGCCGAGGAGTCCGTCGGCGCCGATCCGGCGCAGTAGTGCGCGCTGCTCGGCGGGGTCCTCGGGCACCCCGTCCGGCAGCAGGTTTCCGAAGTACTCCCGCAGCTCGGCGCGGAGCCGCAACTGGCCTTCGGTCGGGGCGAGGTGCACGGCGCTGGCCTCCCGGCATCACATCATCAAGTGGAGCTGACTGTCCGTCAGATTCCAGGTGGATGTCAAGGCCGGGGCACTGTGACGGAGCACGTAAAACGCCCGAGGGCGCCCGCGGTACCGGACCCCAGCCGGTCCGGTCGTGCAGGCGCCCTGGGCGGTCGGTGCGACTCAGGCCGCGGCTACCACCACGGGTAGAAGTTCACCGCGACGTTGGAGTTGTGCTGTTCGATCGCGGTGAAGGCCGAGCCGTTGACCTGCGCGGTGTTGTTCTGGTTGGACGCGCCGGATCCGGTGGCCACCTGCTGCGAGGTGGAGGAGTTGCCGTGGTTGTTGCCGCCCACGCCGCTGCCGATGATGCTGGCGACGCTCGCATTCGATCCGTCGTTCGCGAAGGAGCCGTTGTCGGCCGATGCCACCCCGCCGAAGAGGGCGACGGCGAGGGGGAGAGCGGCGACGGCGGCGATGACGCGGGCGGTACGGATGCTTGCCATGTCTTTATCCTCCAGAAAACCGAAGTCGGGTGTACTCCAAGGCAGTTGGCCGACCGCCTCGGTCGTTCCGTGTGGTGACGACGTCGCGAGATCAGAGTTGCCCACCGAATCCCCGGCGAACCACCCCGGAGTCCTCGATTCCCCCGCAAGCATGACCAACATCGGATAAACCCCATTCGCGCCCCCGGCGCCCCAGGTCAACGCCTTCAGACCCGCTGAAACCCCTGCCGGGGAAGGGCTGAACCGTTCCGCCAACCGGCCGGCCCCGGACATGCCGAAAAGGGCCGCGCCGTCCGGGAACCCCACCGTCTCCCGGGCCTGCGGCCCTGCGCTGCCAAGCTTCACGCCCCCTGCACGCCCCCGGCGCTCGCCGGGGCCTTCCCACTGTGCCCCGCTCCGGGGCACCTTCACGGCGCGATCCGCGGTCGCGGCCTACTCACACCGACCGACCGGGCTCAAGCGCCTGCACTGCGTTGCTCTCACGTTCTGCTGCGTTGGTCCTACGTGCCTACGTGCGAGCTGCCTACGTGCGTGCTGCGTGCTGCGTGCTGCGTGCTGCGTGCTGCGTGCTGCGTGCTGCGTGCTGCGTGCTGCGTGCTGCGTGCTGCGATTAACGGGCCTGCGGTCAGCGGATCCCGCATCTGCGCGGTACGAGTACTCCGTGCCGGGCGCGCTACGCGGCGAGCGCCATCTCCCGGCGAGCGGCTGCGACCCGGAGCGCTGCGGCGGTCGCGGCGCTACGGACGCTGCCGTCCACTCCGGGCTCGGACTCGAACCCGGCTCCGGAGCCGGCGGCCAGGGCGGTGGTGGAGCGGCGGACGGACGGGGTCTTGCCGTGGGCCTCGGCGCGGATGCGCTGCTTGATGGTGGGCGGGAGCGAACCACCGCGCATCATCGCCCTCCAGGTCCGCCGGGCCATGAAGGCCGGCCGGTTCGCCGCGACGGCCGCGGGGGCGGCGGGGGAGGAGGAGAGCGGGGTGGCGGCGGCCTGGGCGACCTTGCCACCGAAGCCGAGGGAGGTGAGGAGGGCCACGAGAGCCGCGAGGACGGTGGTCCAGATCGACGTGATGGTGCTGCGGTGAGCCATGACGGGTCCCTCTTTTCGCGATGTTCCGACGGGCGGATCTGAATACATTCGTCATGATGCGGGCGCAACCGGAACGCCTCCACGCCCCGCGCCGATCTTCCGACAAACACCACTCAAAGGGGCTAATAGCACAATCCGGCCCCTCTGGATCCTTACGTGACGACGGGCCGGAACCCCGCCCGAAGATCCCCATCTCCCCGCCCCTGGAGGGATGTTGACATCCACTCAGCCCGACCAGCATGCTCCACCCACGGCGCGGCGGATCTTCTTCTCATGGTCGGGGGACCAGGTTTCCATGCAGAACCGAAACGTACTGATATCGGGTGCCGGCATCGCGGGTACCGCCTTGGCCTACTGGCTGCGCCACCACGGCTTCCGGCCGACCGTGGTCGAGCGCGCCTCCGCCCTCCGGGAGGGCGGCTACAAGATCGACATCCGGGGTGCCGCGCTCGACGTGGTCTCCCGCGCCGGGGTCCTCGAAGCGGTCCGTGCCCAGCGGACCGACGTCCAGGGCGGCTCCATCGTCAGCGCGGCCGGCAAGCGGGTGGCGACGCTGGACGGCGACACCTTCGGCGGCCGCGCGGGCCACGACGCGGAGATCCTGCGCGGTGACCTCAACCGGATCCTCTACGACCTCACCGTCGACGGAGCCGACGGTGTCGAGTACCTCTTCGGCGACTCCATCGCCTCCGCCACGGAGACCGCGGCCGGCATCGAGGTGACCTTCGACAGCGGGGAGCGCCGCGTCTTCGACCTGGTCGTCGGCGCCGACGGGCTGCACTCCAACACCCGGGCGCTGGTCTTCGGCCCCGAGGAGCGCTTCATCCGGGACCTGGGCTACTACGTCTCGATCTACAGCGTCCCCAACCACCTCGACCTCGACCGCTGGGAGCTGACCTACCTCTCCCCCCTGCGCACGGCCCTGACGTACAGCACAGCCAAGGACAGCGGCGCGAAGGCGATGTTCCTCTTCGCCTCGGAGCCGCTCGAGTACGACCGCCACGACGTCTCCCAGCAGAAGAAGCTGCTCGCGGAGGCGTACGCGGGCGAGGCCTGGGAGGTGCCCCGGCTCCTCGCGGCACTGGACGAGGCCCCGGACTTCTACTTCGACTCCCTCAGCCAGGCCCACCTGGACCACTGGTCCAAGGGCCGCACCGCCCTGGTCGGCGACTCCGCGTAATGCGCCTCGCCCGCCTCCGGCCAGGGCACGAGCCTGGCCCTGGTCGGCGCCTACGTCCTGGCGGGCGAGCTCGCGGCGGCCGGCGGCGACCACGGGACCGGCTTCGCGGCGTACGAACGCGAGATGCGCAGCTTCGCGGAGGAGAACCAGAAGCTCGGCCCCTCGAACATCAAGCACATGGTCATGCGGACCAAGCGCCAGATCTCGGTCCAGCTGACCATCCTCTCCCTCCTGGGCCGCCTGCCGGGCAAGGAGCGGATGATGGCCAAGGTCATGCAGCCGATCCAGAAAGCCGCGAACTCCATCACCCTCAAGGACTACTGACCGCGCCGGCGGTGGGTGTCCGCCGGGGCGCCCACCATCGGTCCGGCGGGCACACCGCAAATCCCTCGCCCGATCCCACCCCACCGAGCACAATTCCCGGCATGGGGACAGACATCTACGGCTTCATCGAATGCCGCTGGGATCGCTGGCTGGACGAGGACGACCGCAGCTGGAGCAAGGCCGCCGACATCTCGGACCTTTACAACGGCCGGTCCTACGCCGCCTTCGGGGCGCTGTTCGGCGTGCGCGATACCGGCGATTTCCGTCCGCTCGCCGACTACCGCGGCCTCCCCGCGGACGTGTCCCAGGAGAGCCGCACAGCTTTCGAGTCCTGGGGTACGGATTCGAGGGGCTCGTCCTGGATCACCTGGGCGGAGCTGGCGGCCGTGGACTGGGACGAGGTGGCGAACGAGGCCGACGGCTGCGTCCACGAATACCGCCGCGGCGCCGACGGAGCCTGGGAGCTGTACGGCAGGAACACCAGCCTCACCCGCTTCGCCGAGCTCTCCAGCATCACCGATCCCCGCGTTCTCCACCGAGCGGGCCTCTCCTACCCCGAGGGCACCGAGTGGCCGGACGGCGACCGAGTCTTCCGCATCGCCCGCCTCACCCGGAAACAGGCCGTGCCCGACAGCGACTGGGGCGCGGTCTGGTCGGTCATGCGCACCCTGGCGAGCCTCCACGGCGACGAGGGCGTCCGCCTGGTCGTCTGGTTCGGCTGACTCCACGGCCCGCGCGCATGAAGGGGTGCCACCGGATCGTGATGTACGCCGCTGTCGAGCCGCTTCACGGCCGCGCGTGAACTCACCTGTCGAGAGTCGGCGACAAGGCTACGCTCGTGATCAACATCGACTTGGGGGAGTTCAGAATGCAAAGTGCCGTCGTCACAGCGGGCGGTGACCGGATCCGCTGGGCCGAACTGCCCGGGGCCGGACCGGCGCGGGTCTACGTGCACGGGCTGGGATCCACCTCGCCCGCATACTTCGCGGCGAGCGCCGTGCATCCGCTGCTCGCCGGGCGGCGATCCCTGCTGATCGACCTACTGGGGCACGGGCACAGCGACCGGCCCGAGGACTTCTCGTACACGCTGGAAGCGCATGCCGACGCTCTCGCCGCCGCGCTGGAGCAGGCTGGTACCGGCGCCGCCGAACTCATCGCGCACAGCATGGGAGGCGCTGTCGCCATCGTGCTGGCCGACCGGCACCCCCACCTCGTCTCCCGGCTGGTGCTGGTCGACGCCAACCTGGACCCGACCCCGCCCGGCCCCGCCGCCCCGGGCAGCAGCGGGCTCGCCACCTACACCGAGCAGGAGTTCCTGGCCGGCGGCTGGGCCGAGGTGCGCGACCGGGTCGGCGCGCACTGGTGGTCCACGATGCGGCTGGCGGGCCGCGTCGCCCTGCACCGCAGCGCCGTACACCTGGGGGCGGGCACGACGCCGACGATGCGCGAGCTGCTGGTGGAGCTGAAGATCCCGCGCAGCTACCTGGTCCCGGCCGAGGACGGCAGCGTCCCCGAGGCCGAAGCCCTGGAGGCGGCTGGAGTGGCGGTCATCCCCGTCCCGGACTGCGGGCACAACATCATGCTCGACAACCCTGACGGCTTCGTACGGGCCACCGCGAACGCCCTGGCCAGGGACTGAGGACAGGGTGAGCAGAGAGGGCGGGCACCCGATTCGGGTACCCGCCCTCTGACCTGCTACTTCTCTGACCTGGCGGTGGGTGTGGGATTTGAACCCACGGTGACTCGCGCCACGACGGTTTTCAAGAGCGCTCCGCTTGCAGGGCCCGTTAAGGCTCTGACCTGCACACAAGACCCATTCGCGCGCCTTCGCCGCTCCCCCTGGCCCACACATGGCCCACAGGGTGCCCTGCGCACCGCGAAATCAGTGCGGCCTTCCGAGCCCCGCTTCGCAAGTACGTGGCGGACCGCACCTCGCCTGGTGACCGACTCGGACGCGATCGCTGCGCTCACGAATGTGACAGCAAGGGGAGTGGAAGGCCCCGCTCAGGAAGCCGATACTCCGCCCGTACGAGGGACCCTGTCCATGTTTCCGCAGGCCAGGACAACATTCGCGGAACGTGATTTCACCGGAACACAGGCGCGGCCAGTCCCCTAGCTGTAAGATTTTCTTGTTTCGCCTGGTGTGCACTTTCCACTGTGGACGACTGGGCCCCCCGGTGACAGCCGAGGGGCCAGCCATGCAGCAGTGGTGAGGCTAGGTGGGTCTGGCCGACTTCGCAGAGGTCAGACCCGCTTAGCGAGCCATCTCTCGGCCGAACCACCTCTCGCGCGTCCCGCTTGCGCTAGGACTCGATCCTCTCCACCAGGGCCGCAAGCGCTATCAGCGCGCCGAACAGCCTGACGCCGATACTCAAGGGCACCCAACGGGGCCCCGGGTCTCGACGCTGTCGACGCTTACGCCTGCGCTTCCCCATACCGAACCTCCCAACTCAAGAACTCCCGTTACCGGGAGGTCCCGACCATGCGGTCGAGACGTTCATGGGTCGCTGCGAGGTCCAGCCCGATAAGAGTATCCGGGCCCCTCACCCAACCCCCCTGAGACCAACAAAAGTTCATGCCGTTAGGGGAAAGAAGCCCGGTCTCTGGACGCATGACCGGGTGTTCTCGCGTGTAACATCCCGCGCCCGCCCACGTCGGAGCAGCGGGCACAGGTCCCTGCCGGGCATCAACCAGGTTGCGCCCGGGCAGCCTCCGGACGCCCTGGGCTCGTCGCCCCAAGATTCGAAGGGAAGAGAGACAGGTATGGCCGCGGCACCCGAATTGCTCCCCGACTACGCTGGCCGGTGCCAGCCAACGAACGGGGAGAGTGCTCTGAGGATGGGACCGAAGTCGACGAGGGTCTACCAGACGATCCGGTCGTGGATCGAGTCGGGCAAGTATGGGCCCGGTGAGAAGCTTCCCTCCGAGCGGACCATGAGCGCCGAGCTGGAGATCGGCCGTACCGCCCTGCGCCAGGTACTCGCGCGGCTGGCGAGCGAGCGGCTCATCAAGGCCTACGACCGCAGCTCCTACCGAGTCGTCGGCAGCGAGACCGTGGCCACGCCGGCGGAGATGGAGCCCTGGACGATCCACGGCAGCAGGACGGTCTACGAGAACCGGTGGGTGAACCTCGACCTCGTCGACGTCGAGCCGCCCGGGGTCGAGCGGTTCGAGCACCACGTGGTGCGCCTCCACCATGTAGCGATCACGGCTGTGATCGACGAGCAGCAGCGTGTCCTGATGCTGTGGCGCTATCGCTTCGTCCCGCAGCAGTGGGGATGGGAACTCCCCGGCGGGATCGTGGACGAAGGCGAGGACGCGGCGACCACGGCGGCGCGCGAGACCGAGGAAGAGACCGGCTGGCGCCCGACGAACGTCGAGCACGTCGTGACGTACCAGCCCATGATCGGCATGGTCGACTCGCCGCACGAGATCTTCGTGGCGCGGGGTGCGGTGAAGGTGGGCGAACCCACGGACATCGAGGAGGCCGGACAGATCGCTTGGGTACCCCTGGCGGATATCCCCGGACTCATGGCCGAAGGGAAGCTCATGGGGTCAGGAACCCTGGTCGCCCTCCTTCACGTCCTCGCGTCCCGGGCTACAGCCGCCCCGTAAGCAGCTCCACACGCCGGCGATGCCGCACTGACCCCGTGCGGTTCGCCAGCAGGCGCGCCTGCTGAAGGTTCGAGCGGGCCTCGTCGAACTCGCCGCGGGCAAGGTGTGCCTGCGTCAGGTCGCTGTGGAGGCCTGCCTTGGCGCGGACGAACGTGGGGTCCGTCGTCTGGAGCGACGCGTAGAGGTCGTCCATGGCCGAGCTGTCGCCCAGGAGTGCCAGCACATTCCCCCGCCAGCGAGCTAGGTGGTCCCCGTTCAGGAAGATGCTCAACATGTCCGAGTCGCGGGCATGGGCACCTTCTGGGAGTGTCGCCGCCGCCCGGTCGAGCGCGTGCCTGGAATCGTCGTGCATGCCGGCGGCGGCGCACAGCTCTGCTTCCGCCGCACTCAGCCAAGCCCGAAGGCGCGGTGACTGCCTCTCCGCGTGGGTGCGCTGCGCGTCCCGGATGAGCTCAACCGCCATCTCCGGGCGCCCGGCATCGCCCAGGACGTATGCCTGCTCCCCCATGGCGTGAGCCAAGTACTGCGGCGCGTCAGCGTCCTGCGCAGCTCGTTTCGCCAGCTCGTAGTGCCTCCACGCGCGCTCCACAGAACCCGCGTCCAGCGCTTGCCATGCCGCCAAGGTTGCGGCCCCGGCCAGCGCCCTTGCGATGGGACGACGAGTTCCTGGCAGAACCGCGAAGGTGAGCGCGTCCTCCATCGTCGTCAGGTGCCCGTTCATCTGGTCCACCAGGCCCGATGCACCCATCTGCCGGTCCATGGTCCGAAGTAGCTCGGTCTGGTCCATGAAGGTGCTCACCATGGAATCGCTGACGCTCCGCGCCGAGTCGATCCGGCTCAACAGGTCTTCGTAGCCGTCTGCTTGCTGGGGGACTACGCGTGCAGGCTCCCCGCCCAGCTCGACGTCCGTCACCCCGAGCAGCGGCCGGAGGATCACGGCGTACCGCTCCGTGATGGCCCGCCGGCCGTTCTCCCACTCCGACACGTAGGTCTTCAAGCTCGCGCTCGATGCGACGTTCAGCATGTGCTGCCGCGCGTAGCGCTCAATCTCGAAGATCAGCCGCTCCTGCGACCATCCCCGCGCAGTACGAACTGCCCGTAATCCCTTGCCCACGTGCATCGCCTCCGATGGCCGTGCCACCTGCGAGGGCTTAACCGGATCACCGCAGGTGGGAGCGGGTTAACACCCCTGAGGTTAACCCCTGTTGGCTACCGAGACCCCCTGTCTGGGCCGTTTCCTGGAGTCACACCGGAAGAACACCGGCAAGCCCCGAACGAACCAAGGGCTTGCATCTGGTGCGCACCAGATGCCATGCTTCTGGTGCGCACCAGATGGCCCGCAAGGGCTCAACTTCGGTGTGCACGTACGACCAGGAGCCCCGCATCGGACGGGGGGAGGGCCCCGGATCCCTTGTCAACCGGAGGGCGAGACCGAAAGGTCACCGTCTCGCATGCCTACAACGGGAGCTCGTGTTCCCGAAGGCGAGACACCTTTTCGCACGTCCGACCCCCTGTTGGAGGTTGATGTGTACCGACGACATCTCTGGGCGCTTCCCCTGCTGGACCGGCACAGGAAGCCGCCCTTCGCGTCTCCACTGCCGCAGCCGTAGCGCTGTGGCCGGTTGCCTCCCCCGCGCGTCCGCCGCTTCGGCGGTGTACGTGCGGGGTTGCAGGGAGCCGAGTGCCGCTCCACCCCCAACGAAGTGCAGCCCCCGGCGCTCGAACGCCGGGGGCTGCTGAGTCCCGTTCCTCCGTCGAAGGAGCAAGACCCATGAAGTCCATCGCTGCACTTCAGAGCATCGTTACCCCGTGGTCGGACGGCTTGGAGCCGTCGGATGCGGAGCTGGACGCGATCGAGGTCGAGATGCCGCTGATCCTGGCGGAGGTCGACCTGCTCGACGCGCTGATCTCCCAGCTCGACCGGCCGGCGTCCGAGTTCAACGCCCGCCGGATCCGCCGGGCCCGCAACCGGGTCCTGACCGCCCGCCGTGACGCCACCAACCGCACCGCCGCCACGAGCATGCAGGGCGGTGCCGCGTGAACGACCCGTCCCTGCGAGAGATGCAGGCCCCACTCCTCGTCCTGGGCGTGTTCGCCGGCCACTTCTGGCATCTGCCCGCGCCGACCGTATCCGTGTCCAGCGTCTTCCCCGATCGGCTGGACATGGACTTCTTCGACACCCCGGCCGCGTTCGAGGCCTGGCGCGAAGCCCTCGGAATCGACCCGCAGACGATCTCCGAGCACGTTCAAGGCAACGGGGTCAATCGGGTCCTGGAGGTCGAGGCCGAGTGGGGCGGAGCCCGACTCCGTATGCGCTCCTTCGCCCCGGTCCCGGCCTTCGCCGAGGAACGTTCACGGGTGGAGGTCGCGTCGTGATGGATGTTCAGATCCGTTCATCCGAGCGTGCCCTGTCGGTCGGGACGTGGCTGATCGTGGGCGGGGCGATGCTTTACTCCGTCCTGACCGTCACCCCGCTGATGGCCGCGCACACCGCCGAGGAGTGGCGGTGGACGGCCCCGATCCTGCCGCTCGTGGTCGATGCGGCGGTGGTCATCGTGGTCCGCCTTGACTCCGTCCTGGCCCGCCTCGGCGGCCACGGCGGCGCCTGGCCGGTCGCGCTGCGGTGGATGACCGGCGCCATGACCCTGGCCCTGAACATCGGGGCATCCGCGCTGGCCGGGGACCTGGTCGGCGTCGCGATCCACTCCGTCGCACCGCTCCTCCTCATCGTCACGGCTGAGGCTGGTCTCGCCTATCGGCGGGCCATCACCACCGCCGTCCGGGCCCTACAGGCCGAGCAGCGGGCCGAAGCTCAGGCCCGGACGAAGGCGGTCGAGGACCGGGAGGAAGCGCGCCAGTTGCGGGTGCGTGAACGCCGTGACCATGAGGCGGCCCTCGCCCGTGAACAGCGTGAACACGAAGCCCGACTCGTGCGCGAGGAAGCCGAGCGGCAGGACCGGATCCGGCGCGAAGAGCAGGCCCGTGCTGATGCCGCCGCGGCCGCGGAACGTGAGGCCCGTGAACGCGGTGAACGCGAGCGTGAACAGGCTCAGGTCGAGCGTGAACAGGCCGATCGGCGGGCCGCGCAGCAGCGCGAACTGGAGGCCCGGCGGAAGGCGGAGCGTGAGCGTCAGGCGCGTGCCGAGCAGGTGGAGCGTGAACGCCGTGAACGCGAGCGTGAACAGGAGCGGATCGAGCGTGAACGCGCCGCCCTCCTCGCCGCCGGACCGCCGGCCGAGAAGCTGAAGGAAAGCCAGGCGCTCGCCACTGTCCGGGCCGCGTTCGACGTGGGACTGCCCGTGCGGGTGGCCGCTGAGCTGACTGGTTGGTCTGTCGGCTGGGCCTCCGGCCGCTACCAGGAACTGCGCGATGCGAACAGCTCCACCGTCCAGGCTCTTGAAGGGGCCACGTCGTGAGGCCGACCCCGCTCAGTGCGGTAGCGACCCTTCCCGTCTACACCTGGCGCCTGGCCCCCGACGGCCTGGCCACCCGCCGCCAACTCCGCGCCGCCGGCCTCCGCCCCGGCGGACAGGACGTCGTCGCCCAGGTGGAACGGCTTCGATACCGGCGCGGCCCGCTGGTCGCCTTCCTCTATCGGATAGAGCTCGCCCGCCCGGTCCGACCCATGACGCCGGCCAAGGCCGCCGCGCTGGCGAAGGCCAACGCGGCTCGCCGTACCTGCCCGACCTGCTCGCGTGATGCCGGGTACGTGATCCCGGCCTCGCTCGGCATGTGCGTCCCGTGTGCGTACCCCGATGACGAACAGTGCGTCGCCTGAACCACCTCAGCAGGGCCCGGCCGCCCACCTCTCACAGCGTCGGCCGGGCCCTCTTCTCCCCTGAAGGAGCACGTTCAGCATGACCGAAACGACCGTTGAACCGCAGGCCCCACCGCAAGAAGCCACGACCAGCCCGGCCCCGACCGAGCCCACCGCCACGGCCAAGGCCAAGGAGGTGGAGCACACCCCGGGCGGTTTCCCCGTGGGGCCGCTGTCCCTGACCGGGACGAACACCGCCGCCGGACTCCTGGCCACCGCCGCCCTGGTCGGCGGCCCGATCGCCGCCGCGATCGCGATGACCGGCGCCGCTGTCCTGGGTACCGCCGCCGCCCACCAGCGCAGCAAGGACCGCAAGAAGAAGCCCGCGGCAAAGCCCACCCCAGCCGCCAACCGCACCGCCGGGGGAAAACAGGGCCGCAGCACCCTGGGCCGGATCCCCTCCCAGCCCCGCACTAGCGCTCGTACCGGTGGGGGATCTGGATCCCCCCGCCGGGCCGGTGGCGGGCAGGCCCGGCACCGCGCGGCCGCCGCGGCCGGTGTCCGGTCTGCTGGCCGGTCCGGCGCTTCGTTCAACAAGGCGGGGAAGCCGTCCGCCCGTCAGCGGGCTGGGCAGGCAGTCGGTCGTCTGGCCGGTGGCCGGGCCGGGCAGGTCCGCGACCTGCGCTCCCAGGCCAAGACACAGGCCCCGACCCGATCCGCTGCCCGCACGGCTGCAGTTCAGGCACGCCGCCAGGTCGCAGACACCCGGCGGGCAGCAAAAGCCGCCGCGCGCGCCACCTCCACCGGTACGAAGGCGCGTGGTCCGGCTGCCCGCACCCTCGCCAAGTCCATGGGCAAGGCCGCCGCCGTCCGCGACAAGGCCGTTGGCGCCGTCCGCTCCTTGCGGGACCGCGGCGCGGGCCGGGCGGTCGCCAACGGCCGGGCCGGTGTCCAGGACAAGGCGTTCCGCAAGCGGGTCAAGCAGCTCGCCGCCCCCGCCCGCAAGGCGACGCGGAAGGCTCTGCGGAAGTCCGCGGCCCGTTTCCACGCCCGCCGGGCGATGGCCGGCGTGCTCGGCGCGCTGCTGGGCGCCATCGGCCTGCTGACCACACCGCTTGGCCGGAAGCTCGGCTGGGCCTGGCTCCAGAATCCCGGGCGCCGCCTCTACCGGCGTCTCCTGGCCCGTGCCGAGGACGAACGCCACGAGCGTGACCTCGGCATTGCCGCGCAGCACGACGCCGACATGGAGGAGGTCCTGGCCGAGGCCAGGACCGAGCAGGAGGCCGAAGGCGACCTCCTCGGTGACCGCGCCGCCCGTCCCACCACGCACGTTCCCGCACCTCCCGTCAGCCAAGGAGTAGCTGTGAGCAACGCATCCGGGTTCAGGTTCGAAGAGCTCGCCGCCGAGATGGAGCAGGCGGCCCAGGCCTACGAGCCCGAGAACGCCATGGAGATCCTCGCGATGATCGAGGGCCTGCCCGAGGCTCTCGCGTCGATCGCGAACGTCATGCAGATCCTCGCGGAGCGCTCCGACACCGAGTTCCCGCTGGAGAAGGAAGTCGCGGACGGCTTCGCCGACATCTACGGCGCGATCAACTCCGCCGTCGCCGTGGCCGAGGACCTGGGACCTGCCTTCCGCAAGGCACACGAGGCCGACATCGCCCGCCACGAGGACCCCCGCAACGGGCCCGAGGCCGAGAAGGGCTGGAACGTCTGATGACCACCACCAACACCGTCACCCACAACGGGCTCGCGCTGGACTGGGCCGCCGGCCACGGCCCCATCACCGGCGCCCTGTCCGCCACCACCGGCGCCTACGCCGTCGCCACCGTCGGCACCCTCGCCCACATGCCCCCGACCTGGGCCCTCGCGATCGGGACGGTCGGCGCGATCGGGCACACCGCTTCGGGGCTGCGGCAGAAGCTCGCGGCTCGCACGATCGGCGCGCGGGCCGCGTCCTGGCTGCTCGGGTCCGGCTGGACCACGTGGGCGTTGGCCACCGGCCCGCTCACCTGGACCGCGCTGGGCTCCCTCGCTGTGATCGGTGTCGGCATGGGGGCCGCGGCCCGCTCGGTCGGCTTCTACGAGGAAGCCCGCGAACTCGAAGCCATCGCCGCCGCCGAGCGGCAGGTGGCCCGCGAGCTGTCCGCCGACCGGCGGGCCATCGCCGCTGAGTGGGTGGACCGGGTCCAGCGGGTCTGCGGGATCACCCTGCGGATTGTGGCCGTGGAGATGTGGCCGACGAACACCGGCTTCACCATCGACGCCGAACTCCCCGCGGGCGGCACCACCTACGACCGGATCGCCCGCGAGAACGCCCGCCTGTCCGCCGATGCCCGCCTCCCGCACGGCTGCACCGCCGCCGCATCCCCGGGCATCGACCAGGGCCGCGTCCTGATCGACGTGACCACGGTCAACGTCCTCGCGGCGGAAGTCCCCTACCCGGCCGACTACAGCGCTCTGTCGATCCACACCGGCATCCCGTGGGGCTACCGCACCAACGCGGAGGAGATCCTCACCTACCTCCGCGAGCAGTGCGCGCTGGTCGTGGGTCCAACCGGATCCGGTAAGACGAACATGGTCCACGTCATCCTGGCCGGGTTCGCCCGGGCCGACGACATCCTGACCTGGGTCATCGACCTCAACGCCGGATCGGCCGGCCTGCCCTGGATCCGGCCCGCCATGGACGGCTCCGGCCAGGGCCAGCCGGTGCGGCCCGGGATCGACTGGCTCGCCGCCAGCCACGAGGAAGCCCACCTGATGCTGGACGCGGCCCTGCGCGTCGGCAACTACCGCAAGCGCGCCTACCAGGACCTCATGGCCAAGGCCAACACCGACCTCCTGCCCATCAGCCACGAGATCCCGCAGATCATGCTGCTGATCGACGAGGGCGCGGAGATCCTGATCAGCCGGGACCCCGAAACCCGCAAGCTCGCCAAGAAGATCCTCGAAGTGATCCGGATGCTCCGCGCCATGGGCATCCGCACCGTCCTCACCGCCCTCGGTGCCACCGGCGCGGTCCTGGGGGACATGATGATCCGGCGCGAAGCCAAGACCCGCGTCGCCCTGACCGGCGGTGCGACCGAGGGCATGGACCTGTCCAAGCTGTTCCCCGGAGGGACCGGCCTGCGGATTGAGCAGGCACCCCACAAGGGCACCGGATTCATGGGAACCCCGGAATCCCCCGCCGCCCTCTTCGGGACCTGGCGGATCCTGCCGAACCAGATCCGCGACATCGTCCACGCCACCTCGGAGCGGCACCCATACCTGGACGCCGTCTCCGCCAAGGCTGCGGGCCCGGACTATGCCCGCCGCTGGGACACCGCCCGCACCGCATGGATCACCGAACACCAGCACACCGCAGCCGACCCCGACGCCAGCACGCCGGGCACCGCACCGACGGGCCGGACAGGTACGGGTCTGAACCTGTCCGCGCACCGCGAGCAGGCCCCGGCCGCCGCGGAGACGAGCGACATGGACGCGGAGTTCGAGCGGCTCATGTCCGTCGAGTTCGCCCCCGACCCCGAACCCGAGCAGGAGCAGCCGCGGCGGCCGGGGCTGAACCTGTCCGCGCACCGGGGCGAGGGCGGCCGGGATGCCGGGCCGGGCTGGCTGCCTGAAGCCGTCACCGCAATCTACGCGGCCGGGGCCGAGGGCATGAAGCCGGCGGCCGTCGCGGACCTCGTCGGCAAGGACCGCAAGACCGTCCGCGCTGCCCTGCGGGCCGCCGCCGAGCGGGGCGAGCTGGTCTACCGGGACAACGGACCGCACTCGGTCTACGTCCACCCCGACCACGCCTGACCGTGCACGGACAGCTACCGGGTACTGGGTAGTGGGGCACACCCCACTACCCAGTAGAACACCCCACTAGCGCCCCCACAGGCCCCCAACGGGCCCTTTCTACTGGGGACCCCACTACCCACTACCCAGTAGCCGCGCCCCACTAGAACCACGCAGAGCGACCACCCACAGCGGGCGGCCCCACCACCACGGGGGCCGCCCGCACCGCGTCCAGGAGCCTGCAATGCCCTATGAGCCCACGATCCAGAGCGCCACCCCCGCCACCCGCTACGGCGACCCCATCGTCTACCCGGCCGCGATCCACCAGCCCGCCATGCTGCCCACCGAACTCCCCCCGGGAGTCGAGATGGTCACCCTCCCCGGCGGCTACCGGACCCTCGCCTATACCCAGCCCCAGCACCTCGCCCCGGCCGCGCAGCCGGTCCCCGCATGGGCCAAGACCACCGCCCTCCTCGCCCCGACCGTCGGTGGCGGGATCGCCGCCGCCGGGTTCGGGATCTCCTACGCCGCACCGGGACTGATCGCCATGGCCGAAGCCCTCTGGGCCGCCATCGCCCTCATCGCCGCCGGCACCCTCGCCCCGCTCCTCCTCCGCGCCGGACGCGGAGCCATCGGCCGGGGTGCGGCGCCCATGCAGCACGTCACCCAGAACATCACCGCGTCCGGGATGTTCGGCCGCGCCACCGGAACCATCAACCAGCGCTGAGGAGAACACGTGCGACTGCGCATCCGCCGAACCGCCTGGCCTCGCCCGGCCCTGATCCTGACTGATACTCCCCAGCCTTCGTGCCCCCTCTGTCTCGGGGAGGGTGGCCACAACCACGACTACGGCGACCACAACGGCGAGTACGCCGGCACTGACTGGGAGCCCTGCACCTGCTGGGACGAAACCCGCCGACTGGTCCTTCTCCCGCTCCCGCCCCGCCGCTCCGGCGGCTACAGCGACGAACCGCCTTTCTGACATGCAAGAAGGGCGGCCCTCACTCACGCCAATGAACAGGGCCGCCCTCTTCCAGAACCTCAGAACTGGAGACCCCAAGCATGACCCAACCTGCCCCCATCCGGCGAGACGGCCGGGTACGACTGCTGGCCGAAGCCCTCGCCCTCGCCGCCCGCGGCTGGCCCGTCTTGCCGCTCCACCCCGGATCGAAGGCCCCCGCTCTCCATGGCGAAGACCGCTGCCCCCACACCGGCGGCTGTGCGGGCGGGCACCTGAAGTGGGAGCAGCGCGCGACCACTGACGGGGCCGCGATCGTCCGCTGCTGGACGCACAAGCCGTACAACATCGGCTTGGCCACCGGCCCCGCCGGACTGGTCGTGATCGACCTCGACACGCCCAAGCCCAACAGCAGTCAGGACGCGCCTAGCGGCGCGGAGAACTTCACGGCGCTCTGCGAGCGCGCCGGGCAGGCCGTCCCCACCACCTTCCGCACCCGGACCCCCTCCGGCGGGTCCCACCTGTACTTCACCGCCCCGTCCGGGATCCGGCTGGGGAACACGGCGGGCAAGCTCGGTCCGCTCATCGATACCCGCGCGCACGGCGGATACGTCGTCGCGCCCGGCAGCAGTACCGCGGCGGGGATGTACGAGGTGACCGACCCCGCCCCGGTCACCGAGTTCCCCGGCTGGCTGCTGCCCCTGCTCCAGCCGCCCGCCCCCGTCCCGGCCCGTCGGCTCGTGGCGCCGGCCGTCAGCGGCACCAGCGCGGCCCGCGCAGCGCTGGACGCCGAGTGCAACGTCGTCCGTACCGCCCCCGCGGGGCAGGCGAACAACACGCTCAACCGGTGCGCCTTCAAGGTGGGGCGCTTCGTCGCATGGGGCGACCTGGCCCGCGACGAGGTGGAGGTGGCCTTCCAAGGAGCGGGGGAGGAGCGGGGACTCACCGCTGCCGAGTGCCGCTCCACGATCCGCAGCGCCCTGGACAGCTCCGCCCGTACGGTCCGGGCCCGGGATGCGGCATGAGCACCCGACCTCATCCCCGCTTGGAAGGCCCCACCCCGGCGCCCACCGGCCCCAGCTCCGCCGAACCGGCCCCGGCCACGGACGGCAATGGCGCGCCGAAGGTCGTCGCCGAAGGCGTCCTTTCATCTGTTCGCTCGAACCCGTCCTTCGACGACGGACGCCGGCCCGTCGCCTGGCTCCACATCAGTGCCCCTGGCCGCGGCGTCACCCCGTCCGCCCGGTCCTGGTGCCAGTGCGGGCGGGACCTGTTCGCCGCCGGCCAGACCCGCGCGCTCGCGCTGATCGACGACCACGTGCGCCACCGCACCGTCTGCCCCCAGCTCGTATCCCAGGAAGGGAAGGCCGCCTGATGAGCGACCCCAAGCCCCAGGCCGCGCCCATCGACGGTGCCGCGCTGCTCGACGAGGTGGAGGCCTTCCACCGCCGGTTCAACATCTTCCCCAGGGAGGGCGCCTACGTCGCCGTCGCCCTGTGGGATGCACACGCGCACCTGCTCGACGCGTTCGACTCCACCCCCCGCATCGCGTTCCTCTCCCCGGAACCCGGCTCCGGAAAGTCCCGAGCCCTGGAGATCATGGAGACGCTCGTACCCAACAAGATGGCCGCCGTGGACGCCTCCCCGTCCGCGCTGTTCCGGTCCGTCGCCGGTATCGAGGGGGAGCGGCCCACGATCCTCTACGACGAGATCGACACCGTGTTCGGCCCCAAAGCTGGAGACAACGAGCAGCTCCGCGGCTTCCTCAACGCCGGACACCGACGCGGACGGCTGATGTACCGGTGCGTCGGTGACGGTGCCAACCAGACCGTGCAGGGCTTCCCGTCCTACTGCGCCGTGGCCATGGCCGGCCTTGGCGGACTGCCCGACACAATCCTGGACCGCTCGGTCATCATCCGCATGCGGCGCCGCGCCCCCAACGAGAAGGTCGAGCCCTACCGTCTCGGCACCCACGAGCAGCAGGGCAACGCGATCCGAGACCGCCTCGCCCTCTGGGCCGACCAGGTCCGTGACAAGGTCAAGGCCACATGGCCCGCGATGCCCGAAGGCGTCACGGACCGCCCCGCCGACGTCTGGGAGCCGCTCCTCGCCGTCGCCGACGCGGCTGGCGGCGACTGGCCCGAGCGGGCCCGAGCGGCCTGCATCGAGCTGATCAAGTCGTCGCAGTCGAACGGCAAGGCATCGCTGGGCATCCGGCTGCTCACCGACCTGCGCGACCACGTCCTGATCGGACTCGACAAACTGCCCACCATCGCCGTCCTCGACCGGCTCAACGCCCTGGAAGACGCGCCCTGGGCCGACATCGACGGCAAGCCGCTCGACTCCCGCAGCCTGTCGAAGATGCTCAAGGAGTACCGGACCGGCAACGACGAGCCGATCGTCTCCCGGAACATCCGCACCGCCGGCGGCATCCTCAAGGGCTACTACGCCGTGGACCTCCAAGACGCGTGGACCCGCTACTGCCCGCCGCCGCAGAACTCCGCTACATCCGCTACGCCGCTACAGACCAGCTCACAGCCGGTGCTCGCGTAGCGGCAACCCCAGATGTAGCGGCTACACCCCTGCCCCCACGAGCCCCTCGGCAGGCCGGTCCCGGCGCACCCTGGGCCCGGCCCGAGAAGCCGTGAAGCGGGATGTAGCCGCTACATCGAACCCCTCCGCTACACCCGCACCCCCGCTGACCTGCGATGTAGCGGCGTAGCGGATGTAGCGGACTTCCCAAGAGGGAGGGAAGCCCTCCCGTGGTCTCGAAGGAGAGACGTCCATGGCCCGCCCACAGATGCTCAAGCTCCTCGAAGTACTGGCAGAGATCGGCATGAGCCGAGCCGCGTTCTACCGGATGCGCGCACGGGGACAAGGCCCGCGGCTCATCAAGCTGCCCAACGGCCAGCTCCGCGTTCGCCGCGCGGATCTGGACGCCTGGCTGTCCGAGTGCGAGGAAGTCGCCGCCTGACCTGCCCCGTCCAGAGAGAGGGCCCACCCTTCGGTGGGCCCTCTCTCCAGTTGGAGAGAAAATGCTGACGTACGACGTTGACATCTGGTCCATCCGGGAGCGGAAGGGGCGCCCCAAGCCGTTCGAGCTTCGGTGGCGAGCAGGGGAGCGGCCGCACTCCCGAAGCTTCAAGCTCAAGGTGCAGGCTGACGGTCGCCGTTCCGAACTGCTCGCCGCGCTGCGGAACCGGGAACAGTTCGACGAGCAGACCGGTCTGCCGGCCTCGGAGTTCGAAGCCCTGAGTACGCCTACGTGGTACGAGCACGCCACGGCCTACGTGCTGATGAAGTGGCCGAAGGCCGCAGCCAAGCACCGCGCGAGCATCGCCGAGACGTTCGCCACCGTGACGCCGGCGTTCGTTTCCAGCTCACGCGGCGCTCCCGACTCCGCCGTCTTGCGGAAGGCTCTGTACGGGTGGGCGTTCCGCGCAGTACAGGCAGACGACGGACCTCTTCGTCTGCGGCACGAGGTCGAGACGCCGCCGGAGGACATCGCAGCCGCCCTCGCCTGGGTCGCATCGAGCACGGTCAAGATGACCGAGGTTGCGCGGTCCGACCGCCTACGTGGGGCCCTTGATGCCCTGTCCAAGAAGCTCAACGGAAAGCCCGCTGCGGACAACACGGTGAACCGGAAGCGCATGGTCATGAGCAACGCTCTGCGCTACGCCGTGGAGCGCGGCACCCTCCCCGCGAACCCCCTCGGCCGTCTCGACTGGACCGCGCCCGACAAGGACGACGAGGTCGATTTCCGGTACGTACCCAACCCCGATCAGGCCGCGGCTCTGATCGACGCCGTAAGGCAGTCCGGCGGCCGGGGGGAGCACATGGCCGCCTTCTTCGGCTGCCTGTACTACGCGGCCATGCGCCCTTCGGAGATCGCTGCCCTGCGCGCCTCTGACTGCACCTTGCCCGCAACCGGGTGGGGAGAGCTGGTCCTCGCGGGAAGCCGTCCCGAGGTCGGCTCGGGGTGGACCGACGACGGGCAGTCGTTCGAGCAGCGCGGACTGAAGCGGCGGGCCCGAACAGCAACAAGGTCCGTACCCATCCCGCCCGTCCTGACCACGATGCTCCGGGACCACAAGGAGAAGTACGGGGTCGCCGACGACGGTCGCCTCTTCCGGGCCGCGCAGGGGGGACGGGTCCGCTCGACGGAGTACTGCAACCTCTGGGATGCGGCGCGACACAAGGCCCTGCCGGCGGAAGAGGCCAAGACGCCACTCGCAGACGTGCCGTACTCGCTCCGGCACGCGGGGGTGTCCCTGTGGATCAACTCCGGCGTGGACCCGATGGAGGTCGCGCAACGAGCCGGGCACAGCCTCACGGTGCTCTTCCGCTTCTACGCCAAGATCCTGAAGGGTCAGCAGTCCCGAGCGAACGAGCTCATCGAGAAGGGTCTCAGCGGCGGGTAAGCCCCCGGATCTGGCCCACACATGGCCCATACGTGCTGGTCAACAGCGGGATACGGGCGATCCAAGGTGAGACAGGGTGAGCAGAGAGGGCGGGCACCCGAATCGGGTGCCCGCCCTCTGACCTGCTACTTCTCTGACCTGGCGGTGGGTGTGGGATTTGAACCCACGGTGACATCGCTGCCACGACGGTTTTCAAGACCGTTCCCTTAGGCCGCTCGGGCAACCCACCTGGCGGGTACAGAGTACCGGGCGGTGGGGGTGGGCGGCGCTGGGGATTCTCGGAGGGTCAGGCGGTCTGGGCCTTGTCGTAGGCCGCCTTCGCCTCGTTGCCGAAGTACGGGCCGAACATGCGGTTCGGGAGGAACGTGTAGCCGAAGCTGTTCACGGAGACCTGGGTGCCCAGGCCGGTCGCCTCGTTGAAGTCCTGGAACCAAGGGCCGCCGCTGGAGCCGCCGGTCATGTTGCACGGCAGGCTGTGGTCCTTGGTCAGCAGGAAGTCCTTGCCGCTGTTGCCGCTGCAGTACACGAGTTTGGTGCCGTCGTACGGGGCCGCCGCCGGGAAGCCGAAGGCGTACATCTTCTTGTTGTAGCCGCCGTTGAAGACGATGCCCTGGGCTCCGACGGTCTGGCTGAGCGTCCGTCCGTTCAGCGGTGCGACGACCGCCAGGCCGACGTCCATGTTCATGTCCTCGCTCGCCACCCACTGGTCGGTCGCGAAGGTCTTGGTGGCCCTCCACTGCCCGTAGGGCGCGTTCCCGTTGTCGTACCCCGGGACGAAGATCCAGTCGGTGTGCCAGGCGCCCTGGTACTTCACGCAGTGGCCGGCGGTGATCACCGTGCTGCCGTTGGCGCTGGTGATCGAGTCGCCCGAGCAGGAGGCGCTCTTCCCGTTGAAGGTGAAGAAGACCCGGCCCGAGGTTTTGACCACCGCGCCACCGGACGTCCAGGCTCCGCCCGGCTGGGGGAAGGCCGCGGGGAGGGCCGTGGCGGAGTCGCTCGCCGGGGTCGGGGCGATGGTCGTGGGGCGCTCCGCGGTGGTGGGCGCCGTACGGGCGGCCGCGCCCGGGGCGGCAATGCCCGGGGTGGCCGTGATGTCCAGCGGGGTGGCGGCCCGCATCCGCTCGGCCGACCAGGAGCCCGGCGCGGGGCGCTGCGCGGCGGCCGAGGGGGAGGCCGCCGTCAACGCACCCGCGAGCAGGGCCCCCGTCGCGAGCAAGACCGATATGGCTGTCCGATGGCGATTCACGCATGACTCCTTCTGCCGTGCCCGGATGAAGAGTTGTCGGTGCGGATCGGGGGCAGAGTGGCACGCCGGGAACGAGATGTCAGGCACCAGTCGGAACGTTCGGTCGGTTCCGGCCAGGAAATGGCCAACTCCGGTTAGGTGGTGAGGAGGACACCCGCGTACGAGGCTCCGGCCACCACCACCCAGGCCGCGAGGCCCAGGAGAGCGGCCCGGCCGCCGGTACGGGACAGGGTGGGCAGGTGGACCGCGCTGCCCAGGCCGAACAGGGCGGCGGCCAGCAGCAGTTCCTGGGCCGTGTGCGCCCACTCCAGCGCTACGCCGGGCAGTAGCCCGGTGGCGCGCAGCGCGGCTGCCGCGAGGAACCCGGCCACGAACAGCGGCACGGGGGCCGGCCTGCGGCCCGATGAGGTGCGTATTCCGCGCCTGTGGGCCCGTACGGAGAAGGCCACCACGGCGACCAGCGGGGCCAGCATCGCCACGCGCATCAGCTTGACCAGCACCGCTTCGCCGAGGGCTCCGGGCCCGGCCGTCTGGGCGGTCGCCACTACCTGGCCGACGTCGTGGACGCTCGCGCCCACCCAGCGGCCGAAATCCGGGTCGGAGAGTCCGAGTGGAGACTGGAGGAGCGGGAGGACGGCGATGGCGAGGGTTCCGCACAGGGTGACCAGGGCCACCGAGGAGGCCACGTCCTCCTCGTCGCTGCCCGATACCTGGCTGACGGCTCCGATGGCCGAGGCTCCGCAGATCGAGTACCCGGTGGCGATCAGCAACGGCTGGTCCCCGGGGAGTCCGAGCCGCCGGCCGAGCCAGAGGGTACCGAGGAAGGTCGCCGCCACCACCGCGCCCACCATCGCCACGGTGGCCCAGCCCAGCCGGAGCACCTCGTCCAGCCCCAGTGCCAGGCCCAGCAGGACGATACCGATCCGCATCAGGCGCCGCCCTGCCAGGGACAGGCCAGGGCGCGCGGGGCCCCGTACGAAGCCCCGTAGACGGGGGAGGTGGGCCGCGGCGATGCCGAGCACCACCGACACCGTCAGCATCGGCGCCCAGGGCGCCAGCCGGTGCACCGACCAGGCCGCCAGGACTCCGGCCGCCGCGAGGCCCAACCCGGGCCATGATGACGATGTTTCACGTGAAACATCGCCCGGATCCGGTGATCCCGCCCCGCGCACCGGGCGGTTCAGCAGGGCCATCAGTCGGTCGGGAGCGTGTAGACGCGGCGGACACTGCTGCCCAGGCGTACGACGTCGGCGCCGTAGACGTGCAGGGATATCGCCTTCGTGCGACAGGAGTTGCGGACCTTGTGGATGTCGCCGGGCGGGGCGAATCCGCAGACCTCACCGGGGCCGTTGACCACGTGCTCGGTCGCCACCAGCCGGGCGCCGGTGGTGGCCGTGGCGGGGGCGAGGCGGTAGCGGAGCTCGCTCTCCTCCCCCTCGTGCACACCGGCCACGCACCACGAGACGTGGTCGTGGATGGCGGTCTCCTGGCCCGGCAGCCACACCAGGGCCACCACGGAGAAGCTTCCGTCCGGCTCCGCGTGCAGGACGTGCTGCCGGTAGCGGTCGGGGTGACCCTCGCGCTGCCCGGCGGTGAGCAGACCGGGCGTCCCCAGGTGCGGGGCGAGGCGTTCGCCGACCAGGTAGGCGGTCAGGTCGGGGGCCAGTCCCCGGTCCACGACCGTACGGATCTCACTGACGAGGGCGGCCGTCCTCGCGGTCGTGCGGGCCGGCGTGGTGGTGGTCATAGGGGCAGCGTCGAGGAGCCCACCCATCACGTCCAACGACAGTTGTGAGCTGAAATCCCAAGCCCGGCTTATGGGTTGGGGCGGAGCCGGGACGTTCGGCGGTCCGGTTCAGCAGCCGACGCGGTTCGAGGCCGCCTGCCTCAGGGCCTCCAGCACCGCCGCCGTCGCCGGGACCCGCAGATGATCGCGGTACACGTGCGCGGCGATGTGACGACGCGCGGCCGGCAGGAGGGCCCGCCCGCACACCTTGCTCAGCGAGAGCGAGGGCAGCACCAGGGCGGGCATCATGGCCACGCCCAGGCCCTGCGCGACCAGGCTCTGGACCACCAGGTTGTCGTCCGTGGCGAACCGGATGTCGGGCACGAAGCCGAGCTCCGCGCATTCGTGCAGCAGGTTCGCCCGGCAGCGCGGGCAGCCGGCGATCCACCGCTCTTCGGAGAGGTCCGCGAGGTGCACGGCCCGCCGCCGGGCCAGCTGGTGCCCGGTCGGAAGCAGCACCGTCAGCTGGTCCTCCATGAGCCTGACCTCGGCGACCTCCTCCGGGACCTCCTCGTGCAGGCCGGGATAGGTGAAGGCCAGGGTGATGTCGCACTCGCCCCGCTCCAGCCTGCGCAAGGAGTCCGGGGGCTCCCCCTCCAGCAGCTCGACCTGGATGCCCGGGTGCTCCTTGGCCAGGCTGCTCAGGGCTTCCGGGACCAGGGTGACGTTGGCGCTGGGGAAGCCGCAGAGCCGGACGCGGCCGGTCCGCAGCCGGGCGTAGGCCTTCAACTGGGCCTCGGCGGCGGAGAGACTGCCGAGGATGGCCTCGGCGTGCCGGGCCATCGACTCCCCGGCCTCGGTGAGCTGCATGCGGCGTCCCACGCGGGTGAACAGCGGGGTGCCGACGGCGCGCTCGAGCGCCTTCATCTGCTGGGTGATCGCGGGCTGGGTGTACCCGAGGACCCGGGCGGCGGCCGAGTAGGACCCCGAGGCGACCACCTCGTGGAAGGTCCGTATGTGCCGCGAATCGAACACGGTCGAAGCATAAGCGGACGTTGGGAGGGGCCGCAGGCACAATCGCGCCTACGACCCCTCACCTTCAAGCCAGTTGGCCCTGCCCGCCCGCAGGCGGCCGGCCTCTACTTGTCGCCGACCCGCGAGCCGAGCGTGATGTCCACCGTGTTCGGCTTGCCGCCGCGCAGGTAGGTCATCTTCACCGTGTCACCCGGCTTGTACGTCCAGATCTCGCTGATCAGGGTCGGGCCGCTGTCGATCGGCTTGCCGCCGAGCTCGGTGATGATGTCGCCGGGCTTCAGCCCCGCCTTGCCCGCCGGACCGTTCGGGTCGACCAGCTCGTTGGCCGAGGCGCCCGTCTCGGAGATCTTCGCGCCGTCGGTCTTGGCCGCGAGGTCCACGGAGACCGAGATCACCGGGTAGACCGGCTTGCCCGTCTTGATGAGCGATTCGGCGACGTTCTTCGCCTGGTTGACCGGAATGGCGAAACCGAGGCCGATGGAGCCGGCCTGGCCACCGCCGAAGCCGCCGCTGCCTGCCGACTGGATCGCGGAGTTGATCCCGATGACCGCGCCGCGGCTGTCGAGCAGCGGACCACCGGAGTTGCCCGGGTTGATCGAGGCGTCCGTCTGCAGGGCGCTCATGTACGAGTTCTTGCCGCTGGAGCCGTCACCCGAGGCGACCGGCCGGTTCTTGGCGCTGACGATGCCGGTGGTGACGGTGTTGGACAGGCCGAACGGAGCGCCGATCGCGATGGTCGAGTCGCCGACGGCGACCTTGTCCGAGTCGCCGAGGGGCAGCGGCTTGAGCCCGGACGGCGGGTTCTTCAGCTTGATGACGGCGACGTCGTACCCCTGGGCCCGGCCGACGACCTCAGCCTCGTACCTCTTGCCGTCGGAGAACGTCGCGCTGAGCTTGCCGCCGTTGGCCGCGGAGGCGACCACGTGGTTGTTCGTGAGGATGTGGCCCTGCTGGTCGTAGACGAAGCCGGTGCCGGTGCCGCCCTCGCCGTCGCCGGCCGAGGCCTCGATGGTGACGACGCTGGGGAGCGCGCCGGCGGCCAGGCCCGCGACGGAGCCCGGATCGCGCTTGAGGTCCTTGGGCGTGTTGCCGGCGCTGACCGTGGTGGAGCCGGAGCCGTCGCCACTGCGGTCGGCGGCCCAGTAGCCGACGCCGCCGCCGACGGCTCCCGCGAGGAGCGCCGCCGCGAGGACGCCGGCGATCATGCCGCCCTTGCCCTTCCGCTTGGGCTGCGGTGCGCCGTCGGTGGCCAGGGGCACGCCCCAGCCGCCACCGCCCTGGCCGTCACCGGCCCCGTACGCGGGGGCCGCGGGCGGCGGGGGAGGCCAGCCCTCGGCGCCCATCGCCTGCGGCGCGGGAGCGGGGGCATGGGTGGGAGCGGGAGCATCGGCGTACGCCGGGGTGACCGGCGGGACCGGGCTCTCGGCGTACACGGGAGCTGGGGCCGGGGCTGGCGCCGGGGCCGGAGGCTGGACGGCCGCGGCAACCTGGGTCACCGGGGTCTGATGTGCCGGGGTCTGCGCTGCCGTGGTTTGCGCTGCCGGGGGCTGGGGGAGCTGCTGGGTCGGCTCGGTGCCGGGCGCGGGCGTCGGCGGCAACTGCTGCGTCACCGGCTCCACGGGCGCCGGTGCGGCGGGCGCGACCGGCGCGGCGTCGACGGGCGCGGCCACCGGGGGTACGGGCGGAGCCGCGGGGGGCGTCGGGGCCGCGGTGCCCTCGTTCTCGGTGCTCACAGCGCTCTCTCCTCGTCACACACGGCTTCAGAAATACGGGCGATATCGGTCCGACTGAACGTTCGACGTGCCGTACAAGTTCCTGGGCAAAGCCTTTCCCATGACCCGTCAGAGCACTGTAAGCCGGACCTGTGAGTCTCCCCCATCCTTTATCTCCGACATTTCGGACGCATCTCCAGAAGTATCCGCAGGGCTCTCCCCGACATCCGGCCCCCTCCCGGTGGCACCATGAGCCGGTGACCCACGCAACGCCGCGCACCATCCAGGTCGTCGCCCACCGCGGCGCCTCGGAGGATGCCCCCGAACACACGCTGGCCGCCTACCGCAAGGCCATCGACGACGGGGCCGACGCCCTCGAGTGCGATGTCCGGCTCACGGCCGACGGCCATCTGGTCCTGGTCCACGACCGGAGGGTGAACCGCACCTCCAACGGCCGCGGCGCCGTCTCCGCCCTGGAGCTGGCCGATCTCGCCGCCCTCGACTTCGGCTCGTGGAAGGACCGGGAGGAGTCTCCCGACTGGGACGCGGACCCCGAGCGGACCTCCGTGCTCACCCTGGAGCGGCTGCTGGAGCTGGTCGCGGACGCCGGGCGGCCGGTTCAGCTGGCGATCGAGACGAAGCACCCGACGCGCTGGGCCGGACAGGTGGAGGAGCGCCTGCTCTTCCTCCTCAAGCGCTTCGCGCTGGACGCCCCGCCGGCCGAGGGGCCGCACCCGGTCCGGGTGATGAGCTTCTCCGCGCGCTCCCTGCACCGGCTGCGGGCGGCCGCGCCGACGGTCCCGACCGTGTACCTGATGCAGTTCATCTCGCCCCGGATGAGGGACGGGCGGCTGCCGGCCGGAGTGCGGATCGCCGGGCCGGGGATGCGGATCGTGCGCAACCACCCGGGCTTCATCCGCAAACTTCAGGCCGCCGGGCATTCCGTTCACGTATGGACCGTGAACGATCCGGAAGATGTTCAGCTCTGCGCTGATCTGGGTGTGGAAGCGATCATCACCAACAGACCGCGACAAGTTTTGTCACAGCTGGGCCGCTGACATCCCGCTTTGCACCTCCGCCACAGGCGTCACACCCGTTACGGGGTGTGCACCGGCGCATCCGCTCCGCGTTCGGTCGCCGTGAATGCGTCAGAGGGCGCCGGTCCGACGGTTTCCGGTCCAGGCCATTGGGGCATCCAGACCATGCGTGGGGCTAAGGAGGTTCCGGGGGTGGCGTTGATGGTGGCACAAGAAGTGCCCACGTCGTCGTGCATGGACGTGTCCCATGGTCCTGCGGGCGTGGGCGAGGCGAGGCACCGGATGCGCGAGCAGCTGCGCATCAGCGGAGTGTCCGAATCGATCGTGGATGACGCCGTACTGATCCTTTCCGAACTGCTCAGCAACGCCTGCCGGCACGGCAGACCGCTGGGCGCGCGGGAGATCGGGGACGGTGGGATACACGCGTCGTGGCGCGTCGACAAGGCGGGGCGGCTGACGGTCGAGGTCACGGACGGCGGCGGGCCCACCCGCCCCATCCCGGCCAAGCCCTCGGTCACCGCGCGGGGCGGTCGGGGGCTGAACATCATCAGCGCCCTGGCCCAGGACTGGGGTGTCCGGGACGGAGCGGCGGGTGAGGTCACCGTATGGGCGACCGTTGCCTGTGGGCCCCGGCACGAAGATTTCGCTACGCGCGTTGCGCCCCCGGCGATCGATTTCAGTACGGCCTTCGACGATCTGGATGCCTGATCCGATCGGTGATCGACCGCGGGTGGACGGATGGCGGCCGTCCGGGAGTGCACGCCGACCGTGCTCCCGGCCGCACCCCACCGGTTGTGGCGGTACGAACGGCTAGGCTCGCGCCCAGACCGACGCCGTACCGCCGCAACCGGGAGACACCCACGATGGCCAAGAAGCGCCCCGCCGCGAAGTCCGCAAAGCCGCAGCTCAACAACGGGGAGATCCCGGTGGTGGGCGCTCGCGAGCCCTGCCCCTGCGGATCCGGGCGCCGTTACAAGGCCTGCCACGGCGCGGCCGCCGCGCACGCCGTCACCGAGCACGTGGCCCGGCCGTTCGAGGGCCTGCCCGGCGAGTGCGACTGGGTGGCGCTGCGCGAGCTCGTCCCCGCCGCCACCGTGCCGCTCACGCTCAAGGGCGGACTGCCCGAGGGCGTCCCCTCCGTCACGCTGGTGACCGTACTCCCGCTGGCCTCGCCGGCACTGCGCCGCGAGGACGGCTCCGTCCTGCTCGGCCTGCAGAACGACTCGACCACCGGCGACCTCGCCCGGGACATGGCCGACACCCTGGAGCGCGCGCTCGTGGCCGAGCCCGGCACCGTCGTCGCGGCCCGCCGGGTTCCGGCCGAGGGTCCGCGACTTCAGGATCTCCTGTCCGCGGACGGCGGTTTCGAGCCGGTTGTCCACAGCGGGTTCGAATTCTGGATTCCGGAAGCGGAGAGCGCCCAGAGCGCCTCCCCGGAGGTCGCCGCCTCCCTGGAGCGCGCCAACGCGGCCGCCATCCCGACCGTCAAGCTGACCGGTGTGGACGCCGCCTACTGGTGCGAGACGCCGGACAAGAACCACCTGCGCTGGGTCATGCCGCACCCCGAGGAGAAGCTGCTCGACGCACTCGCGCGCCTGCACGCCGCGGGCACGTCCTCGCTCGGCGAGGGCACCAAGCTGGTCGGCTCCTTCCGCGCCCACGGCCTGATGGTCCCCGTCTGGGACCTGCCGACCGGGGTCTCGGCCGAGGACGTGGAGAAGCCCGCGGCCGAGCTCGCGGAGCGGCTCGCCGCGGCCCTCGCGACGGACGCGCCGCTGACCACGGAGGAGCGCCGGGCCCGCGGTGGCCTCACCAACCGCCAGGTCACGCTCAGCTGACCGGGTGGCCGGCCCCTTCGCGGGCCGGCCACGCGGGTCCACGGAGGGGCTCCGGGAGGGTCACCGGTGACCGGTCACCGGTGATCGGAGTCACAACTCCCGCTAATCGCCTGCAAATCGGTGTCTGAATATCAGAGATCGAATTTGCGAACAGGCGATCTCTTGTTACCGTTCTTGTAGCCCGGTCGCTGGTGCATCCCCCGTCGCCAGCGACCGGGCCCTTGATTTTCCGGTGGCGCTCAACCGTCACCTGGTACCGGTGAGTTGCTCCCGGACCGCAGGAGCAGAGCTCCTTCATCATCCGGAACTGCAAATTCCGCTACAGCCGAGTAGTCCTCCGGCGCCCCGGCCGACTCTTCCCTCGGCGTTTCGCACAGCCCCGGTTCATCGCCCGCGCCGACCGCGCAGCGGATCTGCACCGTGCGCCCCGCCGGGCCCATCACCGTGAGCACCGCGTCGAGCGCGCGGCCGCTGGTGTTCCGGTAGTAACTGCGCCCCCACGTCCGGCCCTCGCCCGACAGGACGCACGTCTGCGCCTCCACCCCCTGCGGGGAGGACAGTTCGGGTCCGCAGCGGGCGTCCGTACGCGGCTGCTCGACCGGGCCCGGGCGCCCCGGCGCGGCGGCGGAGGCCGGCGTACGGGACCGGCCGGAGGCGGAACCCGCTCCCGGAGCATCCGAATCGGCTGAGCCCTCGGATTTCTCGGAGGCCTTGGAGTCCGACGCCCCCGGGTCGCCCTTGGGCGGGTCACCGAGGCCGAAGGCGGAGAACAGCCCGCCGCCCTTTCCATCGCTCTGACCGGCGAAATCCGGCCCGGCGATCGCTCCCGCCAGCGGGAGCGACAAGATGATCAACACACCGGCGCCGATACCGATCAGGCGGAGATTCATTCGCCGAAGATAGCGATCCGGGAATGGGGCACGGAGATCCCCGCGCCCAATTCCCTTGGAAACTCGTCTCGCTGGCACCCGTACGAGTGATCCGTCAGCGCACGGGCGCCAGTACGCGAGCCCGAGCACGCGAGCCTCAGGACGCGAGCCCGGGTACGCGAGCCCCACCACACGAGCCTCAGTACACGAGCCCCAGTACACGAGCCTCAGTGATCGAGACTCAGTACGCGAGCCGGCTCCCGCCGCCCGAGGCCCCGCTGCTCGCCTCCACCAGCGCGTCCACGACCGCCTCCACCTCCGGCAGCCAGATCTCCCCGGCGCCCGCGGGCTCACGCTCCCACCGCACCTGGCCGCCGCCGATCGCGGCGGAGGGCGGCAGCAGCAAGTAGCCGCCCTCGCCGTGGAAGCGCAGCGAGGAGGGCACGTGGTCCTTGGCGTAGAGGATCTCGCCGAGCCGCTCCAGCGAGTACGGCGCCACGAGCAGCGACCACCGCGTGGGCGTGGCCACGATCGGCCCGAGCCGCATCCCCTCGGCGTCCAGTCGTACGACGGCACGCGCGGCCGCCGCGGCGGGCAGGCTCACAGCGCAGGGCGCACTCCCGCCGGTGGCCAGCAGGATCGGCGCACCCGCCCGGTTGGCCCACCACCAGGACACCATCCGTGGGTCGGCGGTGGCCGCGAGCAGCCCGGGATCGAAGGGGTGCGCGCCGGGCACCGCGCAGTCGGGGTCGGGGCAGGCGCACCGGGAGCTGTCGACGCCGGAGCGTCCGACGCCCGGCAGCAGGGGCCAGTGCCAGGTGGTGGCGCAGGTCAGCGCCGCGTCGAGGAGACCCGGCGCATCACCCTGCGGCTGGGCGGGGCGCAGGGATTGCAAGCGATTGCGGAGCCGCTGGAGACGCCTTCCGAGGATCTCGCGCATGAGCGCTCGTTCCTTTCCGTTGAACGCCGAGGGCCACATCACACCATGTAAGCGGTGGTTCACTACACGTACACGTTTCGCGTCACTGTCCGCCTGAAGCAGGTTCACACGGTTCGTGCAGTTTTCTTACGGGTCCATGAAACGTCCGTCGGGGGCGGTACGCGACCCGGGAGCGCGCGGGGGACGGCTGTCGTCGATGGGGACGACGGGCCGTGCCCGACGGTTCCCGGCGGGCACCGGGCTGCGCCAACTCTCCCCGGGTGCAACGGATTACGTACCCGGCCCGGCCGACGGACTCGCCCAGTCGACCGCAAAAACCGTTCGCTTCCCGCTTTTTCCGGCCAAGTTCTAGCCCTGACCGGACAGTGAGTTGCCGTCCCACGGACACCAGGATTCCCACGTGGGCAATGCTGGACATCGCTCCTCGTGTGCGTGTAGATGTGGATTCATTGATAGCGGCGCAGCATGATCTGGGGGTTTGCGATGCTATATGGCGAATCGCACCAGCTGGAAAGGCGGACGCCATGAGCGCCCCGCATCTGCCGAAAGTGGCTGGAATCGATCCAGCTGTCACAGCGTCCCCGCACACTGTGGCGCCCACACCGCCGCCCACGGCCGTGTCCACATCGACGAGCCCGCGAGCGGTCCACGCACCGGCGCAGGGCCCCGCCGCGAGCTCGGTCATTCAGGACCGCCTCGCGGGCATGGTCTCCGACCTCACCACCCTCCACGAGCTCACCGAGCGGCTCGCCCGCGCCAGTGACCTCACCGCCTCCCTCCAGGAGTTCCTGCGGGCCGGCGCGGCCCTCGTCGGCGCCCGTCGCGGCCTGATCGTCCTGGAGCCCTCCGACGGACTCGGCCCCACCACCACGATCGGCCTGGGGCTCGGCCACGCCGACCTCGGCCACATCGAGACGGTGCCGCGCAGCGCCACCTCGTACGGCCGCATCCTCGACGGCCTGCCCGACGCCAACGGCGGCTCGGAGGTCCTGCCCGAGCCCGGCACGACCGCCGGCGCCGGCGGCGACGGGTACGCCACCCCCGTCGACCCCCGCCACCGCGAGGTCGCCGCCCGCCTCGGCTACGCCGCCAGCTACGCGCTGCCGCTGACCGCCGAGGCCACCGGCCGGCTCGGCGCAGCCGTCTGGCTCTACGACGAACAGGCCGAGCCCAGCGACCGCCAGCGCGACCTGGCCGGGCTGTACGTCCGGCACGCCGCCGAGCACCTGGCCCGGATGCTGGAGGTGGAGCGCGCCCGCTCCAGCCTGGCCACCGTCGCCGAGGAACTGCTGCCGAGCCGGCTCCCCCGGATCCCCGGGGTCCAGCTCGCCGCCCGGCACCACACCGGCCCGCACGGCGGAGGCGACTGGTACGACGCGCTGCCGCTGCCGGAGGGCGCCCTCGGGCTGGCCGTCGGCTCCGTCACGGGCTCGGGACCGAGCGCCGTCGCCGCGATGGGGCGGCTGCGCGCCTCTCTGCGGGCGTACGCCGTCATGGAGGGCGAGGACCCCGTCGCCGTCCTCTCCGACCTGGAGCTGCTGCTGCGCCTGACGGAGCCCGCGCGCTCGGCAACCGCGCTCTTCGCCTACTGCGAGCCCGCCGGGGGCCAGGCGGGCGGCCAGACGGGCGGCCCGGCGGGCAGCCGGGGGCGCAAGCTCATCCTGGCCGGGGCCGGGCACACCCCGCCGCTGCTGATCGGCGAGCGGCGCACCGAGTACGTGGAGACCACCCTCTCCGCGCCGCTCGGGATGCTGTCCTGCTGGGAGGCTCCTAGCGTGGAGATCGAGCCCGCACCCGGAGAAACGGTGCTGCTGTACACGGACGGGCTGCTCCGGCGCACCGGGGACCCGATGGACCGGGCGTACGCGCGGCTGCACGCCGCCGCCGCGGGGATCCCCCGTAGCGCCCGCGAGGACCCGGCCGCCATCTGCGACCACATCCTGCGGACGGTTCTGCCGGACGGCGACGGGGACGGGCCCGCCCTCCCGGCGGACGCCTCCGAGGACATCGTGCTGCTCGCGGCGCGGTTCGAGTGACGCCGGGGCGGGTCGCCTGGCTGTGACGCCGGGCGGGTCGCCTGGCGTGTGACGCCTGGCGTGTGACGCCCGGGGTGTGACGAGGACGTAAGAAGCGGGGCGTGTGACCTGGTTTGGCGGATTTGTCACACGACCCTTCGGGGGGCGTCCGCTCACACATACGATGGATGAGGTCCATACCCGGTCCGTGTCCGTCGTACTGAGGAGAAGACGTGGCTGACGAGCTCACCCCGGAGACCCCGGAAGAAGAGCAGCCCAAGAAGAAGCACAAGCAGCGCAAGAACGGGCTGTACCCGGGCGTCAGCGAGGAACTCGCCGCGAGCATGCGCACGGGCTGGGCAGACACCGAGCTGCGCGGACTGGAGCCGATCGCTCAGGCCGCGCACACCGCGGCCCGCCGCTCCGCGCTGTCCCGGCGCTTCCCCGGCGAGCGCCTCGTCGTCCCCGCCGGACGGCTGAAGACGCGCTCGAACGACACCGAGTACCCCTTCCGCGCCTCGACCGAGTACGCGTACCTCACCGGCGACCAGACCGAGAACGGCGTCCTGGTCCTGGAGCCCGCGGGGGAGACCGGCCACCACGCCACCGTCTACCTGCTGCCCCGCTCCGACCGCGAGAACGGCGAGTTCTGGCTCTCCGGCAGCGGCGAACTGTGGGTCGGCCGCCGCCACTCCCTCACGGAGGCCGAGCAGCTCCTGGGCATCCCCGCCAAGGACGTGCGCAAGCTCCCCGAGGAGCTCGCCGAGGCCGAGGGCCCGGTCCGTAGCGTCCGCGGTCACGACTCCGTCATCGAGACCGCCCTGACCGACAAGGTCACCAAGGAGCGCGACGAGGAGCTGCGCGTCTACCTCTCCGAGGCCCGCGCCGTGAAGGACGCGTTCGAGATCGGCGAGCTGCAGAAGGCCGTCGACTCCACCGTCCGCGGCTTCGAGGACGTCGTGAAGGTGCTCGACAAGGCCGAGGCCACCTCCGAGCGCTACATCGAGGGCACCTTCTTCCTGCGCGCCCGCGTCGAGGGCAACGACGTCGGCTACGGCTCCATCTGCGCCGCCGGCCCGCACGCCTGCACCCTGCACTGGGTCCGCAACGACGGAGACGTCCGCTCCGGCGACCTGCTGCTGCTCGACGCCGGTGTGGAGACCCACTCCCTCTACACCGCCGACGTCACGCGCACCCTGCCGATCAGCGGCACGTACACCGACATCCAGCGCAAGATCTACGACGCGGTCTACGCGTCCCAGGAAGCCGGCATCGCCGCCGTCAAGCCGGGCGCGAAGTTCCGCGACTTCCACGACGCCTCCCAGCACGTGCTCGCCGAGAAGCTCGTCGAGTGGGGTCTGCTGGAGGGCCCGGTCGAGCGTGTCCTGGAGCTCGGTCTGCAGCGCCGCTGGACCCTGCACGGCACCGGTCACATGCTCGGCATGGACGTCCACGACTGCGCCGCCGCGCGCACCGAGGCGTACGTCGACGGCACGCTGGAGCCCGGGATGTGCCTGACCGTCGAGCCCGGTCTGTACTTCCAGGCCGACGACCTGACCGTGCCCGCGGAGTACCGCGGCATCGGCGTCCGGATCGAGGACGACATCCTCGTCACCGAGGACGGCAACCGGAACCTGTCGGCCGGGCTGCCCCGCGCCTCGGACGAGATCGAGGCGTGGATGGCGCGGCTCAAGGGCTGACGCCTCCGCTCGTACGCGCCGATGGGCGGGACCCTCCACGGATTCCGCCCATCGGCGCGTCTACGACACCTTCAGCAGTGAGTCGTCCCGCCACTTCAGCATCTTGTCGAAGCTGACCACGGCGCCCCGGCCCGGCCGGTTGCGGAAGCGGACGTGGTCGGCGAGCTCCTCGATCAGGTGCAGTCCCCGGCCGTGCTCGGCGAGGGACGGTCTGCGGCGGGCCACCGTCGCGGGCGGGAACCCCGGGCCCGAATCGCTCACCTCGATGCGGCAGCGGTCCCCGTCCAGATAGGCCGTGACGTGGTACGCCCCGGTCCCGTCCGGGGATCCGCCGTCCGGGAATCCGCTGCCCGGGCATCCGCTGCCCGGGGCCGCGTCGTCCAGGTACGACGCGTCGTCCGTGTAGCCGGAGCGCGGGCCTGGTTCGCGGCCACCGTGCTCCACCGCGTTCGCGCACGCCTCGCTCAGCGCCACCGACAGGTCGAAGGAGATGTCCGGGTCAACCCCCGCGGTCTCCATCGTCCCCAGCAGCAGCCGCCTCGCGAGGGGCACACTCGCTGCTTCGCGCCTCAAGTGGAGAGACCACCAGATGCTCATACTGTTACCTATTGCCGCCCGGGGCCGGGGCTAAGCCCCCGAGGGCCGACAGAGCCCTCGTTCGGCCGATGCGGCTCTCCCGGGCGGCGGTGTATGCGGTGCGGGTGGGGGAGTGCCCGTGTGCGGGTGGGGGAGTGCCCGGCGCGCGGGTGGGGGAGTGCCCGGCGCGCGTGCACGGACCCACGCCCGGGATCCGTGCACGGAAATGCGAACCTGCTGCCGCACCTGCCGTATGCGGCGCCTAAGGCCAGTGCGATGATGGCCCGGCCATGACTGCCTCCCCCCACGCGACGCAGGCCGGAACCGGCCTCAGGCTGATCCGGGCCGCGGTGTTCACCGCGGTCTGTGTCGTGCTGTCCGCGGTCGGGCACGCGTTGGCCTCCTGCGCGACGGTGCCCTGGTGGTCCCTCTGCGCCAGCTTCGTCGCCGTCTTCGCAGGTGCGGCCCCGCTCGCGGGACGCCGGCGCTCGCTGCCCGGCATCGCCGCCGCGCTGGCGGGCGGACAGCTCGCGCTGCACACGGTGTTCGGCCTCGGCCAGCACAACGTCCCGGCGGGCGGCGGTACCTCCTCGGAGACCTCGCTCGCGGCGCTGGCCGCCCAACTGGTGTGCGGGGGCAACTCCGTCCCGATCCACCCGTCGGACGCCCGGCGGATCCTGGAGAGCGCCGGGCTGGACCCGGACGCCGTGGCCGCGCAGGCCGCGACACAGGGGCACATGGCCCACGCCCACCTGGGGCAGGGCCTCGTCGAACCGGCCACCGGACTGGTCGGGCTGCTCAGCCCGGCCATGCTGATCGGGCACCTGCTGGCCGCACTCGCCGCCGGCTGGCTGCTCGGGCGCGGCGACGCCGCGCTGTTCCGCCTCCTCGAACTGTCCAGGCTCTCCGCCGCGGCCGGACCGGTACGCCCGCTGCGTGCCGCGCTGGCCTACGTACGGGCCCTCGGCGCGGGCCTGGCGGGCCGGCCCGCCCGTACCCCGCGGGCAGCGGGCGACGGGGCCGGCCCCGCCCTCTCCACGGGCCGGGACGCACTCCAGCACACGGTGATCAGGCGCGGGCCGCCCACGGCATTCGCCCTCGCAGCCTGAAGCGGCACCTCTCCTCCCCGGGACTCACGACGGGAGCACCGGTGCCGCGAACTCCGTGCGCGCCGCGCGCGGAGCCACCGTCACCACAGCTTCCGTGGAGTGTTTCTGCCATGAAGACCTCTCGCGTCTCCTTCGCCGCCGCCCTCGCCGCCGGGTCCGTCCTCCTGCTCTCCGGCACCGCCTTCGCCCACGTCGGCGTGCAGCCCGTCGGGGAGGCTGCCAAGGGCGGCTACGCGACGCTCAACTTCAAGGTCCCCAACGAGCGCGACGACGCCTCGACCACGCAGCTCGAAGTCAACTTCCCGGCCGACCAGCCACTCACGTCCGTCATGCCGCAGGACATCCCCGGCTGGACGTCCACCGTCGAGAAGACCAAGCTCGACAAGCCGCTCACCGTGCACGGCAAGCAGGTCAACGAGGTCGTCACCAAGGTGACCTGGTCCGGCGGCAAGATCGAGGCCGGCAAGTTCCAGCAGTTCCCGGTCTCCGTCGGCAAGCTGCCCGAGAACGCCGACCGGATGGTCTTCAAGGCGATCCAGACCTACGACAACGGCGAGGTCGTCCGCTGGATCGAAGAGCCCAAGGAAGGCGCCGCCGAACCGCAGACCCCGGCGCCCGTCCTGAAGCTGACCGCCGCCGGCGCCGACCACCACGACGCCGCTGCCAAGAAGCCCGCGGACGAGGCGAAGAACTCCGACGCCGGCCACAAGGACGGCCAGGACGGTCACGACACAGCCGCCGCCAAGAGCGGCTCCGACACGACCGCGCGGGCCCTCGGCATCGCCGGCATCGTCATCGGACTCGGCGGCGTTGCCTTCGGCGTCGCCTCGCGCCGCCGCACCTCCTGAGCTCCTGAGCTCAGGAGCTCCTACTGACGTGACGATCCCGCGCAGCCGGCCGGTCATCCGGGCCGGCCGGGCTCGCGGATCCACCCGTACCATCCCCGATCCCAGGGACTTTCCATGCGCACCACACGTGTGACGCTCGCCGCCCTCGTGGCGGCGACCGCCCTCACCCTCACTGCCTGCGGTGGTGAACCGGCCAAGAACGGCCAGGTCACCCAGATCAGCGAGAGCCAGGCGAAAGCCGGCTCCGCCACCGTGCTCGACCGCCCCTTCGACAAGCCGGACGCCGTCCTCACGGACACCACCGGCAAGCCGTGGAACCTGCGCGAGCAGACCAAGGGCAAGCCGACGCTGATCTACTTCGGCTACACCCACTGCCCCGACGTGTGCCCCCTGACGATGAGCAACATCGCCGTCGCCAAGAAGGCGCTTCCCAAGGCCGACCAGGACAAGCTCCAGGTCGTCTTCATCACCACCGACCCGGAACGGGACACTCCCGAGTCCCTCGGCGCGTGGCTCAAGGGCCTGGACCCGGCATTCACCGGGCTGACCGGGGACTTCGCCACCATCCAGGCCGCCGCACGCACGCTCGGCATCGGTATCGAGGCCGCCAAGACGGACGCCGGCGGCAACGTCGTCTCCATGCACGGCGCCCAGGTCATCGTCTTCTCGCCCAAGACCGACGAGGGATACCTCCTCTACGGCGAGAGCACCACCGTCGATGACTACACCAAGGACCTGCCGAAGATCGTCAAGGGAGAGAACCCGTGAACACCCGCACCACCCGCACCCTCGCCGCCGCACTCTCCCTGACGGCCGCCCTCGCCATATCCGGCTGCTCCTCGGAGTCCGGGTCCGAGTCCGCTTCCGGTGACGCGCCGAAGCTGACGGTCAGCGGCGGCTACATGCCGGAGCCCGTGAACGACAAGATGGCCGGCGCGTTCATGGTCATCAAGAACGGCTCCAAGACGGCCGACAAGCTGACCGGCGCCACGAGCACGCTCTCCGACGATCTGCAGATCCACGAGACCAAGGATCAGAAGATGCAGCAGGTCCAGTCCATGGACGTGCCCGCGAACGGCGAGCTGAAGCTGGCGCGCGGCGGCAGCCACGTCATGTTCATGGGGCTCAAGAACACCCCCAAGGTCGGTGACAAGGTCACCATCGAACTGCGCTTCGAGAAGTCCGGCCCGGTCAAGGTCGAGCTGGACGTCAAGGAGCGGACGTACAAGGCTCCGACATCCACCGACGGCACCGCCCACTGACGGACCGAGGGACTGACACGCCATGACGGCCACCGCCCCGACCCCATCCACGGCCCGCGTCCGTGCCACGGCACTCCTGCCGCGGCTCACGCTGGTCCTCGCCGCTCTGCTGGCAGCCTTCTTCGCCGCTGCCGCGCCGGCCTCGGCACACGCCGCGCTGACCGCGAGCGACCCCACGGACGGGGCGGTGGTCGCCACGGCGCCCGCCCAGATCACCCTCTCCTTCTCGGAGGGGGTCGCCATGAACGGCGACTCCATCCGCGTCCTGGATCCCCAGGGCAAGCGGGTCGACACCGGCGAGCTGCGCGACCTCTGCAGCGGGAGCATCATCCGCTACGGCACCGCCCTGCGCCCGGGGCTGCCGGACGGCACCTACACCGTCGCCTGGCAGGCCATATCCGCGGACAGCCACCCGATCTCCGGCGCCTTCACCTTCTCCATCGGAGCCCCCTCCGAGACCGCCGTCTCGCTTCCCTCGCGGACGGCGGGTGACGGGCCCGTCGCCGTCGCCTACGGCATCGCGCGCTACGTGGCCTATGCCGGGTTCGCCGTGCTCGTCGGCGCCGCCGCCTTCATCCTCCTGTGCTGGCGCCGGGGGGCCGCGCAGCGGTCGATGCAGAAGCTGGTCGTACGGGCCTGGGTCGCGCTCACCGTGGCCACCCTGGTGATGCTGCTGCTCCGCAACCCGTACACCGGGTCGGGGAACTTCGCCGACGCCTTCGACCTGGCCGGGCTGAAGACCGTCCTGGAGACCAAGTCCGGGGCCTCGCTCGTCTCGCGGCTGCTTCTCCTCGGCGCCGCCGCACTGTTCATCACGGTCCTGTTCGGCTCCTACGCCCGGCGCCACGCGTCGAACGGATCGAACGGATCGAACGGATCGAACGGCTCGGACGGCCCCGGCACCTCCGAGGTCTCCGAAGAGGACGCCAAGGGGGAGAGCGACCTCGTCTTCGGGCTCGGCATCGGCGGGACCGTCGTCGCCGGCGGTATCGCCGCCACCTGGGCGCTGTCCGAGCACGCCTCCACCGGCATCCAGCCCGCCCTCGCCATGCCCGTCGACATCCTCCACCTGCTGGCCGTCGCCACGTGGCTCGGCGGACTCACCGCACTGCTCGTCGCGCTCCACAAGGTCCCGGGGATCGAGCGCACGGCGATCCGGCGCTTCTCCACCGTCGCCTTCACCAGCGTTCTCGTCCTGGCCTGCACCGGCACCTACCAGGCCTGGCGCCAGGTCGGGAGTTGGTCCGCGCTGACCGGGACCGACTACGGGCGACTGCTGCTCATCAAGATCGGCCTCGTCGCCGTCGTCGTCGCCATCGCCTACACCTCCCGGAAGTGGACCTCGAGGCTGGCCGAGGGCCACGCCCCCGATGTTTCACGTGAAACATCGCCCGTGACCGTCACCCCGGCCGCCACCGCCGTTCCCGACGCCGACGCCTCCGACATCCCCGACACCTCCGGCACCGCCGCCTCCGATCCCCGGCGCGCAGCGCAGCTCGCCCGCCAGAGTGATGCCCGGCGCACCGCGCGGGAGAAGCAGGCGCGCGATGCCGACCCGGACCGCGCCGGCCTGCGCAGGTCCGTGCTCGCCGAGGCGGGCGTCGCCGTGGTCCTGCTGGCCGTCACCACCATCCTCACCAGCACCGAGCCCGGCCGTGCCGCGGAGCTGGAGGCGGGTCGTGGCTCCACCGCCACCGCCGTTCCCGACCGCGCGGTCAAGGTCACTCTGCCTTTCGACACCGGCGGTCAGAACGGCAAGGGCTCGGTCCGGCTCCAGCTGGACCCGGGCCGCATCGGCGCGAACACCCTCCACGTGTGGGCCGAGACCCCCGACGGCAAGCCTCTCGACCTGCCCGAGCTCAAGGTGTCATTCACCTTGGAGGCCAAGGAGATCGGCCCGCTTCCGGTCCTCCCCGAGCGCGCCGCTCCCGGGCACTGGACCGCATCGGGCGTCCAGCTTCCGCTGGCCGGCGACTGGCGGATCGACGTGACCATCCGCACCTCCGACATCGACCAGACGACCGTCCAGAAGAACGTGAAGATCGGCTGACCAGCGTGACCCAGAACAGCGCACCCACCGAGAGCACCGAGAGCACCGAGAGCACCACGGAAGTCCCCGGTATCGAGATCTCCCGGCGGCGCCTGCTGGGCACGGTCGGCGCCGCCGGCGCCGCCGGGCTCGCGCTCGGCGCCGCCGGCGGGGCCCTCGTACAGTCCGAGGCGTCCGGGTCCGGGACGGCGGGCTCCGTCGGCGCTCCCGGCAGCCTCGGCGCCACCCGGGTCGTCTTCGACGGGGAGCACCAGGCCGGCATCACCACGCCCCTCCAGGCCAAGGGCCACGTCCTCGCCTTCGACCTGGCGCCCGGTGCCGGGCGTACCGAGGCCGCCGCCCTGATGAGGCGCTGGTCCGATACCGCGCGGCGGCTGACGGCGGGCGAGACCGCACCGGTCGCCGACACCGGCATCGCCCTCGACGCCGGCCCTTCCTCCCTGACGGTGACCTTCGGCTTCGGCCACTCCTTCTTCGAACGCACCGGCCTCACCGCGCGACGTCCAGCCGCCCTCGACCCGCTGCCGGACTTCTCCGCCGACCGGCTCGATGCCCGGCTCAGCAACGGCGATCTCTGGGTGCAGATCGGTTCCGACGACGCGCTGGTCGCCTTCCACGCGCTGCGCGCCCTGCAGAAGGACGCCGGAGAGGCGGCCCGGCCGCGCTGGCAGATGAACGGCTTCAACCGCTCTCCGGGCGCCACCGCCTCCCCGATGACTGCCCGCAACCTCATGGGCCAGGTCGACGGCACCAACAATCCGAAGCCCACCGAAGCCGACTTCGACCAGCGGATCTTCGTCCAGGGCACGGTGCCCCCGGAACACGCCTGGATGGTCGGGGGCTCGTACGCCGTCGTACGCCGTATCCGGATGCTCCTCGACTCCTGGGACCAGCAGTCGCCGGCCGCGCAGGAGCAGGTCATCGGCCGTACGAAGACCACCGGCGCCCCCCTGACCGGAGGCGACGAGACCACCGCCATGGCCTTCGACAAGATCGGCGCCGACGGAAAGCCGGTCATCCCCTCCAACGCGCACGCGCGGATCTCCGCACCCGCGCAGAACGGCGGGGCGGCCATGCTCCGACGCCCCTTCTCCTTCCACGACGGGATCGCCGCCGACGGGACACCCGACGCGGGGCTGCTCTTCATCTGCTGGCAGGCCGACCCGTCCCGCGGTTTCGTCCCCGTCCAGCGCAAGCTCGACCGCGGCGACGCCCTGTCGGAATTCATCCGGCACGAGTCGAGCGGCCTGTACGCGGTGCCGCCCGGCGCGCGCCCGGGGGAGTACGTGGGTCAGCGGCTGCTCGAAGGGTGAACAGTCCAGGTGGCGTCCGGGCCCCGGCATTAGGCTGATCGCATGTCGGCCACCCGCTTCACCTATCTCGGTCCCGAAGGCACATTCACCGAAGCCGCCCTTCGCACCCTCCCCGAAGCCGCGACCCGGGAGCTCGTCCCGATGGTTTCGGTCCCGGCCGCCCTGGACGCCGTGCGCAACGGCGAGGCCGCGGCGGCCCTGGTCCCGATCGAGAACTCGGTGGAGGGCGGGGTCACCTCGACCCTGGACGAGCTGGCTTCCGGCGTACCGCTGATGATCTACCGCGAAGTGCTGCTCCCCATCGCGTTCGCACTGCTGGTGCGGCCCGGGACCAAGCTCTCGGACGTCAAGACCGTCACCGGGCACCCGGTCGCCCAGCCTCAGGTGCGCAACTGGCTGCGGTCGAACCTGCCCGACGCCCTGTGGGAGTCTGCGGCGTCCAATGCCGACGGTGCCCGGCTGGTCCAGGAGGGACGCTTCGACGCCGCCTTCGCGGGCGAGTTCGCGGCCGCCACCTACGGGCTGGTGCCGCTGGTCACCGAGATCCACGACGCGCAGAACGCGGAGACCCGCTTCGTGCTCGTCGGGCGTCCTGCCCGGCCGGCCGCCCCGACCGGCGCGGACAAGACCTCCGTCGTGCTGTGGCTGGGCGACGACCACCCCGGCGCGCTGCTGGAGCTGCTCCAGGAGTTCGCCGTCCGCGGGGTGAACCTGATGCTGATCCAGTCCCGGCCCACGGGTGAGGGGATCGGCAACTACTGCTTCGCCGTCGACGCCGAAGGGCACATCTCCGACCGCCGGGTCGGCGAGGCGCTCATGGGCCTCAAGCGCACCTGCCCCCAGATCCGGTTCCTCGGCTCCTACCCGCGCGCCGGCGTCGCTCAGGGTGACGTCCAGGCCGCCCGGTCCGGCACCTCCGACGCCGACTTCACCGCTGCCTCGGACTGGCTGACGCGTTGCCTCGACGGGCGCCCCTAACGCTCCGTCCACTGTCCACAGAGTTATCCACAGGTCTCGGTGCCGGCCTGGGGACAAGTCGACAGAGCGGCACGGCAAGGTCGACAAATCGGTCGGGTGGCGCAGGTTTCGCGCTGACGAGCGGGAGGTGAACGCTGTCACCCCCGTATCGCCGATCAACTCTTTGGGGCGAGTCATTCCCACCCGAATGAGTGTGTGAGGGCGGTTTGAACCCTGATTGGGCCCGCGAGCTCCACAGTCGAGATTGATCTATTCCTGTGTCCACAGATCCGGCGCACAGCCTGTGGATAAGCCGGTCGCCTGGGGAATTCCTGTGGACAAGGAAGACCCTCCACTCCTGCTCAGAGGCTGCCCGATCACCGCCGTTGCGCCCCCTTTCGGGGAAAGGGGGCGGTTTTATCACCCCCCGCGGAAGAACCGCTTCCAGTCTCCCGCCGGAAGTTCTCCATTCGCGGCAATTAGGACAAAGCGACACGCAGCGTGATATCGGTGCGATCCCCCGAAGCCCGGCCCGGTAGCCTGGAGGGGTGATTGACCTCCGGCTGCTCCGTGAAGACCCTGACCGTGTCCGCGCCTCGCAGCGCGCCCGTGGAGAGGACGTCGCCCTCGTCGACGCACTGCTCTCCGCAGACGAGCGCCGCAGGTCGTCCGGCATGCGATTCGACGAACTCCGCAACGAGCAGAAGTCGCTCGGCAAGCTCATCCCCAAGGCCTCTCCGGAGGAGCGGGCCGAGCTGCTGAAGAAGGCCGATCAGCTCAAGCAGGACGTCAAGGCCGCAGAGGCCGAGCAGAACGAGGCGGACGAAGCCGCCAAGCAGCTGCTCCTGCGGCTCGGCAACATCGTCCACACGGACGTGCCCGTCGGCGGCGAGGAAGACTTCGTCGTCCTGGAGACGCACGGCACGATCCGCGACTTCGGCGCCGAGGGCTTCGAACCCAAGGACCACCTCGAGCTCGGCGAGTCCCTGGGCGCCATCGACGTCGAACGCGGCGCCAAGGTGTCCGGCTCGCGCTTCTACTACCTCACGGGTATCGGCGCCCTGCTGGAACTCGCGCTCGTCAACGCGGCCATCGCTCAGGCCACCGAGGCCGGCTTCACCCCGATGCTCACCCCGGCGCTGGTCCGCCCGCGCGCCATGGAGGGCACCGGCTTCCTCGGCCAGGCCGCGGAGAACGTGTACCACCTGGAGAACGACGACCTCTACCTGGTCGGCACCTCCGAGGTCCCGCTCGCCGCGTACCACATGGACGAGATCATCGACGCGGACAAGCTGCCGCTGCGCTACGCCGGCTTCTCCCCGTGCTTCCGCCGCGAGGCCGGCACGTACGGCAAGGACACCCGCGGCATCTTCCGCGTCCACCAGTTCGACAAGGTCGAGATGTTCTCGTACGTCGCGCCGGAGGAGGCCGAGGCCGAGCACCAGCGTCTCCTGGACTGGGAGAAGCAGTGGCTGACCAGCCTGGAGCTGCCCTTCCAGGTGATCGATGTCGCCACCGGCGACCTGGGCTCCTCCGCCTCCCGCAAGTTCGACTGCGAGGCGTGGATCCCCACCCAGGGCAAGTACCGCGAGCTGACCTCCGCCTCGAACTGTGACGGCTTCCAGGCCCGCCGCCTGTCGATCCGCTACCGCGACGGCAAGAAGACCGCTCCGCTGTCCACGCTGAACGGAACGCTGTGCGCGGTCCCGCGCACGATTGTCGCGATCCTGGAGAACCACCAGCAGGCCGACGGCACGGTCCGGGTTCCCCCGGTGCTGCGGCCCTACCTGGGCGGTCGGGAAATCCTGGAGCCGATCGCCAAGTGAGCCCGGCCCCGTTCCCGTACAAGCTCGTCGCGACCGACCTCGACGGGACGCTGCTGCGCGGCGACGACACCGTCTCGGAACGCACCCGTGAGGCGCTCCTCGCGGCCACCGCGGCGGGCGCAGCGCACATCATCGTCACGGGCCGCGCCGTGCCGTGGACCCGGCACGTCCTCGACGACCTCGGCTACAAGGGCATCGCGGTCTGCGGACAGGGCGCGCAGGTCTACGACGCGGGCGCGCACCGGCTGCTGACCTCGGTCACGCTCGACCGGAAGCTGGCCGCGCTGGCGCTGGAGAAGATCGAGGCCGAGGTGGGTCCGCTAGCGATCGCCGCCAGCCGGGACGGAGTCGAGGGCGAGGTGCTCTTCGGCCCCGGCTACCAGGTCCAGGAGGGCCTTCCCGCGCTCTACCTGGAGGACACCTCCGAGGTGTGGTCGGCCCCGCTGAACAAGCTGTACATCCAGCACCCCGAGCTGGACGAGGACGCCCTCGTCCAGGTGGCCCGGCAGACCGTGGGCAGCCTGGTCGGCATCGTCATGGCCGGTCCGGGTGTCGTGGAGATCCTGCCTCTGGGGCTGAGCAAGGCCACCGGCCTCTCGCTGGCCGCGCGCCGGCTGGGGGTGAAGGCGGCCGAGACGATCGCCTTCGGCGACATGCCCAACGACATCCCGATGTTCGGCTGGGCCGCGCACGGAGTGGCGATGGCCAACGCGCACGCGGAGCTCAAGGCGGTGGCGGACGAGGTCACCACCTCCAACGAGGAGGACGGCATCGCCGTGGTCCTGGAGCGTCTGCTGGGCGCCGCGTAACCGAGCGGAAGACGAACGGAAGGTCCGGAACGGCCCGCGCCGCAAGGCGCGCTCGAAGTGGCTGTTCCGGACCTTCTTGTTTCTCCCCGCACGGCTCACTCTGCCTCCGCCGCACGCCTCGTACCAGTGAATTTCCGTGCGTCAGACGTGGATTCGGCTCGGGTTCGGCTGCCGGGTCAGCGGCCAGGCCAAGAGGCCGACGGCCAGTGCGATGGCGTGCCCGAAGTCGGTGAAGGTGCCGTCGGAGACGAGCGGGAGTCCGAAGAAGGCCACGGACCCGGCGAGGTAGAGCCAGCGCCAGGGGCCGGGCAGGCGGTACGTCAGCACCCCGACGGCGGTCGCGAGTCCGTAGCTGACGCCGATGTCGACGACGTGGACCATGCTGCGCGGGGCGCGGTGGTCCTGGATGGCCATCAGGACCAGCTTCTGGCTGATCAGCGTGGCCGTGATGTGTCCGGTCGCGATGATGAAGAGCCAGCGCAGGGTGCCGAGCCAGCGCTCGACATTGGCCTGGAAGAGCTCGAAGAGGACGAAGTAGAGCGGGAGCGAGGCCGGATCCTCGATCCAGAACGCGCTGCTGAGCAGCGCGCGTATGGGCTGCCGGGCGAGTTCGTGGATGTTGCTGCTGTTGCGGTGGAGCAGGACGTGTTCGAGATGATCGGGCACGATCACGACCACGACGCTGGTGACCACGATGATCAGCAGCCAGATGTGGGTGCCGGGCGCGGAACGTATCCAGGACCGTACTGGCCTGGACGGCTCGGGCTCGGTGGACTCGATCATGCCCCGATGATCTCGCGCAAAGCTGTGCCCCGCCTGGCCGGTGGGCCGGGCGGGGCACTGTTTCACGTGAAACATCCGGTACGGACGCCGGTGTGGACGCCCGTGTGGACGCCGGTACGGAGGTCCTACTCCTCGCCCGCCAGGGTCAGGCGGCGGAGCTTCTGTCCGGCGTAGAAGGTGGCGCCGACGGTGACCGCGACGAGCAGGATCACCGCAGTGGGCAGCCCGACGGTGGCGTCCACGTACCCCTCGCCCGCGACCTTCTGCGCGAGGGCCAGCGACCACTGCTGGACGCTGAGGGTCTTGGCGCCGTCGACGAGGCTGCCGAAGAGCGACTCCCAGATCAGGGCGTACACCAGGCCGAAGACGACCGCGTGCCGGCTGACGGTGCCCAGCAGCAGGAACAGAGCGCTGTAGGCGACCGAGGCGACGAGCGCGGCGACGGTGTAGGCGACGGCGATCTGCTGTCCGTTGCCGTTGAGGATGAAGCCGGCGATCAGGGTGGGGATCGCGGAGAAGACCATGGTGACGGCGATCGCGACGGTCAGCTTCGTCATGATGATCGTCGGGCGCTTCACCGGCTTCGAGAGCAGGTAGACGATCGAGCCGTCGTCGATCTCCGGGCCGATGGCACCGGTGCCGGCGATGACGCCGATCAGCGGGACCATCGTGGCCAGGGCGAAGCCGCCGAGGAGGTCGGCGGCGACCTTGTCGTCGAGGCCGGTGAAGGCACGGACCGCGATGGAGATGGCGATCAGCAGGACGGGCAGCGCACAGAGGATCAGTGCGCGACGGCGGCCGAGCAGGGCCCGGTAGGTGAGCCGGGCAACGGTGGGGTTGTACATGGGTGCCAGCTCCTTCAGGCCGCGACGAGGTAGGAGAAGACCGACTCGAGGGACTCGTCGGAAGGCGAGACCGTCAGAAGCCGGATGCCGTGCTCGCGGGCGACCCGCGGCAGCAGCTCGGTGAAGCGCCCGAAGTCGACGGCCTGGATGCGCAGGGCGCCTTCCTTGAGGTCCACCTCGATCCCGGCGGTGGACCGGTCGGCGATCAGGGCCGCGGCGAGGGCCCGGTCGTCGGAGGAGCGGACGAGGTAGCGGTGCGGGCGGTCCGTCATCAGGCGGCGGATCTTGCGGAAGTCGCCGGAGGCGGCGTGCCGGCCGGCGACGACCACCTCGATGTGGGAGGCGAGCTGCTCGACCTCCTCCAGGATGTGCGAGGAGAAGAGCACGGTGCGGCCGTCGTCGCCCATCCGCCGCAGCAGCTCCATGAGCTGCATGCGCTGGCGCGGGTCCATGCCGTTGAACGGCTCGTCGAGCAGCAGCACCGACGGGTCGTGGACCAGGGCGGAGGCCATCTTCACGCGCTGGCGCATGCCCTTGGAGTACGTGGAGATCTTGCGGTCCTGCGCGTACTCCATCTCGACCGTGGCCAGGGCCCGCTGGGCGGCCGCCTCGTCGAGACCGTGCAGTTCGGCGTTGGCGACGACGAACTCCTTGCCGGTGAGGAAGTCGTACATGGCCTCGCGCTCGGGCACGACGCCGATCTGCTTGTAGACCTGCTCGTTCTGCCAGATCGGGGTGCCGTCGAGGGTGACGGTGCCCGTGGAGGGGGCGAGGAAGCCGCCCATCATGTTGATGAGCGTGGACTTGCCGGCGCCGTTGGGGCCGAGCAGACCGGTGACTCCGGGACCGATGCGCATGGTCACGTCGTTGACGGCGACGACGTTCCCGAACCAGCGGGAGGTGTGGTCGATGTCGATGATGCTCACAGCCCGGCCTTCCGGTAGCGGGCCATCAGGGCGGCGTAGGAGCCGGCGATGAGGCCGAGGATGACGAGCAGGTAGACGAAGCCGACGGCGCCCGAGGGGCCCGCGCTGCCGGGGAAGCCGGAGTCGGCGCCGAGGAAGGCGGTCTGCAGACCGTCGATGAGGCTCATCGGGGAGAACAGGCCCAGCCACTCGATGACCCCGGTCGAGCCCGTCTCGTGGGCGATGGCCTGGACGACCGACACGGCGCCGTAGGGGATCAGGAGCACGGCGATGATGGCGGCGACGCCGAAGCCGCGGCGCGGGGTGAGCGCGGCCATGACCAGGCCGAGGCCGGAGAAGAGCAGCGACAGCAGCAGTACGGACACCAGCGCCTGCCCGAATCCCTCGGTCTGGTCGGCGAAGTCGAACTTCGCCAGCAGCGCGCCGATCCACATGATCAGCAGCGGGGTGGCGGTGAGGATGAAGAGCGCCGAGGCCATGGCCGCGAACTTGGCCACGACGTAGTCGACGCGTTCGATCGGCCGCGAGAAGTAGAGCGGCACCGTCTTGAAGCGCAGGTCGCGCGAGACGGACTGCGGTGCCTGGGAGGCCAGGTAGAGGTAGACGATGACCTGGGTGGTCATCGCGTACGTCGTGTACTTGATCGGCAGGGCGGTGGAGCCGGGCACCGTGATGGCGACCGCGACGAGGATCAGCGCGGGAACGCACATCACCGCGAAGAGCAGCATCGGCAGCACCTTGGACTTGGCCGAGCGGCCGAGTCCGTAAGCGCCGCGCAGGGACTGTGCGAACAGCGACTTGCGGGCGTAGGAGCGGCCGAGCCGGGGACCGTCGTAGGACCGGTAGCCGATGTTGTGGATCTGGGTCGAGGTGTCAGGCGCCATCGGAACCGGCTCCCTTCTGCTGGGTGGTGGACTGGGCCTTGGCCATGTTGGCCGCCCACGCGGCGGACTGGGCCGCGGCCTGGGCGGCGGACTTGGCGGCTGCCGCGTCGCTGTCGCGGAAGACCTCCGCGATGTGGTGACGGCGCTGTTCCATGCGGACCAGGCCGATGCCGAGATCCGCGACCGTGTCGCGGACGATGTCGTACGTGGCCTCGCCGGTGGCCTCGACGAGGAGGATGTGGCCGGCTCCCGGCAGGCCCTCTTCCTCGCCCGCGTGCAGCGCCACTCCCGCCTCGGTGAGCGCCTTGCGCAGGGCGGCGGTGCCGTCCGGGTGGGCGTCGGAGTCGGTGACCTCGACCGCGAGGGTCGTGGTGGTCTGGGTGAAGTCACTGGTGGAGCTGGAGCGCAGCAGTTTGCCGCCGTCGACGACCACGACGTGGTCGCAGGTCCGCTCCAGCTCGCCGAGCAGGTGGGAGGTGACCAGGACCGAGATGCCGAAGTCGGTGTAGACGCGGCGGATCAGGCCCAGCATCTCGTCGCGGCCGACCGGGTCGAGGCCGTTGGTGGGCTCGTCGAGGAGCACCAGTTGCGGGTCGTGGACCAGCGCCTGGGCGAGCTTGACGCGCTGCTTCATGCCGGTGGAGTAGCCGCCGATGGGGCGGTAGCGCTCCTCGTACAGCCCCACGTGGCGCAGGGTGTCCGCGGTGCGCTCACGGGCGGCGGTCGGCGGGAGCCCGGACATGCGCGCCATGTGCACGACGAACTCGGTGGCCGAGACATCGGGGGGCAGGCAGTCGTGTTCGGGCATGTAGCCGACGCGCTCGCGGATCGCGCTGCCATGGGTGGCTACGTCGAGTCCGAGCACGGCGGCGGTGCCCTCGGTGGCGGGGGAGAGTCCCAGCAGAATCTTGATCAGCGTGGACTTACCGGCTCCGTTGGCGCCCACGAGCCCGGTAACTCCGGGTCCGATGTCCAAGGAGAGCCGGTCGAGGGCGGTCACTCGGGGGTACCGCTTGCTCAGGCTTTCGGTCGCGATGACAGTCACGTGACCGACGTTAGTGGCGTACGGAGCCCGGATCGTCAGACCTGGAGCTCGATCCTTTCTCCGCCTTCAGGACTACGGACCCCGACATAAGGCTGACGTAGGGCTGATGCGTACCGGACAAGTTTGTCCACAGGTCCGTGCACGGGCCTTGACGTGATCGCCGGTCATTGTCACATTCATCAGTGTCAAGTTACGGGCGCGTACGGCTACATGGACGGACGGCTGGCATGGCTGGGGACACCAGGCAACGCACGAAGCGACGCACCACGGAACTCTCCGCCGAGCTGCGCGGGTTCAAGGAGGTGCAGCGCCTCTCCTACGAGTGCGCCGAGGCCGTCGCGGCGCAGCTGCGCCCCGGCGTGACCGAGCGCGAGGCCGCGCGGATGCAGCGCGACTGGCTGCGCGAGCGCGGGGTGCGGGACTGGTTCCACATGCCGTTCGCGTGGTTCGGGGACCGGACCGCCTTCACCGGCTTCAAGATCCCCCTGCAGTTCTTCCCGACGAACCGGGCCCTGGAGCCGGGGATGCCGTTCATCCTCGACATGGCCCCGGTCTACAAGGGCCACACCGCGGACATCGGGTACTCGGGCAGCCTCGGCCTCAACCCGGTGCAGGACCGGCTCATGTCCGATCTGCAGGCGCACCGCACGCTGATCCTCGACCAGGTGCGCGAGCGCCGCTCCCTGCGCGACATCTACGAGGAGGTGGAGCGGCTGATGATCGCCCAGGGATACACGAACCGGCACCGGGCCTACCCCTTCGGCGTCATCGCGCACAAGATAGACCGGGTCAAGGAGCGGAGCTGGGCGCCGACCGCGTTCGGGTTCGGCACCCAGGCCCTGAAGGGGCTGGCCTCCGATGCCCTGCGCGGCCACCGCGAGGGCTGGTCCCCGCTGTGGAGCCCGTACCGCTTCTCCGACCACCCGCCCCAGCCCGGCCTGTGGGCGGTGGAGCCGCACCTGGGCTTCCGGGGCACCGGCGCGAAGTTCGAGGAGATCCTGGTCGTCACCGACTCCAGGGATCCCGAGGAGAGCGCGTACTGGCTGGACGACGATCTGCCGCACGTGCGGCGCTGGGCTGAGGAGAAGGCGGCATGAGCGCAATGACGGACGCGGGCCTGGCGGGTGCGCGCGAGCGCTGGGTGAGCACCGGCGGGATCGAGCTGTGCGTCGTCGAACTCGGCGACGCGGACCGGCCGACCGTGGTCCTGGTACACGGCTACCCGGACAGCAAGGAGGTCTGGTCGCAGGTCGCCGAGCGGCTGGCCTCCCAGTTCCACGTCGTGCTCTACGACGTACGGGGCCACGGGCGCTCCACCGCCCCGCAGCCGCTGCGCGGCGGGTTCACCCTGGAGAAGCTGACCGACGACTTCCTCGCGGTCGTCGACGCGGTCAGCCCGGACCGCCCGGTGCACCTGGTCGGCCACGACTGGGGCTCCGTACAGGGCTGGGAGTTCGCGACGGTCGCCCGGACCGAGGGCCGGATCGCCTCCTTCACCTCGATGTCGGGGCCCTCGCTCGACCACTTCGGGCACTGGATCAAGAAGCGGATGGCCCGGCCCACTCCGCGCAGGGCGGCCCAGCTGCTGAACCAGGGCGCCAAGTCCTGGTACGTGTACATGCTGCACACCCCCGTGCTGCCGGAGCTCGCCTGGCGCGGGCCGCTCGGCAAGCAGTGGCCCAAGATCCTCCAGCGGGTGGAGCAGGTCCCGGCCGGGGACTACCCGACGGCCTCGCTGCCTTCCGACGCCGCGCGCGGCGCCTGGCTCTACCGGGACAACATCCGGGCCCGGCTGCGCCGGCCGCGCGCCGACGCGTACGCCCACGTACCGGTGCAGCTGATCACCCCCACCGATGACGCCTTCCTCTCCGAGCGGCTCTACGACGAGCTGGAGCTGTGGGCACCGGACCTGGTGCGGCGCACCCTGCCGGCCAAGCACTGGGTGCCGCGGACCCGGCCCGACCAGCTGGCCGCGTGGATCACCGAGTTCGTCACCTCCCGGGAGGAGCCCGCCACTCGGGCACCGGAGACGAAGGCTCCGGGCAGGTACGCGGACCGCTTCGGCGGCGCGCTGGTCCTGGTCACCGGAGCCGCCAGCGGCATCGGCCGGGCCACCGCCTTCGCATTCGCCGAGGCCGGCGCCCGGGTGGTGTGCGTGGACCGGGACGCCGACGGCGCTGCCCGCACCGCCGACATGGCGCGCCTGGTCGGCTCACCGCAGGCCTGGGGCGAGTGCGTCGACGTCAGTGACGAGCAGGCCATGGAGAAGCTCGCCGCGAAGGTCGCCTCCGAGTACGGGATCGTGGACGTCCTGGTCAACAACGCCGGGATCGGCCTGTCGGGGCCGTTCCTGGAGACGAGCACCGAGGACTGGAAGAAGGTCCTCGACGTCAACCTGTGGGGCGTCATCCACGGCTGCCGGCTCTTCGGCAAGCAGATGGCCGAGCGCGGCCAGGGCGGGCACATCGTCAACACCGCCTCCGCCGCCGCCTACCTGCCGTCCAAGGTGCTGCCCGCGTACAGCACCTCCAAGGCGGCGGTGCTGATGCTCAGCGAGTGCCTGCGGGCCGAGCTGGCCTCGAAGTCGATCGGGGTGTCGGCGATCTGCCCCGGCATCGTCAACACCAACATCACCGCCACCTCCCGGTTCGCCGGAGTGGACGAGGCCGAGGAGAAGCGGCGCCAGCAGAAGTCCTCCCGGCTCTACGGACTGCGCAACTTCCCGCCGGAGAAGGTCGCCGACGCGATCCTGCTCGCGGTCGTGAAGAACCAGGCCGTGGTCCCCGTGACCCCCGAGTCCAAGGGCGCCCTGTGGATGTCCCGGTTCGCACCGGGGACCCTGCGGCGGTTCGCGAAACTGGAGCCCAAGCTGTGACCGGGGCGGTCGCGGGCAGGACGGACCCCTACGCGATCGCACCGCGCCGGGTGGCCTTCGACTGGAAGGCCACCCCGCTGCACTGGATACCGGGCGAGCCCACCGCCACCCACGTCATCAACGTGCTGCACCTGCTGCTGCCGGCCGGTGAGCGGTGGTTCGTGAAGGTCTTCAAAGAGGGCCTGCCCCTGGTCACGGACCCGAAGCTGCGCAGCGACGTGAAGGGGTTCATGGGCCAGGAGGCCACGCACAGCGTGCAGCACTCCTACGTCCTGGACCACCTCGCCGAACAGCGGCTTCCCACCGAGGCGTACACGAAGTACGTGGACTTCCTCTTCGAGAAGCTGCTCGGGGAAACCCCGCCGTTCGGTGCCCCGATCACCGCTCAGGAGTGGCTGCGCTTCCGGCTCTCACTGGTCGCCGCGATCGAGCAGTTCACGGCGGTCCTCGGGGACTGGGTGCTCGGCGCCGAGGGGCTGGACGCGGCCGGAGCGGACGAGGTCATGCTCGACCTGCTGCGCTGGCACGGCGCGGAGGAAGTGGAGCACCGCTCCGTCGCCTTCGACATGTACCAGCACTGTGGCGGCTCGGGCCTGCCCCGCTACGTCCGGCGCATCGAGGGCATGGCCGTGGTCGCGCCGGTCCTGGGCTGGCTCTGGATCGCGGGGGCCTCGTACCTCCTGCGCAACGACCCGGAGCTGCGCGGACGGACCCGCTATTCGCTGCGCGCGCACCACCGGGCCGTGGCCAGGGGCCTGCTGCCCACTTGGAGAGAGCTCGGCATGGCCATACCCCGCTACCTGCGGCGGTCGTACCATCCCTCGCAGGAGGGCTCGCTGCGCAGGGCGGTCGAGTACCTCGCGGTTTCACCTGCCGCCCGGTCCGCTGCGGGCGCGGTCGGCCGAGCCGCCATGTCGTAGGGAGCCGGGATTGTCCGAGCAGGCAGTAGCCGAGTACCGGATCGAGGATCTGGCGCACCACAGCGGTGCGACCGTCCGCACGATCCGGGCGTACCAGGACCGCGGTCTGCTGCCGAAGCCGGAGCGGCGGGGCCGTTCCAACGTCTACCGGGACACGCATCTGGCGCGGCTGCGCCAGATCGCCGACCTGCTGGACCGCGGGTACACCCTGGCCTCCATCAAGGAACTGCTGGAGGCCTGGGACGCGGGCCGCGGGCTCGGCGGAGTCCTGGGGCTGGTGGCCGAGGTGCACGGGCCGTGGACGGACGAGGAAGCGGCCCGGATAAGCCGGGACGAGCTGAACGAACGGTTCGGCGGCAAGCCCGACGACGAAGCGGTCGGCGAGGCGTGCGAGCTGGGCGTGCTGGAGCGGATCCCGGGGCGCCCGGACCAGTTCCTCGTACCGTCCCCGCAGGAGCTGTCCGTGGCCGCCGAGCTGTACGCCGCGGGGGTCCCGCTGCCCGCGATCACGGGTCATCTGCGGGAGCTCCGCGGACAGGTGGAGCTCATCGCCTCGCGCTTCCTGGAGTTCACCACGGAGCACGTCTTCGCCCGGTACCTGGGTGCCGTGCCCCCGACGGACTCCGACGCGGCCGAGGCGGCGACGATGGTACGCAGACTGCGGCCACTGGCCCAGCAGACGGTGGACGCGGAACTGGCGCGGGCGATGCGCCTCTTCGCCACCCGGCACCTGCAGCGGCACCTCGGGGCCGTCGGGACCCCCCAGCCGTCCGGGCCGGCCCCGGTGGCGCTGCCCGCGGAGACCGTGCGGGCGGTGCAGGAACTGGTGGGGCCCGACCATGTGGCGGAGTTCGTCCGGGCCGCCACGGAGCGGGAGTTGCAGGCCCGGACGATGAACGATCTGGCCAGTCGCGGCGGCCGGTAGTGCTCGCTCAGTAGTCCACAGGCCGGATCACGCTTTTGTCGCCGAAACCGGCGCAAAGGGCTGTGGACAAGTCCGACCGGCCTGTGGGGAACCACCCCGGGAGGGTCAGCCGACGGCCTGGAACGCCGGTCCGGGTGCGCTGGTTTCGGCCACCGGGCCGACGGGCGCGGTGGTGGACTCGGTCGTAGGGGTGGACTCGGTCGCGGCGGTGGAGGCGTTGTCGGCGGTGGAGGCGGCTGCCCGGCGGGTGCCCCCGTAGAGCAAGCCCGCGAGGACCAGGCCGAGGATCCCTCCGACGAGCTGGGCGGCGACGAACCCCGGCAGCGACTGCGGGGCGATGCCGGTGAAGGAGTCGCTGAAGCTGCGCCCGATGGTTCCGGCCGGGTTCGCGAAGGACCCGGAGGAGGTGAACCAGATCGCGGCGGCGATGTACGCGGCGACCGCGGCCGGGATCAGCTTCGTCCGGCCGATGCGGCCGAGGCCCTGGATCACCAGGACCAGGCCGGCGGTGGCCACGACCTCCCCGACGAGCAGGTGTCCGCCGTCGCGGACCTGGGTGGAGAAGGCTCCGGGGACGCGGCCGAACATCGCTTCCGCGAGGACGGCCCCGCCTATGGCCCCGGCGGTCTGGGCCGCCACATAGACGAGGGCCTCCCGGCCTTCGAGTCCTTCGCCCCCGGCGCGCCGCCCCCACCATGCCGTGAGGGTGACCACCGGGTTGAGGTGGGCGCCCGAGAGCGGCCCGAAGAGCGTGATGATCAGGCCGAGCCCGATGGCCGAGGCGAGCGAGTTGGCGACGAGAGCCACACCCGTATCGGAGGTGAGCGCGGCGGCCTGGATTCCGGATCCGATGACGACCACGAGGAGGGCGGCGGTGCCGACGAGCTCGGCGGCCGCCCGCCGAGACAGAGACAGAGACGCGCTGTTTGTCATACTTTTCTTCCCCTTGAGTGGCAGTTCAGCGGAAAATGTATTCCGTATCTTGGAAACGCGATAGGGGGAGTCCAGGTTCGGGAGAACGGCGAAAAATCGCTGCGCCGGACCCCGCCGAGCCGTCACGCTGGGCGAATGGATGACAAGCGCACCATCAAGGTGTCCAAATACGTCTCGAAACACCTCCGCCATCAGCCGGAACGCATCGGACTGGTGCTCGACCCGCACGGCTGGGTGGAGATCGACGATCTCCTGGGCGCCGCGGCCGCCCACGGCTTCCCCATCAGCCGGACCGAGCTCGACCACGTGGTCGCCGCCAACGACAAGCAGCGGTTCGCCGTCGACGGCAGCCGGATCCGCGCGAGCCAGGGGCACACCGTCCCGGTGGACCTGGCCCTGACGGAGGCCGAGCCGCCCGCGTACCTCTACCACGGCACCGTCGCGGCCGCCCTGGACGCGATCCGCGCCGAGGGACTGCGCCCGATGGCCCGCCACCACGTCCACCTCTCCCCGGACCGGGAGACCGCGACCCGCGTCGGCGCACGGCGCGGCCGGCCGGTCGTCCTCGCCGTGGACGCGGGGGCGATGCGCGCCGCGGGGCACGTCTTTCGGATCAGCGCCAATGGCGTGTGGCTGGCGGACTCCGTACCGCCGCAATTCCTGCGGTTCCCATAACTCCGAGATGCACCGGAGAGGCCCGGGAGAAGCCGGGGAGAAGATCCGGAGAAGCCTCAGGGCCCGGAATTCACCGAGGGATTGTCAGATCATCCCCCTACGCTGTTCCTCACTCCGGGATCTGTGAGGGGGGTACCTCGCGGTCGCCGAACAACCCGTACCAGCACGCGAGGTGACGCCCCATGACGTCCGAAGAATCCGGTCCGAACACCTTCCAGGTCGATCTGCGCGGCCTGGTCGACCTGCTCTCCCACCACCTCTACTCCAGCCCCCGCGTGTACGTCCGCGAGCTCCTCCAGAACGCCGTCGACGCGGTCACCGCCCGCCACGCCCTGGATCCCGAAGCCGAGATCGCCATCCGCCTGTCCGCGACCGGGAACCGCGTGACCATCGAGGACAGCGGCATCGGCCTGACCGCCGACGAGGCCCACTCCCTCCTCGCCACCATCGGACGCAGCTCCAAGCGCGGGGGCCCGCACGGCCTGGAGACCACCCGCCAGGAGTTCCTCGGCCAGTTCGGCATCGGTCTGCTCGCCTGCTTCGTCGTCGCCCGCCAGATCCGCGTGGTCACCCGCTCCGCCCGCGATCCGCTGGCCGCGCCCGTCGAATGGCTGGCCACCGACGACGGCTCGTACACCGTCCGCGAACTGCCCTCCGAAGCCCGCCCGGAGCCCGGCACCACCGTCGTCCTGGAGGCCCGTCCCGGCTCCGAGGAATGGACCGTACCGGCCAAGGTCGAGCAACTGGCCCGCGACTACGGCTCCCTGCTGCCCTACGACATCACCTTCGACGACGGCTCCGCCGCCGGGCCCCGCCCGGTCACCGACCGGCCCGCCGTCTGGGACCGCCCCTTCCCCACCCCCGCGGCCCGCCGCGTCGCGCTCGCCGGGCACTGCGCGCAGCTCTTCGGTTTCACCCCCCTCGACAGCATCGACCTCGACCTGCCCGTGGCCGGAGTGCGCGGAGTCGCGTACGTCCTGCCCGAGCCGACCAGCCCCGCCCACCGGTCCGGACACCGCGTCCACCTCAAGGGCATGCTGCTGACCGACAAGGCCGACAACCTGCTGCCCGACTGGGCGTTCTTCGTCCGCGCCGTCCTGGACACCGACACCCTGCGGCCCACCGCCTCCCGCGAGAACCTGTACGACGACGAGACCCTGGCCGCCGTACGCGAGGCCCTCGGCGCCCGCGTCCGCGCCTGGCTCGCCGAGCTCGCCACCAGCGAACCCGAGCGGCTGGCCGCCTTCCTGGGCGTCCACCACCTCGGGGTGAAATCGCTGGCCCGGCACGACCCCGAGCTGCTCGGCCTGATGCTGCCCTGGCTGCCGTTCCAGACCAGCGACGGCTCGATGAACCTGGAGGAGTTCGCCGCCGCGCACACCGAGATCCACTTCACCCGGACCGTGGAGGAGTTCCGCCAGATCGCCCCGATCGCGGCGGCCCACGGACTCGGAGTCATCAACGCCGGCTACACCTACGACGCCGACCTGCTGGCCCTGCTGCCCGCCGTACGCCCGGAGCTCAAGGTCACCGAGCTGGACGCGGGAGCCGTCACCGAGCGCCTCGATCCGGTCCCGACCTCCGCCGAACTGGCCCTGGCCCCCTTCCTGGCCACCGCCCGCACCCGGCTGGAACCCCAGAGCTGCGACGTCGTCCTGCGCGCCTTCCAGCCCGCCGCCGTCCCCGCGCTCTACCTCGACGACCGCCAGGCCCGTCAGGAGCGCGACCGCACCGCCGCCCTGGAGACCGCCGACTCCCTGTGGAGCGGCATCCTCGGTTCGCTGCGCGGCTCCGCGCCGCGCGCCCGCCTCGTGCTCAACCACAACAACCCGCTCATCCGCCGGATAGCCGGCCTCCCCGACGAAGCCCTGACCGCCACCGCCGTCGAATCGCTGTACGGCCAGGCCCTGCTGAGATCGCAGCGGCCGCTGCGCGCAGCCGACACCACGCTGCTCAACCGGGCCTTCCTCGGGCTCCTGGAATGGGCGACGCACCCGGTCAACAGCACGGACGGCACGGGCAGCACAGGCAGCACAGGCAGCACGGCCGGCACCGACGCCCAGGAGGAGCAGAAGTGAGCACCATGACGCGCGAGGAGATCGAGCGCGGACTGGCCGAGAACCGCCAGGCCCCGGGCGGCAGCGCACGCAACGCGCACGCCGAGGCGCTGTCCGCCGCCGCCGAAGCGACCGGGGACCGCCCGCTGTTCCGTGCGGCACTGGACAACCTGATCAACGCCTACCTGTACAGCTCCGAGTCGCCGAAGATGCTGGTCCCCTTCGCCCGGCTGCTCCAGGAGTACGACAAGGACCCCGGCGCCTTCGACGAGTGGGACGTCCACTCGCTGTTCTGGCAGTTCAAGTGGATCGCCAGCGCCATCGGCCACTCTCCCGAGATCCCGCTGCAGTCGGCCACCGGCTGGCTGGAGGAGATGGAGCGCCGCTACCGGATCGCCGGCTACAGCGAGCGTCCCGTGCGCGAGGCCGAGCTGTGGCTCGCCGACACGACCGGCGACGACGAGCGGGCCGGACGCGCGTACGCGCGCTGGCAGGCCGCCGACCGCGACGACATGAGCGACTGCCACGCCTGCGAACTCAACAGCCAGGGCCAGTACGCCGTGCTGCGCGGTGACGACGCCGAGGCCCTGGGGGTCTGGCAGCCGGTGCTGTCCGGCGAGCAGACCTGCGCCGAGGAGCCCCACCGGGTCCTGGCCGCCTCGCTGCTGCCGCTGGTGCGGCTCGGCCGGTTCGACGAGGCACGCTCGGCCCATCTGCGCGGATACCGGCTGGCCCGGGACAAGGAGAGCCTGCTGCCCTCGGTGGGACGGCACATCGAGTTCTGCGCGCTCACCGGGAACGAGTCCCGCGGCCTGGAGATCCTTGCCGAGCACGCGGCGCACGTGGCCCCGCTCGCCAACCTCTCCGACCGGCTGGCCTTCCACGGCGGAATCCTCGTCCTGCTGCGCCGACTGACGGAGCTGGGCCACGGCCAGAGCCCCGCCGTCCCCTACGAAGGCATCCCGCGCACCGTGTCCGAGCTGTACGAGGTACTGCGCGCAGGCTCGCTCGACATCGCCCTGCGCTTCGACGCCCGCAACGGCTCCACCCGGGTCTCGGAGCGGTTCCTCGCGCGGATCGGCGCGGCCCCGCTGACCGCGGTCCTGCCGCTGGGCGTACGGAGCTCCGCGCTCGCGGCGCTCCCGCAGCCCGGCCCCGTCCCGGTGCCCGGGGCGGCAGCAACCCCGGCCGAGGGCTTCGCGGAACTCGTGGAGCGGGCCCGGGAGGCACGCGACCTCGGGCACCCCGGCGCGGATGCCCTCTGGGCGGAGGTGGCCCTACGCCCCGGGGCGGCGGCCGGGTCCGATCCACTGGTCGCCGCCGATGTGGCGGACCACCAGGCCCTGGCGGCCGCCCGGGCCGGCGCCGGCAACGCCGCGGAACTGCTGGCCGGCGTACGCGAGCGCTACCGGGAGCTGGGGGTCGCGGAGCGCGCCGCCCTGGCCGAGCTGCGGCTGGCGACCGTGGCCGCGCAGTCGGGGACCGAGGCGGGAGAGCTGCGCGCGCTGCTGGCCGTCGCCCTGCGCGCCGCCGAGGCGCTGGACGCGGACGAGCCGCTGCGGACCCGGCGGATCGCGCTCGCGGAACTGACCGGGATCCGGGTGGAGTCCTACCTGCGCTCGGTCGAGGCCACCGAGGACCCCGGACACGGGCACGGCGCCGGCAGCGGCGGCCACGACCACGGCCCGGAACACGGCCAGGGCCACGGGCACGGGCAGGGCCACGGGCACGGGCACGGCGAGCTGGCCGCCGAACTGGCCGCCTTCGCCGATGCCTACGCCGCGGCCCTGCCCGACGTGGTGGCGGAGGCCGAGGAGATGCTGGGCCGGCTCGCGCTCTCGCAGGGCGACCCGGAACGTGCCGTGACGCTGCTCGCCCTGTCTGCCGACCGCTCGCTGGCGGCGGGCCGGCCGTGGATCGCCGTGGACCCGCTCGTGCTGCGGGCCGGCGTGCTGATGTCGCTGGACCGGGCGGCGGAGGCCGAGGAGTCGGCCCGAGCCGGTCTGACACATGCCGCGGAGGTGACCGACGCCGAGGCGCAGGGCGTCGTACGGCTCACCCTCGCCGACATCCTGCTGGGGCGCGGCGAGGCCGCCGCGGAGGCCGCGCGGCACGCCCTGGAGGCGGCGCACTGGTTCGACCAGGCCGGGCTCACCGCCGACGGCGGGGCCCAGGCCCGGCTGTTGCTCGCCCGGTGCCACGCCCGTGAGGGCCACACCGCCGAGGCGGCCGAGGTGCTGCAGTCGACGCTGCCGGACCTGCTGGAGCACGGTGAGGGCCAGGCCGTTTCCGTACGGGAGTTCCTGGGCGACCTGTTGCGCGAGCTGCACGATCCCCGGGGCGCGGCCGAGCAGTACCTGCTGGCGGCGGAGCTCGCCGAGGGCTGGGAGGACCCGCGTCCGCAGGCGAACTTCGCCCAGGCCGCCGCCGATCAGCTCTCCGGGGCGCAGCTGGTGCCGGAGGCGGCCGCCGCGTACGAGCGGGCCCTCGAACTGCGCCGGCGGTCGAAGGACGCGCCGGTCGCCGAGGTACGGATCCTGCGGTCGCTGGCCTGGCTGGGGTTGCGCGAAGAGGTCACCGACGCGGGGGTGGCAGGGGCCCGGGCCCGGATGGACGAGGCGGCCGAGGTGCTGACCGCCGCGCTGGCACAGGATCCCGAGGACCAGGAGGCACGGGCCGAACTGGCCGAGACCTGGAACCAGCTCGCCCAGGTGCTCGACCGCCGGGTCCGCGCCGACGAGGAAGCGGACGAGGAAGGCGATCAAGCAGAAGAGAGCCGGGGCTCACGGCCCGCCGAACCGCTGGGCGCGGCGGAACTGGAAGCGCTGCGGCTGGAGGAGATCCTGCTGTGGGAGCGGGCCGCCGCCCTCCACGCGGAGCTCGGCCCGGAGCATCTGCAGGCCCGGTTCCAGTGCGTGAACAACGCCGCCTGGACCGAGCACGAGCTGGGCCGGCCCGAAGCCGGCGCCGCCCGGGTCTCGGCGCTGGCGGCCGAGGTGCGCGCGCTGCCCGAGGGAGTGGCCCCGGAGTGGCTCCTGGAGAGCGCCGAACGGACCACGGAGCACTTGCTGCGCGCCTCGTCCTGAGGCCGGACGCTGCCGTCGCCCCGAAACACGGGGCGACGGCAGCGGTATCGGCGGCGGCAGCAGCAATGGCAGCGGCTTCCCGCTCAGCCCAGCTGTGCGAGCGCCTCGGTGGCGATTCGCTCGAAGACACCCTGGTCGGCGGCGAAGTCGGAGCCGGGGATCGGCCAGTGGATCACGAGCTCGGTGAAGCCGAGCTCCTGGTGGCGGCCGGCGAAGTCGACGAAGGCCGCCACGGACTCCAGCGGCCGCCCCCGGTCCGGGGTGAAGCCCGTGAGCAGGACCTTGTCCAGCTCGGCCATCTCCCGGCCGGTCTCCGCACACGCCTTGCCGAGCTTCTCGACCTGGCCGCGCAGGGCCTGTACCGACTGCTCCGGGGTGCCCTCGTCGAAGATCTTCGGGTCGCCGGTGGTCACCCACGCCTGCCCGTACCGCGCGGCGAGCTTCAGGCCGCGCGGGCCGGTCGCGGCGACGGCGAAGGGCAGCCGGGGCCGCTGGACGCACCCGGGGATGTTGAAGGCCTCCTCCGCCGAGTAGAACGTGCCCCGCTGCGAGACGGAGTCCTCGGTGAGCAGCCGGTCGAGCAGCGGCAGGAACTCCCCGAACCGGTCGGCGCGCTCCTTGGGTGTCCACGGCTGCTCCTGGCCGAGCACGGTGGCGTCGAAGCCGTTGCCGCCGGCCCCGATGCCGAGCGTGATCCGTCCGCCCGAGACGTCGTCGAGGGAGATCAGTTCCTTGGCGAGCGTCACCGGGTGGCGGAAGTTCGGCGAGGTGACGAGCGTTCCGAGGCGCAGCCGCTCCGTAGCCGTCGCGGCGGCCGTGAGCGTCGGCAGGGCGCCGTACCACGGCCCGTTCCGGAAGGTCCGCCAGGACAGGTGGTCGTAGGTGTAGGCGGCGTGGAACCCCAGCTCCTCGGCGCGCTGCCACTTGGCGCGGCCTCCCTCGTGCCAGCGGTCGACGGGCAGGATCACGGTGCTCAGGCGCAGGCTCATGCCCCGAGCCTACGTCCGCCCCGCACGGCCCTCACGCGGGGGACTCGGCATGTTTGTGCCGCGCGTCACATCCCGTGCAGCGGTGGTCCCCTCGCTCCACTCCTCTTGCACCCCTAGCGTTACGGACGCCCAGCGCTCCGAGGTGAGACGGTGTTCCTTCGGGTTGGTCTTCCAGTCGGCGGAACTCGTACCCGAACTGACCTTGCGGGAGAACGTCCTGCTGCCGCTGGAGCTCCAAGGGGTCCGGTCCGGGAGCGCACGCGCAGGGTCGACGAGCTGTTGGAGCGCCTCGGGCCGGCCGAGCAGGCGAAGAAGCGCCCCGCCAAAGTGTCCGGCGGTCAGGCGCAGCGCGCGGCGGTGGCGCGAGCCGTGGTGCACCGGCCTGCCGTGGTCTTCGCGGACGAGCCCACGGGGGCCCTGGACCGTGCCAACGGTGCTGTCGTGGTCGACGTGTTGTGGGAGCTCGCCAAGGAGCAGGGAACGGCCGTGGTGATGGTCACCCATGACCGGGACCTCTCGCTCCGGGCCGACCCCGCTCTGGCATGCGCGGCCGTCGCGGGGGCGTTCACCGGGGGAGCCCGGCCTCGGCCGGAGGATCTACGGCGCGAGTAACCCAGCCGCCGTTACTCCCCGCGCTGGGCCTTGCTCCGCCACAGGGCGAGCAGGACTGCGGAGTAGGGGCGGGCCGGAGCCGCGGCGCGGCCGGCGCGGGCCAGGGCGTCGGCCGCACCCGCCAGCACCTCGCCCACCAGCACCGGTTCGCGCTCCGGGTGGCGGGTGCCCGCCTGTTCGCACACCGTGCACAGGGCCATCGCCAGGCTCGCGACCCACTTGGCGCGCGGGCCGCCACATGCGTCGCAATCCGCCGCGCGGGCTGAAGGGATGAGCACGTCGCCCCCGTGTGACGTCGTCGGAACCGGCACCGAGCCGGCAGCGCCAACGGCGGCGGAACCGGCGAGGAGATCCTTCCACCGCCCACTGACAACCATGTCGCGATGTTTCACGTGAAACATCGCCCGGGCGAAGGTCGTGATGTTTCACGTGAAACATCGCCGACCCTCGGCATGGGCGAAGATGGAGCCGTGACCTCGGCTCCCCAGCGCCCGGACGGGCCAACCCCCGCGACCCGGCTCATCGCCACCGACCTCGACGGCACCCTGCTGCGCGACGACAAATCCGTCTCGGAGCGCACCGTCGCCGCCCTCGCCGCCGCCGAGGAGGCCGGCATCGAGGTGTTCTTCGTGACCGGACGCCCGGCCCGCTGGATGGGTGTGGTCAGCGACCACGTCCAGGGCCACGGCCTGGCCATCTGCGCGAACGGGGCCGCCGTCGTCGACCTGCATGCCATCGACCGGCACGCCACCGACGAGCACACGACCGGCCGGCAACCCTCGGGCCGGGAGTTCGTCCAGGTCAGGCCGCTGCCGCGGATCACGGCACTCAAGGTGGTGGAGGCCCTGCGGGCCGCCGCCCCCGGCACTTCCTTCGCCGTCGAGCTGACCACCGGCATCAACTACGAGCCGCAGTACCCGCCGTTCTTCCAGGACCCGGGCGCCCATGTCGCCACCGCCGAGGAGCTGCTCGACGAGGCCACGGACGACGATTCGGCGCCCGTGCTCAAGGTGCTCGCGCACCACTCCGAGCTGGCCCCGGACGAGTTCCTGGCCCTGGCCCGCTCCGTCGCCGGTGCGTACGCCTCGATCACCCGCTCCAGCCCGACCTCCCTGCTGGAGATCAGCGGCCCGGGGGTCTCCAAGGCGAGCACCCTGGCGCTGTGCTGCGCGGAGCGCGGTATCTCACCGGCCGAGGTGGTCGCCTTCGGCGATATGCCGAACGACGTGGAGATGCTCGGCTGGGCCGGCACCTCGTACGCGATGGGCAACGCCCATCCGGATGTGATCGCGGCCGCGTCGGGGCGTACGGTCGCCAACAACGAGGACGGCGTCGCCCTGGTCATCGAGCGCATCCTGGCCGAGCGGACCGCCCGCACCGAGGCGTAACTACAGCGGGGCCTCCCACACCAGGGTGGTCCCGCCTCCCTCCTCACCGAGGCCGGGGCCGTACGAGCTGGATCCGCCGAGCGATTCGGCCCGCCGGCGCAGGTTCCGCAGCCCGCTGCGCCGCCCGCCCTCCGGGATGCCCACTCCGTCGTCGGCCACCTCCAGCCGGACGCCGGGCCGCCCGTCGGCCAGGCTGACGGTGGAGTCGAGCACCACCTCGATCCGGGACGCCTCCGAGTGCCGGAACGCGTTCGACAGCGCCTCCCGCAGGGCGGCGATCAGATTCTTTCCGACGAGCTCGCCGACGACCGCGTCGATCGGTCCGAGGAAGCGGTGCGCGGGCTTGAAGCCCAGCGGCACGGCAGCCATGTTGATCTCCCGCAGCACCCGGGTGCGCAGTCCCGAAGGGGCCTCCGCCGGTCCTTGCTGGAGCGCGAAGATCGCGGTGCGGATCTCCTGGATCGTCACGTCGAGCTCGTCCACGGCCTTGCCGACGCCGTCGCGGACCTCCGGGACGATGGAACGGCGCTGGGCGCCCTCCAGCATCATCCCGGTGGCGAAGAGCCGCTGGATGACCAGGTCGTGCAGGTCGCGCGCGATCCGGTCGCGGTCCTCGAACACCGCGAGGCGTTCCCGGTCCCGCTGCGCCTCCGCCATCATCAGCGCCAGGGCCGCCTGCGAGGCGAACTGTGTGGCCAGGGTCCGCTCCGCCTCGGTGAACGGCCTCTTCCCGCGCGCCCGCGGCGTGACGAGGGCTCCCAGGACCCGGCCCCCGCTCTGCAGCGGAAGCATCATGCAGGCCCCGTACTGGCTGGTCAGGCGGCTGATCATGCGCGGGTCCGAGGCGGCGTCGTCCACGAAGACCGACTCGCCCTCCAGCAGCCGGGCCACCACCGGGCTCTCCGCCGGGATGACGACACCGAGCGAGGTCGCCGGGTTCTCCGCGGAGACCGCGACGATCTCCATCCCGCCCTCCTCGGCCGGCAGCATCACGATCCCGGCGGCCGAATCGGCGAGCCGCCGGGCCTGCTCGGCGACGACCGCGAGCGCGTCGTCCGCGTCCCCGCCCGACAGCAGGGCCGTGGTCACGGCGACCGAGCCGTCGATCCAGCGCTCGCGCTGGGTGGCGGCCTCGTAGAGCCGGGCGTTGCCGATGGCGATGCCGGCCTCGGTCGCCAGCACCCGGACCATGTGGACGTCGTAGTCGTTGAACTCGCCGCCCCCGTTCTTCTCCGCCAGGTAGAGGTTCCCGAAGATCTCTCCCTGGACCCGGATCGGAACGCCGAGGAAGGTCTTCATCGGCGGGTGATGGGCGGGGAACCCCGACGAGCGCGGGTCCTTGGTCAGGTCGGCGAGGTGCACGGGATCCGGGTTCGAGATCAGCGCGCCGAGCAGGCCGCGCTTCCCGTCCGGGCGGTGCCCGATCTTCTTCGCCACCGCATCGCTGATGCCGAAGGTGACGAAGTCCGAGAGTCCCCGGCCCTCGGTGTCGACCACGCCGATGGCCGCGTAGCGCGCGTCCGCGAGCTCGGCGGCCGTCTCGCAGATCCGGTCCAGCGTGGAGTGCAGTTCGAGGCCGGTACCGACCGACCGCATGGCCTCCAGCAGCTGCGGCACCCGGGCCGTGAGCTCGGTGGACAGACCCTGAAGACTCCGGGTGGCGGCGGTCGCCGCCTCCATCGGGTCAGGCGATTCCGGTGAGGGCTCCGGCGGATACTCGGGCGATTCCTGCGACTCCTGCGCTGACATGCCCTTCAGCCTAGTTAGTCCCCTTTAGCGAGGAAAGTCGAGCCTGCCCGGAGCCGGCCGTCAGGTCCGCTTCCCGCTCCCGCTCCAGCAGCCCGCGCAGCGGACCGGGGGCCGCCGCCAGCTCCGCGTACCCACCGCGCTGGACCACCGCACCGCCGTCCAGGACGAGTACCTCGTCGACCTCTTCCAGGCCGGCCAGCCGGTGCGTGATCAGCACGGTGGTACGGCCCTCGGTCGCGGCCAGCAGGTCCGCGGTCAGCGCGTCGGCGGTGGCCAGGTCCAGGTGTTCGGCCGGCTCGTCCAGGACGAGGACCGGGAAGTCCGCGAGCAACGCCCGTGCCAGCGCGAGACGCTGGCGCTGACCACCGGAGATCCGCTCACCGTGCTCGCCGACCAGCGTGTCCAGCCCGTCCGGGAGCCCCTCGGCCCACTCCAGCAGCCGGGCCGCGGCGAGGGCCTCCCGCAGCCGCGCCTCGTCGGCCCCCGGGGCGGCCAGGCGCAGGTTCTCCCGTACCGAGCTGTCGAAGATGTGCGCGTCCTGGGCGCACAGGCCCACGACCCGGCGCACGTCGTCCCCGTCGAGGGCGCGCGCATCGGTCCCGCCCAGGGTGTACGAGCCTTCGTGCTGGTCCAGGAAGCGCAGCAGGACTTGTGCCAGCGTGGTCTTGCCGGCTCCCGAGGCCCCGACGACCGCGATCCGGCGGCCCGCCTCCAGGGTCAGGTCGAGCCCGTGCAGCGCGTCCTTCTCCTGCCCGGGGTGGCGGGCGGCGAGCCCCGTCAGCCGCAGCGGGAAGGGCGAGGCGGGCAGGGCTTCGGGCCGCTCCGGCTCGGTGACCGGGGCGGGGGTGTCGATGACTTCGTAGACCCGCTCGGCGCTGCGCCTGACCCGCTGGCGGTACTGGACGGCCTGCGGAAGCCCGCTGACGGCCTCGAAGGCGGCCAGCGGGGTCAGGGCGACCACCGCCATGGCCACCCCGGACAGCCGGCCCCCGGCGACGGCGTTCGCCCCGACGGCTGCCGCGCACACCACGGTCAGTCCGGTCACCAGGGCCGACAGCCCGCTCCCGAGCCCGGTGACGGCGGCCGCGCGGGCCGCGATCCCGGTCAGTGTGCGGTCGCTGTCCTTCGCGGCGGCCTTGCGGCCGCCGAGCGCTCCGGCGACGGTGAGCTCCGCGGTTCCGGTGAGCAGATCCGCCACACGGGTGGCCAGCTCGCCGCGGGCCGGCGCGAGCCGACGTTCCGTGCGGCGGGCGCCGACCGTGCTGACGAGCGGTACCCCGAAACCGGCGGCCAGCAGCCCGACGGCGAGCACCGCCCCGGCCGCGGGCAGCAGCCAGGCGGTGAACGCCACCGAGCCGGTGCCCACGAGCACCGCCGTGCCGACCGGCAGCAGCCAGCGCAGCCAGTAGTCCTGCAGGGCGTCGGCGTCGGCCACGAGCCGGGTCAGCAGATCCCCGCGCCGTTGGGTGCGCAGTCCGGCGGGCGCGATGCGCTCCAGCCGCTGGAACACCGAGACGCGCAGGTCGGCGAGGATCCGCAGCACCGCGTCGTGGGACACGAGCCGCTCCGCGTAGCGGAAGACGGCCCGTCCCATGCCAAAGGCCCGCGTCGCGGTGACGGCCACCATCAGGTACAGCACGGGAGGCTGTTCGGAGGCGCGCGAGATCAGCCATCCGGAGACGGCCATCAGCCCGACGCTGCACCCGACGGCCATCGCCCCGAGGAACAGCCCGAGCCTGAACCGCCCCTGCCAGGCCTTGGCCACGCTCCGTACCCGCCTGAGCGGATCGCCGCCGCCGGCATCGCCGCCGCCCGTACCGCCCGCCCGCTCCGGAGCGTCCCCGAGGATCCATTCGCCGGGATCGCGCGGCGCCGGTCCCGGCGCCGTCCGTCCCGCCCGCACGGTGGGACGGGGGGCGGTGGGGGAGGGGACGGCGGGGCCGGTCCCGACCCTGACGACCCGGTCGGCCAGCGCCAGCAGCGCCGGCCGGTGCACCACGAGCAGGACGGTCCGCCCGACCGCGAGGCGGCGTACCGCTTCCACCACGGCGGCCTCGGTCTCGCCGTCCAGGGCCGCCGTCGGCTCGTCGAGCAGGAGCACCGGCCGGTCCGCCAGGAACGCCCGCGCCAGCGCCAGGCGCTGGCGCTGCCCGGCGGACAGTCCGACCCCGCCCTCGCCGAGAAGGGTGTCCGCCCCCCGCGGCAGGGCCCGTACGAACTCCCAGGCCCCGGCGTCCACCAGGGCGGCGGTCACCTCGGCAGCGGTGGCGCCGGGCCGCGCCAGCCGTACGTTCTCCGCGATCGTCCCGGCAAACAGGTGCGGCCGCTGGGGCACCCAGGCGATCCGTTCCCGCCACTGCTCGGGCGCCAGCCCGGCCAGGTCCACGTCCCCGACGCGGACCCGGCCCGCACTCGGCGTCACGAAGCCCAGCAGCACCTGCAGCAGCGTGGACTTGCCGGCGCCGCTCGGCCCGGTGAGGGCCACGCATTCGCCCGGTTCCACGGTCAGCGATACGGGTCCGGGGGAGTCCTCGCCCCGGCCCTCGTACCGTACGGCCACCCCGTCGAGCTCGATCCGCAGTCCGGAGACCGCAGCGACGGCCGTCCCGTGCGAGGCGGCGACCGGGGTCTCCAGCACCTCGAAGATCTCTTCCGCGGCGGCCAGTCCCTCCGCCGCCGCGTGGTACTGCGCCCCGACCTGGCGCAGCGGCAGGTAGGCCTCGGGCGCCAGGACCAGGATGACCAGCCCGGTGTAGAGGTCCAGCTCCCCGTGGACGAGCCGCATGCCGATGGTGACGGCGACCAGCGCCACCGACAGCGTCGCCAGCAGTTCGAGCGCGAACGAGGACAGGAACGCGATGCGCAGGGTGCGCATCGTCGCCTGCCGGTAGTCATCGGTGATCTTGCGGATGGACTCCGCCTGCGCCTTCGCACGGCCGAAGACCTTGAGGGTCGGCAGACCGGCCACCACGTCCAGGAAGTGCCCCGAGAGCCGGGACAGCAGCCGCCACTGGCGGTCCATCCGGGACTGGGTGGCCATGCCGATCAGGATCATGAACAGGGGGATCAGCGGGAGCGTGACCACGATGATCGCCGCCGACACCCAGTCCTCGGTGACGATCCTCGCGAGCACCGCCACGGGGACGACGATCGCGAGCCCCAGCTGGGGCAGGTACCGCGAGAAGTAGTCGTCGAGGGCGTCCACTCCCCGGGTGGCCAGGGCCACCAGGGAACCCGTCCGCTGACCGCTCAGCCAGCCGGGTCCGAGATCCGCGGCCCGCTCCAGCAGCCGGCCCCGCAGTTCCGACTTGACCGCCGCGCTCGCCCGGTGCGCGGCCAGCTCGGTCAGCCAGGCGACCAGACCCCGGCCGAGCGCCACCGCCGCGAGCAGCAGCAGGGGCGTCCGAAGGGCTCCGCCGTCCAGTCCGTTCTCGAAGGCACCGACCACGATCTCGGCGATCAGCATGGCCTGACCGACGACCAGCCCCGCCCCGGCGAGCCCGAGGGCCACCACCGCCCCCAGGAAGAGGCGGGTGGAGCGGGCGTACCGAAGCAGGCGCGGGTCGATCGGTTTCACGTGAAACATCCCCCAGGCAGGAACGGGCGGAGCGGAGCGGGCGAGCCGGCGGAGCGGCTCAGTGCACGTCGACGATGTGCTGCGTGCCGATGCGCTTGCGGAACACCCAGTACGTCCACGCCTGGTAGAGCAGGACGACCGGGGTCGCCACCGCCGCACACCAGGTCATGATCTTCAGGGTGTACGCGCTGGACGAGGCGTTGGTGACCGTGAGGTTCCAGGCATCGTTCAGCGAGGACGGCATGACGTTCGGGAACAGCGTCAGGAAGAGCATCGCGACGGCCGCCGCGATGGTGACCCCCGACAGTCCGAAGGACCAGCCCTCCCGGCCCGCGAGGTTGAAGCCGAGGGCCCCGACCAGGGCCACTACCGCCACGGTCATGGCGATCAGGCTCCAGCCGTCACCACGCGAGACCTGGGTCCAGATCAGGAAGGCGAGCGCCAGGACGGCGGTCACCACCCCGAGCCGCGTGGCCAGCTTGCGCGAGCGGTCCCGGATGTCACCGACCGTCTTGAGCGAGGTGAACACCGCGCCATGGAAGGTGAACAGGGTCAGGGTGACCAGGCCGCCGAGGATCGAGTAGACGTTGAGCAGGTCGAAGAAGGTTCCGACGTACTCCATGTCCTGGTCGATCTTCACTCCGCGCACGATGTTGGCGAAGGCCACGCCCCACAGGAACGCGGGGATCAGCGAGGTCCAGAAGATCGCGTGTTCCCAGTTGGTCTGCCACTTGTCCTCGGGCCGCTTGTGCCGGTACTCGAAGGCGACCCCGCGGATGATGAGGCAGATCAGGATGATCAGGAGCGGCAGGTAGAAGCCGGAGAAGAGGGTGGCGTACCACTCCGGGAAGGCGGCGAAGGTCGCGCCTCCGGCCGTGAGCAGCCAGACCTCGTTGCCGTCCCACACGGGCCCGATCGTGTTGATCAGGACCCGCTTCTCCGTGCGGTTGCGGGCCAGCAGCTTGGTCAGGACGCCGACTCCGAAGTCGAAGCCCTCCAGGAAGAAGTAGCCGATCCAGAGAACGGCGATGAGTACGAACCAGACGTCGTGGAGTTGCATGGTGTGGTCTCCTCAGCCTCAGTACGAGAAGGCCATCGGCCGGTCGGGGTTCTTGTCGTCCCCGCCGATCTTGGTCGGCGGGTTGAGGTCGGCCTCGGTGAGCTCGGGCGGGCCGGCCTTGACGTACTTCACGAGGAGCTTGACCTCGATCACGGCGAGCACGGCGTAGAGCAGCGTGAAGCCGATCATCGAGGTGAGCACCTCACCCTGGGAGACGTTCGGCGAGACCGCGTCCCTGGTGCGCAGGACCCCGTAGACCACCCAGGGCTGACGGCCCATCTCGGTGAAGATCCAGCCCCAGGAGTTGGCGATCAGCGGGAATCCCATGGTCCAGAGCGCGATGATCCAGTACCAGTTCGTGAACTTGGGGCTCAGTGCCTTCTTGAAGAGGACCAAGTGCGGGACCTCGTCCTCACCGGTGCGCAGGCCCGGCGGCAGCATGAACTTCTTGCGGGTCAGCCAGAGCCCCAGCATGCCGACACTGAGGGAGGCCATGCCGAAGCCGATCATCCAGCGGAAGCCCCAGTAGGCGACGGGGATGTTGGGCCGGTAGTCACCGGGCCCGAACTTCTCCTGCTCGGCCTTGTTGACGTCGTTGATGCCCGGGACGAACGAGGTGAAGTCGTCGTTGGCCAGGAAGGACAGCAGGCCCGGAATCTCTATGGCCACCGTGTTGTGGCCCTTTTCCACGTCGCCGTAGGCGAAGAGGGAGAAGGGTGCCGGCGCCTCGCCGTCCCAGAGCGCCTCGGCGGCGGCCATCTTCATCGGCTGCTGCTTGAACATCACCTTGCCGAGCAGGTCTCCGCTGATGGCGGTGCCCAGACCGGCGATGATCATGACGACCAGGCCGAGTCGCAGCGAGGTCCGCATGACCGGGATGTGCTTCTTGCGGGCGAGGTGGAAGGCCGCGATGCCGACCATGAACGCGCCGCCGACCAGGAAGGCCGCCGTCATGGTGTGGAAGAACTGGGTCAGCGCGGTGTTCTGCGTGAGCACCAGCCAGAAGTCGGTGAGCTCGGCCCGGCCGCGCTCTGGATTCATGCGGTAGCCGACCGGGTGCTGCATCCAGGAGTTCGCCGCGAGGATGAAGTACGCGGACAGGATGGTGCCGATCGAGACCATCCAGATGCAGGCCAGGTGGATCTTCTTCGGCAGCTTGTCCCAGCCGAAGATCCACAGGCCGATGAAGGTGGACTCGAAGAAGAAGGCGATGAGCGCCTCGAAGGCCAGCGGGGCTCCGAAGATGTCACCGACGAACCGCGAGTAGTCGGACCAGTTCATGCCGAACTGGAACTCCTGGACGATGCCGGTGACGACACCCATCGCGATGTTGATCAGGAAGAGCTTGCCCCAGAACTTGGTGGCCTTGAGGTACTTCTCCTTTTCCGAACGCACCCAGGCGGTCTGCAAGATCGCGACGAGCGCGGCCAGCGAGATCGTCAAGGGAACGAAGAGGAAGTGATAGACGGTGGTAATACCGAACTGCCATCGCGCCAGGGTCTCTGGCGCCAAAGCTAGGTCCACGTCGTCGTCTCCTTCGTTTCGCCGTGGTCACAGCCGCAGTTTGCCTCTCGTATCCCACTCAATCCGGGAGGAAGCAGGACACGCTTGTGAACGCGTTCACATTCACAAGCATTATGTCGTACCGCTGTCGGCATCTTTCAGGGGGGTCCCCCCTAGCGAATAAATTCAACAGATTGTTGAATGCGACCCATGAAGATTCGATTCCTCTGGCCCGCCGGCCAGCTCACCGCAACGCTCGACGAGACCCCTACCGCCAAGGCGCTCGCCGACGCGCTCCCCATTTCCGCCTCCGCCAACACCTGGGGCGAGGAGGTCTACTTCGACACCGGCGTCTCCGTGGCGCTGGAGCACGACGCCCAGCAGGTCGTCGAGCCCGGCACGGTCGCGTTCTGGACCGAGGGCGACGCGCTCGCGCTGCCCTACGGCCCCACCCCGATCTCCCGCGGGGGCGAGAGCCGCCTCGCGAGCCCGTGCAACGTCCTCGGCTCGTTCGACGGCGACCCCCGCCTGCTGGCCACCGTCCGCGACGGCGACCCCATCCGCGTGGAACTGGCCTGACACCAGTCCCGGGAGCGCTACATCTCCTTGAAGAACGCCTCCGCCGTGTGCAGGAAGAGGTCGTTCGCCTCGGGCTCGCCGATCGTGACCCGCAGGCCCTCGCCCGCGAAGGGCCGGACCACCACGCCGGCCTTCTCGCAGGCCGCCGCGAAGTCGGCGGTCCGCTCCCCGAGCCGCATCCACACGAAGTTGGCCTGCGTCTCGGGCACCACCGTCCAGCCCTGGGCCAGCAGCGTCCCGTAGACCCGGGTGCGCTCGCTCACCAGCGAGCCGACACGGCCCATCAACTCGTCCTCGGCCCGAAGCGAGGCGACCGCCGCGTCCTGGGCGAGCTGGCTGACGCCGAAGGGCACCGCGGTCTTGCGCAGCGCCGCGGCCACCGGCTCGTGCGCCACCGCGAAGCCGACGCGCAGGCCGGCGAGCCCATAGGCCTTGGAGAACGTACGCAGCACGGCGACGTTGGGGCGGCTGCGGTAGAGCTCGAGGCCGTCCGGAACCTCGACGTCTCGCACGAACTCCTTGTACGCCTCGTCGAGGACGACGAGGACGTCCGAGGGCACCCGGTCCAGGAACCGCTCCAGCTCCGCACGGCGCACCGCGGTGCCGGTGGGGTTGTTGGGGTTGCAGACGAAGATCAGGCGGGTCCGCTCGGTGATCGCCTCGAACATCGCGTCCAGGTCGTGCACGTCCCCCTCGGCCAGCGGGACCTGGACCGAGGTCGCACCCGAGATCTGAACGATGATCGGATAAGCCTCGAAAGACCGCCAGGCGTAGATGACCTCGTCGCCCGGACCCGCCGTCGACTGGATCAGCGACTGGGCGACCCCGACCGAGCCGGTGCCGGTGGCGATGTGCTCGACCGGGACCCCGAACCGCTCCGCGAGCTCGTTCACCAGGCCCGTGCACGCCATGTCCGGGTACCGGTTGAAGTGGCCCGCCGCGGCGACCGCGCTCTCCAGCACCCCAGGCAGGGGCGGGTACGGGTTCTCGTTCGAGGACAGCTTGAACGCGACCGGACCGCCCGCTGCCGCGGGCTTCCCGGGCTTGTAGGTGGGGATGCCGTCCAGCTCGGCGCGCAGCTTCGGGCTCTTCTCGCTCACCGCAGGTCCTCCTCGACCGTCCCGTACGACGTCGCCGTCGACTCAATACTCCTCACCTTATGAGGATTCCGTCCATCCGAGAACGGCAGGCGCCTGGAATGCGGGAGAGCGCACGCATATATGCGTGCGCCGGTGGCCTGCGCCGTGGCGCGCGTCCCTCGTACAGGTGAGTTGAGTAGAGGACGAGAGCGCACCGTTTTGGCATGCACGGTCCCGTCGACAAGGGCACCAGACACCCTTCGCGACCAAGCACCTTCATTTCCAAGGTCATTGGGGGTGGCGAACCGTGCAGAATCGTGCCTGTCAACGCCTGCATATGCATCCGGACCGCCCTGCCCACCGAGCCCTACTATCGGCTCGCCATGACAGCAGCAGGGAAGCATCAGGTGAGCCGGACCGAGACCACCCGGCGGGCCGCCGGCCGACAAAGCCGGGCGGGCATCAGGGACGTGGCCGCCGCGGCGGGCGTCTCGATCACGACCGTCTCCGACGCCCTCAATGGGAAGGGACGGCTGCCGGACGCCACCCGCCGCCACGTTCGCGAGGTCGCAGACCGGCTGGGCTACCGCCCTTCCGCGGCGGCCCGCACCCTCCGTACCGGCAAGTCGGGCCTCATCGGCCTGACCGTGACGACCTACGGGGATGAACCTTTCACCTTCACCGAATTCGCGTACTTCGCCGAGATGGCCAGGGCCGCCACCTCCGCCGCGCTCGCTCGCGGCTACGCCCTCGTCATCCTCCCCGCCACCTCCCGACACGACGTCTGGTCCAACGTGGCCCTCGACGGCACCGTCGTCATCGACCCCTCCGACCACGATCCCGTCGTGACCGAACTGGTCCGCCAGGGTCTGCCCGTCGTCTCCGACGGACGCCCCGCCGGCTCACTCCCCGTCACCGCCTGGGTCGACAACGACCACGAGGCCGCCGTCCTGGGCCTCCTCGACCACCTCGCCGCCGCCGGAGCCCGCCGCATCGGGCTGCTGACCGGCACCACCACCGACACCTACACCCGGCTCTCCACGACGGCCTACCTGCGCTGGTGCGAGCGCGTGGGCCAGGATCCCGTCTACGAGTCCTACCCCGCCCACGATCCGTGCGCCGGCGCCGTCGCCGCCGACCGGCTGCTCGCCCGGCCCGACCGGCCCGACGCCGTCTACGGCCTGTTCGACCCCAACGGCACCGACCTGCTCGCCGCCGCCCGGCGCTACGGCCTGCGCGTTCCCGAGGATCTGCTGCTCGTGTGCTGCAGCGAATCCACCGTGTACGCCAACACCGAACCGCCCATCACCACCCTGTCCCTCAAACCGCGCCGCATCGGCACCGCCGTCGTCCAGCTGCTCATCGACGCCATCGAGGGCGTCGACACGGGCGGACCCGTCGAACAGGTCATCCCGACCGAGCTGATCATCCGTACCTCGTCCCAGCGCAGGCAGCCCCGTACGACCGTCAGCCCGCCCCGATCCCCGGCACAGGACTGACCACCACGCCGGCCCAACGGCGGGGCCTGGGGCCCCGCCGAGGATTTCAGCAACACCGATATCGGGAGAAACCGGTAGGAAGGACCAGCTCCGCCCAGGATTCACCACCCCTGGTGCGTCACAGAGCGCGAGCTGCATTCCTATGATGGGCGCACGACATCACGGATCCTCCGCCCCGGAGGCGGGAGGGTCCGCAGGTGTACGGCAGCGCGACGGTGGTGGAGGGGTCGATGACTCAGGGGGCCGGTCAGGGACCCGCGGTGCGGACGGACACCGAGCGGGACTTCCGGTTGCCGGTCGCCGAACCCGCCTCGCATACCGTCCCCCCGGGGGCCGCAGCAGCCGGAGCGGGCGGCCTCGCAGGGCTCGGAGCGAACGCCCCCGTCTACGGCGAGTACCCCGCGTACTACGACGCGGGCCCGGCTCCCGTCCCCGCGCAGCACGGGTACGGCCACGAAGCCCCGTACGGCGCCGCCGGCGTCCTCGGCGAGCCCGGCCGCCCGATGGGCCACGTCTCCGAGGACAGCGACCCCGAGGGGTACACCCCGACGCAGCGCGACCTCCCCGTCATCGGGCGCGGCGCCCTCGGCGGCCCCGGCGACACCGTCCAGATCCAGTACGTACCCCAGGAGGCCCCGGGCGAGGGCCCCGGCCCGCTCTACGTCGTGGGGGACGTCCACGGTTACATCGACGAACTCGTCGCCGAACTGCAGTTCCAGGGGCTCATCGACGCCGACCGCAACTGGTCCGCCGGCAACGCCCGGCTCTGGTTCCTCGGCGACTTCACCGACCGCGGCCCCGACGGCATCGGGGTCATCGACCTCGTCATGCGGCTCTCCGCCGAAGCCGCCGCCGCGGGCGGCTACTGCAAGGCCCTCATGGGCAACCACGAGCTGCTGCTCATCGGCGCCAAGCGGTTCGGGGACACTCCCGTCGTCTCCGGCGCCGGCACCGCCACCTTCCAGGCCGCCTGGCTCCTCAACGGCGGCCAGCGCACCGACATGGACCGGCTGCAGGACGTCCACCTCCAGTGGATGTCCCGGCTGGACGCGGCGGTCCTGGTGGAGGACCACCTGCTCCTCCACTCCGACACCACCGCCTACCTCGACTACGGCGACTCGGTCGAGGACGTCAACGACACCATCCACGAACTGCTCAACCGCAACGACGCCGACATCACCTGGGACCTGTTCCGCAAGTTCACCAAGCGCTTCGCCTTCCGCGACGAGGAGACCGGCCCCCAGGCCGTACGCGAGCTCATCGGCACCTACGGCGGCAGTCGCGTCGTGCACGGCCACAGCCCCATCCCGTACCTGCTCGGCGAGGTGGGCACCGAGGACGGCGACGGGGCGCACGGTCCCGAGGCCGTCGTCGGCCCCCATGTCTACGCGGAAGGCCTGGCCATCGCCATGGACGGTGGCGTGACGATGGCGGGCAAACTACTCGTCGTGCAACTCCCGCTGAACGACTGAGGCTTCCCGGAGCTGGGTATTTCCGGAAAGCCCCTGTCGACGTACGGCGTGGGCGCTCTACCATCGCTCTATCCGTAGCAGGCTCTCCTCCGTTTGTGCCGGCGCCCCGTTCAACACGGACATACCGGTCCCCACGGAGCATCGGGGGATGCACATGACCAGCGCTCCGCACCTGCTCACCGAAGACCGACCGGAGTTCGATCGGCTCCTCGACGAGGCGCTGCGCACGGCGAACGCCCGGCCCGAACTCGCCGCCCTCGGCGAACGGCTGAACGCCGAACAGCTGCGCACCATGGCCATGGGGGCCACCTCGCTGCTGACGGCCGCGGCCGCAGCCGAGTACGACCACTACGTGAAGGTCCGCAAGGAACGGCAGGACGAGATCCTGTCCACCCCCGGAACGTCGGGGGAGGAGGACGACGGCCAGGGCTGTGGCGCGGGCATCAGCGCCGTGGTAGCGGTCCTCGCGCCGGTCCTGGCCGGCACCGCCATGCTGATCTTCCTGCTGGTGGGCTACATCCTGAAGATGATCGAACCCGAACCGGCCTTCGCCGACACGATGCTGACGGCGGGCTGGCTCTTCGGCGGGCTCACCGCCGCCGCGCTGCTCTTCGCCGTGATCGGGCTCCTCGTGACGGCCGTCCGCAACAGCTCCACCGAGGTGGCGGCGGACGAGACGGAGGCGGTACCCGACGAGGTGGCGCGGGCCCGGGAAGCCTGGCGCAACGCCCTGCTGGAGCGGGGCATCGTGCCGTTCCTCCGGGACGCGCTGGCCGATCCCAGCGCGGGGGCCGGCTTCCCGGCCCCCCGAAAGCCGGGAGCCGGGCGCATCCCCAACCTGGGATACACCCGGCCCGATTTCACCAGTCCGGGGGCCCCGGCTCAGGGGCCCCGTCCCGGTTACACGTCTCCGGACTTCACCAGCCCGGACTTCGGCGGCCCGGAGACCGAGCCGGAGTGACGGCTACTGGCCGTTCGGCGAACCGGAGTAGGCCAGGTCCCCCTTCCACTCGATGCTCTTGCCGCGGAGACCGACCATCGGGTTCGGAGCCGGCAGGAGCTGGGTCCAGGCCTCGTCCCAGACGAAGGTCTGACCCGCCACGTCGCCGTGCGTCTGGTACACCTGGCCGTTCGTGGTCAGCACCTTGATGTACGCGTTGTTGCCCTGGGCGGCGATGGAGATTCCGCAGGCGCGTCCTACGGGGAAGCCCGGGTTGTCGGCGTTGCTGATGTTCTGCCAGGCCGGCACACCGCCGGGCACGGACGCCCGTCCCGCATACGCGACCCCGCCCGTGAGGGCCGCGTGGAAGTCCTCGGTGTTCGAGGGCGAGTAGCTGTCGATGTCGACACACGGACCGGTCGCACCCGTGGCGCCGGTGGCGCCCGTCGGCCCGGTGGGTCCAGTGGGACCGGTCGCACCCGCACCGGTGGCACCCGTGGCACCGGTCGCACCCGTGGCACCGGTCGCACCCGTGGCACCGGTCGCACCCGTGGCACCGGTCGCACCCGTGGCACCGGTGGCACCCCTGGGTCCGGTGGGACCCGTCGCCCCCGTGTGACCCTTGGGGCCGCGCGGGCCCCGCGGGCCCACCTTGCAGTCGTCGCCGTGAGCGAGCTGGCCCCTCTCGACCGCCGCCTCCTGGGCCTGCACGCCCGCTCTGTCGCGCTGGGACTTGCAGCGGTCCGGCTTCCCCGGCACCTCGGCCAGCGCGACTGCCGGGGACACCAGGCCTCCCAGCACCAGCGCAACCGTGGCGAGCGTGCCTCCCGTCAGCCAGCCGGCCCGTCGGGGCAACGGCCCCAGGTAGGTACGGGCCTTGTTCTCAGAACTCATGTACCGCTCCTCGCAGACACCGGATCGAATCGACCTGCGAAGTCCGGAAATATGACCGGGCTCCGCGGGTCATCCTGGGGACCCCGACCCCACGAGTCCGATCGGCGCGCCCATCAGTCAGCGGAACGGCCCAGTGAACACCGCCACTTGGCGGCCTTCCGCACGGCCACACGGGTCTGCGCACGGTCATGCCATCCGGCGCAGGATGTTTCACGTGAAACACCCGTCTCTGTTTCACGTGAAACGTCCAAGCGTTCGCCCGCCTAACCGGCGGACCGGTCTCCCAGCACCCGCCTCCGCTGCGCGACATCCGCCAGCGCCGGCGAGCGCCAGGCGCCGTCCGGGTGGTACAGATTCCGGCCCGGCTCCACAATCTCGTCGATCCGGTCGAGGGTCGCGTCGTCGAGGACCAGTCCGGAGCCCTTCACCAGCGCTTCCAGCTGCTCCATGGTCCGGGGCCCGATGATCACAGAGGTGACGGCGGGATGCGCCAGCGGGAAGGCCACCGCCAGCTCGGGCAGCGTGCAGCCGATGGAGTCGGCGAGCTCCACCAGCTGCTCCACGGCCTCCAGCTTCGCGACATTGCCCGGAATCGCGGGGTCGAAGCGGGCGGGAGTCAGCGCCGCACGCCCCGAGGTCAGGTCAATGGCACCGCCGAGCCGGTACTTCCCGCTCAGGAATCCGGACGCGAGCGGGCTCCAGGTCAGGACGCCCATCCCGTACCTCCGGGCCACCGGCAGCACACTGCTCTCGATCCCGCGCGCGAGGATCGAGTACGGCGGCTGCTCGGTCCGGAACCTCGGCAGAGCCCGCCGTTCGGCGACGTGGTGCGCCTCGACGATCTCCTCGGCCGGGAAGGTGGAGCAGCCGAAGGCCCGTATCTTGCCGGCCTGGACCAGATCGCCGAGGACGGACAGGGTCTCCTCGACGTCCGTGCCGTGATCGGGCCGGTGCACCTGGTAGAGGTCGATCCAGTCCGTGTCCAGCCGGCGCAGGCTGTCCTCGACGGCACGCACGATCCAGCGCCGGGAGTTCCCGCTGCGGTTGCGGCCCTCGCCCATCTGGAAGTGCACCTTGGTCGCGAGCACGACGTCGTCCCGCCGGCCCTTGAGCGCCTTGCCCACGATCTGCTCGGACTCCCCAGCGGAGTACATGTCCGCGGTGTCCACGAAGTTGATCCCGTGATCGAGCGCGGCGTGGACGATCCGCGCGCACTCCTCGTGATCCGGATTGCCCACCGCGCCGAACATCATCGTGCCGAGGCAGTGTGCACTGACCTCGATGCCGGTCCCACCCAGAATTCGGTATCGCATGCTCATGGGCCCGCACTGTAGAAGCTGGAGCGCACTCCAGCGCAAGCACAAAGACGCCGGGCCGCTCCCTCAGGAGCGGCCCGGCGCTTGGGTTCACGGTCGGGTCATGGTGTTGCTTCCGCCGGTGATACCCGTGCGGATGCTAGCCGCGGTGCTTGTTGCCCTTGTCGGCCATGTGCTTGGCGGCCGGCTTCTTGGCAGCCTGGTTCTTGACGGCAGGCTTCTTGGCGGGCGGGTTCTTCGTGGCCTTGTTCTGCAGAGGCGGGTTGCCGACAGACACCGGCTTGACGGCCTTGAGCTCCTCGCGCGAGAACCTGTTGGCGAGGGAGTTCGCAGGCTCCCCCACCGGATCCACCTGTGTCCAGACGATGGGGCCAGGACCCGGCGGGGGCACTTGGCCGGCGCCGAAGCCAGGGTTGTCCGGCACGAACGGGCAGTACAGGAACCACTCCTGGTCGCCCCCGCCGGCGGGCGAGAGCTCGATCGATTCACACTGCGTCTCCCAGAGTTCCCCTCCCTCGGTCAGCACCTGGACGATGAGGAACTCGTCGTCACCGAGACGGTTGACGGAGACAGCGCAGGCGTCCTCGGGATAGCCCTGCGCGGTGGGCCCGCTGAGGTTCACCCAGTAGAACGGGCCAGGATCGGTCCCCTGGTTGCCCTCCACATCGCGGATGCCGATGAACGTGTCGCCGCCCTTGAGTACGGCCTTGACCTCGCTGTTGTCGTTGGGGTTGAAGGAGTCGACATCGAGGCACTTCGAGGCTCCGGTGGCACCCGTCGCACCCGTGGCGCCGGTCGCGCCGGTGGCACCCGTCGCACCCGTGGCGCCGGTCGCGCCGGTCGCGCCGGTGGCACCCGTCGCGCCGGTAGCACCCGTCGCACCCGTGTCACCGGTGGCACCCGAAGCGCCGGTGGCGCCCGTCGCACCCGTCGCACCCGTGTCACCGGTCGCACCCGTCGCACCCGTGTCACCGGTCGCACCCGTCGCGCCGCTGGCACCCGTCGCACCCGTCGCGCCGGTGGCACCCGTCGGGCCCGTCGGACCCGTGTCACCGCCGCCGGGACCGGTGGCACCCGTCGCACCCGTGGCACCGGTCGCACCCGTCGCACCGCTGGCACCCGTCGCGCCGCTGGCACCCGTCGCACCCGTCGCGCCGGTGGCACCCGTCGGGCCCGTCGGACCCGTGTCACCGCCGCCGGGACCGGTGGCACCCGTCGCACCCGTGGCACCGGTCGCACCCGT
>NZ_JALGBX010000002.1:0-505681 GCF_022808175.1 Streptomyces sp. AP-93 | reverse complement strand
GCACCCGTGGTGCCGGTGCCGGCAGGACCGGTCGCACCCGTCGCGCCGGTCGCACCCGTGGCACCGGTCGCGCCGGTCGCACCCGTGGTGCCGGTGCCGGCAGGACCGGTCGCACCCGTCGCGCCGGTCGCACCCGTGGCACCGGTCGCGCCGGTCGCACCCGTGGTGCCGGTGCCGGCAGGACCGGTGGCGCCCGTGTCACCCTTCGGACCGGTCGGACCCGTGGGACCTGTCGGACCCGTCGGGCCGGTCTGGCCCTTGCAGTTGTCGTCGTGCCCGTCGTGGGGGTCGCGCCCGTTGTCGTCCCAGCCGGGGCCGTCACCCTCGTCCCCGCCGCCCAGGTACCTGTCCAGCAGCGCGGCGTGCGGCGGCTTGCCGTGGGGCCCGTCGTGGGGCCCGTCGTGGGGTCCGCCGTGCGGCCTGCAGTCGTCGCCTCCGCCGCCCGACGGTGCCGCAGCTCTCACGGCCGAGACGGTCGGCTTGACCGCCGCGACGACGGGGCTGGCCATGCCCACGAGGACGAGGGAGAGCGAGGCCAGGGCGCCTCCCGCAATCCAGGCACGGTTGCGGGGGATGGGGCCAAGTGCCATGGCCTTGGTGCGGTGCTCACGACTCATGTACAGCGCTCCTTTGAAACAGAATGCGAGCCGGCACGGGTGACGCCCCGGCTCCAAGTCCGAGGTTCCTCCGGGGGCTACGGACGACAACTGGGGTGCCTTGAGTGTTTTTGGACCACATCAACAGATCGGCCTATCACGCCCCTACCAATGGATGCGTCTACCAGCGCGCAACGGTGCCTCCATCGGCGTGCCGCCACCCAATCGGTCGCCTCACTCCCTAAGGTCGCCCGCGATCCGTCCGACGAGAGGGTGCTGCGGTGAGGCCGACCATCTGCCTGAACATGATCGTCAAGAACGAGGCGCCGACGATCCGGAAGTGCCTGGAGTCGGTACGCCCCCTGATCGACACCTGGGTGATCGTGGACACGGGCTCGACCGACGGCACCCAGGACGTCATCCGGGACTGCTTCGCCGACCTGCCCGGCACTCTCCACGACCGGCCCTGGAAGGGCTTCGACGGCAGCCGCACCGAGGCGATCGAACTCGCACGCTCCAGCGCCGACTACCTGCTGTTCATCGACGGCGACGACGAAATGCAGATTCAGCACGGCTTCCGCATGCCGGACCTGACGCTCGACGCGTACCAGGTCGCGCTGCACGACGGCCCGATCGTCCACTGGCGGCCGGCGCTGGTCTCCACCCGGCTGCCCTGGCGGTACGTGGGCGTGCTCCACGAGTACATCGAATCCGGCACCGAGTACAGCCGCGGCGTGATCGAGGGCTTCAACATCCTCTCCGTCGGAGGTGGGGGCCGCCTCCGGGCGGAAGGCCAGCGGGCGAAGTACCTGCGCGACGCGGAGGTACTCACCGAAGGCCTCGCGAAAGAACCCGACAACGCCCGTTACGCGTTCTACCTCGCCCAGAGCTGGCGCGACGCGGGCGAGCCGGAGAAGTCCCTCGACGCCTACGACCACCGGGTGGCCATGGGCGGCTGGGCCGAGGAGACCTACTGCGCGCAGCTCTACGCCGCGCGGCTCGCGGTCACCCTCGAAAGGCCGTCGGGCGAGGTGATGGACCGCTACCTCCGCGCACACGAGAGCCGTCCCTCACGCGCCGAGGCCCTCGGCGACCTCGCCCGCTTCTGCCGCCTCGAAAGCCGCTGGCCCCTCGCCTACGTGTTCGCCCGGCAGGCCGTACGGGTGCCGTACCCGGACGACATCCTCTTCGTCGAATTCGCCTGGCACGACTGGCGCGCACTCGACGAACTCGCCGTGGCCGCCTACTGGACCGGGGAGTACCAGGAGTCATCGGACTGCTGCGAACGCCTGCTCCAGGACGGCAAGCTGCCCGACGACCAGCAGGACCGGATCCTCGCGAACCTCGAGTTCTCGCGGCGCAAGCTGGGCCTGGGCTCCCGGGCGTTCGCCTGACCGACCGTCCGCCCTCGTCACGCCCTCGTCACGCCCTCGTCAGCTCGATACCCGGAGAGCGCCCATGACCGTCACTGCCTCGACCCGTGCCGCATCACCCCTGCTAGACCTGGTGCAGCCGACCCGTCCGACCCACGTCGTCGACGTCGGCGCCAACCCGATCGACGGAGACCCGCCGTACCGGGGCATGCTCGAGGCCGGCCTGTGCACAGTGACCGGATTCGAGCCTCAGCCCGATGCCCTGGAGACGCTGCAACGCCGCAAGGGCCCGTACGAGACCTACCTGCCCCACGCCCTCGGCGACGGTGGCACCCACACGCTCTGCGTAGCCACCAGCTCCGGGATGACCAGCCTCTTCCGCCCCGACGCGAACCGGCTCGGGCTCTTCAACGGCTTCAGCGAATGGGGCCGGATCCGCGAAGAGGTCCGGGTCTCCACCCGACGACTGGACGACGTCGAAGCGGTCGGCGCCTTCGATCTACTGAAGATCGACATCCAGGGGGCCGAGCTGATGGTCTTCCAGGGCGCCCGGGAAAAACTGGCCGAGGCCGTGGCCGTGCACACGGAGGTCTCCTTCGTCCCGCTGTACGAGAACCAGCCGGTGTTCGGCGACGTGGACCAGGAGCTGCGCGGCCAGGGATTCATCCCGCACGCCTTCGCAGCCATCAAGCGCTGGCCGATCGCCCCCGTGGTCTTCGGCGGCGACTTCCGCACGGCCCGGCACCAGCTCCTCGAAGCCGATGTCGTGTACGTGCGCGACTTCGGACACCCCGAGTCCATGACCGACGAGCAACTCAGGCAGCTGGCCCTGGTCGCCCACCACGTCTACGACTCGACCGACCTCGCCTACTACTGCCTCAACCAGCTGAGCATGCGGAATCTCGCCGCCCCGGACGCACCGAACCGCTATCTCGCCGCGCTGGGCTGACACGACGTACCCCACAGCGGCCCGCGACTCCCCCCCCCCTCGGCGTCGCGGGCCGTCCGTGTGCCGGGACGGAGGGTCAGTCCGCCAGCGGCAGGTACACGCGGTTGCCCGCGGCCGCGAACTCGGCGGACTTCTCCGCCATGCCCGCCCGGATCTCATCGGCCTTCAGGCCCCAGCCGTCTCACGGCGAATATCCTGCGAGATGTTCATTGAGGAAAACATCATCAGAGCAGACATAAACTGGCTAGGCTGTTGCTCCCACCGCATCAGAACCACTCACGGGGAGCGGAGTTGAGCGACCGGGAAGCCATCGTCGGCCGGCACCAGGGAGTGCCGGACGGCCTGCCGACACCTGCCGACGTACGCGCCAAGCTGGCAGCTGACCCCACCCTCAAGTGCGTGGTGGCCTACGCCCGAATCTCCTTCGACGGCCGGAAGAAGGACGCGCACGGCATCGAGGACCAGCACCGCGAGATGACCGCCGCCGCCCGCTCGTTCGGCTGGCTGCTCGTCTACCGCTACACGGACAACGACAAGAGCGCGAGCCGCGAGGACGTCGTACGCGACGACTTCGAGCAGCTACTCAACGACCTGCGCACCGGGCAGACCCCGGAGGGCTACCCGATCCACGGCGTGATGGCCGCCAACGACGACCGCCTGTACCGGCGCCCCGCCGACTGGGAGCGCTACCTGAAGGCGTTCACCACCCACGAGGGCCGCGTCTATCACGACTCCAACGGCGTCCAGGATCTGTACGCGGAAGGCTTCGAGATCAAGGGCCTGGTCGGCGTGGCCATGTCCCTGGCCGAGACGAGGAAGAAGCAGCGCCGCGCCAAGCAGAGCCACCGCAGCCGCGCCATGCGCGGCGAGTCCGTGTCCGCCTGGCGTCCGTTCGGCTGGGACGACGACAAGATGACCCTGCGCCCCACGGAGGCCGACGCCATCCGGACCGCCGTCCACGACGTCATCAGAGGTGCATCGGTCGGGGAGATCACCGCCCGGTGGAAGGAAGCCGGGTTCATCACTGCCCGGAGCAACGCGTTCCAGTACAACAGCGTGAAGCAGGTGCTCACGAGCGCCCGCCTCTGCGGCTACCGGGAGATCAAGGGCGAGCTCGTCCGAGACGGCGACGACCAGCCGGTCGTGGGTGAATGGGAAGCCGTCATCACCCCGAAGCAGTGGTATGCGGTGAAGGCCACCATCAAGGAACGCGGCCGGGGAAGTGGAATTCCCACCGGCGGCACGGTCCACAAGTACTTGCTCACAGGAATCTTGCGCTGCGGGGCCACGCTGGACGACGGTTCCATCTGCAACAACAAGATGATCGGCATCAAGGCGAACGACTGGCTCACGTACAAGCACGCGTACATGTGCAAGAAGAATGTGGACGGCGGCTGCAACAAGACGTACAAGCGCGGAGACGAGACCGACAAGCACATCAAAAAGCTGGTCATCGCCAAGCTGGAACTCCAGGCCGCCGCAGCCGCGAAGGACATTCCGGAGTGGGGCCGCGCCGATGAACTGGAGCAGGCCCTGAAGCGCCGCAGCGAACTGGAGGGCCGCTGGCAGGCCGGCGAGGTCGAGGACGATGTCTTCTACCGCAACCTCCCGGGCCTGGACACCCGGGTCAAGGAGCTACGGGCGGAGCAGGCCAAGCACCTGGCCCTGAAGGCCGCCGCCGAGGAGGCGACGGCCGACGTGGCAACCGCGTGGGAGTCCCGCACGCTCACCCAGAAGCGGGCACTCATCAAGAAGACCCTGACCACAGTCATCGCGGAGCCTGGCGGCAAGACCGGTCGGGCGAAGTTCGATGTGGAACTCCTCACCCCGGTATGGGCTGCTAGCGGTCTTACGGGCGTGACTGACGTCTAGCAAAAACGAGCCGGCCCGCGACTCCCCCCTGAGGTCGCGGGCCTGTTTGGTTCGTCAGGTTCAGTCGGCCAGCGGCAGGTACAGCCGGTTGCCCGTGGCCGCGAACTCCGCCGACTTGCTGAGCATCCCCGCCTGGATCTCCTCATCAGTGGCCGAGTCGTCTCCACCGAACTGCTCTGTGATGCTTCTACTGATCTTCATGGAGCAGAACTTCGGACCGCACATGGAGCAGAAGTGCGCGGTCTTGGCCGGCTCGGCCGGGAGGGTCTCGTCGTGGAACTCACGGGCCGTGTCCGGGTCGAGGGCCAGGTTGAACTGGTCCTCCCAGCGGAACTCGAACCGGGCGTCCGACAGGGCGTCGTCCCATTCCTGGGCGCCCGGGTGACCCTTGGCCAGGTCCGCCGCGTGGGCCGCGATCTTGTACGTGATGACACCGGTCTTCACGTCGTCGCGGTTCGGCAGGCCCAGGTGCTCCTTGGGCGTGACGTAGCAGAGCATCGCGGTGCCCCACCAGGCGATCATCGCGGCGCCGATGCCCGAGGTGATGTGGTCGTACGCGGGCGCGACGTCGGTGGTCAGCGGGCCGAGCGTGTAGAACGGCGCCTCCTCGCAGATCTCCTGCTGAAGGTCGATGTTCTCCTTGATCTTGTGCATCGGGACGTGCCCGGGGCCCTCGATCATCGTCTGCACGTTGTACCGCTTGGCGATCGTGTTCAGCTCGCCCAGCGTCTTCAGCTCCGCGAACTGCGCCGCGTCGTTGGCGTCCGCGATGGAACCGGGGCGCAGGCCGTCACCCAGCGAGTACGTGACGTCGTACGCCGCGAGGATCTCGCAGAGCTCCTCGAAGTTCGTGTAGAGGAAGTTCTCCTTGTGGTGCGCCAGGCACCAGGCGGCCATGATCGAACCGCCGCGCGAGACGATGCCGGTCTTGCGGCGGGCGGTCAGCGGCACGTACGAGAGCAGCACGCCGGCGTGGACCGTCATGTAGTCGACGCCCTGCTCGGCCTGCTCGATGACCGTGTCCTTGTAGATCTCCCAGGTCAGGTCTTCGGCGCGGCCGTCGACCTTCTCGAGCGCCTGGTACAGCGGCACGGTGCCGATCGGCACGGGAGAGTTGCGCAGCACCCACTCGCGGGTGGTGTGGATGTTGCGGCCGGTCGAGAGGTCCATGACCGTGTCGGCGCCCCACTTGGTCGCCCAGGTCATCTTGTCCACCTCCTCCTCGATCGAGGAGGTGACCGCGGAGTTGCCGATGTTGGCGTTGACCTTCACCAGGAACCGCTTGCCGATGATCATCGGCTCGATCTCGGGGTGGTTCACGTTGACCGGCATGACCGCGCGACCTGCGGCGATCTCCTCGCGGACGACCTCGGGGGAGACGTTCTCGCGGATCGCGACGTACTCCATCTCCGGGGTGATCTCGCCTCGGCGGGCGTACGCGAGCTGCGTGACCACGGCGCCGCCACGGCCACGGCGGGGCTGGCGCGGACGGCCCGGGAAGACCGCGTCGAGGTTCTTGAGGCCACCGCGCGGCGAGGTGTGCTTGATGCCGTCGTCCTCGGGGCGCACGGGGCGGCCCGCGTACTCCTCGGTGTCACCGCGGCTGATGATCCAGTTCTCGCGCAGCGGCGGCAGGCCGCGGCGCACGTCGGTCTCGATCTGCGGGTCGGTGTACGGCCCGGACGTGTCGTAGAGCGTCACGTCCTTGCCGTTGGTGAGGTGGACCTGGCGAACCGGCACCCGGATGTCGGGGCGGGAGCCCGCCACGTATCCCTTGTGCCAGCCAGGCTGGCGCTCGGTCTGGCCATCGGCGTCCTGGCTGACGGCAGGCGTGCGTGCGTCCTGAATGGTCATGAGACCTAATCTCCCTACGCCGGCATTACCCGGTAACAGGTTCGGCGGTCGACGCAGCCTCCTCCCGTACGCATATTCGAATGCGAACGATGATCAGCGCCCTCTCAGCCCGGTGCTCCGAGCTCCCGCGTTGTGCAAAGTAGCCCCCACGCTAGCGTCATGTGTGGCGTGCTGAACAGTGGGCCCCCTCATCTGTTGCGATGATCAGTCAGTGACGTCCTCGCCGCAGCCCCCCATCGAGCCCACGGATCCCGCTGGTCACGCCGGCCACTCAGGCCACGCGCACGCAGACCCCGGTCACTCGCCCGACCCGTCTGCGGGGCACTCCCACGGCCATTCGCACAGCCATGGTCCGGCGGCCCCCGTCTCGAAGCACCTGCGCAAGGTGATCGCGGCCGTTCTGATCCCCTTCGCCGCCGCCGTGGTGATCGGCATGGCGGTGCTCTGGCCCGGTGGCGCGCCGGGCCACGAACGCACCGGGGTCGGCTTCGACCGGCAGACCCAGCAGGCCACGGTCGTCGCGCTCCAACACGTCGACTGCAAATCCGTGAACGCCGCGCAGGTGCCGGCCACCGGCGACACCTCCACCCCCGAGGGGCGCGAGGCCCTCGCCTCGCAGACCGGCGAGTGCAAGAAGGCCACCATCAGGGTCGGCAGCGGCCCCGACAAGGGCCGCGAGTTCGTCGAGATCGTCCAGCCCGGCGCGCCGAGACAGTTGACGGACGGCCAGGACGTGGTGGTCGCCTACGCCCCGGACGCGCCCCGGGATCTCCAGTACTCCGTGATCGACGTGAACCGCAAGCTGCCGATGGCCCTGCTCGCGGGCATCTTCGCCCTCGCGGTGGTCCTCGTCGGGCGGATGCGCGGGCTGTTCGCGCTCATCGCCCTCGCCGTCAGCTTCGCGGTGCTGACCCTCTTCATCCTCCCCGCGATCCTGCAGGGGTCGAATCCGCTGGTCGTGGCCGTGGTCGGAGCCAGCGCGATCATGCTGATCGCGCTCTACATGTGCCACGGGCTGACGGCCCGCACCTCGGTCGCGGTCCTCGGCACCATCATCTCGCTGCTGCTGATCGGCCTGCTGGGCTCGCTGTTCATCGACTGGGCGTTCCTCAGCGGCAACACGGACGACAACACCGGGCTGATCCACGGGCTCTACCCGGACATCGACATGAGCGGTTTGCTGCTTGCGGGTGTCATCATCGGATCGCTCGGCGTACTCGACGACGTGACCGTCACTCAGACCTCGGCGGTGTGGGAACTCCACCAGGCAGACCCGTCAATGGGCCCGCGCGGGCTCTACCGGGCGGGCATCCGCATCGGGCGCGACCACATCGCGTCGGTGGTGAACACCCTGGTACTGGCGTACGCGGGCGCGGCGTTGCCACTGCTCCTCTTGTTCTCGATCGCGAACAGCAGCATGGGTTCGGTGGCCAACAGCGAGCTGGTCGCGGAAGAGATCGTACGAACCCTCGTGGGCTCGATCGGACTGGTCGCCTCGGTACCCGTGACGACGGCACTGGCCGCGCTGGTGGTGTCCGCCGACCGCGCGGGATCCCCGGCGGCCACAGCGGCCTCGGGGCCGCTCCGCGCCGGCCGGGGTCGGCGACGCAAGCGCTGAAAGGCGGACCGGCGGGCGCGACTGGTCAGTTCGCGCGCACGGCCGGTCGTGAGGAACGGCAAGGTGGAGCGCTCAGCGCGTCGGCACGCTGAGCCGTGGTGCGTAGATGCAGTGATGCAAGTGGTGCAGTGGTGCAGGTGGTGCGGTGATGCAGTTGGTGCGTGCCGGCAGGCCCTGGTCAGCAGGCGTCCGGCCGGGCTCCGGTCAGCCCGCGTTCTGCTCGTTCTGCTGCGACTCGGCGAGGATCTTGTCGAGCGCCTCGTCGAGGTTCTCCTCGAAATCCCCGAGGTTGCGCTCCTGGCCGAGCGGGACGATCCGGTCGGTGCGGTCGAGGAACGCCACGAGTGGCGCCGCGCTCGCGCGGAAGAGTGCCCGGTCTGCGCCTACTTGCAGCCGGATGTGGACATCGGACAGTTCCTCCGGATCGGTCGGGGCGATGTGGACATCGCCGTCACCGCACGGCTTGTTGATGCCGTCCAGAAGGAGCTCCCGGCCGAACGCCCAGGTCACGGGCGCATCTCCGGGAAGGTGGAACGTCAGGCGGACTGCGTAGGGGTCACGAGCGTCGTACCGGAGTTCCACCGGGATCCGGAACGAGAGCTCCTCGGAAACGAGGAAACTCATCATGACCTCTGCCTGTACCGACTCGCGCATTGCCTACCCCGCTGTAGTGGAAGTGGCCAGGAATGATCCCCCAAGGCCCTCTTGACAAGAGTGGTGGAAGCGCTTGCAGATCACAAGGAGTGAGTTTTCAGATACTGATAGAGAACGAGAGGGTGCTCAACAGCGCGCCTACTTCACTCCGTAGCCGATCGACCGCATACAGCAATCGGTCTTCTTGGTTCAGAGGAAGAGAAATCGCCATGGTCGCGGCGGTGTCGCCGGCCGTGATGGGGATGGCCGCGCACACCGTGCCCAGGGCGTACTCCTGCCGCTCGGTCACCGGTTGCATCCGCTCCATGGAGCCGATCCGCTGCTCCAGAGCCGCCAGATCCCGCACGGTGTAGGCGGTGATGGCCTCGACCGGGTGACGGTCGTAGTAGTCCTTGCGGGCCTTCTCGTCGAGCTGGCCGAGCAGGCACTGCCCGATCGCGTGCGCGTGCCCGGTCTCGCGGAAATCGGCCCACTCTTCGCACGCCGGGTTCGCCGGGGTGTCCGAGACACCCACGACCTCGATTTCACCCTCGCGGTAGACCGCGAAGTAGACGGGGGCCCCGACCGCGTCGCGGAAGTGTGCGAGGGAGTCGACGATCATGCTGCGACGTTTCTGCTGAAGCCCGCCACCGGCCAGACGGCCCGCGGCGTCCCCCAGGACGAAGACCCCGCTCTCCCGTCGCAGATAGCCCTCGTGCGTCAGGGTGCGCAGCAGGTGGTACGCGGTGGGAAGCGGGAGCCCGGCCTCGCGCGCCAGTTGTTTCGCCGGGGCTCCCTCACTATGGGAACCCACCGCTTCGAGCAGCCTCAGTGCCCGCTGCACCGAACCGATCAGAGTCGGCACACCGGCATTGTGAACCGAAGACAAAGCTCACCCCCAGGCGTGGCGGCGAGCCTTGGGGGGGCCCGCCCTGCGGGGGCCGCCCCCGCGTGTGCCGTGACTCCTGGGGGTCGTGCTCGGCGGCTGTAACAAAGAACCGCAGGTCAGAGCGGCAGTACCGGCGTTCGGTGCCCAGGGAACGGCACAGATTGCCACTCTATCCGCCGATTCCCGGGCTGTGAGCGGTTTAGCGCTTCGCGTTCCCTCAGCTGGGTTAATCCCACTGTGACCCTGGTTGCGCCAGTTCTACCACTCCCCGGCGGAGGACTTCGACTCGGTGCCCTTGAACTTCCGGACGACGAAGATCAGGCCTCCGACGAGGGCCACGAGGAGCAGCGCCTTGAAGAGGAAGCCGATCAGCGCACCGATGATGCTGGTGATCACACCACCGAAGACGAACAGCACCAGCAGCGGGACGGCGACCCACTTGACCCACCAGGGCATGCCCTCGAATATCCCTCGGATGCCTTCCATGTCCTCGACCTCTTCTTCCTAGTCCGTCTAGCCGGTGAACTCCTGCTCTCGATGCTAGGAGGCCACGGCCCCCGGCGGGGGCCCGCGAGCCCCCGTAGTCCCCTGATCCGACCCCTAGGGGGACGGGGCCCCGGACCCTCAGCCCCGAGTCCGTTCACCCTTCCGGCGGAGAGAAGACGACCATTACCTTCAGGTTCTCGGTGATGTGGTGGAACTTGTGCGGCACCCCGGCCGGCACGTAGACCACGCTCCCGTTGGCGACCATCGTCGTCTCCTCGCCGACGGTGATCGAAGCCCGGCCGCTGACGACGAAGTACACCTCGTCCTGGCCGTGCGGCTGTTGGGGATCGTTCTGCCCGGCGTCCAGCGCGTACAGCCCGACCGACATGTTCCGCTCGCGCAGGAACTGCAGGTAGGCACCCTCGTTCGCGGCCCGCTCGGCCTCGAGCTCGTCCAGCCGGAAGGCCTTCATCCTCTTCGTACCCCTTGTGCTCTCTCGTCCGGCGAGCATCCGCAGATCAGCTGATGTTCCACCGGGACCTTCTCTGCAACGATCAGACACATGACGAATTTCGTAGTCAAGACCCTCGCCAACGCGGCAGCCCTGGGCGTCGCCATCTGGCTCGTCTCAGGCATCACGCTGGACGACGACAGCAGCACGGGCCACCAAGCGCTCTCCCTGATCCTGGTCGCGCTGATCTTCGGCCTGGTCAACCTCATCGTCAAGCCCGTGGTGAGGCTGCTCTCGCTGCCCCTGTTCGTCCTCACCCTCGGCCTCTTCACCATCGTGGTGAACGCGGCGATGCTGCTGCTGACCTCATGGCTGGCGAAGCAGTTCGAACTCAGCTTCCACGTCAACGACTTCTTCTGGTCGGCGATCGTCGGCGCCCTGATCATCTCCGTCGTCTCCTGGGCCCTGAACATGGTCCTGCCCGACAAGAACTAAAGCCGGGCGCCCATGTACCGCGTGTGCTTCGTCTGCACCGGCAACATCTGCCGCTCGCCCATGGCCGAGTCCGTCTTCCGCTCCCATGTGGCGGACGCCGGGCTCTCGGGCCTGGTCGAGGTCGACAGCGCCGGCACCGGCGGCTGGCACGAGGGGGACGGGGCCGACCCGCGCGCCGCAGCCGTCCTGGAGGCCGCCGGGTACGAGCCGGGCCACCGGGCCCGGCAGTTCCGGGCCTCCTGGTTCGCCGGCCTCGACCTCGTCATCGCACTCGACGCCGGGCACCTGCGCGCCCTCAGAGCGCTCGCCCCCACCCCTCAGGACGCTGCCAAGGTCCGGCTGCTGCGGTCCTACGATCCGGCCGCCTCCGCCACGCAGACCGACGTACCTGACCCCTACTACGGCCCCCTCGACGGATTCGAGGAGTGCCTGCACCTGGTCGAGTCGGCGAGCCCCGGCCTGCTGGCCGCCGTAAGCGAAGCCGTGAAGGAGCACACCCCATGAACGCCCCCGGCCCCGTGCCCGCGACGTCCGAGCGGCTCGGCGACGGCACCGTCGCCGTCCGCGCCGGTCTGCCGGAGCCCGTCAAGAACGAGCCGCCGCTGCCCGGCCCCGTCTTCGCCGCCCACTTCCACCTTCCCGGCGACGTCGAGGGCCCCTACGCCTACGGCCGTGACACCAACCCCACCTGGACCCTGCTGGAGCGGGCCATCGGGGAGCTGGAGGCCCCCGGCCTGGACGGGGTGGACACGGTCGTCTTCGCCTCCGGCATGGCCGCCGTGTCCGCCGTCCTGCTCTCCCAGGCACGCGCCGGCGACACCGTCGTCCTGCCCGACGACGGCTACCAGGCGCTGCCCCTCGTACGGGAACAGCTGGAGGCCTACGGGGTCCACGTGCGCACCGCCCCCACCGGCGAGGACGCCCAGCTCGCGGTTCTCGACGGAGCCCGGCTGCTGTGGCTGGAGACCCCGTCCAACCCGGGGCTCGACGTCTGCGACGTACGACGCCTCGTGGACGCGGCGCACGCCGGCGGAACCCTCGTCGCCGTCGACAACACCCTGGCGACCCCGCTCGGACAGCGCCCCCTCGAACTGGGTGCCGACTTCTCGGTGGCCAGCGGCACCAAGGGCCTGACCGGCCACGGCGACCTGCTGCTCGGGTACGTCGTCTGCCGCGATGCCGGGCTCGCCGCGGGCATCCGCCGCTGGCGCAAGGTGGTCGGCGCGATTCCCGGCCCCATGGAGGCCTGGCTCGCCCACCGGTCCCTGTCCACCATCCAGCTGCGCGCCCAGCGCCAGTGGGCCAACGCGCTCGCCGTCGCCGAGGCCCTGGCCGACCGCGGCGACGTCACCGGGCTGCGCTACCCGGGCCTGCCGGCGGACCCGTCCCACAAGACGGCCTCGCGACAGATGCGCGGCTTCGGCTCCGTGGTCTCCTTCACCCTGCCCGACCGGGCCCACGCGGAACGGTTCATGGCCGCCCTGCGGCTCGTCGAGGACGCCACCAGTTTCGGCGGGGTGCGGTCCACCGCGGAGCGCCGCCGACGGTGGGGCGGCGACAACGTTCCGGAGGGCTTCATCCGCTTCTCCGCCGGGGCCGAGGACACCGAGGACCTGGTCACGGACGTCCTGCGGGCACTCGACCTGGCGGCCGCGAAGAGCTGACCGCAGGCCCGAAGGCGGTCCGAGAACGCCGTCCTGCGGCTCGGACCGCCCGGATCCCCGCCCGGCGGGTTTCACCGGCACGCGTTTCAGAAGCGGAAGTCTGGGCCACTCTTCTCCCATGACCGAACGTCCAGTGGTCAAACGCACCGCCCGCGCGATCCTGCTCGACGGTGGCGACCTGATCCTCATCAAGCGGACCAAACCCGGCGTCGACCCGTACTGGCTCACCCCCGGCGGGGGCGTGGAGCCCTCGGACCTGACCGTCGTCGACGCCCTCCACCGAGAACTCCACGAGGAACTCGGCGCGAAGATCACCGATGTCGTGCCCTGCTTCGTCGACACCATCGAGCACATCGCCGACGGGGGAGTGACCGGCGTCAAGGTGCAGCACTTCTTCGTCTGCCATCTCGAATCCATGGACCCCAGTCAGCGGCACGGCCCCGAGATCGACGAGCCGGAGGGCGAGTACGAGATCGTCCGCGTGCCCTTCAGCCGCGTAGGCATCGCCGCGGTACATCTCGTCCCGCTGTCCCTGCGCCACTACCTCGACGGCAACATCGAGGGCGTGCGCGCGATGCACGCCCCCGACCTGGGCTGACCCACCGCACGCGGGCGCCGCCGTCGGAATCAGCCGGCGACGCCCGCCAGTTCCTCCACCTCGTCGTGCCGGATCCGCTCCCCGGGGATCCCGATCCTCTTCAGCGCGTCCACCCCACTGCGGATCATCGCGGCCGGCCCCGAGACGAACGCGTCGTACGAGCTCCAGGGCCCGTGAGTGCCGACGGCCTGGGGCAGTTGTCCGGCCAGGCCCTCGTCGCAGACCACCGGGCGCACCGACAGCCAGGGGTGCGAGCGCTGCAGCCTCAGCAGCGTGTCCTTGTCGTACAGGTCGTCGTCGCTGCGCGCCCCGAAGAACACCTCCACCGGGCGCCGCTCTCCGTGCTCGGCCACGTCCTCGATCAGCGCTTTGATCGGGGCGATGCCCGTGCCGCCACCCAGGCACAGCATCCCGTTGTCGGTGCTGTGGTCCACCACCATCGATCCCGCCGGGGGCCCGAGCCGCAGCACGTCGCCGGGGCGGGCGTGCCGGACGAGCGCGTTGGAGACCCATCCCGCCGGAACGGCCTTGACGTGGAAGGACAGCAGCCCGTCCGCGCGCGGCGCCGAGGCGAAGGAATAGTGCCGCCAGACCCGCGGCCACCACGGCGTCTCCAGGCTCGTGTACTGGCCCGCGAGGAAGGGGTAGGGCTGGTCGGGGCGGACGGTGAGCACCGCGATGTCCGAGGTGCGCAGATCGTGCGAGACCACCTCCGCGTGCCACCACGGCGGCGCCTTGGGCTCGTCCTCGGCCGCCGCGTCGATCATGATCTGGGAGATCGCGGTGTACGCCCGGACCCAGGCGGCCTCGGTCTCCGGCCCCCAGGTGGCCTCCGCGTACTTGGCCAGCGCCGCGATCAGGGCCTCTCCCACCGGCGGATAGTGCTCGGGCCTGGTTCCGTACTTGCGGTGCCCCGTGCCCAGCCTGCGCAGGTAGGCGGTGAGCACCTCTGGGTTGTCGATGTGCTCGGCGGCCGTCAGCAGCGCCTTCAGCAGCCGGTCGCGCTGCACGTCCATGGCAGCCGGGAACAGCCCCCGGAGGTCCGGGTATCCCGTGAAGACGACGGCGTAGAAGTAGGAGGTCACCTTGTCGGCGACGGGTGCGATCTCCGCGAGGGTCCGGCGGATGAGCACGGCATCGGGGGAGGGCTCGGGCGCCCCGTCCCCGGACGGTATCCGGGATGACCCCCGTCTTGCCGATCTGGTGGGCGGAGCGTCCATGCGGTGCCTCGCTTCGAGCATCTCGGTAGGTCTGCACGCGCCACGGCCTTCGAATCCGTGGTTCCGGGTTCCACAGCGTGCCAGTCCGCCCCAGAGCTTGCGGGGAAATGCGGGAAATCCGCGTTTCGAACCCACTTTCCCCTTAAGATGCCTCAACTCCCGTGCGCGCCACCCCTGTCAGCTGGTATGCCTCGCGCAGGTCCCGGCCCTCGTAGACGTGCGTCGCCCGCTCCACCAAGTAGGGCCGGGCGTTCACCGCGACCGAGAGCGGGACCGCTGCGAAGAGCGCCACGTCGGTGCTGGAGTCCCCGTACGCGACACAGTCGGCCCGCGTCACGCCGAACCGCGCGCACAGCCGGTCGGCGACCGTCACCTTCCCCTCCGGAGTCAGGATCCCGGCCACGTCCACCGGCCGGGTGAAGGGCACGTCCGGGAAGACCGAGCCGTGCGCGGCGTGCGCGCCCCACTCCAGCAGGAGTTCCACGAAGAAGGACGGCGACAGCGAGATGACCGCGCAGTAGTCCCCGCGCTCCCGGATCTCCTGCCAGACCTCCCGGATCCCCGACAGCCAAGGAGCCCCGTCGAACGCCGCCCGGACGTGTGCCGGAGTCAGGTCCGACCAGAGCTTCTGCGCCGCCAGCGCGAACTGGTGCGGCTGGAGCTCCCGTGCGGCGAAGGCCCGCTCCAGCTCGGCGATCTCGTCGGACAGCCCGAGCTGCCGCGAGATCTCGACCGGCGAGGCCGAGCCGTACATCAGCGTCCCGTCGAGGTCGAACAGGTGAAGGAGGGTCATAACCGTCGAGGCTAGTACGTTCGTTTCACGTGAAACAGTGGATGCCTCCCACCGGACCTCGCGTGGATGTTTCACGTGAAACATCCACCCCAAATCCCCTGGACCGGGTCACCTTCGATGAACCAGTCTGGGGCCGTGACACCACCACACCTCACCTCTCTCCCGATCCGCGCACTGACCGTGGACGACCTCCGCCACTGCGCCGATCTCTCCGAAGACCGCGGCTGGCCCCGCGAGGACCACAAGTGGGGCCTGCTGCTCGCCGCCGGACACGGCTACGGCATCGACGCCCCCGACGGACAGGGACTGGCCACGGCCTGCGTGGTCACCCGCTACGGACCGCCGATGGCCGATCCCGAGCTCGCCTCCATCGGCATGGTCCTCGTCGCCGAGCGCTACGCCCGCCAGGGTCTGGGCCGGCGCCTCATGACATACATCTGCGACGAGGTCCTCAAGGGCGTTCCGCTCACCCTGCACGCCACCCCGTACGGCCGCCCCCTCTACGAGGAGCTCGGCTTCGAGAGCACCGGCCGCGCCGAGATGCTGCGGGGCGCCTTCAGCCCGGATGCCGGCGCACCCGCACCGGACGCCGTCCGCGTCCGGCCCGCCGGCGCCGAGGACATCGCGGGGATCCTCCGGCTGGACGCCGAGGTGTTCGGCGTCGACCGGACCCACCTGATCACCCGGCTGCCCGCCTTCACGGATCGGCTGCTCGTCGCCGAGGACCCCTCCGGCGACCTGATCGGCTACGGAGCGATCTGGCCGAACATGGACACCCATGTCATCGGACCCCTGGTGGCCCGTGACACCGGCGCGGCCAGGGCGCTGGTCACCGCCCTCGCGGCGGCCACCGACCGGCACCTGCGCACCGATGTCGACGTACGCCACGAAGAACTGCTCGGCTGGCTCAAGGACCGCGGTCTCGGCTCCGTGGCCTTCAACACCGTCATGACCCGGGACATCCCCGGCCTGCCCGGTGACTGGACCCGCCGGTGGGCCCCGCTCACCGTGGCGGCCGGCTGAGCAAGGAGCACCAGACCATGACCGACAGCGACTCCGGCCTCCTCATCCGTCCCGCCACCGAGGAGGACCTGCCCGCGATCGTCGCGATGCTCGCGGACGACCCGCTCGGCGCCACCCGGGAGTCCCCGGACGATCTCACCCCCTACGCGGTGGCCCTCAAGCGGCTGACGGACGACCCCCACCAGCACGTGGTCGTCGCCGTCCGCGCGGGCCGCGTCGTCGGCACCCTGCAGCTGACGATCGTCCCCGGACTCTCCCGCAAGGGCAGCATCCGTTCGATCATCGAGGGCGTACGGGTCCACGCCGACGAACGCGGCAGCGGGCTGGGTACCCGGTTCATCGAATGGGCGATCGAACGATCCCGTGCCGAGAACTGCCAACTCGTCCAGCTCACCTCTGACGTGACCCGCACCGACGCCCACCGCTTCTACGAGCGGCTCGGCTTCACCGCTTCCCACGTCGGGTTCAAGCTCCAGCTCTGAGGCCCCGTGCGTGGGCCGGGTCGCTGTCGGCTGCCCGGCCTACGATCGGGAGGATGAGCAGCCTTCCCCTCCTCAGCACGGCGGAGCGCCGCCGACGCCTCGGCCACAGGCACCGCCTGTCCCCGTCGGCACACGCCACCACCGTGTCCGAGGCCGCGGACGCCGTCGTCGCCCTGCACGCCACCGATGCCGCGACCGTCTTCCTCTCCGCCCGCGCCAGGCTGAGCGAAGGCTCGCCCGCCGCGATCGAGCAGGCCCTGTACGAGGACGTGACCCTCGTACGGCTGCTCAGCATGCGCAACACGCTCTTCGCCGTCTCCACCGAGCTCGCCCCATACGTCGACGCCTCCACCGCCCGCGGCATCGCCGTGAAGGAGCGCCGCACCTTCCTCAAGCACCTGGAGGAGGACGGTCAGGGCCTCGACGCGGACTGGCTGGCCCACGTGGAGAGCTCCGTGCTGGACGCACTCGACGCCCAAGGCCCCTCCACCGGCAGCCAGCTCTCCGCCGCCGTCCCCGCACTGCGCCGGAAGTTCGTCTACGGCCGCGGCAAGAAGTACGAGACCGGGGTCGCCACGCGCGTCATCCGCCTGCTGGCCGCCGACGGGCGGATCCGCCGGGACCGGCCCCGGGGATCGTGGGCCTCCAGCCAGTACCGCTGGGTCCACACCGAACCCTGGCCGGCCGTGCCCGCGGCCGAGGCCCGCGCCGAGATCGCCCGGCGCTGGCTCCACTCCTACGGTCCGGCCACTGAGGCCGACCTCAAGTGGTGGACGGGCTGGACCCTCACCGAGGTCCGCAAGGCCCTCGCGGCCGTCGGCCCCGACGAGGTCCGGCTCGAAGACGGCACCACCGCGCTCGTCTGCCCCGGGGACACCGGGACCGAACCCGGCCAGGAGCCCTGGGCCGCCCTGCTGCCCGCCCTGGACCCGAGCGCGATGGGCTGGGCGGACCGGAGCTTCCACCTCGATCCCGCCCACCGCCCGCCGCTCTTCGACCACTCCGGCAACATCGGCCCCACCGTGTGGTGGAACGGAGAGATCGTCGGCGGCTGGGCCCAGCGCGGCGACGGCGAGATCGTCCACCGGCTGCTGGGCGACCCCGGCAGCGAAGCCGAGAAGGCCATCGCCGACGAGGCCGTCCGGCTCGCCGCATGGTTGGGGGCCGACCGGATCACCCCGCGCTTCCGCACCCCGCTGGAGCGCGAACTCGTAGCGGGGTGAGGACGGTGCGCTAGCCGATGCCCCGCCAGCCCTGCGGGTCGACCCCGCCGGGCACCGGGGACTTCGGGTCGTAGGGCTCGCGGGTGAACACGAACGAGGCGAGGTCGAGGTGGCTCACCGATCCGTCCGGCCGCCGTACGGCCCGCAGCGACTCACCCGCGTAGTAGCCGCCCAGTCCGGTCCAGCTGCCGTCCGGCTCCGGCCGGAAGCGGGCGGCCCGGCCGGTCGCGCCCACCGGACCCAGCTCCAGGAATCCGTCGTAGGTCAGCCGTACGGCCTGGGCCGACGTGCCCCAGTACCAAGGGCCGCACAGCTCCAGCGCGACGGGATCGGCCTCCCGCAGCGGCCGCCACGGCTCGGGGATCCGCGGCTCGGCCTCGGCGACGATGCCCACCAGATCGGCCGCCAGCGTCGAGACCGCCAGCCCCGACGTGCAGTTGGCCAGTGCCACCGCCGCCACGTCGTCCTCCTCGCTCAGCCACAGCCCGGCGAGGAAGCCCGGCAGCGAGCCGCTGTGGCCCGCGAGCCGGCGCCCGCCGCTCTGCGTCAGCTGGATCCCGAGCCCGTATCCGAGGTCGGCGATGCCAGGCTCCGGGGGAGTGGCCGACGTCCGCATCTCCCGTACGGACTCGGCGCTCAGCACGCGCGCGTCGCCCCGTACGAGGAAGGCGGCGAACTTCGCCAGATCACCGGTGGTGGACCACAGCTGGCCCGCCGGGGCCATGAGCCCGAGGTCCTCCAGCGGTTCCGGCATCATCACGTCCGCCCACGGGTGCACCGCCCAGCCGCCCGCGTGCGGGGCCACCGGCTGCGCCGTCGTGCGCTCCAGCCCCAGCGGCTCCAGCACCTCGGCGCGGAGCGCCTCCGCCCAGGGCCTCGCACGGACGGCCTCGACGAGCGAACCGAGCAGTGTGTACCCGGGGTTGGAGTAGTGGTGGCGCCGACCGGGCTCAAAGCGGAAGGGCTTCTCGCCCAGGACGTCCGAGAGCTCCGGGCGCAGCGTGCCCGCCGTGCGCTCCCACCACTCACCGGGCGTCTCCGCCGCCAGTCCGGAGGTGTGGGACAGCAGTTGTCCCACCGTCACCTCGCCGGCTCCCGTACCCGGAAGGAACTTCTCGATCGGATCGCCCAGTTCCAGCAGGCCCTCGTCCCGCAGCCGCATCACCAGCACGGCGGTGAACGTCTTGGTGATCGACCCGATCCGGTACTGCACGTTTCCGTCGGGACCGTGCCCCTCGACCATGGTCCGGGACCCCTCCCAGACCACCTCGCCACCCCGCACCACGGCCGCCACCAGGGACGGAGTCCGGCCTTCGCGCTGCGCGACCGCGATCCGGTGGCTCAGCGCACGCCGGGTCGCAGGCAGGAGGACAAGATCTTCCAGTGCGGTATCCATGCTGCGGATGCTACGTGTTGGCCATGTCCACGAACCGCGAATAGTGGCCCTGGAAGGCCACGGTGATGGTGGCCGTCGGACCGTTACGGTGCTTCGCCACGATCAGGTCCGCCTCACCCGCGCGGGGGGATTCCTTCTCGTACGCGTCCTCGCGGTGCAGCAGGATCACCATGTCGGCGTCCTGCTCGATCGAGCCGGACTCACGCAGGTCGGAGACCATCGGCTTCTTGTCGGTGCGCTGCTCGGGACCACGGTTCAGCTGGGACAGCGCGATCACCGGGACCTCCAGCTCCTTCGCCAGGAGCTTGAGGTTTCGGGACATGTCCGAGACCTCCTGCTGGCGGCTCTCGGGCCGGCGCGAGCCGCCCGACTGCATCAGCTGGAGGTAGTCGATGACGACGAGCGACAGGTCGTTGCGCTGCTTGAGGCGGCGGCACTTCGCCCGGATCTCCATCATCGACAGGTTCGGGGAGTCGTCGATGTAGAGCGGGGCGGCGGAGACGTCCGGCATCCGGCGGGCCAGCCTGGTCCAGTCGTCGTCCGTCATCGTGCCGGAGCGCATGTGGTGCAGGGCCACCCGCGCCTCCGCCGAGAGCAGGCGCATCGCGATCTCGTTGCGCCCCATTTCGAGGGAGAAGATGACGCTGGGCAGGTTCGCCTTGATGGAACAGGCACGGGCGAAGTCGAGCGCGAGGGTGGACTTGCCCATGGCGGGTCGGGCCGCGATGACGATCATCTGGCCCGGGTGCAGGCCGTTGGTCAGCGAGTCCAGGTCGGTGAAGCCGGTCGGGACGCCCGACATCTGGCCGCTGCGCGAACCGATCGCCTCGATCTCGTCGAGGGCGCCTTCCATGATGTCGCCGAGCGGCAGGTAGTCCTCGGAGGTCCGCTGCTCGGTGACGGCGTAGATCTCGGCCTGGGCGCTGTTGACGATCTCGTCGACGTCCCCGTCGGCGGCGTAACCCATCTGCGTGATCTTCGTACCGGCCGCGACCAGCCGGCGCAGGACCGCCCGCTCGTGGACGATCTCCGCGTAGTACTCGGCGTTCGCCGCCGTGGGGACCGACTGGACCAGGGTGTGCAGGTAGGGGGCGCCGCCGACCTTGCTGATCTCACCGCGCCGGGTCAGCTCGGCGCTGACGGTGATCGGGTCGGCCGGCTCTCCCTTGGCGTACAGGTCGAGGATGGCCTGGTAGATCGTCTCGTGCGACGGACGGTAGAAGTCGTGCCCCTTCAGCACCTCGACCACGTCGGCGATGGCGTCCTTGGACAGCAGCATGCCGCCCAGGACGGACTGCTCTGCGTCGAGGTCCTGGGGCGGGACCCGCTCGAAGCCGCCGCCACCGCCGTCCCAGGAGCCGCCCTCGCGGCCTCGGTCGCTCTGTTCGTCCCCGCGGCCACGGCCTTCGCCGTTGCGGCGCGTACGGGCGGGCAGACGGTCACCTGGACCGCTGTCGGCCCAGGGGTCGTCCATGGGCTCGGACATGCTCACCGGGCCGCCTCCTCCCGTCCGCAACGCGGACCTTGCCGTGTCACTCTTTCTACGACACGGCTCTGACATTTGGGGCACCCGAATCGGCTCTCGGCGAGTCGGACAACGAACAACGTTAGGGCCGGGAGCGACGTCAGCCAATCCTGTTATCCACAGGCTGTGTGGATGAGGTGTGGATGACGGCGCCAATGCTGTGGGTAACTCCCCGGAAGCTGTGCACGGACCGGGGGACGGCGCTGTGGACAAAATCACCTGGACCACCCGCTCACACCACCTGACCTGGGATTTCCCCCTCCACCGACTGTGGGGGAGAAAATTTTTGGCCACGGTCCCGAGATCGCCTCCAATGAGGTGGGACGAACGCTCGAATCGACGCATCGGTAAGGATCCAAGAGCCCTTGCGTCTATTACCTGTGGAAGATTAGATTGAGCACATGAGACTGGCCCCCACCGCACCGAAGGCTGCCCCGAGACGGCACGACCGCGAGATCCTCGCACTCGCCGTCCCCGCCTTCGGCGCCCTCGTCGCCGAACCCCTCTTCGTGATCGCCGACAGCGCCATCGTGGGCCACCTCGGCACACCCCAGCTGGCCGGTCTCGGCATCGCGGCCGCACTGCTCACCACGGCCGTGAGCATCTTCGTCTTCCTCGCCTACGCCACCACCGCGGCCGTGGCCCGCCGCGTCGGCGCGGGCGACCTCCAGGCCGCCATCCGCCAGGGCATGGACGGCATCTGGCTCGCCCTGCTCCTCGGCGCGGCCGTCGTCGCCGTCGTACTGCCCACGGCGCCCACCCTGATCTCCTTCTTCGGGGCCTCCGACACCGTCGCCCCGTACGCGATCACCTACCTGCGGATCTCCGCCCTCGGCATCCCCGCGATGCTCGTGGTGCTCGCCGCCACGGGCGTCATCCGCGGCCTCCAGGACACCCGGACCCCGCTCTACGTCGCGATCGGCGGCTTCGCCCTCAACGGAGTCCTGAACGTCGCCCTCGTTTACGGAGCCGGCCTCGGCATCGCCGGCTCCGCCTGGGGCACGGTGATCGCCCAGTGCGCCATGGCCGCCGCCTACCTCGTCGTGGTCGTCCGGGGCGCCCGCCGGCACGGCGCCTCCCTGAGGCCCGACGCCGACGGCATCCGGGCCTGCGCCCAGGCCGGTGCGCCCCTGCTGGTCCGCACCCTGTCCCTGCGGGCGGTCCTGCTGATCGCGACCGCTGTGGCCGCACGCCTCGGGGACGCCGACATCGCGGCCCACCAGATCCTGCTCGCCCTGTGGAGCCTGCTCGCCTTCGCTCTCGACGCGATCGCGATCGCCGGGCAGGCCATCATCGGCCGCTACCTCGGCGCGGGCGACACGGAGGGGGCCAAGGCAGTTTGCCGCCGCATGGTGCAGTGGGGGATCGTCTCCGGCATCGTCCTGGGCCTCCTCGTGATCGCGGCCCGCCCGGTGTTCATCCCGCTCTTCACCAGCGACCCCGCCGTCGAAGACGCCCTGCTGCCGGCCCTGCTCGTCGTGGCCGTCTCGCAGCCCGTCTCCGGCATCGTCTTCATCCTCGACGGCGTCCTGATGGGCGCGGGCGACGGCCGCTACCTGGCCTGGGCCATGCTGCTGACCCTCGTCGTCTTCACTCCGGCCGCCCTGCTCGTACCGTCCCTGGGCGGCGGGCTGACGGCCCTCTGGTGCGCCATGACCCTGATGATGCTGGTCCGCATGGTCACCCTCCAGCTGCGCGCCCGCTCGGGCCGCTGGCTGGTCGCCGGAGCCACCCGGTAGACCGAGGCGGCCCGCGGCAGACCGCCGGTTCCCGCTGTCGGCCTGGAGCGATGTTTCACGTGAAACAGGGCCGATGAACAAGCCCGTGTTTCACGTGAAACAACGAAGAAGGGCCGCACCCCCACAGGGGTGCGGCCCTTCATGCGCAGCCCTTAGGCGGCGACGACCTCGATGCCCACGGTCGCGGCCACGTCAGCGTGCAGACGCACGGAGACCTGGTACGAACCGAGGGTCTTGATCGGGGAGCCCAGCTCCACGCGGCGCTTGTCGACCTTCGGGCCACCGGACGCCTCGATCGCCGTGGCGATGTCGGAGGGCGTGACGGAACCGAAGAGACGACCGGCGTCACCCGCGCGGGTGGCCAGACGGACCTTGACGTTCTCGAGCTTGGCCTTGAACTCGTTGGCCTGCTCGATGGTCGCGATCTCGTGGATCTTGCGGGCGCGGCGGATCTGCGCCACGTCCTTCTCGCCACCCTTGGTCCAGCGGATCGCGAAACCACGCGGGACCAGGTAGTTGCGAGCGTAACCGTCCTTGACGTCGACGACATCGCCGGCGGTGCCGAGGCCAGAGACCTCGTGGGTCAGGATGATCTTCATTATTCGGTCACCCTTTCCTTATCGCGCGGTGGACGTGTAGGGCAGCAGTGCCATCTCACGGCTGTTCTTGACTGCCGTGGCGACGTCACGCTGGTGCTGCGTGCAGTTGCCGGTAACGCGGCGGGCACGGATCTTGCCACGGTCGGAAATGAACTTCCGCAGCATGTTCGTGTCCTTGTAGTCCACGTACGCGGTCTTGTCCTTGCAGAACGCGCAGACCTTCTTCTTAGGCTTGCGCACAGGCGGCTTCGCCATTGTGTCTCTCCTGTGAAATCAAGAAGTGGGGGTGCGAGCTGCCCTAGAAGGGCGGCTCGTCCGAGTAGCCACCGCCGGAGCCGCCGGAGCTTCCGCCCCAACCGCCACCGCCGCCGCCCTGCTGCTGGCCACCGGCCGGCGCACTGGACGCCCAGGGGTCGTCGGAGGGAGCTCCGCCGCCCTGGGGGGCGCCGCCACTGGGGGCTCCGCCCCAGTTGCCACCGCCGCCGCCCTGCTGCTGACCGCCGCCACCGCCGCCGTATCCACCCTGACCACCGCGACCAGTGGTCTTGGTGACCTTGGACGTGGCGTTCTTCAGGCTGGGGCCGACTTCCTCGACGTCCAGCTCGTAGACCGTGCGCTTGACACCCTCACGGTCCTCGTACGACCGCTGCTTCAGCCGGCCCTGCACGATGACGCGCATGCCCCGGGTAAGGGACTCGGCGACGTTCTCAGCCGCCTGGCGCCAGACCGAGCAGGTCAGGAACAGGCTTTCGCCGTCCTTCCACTCATTGGTCTGCTTGTCGAAAGTGCGGGGAGTGGACGCGACACGGAACTTCGCGACCGCCGCACCCGAGGGGGTGAAGCGCAGCTCGGGGTCGTCGACGAGATTGCCGACGACCGTGATGACGGTCTCGCCTGCCATGGATGAACCTCTCGGCGGGGATTGCTGCTGGGCTGCTGTGCTACTCGGTCCCGATTACCGCTGAACCGAAGTTCAGTGGGTCTCGGGGCGAAGGACCTTGGTCCGGAGAACCGACTCGTTCAGGTTCAGCTGTCGGTCAAGCTCCTTGACGACCGCAGGCTCGGCCTGGAGGTCGATGACCGAGTAGATGCCCTCGGGCTTCTTCTTGATCTCGTAAGCGAGACGACGACGGCCCCAGGTGTCGACCTTCTCGACCTTTCCGTTGCCCTCACGGACGACAGAAAGGAAGTTCTCGATCAGCGGGGAGACAGCGCGCTCCTCGAGATCGGGGTCGAGGATGACCATCACTTCGTAGTGACGCATGTGGAACCCACCTCCTTTGGACTCAGCGGCCACGGTCGTTCCGTGGCAGGAGGGTCGTGATGCGTGCGCACGGCATCTGCAGAGCAGACACCGCGCAGCTGTACAGACTACCTCCTCGACTCCTTCCGGTTGAAATCCGGCGCAAGGAGGCCACAATCTGTATGCATCGGGTGTGCTCGGTGCTAGGCCCCTGCTCCTGCCGGAGCCGGCCCCGCAGCACCGCTCTGCTGCAGCCAGGAGGTGCCTTCCGATGGCACAGGCAATGCGATCTCAGTCCTCCATCTCGCTCTTCGCGACCGACGGCAAGCCCCATCCGCTCCAGGACACCCTGGTGGCGGTCACCCTGGTCCTCGGCGCCGTGGCGTTCGTCACGGCCTTCTTCCACAACCTGCACCTGCTCAGCTCGTGGACCGGGCTGATCGGGATCGTCACCGGGCTCTACGGCCAGTTCATCTCCGCCACGACACGCGAACGCACAGCACTGATCATCGGCCTCGGAGCCGCGGCCATCGGCTTCTTCCTCGGCATGGCGCACGGCGGTCTCTTCGGCGGCTGGCTGGGCTGACCGGGTGCCTCCGCGACGGGGCGCCGGCCTCCACCGGCCCAGGCCCGGCCTGTCCCCCAGATGGGTGGCGCCCCCGTCGCAGTAGGCTTCGCGCCATAGCCAGCGAAGCCGCCGAGGAGACGCCCCGCATGAGCCTGTCCCTGAGGACCATCAGCCGAGAGCAGCACCTGGGCTACCTCCAGAGCCTGCCCTCGGCTAGCCACTGCCAGGTCCCGGCGTGGGCCGACGTGAAGAACGAGTGGCGTTCCGAGAACCTCGGATGGTTCGACCAGTCCGGCGAACTCGTCGGCGCCGCACTCGTGTTGTACCGGCAGCTGCCCAAGGTGAAGCGGTACCTCGCGTACCTCCCCGAGGGCCCGGTCATCAACTGGTACGCCCCCAACCTCGAAGAGTGGCTCCAGCCGATGCTGGCGCACCTCAAGCAGCAGGGCGCCTTCACCGTGAAGATGGGCCCGCCCGTCGTGATCCGCCGCTGGAACTCGACCGCCATCAAGGCCGGTATCCAGGACCCGGAGGTCAAGCGCCTGCGTGACGTGGAGGCCTCCGTCATCGAGCCCCGCGCCTTCGAAGTCTCCGACAAGCTGCGCCGGATGGGCTGGCAGCAGGCCGAGGACGGCGGCGCCGGCTTCGGCGACGTCCAGCCCCGGTACGTCTTCCAGGTACCCCTGGCCAACCGCTCGCTGGACGACGTCCTCAAGGGCTTCAACCAGCTGTGGCGCCGCAACATCAAGAAGGCCGAGAAGGCCGGTGTCGAGGTCGTCCAGGGCGGTTATGAGGACCTCCCGACCTGGCAGAAGCTGTACGAGGTCACGGCCGAGCGCGACAAGTTCCGCCCGCGCCCGCTCAGCTACTTCCAGCGCCAGTGGACGGCCCTCAACTCCGAGGACCCCAACCGGATGCGGCTGTACATCGCCACGCACGAGGGGGAGCCGCTGGCCGCCGCCACGATGCTCACCGTCGGCCAGCACGTCTGGTACTCGTACGGCGCATCCGCCAACCACAAGCGCGAGGTCCGTCCTTCGAACGCGATGCAGTGGCGCATGCTGCGCGACTCCTACGCGCTCGGCGCAAGCGTCTACGACCTGCGCGGCATCAGTGACACCCTGGACGAGAACGACCACCTGTTCGGCCTCATCCAGTTCAAGGTCGGCACGGGCGGCGAGGCCGTCGAGTACGTCGGCGAGTGGGACTTCCCGCTCAACAAGCTGCTGCACAAGGCACTCGACATCTACATGTCGCGTCGCTGACCCCGCCCCACCCACACACACCGCACCGCTGCACCACGCAGCTCATCGAGAGAGGCTCCGGACGGGCATGGCGCTCACGCTCTACGTCGACACCGCGCGCTGGCGTGCGCACCAGAAGCAGATCCAGGACCAGTTCCCCGGGATGATCCCCGTCTGCAAGGGGAACGGCTACGGCTTCGGTCACGAGCGGCTCTGCGAGGAGGCGACCCGGATGGGCGCCGACGTCCTCGCCGTCGGGACGACGTACGAGGCCGCCAGCATCAAGGACTGGTTCGGCGGTGACCTGCTCGTCCTCACCCCGTTCCGGCGCGGTGAGGAGCCGGTGCCGCTGCCGGACCGGGTCATCCGCTCGGTGTCCTCGCTTGACGGGGTGCGCGGCCTGGTCGGCGCCCGTGTGGTCATCGAGTGCATGAGCTCGATGCGCCGGCACGGGATCTCCGAGCAGGACCTCGGCCAGCTCCACACGGCGATCGAGGACGTCCGGCTGGAGGGCTTCGCCCTGCACCTGCCGTTGGACCGCCCTGACGGCTCCGATGCCGTCGAGGAGGTCATCGGCTGGATGGACCGGCTGCGCGCCGCCCGGCTGCCGCTGCACACGATGTTCGTCAGCCACCTGAAGGCCTCGGAGCTGGTGCGGCTGCAGCAGCAGTTCCCGCAGACGCGCTTCCGGGCCCGCATCGGCACCCGGCTGTGGCTGGGCGACCACGAGGCGACCGAGTACCGCGGCGCGGTACTCGACGTCACCCGCGTCGCCAAGGGCGACCGGTTCGGCTACCGGCAGCAGAAGGCCGCCTCCGACGGCTGGCTGGTCGTCGTCGCCGGCGGCACCTCCCACGGAGTCGGCCTGGAGGCCCCCAAGGCCCTGCACGGGGTGATGCCGCGCGCCAAGGGCGTCGCCCGCGCCGGACTCGCCACCGTCAACCGGAACCTGTCGCCGTTCGTGTGGGCGGGCAAGCAGCGCTGGTTCGCCGAGCCGCCGCACATGCAGGTGTCCATCCTGTTCGTGCCGTCGGACTCTCCCGAGCCGAAGGTCGGCGACGAACTGGTGGCGCACCTGCGCCACACCACCACGCAGTTCGACCGGGTGCTCGACGCCTGAGTCACTCCCCGGGGCGCGCGCCCCACTCCACCCGCTGACCCTCCGAAGGCGCCGCGTCCTGCGGCGCCTTCGGCGTCCGCGAGAGCGTGAAGACGTCCTCGGCGCCGTCCAGGACGCCCCCGGAGGGGTCGTCCGATCCGTCGCGCCGCACCACGTCCCGCTCGGGCAGCAGGATGTCGCGTACGACCACCGCGCACAGGTAGAGCGTGCACAGCAGGTGGGCCGCGATGGCCAGCTGGTAGCCCTCCAGGGGCAGGCCCTGGTGCTTGTCCCCGCTGGTCGTGTAGGCGAGGTAGAACCAGATCCCCAGGAAGTAGACGACCTCGCCGGCCTGCCAGATCAGGAAGTCCCGCCAGCGCGGCCTGGCCAGCGCGGCGAGCGGGATGAGCCAGAGCACGTACTGGGGCGAGTAGACCTTGTTGACCAGGATGAAGGCCGCCACCAGCAGGAAGGCCAGCTGTGCGAAGCGGGGGCGGCGGGGCGCGGTCAGGGTGAGCAGCCCGATGCCCGCGCACAGCAGCAGCGTCAGGCCCGTCGCGTAGGTGTTGGCGCCTTCGAGGGGGTTCCCGGAGCGCTGGGAGATCAGCAGCCACACGGATCCGAAGTCGATGGGCCGCTCCTGGCTGAAGGTGTAGAACTTCTGCCAGCCCTCCCAGGCGAAGAGCATCACGGGCAGGTTCACCACGAGCCAGGCGACCAGAGCGCCGCCGACCGCCTCGCCGAACGCACGCCACTTCCCGGCCCGCCAGCAGAGCACGAACACGGCCCCGAGCAGCAGGACGGGATAGAGCTTGGCCGCGGTGGCCAGGCCGATCAGGACGCCGAAGGACCGCGCCCCGCCCCGCGACCACATGAGCATCGCGGCGGCGGTCAGGGCGATGGCCAGCAGGTCCCAGTTGATGGTAGCGGTGAGCGCGAAGGCGGGTGCGAGGGCGAAGAGCAGCGCGTCCCACGGCCGCCGGCGGTGGGTGCGGGCCACGCACACCGCGATCACGGCGGCGCAGACCATCAGCATGCCCGCGTTGACCATCCAGTACATCTGCTCCCGGTGCTGCATGGAGCCGCTGCCGGGGGTCATCCAGGAGGCGATCTCCATGAAGAGCCCGGTGAGCACCGGGTACTCCAGGAACTGCATGTCGCCGGGGATCCGGTCGAAGTACGGGGTGAGGCCGTCGGCGAAGCCGCGTACGACGTAGAGGTGCGGGATGTCCGAGTAGCAGGCGTGGGTGTACTGGGAGCCGGCCCCGCGGAACCACGCCCAGTCGTAGCAGGGCAGCTTCTGCACCATGCCGAGCGCGAACATCCCCAGGGCGACGAGCACGACGACCCGCACCGGGGTCAGCCAGTGACCGCCCAGCCGGGCGTAGCGGCCCAGCGGCCCGCCGATGAACTCGCTCCCCGCGGCGGCCACCTCGTCCTGCTGGGTGGGCAGTACGGGGCTGTCCTCGTGCACCTTCGTCATGCGCACATCCTGCCGTACGGCGCCGCCCTCTCCCATGGGACAGGGGAGAGGGCCGCCGCACTGGGTGCGACGGCCCTCTCCGTCCGTGCGTGGGGCGTCCGGTCAGCCCCCCGTAGAGCCCCCTATCGGGAACTCTCCGGTACCGCCGCTCGGCCTGTCGCGCGTCTTGCTGGGCGAGGGCGAGGGCGACCGGGACGAACTGGGGCTGGGGTCCGGCTCGCAGATGGCCCACGGCTTGCAGGTCGGCTTGCCGCCGCCGCGCGTAGGACTCGGGCTGGGGGACCGGGACGGGGACGGGGACGGGGAGTTCGACGGAGACGGCGAGGGGGAGGGGGACATGGAGGGGGAGGGCGACGGAGCGCCCGAGGCGTCCGCGACGACACCGAGCTCGTCGGGCTCCGGGAAGTCCGACTTCGCGACGCCGTTCAGCGCCTCCTTCATGTACTTGGTCCAGATCTCTGCCGGGATGTCACCACCGTGGAGGGAGGGAATGCCCGCCACGCCCCTCATCGAGATCAGTTCCTTCTTCTTCGCGCTCGGGTCCGAGCGGAACAGGGCCACGGAGGTCGACAGCTCGGGGGTATAGCCGACGAACCAGGCCGACATGTTCTTGTCGGTGGTGCCGGTCTTGCCCGCGGCGGGCCGGCCCAGCTTCTTGGCCTTGGTACCGGTGCCCTTCTCGACGACGTTGCGCAGGACCTTGGTGATGTTGTCCGCGATGGAGTTGTCCATGGCCCGCGAGCCCTTGGGGGGCCCGAAGCCGGGCAGGTCCTTGCCGTTCTTCTGGACGCTGCTCACCGAGTACGGATCGTGGTGGATTCCGGAGGCGGCGAAGGTGGCGTAGGAGTCGGCCATGCGGATGGCGCTGGGGGTCGAGGTGCCCAGAGCGAAGGAGGCGTTGTCGTTCGGGTCGAAGGACTCCGGGAGGATGCCGGTCGACTCGGCGACTTCCTTCACCTTGCTGTGGCCGACGTCGAAGACGAGCTGGGCGAACGGCACGTTGATGGAGTCCTCCATCGCCTTGTTCAAGGTCACGTAGCCGTAATCCTGCGGGCTCTCGTTCTTCTGCCGGAACGGCTTGCCGGAGCCGTCGCGCAGCGGCTGGCCCGCACGGTTGTTGATCACCGTGAGGTCGCTGGCCATGTACTTGCTGTCGGCCGAGATCCCCTCGCCGTCCGAGTTCTGCGTGCCGTACTGCATGGCCGCGGCCAGCACGAACGGCTTCCAGGTCGAGCCGACCTGGACGCCCGAGGTGTTGGCGTTGTTGTTGAAGTGCTTCTTGTCGATGCCGGGGCCGCCGTACAGGGCCACGAGGGCGCCGGTCTTGACGTCCACCGAGGCCGCGCCGAACTGGACGAAGGTGTCCGTCTCGGGCCGCTTCTTCTCGTCGAGCATCCCGTCCCGGGTCCCCTCGACGGCCTTGACCAGCGCGTCCACCTTCTTCTTCTGGAAGGTGGTGTGGATCCGGTAGCCGCCCTTGGCCAGGTCCTCGACCTTGATGCCCTTGGTCTTCGACAGGTAGAGGTTGGCGGTATCGACCAGGTAGCCGATCTGCCCGGACATGCCGGCGGCCTGAGCGGATTCGATCAGCTGGGGGAAGGTTTTGAACTGGTCCCGCTCCGCCTGCTGCATGCGCCCGACCTTGACCTCGCGGTCCAGCACCCATTGCCAGCGGTCATGGGCCCGCTTGGTGTTCTGCTCGGGCGTGGCGGTGGCGCCGATGCCGCCGTCGGGGTTGTAGAGGTTCGGGCCCTTGAGCACGGCGGCGAGGAAGGCGCTCTCGGAGGGGTTCAGCTTTTCGCTGTCCTTGCCGAAGTAGGCGCGCGCGGCCGCCTGGATCCCGTAGGCGTCGCGGCCGTAGTAGGCGGTGTTCAGGTAGCCGGCGAGGATCGTGTTCTTCTCCTCGTTGACACCCAGCTTTATCGAGATGAAGAGCTCGGTGACCTTTCGCTTGAGCGTCTGGTCCGAGTCCAGGTACTGGTTCTTCACGAACTGCTGGGTGATCGTCGAGCCGCCCTGGGTGGATCCGCCCTTGGCCATGTTCCACACGGCGCGGGCGATGCCCATCGGGTCGACGCCCTTGTCCGACTCGAAGGACTCGTTCTCCGCCGCGATCACGGCGTTCTGCATGGACCGGGGGATCTTTCCGATGGGGACGATCTGGCGGTTGACGGACCCGCCGGTCGCGACCATCTGGGTGCCGTCCGCCCAGTAGAAGACGTTGTTCTGCGCCTTGGCCGTCTTGTTCACGTCGGGTGTGCCCACCGAAGCGATGCCGATGCCGGCGCCGGCCGTGATGATCGCGCAGAAGCCCAGGGCCGTACCGCTGACGAGCTTCCAGGAGGGGACGAAGCGCTTCCAGCCGGCCTTTTCCCCGCGGGGATAGTTGATGAACCGCTTGGGACGGCCGGCGCCCGCGGCCGCGGCGGCGCCCCTGCCCCGTCCCGCCGAGCCGCGGCCGGCGGATCTCCGGGCGTCCGACCGGCTGCCGTGACCCGGCTGCGGTGCATACGGCCCGCTGGGTGACGCGGTGGGGACGTCACGCCCGGAACCGGCGCCCCTGGCAGGGCGCTGCTGGGCAGCCTTGCGGGCGGCGGCGCGGCCACCGCTCTGGGGCTGTTGCGGTTTGCGGCGGTGCTCGCTCATCGAACGACTACTCCTCGGGCAGGCGAGTGGCCTGGAAGCGGCAGGTGAGTTCCGGTCCCCCCGGTGTCATGGCGCACAGACTACGCACGCCCAAAAGCCAATCAGTGCCGAAGTTCACCCCAAATCAGGCAACTTACCTCGCGCAAATCGGTGATGTGACGCCGGTCACCGTGTCACCACTTGTAGCTGAGGGCTACCCGTTCTATCGTCTGGATGTATCGAGCCGATACATCAGCTCGACATAAAGACTCCGAGACTGGGGAAGGGCAAGCGGATGAGCAGGCGCTCAGGCATCCTCGAGTTCGCTGTTCTCGGCCTGCTTCGCGAATCCCCCATGCACGGTTACGAGCTGCGCAAGCGGCTCAACACCTCGCTGGGGGTGTTCAGAGCGTTCAGCTACGGGACGCTCTACCCCTGTCTCAAGACGCTCGTCACCAACGGCTGGTTGATCGAAGAGCCGGGCAATGCCCCGGAAGACGCTCTCGCCGCTTCACTCGCAGGGCGCCGCGCCAAGATCGTCTACCGGTTGACGGCAGCAGGTAAGGAGCACTTCGAGGAGCTCCTCTCCCACACGGGCCCCGATGCCTGGGAGGACGAGTCCTTCGCCGCCCGCTTCGCCTTCTTCGGTCAAACCGAACGAGAAGTGCGCATGCGGGTGCTGGAGGGCCGTCGCAGCCGCCTTGAGGAGCGCCTGGAGAAGATGAGCGCCTCGCTGGCTCGCACACGCGAGCGGCTCGACGACTACACGCTCGAGCTGCAACGCCACGGCATGGAATCCGTGGAGCGCGAAGTGCGCTGGCTGAACGAGCTCATCGAGAGTGAGCGGGCGGGACGGGATCAGAGACGACCCGGTCCGTCCGACGAAACGACACAGTGAGGTCTGCATCTCGCAGGCCTCGTCCGAGAACAAACAGGGAGCAACCGGAATGGGTTCGGTTCGCGTAGCCATCGTCGGCGTAGGCAACTGCGCCGCCTCGCTGGTGCAGGGCGTCGAGTACTACAAGGACGCCGACCCGGCGGCCAAGGTCCCCGGTCTGATGCACGTCCAGTTCGGCGACTACCACGTGCGCGACATCGAGTTCGTCGCCGCGTTCGACGTCGACGCGAAGAAGGTCGGCCTCGACCTTTCGGACGCCATCGGCGCCAGCGAGAACAACACCATCAAGATCTGTGACGTCCCGAGTGCGGGCGTGACCGTTCAGCGCGGCCACACCCTGGACGGTCTGGGCAAGTACTACCGCGAGACGATCGAGGAGTCGGCCGAGACCCCGGTCGACATCGTCCAGACCCTCCTGGACCGTCAGGTCGACGTCCTGATCTGCTACCTGCCGGTCGGTTCCGAGGCTGCGGCGAAGTTCTACGCCCAGTGCGCCATCGACGCCAAGGTCGCCTTCGTCAACGCCCTCCCGGTCTTCATCGCCGGCACCAAGGAGTGGGCCGACAAGTTCACCGAGGCCGGTGTCCCGATCGTCGGCGACGACATCAAGTCGCAGGTCGGCGCCACCATCACGCACCGCGTGATGGCGAAGCTGTTCGAGGACCGCGGTGTCCGTCTTGAGCGCACCATGCAGCTCAACGTCGGCGGCAACATGGACTTCAAGAACATGCTGGAGCGCGACCGCCTCGAGTCGAAGAAGATCTCCAAGACTCAGGCCGTCACCTCGCAGATCCCCGACCGCGAGCTCGGCGAGAAGAACGTCCACATCGGCCCGTCCGACTACGTCGCGTGGCTCGACGACCGCAAGTGGGCCTACGTCCGCCTCGAAGGCCGCGCCTTCGGCGACGTCCCGCTGAACCTCGAGTACAAGCTCGAGGTATGGGACTCCCCGAACTCCGCCGGTGTCATCATCGACGCCCTGCGCGCCGCGAAGATCGCCAAGGACCGCGGCATCGGTGGCCCGATCCTGTCGGCTTCGAGCTACTTCATGAAGTCCCCGCCGGTGCAGTACTTCGACGACGAGGCCTACGCGAACGTCGAGAAGTTCATCAAGGGCGAGGTCGAGCGCTAGTCGAACCCAGGCGTCCTTAAGGACGCCTGGACTTCGGCTGTTCTTCCGCGGAGGGTCCCCGGGCAATGTGCCCGGGGACCCTCCGCGTGTGTGACCCTTTCCCTCATGGCCGTCGTACGTGATCTGCGCGTACTCCTGCGTCTGCGGGACTTCCGCAACCTGCTCGCCGTACGGCTGCTCTCCCAGGCCGCCGACGGGGTCTACCAGGTCGCACTGGCCGCCTACGTCGTCTTCTCCCCGGAGAAGCAGGCCTCTCCCGCGGCCATCGCCTCCGCCATGGCGGTGCTCCTGCTGCCCTATTCGGTGATCGGCCCCTTCGCGGGAGTCCTGCTGGACCGCTGGCGCCGCCGCCAGGTGTTCCTCTACGGGAACCTGCTGCGGGCCTTCCTCGCCTGCGTCACCGGCATGCTGATCGTCGCGCGCGTCCCCGACTGGCTCTTCTACGCCTCGGCCCTGTCCGTGACCGCGGTCAACCGCTTCATCCTGGCCGGGCTCGCCGCCTCCCTGCCGCGGGTCGTCGCACCCGGCCAACTGGTCACCGCGAACGCACTCTCACCCACTGCGGGAACGCTCGCCGCCGTCGCCGGCGGGGGCCTGGCCTTCCTCGTCCGTGTAGTGGCCGACGACTCCGACGCCCTGGTCGTCCTCCTCGGAGCCGGCCTCTACCTGTGCGCGGCCCTGGTCTCCCTGCGCATGGCCGTGGATCTCCTCGGACCCGACCACCCTCCCGGCCGGATCAACCCGACGGTCCGCCAGGGGATCGCCCTCACCGTGCGGGGCCTGGCCGAGGGCCTGCGGCACTTGGCCTCCCGGCGCGAGGCGGCCCGGGCGCTCACCGCCATGACCGTCATGCGGTTCTGCTACGGGGCCCTGTTCGTCATGCTGCTCATGCTCTGCCGATACGCCTGGTCGGACAACGAGGCCGACGGGCTGGCCCTGCTGGGGCTCACGGTCGGCGTTTCCGGGGCCGGCTTCTTCGCAGCCGCCGTCATCACTCCCTGGCTGGCGGGCCGGCTGGGCGCCCTGGGCTCGATCACCCTCTGTGCCGCGAGCGCCGCGGTGCTGGTGCCGGCGCTCGGCCTGTTCTTCGCGCCCGGACCGATGCTGGCAGCCGCCTTCGTGCTGGGCCTGGCCACCCAGGGGGCCAAGATCTCCACCGACACCATCGTGCAGTCCCAGGTGGACGACGCCTTTCGCGGCCGCGTCTTCTCCGTCTACGACGTGCTCTTCAACGCCGCCTTCGTCGGCGCCGCCGGGGTGGCCGCTCTCGTGCTCCCCCTCGACGGACACTCCGTCCCCTTGATCCTCGGGGTGGCGACGCTCTATGCCGCTACCGCGGCTCTCCTCATGCGTCAGGGCGATGTTTCACGTGAAACATCGCCCTGACCGGAGCACGACCGGGTCTCCGTCCCGATGTTTCACGTGAAACATCGGCACGCTCAGACCTTCAGACGCTCAGAGCTTCAGGCGCTCAGGCCTTCAGCCCTGTGCGGCCCACCACTCCTTGAGGGCGGCGACCGCCGCGTCGTGCTCCATGGGGCCGTTCTCCAGCCGCAGCTCCAGCAGGAACGCGTAGGCCTTGCCGATCACCGGGCCGGGACCCACGTCGAGGACCCGCATGATCTCGTTGCCGTCGAGGTCGGGCCGGATCGCGTCCAGCTCCTCCCTCTCCTGCAGCTGCGCGATGCGTTCTTCCAGCCCGTCGTAGGTACGGGAGAGCGCGCTCGCCTTGCGCTTGTTGCGCGTGGTGCAGTCGGAGCGGGTCAGCTTGTGCAGGCGGTCCAGCAGCGGACCGGCGTCGCGGACGTAGCGCCGCACGGCCGAGTCGGTCCACTCCCCGTCCCCGTAACCGTGGAAGCGCAGGTGCAGCTCCACCAGCCGGGACACGTCCTTGACCATGTCGTTGGAGTACTTGAGCGCGGTCATGCGCTTCTTGGTCATCTTCGCGCCCACCATCTCGTGGTGGTGGAAGGAGACCCGTCCGTCGCTCTCGAACCGGCGGGTCCGGGGCTTGCCGATGTCGTGCAGCAGTGCCGCGAGCCGCAGCACCAGGTCCGGGCCGTCCTGCTCCAGCGCGATCGCCTGCTCCAGCACGATCAGCGAGTGGTCGTAGACGTCCTTGTGCCGGTGGTGCTCATCGCTCTCCAGACGCAGCGCCGGCAGCTCCGGCAGCACGTGCTCGGCCAGCCCCGTGTCCACGAGGAGGCCCAGGCCCTTGCGCGGGTGCGCGGACAGCAGCAGCTTGTTCAGCTCGGCCTGGACCCGCTCGGCCGAGACGATCTCGATGCGGCCGGACATCTCCGTCATCGCCGCCACCACGTCCGGGGCGACCTCGAAGTCGAGCTGAGCGGCGAACCGCGCCGCCCGCAGCATCCGCAGCGGATCGTCGGAGAAGGAGTCCTCGGCAGTGCCCGGGGTGCGCAGCACGCCCGCGCGGAGGTCCTCCAGGCCGCCGTACGGGTCCACGAACTCCTTCTCGGGGAGCGCGACGGCCATCGCGTTCACCGTGAAGTCGCGGCGGACGAGGTCTTCCTCGATGGAGTCGCCGTAGGAGACCTCGGGCTTGCGCGAGGTCCTGTCGTAGGACTCCGAGCGGTACGTGGTCACCTCGATCTGGAAGCTTCGCTCAGCGTCTCCGACGCGGGCGTCCTTCTGCGCACCGACCGTGCCGAAGGCGATGCCGACGTCCCACACCGAGTCGGCCCACGGCCTGACGATCTTGAGAACGTCCTCGGGGCGGGCGTCGGTGGTGAAATCGAGATCGTTGCCGAGGCGCCCGAGCAGCGCGTCGCGGACGGACCCGCCGACCAGGGCGAGGCGGAATCCCGCCTCCTGGAAACGGCGGCCGAGCTCGTCGGCGACAGGGGCGATCCGCAGCAGTTCACTCACCGCGCGGGCCTGCCCGTGATTCAGGACACTGGGGTTGTCTTCGTTGGCGTTCGGCACAACAGAAAAGGGTACGTGCCCGGCCCGCCCGGAGCTCCCGTGTTTTGCGGCCACCCCGGCCCGCGGCCCCTCCGGGGCGGACCCGATCATGTGGAGCAAGGCGCGGCACTCGCGCACAGCGGGCCTCGTTACCATGCGTGGACGCACAAACGACGACCACTGACACTTCGAGGGACGGGCGAGCGCGTTGGCCGAGGCGGCAGACATCCAGGGGGCACCGCTCGCTCCTGCCCGGCGACGCTGGCTGCGGCGCGCGGTCGTCCTGCTCGCCGGGACACCGGTACTCGCCGGCCTGGTCTACTCGCACGCCCCCGAAGCCCAGGCAGCCGAAACGGCGGCCACCGCCGTCGACGTCCAGCTCGACACCATGACACCGAGCGCCCCGGTCAAGGGCGACACCCTCACCATCTCGGGCGCCGTGATCAACAACGGCCCGGAGGAGATCACCGACGCGCACGTCGGCCTGCGGGTCGGGCCGGCCCTCGGGGACCGCAGCTCCATCGACGAGGCCGCGGAACGCGGCCGGTTCCGGGCGGGTACCGACCCGGCGGAGGTCGGTGCCGAGTTCGCCGTGAAGATCGATTCGCTGCCTTCGAAGGTCAGCCAGCCGTTCACCCTCAAGGTTCCGGTGAACAAGCTGGAACTGGACGAGGACGGCGTCTACCAGCTCGGCGTCTCCCTGTCCGGGGAGACCGAGAGCCGCCAGTACGAGCAGGTCCTCGGCATCAAGCGGACCTTCCTGCCCTGGCAGCCGGAGGCGGCCGCCAAGCGGTCCCAGCTCGCGTACGTGTGGCCGTTGATCTCCACCACGCACTTGACCTCGGAGACCGGCTCGGACGAGGTGCAGACCCCCGTCTTCCTCGACGACGGCCTCGCCGACGAGCTGAGGCCGGGCGGCCGTCTGGAACAGATGGTCACCCTCGGCAAGGACCTCCCCATCACCTGGGTCATCGACCCGGATCTGCTCTACACCGTCGACGCCATGACCAAGGGCTACCGGGTCCGCACCCCGGACGGCCGGACCGTCCAGGGCAAGAACAAGGCCATCGCCGAGCAGTGGCTGAGCTCGCTGGAAAGCGCCGTCCAGGGCAAGAAGGTCGTCGCACTGCCCTTCGCCGATCCGGACATCGCCTCGCTCGCCCACCGCGGCAAGGACGTGTCCGGCACCCTGGGACAGCTGCGGCCGGCCACCGACAAGGCGAAGCAGGCCGTCGAGACGGTCCTGCACGTGCCCGCGAGCACCGACTTCTCCTGGCCCGTGGACGGGGCGATCGACCCGTCGATCGTCAACGTCGCGACCTCGGCCGGCGCCCACAACGTCCTCACCCGCAGCGACAGCCTCCAGGAGACGGGCGCCCTCGGCTACACCCCGTCGGCCGCCCGGCCCATCGGCGCGGGCACCACGGCGGTCGTCGCCGACGCCGATCTCTCCACCGCCTTCGAGGGCGACGTGCTCCGCTCGGGGAACTCCACCCTCGCGGTGCAGAAGTTCCTCGCCCAGACCCTCGCCCTGAACCTGCAGGAGAGCGACAGCCAGCGCAGCTTCGTCGTCGCCCCGCAGCGGATGCCCAGCGCCAGCCAGGTACAGACGATGGCCGCCGCCATACGGGGTCTGCAGGCGGGCCGCTGGAGCCAGGCCGTGGACCTGGAGGCGGCGGCCGCCGCGACTCCCGACCCCCGCGCCGCGACGCAGGTCCCGGGAGCCGGCCAGTACCCCGAGGCGCTGAGCAAGCAGGAACTGCCGGTCTCCGCCTTCGAGAAGATCCGCACCACCGAGACCACCCTCGACGACTTCAAGGTGATCCTGACCGCGCCCGACCGCGTCGAGATCCCCTTCGGCAACACCACCAACCGGGAGATGTCCGCCTCCTGGCGCGGCCGCCCCGATGCTGCGTGGGACTACCGGGACCAGGTGCAGCGGTACCTGATCGGGCTGACCGAGAAGGTCAAGATCATCCCCAAGTCCGATGCCACGCTCTCCGGACACAGCGCGACCATCCCCGTCAGTGTCCAGAACAGCCTCGTCCAGGACACCCACAACCTGGTCCTCCGGGTGCGGTCCGCCAACCCGACCCGGCTGATGTTCGGCGACAGCGGGGAGTCCCAGCAGGAAGTCGCGGTCCAGGGCGGGCACAGCCAGACCGTGAAGTTCCCCGCCAACGCCACCGCGAGCGGCCCGGTCGAGGTGACGGCCCAGCTCTTCACCACCGACGGCGTGGCCTACGGGAAGGCCCGCACGTTCACCGTCGAAGCCACCGAGGTGACCCCGACCGTCATGCTCGTCATCGCGGGCGGTGTCCTCCTCCTCGTGCTGGCCGGCATCAAGATGTACGCCAGCCGCAAGCGTGTCGCGGCACGTGCCGCCGCCGAGGAGAGCACGCAGCAGAGTGACGAGTCCCCGGACACCGGACCGCAAAGCGCGGACCCGTCCGGCACGGGTGAGACAGTGGACCGTTGAGCGATGCCGTGGCCGGTCGGCCTGGGGACGATGAGGTGGGGTTTCGATGAACGCGCCGTACGAAGGTGACCGTGCGCAGGGCACTGGCGGGCCCGCGCCCTCCCAGGGCACTGCCCCCGGCACCCCGGTGCCGGGACAGGTTCCCGCGCCCGCACCTGCGCCGGACCACGACCCCTATGTCCAGGACGCCTACGCCTACGACCCGTACCGGGCTCAGGACCTGTCCGCCCAGGACCCGGTGGCAGAGGTCCTGTACGACCGGGCCTCGCACCCACCGCCACCGCCCGGCACCTTCCAGGAGCCCGGGCCGCTCTACGCGGCCCCGCCGGCTCCCGCGTACGCCCCGGACCCCCGGGTATGGGCCCAGACCCCGCCGCCGGAGCCGGACGGTCCGTCACGGCACCTGCCCTACGGCGACCACGCCACGACCACGCAGTTCGTCGGCGTGGACTCCCTCGTGACCAAGGCCGCCGACGAGGACCCCCGCCCCGACGCCTTCGCGCACCTCTACCGGGACCAGGACGCGGCACCCCGCACCCCCGCCGAGGACGCGCCCGTGGCCGCCCCGGCACCCAGCAAGCCCGCCGGACGCGCCTCCAGCCTGCTCAAGTCCAGCGCCCTGATGGCCGCCGGCACCATCGTCTCCCGCATCACCGGCTTCATGCGGACCCTGGTGATCGCCGGAGCCATCGGCGTCGCCACCCTCAACGACAGTTACCAGGTCGCCAACACCCTGCCGACGATGATCTACGTCCTGGTCGGCGGCGGCGCCCTCAACGCCGTCTTCATCCCGCAGTTGGTACGCGCGATGAAGAACGACGAGGACGGGGGAGAGGCGTACGCCAACCGGCTGCTGACCCTCGTCATGGTCCTGCTGGGCGCCGTCACCGTGGTCTGTGTGCTCGCGGCCCCGCTGTTCATCGGCATGATGTCGCAGACGATTGCCGACGACCCGCAGCGGCTGGACGTCGCCGTCGCCTTCGCGCACTACTGCCTGCCCACCATGTTCTTCATGGGTGTGCACGTGGTCCTCGGTCAGATCCTCAACGCCCGCGGCCGGTTCGGCGCGATGATGTGGACCCCCGTCCTCAACAACATCGTCGTCATCGCCACCTTCGGCGCTTTCATCTGGGCCTTCGGCGGCTTCACCACCACGGGCGTCACCGAGGCCGGCATCACTCCCGAGGGCGTCCGGCTGCTGGGCCTGGGCACCCTGCTCGGCCTCGTCGTCCAGTCCCTGGCGATGCTTCCCTACCTGCGCGACGCCGGCTTCAAGCCGCGCCTGCGGTTCGACTGGAAGGGCCACGGCCTCGGCAAGGCCGCCGGCCTGGCCAAGTGGACGTTCTTCTTCGTCCTCGCCAACCAGCTCGGTCTCATCGTCGTCACCCAGTTCGCCACCTGGGCGGGCGAGCTGGCCGACAAGCAGGGCCACGGCGGTACCGGCATCACCGGCTACAACTACGCCCTGCTGCTCTGGCAGATGCCGCAGGCCATCATCACCGTCTCCGTCATGACCGCCGTCCTGCCGCGCATCTCCCGGTCCGCCCACGACGGCGACGCCGCCGCGGTCCGTGACGACATCTCCTACGGACTGCGCACCTCCGCCGTCGCGATCGTGCCCTGCGCCTTCGCGTTCCTCGCCCTGGGCGTCCCGATGGCCGGCCTGCTCTACGCCGGTTCCGGCGCGGAGAGCGCCCAGAACATCGGTTTCATCCTGATGGCCTTCGGCCTCGGACTGATCCCGTACTCCGTCCAGTACGTGGTCCTGCGCGGCTTCTACGCCTACGAGGACACCCGGACGCCCTTCTACAACACGGTCATCGTGGCCGCCGTCAACGCGGGCATGTCCGCCGTCGCCTTCTTCGTGCTCCCATCCCGCTGGGCCGTCGTCGGCATGGCCGCCGCCTACGGCCTCGGCTACGCCGTGGGCGTCGGTGTCGCCTGGCGCCGGCTGCGCACCCGCCTCGGCGGCGACCTCGACGGGGCGCACGTGATGCGCACTTACACCCGGCTCATCGGCGCCTGCGTCCCCGCCGCCGCCGTGGCCGGCGCCGTCGCCTACGCCGTCCTGCACTTCATCGGCAGCGGAGCCCTCGGCTCCCTCACCGCGCTGGTGGCCGGCGGCATCTCCCTGGCGGCGGTGTTCCTCGTCGCCGCCAAGCGGATGCGCATCGAAGAACTCAACGCCATGGTCGGAATGGTCCGCGGACGCCTGGGCCGCTGATGCGTACAACCATCCTGCTCCCTGGCGTGTCGTGCAGATCGGTGGACTGTGGGCACAATTGGCATGGCTTCGCAGACTGGCCGACAGCGCGCAACGGATGGGGAGGCGGGGACGACGGTGGCGGAACGTAGCACGGCTGCCGTCGACGTGGCCGACAACGGCGGCGACGAGCCGCTGGCCGCGGAGACGGCCCAGGCCACGGCCGACGGGGTGGACACCCAGAACGGACGAGCCGCGGACGGAACCATGCCCGAAACGGACGGCGATCGCAGGAACGCGGCACCCGCTGCCGCGCCCGAGCTGCACAGCGGCCACAAGCTGGCCAGGCGCTACCGGCTCGAAGAGTGCGTCACCCGTCTGGACGGATTCAGCAGCTGGCGTGCGATGGACGAGAAGCTGCGCCGGGCCGTGGGCGTCCACCTGCTGCCCGCCGACCACGCGCGGGCCCGCGCCGTCCTGGCCGCCGCCCGCTCCTCGGCCCTGCTCGGCGACCCCCGGTTCGTCCAGGTCCTGGACGCCGTGGAGGAGAACGACCTCGTCTACGTCGTCCACGAGTGGCTCCCCGACGCCACGGAGCTCACCGCGGTCCTCGCCGCCGGCCCCATGGAGCCGCACGAGGCCTACCAGCTCGTCAGCCAGGTCTCCCAGGCCATGGCCGCCGCGCACCGCGAGGGCCTGGCGCACCTGCGGCTGACCCCCAGCGCGATACTGCGCACCTCCACGGGCCAGTACCGCATCCGCGGCCTCGCCGTGAACGCCGCCCTGCGCGGCATCACCAGCGAGACCCCGCAGCGCTCGGACACCGAGGCCATCGGCGCCCTCCTGTACGCCTCGCTGACCCAGCGCTGGCCGTACGAGAGCGACGCCTACGGCCTCACCGGCCTGCCCAAGGGCGTCGGCCTGATCGCCCCCGACCAGGTCCGCGCGGGCGTGCACCGCGGTCTGGGCGAGCTGGCCATGCGTGCCCTCGCCAACGACGGGGCCACCGCATCGCGGCAGGAACCCGCCTGCACCACCCCGGAAGAGCTCTCCAAGGCCGTGGCCGCGATGCCCCGCATCCGGCCGCCGGAGCCCACCTTCACCGCGCCTCCGGAGTACCAGCACACCACCTACCAGCAGGGCAGCTACGGCAGGCCCCAGGGCCCCGGCATGCCCACCGCGCAGGTCCTCACCGTCGTTCCCCCGCCGCCGCCCCTGCAGAGCCGTACCGGCCGCGTCCTCAAGTGGGGCGTAGCAGCCCTGCTGATCGCCGCCCTCGGACTGGGCAGCTGGCAGCTCGCCGACACCCTGCTCAACCGGAACAACCAGGGCAGCACCAGCGGCAGCCAGACCACGCACGAGAAGACCGACGGCACCCCGGAGAAGAAGGAGCCGGTCCAGCTCGGCATCACGGATGCCCGCGAGTACTACCCCGACGGCACCGCCCAGGACCAGGCAGGCGTCAAGAACACCTTCGACAAGGACGTCACCACCTTCTGGAAGACCAGGAGCTACTACGACGGCCCAGAAATGAAGGCGGACTTCAAGGCGGGCGTCGGCATCGTCTACGACGTCGGCTCCGAGCAGGACGTCAGTGGCGCCTCCGTAGCGCTCAAGTACGCCGGCAACCACACCACCATCACGCTCTACAGGGCTCCCTCTTTGTCCTCGTCGACTCCGGTCTCCGCCATGCAGAAGATCGCCGGCAACAAGACCTCGACCAGCACGCTCGCGCTGACCGCCGAAACTCCGGTCAAAGCACGCTTCGTCCTCCTCTGGATCACCGCGATGCCGGAAGCGGGCAGCGATGCGTTCAGCGGCGGCACGTTCAAGCAGGCCATCTCGGACGTGAAGTTCACGGGCTGACGGACAGCAGGGGAGGGGGCCAGCGTTGGACGAAGCCACACCCGGCCGCAGCGACCAGGAACTCCTGGCGCTGCACGCCGCCGGAGATCCGGACGCCTTCGGCGAGCTCGTACGCCGGCACCGCGACCGGCTGTGGGCCGTGGCCCTGCGCACCCTCGGCGACCGGGAGGAAGCCGCCGACGCCGTGCAGGACGCCCTGGTCTCCGCCTACCGGGCCGCGCACACCTTCCGCGGTGAATCCGCCGTCACGACCTGGCTCCACCGCATCACCGTGAACGCCTGTCTGGACCGGGCCCGCAAGGCCGCCTCCCGCAGGACGTCCCCCCTCGACGACACGGACCGCCTGGAGCGCCTTCTGGAGCCCCACGAGTCCGCCGAGGCACCCGCGGAGCGCCAGGACCTCCACCGGCAGCTGCTGGCGGCCCTGAGCACCCTCCCGGCCGATCAGAAGGCCGCTCTGGTCCTCGTCGACATGCAGGGCTACCCCGTCGCCGAGGCCGCCCGCATCCTCGACGTCCCCGTCGGCACCGTGAAGAGCCGGTGCGCACGCGGCAGGGCGAAACTCGTCCCGCTCCTCACTCATCTGCGCACGCCCACCGGGGATAACACCGACACCGAGCGGGGAAGGAACCGGACACCGGGGACAACCGTCCCACCGACGGCAGACCGCGGGGTCCCGGCCCCGGACCCCAACGCAGTGAAGGGCGGAGGTGGACGAGCGTGAACCCCACAACCGGCGCGACCGGCACGATCGGGCACCCCGACGTCTCGGAGATCTCCGAGCTGGCGGAAGGCCTCCTCTCCCCGTCCCGCACGGCGGAGGTCCGCAGCCATCTCGGCGACTGCCCCCTGTGCGCGGACGTCCGTGCCTCCCTGGAGGAGATCCGGTCCCTCCTCGGCACCCTGCCCGGGCCGGCCCGGATGCCCGTCGACATCTCCGGCCGGATCGACGCGGCCCTCGCCGCCGAGGCACTCCTCGACTCCACCACCCCGCACGGGAAGTCCGGACCCGGCCACCCGGACCGGCCGGCCACAGGGGTCCCCGGTGCCGATCTTTCAGCCGATGTTTCACGTGAAACCGCCCCCGGACCGCTCAGTGAGACCGGCGCCCTGCGGCCCTCCGGTCACCCGGCCGGCCCAACCGGCCCCGGACGGCGTCGCGCACGCCGCCGGATCGCTCTCGCGGGCGGACTGCTCGCGGCGTGCGCCGCCGGCGTCCTGGTGGCCGGCCTGATGTCCGGCGACCGCCCCGCGCAGGACATGTCCGCGCGGAGCGAGGCGTCCGCCGCCCAGCCCAGGTCCGCCGCGCCCGAGTACACCGCCCAGGGGCTCCCCGCCACGGTGCGCGAGCTCCTCGCGTCCGGCGGCCCGGGGGACAAGGCCGCGGGGGAGGGGAACAACACCTTCGGGGTGGAGAACAGCCCTCCGGCCCAACCGAGCCCCGCCCCTGCCGATGGCTGGGCGCTCGGGGCACCCGCCTGCGTCCAGGAAGCCACCGGCCGCACCGAGACCCCCCTGGGCTTCGAACCCGGCACCTACGAGGGCAAGGACGTCTTCCTCATCGTCCTGCCGCACCCCGGCGACTCCACCGTCGTGGACGCCTATCTCGTCGGCTCCGCCTGCGTCACCGACCCCTCGGCCGTTCCCGGAAAGCCCCTGCTCACCCGCACCTACCCGAGGAGCTGAGCGGCCGGGAAGCCCGGGGGGACAACTCGGGAATGCGGGCGCCGTAGGATCCGTTGGGTGGGGTGAGAGTCCACACCGGCCCCCCGGTAGGCAGCAGGCAGTCCGCAGAGACGAGGAATCAACCCGTGAGCGACGTACGAAACGTGATCATCATCGGCTCCGGGCCGGCCGGTTACACCGCCGCCCTGTACACCGCACGCGCTTCGCTCAAGCCCCTGGTCTTCGAAGGCGCCGTCACCGCCGGTGGCGCACTGATGAACACCACCGAGGTCGAGAACTTCCCCGGCTTCCAGGACGGCATCATGGGGCCGGACCTCATGGACAACATGCGTGGCCAGGCCGAGCGCTTCGGCGCCGAGCTGATTCCGGACGACGTCATCGCCGTGGACCTCACCGGTGAGATCAAGACCGTCACCGACACCGCCGGCACCGTGCACCGCGCCAAGGCCGTGATCGTGACCACCGGTTCCCAGCACCGCAAGCTCGGCCTGCCCAACGAGGACGCACTCTCCGGCCGCGGCGTCTCCTGGTGCGCGACCTGCGACGGCTTCTTCTTCAAGGAGCACGACATCGCCGTGGTCGGCGGCGGTGACACCGCGATCGAGGAGGCCACCTTCCTCTCCCGGTTCGCCAAGTCCGTGACGATCGTCCACCGCCGCGACTCCCTGCGCGCCTCCAAGGCCATGCAGGACCGCGCCTTCGCCGACCCGAAGATCAAGTTCGCCTGGGACAGCGAGGTCGCGGAGATCCACGGCGAGCAGAAGCTCACCGGCCTCACCCTGCGCAACACCAAGACCGGTGAGACCTCCGAACTGCCCGTGACCGGCCTCTTCATCGCCGTCGGCCACGACCCGCGCACCGAGCTGTTCCAGGACCAGCTCGACCTCGACGCGGAGGGCTACCTCAAGGTCGACGCCCCCTCCACCCGCACCAGCCTCACCGGTGTGTTCGGCGCGGGCGACGTGGTCGACCACATCTACCGTCAGGCCATCACCGCCGCGGGCACCGGTTGCTCCGCGGCCCTCGACGCCGAGCGCTTCCTCGCCGCCCTCGCGGACGCCGAGAAGGCGCACGCAGCGGTCTGACACCCTCAAGCAGCACCACACCCCACTCCCCGCAGGAAAAGAAGGAGGCCGCTGTGGCCGGCACCCTCAAGACCGTCACCGACGCAAGCTTCGATGACGACGTCCTCAAGAGCGACAAGCCCGTCCTGGTGGACTTCTGGGCCGCCTGGTGCGGTCCGTGCCGCCAGATCGCTCCGTCCCTCGAGGCCATCGCCTCCGAGTACGGTGACGAGATCGAGATCGTCAAGCTCAACATCGACGAGAACCCGGAAACGGCGGCCAAGTACGGCGTCATGTCCATCCCGACGCTGAACGTCTACCAGGGCGGCGAGGTCGTCAAGACCATCGTCGGCGCCAAGCCGAAGGCCGCCATCCTGCGCGACCTCGACGCCTTCGTCACCATCAAGGCCTGACGCACCCGCGTCCGAGACCGGACGCGATCGCGTGACACGGGGCCGCCCCCTGCCAGGGGCGGCCCCGTTCGCATGTCATGCGCGTCCGGGAGCAGGCTGCTCCCGTCTCACAGCGGACGCAGCGCCGGTTCCTTCCGGGCCGCGCCCAGCAGCCGGTCCAGGGCCAGTTCCACGTCTTCCTTCCACGACAGCGTGGAGCGCAGCTCCAACCGCAGCCGGGGACGCGTCGGATGCGGGCGTACCGTCTTGAAGCCCACCGCCAGCAGATGGTCCGCCGGCAGCAGACAGGCCGGGCCCTCCCACCGGGCATCGCCGAACGCCTCGATCGCCCGGAACCCCCTGCACAGCAGATCCTTCGCCACCGTCTGGACCATCACCCGCCCCAGCCCCTGGCCCTGGTACCCCGGCATGATCCACGAGGTGATGAGCTGTACCGCGTCCGGGGACACCGGGCTGGTCGGGAACGCCGTCGCACGCGGCACGTACGCCGGCGGCGCGTAGAGAACGAACCCCACGGGAACCTCGTCCACGTAGACCACCCGGCCGCACGAGCCCCACTCCAGGAGGACGGCGGAGATCCACGCCTCCTTCTCCTCGGCAGCGTTCCCCGCCTTCACGGCGGCATCGCCGCTGACGGGGTCCAGCTCCCAGAAGACACAGGACCGGCAACGCCGGGGCAGGTCTTGGAGGTTGTCCAGCGTGAGCGGTACCAGCCGACGACCCATGACCGCATCGTATCCACAGCTCGAATCACCCGAAACCGCAACAAGGCAAAGGGGGCGGGCCGCACCGGTTCACACCGGCACGACCCGCCCCCGGGCTGTGGGTTACTCCCCGGCAGCGCCTTCGCCCAGCACCTTGCCCTCGCCCGGCGCCAGAGTCCCCAGGATCCGCTCCAGGTCCTCCATCGACGCGAACTCGACGGTGATCTTGCCCTTCTTCTGGCCGAGATCCACCTTCACCCGCGTCTCGAACCGGTCCGACAACCGCGTCGCCAGCTCACTGAGCGCCGGGGCGACCCGGGCACCCGCCCGCGGACCCTTCGGCTTCACCGAACTCGGCGACTCCGACCCCATCAGCGCCACGATCTCCTCGACCGCACGCACCGAGAGGCCCTCGGCCACGATCCGGTGCGCCAGCCGGTCCTGCTCCTCGGAGTTGTCCACCGACAGCAGGGCCCGCGCGTGCCCCGCCGACAGCACACCCGCCGCCACCCGCCGCTGTACGGGCGGGGAGAGCTTCAGCAGGCGCAGCGTGTTCGAGACCTGCGGACGGGAACGCCCGATCCGGTCCGCCAGCTGGTCGTGCGTGCAGTTGAAGTCCTGGAGCAGCTGGTCGTACGCGGCCGCCTCCTCCAAGGGGTTCAGCTGCGCCCGGTGCAGGTTCTCCAGGAGCGCGTCCAGCAGGAGCTTCTCGTCGTCCGTGGCCCGGATGATCGCCGGGATCCGGCCCAGGCCGGCCTCCCGGCACGCCCGCCAGCGCCGCTCGCCCATGATCAGCTCGTAGCGGCCGGGGCCGGACTGGCGCACGACCACCGGCTGGAGCAGGCCCACCTCCTGAATGGAGGTCACCAGCTCGGCCAGCGCGTCCTCGTCGAACACCTCACGCGGCTGCCGCGGGTTCGGCGTGATCGAGTCCATCGGGAGCTCCGCGAACGTAGCCCCCGCCACCTCACCGGCCGCCGGAGCGGCAACCGGCTCCGGCTCGCTCACGGACACGGCGACCGGCGATGTTTCACGTGAAACATCGGCCTGCGCCAGCGAAGCCAGCTTCGCCGCCGCGATGCCCCGCTCCGAAGGCAGCACCGGAACCGCCGACGGAGACGTCGACCCGGCACCGATCACCGGCGGCACCTTCTCCTGGGGAGCAGCGGGAATCAGCGCGCCGAGCCCCCGCCCCAGACCCCTACGTCGCTCACTCACTGGATCCCCTCCGCCATGCTTTGCGTGTTGTTCATGCCCGCACCCTGATGGGGATGCTGGGGGTCGTACTGGAATCCGGCCCCGCGCAGCGCGATCTCCCGCGCCGCCTCCAGGTAGGAGAGGGAACCGCTGGAACCGGGGTCGTAGGTCAGCACCGTCTGCCCGTAGCTCGGAGCCTCGGAGATGCGGACCGACCGCGGGATGCTCGTGCGCAGCACCTCCTTGCCGAAGTGGGTGCGCACCTCCTCCGCCACCTGCGAGGCCAGCCGGGTCCTGCCGTCGTACATCGTCAGCAGGATCGTGGACACGTGCAGCGTCGGGTTCAGGTGCGCCCGCACCAGGTCCACGTTGCGCAGCAGCTGACCGAGTCCCTCCAGTGCGTAGTACTCGCACTGGATCGGGATCAGCACCTCCGCGCCCGCGACCAGGGCGTTCACCGTCAGCAGGCCCAGCGAGGGCGGGCAGTCGATCAGGATGTAGTCGAGCGGCTGCTCGTACGCCTGGATGGCCCGCTGGAGACGGCTCTCCCGTGCCACGAGGGACACCAGCTCGATCTCGGCACCCGCCAGGTCGATCGTGGCCGGCGCACAGAAGAGCCCCTCCACGTCGGCCACCGGCTGGACGACCTCCATCAGCGGCCGGCTGTCCACGAGCACGTCGTAGATGGACGGCACGTCCGCGTGGTGGTCGATGCCCAGCGCCGTCGAGGCGTTGCCCTGCGGGTCGAGGTCGACCACCAGGACCCGCGCACCGTGCAGGGCCAGGGATGCGGCCAGGTTCACGGTCGACGTGGTCTTGCCCACGCCGCCCTTCTGGTTGGCCACCACCATGATCCGGGTCTTCGGGGGCCTGGGCAGGCCCTCGCCCGCACGTCCGAGGGCCTCGACCGCGATCTGGGCGGCACGGCCGATGGGCGTGTCTTCGTTGTCCACTAGGGGCGGGGCCGATGTTTCACGTGAAACATCGTCGCCCGGGAATTCGGAGCGGGGACCGGGGACCGGATCGGCCATCGGCCCCGCAAGGTTGGCGTCTGACCGCACGGTGTCACTCTCCTCGGCATCAGGCTCGCGATGAACAGAGCCTGCCATGTCACCGGGGCTGCGAACCAGCGGGGCCCGTACTCCTGTGGATGAATCCACCGATGTGGACAACTCCGTCCCCCCTTCGCCCTTGCGGAGACGGGGGGACGTGGCCGCACGACCGCGGCTGATGATTCCGTGCAGCAGAGAGCGACGTTTCACGTGAAACACGATGCCCGGACGGAGTCATCCGGCCGCTACGACACTCCGAAATCCATACCTATAGGGCTCAACACCCCTGCGATACGCCTGCGAGCCCTGCCCGGCAGGGGCTCAGCGACGGCGGCGTGTACGGCTCGTACGGGCGGCCTTGGCCCGCTTCGCCGCGAACCGCACCCCGCCGGGGCTTTCCCCGACCTCGACCCGCACCACGGTGGAGAGCGGGTCCACGATCCCTTCGCCGACGTGCAGCACCGAGGTCTTCACCACACCGAGTTTGGTCAGCGCGGCCTTCGCCGCCACCAGCTCCTCCTCGGCGGTGTCGCCCTTCAGCGCCAGCATCTCGCCGTACGGGCGCAGCAGGGGCACGCCCCATCCGGCGAGCCGGTCCAGCGGAGCCACCGCGCGTGCCGTCACCACGTGCACCGGCTGGAGCTTGCCGAGGACTTCCTCGGCCCGCCCGCGCACGACCGTCACGTGGTCGAGCCCCAGCAGCTCCACGACTTCCTGGAGGAAGTTCGTGCGGCGCAGCAGCGGCTCCAGCAGCGTGATCTTCAGGTCCCTGCGCACGAGGGCCAGCGGAATGCCGGGGAGGCCGGCACCCGAACCCACGTCGCACACGGTGACGCCCTCGGGCACCACTTCCGAGAGCACGGCGCAGTTCAGCAGGTGCCTCTCCCAGAGCCGCGGCACCTCGCGCGGCCCGATCAGGCCCCGCTTGACACCCGCGTCCGCCAGCAGCTCCGCGTACCGCACAGCTTCCGGGAAATACTCACCGAACACCGCATGCGCCTCTTCAGGTGCCTCGGGCGCTTCTTCGGGCATCGGGGGAAGCTCAGCTGCCTCCGTCACGGGGACCGTCCTTCCGTACCGCATGGTTGTGGCCGTGCCGTGCCGCGGGCCACGTCGTCACTGCCAGGCTGACAAAGATCGGCCCCGCCTGCGACACAGACGGGGCCGGACACTCAGGCTTCCGGTCAGGCCGGAAGCACGACGACGAAGCGCTGCGGCTCCTCGCCCTCGGACTCGCTCCGCAGACCGGCGGCCGCCACGGCGTCGTGGACGACCTTCCGCTCGAAGGGGGTCATCGGGTCCAGCTTCAGGGGCTCGCCGGACGTCTTCACGTCCTCCGCGGCCTTGGCGCCGAGGGCCGTCAGCTCCTCGCGCTTCTTCGCCCGGAAGCCGCCGATGTCGAGCATCAGCCGGCTGCGGTCCCCGGTCTCGCGGTGCACGGCGAGACGGGTCAGCTCCTGCAGAGCCTCCAGCACCTCGCCGTCACGGCCCACGAGCTTCTGCAGGTCGCGCGCGGATTCGCTGACGATGGAGACAGAGGCGCGGTCCGCCTCGACGTCCATGTCGATGTCGCCGTCCAGGTCGGCGATGTCCAGCAGACCCTCAAGGTAGTCAGCCGCGATCTCACCCTCCTGCTCGAGGCGGGTCAGGGTGTCGCCACTCTCAGCGGCGGCGGTGGTGGTGCCTTCCGTCACGGGAGGGACTCCTTCTTACTTCTTGGGAGAGGGCTTGCTGGGGGGCGTCTGACGCTGCGACTTCGACTGCCGCTTGGGCTGCTGGCGCTTCTGTCCGCCACCGCCGGCCGCATCGGAATCCACGGTCGCCTCGACGCTCTTCGCCACGGAGCCGTCCGCCTGCGCGGCCAGGCCCTGCTTGGTGAGACCGGTGATGAACTTGCGCTCGTTGTCGTTGCGGTCCGGGCCCTTGGCCACGATCGCCGCGACGACCTTCTTCTTACCCCGGCCCTTGAGCGTGCCGTGCGCACCGATCTGCTTCAGCAGACGCGTCAGGTACTCGTCCTGGGCCAGGCTTCCCGGGGTGGGGTTCCGGCTGATCACGAACATCTGCTGGCCCATGGTCCACAGGTTCGTGGTCAGCCAGTAGACGAGGACACCGACGGGGAAGTTGATGCCCATGACCGCGAAGATCACGGGGAAGATGTACATCAGCATCTTCTGCTGCTGCATGAACGGCGTCTTGACCGAGAGATCGACGTTCTTCTGCATCAGCTGGCGCTGCGTGTAGAACTGCGACAGCGACATCATGATGATCATGATCGCGGTGACGATGCGCACGTCAGTGATCGAGGCGTTCAGAGCCGCGACCTTCTCAGGGCTGTCCATGAACTTGGAAGCCAGCGGGGCACCGAAAATGTGCGCGTTACGCGCGCTCTCCAGCAGCGGGCCGTCGATCTGGCCGATCGGCGTGCCGTTGGCGATGGAGGCAAGCACGTGGTAGAGCGCGAAGAAGAACGGGGACTGCGCCAGGATGGGAAGGCACGAGGAGAGCGGGTTGGTACCCGTCTCCTTGTACAGCTTCATCATCTCTTCGGACTGGCGCTGCTTGTCGTTCTTGTAGCGCTCCTGGATCGCCTTCATCTTCGGCTGGATCGCCTGCATGCCGCGCGTCGCCTTGATCTGCTTCACGAAGAGCGGGATCAGGCAGATGCGGATCAAGATCACCAGGGACACGATGGACAGGCCCCAGGCCCAGCCACTGTCCGCGCCGAACATGGCGCCGTACACCTTGTGGAACTGGACGATGATCCACGAGACGGGCGTGGTAATAAAGCTGAACAGACTGGCAATCGTGTCCACTAATCAGGCTCCTTGAGCATTGCGAGATCTACGCAACGCACTGCGCAGCTGCTCGTGCCAACGCGGGCGTTTCCGGGGTGGGACGTGGTCCACGCCGCCCGGGGACCACGGATTGCACCGCAGGATCCGCCAGGCGGTCAGAGCCGTCCCCTTCACCGCACCATGCCGGTCGATGGCCGTGTACCCGTAGTGCGAACACGAGGGGTAGTAGCGGCACACCGGCCCGAGCAGCGGACTGATCGTCCACTGGTACAGCTTGATCAATGCGAGCAGCGGGTACTTCATCGAGCCACGCCTCCCAAGAGCCGCAGCAATGCGGCATCGAGGTCCCGGGCCAGCTCGTCGAGACCGGCATCACCCGCTCCGGGCAGAGCCCGTACCACCATCAGGCTACCTTCGGGCAGCTGAGACAGCCGCTCGCGGACGAGATGGCGCAAACGGCGCTTGACCCGGTTGCGTACGACGGCGATGCCGACAGCCTTGCTGACGACGAAACCCGCACGCGTCGAGGGATCGATCTCCCCCGGCTCGTGCGGGTCCGTTGCACCGCTTGTACGTAGGTGGACGACGAGGAGCGGGCGACCAGCCCGGCGACCTCGACGTACCGCGCTCGCGAAGTCCTCGCGCCGCCTCAGCCGATTGTCGGGAGACAGCACGACGTCACGATCCGCCCGTCAGTTACGCGGAGAGTTCGGCGCGGCCCTTGCCACGACGGTTCGCGAGGATGGCGCGGCCGGCACGGGTACGCATCCGGAGACGGAAGCCGTGGGTCTTGGCACGACGGCGGTTGTTCGGCTGGAAGGTGCGCTTGCTCACTCGGGGGCTCCAGAGAATAAATCGTTTAGGCGGGACATCGCCTGGCTGTCACCGTGCGCCCACGAGGAGAAAACTCGCGTGTTCGCCCGAGTGGCACCGCAAAACGATCACAATCAGTGATCTTCGCCCATCGGTAGGCAGGCGGCAGCAGCCATCGACAACTCGACCTCGTTACGGTACGCGCGGCTACGCCATCCGGTCAAACCGAGCCGACGGTGCCCCACACTGTGCACAGGCTGTGGACAACGACTTGAACCGTACCCGCTGGCCTGACTACCGTTGCCTGACCCCGGTTTTTTTGTCCCGACCGTCCCAAAGAACCACACATTCGTGGGACCCCCTCTGAGAGAGCGTGCTCTGTGGCTGACGTACCTGCCGATCTTGCCGCAGTGTGGCCAAGGGTGCTCGAAAAGCTCCTCGGGGAGGGACAGAACAGCATCGAGCCCAAGGACAGGCAGTGGGTCGAGCGCTGTCAGCCCCTGGCCCTGGTGGCGGACACCGCCCTGCTCGCCGTCCCCAACGAGTACGGCAAGCGCGTCCTCGAGGGCCGGCTCGCCCCGCTCATCAGCGACGCCCTCAGCCGTGAATGCGGCCGCCCCATCCGGATCGCCATCACCGTCGACGACTCCGCGGGCGAGCCCTCGCCGCCGGCCCCGTCCTCGTCTTCCTCCCGCGACGGCTACGAACCGTACGGCGGCCAGCGCCCGGGCGGACACGCCGGCCCCGGGGGGCACACGGGACCCGGCGGCCACACCGGCCCCGCGGACGACCAGCTCCCCAGCGCCCGCCCCGCCTACCCGGACTACCAGCAGCCGCGCTCCGAGCCCGGCGCCTGGCCCCGCGGCGGCCAGCAGGACGACTACGGCTGGCAGCAGCCCCGCCTCGGCGGCTTCCCCGAGCGCGACCCGTACGCCTCCCCGCAGCCGGGCTACATGCAGCAGTCCGAGCCCTCCTCCTATGACCAGGGCTCCTACGAACAGCAGAAGTACGAGCAGCAGAGTTACGAGGGTCAGCAGCAGCGCTCCTCCCGCCAGTACGAGCAGCAGCAGTACGACCAGCCGCCCGCGCGGCAGGTGCCCAGCCGGCCCGCGCCCTCGGCCCCGTCCGGCGGATCCACCTCGGGCCCGCTGGAGCCGACCGCCCGGCTGAACCCCAAGTACCTCTTCGACACCTTCGTCATCGGCGCCTCCAACCGCTTCGCGCACGCCGCCGCGGTGGCCGTCGCCGAGGCGCCGGCGAAGGCGTACAACCCCCTCTTCATCTACGGCGAGTCGGGCCTCGGCAAGACGCACCTGCTGCACGCCATCGGGCACTACGCGCGGAGCCTCTACCCCGGCACCCGGGTGCGGTACGTGAGCTCCGAGGAGTTCACCAACGAGTTCATCAACTCGATCCGCGACGGCAAGGGCGACGCGTTCCGCAAGCGCTACCGCGAGATGGACATCCTGCTCGTCGACGACATCCAGTTCCTCGCGAGCAAGGAGTCGACGCAGGAGGAGTTCTTCCACACCTTCAATACGCTCCACAACGCCAACAAGCAGATCGTGCTCTCCTCCGACCGGCCGCCCAAGCAGCTCGTCACCCTGGAGGACCGGCTCCGCAACCGCTTCGAGTGGGGTCTGATCACCGACGTCCAGCCGCCCGAGCTGGAGACCCGTATCGCGATCCTGCGCAAGAAGGCCGTCCAGGAGCAGCTCAACGCCCCGCCGGAGGTACTGGAGTTCATCGCCTCCCGCATCTCGCGCAACATCCGCGAGCTGGAGGGGGCGCTGATCCGGGTCACGGCCTTCGCGAGCCTGAACCGGCAGCCGGTGGACCTGGGCCTGACCGAGGACGTACTGAAGAACCTGATCCCCGGCGGCGAGGACAGCGCGCCCGAGATCACGGCGACGGACATCATGGCCGCCACCGCCGACTACTTCGGGCTGACCGTGGACGACCTGTGCGGCTCCTCGCGCAGCCGCGTGCTGGTCACCGCCCGGCAGATCGCCATGTACCTGTGCCGGGAGCTCACGGACCTCTCGCTGCCCAAGATCGGGGCGCAGTTCGGCGGCCGCGACCACACCACCGTCATGCACGCGGACCGCAAGATCCGCGCTCTGATGGCGGAACGCCGCTCCATCTACAACCAGGTGACCGAGCTCACCAACCGCATCAAGAACGGCTGACGCCGGCTCTGTGTACGTGCCGACCGGGCGCCGTCGAGGCCCCTTCAAACGCTGTGAGAGGGCGCTCCCGGGTTACTTCGGGGGCGCCCTTCTTCGTGCGTGCGCCCCTGACCTGTTCGAATACGCCCCCTCGGGGGCAACTCATCCACAGATTGGGCGACTTTCTTCCGTCCACAGCCTGGGGACGGCCCGCGCCACCCACAAGACTGTCCACAGGGCCCAGGTGTGAGGCACCATCAGGGCTGGTCAGACCCCTGTGGAATTGTGCGCAACGACTATCCACAGGCTGTGGACGAAAATCTCGTCCACAGGTCCGTCCACCGCGTTGTCCACCGGCGGTCCACAGCTTCCCGGGTCCTGTGCACAGGATCAGACGACTTCCCCACACCGTTGTCCACTGTTCGGCAACGAGGAACCCTCCGTCACCGCCCCGAGTGAAAGCGGTCACACCGAAGTCGACGTTTGGGCTGTGGAGTACTCGGGAAAACCTGGGGACGCACCTGTGGACTAGTGAGGGTCATCTGGGGATGGCCTGTGCAGAACTTTTTGTTCTCCACAGAGACACCCGGTTGTCCACCGGTGTCACCCACAGGGTGTGGGGATAAAAAACACGGGGTGACCTGCAAAAACACTGTTATCCACCGTTTCCACAGGCCCTACTACTACCCCCATAGAGAGTTAGCCCGGTTTCGGTTTTCAAGCAGGTCCTGTGCACAACTCGGTGGATCGCCCTCCCCGACACCTCGCTCCCGACTTGACCGCCGGCAGCGACGACTGTCGGCGCCGTACGTCAGACTGGTCCCCGGCATCGGTCGAGGCATCGACGAGCCGACGACGAAGGCCGGCAGGACGAGCGAGCAACAGCAGGAGGCGGTTTCCGGTGAAGATCCGGGTGGAGCGCGACGTACTCGCGGAGGCGGTGGCCTGGGCTGCCCGTAGCCTCCCGGCCCGGCCGCCGGTGCCCGTTCTCGCGGGCCTGCTGCTGAAGGCCGAGGAGGGCAAGCTGTCCCTCTCCGGCTTCGACTACGAGGTCTCGGCCCGGGTCTCCGTCGAGGCGGACGTCGAGGAGGACGGCACCGTCCTGGTCTCCGGCCGGCTGCTCGCCGACATCTGCCGGGCCCTCCCCAACCGCCCGGTGGAGATTTCCACAGACGGTGTACGGGCGACCGTGGTCTGCGGCTCCTCCCGCTTCACACTCCACACCCTGCCTGTGGAGGAATACCCGGCGCTGCCGACGATGCCCACCGCGACCGGCACCGTGCCCGGCGAGGTCTTCGCCTCCGCCGCGGCCCAGGTCGCCATCGCCGCCGGCCGCGACGACACGCTGCCCGTGCTGACCGGTGTCCGCATCGAGATCGAGGGCGACAAGGTCACCCTGGCCTCCACCGACCGCTACCGCTTCGCGGTCCGCGAGTTCCTGTGGAAGCCCGAGGACCCGGAGGCCTCGGCCGTGGCCCTGGTGCCCGCCAAGACCCTCCTGGACACCGCCAAGTCGCTCACCAGCGGCGACACGGTCACCATCGCGCTGTCGGGCTCCGGCCAGGGCGAGGGCCTCATCGGCTTCGAGGGCGCCGGCCGGCGGACCACCACCCGCCTCCTCGAGGGCGACCTGCCGAAGTACCGCACGCTCTTCCCGACCGAGTTCAACTCCGTCGCCGTGATCGAGACCGCCCCGTTCGTCGAGGCCGTCAAGCGCGTGGCCCTCGTCGCCGAGCGCAACACCCCGGTCCGCCTCAGCTTCGAGCAGGGCGTGCTGATCCTGGAGGCCGGTTCCTCCGACGACGCACAGGCTGTGGAGCGCGTCGACGCGAAGCTGGAGGGCGACGACATCTCGATCGCCTTCAACCCGACCTTCCTGCTGGACGGCCTGAGCGCGATCGACTCGCCGGCCGCGCAGCTGAGCTTCACCACGTCCACCAAGCCGGCGCTGCTCAGCGGCCGCCCGGCGGTCGACGCCGAAGCCGACGAGGCGTACAAGTACCTGATCATGCCGGTCCGCCTCTCCGGCTGAGCCCGGACACGACGCGGCAAGCCCCTCGGGCCCGTCCCCGCTCCCCGCGGGACCGGGCCCGAGGGCGTTCCGCCTCCCGCCCGCGAAGCCCCGTAGCGGCTCCACAGGAGCCCCAGCGGCCGCGCAGGAGCCCGTACGGAGCCTCGTGCGCGGCCCGCCGCGCGCCCCGGCGCCGACACCCGGAGTGCCCGTGGCGCCGGGCGGCACGGCCCGGCGTAGGCTCGGCACGGGGGGATGTCCCCGGGCAGGGGAGCACCCCGGCACAGACGGCCACAACGCTTAAGGAACCACCTGATGGAGCTTGGTCTCGTCGGTCTCGGCAAGATGGGCGGCAACATGCGCGAGCGCATCCGCCGCGCCGGCCACACCGTCATCGGATACGACCGCAACCCGGACCTCGCCGATGTCCACAGCCTGTCGGAACTTGTGGACAGCCTGCAGGCCCCCCGCGTGGTGTGGGTCATGGTCCCGGCCGGCGCGGCGACCCAGTCCACCGTGGACGAGCTCGCCGGCCTGCTCTCGCCCGGCGACATCGTCGTCGACGGCGGCAACTCCCGCTGGACCGACGACGAGAAGCACGGCGCCGAGCTGGCCGCCAAGGGCATCGGCTTCGTGGACTGCGGCGTCTCGGGCGGCGTCTGGGGCCTGGAGAACGGCTACGCGCTGATGTACGGCGGCGACAAGGAGCACGTCGCGGCCGTACAGCCCGTCTTCGACGCCCTCAAGCCCGAGGGTGAGTTCGGTGCCGTGCACGCCGGCAAGATCGGCGCCGGCCACTTCGCGAAGATGGTCCACAACGGCATCGAGTACGCCATGATGCAGGCTTACGCCGAGGGCTGGGAGCTCCTGGAGAAGGTCGACTCGGTCACCGACGTCCGCGAGGTGTTCCGGTCCTGGCAGGAGGGCACGGTCATCCGTTCCTGGCTGCTGGACCTGGCCGTGAACGCGCTGGACGAGGACGAGCACCTGCAGCAGCTGCGCGGTTTCGCGCAGGACTCCGGTGAGGGCCGCTGGACGGTCGAGGCCGCGATCGACAACGCCGTGCCGCTGCCCGCGATCACGGCCTCGCTCTTCGCGCGCTTCGCGTCGCGCCAGGACGACTCCCCGCAGATGAAGATGATCGCCGCGCTGCGCAACCAGTTCGGCGGCCACGCGGTCGAGAAGAAGTAATCCACAACCGCTCCACAGGTCCACAGCTTGCAGGTCGCAGGCCCACAGCCTGTGGAGCGGAGCACGGCAGAGCAGCAGGAAGCCGGGGGAGGTCGGCGCCGTATGCACGTTTCGCATCTCTCGTTGGCCGACTTCCGCTCGTACGCCCGGGCCGAGGTTCCCCTCGACCCGGGCGTCACCGCTTTCGTGGGCCCCAACGGGCAGGGCAAGACCAATCTCGTCGAGGCCATCGGCTACCTCGCGACCCTCGGCAGCCACCGCGTCTCCGCGGACGCCCCGCTCGTGCGGATGGGCGCCGAGCGCGCCGTCATCAGGGCCGCCGTCACCCAGGGCGAGCGGCAGCAGCTCGTGGAGCTGGAGCTGAATCCGGGCCGCGCCAACCGGGCCCGGATCAACAGGTCCTCGCAGGTCAGGCCGCGGGACGTACTGGGCATCGTGCGCACGGTGCTGTTCGCCCCCGAGGACCTGGCCCTGGTCAAGGGTGATCCCGGCGAGCGGCGCCGCTTCCTCGACGAGCTCGTCACGGCCCGCTCGCCGCGCATGGCGGCCGTCCGCTCGGACTACGAGCGGGTGCTCAAGCAGCGCAACACCCTGCTGAAGTCGGCGGCGATGGCCCGCCGGCACGGCGGCCGCTCCATGGACCTGTCCACCCTCGACGTGTGGGACCAGCACCTGGCGCGCACGGGCGCGGAACTGCTGGCCCACCGGCTCGACCTGCTCGCGACCCTGCTGCCGCTGGCGGACAAGGCGTACGAGCAGCTCGCGCCCGGCGGCGGACCGCTGGGCGCGGCCTACAAGTCCTCCGCGGGCGAGCAGGTGGACAGCGGCGAGGCCCGCACCCGGGAGGCGCTGTACGAGGTCCTCCTCGGCGCGCTGGCCGAGGTGCGCAAGGGCGAGATCGAGCGCGGGGTGACCCTGGTCGGCCCGCACCGCGACGACGTGGTGCTGCGCCTCGGGGAGCTGCCGGCCAAGGGGTACGCGAGCCACGGCGAGTCCTGGTCCTACGCACTGGCCCTGCGGCTGGCCTCCTACGAGCTGCTGCGCTCGGAGGGCAGCGAGCCGGTGCTGATCCTCGACGACGTGTTCGCGGAGCTGGACGCGCGGCGCCGGGAGCGGCTGGCGGAGCTGGTGGCGCCGGGCGAGCAGGTGCTGGTGACGGCGGCGGTCGACGACGACGTGCCCGGGGTGCTGGCCGGGACCCGGTTCGCGGTGTCCGGCGGGGAGGTGACCCGGCTGTGAGCGGCACGGAGCAGGAACAGCCCCCGCAGGACCCGCCGCGCAAGGCGGCCGAACCCTCCGGCGTGGACCTGGCGCGCCAGGCGCTGGCGGCGGCGCGCGAGCAGGCGCGGGCCCGCGGCAACGCGGCGCAGCACAAGAAGGGCCGCCACCAGCCGGGCCTGCGCTCGGGCGCCCGCGCGGACGGCCGGGACCCGATGCCGCTGATGGCGGCGCTGGACCGGCTGCGCACGGAGCGCGGCTGGGAGATGCCGATGGCGGTGGCGGGCGTGATGGAGCGCTGGCCGGAGATCGTCGGCCAGGACATCGCGACGCACTGCGTGCCCGACCGGTACGAGGACCGCGAGCTGGTGGTGCGCTGCGATTCCTCGGCGTGGGCGGCGCAGCTGAAGCTGCTGGCTCCGCAGCTGGTGGCCCGGCTCAACGCGGACCTCGGGCAGGGCACCGTCCGGCTGATCAAGGTCCACGGCCCCGGCGGCGGTCCGAAGCGGTACGGCCCCTGGCGGGCGCCGGGGAGCACCGGCCCGGGGGACACCTACGGGTGAGTGCGTACGCCTGACCCGACGTGTCGGACCGCGCGCGGGCGGCCTGCGACGTGTCCGACCGCGCGCGGGCGGCCTCGCAGGCGTGCCCGCGCGGTGACCCGTACGGGTGAGTAGGGATCCGGCGGCCACCCGCATGGACGGCTCTGCGGGTGGTGTCCCTCACGGTAGCGGGAGGTTGACAGCCCGAAGCGCTCAATGCCCGTGTGAGCCTCTTTGAGCCCCTCCCCGGATATGGGGAGTCGGAGAGAGGAGTTTCCGGGCGGCACATGCGGACTCAGGTACCGGCAAACGCCCATTCATGGGGGTGATACCGGTAGACTGAACGAGAATCCCGCGCACGCGCGGGATCCAGTCGAGTAAAGCTGACCACCGCTGACAACGCAGATCGACGCAGCCGCTCCCGCTTGCATGCATGCCGGCCCGGAGTATGGCCTGTGCTGTGCCAGAAAGGGCGCTTCGTGGCCGATTCCGGCAACCCCAACGACAACCAGTCCACAGTCGGCCAGAACGGCGAGGTCACCTCCTCGTACGACGCCAGTGCCATCCAGGTCCTCGAGGGCCTGGACGCGGTCCGCAAGCGGCCCGGCATGTACATCGGCTCGACCGGTGAGCGCGGGCTCCACCACCTCGTCTACGAGGTGGTCGACAACTCGGTCGACGAGGCCCTGGCAGGGCACGCGGACACCATCGACGTGACGATCCTCGCCGACGGCGGCGTGCGCGTGGTCGACAACGGCCGCGGTATCCCGGTCGGCATCGTGCCGTCCGAGGGGAAGCCGGCCGTCGAGGTCGTGCTGACGGTCCTGCACGCGGGCGGCAAGTTCGGCGGCGGCGGCTACGCCGTCTCCGGCGGTCTGCACGGCGTCGGCGTCTCCGTCGTGAACGCCCTGTCGACCAAGGTCGCGGTCGAGGTCAAGACCGACGGTTACCGCTGGACCCAGGACTACAAGCTCGGTGTCCCGACGGCGGCCCTGCTGAAGAACGAGGAGACGTCCGAGACGGGCACCTCGGTCACCTTCTGGGCCGACGGCGACATCTTCGAGACCACCGAGTACTCCTTCGAGACGCTCTCGCGCCGCTTCCAGGAGATGGCCTTCCTCAACAAGGGCCTGACCCTCTCGCTGACGGACGAGCGCGAGTCGGCGAAGGCCACGATGGGCGCGGACACCGCCGATGAGACCGACGACCAGCAGGCGCGCACGGTCAAGTACCACTACGAGGGCGGCATCGTCGACTTCGTGAAGTACCTGAACGCGCGCAAGGGCGAGCTGATCCACCCCACCGTCATCGACGTCGAGGCCGAGGACAAGGAGCGCATGCTCTCGGTCGAGATCGCGATGCAGTGGAACTCGCAGTACACCGAGGGGGTCTACTCCTTCGCGAACACGATCCACACGCACGAGGGCGGTACCCACGAAGAGGGCTTCCGTGCGGCGATGACCGGCCTGGTCAACCGCTACGCGCGGGAGAAGAAGTTCCTGCGCGAGAAGGACGACAACCTCGCCGGCGAGGACATCCGCGAGGGTCTGACGGCGATCATCTCGGTGAAGCTTGGCGAGCCGCAGTTCGAGGGCCAGACGAAGACCAAGCTGGGCAACACGGAGGCGAAGACCTTCGTGCAGAAGGTCGTGCACGAGCACCTCAACGACTGGTTCGACCGCAACCCGAACGAGGCCGCGGACATCATCCGCAAGTCGATCCAGGCGGCCACGGCGCGCGTCGCGGCCCGCAAGGCCCGCGACCTCACCCGTCGCAAGGGTCTGCTGGAGAGCGCCTCGCTGCCGGGCAAGCTGTCGGACTGCCAGTCCAACGACCCGACCAAGTGCGAGATCTTCATCGTCGAGGGCGACTCGGCCGGCGGCTCGGCCAAGTCCGGCCGGAACCCGATGTACCAGGCCATCCTGCCGATCCGCGGCAAGATCCTGAACGTCGAGAAGGCCCGCATCGACAAGATCCTCCAGAACACCGAGGTCCAGGCGCTGATCAGCGCCTTCGGCACGGGTGTGCACGAGGACTTCGACATCGAAAAGCTCCGCTATCACAAGATCATCCTGATGGCGGACGCCGACGTCGACGGCCAGCACATCAACACCCTGCTGCTGACCTTCCTGTTCCGCTTCATGCGGCCGCTGGTCGAGGCCGGTCACGTGTACCTGTCGCGCCCGCCGCTGTACAAGATCAAGTGGGGCCGCGACGACTTCGAGTACGCGTACTCGGACCGCGAGCGCGACGCCCTGGTCGAGCTCGGCAAGCAGAACGGCAAGCGGATCAAGGAAGACTCGATCCAGCGCTTCAAGGGTCTGGGCGAGATGAACGCCGAGGAACTGCGCATCACCACGATGGACGTGGACCACCGCGTGCTCGGCCAGGTCACCCTGGACGACGCCGCGCAGGCCGACGACCTGTTCTCGGTGCTCATGGGTGAGGACGTCGAAGCCCGGCGCTCCTTCATCCAGCGCAACGCCAAGGACGTTCGCTTCCTCGACATCTGAGTCGGCTCAGCTGACCGCCTGAAAGGACCTTTGACCAGCAATGGCCGACGAAACCACGCCCACCGCCGCGGAATCCGCGGAGGAGCAGCCCGTCGTACGCATCGAGCCCGTCGGGCTCGAGACGGAGATGCAGCGCTCCTACCTCGACTACGCGATGTCCGTCATCGTCTCCCGCGCGCTGCCCGACGTACGGGACGGCCTCAAGCCGGTCCACCGTCGCGTGCTGTACGCGATGTACGACGGCGGCTACCGGCCCGAGAAGGGCTTCTACAAGTGCGCCCGCGTCGTCGGTGACGTCATGGGTACGTACCACCCGCACGGTGACTCCTCGATCTACGACGCCCTGGTCCGCCTGGCCCAGCCGTGGTCGCTGCGCATGCCGCTCGTGGACTCCAACGGCAACTTCGGCTCCCCGGGCAACGACCCGGCGGCCGCGATGCGCTACACCGAGTGCAAGCTCATGCCGCTGGCCATGGAGATGCTCCGGGACATCGACGAGGAGACCGTCGACTTCACGGACAACTACGACGGCCGCAACCAGGAGCCGACCGTCCTGCCGGCACGGTTCCCGAACCTGCTGATCAACGGCTCGGCGGGCATCGCGGTCGGCATGGCCACCAACATCCCGCCGCACAACCTGCGCGAGGTCGCGGCCGGCGCCCAGTGGGCGCTGGAGCACCCGGAGGCCTCGCACGAGGAGCTCCAGGACGCGCTCCTCGAGCGGATCAAGGGCCCGGACTTCCCGTCGGGCGCCCTGGTCGTGGGCCGCAAGGGCATCGAGGAGGCGTACCGGACCGGTCGCGGCTCCATCACGATGCGCGCGGTGGTCGAGGTCGAGGAGATCCAGAACCGCCAGTGCCTGGTGGTCACGGAGCTTCCGTACCAGACCAACCCCGACAACCTGGCGCAGAAGATCGCCGACCTGGTGAAGGACGGCAAGGTCGGCGGCATCGCCGACGTCCGCGACGAGACCTCGTCCCGGACCGGCCAGCGCCTGGTGATCGTCCTCAAGCGCGACGCCGTCGCCAAGGTCGTGCTGAACAACCTGTACAAGCACACCGACCTGCAGACGAACTTCGGCGCGAACATGCTGGCGCTGGTGGACGGCGTGCCGCGCACGCTGTCGATCGACGCCTTCATCCGCCACTGGGTGACGCACCAGATCGAGGTCATCGTCCGGCGCACGAAGTTCCGCCTGCGCAAGGCGGAGGAGCGCGCCCACATCCTGCGCGGTCTGCTCAAGGCGCTGGACGCGATCGACGAGGTCATCGCGCTGATCCGGCGCAGCAACACGGTCGAGATCGCCCGCGAGGGCCTGATGGGCCTGCTGTCGATCGACGAGATCCAGGCGAACGCGATCCTGGAGATGCAGCTCCGCCGCCTCGCGGCCCTGGAGCGGCAGAAGATCGTCGCCGAGCACGACGAGCTCCAGGCCAAGATCAACGAGTACAACGCGATCCTGGCCTCCGAGGAGCGCCAGCGTCAGATCGTCAGCGAGGAACTGGCGGCCATCGTCGAGAAGTTCGGCGACGACCGGCGTTCCAAGCTGGTGCCCTTCGACGGCGACATGTCCATGGAGGACCTGATCGCCGAAGAGGACATCGTCGTCACGATCACCCACGGCGGGTACGTCAAGCGCACCAAGACCGAGGACTACCGCTCGCAGAAGCGCGGCGGCAAGGGCGTGCGCGGCACGAAGCTGAAGCAGGACGACCTCGTCGACCACTTCTTCGTGTCCACCACGCACCACTGGCTGCTGTTCTTCACGAACAAGGGCCGGGTCTACCGGTCCAAGGCGTACGAGCTCCCGGACGCCGGCCGCGACGCCCGCGGGCAGCACGTGGCGAACCTGCTGGCCTTCCAGCCGGACGAGAAGATCGCCCAGATCCTCGCGATCCGCGACTACGAGGCCGCCCCGTACCTGATCCTGGCCACCAAGGGCGGCCTGGTGAAGAAGACGGCGCTCAAGGACTACGACTCTCCCCGTTCGGGTGGCGTCATCGCCATCAACCTGCGGGAGACCGAAGACGGCAGCGACGACGAGCTGATCGGCGCCGAGCTGGTGTCCGCCGAGGACGACCTGCTGCTCATCAGCAAGAAGGCGCAGTCGATCCGCTTCACGGCGACCGACGACGCGCTGCGCCCGATGGGCCGCGCCACCTCGGGCGTGAAGGGCATGAGTTTCCGCGGAGGGGACGAACTGCTCTCCATGAGCGTGGTCCGGCCCGGTACGTTCGTCTTCACCGCGACCGACGGCGGCTACGCCAAGCGCACGCCGGTCGACGAGTACCGCGTCCAGGGCCGTGGTGGCCTGGGCATCAAGGCCGCGAAGATCGTGGAAGACCGCGGCTCGCTCGTCGGGGCGCTCGTGGTGGACGAAACGGACGAGATTCTCGCCATCACGCTCAGCGGTGGTGTGATTCGTACGCGCGTCAACGAAGTACGGGAGACCGGCCGTGACACCATGGGCGTCCAGCTGATCAACCTGGGTAAGCGGGATGCCGTCGTCGGCATCGCCCGCAACGCGGAGGCCGGTCAGGAAACTGACGAGGCCGACGACAGCGAGAACGAGATCGGGACCGAGGCGGCTGTCGAAGGACAGGCCGCCGAGGCCGCCGAGGGCACGGAGCCCTCGGCTGGGGAGCACGAGGAGTAAGCGTGAGCGGAGCCACGGGCGCCGGACCGGCCAACACTGGAGCGAACGGTGCTCGTGGCCCCGCCGCGGACTCTCAGGGGGGAACCGTGACGGACACCCGAGGACCGCAGTCGCCTCAGTCGCCTCAGACTCAGGCCGGGGCCGGGGCCGGCCCTCAGCCGCCGTACCACCCGCCGCAGGCGTACTCGGTGCCCCAGGGCCCCGGGGCGCCGCGGGGGGCGGGCGACCCCGGTGCGCAGCGCAAGCCGCGCACGGGGGCCCGTATGGCACCCAGGACGCGCAAGGCGCGGCTCCGGGTGGCCAAGGCCGACCCCTGGTCGGTGATGAAGGTCAGCTTCCTGCTGTCGATCGCGCTGGGCGTCTGCACGATCGTGGCGTCGGTGGTGCTGTGGATGGTCATGGACGCCATGGGCATCTTCTCCAGCGTCGGCGGCACCATCAGTGAGGCGACCGGCTCGAACGAGAGCAACGGCTTCGACCTCCAGAGCTTCCTGTCGCTGCCGCGCGTTCTGATCTTCACGTCGGTGATCTCGGTCATCGACGTGGTGCTCATGACGGCGCTGGCGACTCTGGGCGCGTTCATCTACAACCTGTCGGCGGGCTTCGTCGGCGGTGTGGAGCTGACGCTCGCCGAGGACGAGTAGGCCTCCGAGGACGGGGCGGATGACCTGCGCAGACGGGCCGCCGCCATCGATTTTGGAGTCACCGGGTCTGTGCGCTAACCTTCAGAAGTCAGCGCGCAGCGCGGATGGGGCTATAGCTCAGTTGGTTAGAGCGCATCCCTGATAAGGATGAGGCCACAGGTTCAAATCCTGTTAGCCCCACAGTGTCGAAGACCCCCAGGCCCATGGCCTGGGGGTCTTTGTCGTTGGGCCAGTTGGTGGAGGAACAGGTCACCGATCGGTATCGGTCGGTGTGTATTGTTGGGCGCCAGAAGTCTCCTACGTCAACGAAAGACGAGGTCGCGCGGTGAAGAAGCTGCTCCTGGTCGCACTGGCCGCCATCGGCGGGCTCCTCGTGTACCGCCAGATCCAGGCGGACCGCGCCGAGCAGGACCTGTGGACGGAGGCAACCGACTCCGTGCCTTCTGGTTCCGGTGTGTGAGACCCGAGGTTGATCCCAGAGCCCCGACTGCCGCTGCGGTCGGGGCTTTGTGCTGCTCTGTGACGAATTATTGCGATATGCAAAGAACTTGCTTGCGCTGGCAAACTCGGGGTGGGTGCGTGTGATGGGTGGGGTACGTCGGGTACGGACGACCGCTGCGGCGGCGCTGGCCGCCCTGGCCGCCCTCGGGCTGGTCGCGGCGCTGCCGGGGGCCGCGGCCGCGGCGGGGACGCCGCAGCCGGTGCCCGCCTACCGCGGCGCGGACGGGGCGCAGGCGGTGGCGGGGAAGCCCTCCACGGCCGGGGCCCCGGAGCTGAAGGCCGGCGCGGTCTACAAGGACTCGATGGCGCCGGGGGAGCGGTACTACCGGCTCAACCTCGACGACAGTTCGACCGTGTACGTCTCCGCCGTGCTCCAGCCCCCGGGCAGCGCCAAGGTCAGCTACAGCGACGGCCTGACGGTGGACGTCCTCACCATCGAGAACCGCTCCTGCATGAGCGGCCCGGGGCGAGCGGACTTCGGTTACGACCCAGTGCCCCTCAGCGCCGTGGGAGCCCGCGTGATGCAGGAGGACGCCGGCTGTCAGACGGGCGGCACCTACTACGTCAAGGTCACGCGCGAGACGGCCAAGGACGGGGACCGGGCGGCCTGGCCCCTGGAACTGCGGGTCCAGCGCGAACCGAAGCTCGGAGGCAGCAACGCGCCCGTCGCCGCCCCCAGCGTCTGGCCCTCCGCCTCCCCGACCCTGCCCGGCAGCGACGCGGCTCCGCGCTCCGGCGGCACCGGCTTCAACGACGCACGGGCGCTGGGCAGCGGAGTCTGGAGCGACGCGCTGCGGCCCGGCCAGACCCTCTTCTACCGGGTGCCGCTCGACTGGGGGCAGCAGCTGGGCCTCGCGGCCGAGCTCTCCGCCGGCACGCTGACGAAGGACTCCGGGTACGCCTCGCCCGGGCTCTCCGTCGCGCTGTACAGCCCGTACCGGTCCCTGATCGACGGCGAGGACGCCTCGTACGACGGGAAGCAGGCGGGGCTCACCCTGCCGCGGACACCGCCGGTGGCCTACGAGAACCGCTTCGCCTCCGACCGGAAGGTCGGCTCGGTCCGGGTGGCCGGCTGGTACTACGTCGCGGTGACCATGGCGGGGAAGGTCGGGGATTTCACCCAGGAAGCGGTTCCCGTCCCGCTGACCCTGCGCACACAGATCATCGGCGATCCGGGCAAGGCCCCGGCCTACGCGGAGGACCTCGCGGCCGCGGGGTTCGGGGTGGGGGCCGAGGACCGTACGGCGGCCAAGGACGGCACCACGGCCGTGGAGGCCGATGCCGCCGCCGCGAACCGGTCGGTGATGAGGGTGGTCGCGAGCGCCGGCTTCGGCATGGGGACGCTGCTGCTGCTCGTCCTGGGCGGTTGGATCCTGCTGGCCCGGCGGCGTTCCGCCTAGGACGGGCGCCCTAGATCTGGGTCAGGGCCCAGATGCCGACGGCGAAGCACAGTACGGCGGCGAGCAGGATCCCGGCGGTGACCTTCGCGGGCGGGGGCGCGAGGGTGGTCGCGCGGGGTACGGCGGGAGGAGCCGGCTGCGGCTGCGCGTACGGATGCGGGGCCGTCTGCGGCTGCGGCTGCGTCTGCGGAGTCGGGCCGACGGCGGCCAGGGGCGGCGGGAGGTGGAAGCTGCCCGTCTCCGAGGGACCGAACACGCCGAGGGGAGCGGTGACGGGCGTGGGGGCGTCGGCTGGCTGCGCGGGCACGGTGGTCGGTGCCGTCGGCGGGGTCTCGTACGCGGGTTCCTGGAGTGCCCGGGGCGTGAAACCGGTCGGCACCGGGCCCAGTTGGTCGAACACCTCGACCGGATCCCCGTCCGGGCCGGGCGGCGGCAGCAGTTCCACGGCCTCGGCGAGGGCCCTGCGCGCCCCGGTGGCCGTCTGGAACCTGCTCCGGGGGTCCGGCTGGAGCAGGGCGGCCAGGACGTCCCACAGCGGCGCGGGAACGCCCTGGGGGGCATCGGGGGTGCCGTGGGTGAAGAACTGCTCCACGAGGGCCTGGGAGTCGGGCTTGGCACCCTGGAGGAGATAGAGGCCGACCAGTCCGACGGCGAACAGGTCTGCGGTGAAGTCAGGTTCGGAGCCGAGGAGTTGTTCGGGCGCGAGATAGCCCGGCGTGCCGACCACGTAGGCGGTCTCGGTCAGCCGGGGCTCGCCCTTGCGCATGGCGATGCCGAAGTCGGACAGCCGCAGGTGCGGCCGCCCGGTTCCAGTGGCCTCCATCAGGATGTTGGCCGGTTTGATGTCGCGGTGGACGACACCCTCCGCGTGCACCGCCGCCAGCCCCGACAGGAGCTGGTCGAGCAGGGTGCACACGAACCGGGGCGGCAGGGCCCCGTAGTCCCCGATCACATGGGCGAGGGATCCGCCGGCGACGAGGTCCATGGTGAAGAGGACCTTGTCGTCGTCCGCCGCCCAGCTGGCCGGGGCCAGTACGTGCGGGTGATCGATCCGCAGCGCCTGCTCGCGGACGAACCGCAGCAGGGTGTGGGCATCGCTCTGCAGGAGGACCTTCGCTGCGACGTAACGGCGGCGCCGGTGGTCCCAGGCACGCCATACGGCGCCTGCGCCGCCACGTCCGATCGGGTCGATCAGTTCGTACCGGCCGGCGAAGATCTCACCCATTGCTGCGCCCGTCCCCCGTCGTCAGCTGTGTCCGTCGCGTGCTTCGCGATCGTCGCGTGTCAGTTCTGATGCGCCTCGTAGTGCGCGACGGCGTCGGAGGTGCGGCCCGCTCCGTACACCCGGAGGAACTCTGCCAGTTCCGGGTGGGTCGGGGCGAGGGTGTCCGCCGCGTCGATGATGTCGCCGGCGGCGGAGACCGAGCGCAGCAGCGACTGGATCTCGCGCACGACGCGCTTGACGGTGGGTGCGCCGGAACCGGTGGCGGCCTGGCTGGTGCTGTTGCTGAGGACGGAACCTCCCTGGGTCTTCTTGATCTCGTCCATCCGGTCGGTGGCCTCTCCCGCGCTGACGCTCCCGTCGGCCACCTGGCCGGCGAGGTCCTGGAGGGCCTGAACCCGCTGGACCACGGCGGGGTTTCCGATCTTGGCCCGCTGGCCGCTCATCAGCTGGGACAGCATCGGCGCCGACAGCCCGAGGACGGCAGCGAGGCGGGCCTGGTTCAAACCGAGGTCATCTATGAGCCGGCGGAAGAGCGCGCCGAGCGGCTCCCCGTACCAACTCCGCTGGAGTTCCCTGGCTCTGGCGGTCGCCTCTTGCTGTACTGCGTCCACTCTTACTACTCCCCTTCGCTGGTGCGAACCTCGCGAGCATCTTACGGAGAGTGGTCGCGGGGCGGGAGTCCCTATCATTTTGCGGGATGAGGGGGTACACCCGGTACTCTGTCCTACGGAACGGTCACTCCCTCCCGGAGCACGGCCGTGCCCGCATCCGGGGCCTTAGCTCAGTTGGTAGAGCGCTGCCTTTGCAAGGCAGATGTCAGGAGTTCGAATCTCCTAGGCTCCACAATAGAAATGCCCTCTGACCTGCGGAAACGCAGTGTCGGGGGGCATTTTTCGTCGTCCGGAGCCGGTCAGCCGGTCAGTCGGTCAGCCGGTCAGTCGGTGACGAGGTCGTCCGGGGCGGAGCGGGCGATCTCGGCCAGGGTGTCCAGGGCCTGGGTGAGGACGTCGGCGTGCGGGGAGGCGAGCCCCAGACGGATCGCGTTGGGGGCGTTGTTGCGGCCGACGGCGAACGCGGCGGCGGGAGCCACTCCGATGCCGTGGCGCGCGGCGGCCGCGACGAAGGTGTCCGCGCGCCACGGGCGGGGCAGCTGCCACCAGCAGTGGAACGAGCACGGGTCGCTCTGCACCTCGAAACCGGCGAGATGGCGGGCCGCGAGCTCCTGCCGTACGGCGGCTTCCCGCTGCTTGGCCTTGACGAGCGCCTGCACGGCGCCGTCCTGCTGCCAGCGGTGGGCGGACTCCAGGGCGAACCGCATGGGGGTCCAGCCGCCCGAGCGCAGCGACGTACCGAGGTCGCCCGTCAGGGAGCCGGGGGCCACCACGAACCCGAGGGTCAGCCCGGGCGCGATGCGCTTGGACAGGCTGTCGACGAGAACGGTGCCCTCGGGGGCCAGCGCGGCGAGCGGGGGCAGTTCGTCGCGGAGGAAGGCCCAGACGGTGTCCTCGATCGCGGGGATCCCCAGCCGCAGCAGTACCTCGGCCAGCCGGGCCACGCGCTCCGGGGGCATGGTGAGCGAGAGCGGGTTGTGCAGAGTGGGCTGTACGTACACGGCATTCAGCGGCCCGTTGCGGTGGGCCTCCTCGACGGCCTCGGGGATCAGCCCGGAACCGTCCATGGCCAGCGGCACGAGAGTGATGCCGAGCCGGGCCGCGACGGCCTTGACGATGGGATAGGTCAGCGCCTCGACCCCGAGCCGGCCGCCCGGCGGCACCAGGGCGGTGATGACGGCCGCGATGGCCTGGCGGCCGTTGCCGGCGAAGAGCACCCGCTCCGGTTCGGGGCGCCAGCCGCCGCGGGCCAGCAGGTCGGCGGCCGACTCCCGGAAGGCCGGGAGGCCGGCGGCGCCGATCGGCCGCAGCGCGTCCCCGAGGACGTCGGGCCGCATCAGCCCGGCGAGGCCCTCGGCCAGCAGCGCCGTCTGCTCGGGCACCACCGGGTAATTGAGTTCCAGGTCGATCCGGCTGCCGGCGGGTTCGGTGAGTGCGGGGGCGGCGGGGACGTGGGACGACTCCGCGCGGACGAAGGTGCCACGGCCCACTTCGCCGAGCGTGAGGCCCCGGCGGGCGAGCTCGCGGTAGACGCGGGCGGCGGTGGAGCCGGCGATGCCGTACTGCTGGGCGAACTCGCGCTGCGGGGGCAGTTGGTCGCCAGGCCGGAGGATTCCGGTCCGGATCTGGTCGGCCACCGCGTCGGCGACGCTCCGGTAGTCCTTCACGGCGCATTCCCCTCATTGGATTGCGCCCGATCCAATCACAGAATTGCACCGAGTGCAATATTGAGGATTGCCTCGGTGTGCTCGGAGCAATATGATCCGAGCATTGCTCCGAGCCTGGTCGGAGAACACGGCATCGAATGAGGGTTTCCATGGTTGAACTGAGCGGGGTTCTCGGCGTGATGGTGGTGGCTCTCGGGATGGTGCTCACCCCCGGCCCGAACATGATCTATCTCGTCTCGCGCAGCATCACGCAGGGCAAGCGCGCCGGGGTCACCTCCCTCGGCGGCGTGGCCCTGGGCTTCATGGTGTACCTGCTGGCCGCGAACCTGGGTCTGTCCGTCGTCTTCATCGCCGTACCCGAGCTGTACTTCGCCGTGAAGCTGGCGGGCGCGGCCTACCTCGCCTACCTCGCCTGGAACGCGCTCAAGCCGGGCGGCCTCTCCGTCTTCTCCCCGCAGGAGGTCCCGCACGACTCCCCGCGCAAACTGTTCACGATGGGCCTGATGACGAACCTGCTCAACCCGAAGATCGCCATCATGTACCTCTCGCTCATCCCCCAGTTCATCGACCTGGACAAGGGTCACGTCCTTCTGCAGGGCATCGTGCTCGGCTCGATCCAGATCGTGGTCAGCGTCGCGGTCAACCTCGGCATCGTCCTGGCGGCCGGCACCATCGCCGGCTTCCTGGCCCGCCGCCCGTCCTGGCTCAAGGTGCAGCGCTACATGATGGGTTCGGTCCTCGGCACCCTCGCCTTCACCCTGGCCCTCGACACCTCGGGCCCGGCCTGACCGGGCGGGGCGGTGTGCGGAGCGGGCCCGTAGGCAGAGCAGAGCAGAGCGGGCCGGTCGCGCATGCGCGACCGGCCCGCTCCCGCCGTTCCCCGACCTCAGCTCGGCAGCTCCCGGGCCTTGCGGTACGGCGAGAAGAAGACCAGCAGCCAGCTGACCGACAGCACCGCCGCGCCGGCCCACAGGGCCGAGCGGACGCCCACGGTTTCACCGAGGACGCCGGCCAGGACGGAAGCGATGGCCAGCGAGCCTGTCAGCAGGAACCGGAAGGTGGCGTTCATCCGGCCGAGGAGGTGCGTGGGGGTGGCCTGCTGCCTGAACGTCACCTTGAGCACGTTGTCCGTGCCGACCTTGAAGGTCATCAGCAGGTACGCGCCGCCCGCCGCCCAGAGCATCGGCCCGCGGTCGATGAGCGGGATGACGAACCCGGCAGGGGCGACACACAGGCCGGTGACCCACATGGCACGCCCCTCGCCCAGCCGGCGGCTGATGGCACGGGCCGAGACCGAGCCGATGAAGACCCCCGCGCCGGCCATGGCGAGGAACAGGCCCAGCGCGTACTCCGGCAGCCCCAACTCCCGTACGAAGAGCACCGGCAGCACGGTCACGATCATCTGGAGGGCCAGGTTGGTGAGCGCACCTTCCAGCGCCAGCGGGCGCAGCAGCGGGTGGCCCAGGACGAACCGGGTCCCCTCCAGGATCTCCCGTCCCAGGTGGGTGTCCGGACGTCGCACGGGGCGCGGCTCGGGGGTGCGCACCCCCAGCAGGCAGACCGCCGACCACAGGAAGGTGACGGCGTTCACGGCGAGGGCGAGGGGGGCCGTGAGGAGCTGCACCAGGTAACCGCCGACGCTGCGTCCTGACACCTGGTTGACCGCCTGCATGGCCACCAGCTTGGCGTTGGCCTCGGCCAGCTGGTCCCGCCCCACCACGTGCGGGAGGTAGCTCTGGTTCGCGACGTCGAAGAAGACCGTCGCGAACCCCGAGACCAGCACCACCACGTACAACTGCCCGATGGTGAGTACGTCCAGCCACCAGGCCACCGGCACCGACCCGAACATCGCCGCCCGGACGAGGTCCGCCGTGATCTGCAGCCGCCGCTTGCGCATCCGGTCCGTCCAGGCACCGGCGGGAAGTCCGATCAGCAGAAACGCGACCGTGCCCAGCGCGGCCAGTGCGCCCACTTGGCCGGGCGAGGCGTCGAGCACCGTCACGGCGAGCAGCGGGACCGCGAGATAGCTGATCTGCGTGCCCAGGACGCTCACCGCGGATGCGGCGAAGACGTAGCGGAAGGGCTTGAGGCGGAAGACCGAAGGGGCGGACACGACGGGTGCGTCCTGCCTCGTGCCTTCCTCGCCGGGGGCGGTGGTGGTCATGGCGAAGGTCCTTCAGCTGGTCCGGGGGGTGGGGGGAGGTGGCGGGAAGGGGCGACTCACACGGTGAGGAAGTGGATCTTCTGCTCCGCCTCGAGGCAGCGGGCCTCCGCGTCGGCCGCGTCCCGGCCGCTCGACAGGACGTAGCCCGAGCTGCAGTCGGCGAGGGTGTTCAGCGGCGGCACCACGTCGCCGGGGTTCTTCGCGACGACGGCCCCCGTCTCCAGGGCGCTGATCTCGGCCAGCAGCGGAAGGTAGACCCCTTCCAGCTCTCCCGGGGCCAGTCGCGTGACCACCGCCGGGTTGTCCTCGTCCACCACGACCTCCCGGATCTCCCCGGGCGCGGGGGTGAAGAAGCGGATGGCCGCCCCGCCCACCGGCTCCGGGCAGCTCGCGGGCAGCTCCTCGATGCCGAGCGGCACGGTCAGCATCATCCGGGCCAGGTCGGTTCCGAAGGCGCGCCGCACCAGCTCCGGCAGGGCGTGCCCGCCGAGGCGTGCGTGGGACTCCAGGACCCGCGGGCCCTTGGGGGTCAGCACGAACTCGCTGTGCGAGGGCCCTTCGGTCAGACCCACGGCGTCGAGCAGTCCTACGGTCAGCTCGCGCAGCTCCCCCATGTACGGCTCCGCGATCCGGCTCGGCGTGGACACGGCCCACTCCACGTGCCGTTCGTTCACCTGGTACTCGGAGCAGCCGATGGGCACGTGCCGGCCCTCGTGCGAGAAGGAGTCCACGGAGACCACCGGTCCGTCCAGGTATTCCTCGGCGAGCGCGGAAGTCAGCCCGTCGGCGGCCATCACCGCCCAGGCCGCCAGGACTTCGGCCTCGCCGTCGGCCCGGTGGATGTGGCGGCTGGCCGCCCCGTCCACCGGCTTGAGGACGATCGGACCGTCCAGCTCACGCTGGAAGGCCACGGCCCGCTCCGCGTCCCGCACCACCTCGTACCGCACCGGACTGAGCCCGTGCCGCTCCAGGGCCTGCCGCGTCAGGGCCTTGTCCTTGAGGGTGCGGGCCGTCGCCTCGCTCACGCCGGTCAGACCGAGCGCGTCCACCACATGGCCCACGCTGATGCCGGCGGGCTCGGAGGTGGTGATCACCCGGTCGAAGGGCCGTTCCTCGTGCAGGGGCAGCAGGACGTCCAGGACCGCCGGGCCGTCGGTGATCGGGGCGTGCACGATGAGCTCGCAGTGCTGCGCGATGGACGGCTCGTACATGCCCTCCTCGTGGACGAGCACCACGTCGATGCCCAGTTCCTTGGCTCCGGCGATGGGCGCGGGTCGGCCGCCGACCCAGGCCACACGGAATTTCCCGGTCACAGTGTCCTCAGTTCTCGTGTCTCGTGTCTCGTGCGGAACTCGTGCGAAATGAAGGAGGGTCGCGCGGACGGTTCAGGAGAGACCGAGGGTTTCCGCCATGATCCGGGCGACCAGGTCGTAGCCGTGGTCGGTGTAGTGGGCCCGGTCCACGTAGACCCAGTCCTGCTGCGTGACGGCGGCGGCCACCACGGGGTTCAGGTCGAAGAAGCGGATGCCGAGCTTCTCGCAGCCGACGCTCAGCTTCTCCGCGAAGGCACGGGCCACGGCCGGGGTGGAGATGTCCCCGTAGAGGGCCTCCCAGGTACCGAGCTTGGAGATGCGGTCGATCTCGTCGAAGAGCAGCTGCTCCTGGGGGGAGTGCTGCTCGCGCATCCACAGGGCCATCGGCTGGAGCACGTACGTGAGCCGCGCCTCGGGCGCCAGCAGCCGCCAGGTCTCCAGGTGGCGCAGGGTCAGCTCGGCGGCGGCGTCGATGACCTGGGAGACGTCGCGGCGGACGTCGTCGTGGGTGGAGATGGTGGCGCGGCGCGGGGCGGAGCGGAAGCCCATGCGCTTGTTCGCCTTGCGGTTCTCCGCCCGCAGCTCCTCCATCTTCTCGAAGTACTCGCCGCAGAACCAGAAGGCGCCGTGGTCGCCCTGCTGCCACTCGGGGAGCCGGCCGACGGTCAGGTCGTTGAGTCCGGAGAAGACGACGACCTCGTCGATCTCCGGGAGGAGGTGCCGGTGGAGCGTGAACAGGAGCATTTCCTGCGTGGAGTTGTAGCAGCGGCCGCCGAAGTTCAGCCACGGCGCGGACGGCGCGTGCTCGGTCCACAGCCGCGAGGCCAGGGTGTGCGCGTCGCTCGTGGCGCCTATGCCCATGACGGTGGAGCTGCCGGAGATGATGCGCACCGGACCGCTCGTGGGGATGTTCCCGGCCGCGGAGGCCGTCGCGCCGTCCGGGCCGTGGGAGATGCGGAAGCCGGCCCGGTCGGTGTTGATGACGTCGGAGCGGTAGTCGGCCCGGTGGAAGTACATGAGGTACGGCAGGTAGCGAGCCTCGCCCCGGTCGTCGAAGCGTCCGTACTCCTGGGACTGGGGGGTCAGTTCGTCACGATGCAGTGCCATGGGGAGAGGTCCTTGTTCGGGGGCGTACGAAGGGTGCGTACGAAGGGAAGGAGGGGGGAGCGGACGGGAGGGGCCGGATCCCACGCGGTGACGCGGTGAGGCGGTCAGCGGTCCAGTCCGCAGGGCACCTGGAGGGGCTGTGCCTCCGCGGGCTCGGGTACGCATTCCAGGGAGACGCGGGAGGCCGTGGCGATGATCGCCTCGCGCACTTCCCGCGTGCTGCCGCCGCGGAAGCGGAACCGGGCGCCCACGTGCTCGTAGCCGCCCACCTTCGGCAGTACCTGTCCGGGCTGCGGTACGACCTGCGCGTACGCGAAGGCCCCGTCGGCATCCGGAATCCGGGCGGCGACGATCCTGCAGGGCGCGGGGACCGGCGAGGGCACCAGGAGCCAGCCGCCGAACCTCCCGTCGGGAAGTTCGGGCAGGACCGGGTCGTTGCCCAGCTGGATGGCGGCCGCGGCCGCCATCAGGTCGACTCCGTGCACTTCGCGCCAGATGAAGGGGATCTCGGCCCCGCCGACCCGCCAGCCCGCTTCCAGGAAGGTCACCCGTACCGACCCGTCCTCCTCGGTGCCGACGAACACCTCCAGGTGGAAGACCCAGGGGTGGCGGCCGCCGAGGGCCTTGGCGGCGGCGGCGGTGAAGGCGCCGATCGGCTCCAGCAGGGCCGGGTCGTCCTCCTCCACGGAACCGAGGGCCGCGCCCGTGGTGAATTCCGCGCAGGTGTTGACGTACCGGGAGGCCCGCCACGGACCCAGCGCGGTCCCGGTCCACAAGCCGTCCACGTGGTAGATGGCGTCGCCGCAGAACGTCTGGACGATCCTGTCCTCCGGCTCCTGGGCGTCCAGCACCACCAGGTCGTCCGGGGACCGGAGCGTGAGCACTCCGCGGCTGGCGGTGCCGCGCCGGGGCTTGACCACCAGAGGCCAGCCGTGGTCCTGGGCGAACCCCTTGACCGCCGCGGCGTCCGGGGCGTCGGCGAAGGCCGGGGTGCGCAGCCCCGCCGCGGCGACCGCCTCCGTCATGATCAGCTTGTCGCGGAAGCGTGCCAGGCCCGTCATGTCCTGCCCCGGGCAGCCGAGCTGCGCGCGCAGCTGGGCCGCCGTCTCCAGGTCGCCCTCGTTCAGCGCGACGACCAGGTCCGGGGTGCCGAACCTGACGGTCAGGGTGTCCGCCGCCCGCCGTACCTCGCGCAGGTCGTCGGTGGCCCGCACCGTGACGGTGCCGGCCGCGGAGACGGGAACCGACGCGCGGCCCAGGCCGGTCGTCACGTAGGTGACGCGGTGGGCACGGTGGTCGATGTAGTCCTCGTACCGGGCGTAGTGGTCACGCCAGCGGTGGATGACGAGGATGTGGGGAAGGGGAGCGGTCATCACGCTTCCGATGTCTGGGGCCTTCAGCAGGCGACGGCGAGTGGTGCGGGGACGGCTCCGGTGGCCGGGGTCCGGGGACCCGGCCACCGGAGGGCTGGTGAGGCCGGTCAGGCGGTGCGGAAGCGGATGCGCTCGTTGACCGCGTCGCACTTGGCCACGGCGTCGTCGGCGTCGGTGCCGGAGGCGATCACGTAGCCCGAGACGCAGTCGATGACCGTGAGCAGCGGAGGAACCTCCTCGCCGGGGTTCTTCGCGATGAAGGCCGCGACCTCCTTGTCCGCGAACTCGTCCAGGTGCGGCAGGAACACCTGCGGCACCTCGCCCTCCGGCTGACGCCGCAGTTCGATGTCGAGGTCCTCGTCCAGCTCGATGGCGGAGATGGTCCCCGGTTCCGGAGTGAAGAAGCGCACCGCGGCGCCCCCGATGGGCTCCGGGGAGGTCTCCGGCAGGGTGTCGATGCCCAGGGGCACCGTGAGGAACCAGCGGTTGAGGTCGCAGCCGAACGCGCGGCGGACCAGCTCGGGGGCACCGCTGCCGGCCAGCCGGGCGTGCGACTCCAGCACCCGCGGGCCCTTGGGGGTCAGCACGAACTCGCTGTGCGAGGGACCCTCGGTGAGGCCCACGGCGTCCAGCAGTCCGACCGTGAGCTCGCGCAGCGCGGCGAGGTGCGGGACGGCGACCCGGCTGGGGGTGGACACCTCCCACTCCACGAAGCGCTCGTTCATCCGGTACTCGGAGTAGCCGATGGGCACGTGGCGGCCTTCGAAGGAGAACGAGTCCACGGAGACCACGGGGCCCTCCAGGAACTCCTCCGCGATGACCGTGGTGATCCCGGCCTCGGCCAGCCGGTCCCAGGCCGCGGCCGCCTCTTCGGGCGTCGAGGCGGGGTGGATGTGCAGGCTGGCCACACCGTCGGTGGGCTTGAGCACGATGGGCTCGCCCACCTCGGCCGCGAACGCGGCCGCCTCCTCGGCGGACTGCACCGAGCGGTAGCGGACCGGGCTCAGCCCGTGCTTGTCGAGGAGCTCGCGGGTGAGCACCTTGTCCTTGAGCGCGCGGGCCGTGGCCTCCGTCACCCCGGGCAGGCCCAGGGCGTCGACCACGTAGCCGGTGGACTCGGCGGCGAACTCGGTGGTGGTGATCACCCGGTCGAAGGGGCGCTCCTCGTGCAGCGGCCTCAGGACCGCCAGGATCGCGGGACCATCGGTGATCGGCGCGTGCACGATGCGCTCGCAGTGCGCACCGACGGCCGGGTCGTAGGCGCCTTCCTCGTGGACGAGCACCACATCGATGCCCAGTTCCTTCGCGCCCGTCACAGGTGCCGGACGACCGCCGACGACGGCTATGCGGAACATCTCTTGTTACTCCTTAACGTCCGAGCCGCGGCGCGGACTTGTGTGTCCAGGGGGGGCGGCTGCGTCTCAGCTGGCGTAGCAGCGGCGCAGCCAGCGGGCGGTGGAGGCGAGGGCGGGGGTGAAGGCGCGCCGCCGGTGGACCACCCGGTAGTTGTCGAAGACGAGGAAGTCGCCGGGATCCAGGGTGATGGCCGAACCGCGTACCTGCCCCAGTGCCTGGTGCAGGGAGCGGAGGTGCTGCTCGGCCTCCGCGGAGATGCCGCGGGTGGTTCCCGCGTCATAGCGCACGCGGTGGCGCCCGGTGGCGTCCCGCTCGAGCAGCGGGGCCTCGTCCAGTAGCTCGGGAGACTCGGGGAAGTCGTTGGAGTCCGGGGCACCGACCACGAAACCGCGCCCCTCCAGCGCGCGCAGCACGGCCGGGTCCAGCAGCCGCACCATTTCTTCCGCGGCCGCTATCTCCGTCGGTACGCGTTCCTCGTTGCGGGCCGTGTAGAACGTCAGGTACTGGGGGACGTAGCCCCGCGGGTCCATGCCCGGCTCCCCGAAGGGCAGGTGCGGGTTGTCCGTGTGCCAGAAGAACTCGGAGTCCGCGCCCCAGGAGCTGGTCGTTCCCGAAGCGGCCGGATTGGGGACGACGTTGCGCATGAGCCGCCCCAGGTTCTCGTAGTTCACCGCGTACGGGGTCATCCCGAGCAACTGGATGAGCCCGAAGTGGACGGCGTTGACGAGGGACAGGGCGGGTTCGTCCCCGTACCCGCTCACCGGGGTGGCGGGAAGGTCCTGTCGGGGGAGGTTGCTCAGCGTCAGCGCGTGTGCACGGCTGACCCGGAAGGACTCCAGGGCGTCCAGGATCTGTCCCGGCAGGTGCTGCCGGAGGACGTACGCTCCTATGGAGGACAGGATGGCCTGGTTGTCGTCCGAGTCGAGGACGGAGGAATGCGTCCGCGCCCCGATCTCTTTGCCCAGGACGTCCCGGGTTCCGTCATCGAGTCGGAAGCGGGTGATCCGGAGGGCGTCCGATGCCGACTCCTCGGTAGGAGGATGAATCATGTTCTCTTTCCGCTCGGGTCGTAGTCGGTGTCGACGCGCTCACCTACGGACCGGAGCGACCGTCCAGTAGGACTCGGCGTCCCGTTGGATACGGCGCTGCATCGGGTCGCGCAGCAGGCGCTGAACGGCACCGACCGGGGTGACGATCAGGTAGTAGGCAAGGAAGAGCAGCGGTTTCTTCATGGATCCGTCTCTCGTGGGGTACGCCGCGGATCGGCGTCGGGAGCTGTGGTGAAGGACCGCCGGGTCAGTCGAGGGGGATGTCCTCGCGCCAGTCGCCGGCCTCCTGCCACTGCGGCTGATCGGCCTTGCTCAGCAGGAACGACCCCATGGCCAGGTAGTCGATGTTGGTGCGCATGAAGCAGGTGTAGGCATCGGCCGGGCTGCTGACGATCGGCTCGCCCCGCACGTTGAAGGACGTGTTGACCAGCACCGCGCAGCCGGTGGCCGCCTTGAAGGCCGTCAGCAGTCGGTGGTAGGGCTCGTTGTTGTGGGCCGACACCGTCTGGACCCGGGCCGAGCAGTCCACGTGGGTGACCGCCGGGATGGTGGAGCGCGGCACCTTCAGGAGGTCCAGGCCGGACGCTCCGTCCAGCTGCGCGTCGGCGTCCGGGATGCGCAGGGCCTGCGCCACGGGCGCGACCACCAGCATGTACGGGCTCTCCTGCTCCAGGTCGAAGTAGTCCTTGACGTCGGTGTCCAGGACGGAGGGCGCGAAGGGGCGGAAGGACTCCCGGAACTTGATCTTCAGGTTCATCGCGGACTGCATCTTCGGTGACCTCGGGTCCCCGAGGATCGACCGAGCTCCCAACGCCCGGGGCCCGAACTCCATGCGACCCTGGAACCAGCCGACGATCTTCTCGTCGCCCAGCACCTCGGCGACGCTCTCGGCCAGCTTCTCCGGGGTGAGGCGCTGATGGGGGATCCCCTCGCGCTCCAGGTACGCCGCGATCTCCTCGTCGTCGTACCCCGGGCCGAGCAGCGAACCGCTCATGCCGTCCCGGCCGCCGCCCAAGTGGGCTCGCTCCGCGCCGGATTCGTGGGCCACGGCCAGTGCGGCACCCAGGGCCCCTCCCGCGTCACCCGCGGCCGGCTGGATCCACACCTCGTCGAAGATGCCCTCCTGGATGATCTTGCCGTTGGCCACGCAGTTGAGCGCCACACCGCCGGCCAGGCACAGCCGGGACTCGTTCGTGCGCTCGCGGGCCGTGCGGGCCAGCTTGATCACCACGTCCTCGGTGACCTTCTGCACCGAGGCGGCGAGGTCGAACTCCCTCTCGGTCAGCGGGCCTTCGGCGTCGCGGCGCGGACCGCCGAAGAGCTTCTCGAAGCCCCGGCCGGTCATGACCTCGCCGCGCAGGTACTCGAAGTAGCGCATGTCGAGGCGGAAGGAGCCGTCGGGCTTGATGTCGATCAGCCGTTCCCGTATGACCTGCTCGTAGCGGGGCACTCCGTAGGGTGCGAGCCCCATGAGCTTGTACTCGCCGGAGTCCACCTTGAACCCGCAGAAGTAGGTGAAGGCCGAGTACAGCAGGCCGAGCGAGTGCGGGAAGCGGATCTCGGCCAGGGAGTCCAGCCGGTTGCCCTGCCCGTGCCACAGGGTGGTGGTGGCCCATTCGCCGACCCCGTCGATGCACAGCACGGCGGCCGACTCGTACGGACTGGGGAAGAAGGCCGAGGCCGCGTGCGACTCGTGGTGCTGCCGCGCCCGGATCTCCGGTACGCGGCCCAGCCCGAGATCCTCCAGGCGTCGGCGCACCTCGCCGGTGGCGTCGCGCTTCCACTCCTGCCACTCCGGCATCGTCCGGGCGAAGGAGGAGTAGGCGCGGGGGGCGGCCGCCGTGAAGGTGGAGAGCACCCGCCGGTACTTCAGGGCCGGGTCCTCGTAGTACGCGACGGCGGAGACGTCGTCGAGGGTCGCGCCGGCCTCTTCGAGGCAGTAGGCGATCGCCCGGGCGGGGAAGTCGGAGTCGTGACGGCGGCGGCTGAATCGTTCCTCTTGTGCCGCCGCCACGGGGACCCCGTCCGCGACCAGGGCCGCGGCGCTGTCGTGGTAGTAGGCGGAGAGGCCCAGAACCAGATCGGTCATACGGAAAAGCTCCTTAGCGCATGAAGCGTCTGTCGGGGGCGGAGGCGCTCTGGGCGCGCCGCTGTGCCTGCCGGGCGCGGAATCCGGAGGGCGGCGTGAGGGACCGGAATCCCGTGCGCACGCGGGCCCACACCTCCGGCGCCAATGTGGCCGGCACGGTGGACATCAGGGTGTCCACGGCGTCTGCGGCCCAGGCGGAATGACCGGTGGAGACGTTGTCGATGGTGTTGTGGATGTCCACGAAGCGGGTGCTGAACCGGTGCGTCTTGAGGGCGATCCGGGCCCTGCGGTACGAGCCGCCCACCCCGGACAGCTCCATCGCCAGGTTCAGGCCCAGGACCTCGGGCAGGAAGGTGCGCGGGAACCGGCCGATGGCGAGCCAGTAGACGGGCAGTTCGAAGGAGGAGTCCTGGAAGCCGGACCACTGGGCGAACTCCCTGGACCCGGAGGGCGGCACGTCCACGTCCATCTCCGCCAGCACCTGCCGGTAGATGAGGGGGTGGTTCAGGTGCGGCTCGCCGTTGCCGAGCTCGTCCCAGTACGTCTCGAAGAGCGAGAAGCCGATCTCGGAGGACGCCTCTTCGTAATCGGTGAACCCCTGCAGCCAGGCCCCGTCGATCAGGGTCAGGGGAGCCAACTGTGCGGTGGAGTGGATCAGTTCCTGACGGGACGGTACGGGGACCTCGTGCCCCTCCGCGAACTCCGCCCCGTGCCGGTCGTGCTCGGCGGCGAGCCACGGCCGCAGCCCCTCGGCCGGCCACGCCTCGGGCAGGTGCATCCCGCTGCGCCCGATGCCGAGCCCGGAGCGGGCCAGCCAGCCCCGCACGTACCGCTGCGCCCAGTGGTGCAGGGCCGGGGTGGCGGTGCGCTGCTGGAGCATCCAGTACGCCTCGCGGATGTCTCCCGGGACTCGGCCCTGCTCCTCGGGCTCGGACGCAAGGGACGGCAGGTTGGGCGCGGGCAGGGCCGGTAGGGAACGGCTCGTCCGGGCGGCGTCGTCGTCGCCCGCGCCCTCGGCGGCGTGCTCCCGCGGTGGCAGCGAGTCGATCCAGCGGCTGATGACCTCCAGGTCCTCGGGTGAGAACACCCGGAACATGGGTCCCCGCTCCCCGACCAGACCGCCGACGAGCGAACTCGCCTCGGAACGGCCGGGCTTGACCATCCGGCTGCGGGCCAGGACGCTCAGGAACGGCCCGGCATCGGTCAGGCAGTCGGTGAGCCAGTGGGAGAGCGGCTTGCCCTCCATGGGGAAGTCGTGGTGGTAGACGGCACCCTCGCGGGCCCGCAGCCGCATCAGCTCGGCCATCCCGTGGGCGGGATCGAGGGAGGCCTCAAGGCGGGTGTAGAGGTGTGCGCCCCACGCCTGGAGCGCGCCCAGCGCCCAGCGGAAGCCGTCGGCGACGCGGCCGGCCCGGTCTCCCCCGGTCTCGGCCCCGGCCTCGGCCCCGCTCTCGGCCTCGTCTTCGCCCACGGCGCCCAGGGCGTCGATGGCGGCGAGGGCCTGCTCGGTCGCGGTGGGACCGCCGGGCTCCCTGGCGGTGCTCGGGTCGATCAATTCCCAGGCCGCGTCGTGCGGATGGGCCTGCTTGACCAGGGCGAGTGCGGGCAGCAGTCCCACTGCGCGCAGGCAGAGGTCGGCGCCGAGGATCTCGGGCCGGAAGTCCTCCGGACGGCGCCCGAGGGTCAGCAGCACCGACGGGACGAAGAAGGCGTCCTCCTCGATGCGCTGGTCCTGGGTGAGCCTGGCTGCGGGCACGGCGTACTCCGCCAGCCGCAACCGCCGCAGCAGGGCGAGGTAGGCGGAGCCGCGCGAGGCGTGCGGGTGGCCCGCGCCCACGTCGGAGGCGTACAGGCTGAGCGTGCGCAGGGTCGGCAGGCTCTCGAAGTTGCCGGGGGCGCTGAGCCACTGGAGCCAGGCCCCGGACAGCAGGGCGAGCGGAGCGTTCGACAGCGCCGCCCGCCGCACCAGGGCCTGCCGGTCGCCGGCGGTGGTGGCACGGTCCAGCAGGCCGGTGAAGCGGGTGGTCTCCCGGGCGGCCCACTGGGAAGCGTGGGCACGGAGCTCGTCGAGGCTTTCGAGCAGCCCGCACTCCGGCTCGAACCGGGCCAGTTCGGTGCGGAGTTCGTCCAGGAGCGGGCCGCCCGGCAGCAGGCACTCCGGGTCGGCTGCCCGGGTGTAGACGGCGCGAGCGATCGGTGAGGTGGCGTGCACCTTCTGGATTCCTTTACAGATAATGTCGGCCGGTCGTCCCCGGCGAGTTCCGCGGCTCCGAAAAGACGGTCGGCACTCAGAACATCGGGTAAATGGAGGCGTCGTTCTTCTTCCGGCGCTTGCGCCCGAAGAGCTTTTCCTTAATCGTTCGCCACAAGGACATGACAGAGCTCACCCCCTTTCGATGATTTTCGGCCAGAGCGAAGGTGGCCGCAGGCTTAATGTGACCGGAATCTGGATTGTCAGGCGGGGAAAATGGATCCCCGGTGCGTCTTGTGCTGGGCGGCCTGGGCCACCGGGCGCACCACCAGGCGATCGACGTTCACGTGCTGCGGCAGGGCCACGGTGAGCGCCACGCACTCGGCGACGTCCTCGGCGCGCAGCGGCCGGTCCACACCGGCGTAGACGGCGGCCGCCTTCTCCGCGTCGCCGTGGAACCGGTTGAGGGCGAACTCCTCGGTCTGGACCATCCCGGGGGCGATCTCGACGACCCGGACCGGGGTGCCGCACAGTTCGAGGCGCAGGGTCTCGGTGAGCGCGTGCTCGGCGGCCTTGGCGGCGCTGTATCCGGCGCCACCCTCATAGCTGACGAACGCCGCCGTCGAGGTGATGTTGACGATGGTTCCGCCGTCGGACGAGGCGAGCAGCAAGGGCAGCAGGGTCCGGGTCACGTGGAGGGTGCCCAGCACGTTCACGGAGAACATCCACTGCCAGGACTCTCCGGTGGCCTCGGCCGTCGGCTCGGCGCCCAGCGCCCCGCCTGCGACGTTGACCAGCAGGTCACAGTGGTCCAGAGCCGCGAAGGCGGTGCGCACTGCCGCGGGGTCGGTGATGTCGCAGGCCACTGCCGTGCCACCGGTCTCCTCGGCCAGCCCGGCCAGCCGTTCGGCGCGACGGGCGACCAGGACGACGTGGTAGCCGTCCTTGGCCAGCCGCTGCGCGGTGGCCTTCCCGATTCCGCTGCTGGCACCGGTGACGACCGCTGTGCGGGTCATTGCGTTCCTTCTGAGGGGGTTCGAACCGAGGGGTTCGAAGGGCTGGAAGAGGGTGGGAGGGAGGTGCGGGGCTGCCTAACCCCAGGCGGAGTCGCTGTACGGGGCGATCGCCTTGTGGGAGACGTTGTGGGAGGCCTTGTGCGGGGCCGAGTGGGCTGCATCCGCGGCCACGAGGCCGGAAGCGGAACCGAGCAGGGCGAAAATCAGGGCAGAGATGGCGCCGGTCAACGTCTTATCTTCTTCCACCAGTGAGACGACTTCGGGAATGAGGAAATTCCTCTATGCCCCGAAAAGGTTGCGGCTTCCCTGGGCACCCCTTGAGACTTCCACCCCGGTCGCGCCGTCGACAATGAATAACGGCAAGATCTAGATGCAGTGCAGAAAAATGCAAGGGGACGTTATGTGTATAAGTGCTGATGAAGGGTCATTGAACGGGCACGCGGACATCTGCGACCGTGGCGTGAACGCGTACCGAGACGCGCTCCGAGGTGGTCGCGCGTCGGGTGAAATGCCGTCCTGCATCGTGGAGATGGGACTGATCCGCCCCTCACCGGAGACCGGGCAGTGCGTGGCGGTCCCGCCCGACGTGGCCCTCTTCGGCATCACCCAGCCGATCGAGCGCACGATCCTCGACAACCAGCACCGGCTGGCGGCGATGCGGGTCTCGCTGTCCCGGCTGGAAGGCGTTTACCTGGAGGCCCAGGAAGGCGATGCCCTCGTCCGGCGGCTCATCGGAGCCGATGTCATCAGTACAGCCTTGGAACAGGCCGTCAGCAACTGTGTCAGCGAGCTGCTGACCATGCAGCCCGGCGGCGGACGCGCCCCCGCACTGCTGGCGGAGGCGTTGCCCCGGGACCTCAAGCTCGCCGCCCGGGGAGTGCGCCAGCGCACGCTCTACCAGCACTCGGTCCGCACTCACGGCCCGACGCTGTCCTACGTGGAACAGATCACGGCTGCCGGAGCCGAGGTCCGCACGTCGGAGGAGCTGTTCGAGCGGCTGATCGTGTGTGACCGCACGGTCGCGTTCATCCCCAGCGTCCTCAGCCGGAGCACCGAAGCCCTCGTGGTCCGCCACCCCGGCATCGTGCAGTACCTGGTCAGGTCCTTCTCGCACGAGTGGGCCCGAGCCGAACCGATGCTCATGCACCCCGGCTCCCCCCTGGACATCCTGACCGAGGGGATCCGCCTCTCCGTCTTGCGCCTTCTCGTCACCGGGTTGCCCGACAAGGCCATCGCGAGCCAGCTCGGCATCAGCCTCCGCTCGGTGGCCAACCACGTGAAGAGGACCTCTGAGGTCCTGGGCAGCCGCAGCCGGGTCGAGATGGGCTACCTGCTCGCCGTCCGCGGGATCGTGGAGCCGCCGAGGGGCACGGGGGTCGACGCAAGGCCGGGGGAGGACGTGGTCTGACTCCCGTTCCGGTCCGTCGGCCGACGACGTCGGTGAACTGCCCCCGGAGCAGGTCGCACGAATGCTGGAGGCAGACTTGGACCGGGTCTGCGGAGAGCGGGCCTGCCGGTCGTCCGGGACCGGAGTCAGATCCAGGAACAGTGAGATCCAGGAACAGCACCTCAGGGGCGTTCGGGCGTGCGACGGCGCCCGCGCACGAAACCACCTTGCCGCACCGACTCGGGAAACAGGCGATTCGATCACCATGAAGAACGGCCACACCGCGCTGACGATGCAGGACGCGATCCTCACCCTGCAGAAGTACTGGAGCGACAACGGCTGCATGATCACGCAGCCGTTGAACACGGAGGTGGGGGCCGGAACGGCCAACCCGTCCACGGCGCTGCGGGTGATCGGGCCCGAGCCCTGGAGCGTCGCCTACGTCGAGCCCAGCGTGCGGCCTGACGACTCGCGCTACGGCGAGAACCCGAACCGGCTCCAGACCCACACCCAGTTCCAGGTGATCCTCAAGCCCGACCCGGGCAATCCGCAGGAGCTGTACCTGGGCAGCCTCCAGGCGCTCGGCGTCGACCTGAGCGCGCACGACGTGCGGTTCGTGGAGGACAACTGGGCCTCGCCCGCGCTCGGTGCCTGGGGGCTGGGCTGGGAGGTCTGGCTGGACGGCATGGAGATCACCCAGTTCACCTACTTCCAGCAGGTCGGCGGGGTCACCCTGTCCCCGGTGTCGGTGGAGATCACCTACGGCCTCGAGCGCATCCTGATGAACCTCCAGGGCGTGTCCCACTTCAAGGACATCCTCTACGCGCCGGGCATCACCTACGGCGAGGTGTTCGGCCAGAACGAGTACGAGATGAGCCGCCACTACCTCGACGACGCCGACGTCGACACCAACCACAAGCTCTTCGAGGCGTACGCGTCCGAGGCCCGGCGCATGATCGACCTCGAGCTGCCCATCCCGGCCTATACGTACGTGCTCAAGTGCAGCCACACCTTCAACGTGCTCGACGCGCGCGGCGCGCTCAGCACCACGGAGCGGGCCAAGGCCTTCTCCCTGATGCGCGGGCTCACCCACGAGTCGGCCAAGCTGTGGGCGCAGCGCCGCGCGGTACTGGAGTACCCGCTCGGAGTGGCGGCCGCGCCGGCCGCCGCCGTGCGGGCCGCGCTGCCCACGGTGTCCAGCACCGAGACGCTGCTGTTCGAGATCGGCATGGAGGAGCTGCCGCACGCCGATGTCCGCACCACCACCGACGCGGTGCGCGAGGCGGTCACGGCCAAGCTGGCCGCCACCCGGCTGGGGCACGGCCCGATCACCGCGATGGCGACGCCGCGCCGCATCGTGATCACGGTCGACGGCGTGGAGCCGCGCGAGCCGGACACCGCCAAGACCGTGCGCGGCCCCAAGGCCGCCGCCGCCTACAAGGACGGCGCGCCCACCCCCGCCCTGCTGGGCTTCGCCCGCAGCCAGGGCGTCGACCCGGCGGACCTGCGGGTCCTCGACGTCAGCGGTGTCGAGTACGTGGTGCTCACCCGCGAAGAGCCGGGCCGACCGGCGGTCCAGGTGCTCAGCGAACTGCTGGCCGAGGTCGTGTCCGGGCTGCGCGCCGGCCGCAACATGCGGTGGAACGACCCGACCCTGTCGTTCTCCCGCCCCGTCCGCTGGCTGCTCGCCCTGCTCGGCAGCACGCCCCTGCCGGTCGCCGTCTCCGCGCTCGCCTCGGGCAACACCACCCGGGTCCACCGCACGGCCCCCGACCCGGTCGTCCAGGTGGCGTCCGCCGAGGGCTACGCGCACCTCCTCAAGATGCACGGCATCCTGCTGGACCGCGAGGCCCGCCGCGACGTGGTGGTGCGCGGAGCCCACGAGTCGGCGGCAGAGGTCGGCGGATCCATCGACGTGGCCGGTGAAGCCGGACTGATCGACGAGATCACCGACATCGTGGAGTTCCCGCACCCGGTCCGGGGATCCTTCGACGAGAGCTACCTCGACCTGCCCGCCAGCGTCCTGACCACCGTGATGCGCAAGCACCAGCGCTACCTGCCGGTGCTGGACGCGGGCGGGCGCCTCATGCCCCACTTCATCACCTTCGCCAACGGCACGTGCGACGACGACGTGGTGCGTTCGGGCAACGAGGCGGTGCTGCGGGCCCGTTACGAGGACGCCGCCTTCTTCTTCCGCGCCGACCTGAAGGTCTCCCCCCAGGAGCTCCGCGGCCGGCTGGACAAGCTGACCTTCGAGGACCGGCTCGGCACGGTCGCCGACCGCGCCGACCGCATCGCCGCCCTCGCCCTCGGCCTGGCCGCGAAGGCGGGGCTCGACGAGGACGCGCTCGCCACGGTGCGCCGCGCCGGTGCGCTGGCGAAGTTCGACCTGGCTTCCCAGATGGTCGTCGAGTTCTCCGGCCTGGCCGGAGTGATGGCCGAGGAGTACGCACGCCACGCCGGGGAGTCCGCGGAGGTCGCGCGAGCCCTGGCCGAGATGGAGCTGCCGCGTTCCGCCGGCGGCGCGCTGCCCGCCGGTGACGCGGGCGCCATACTGTCGCTCGCCGACCGGTTCGACCTGGTGACGGGCATGTTCGTGATCGGCGCCGCGCCGACCGGAAGCTCCGATCCGTTCGGTGTGCGCAGGGCCGCCATCGGTCTGCTCAACGTGCTGCGGAGCACTCCCGCGCTGGCCGGCGTCCGCGTGAACGAGGCGCTTCGCGCGGCGGCCGAACGCTTTGCCGCCCAGGGCGTCGAGGTGCCCGCCGAGCGGCTCACGGAGGCCGCCGAGCTGATCACCCGTCGCTACGAGCAGCAGCTCACCGACGCCGGACACGAGCACCGCCTGGTCCAGGCCGTCCTGGTGTGGGCCGATCGCCCCGCCCACGGCGACCGCACCCTGGCCACGCTGGAGCGTCACGTCGGCACCGAGGCGTTCGACGGGCTCACCGCCGCACTCCAGCGCGTGGTGCGCATCCTCCCCGCAGACGCTGCGGAAGGCGGCGCGGACGCGGTGGACCGTTCCCCGCTGACCGCTCCCGCCGAGCTGCGCCTCGCCGAGAGCGCGCAGGCCGTCCGCGCGTCCCTGACCGGCCGCGAGGACGACCTCGCCGCGCTGATCGAGGTCTCCGCCCCGCTGGTCGTCGCGATCAACGCCTTCTTCGACGACGTCCTGGTGATGGACCCCGACCCGGCGGTCCGTGCGGCCCGGCTGGCCCTGCTGGACGACGTGGCGCGACTGGCCCGTACGACCCTGGACTGGCGCGCGCTGTAACCGGCTCTCGACAGCCGTGAGCTGAGGCCCCCTGCCCGGAGCACACGCCGGGCAGGGGGCCTTTCGCGTTAATCTCTGCCCGGTTGGGCGGTATGACGATCATTCAGCAAGGCCGATGTTGAGGAGATCCCGGATGACTGTGGATGCGAAGACCACCGAGAAGGCCCTGCGGCTCCGGGCGTTGGGTGAGGGCGTACTCGTCCTGCCCAATGCCTGGGACGCGGGCAGCGCGGCCGTGATCGAGTCGGCCGGGGCGGCGGCCATCGCCACCACCAGTGGGGGCGTGGCCTGGTCGATCGGGCGCGGGGACGGGCAGCACGCGACGGGGCCGGAGATGCTGGCGGCGGCCGCGCGGATCGTGGCGGCCGTGGACGTCCCGGTAACCGTGGACATCGAGGGCGGCTACGAGGACGTCGCGGCCACCGTGCGCGAGGTGGTGGCGGTGGGCGCCGTCGGGATCAACCTGGAGGACTCGAAGGCGGCCGACGGTACGATCCACACCGCCTCGGAGCAGGCCGAACGGATCAGCGCCGCCCGTGCGGCGGCCGTCGCGGCCGGGCTGCCGGAGCTGGTGATCAACGCCCGTACCGACGTCTTCCTGTTCGGGATCGGTGAGGAGTCCGGCCGTCTCGCCGACGTACTGGCACGGGTGGAGGCGTACGCCGCCGCCGGGGCCGACGGGATCTTCGTGCCGGGGCTGCTGGACCTGGACGCCCTGAGCGAGATCGCGCGGGGTCCGCTGCCGGTCAACGCCATGGCCGGGCCGGGCGGTCCGTCCGTCGCCGAGCTGGCGAAGGCCGGGGTGCGCCGGGTCAGTGTCGGGACCGGCGTGGCCCAGGCGGCGTATACGGCGGCCCGCGCCGCGGCGGTGGAGGTGCTGGAGCAGGGGACGTACGGGGCGCTCGACGGGGCGGTCGACTACGGCACGCTCAACGGCCTCTTCGTGAAGTAGGGCCCTGACCGCGCCCTGCCCCGATGTTTCACGTGAAACATCGGGGCGGGCGTCACCGGCGCCGGCCGGTCCGCAGCAGCGTCGCGGCCACCACGAGCGCCGTGACCATCAGGCCGGTCCCGATGCCGAAGGCCAGGTGGTAGCCGGAGGTCAGGGCGGCGGCGCGCTCGCGGCCGGTGGAGAGCAGGGAGTCGGTGCGGGCGGCCGCCAGGGTGGAGAGGACGGCGACGCCGAGGGCCATGCCGATCTGCTGGGTGGTGTTGAACAGGCCGGAGGCGAGGCCCGCGTCCCGCTCGTCGGCGCCGGACATGCCGAGTGCGGTGAGGGCGGGCAGGGCCAGGCCGAAGCCGGCGGCGAGCAGCATCACGGGGAGCAGGTCGGTGACGTAGTCGGCGTGGACCGGGAGCCGGGTCAGCAGGCCGAGGGCGGCGACGAGCAGGGACAGTCCGGCCAGGAGGACGCCCCGTTCGCCGAAGCGGGCGTTCAGCGGGGCCGAGGCGAAGAGGGAGACCCCGCCGATGACCACGGCCGCCGGGAGCATCGCCAGGCCGGTCTCGGCGGCTCCGTAGCCGAGCACGTTCTGGAGGTACAGGGCGACCAGGACCTGGAAGGAGAACAGCGCGGCCACCATCAGCATCTGGACCAGGTTCGCGCCGACCACGGTCCGCGAACGGAAGATCCGCAGCGGTACCAGCGGGGTGCGGGCCTTGGCCTGGCGTGCGGTGAAGCCGGCGAGCAGGGCGACCGAGAGCGTGCCGAGGCCGAGGGTGTGCGCGGAGATCCAGCCGTAGCGCTCCGCCTCGACGACGGTGAAGATGCCGAGCATCGGGCCGGCGGTGACCAGGAGGGCGCCGATGACGTCGGCCCCGGCGCGCAGACCCGGCCCGGCATCAGCGCGGTCGGCGGGGAGCGCGGGCAGGGCGAGCGCGAGGGCGGCGAGTCCTATGGGCAGGTTGATGAAGAAGATCCAGTGCCAGTCGAGGGCATCGGTCAGGACGCCGCCGAGCACCTGGCCCAGGGAGGCTCCGGCCGCGCCGGTGAACGAGAAGACGGCGATGGCCTTGGCCCGCTCGCGGGGTTCGGTGAACAGCGTGATCAGGATGCCCAGGCTGACGGCCGCGGCCATGGCGCTGCCGAGGCCCTGCAGGAACCGGGCGGCGATCAGTACCTCGGGGGAGCCGGCGAACCCGGCGAGCAGGGAGGCTCCGGTGAAGACGCCGGTCCCGGCCAGGAACATCCGCTTGCGGCCGATGAGGTCGCCGAGCCGGCCGGCGAGGAGCAGCAGGCTGCCGAAGGCGATCAGGTAGGCGTTGACGACCCAGCTGAGTCCCGCGGGGGTGAAGCCGAGGTCGTTCTGGATGGCCGGCATCGCGACGGTGACGATGCTGCCGTCGAGGACGGTCATCAGGACGCCGGTGGACAGCACCCCGAGGGCGGTCCACCGGGAGCGCAGCCCGCGCGGTGCGGCCGGGGAGGAGGCGGCGGAAGCGATGGGAGAGGCGATGGGAGGGGCGGCGGGAGCGGAAGTGGCAGGCATCTGTGTCCCCAGTCGGTGAGCGGTGAGCGGTGGGCTGACTTGGTAAGACCGTATCAGATAGTTCTGTTGCAGACGATCTGTTGGGGACTGAATTGCTAGACTGGCGGACATGACAGCCATGGCGCCCGCACAGAACGAGCCGGACCTCTCCTTCCTCCTGGACCACACCAGCCACGTCCTGCGCACCCGGATGGCGGCGGCGCTCGACCGGATCGGGCTCACGGCACGGATGCACTGCGTGCTCGTGCACGCCCTGGGGGAGGAACGGACGCAGATCCAGCTCGCCGAGATCGGTGGGATGGACAAGACGACGATGGTCGTCACCGTCGACGCCCTGGAGAAGGCCGGCCTGGCCGAGCGGCGGCAGTCCAGCACCGACCGCCGGGCCCGCGTCATCGTCGTCACCGAGCAGGGCGCGGCCCTGGCGCAGGAGAGCAGCCGCATCGTCGACCAGGTCCACGCGGACGCCCTGGCCTCCCTCCCGGACGCGGACCGCGAGGCCGTGCTGCGCGTGCTGAACCTGCTGGTGAAGGGCGATCTGGCAACCCCGTCGGAGAGCCCGAGGCCGGCTCGCAGGGCCCGCCAGTAGCAGCGCCCCGGTGTCCACTGGTGTCCACCGGGGCGCTCACTGGTGTCCACCCGTATCCCCCGGATGGCCCTGTCACAGGGCCGTCCGGCGCCTTCTGACAGAGAGTGGGGACAAGGCACTCAGCCAAGGGGGGCACCACCATGCCGGAGGCGTACGCACATGGGACTGTTCGACTTCATGAGGTCCGACAAGAAGAAGGAACAAGCCGAGAAGGCCGCGGAGAAGGCGGCTGAGCAGGTGCAGCAGCAGGCCGCAGCCGCTCCGGCAACCCCGCCGGCGATGCCCGCCGACACCGGGACCAAGTACACCGACTCGGCAGCGGCGACCAAGGCGGCCGCCGAGCGCATGGCGGCGGCGGCGCCGCCCAAGGCCGCACCGATGCCGCCCAAGGCCGCACCGGCACCCCCCGTCGCGCGGCCCGCCCCGCACACGCCCACGCCGGCCTCCGCCGCGCACAAGGCGGTGCCCGCGGCCCCGATGCCGAAGCCCGCGCCCAGGGCGCAGCGCACGTACACCGTCCGCTCGGGCGACTCGCTCTCCGCGATCGCCCGCCGCGAACTCGGCAACGAGGGCCGCTGGCGCGAGCTCTACGCGATGAACAAGGGCGTCATCGGCTCGAACCCCGACATGATCCACCCGGGGATGAAGCTCAACCTCCCCAGCTAGCGGAACGAAGCACGAAAGCACGAAGCACGAAAGCACGAAGCACGAGAGTGGGGCCCGGATCCTTTCCAGGATCCGGGCCCCACTCTCATCGCGTGTTCCTCAGCGGTGCTTGCGCTTCGCGTCCTCCGCGTCGATCCGCTCCTGCGCGGCCTCGGCCTCCTCTTCCAGGCCGGACACGAAATCCGACGTCCCGGCGTCGCGCTCCTTCGCCGCCAGCTCGTCGTCGAAGGAGGCGGGCGCCTCCTGCTCCCGCGCCGACAGCTCGGTGGCGGCCGGCGGCTCGACGAGCCAGTCCGGGTTCGACTGCCGGTCCCACCAGCGCCACGCGGCATAGGCTCCGCCGGCCAGGACGCCGACCACCGCCACGCCCTTGAACAGGCGGCCGCAGCGCGCACGCCGCTCGTGGCGCCGTACGAGCTTGTGGACCTCCTTGGCCGATACCTGGCCGCGCAGCGCCGCCAGCGCCGCCGTCGACCGGGAAGCGGCCTCCTCGGCCACCGGCTGGGCCGCCGCGAGGGCGCTCTCCAGACGCGGCTGCGTGTACTCCGCCGCGTGCCGGGCGGCCAGGCGGGTCTGCTTCACGGCCTTGGACGCGGCCCGGTCCACATTCGGCGGCACGTGGGAGCGTGCTGATTTGATCATGGGCTGTACGTGGCAGTCGTACGTCTGGCGGGCTTGTTTGGCAGCCTCGCCGGCCGCGTGCGACACCTTCGGTGCGAGCCGTTCATTGGCTTCGTGGGCGTAATGCACCGCAGCGTCCTTGGCGGATTCCGCGTACGGCGCCACCACTTCCGCTGCGTGCCGCGCCGTATCCCTGGCACTTGATGCTGCCAGGCGCACGCTTTCCTTGCGGGTCACAGGATCCTCCTCCTCGGTGGCGGACACAGTTCACCTTTCCACCCTTTGTCGGATCATGCCTCCCATAACGCCGCCCGGCATGCGTGACAGGGCATACGGGTGGACGATTTCCGTCCGGTGCAGCTCTCCGTGCGAGGATCTGAAACCGACAGTGATGACGAGAGGAAGGCAGATCCGTGGCCGAGAAGCTCTACGCCACCCTGAAGACCAACCACGGCGACATCGAGATCGAGCTTCTGCCGAACTTCGCTCCGAAGACCGTGCGCAACTTCGTGGAACTCGCCACCGGCGAGCGCGAGTGGACGCGTCCCACCGACGGTCAGAAGACCACGGACCCGCTCTACGACGGGACCGTCTTCCACCGCGTCATCAGCGGGTTCATGATCCAGGGCGGCGACCCGCTGGGCAACGGCACCGGCGGCCCCGGCTACCAGTTCGCCGACGAGTTCCACCCCGACCTGGCCTTCACCAAGCCCTACCTGCTCGCGATGGCGAACGCCGGCCCGGGCACCAACGGCTCGCAGTTCTTCATCACCGTCGCCCCCACCGCCTGGCTGACGCGCAAGCACACCATCTTCGGCGAGATCAGCGACAAGGCCAGCCGGAAGATCGTCGACACCATCGCCGCAGGTCCCACCAATCCGCGCACCGAGCGGCCCCTCGACGACGTGATCATCCATTCCGTCGTCATCGAGAAGCGCTGAGCGCAGGGGAACCTTTCGGCCCCGCCCGTCCGTCCTCGATACGTACCGGACGGGCGCGGCGGATCCGCCGCCTCGCCGCCGACCGAGGGGACCGATGGACACCGACCGTCTTCCGGGCTGCTACCGGCACCCGGACCGTGAGACCGGGATCAGCTGTACGCGCTGTGAGCGGCCGATCTGCCCCGAGTGCATGATCAGCGCCTCGGTCGGCTTCCAGTGCCCCGAGTGCGTCCGCGGGGGCTCGGGAACGGGCCACGGGCCCGCGGCCAACGCTCCGCGGACGATCGCGGGCGGGGTGGTGGCCGCGGATCCGCACCTGGTCACCAAGATCCTGATCGGGATCAACGCGGCCGTGTTCCTCGCGGCCCAGATCTTTCCAGGGCTGGTGATCCAGGCGGAGCTGCTGGGCCGGTACCGGGAGCAGGTGGGCTGGCCGCTCGAAGGCGTCTCCACCGGCGAGTACTACCGACTGCTGACCTCGACGTTCCTGCACACCGCGCTGTGGCACGTCTTCGGCAACATGCTCGCCCTGTGGTTCATCGGCGGGCCGCTGGAGCAGGCCCTCGGCCGGGCCCGCTACCTCGCCGTGTACCTGCTGTCGGCCCTGGGCGGCAGCGCCGTGGTCTACCTGCTGACCGAGCCGAACGTCGCGACCCTCGGCGCCTCGGGCGCCGTCTTCGGCCTGCTCGGTGCCACGGTGGTGCTGTTCCGCCGGATGCAGTACGAAATGCGCCCGCTGATCACCATGGCGGTGTTCATGCTCGTACTGACCTTCGTGCCGGGGCTGAACGTGTCCTGGCAGGCCCATATCGGTGGCCTCGTCACCGGTGTGCTGGTCGCCTCGGGCTTCCTGTGGCCCGCCAAGGACATGGGCGCGCGGAATCGCAAATTCGTCCAGTGGGGCACCTGTGTGGCGGTGTTCCTGCTGGCCACAGCCCTGATCGTGATCCGCACGGCTGAACTTTCCGTACTCAACTGATCACACCGGCGTCAACTCTCCACAGAGTTATCCACAGATCTTCTGTCTTTTCCTCAGGTGTGGATGACGCTGTGGATAACTCATGGGGAGAGCTTGCGGAGCCGGGCTACTTCCACTGCGTAGAGACGCCGAATCCTGCCGCAATGAAGCCGAATCCGACCACAATGTTCCAATTTCCGAGAGCTTCGATCGGAAGCTGGGTCTCGGACAGATAGAAAACGACGATCCATGCGAGGCCGACCAAGAAGAACGCCAGCATGACCGGGGCGACCCAGTTGCGGTTCGTCAGCTTGATCGACTGCGGCGTCCGCGAGGGGGGCGGCGTGTAGTCGTCCTTCTTGCGGATACGTGACTTCGGCACGAGGGGCTCTCCTGTCGATGGGCTGGGGACCTTGCCTGCCCCGGGCGTCCGTTAGCGTAGTGGACCTGTGGCGTTGAAGGAGAAGGGTACGTTGAGCAATTCCGACGACTCCTCCGCGGGTCCCCGTCGCCGTGCCAGACCGGTCCGGCTGCTCACGGCCGCCGTTTTCGCCCTGGCCGGCTTGATCTTCGTCACCAGCTTCAACACCTCCAAGGGTACGAACATCCGGACGGACGCCTCGCTCCTCAAGCTGTCCGACCTGATCCAGGAGCGCAGCCAGAGCAATCTGGAGCTGGAGAAGAGCACCGCCACCGCACGCGACCAGGTCGACGCCCTCGCCGAGCGCGACGACGGGAGCACCAAGGCCGAGGACGCCAGGCTGGCCGCCCTGCGCGCCGCCTCCGGCACCGAGGAGATCGCCGGCAAGGCCGTCACGGTCACCCTGAACGACGCGCCCCCGAACGCCACGGCCCGCATCCCCAACGTGCCCGAGCCGCAGCCCAACGACCTGGTGATCCACCAGCAGGACCTCCAGGCCGTGGTCAACGCCCTCTGGCAGGGCGGCGCCGAGGGCATCCAGGTCATGGACCAGCGCCTGATCTCCACCAGCGCCGTGCGCTGCGTGGGCAACACCCTGATCCTCCAGGGCCGGGTGTACTCGCCCCCGTACAAGGTGTCGGCGGTCGGCGACCCCGGCGCGCTGAAGAAGGCCCTCGCGGCCTCCCCGGCGCTGCAGAACTACCAGCTGTACGTGAACGCGTACGGGCTCGGCTGGAAAGTGGACGAGCACAAGGCGCTGACACTGCCGGGCTACTCCGGCACAGTGGACCTCCACTATGCGAAGCCGCTGGAGTCCGCCACCCCGTGACCGTGACGTCGACGTGCCGCGCCTGCTGGTACGGACGTTCAGCGAGGTGTGCCTGACCGCGGGCTCGCTCATCGTGCTCTTCGTGGTCTACGTCCTGCTGTGGACCGGGGTCAAGGCCGACCAGGCCATGGACGGGGAGATGGCCCGCATGCGCGACCGCTGGTCCGCGGCGCCCGCGGCCGCCCCGCAGCCCGCCCCCGCTCCCTCGGGACCACCGTCGGCGGCCCCGGCCGCACCGGAGAGCGCCGCGTACCCGCCGGGCCGGGCCTTCGCCGAGATGTACGTCCCGCGCTTCGGCCCGCGCTGGAACAAGCCCGTCCTGGAGGGCACGGGCACCGAGCTGCTGAAGAAGGGCCTGGGCCACTACGCCGGCACGGCCCGGCTCGGCTCCACCGGGAACTTCGCGGTGGCCGGCCACCGGCGCACGTACGGGGACCCCTTCAAGGACATCCCCAAGCTGCGCCCCGGCGACCTGGTGATCCTCAAGGACGCCACCGGCTGGTACACGTACACCGTCCGCGCCGAAGCGCTGCGCACCCTCCCCACGGAGGTCGGCGTGGTCGATCCGGTGCCGAGCCGCTCGCCCTTCACCGGGCCGGGCAAGTACCTGACGCTGACCACCTGCGACCCGGAATGGGGCCACAGCCACCGGCTCGTGGTCTGGGCCGAACTGACCGGTATGCGGACCCTCGCACAGGGCTCACCGGAGGGTTTGGCAAGGTGACCCTCCGCGCCGGGCGGGTGGCTTTAGGCTGTGGACGTACCGCCCCTGCGGTGCGTTGAACGATCGTGGACGAAAAGGACACAGGCGGCATGTACGGCTGGATCTGGCGGCATTTGCCGGGTAACGCGTGGGTACGCGTGGTGATCTCCCTCGTGCTGGTGCTCGCGGTGGTGTTCGTGCTGTTCCAGTACGTCTTCCCGTGGGCCGAGCCGCTGCTTCCGTTCAACGATGTGACGGTGGACGAGGGATCGGGAGCGACTCCGTGAGCGCGCGCATTCTGGTTGTCGACAACTACGACAGCTTTGTCTTCAACCTGGTCCAGTACCTCTATCAGCTCGGCGCCGAGTGCGAGGTGCTGCGCAACGACGAGGTCGAGCTCGCCCACGCCCAGGACGGCTTCGACGGCGTCCTGCTGTCCCCGGGTCCGGGCACGCCCGAAGAGGCCGGCATCTGCGTGGACATGGTCCGCCACTGCGCGGACACGGGCGTACCGGTCTTCGGCGTCTGCCTCGGCATGCAGTCGATGGCCGTGGCCTACGGAGGCGTCGTCGGCCGGGCTCCGGAACTGCTGCACGGCAAGACCTCACCGGTGGTCCACGAGGGCCTCGGCGTCTTCGAGGGACTTCCCTCGCCCTTCACCGCGACCCGCTACCACTCCCTCGCGGCCGAGCCGCCGACCCTCCCGGACACGCTGGAGGTCACCGCGCGGACCGAGGACGGGATCATCATGGGTCTGCGTCACCGCGAGCACGACGTCGAGGGCGTGCAGTTCCACCCCGAGTCCGTGCTGACCGAGTGGGGCCACCGGATGCTCGCGAACTGGCTGGTGCGCTGCGGTGACGCGGGCGCGGTGGAGCGCTCGGTGGGGCTCGCCCCGGTGGTGGGCAAGGCCGTCGCGTGACGGCGCTCGCGCCGTCCGCGCCCACCGAGGGCCGGGCAGCGCGACGCAGGGCAGCGCAGGAGGCCGCGAAGCGCACGCGCGCGCGGGGCGGGGGCAGGGGCCGGCGGCGCAGGCGGCCGGCCTCGGGCGGACCGGTGGTGGTCGTCAGCAGGCTCGCCGGGGAACTGTTCATCACGCTGGGCCTGGTGATGCTGCTCTTCGTCGGCTACCAGCTCTGGTACACCAACTTCCTCGCGGGCCGGACGGCCGATGACGCGGCCGGCTCCCTGCTCGAGAACTGGGACCGCGATCCGGCCGGGGCGGCCGCCCCGCCGGTCGCGGCGGCATTCGAGCCGGGCCAGGGCTTCGCGATCCTGTACATCCCGAAGCTGGACGTGAAGGTGCCGGTCGCGGAGGGGACGAACAAGGCGAAGGTCCTCGACAAGGGCATGGTCGGCCACTACTCCGAGGCGCCGCTCGCGACCGGGATGCCGGCCGACCGCCAGGGCAACTTCGCGCTGGCGGGCCACCGGAACACGCACGGGGAACCGTTCCGCTACATCAACCGGCTGGTGCCGGGGGACAAGATCGTGGTGGAGACCCGGGACGCGTACTACACGTACGAGACGAGCGCGCAGCTCGCGCAGACCCCGCCGTCGAACGTGGCGGTGATCAAGCCGGTGCCGGCCGGATCGGGATTCACTGCCCCGGGCCGGTACATCACGCTGACCACCTGTACCCCGGAGTTCACCAGCACCTACCGGCTGATCGTATGGGGCAGGATGACAGCTGAACGCCCCCGCAGTCAGGGTGCTCCGCCCGAGCTGACCAGCCCGTAGAGGATCCGCAGTGTCACGTGCCGCACCGCCCCCGCACCGCAGCGCCGTCGCGGGGTTCCTGAGTCTGCTGGGCGAGGTCCTGATCACAGTGGGCCTGGTGCTCGGGCTGTTCGTGGCGTACTCGCTGTGGTGGACGAACGTCCTGGCCGACCGGGACGCCTCCGCGCGCGGGGACGCGGTGCGCGCGCAGTGGGACCGGGCGGCGCCCTCGCAGGCGGCCGCGGCGCCGGGCGCGCTGGACACCCAGGGCGGGATCGGCTTCCTGCACGTGCCGGCGATGAAGAACGGCGAGGTGCTGGTCAAGCGGGGCACCGCCTCGGAGGTCCTGAACGACGGTGTCGCCGGCTACTACACGGAGCCGGTCAAGTCGGCGCTGCCGTGGGACCCGGCGGGCAATTTCGCGCTGGCGGCCCACCGCGACGGGCACGGGGCCAAGTTCCACAACATCGACAAGCTGAAGAACGGCGACGCGCTCGTCTTCGAGACCCGCGACACCTGGTACGTGTACAAGGTCTTCGCGGAACTGAGCCAGACCTCGAAGTACAACGTGGACTCGATCAGCCCGGTCCCCAAGGAGTCGGGCCGCACGGCGCCGGGCCGCTACATCACCCTGACGACCTGCACGCCCGTGTACACCTCGAAGTACCGCTACATCGTGTGGGGCGAGCTGGTCCGCACGGAGAAGGTCGACGCGAAGCGGAGCCTTCCGGCGGAGCTGCGCTGACGGTGTGGATAACTCTCGTTTGAAAGCGACAGGCTGTCGCTTTCAAAATCAGCGCAGTACCTGGAGCCGTACACCGGCACTCCAGGCCTCCAGAAGGCCCCTGTGGACGGCTGTTACGCCTCCCAGAGCGGCGATGGCCAAGGACTCGCGCGTGAAGGCGCAGGTGGCCACGTAGAGGGCCACGTCGGCCTGACGTAGGACCTTGGAAGCGCCGAGGAACTTCTGCATCTCACCGCTGAGGACGTGGCGGAACGGGGCGAAGTTCTTGCACTGGACGGCGACCACCCGCCCGTCGGCGGTGCGGGCGGTGATGTCGACCCCGCGGTCGCCGCCGTGCCGGCCGTACAGCTCGACGTCGGTGCACCCGTCGCGGCGCAGCAGGCCGGCGACGTGCTGTTCGAACTCCTTCCAGGTCATGGCGTCGATCGTGCCGATGACTCCGGTGAGGGCCTTCACGTCCTGGCCCCGCTGGAGGCGGCTGAGCTGGAGGTCGTGCTCGACGAGCCGCTGCTGGATCTGCTGGACGTCCTCCCGGAGGGAGATCAGCTCGTGGCGCTGTTCGCCGGAGGTCTCGATGAGGACGTTCAGCATCGGCACGACGGTCTTGCCGAGTACGTCGGTGATGCGACTGTCGATCCGCTCGTCGAACTCGTCTCGGCGCAGCCTGTGGATGGAGTTGTCCACAGGACGCGTGCGGACCTCGTACTCCGAGTCGAGGAGGTGCGTACGGACCTGACGTGCGACTTCGCTGTCCCTGAGGAGCATTCCGACGTTGAGGACGGTCCGTCGGCTGTAGATCGTGAGGCTGCGTCGTTTTGAGAGTGACAAGTTGTCACTCTCAAAATCCCGCAGTTCGGAACCTCGGAGCACGGCCATCCCGTTGCCCGCGAGCTCATCCCGATGACGCTGAACGAGTTGGCGGATCGCTGTCTCCGCGACCTCGTAGAACGTTGCCACCATCGCAGTCGTCACATGCAGCCCGTCCGGCAGGAGGGACAGCGCCTTCACCTTGTCCAGGGCTTCCGTCCGCTCCAGGACGCTCGTGCGCAAAGTCCTGGACTCCAGCAGCACCGATTCGTTGATCACGACCTGTCCCTTCCCGGGCGGGCTCTGCTGCCCGTCCCCGTCCGGGCTAACGGATTTCGTACATATGAAGACACGTACGAAAAATGGGTCGGGCCCCTCTCGTGGAGAGGGGCCCGACCCGTTGGTGCCCGTTGGTGCTCGTTGCTGCGCGGTCAGCCGCCCAGGCCTCCGAAGAAGCCGCCGTCGCCGTCGTTGCCGTCGTTGCCGTCGTTGCCGCCGTTCTGCTGGTTCTCGGGCACCGTGTTCACGTTGATCACCATGCCGACGGTCGCCGGGCTGCCGACAGCGGGGTCCGTGCTCAGGATCCTCGCCTTGCCGTCCGAGGAGCCCGACAGGACGGATCCGAAGACCAGGCCCTTGGCGGCCAGCAGATCCCTGGCCTGGTTGACGGTCCTGCCGACCAGGTTCGGGACCTGGAGCTGCTCGACCGGCTTGGCGACCGAGATGTTGACCGTCGAGCCGACGTCGACCTGGCTGTTGATGCCGGGGTCCTGGCCGACGACCGTACGGGGGGCCGTGCCCGGGGGCGCGTCGACCTCCGTGACGCTGCCGAGCTTCAGCTTGAGGGCCTGCAGGGCCTTCGACGCGTCGCCCTGGCTCTTGCCGGTCAGGTCCGGGACGGTCACCTTGGAGATTTCCTTGGCCACCGTCAGCGCGATGGTGCTGCCCGCCTCGACCTGGCCGCCGCTCTTCGGGTCCTGTCCCAGGACGGTGCCGGGCGACGCCTCGGACTCCTCCAGCGTCTTCGTGACCTGGAAGCCCTTGTCCTTGAGGGTCTTCTCCGCGGTGTCGAACGGCAGGCGGAGGACGTCCGGTACGGCGACCTTGGGCGCGCCGGTGGAGATCTTCACCTTGATGACGGAGTTCTTGTCGACCTTGAGGCCCTCGGCCGGGGACTGCTCGCAGACGCTGCCCTTGGGGGCGGTCTCGCAGGGCATCTCCCCGTCCTGCTGGACGACGAGACCGACGTTGTCCGCGTTGGCCTTGGCCGCATCGAGGGTCTCGCCGATGAGCTTGGGGACCTCGGGCCGGTTGTCGGCGGTGGTGCTGAAGATGGAGCGCCCGATCAGGATCGCCCCGACCAGGACGAGGATGCCGGCGGTGACCAGCAGGATCGTCGAGGCCTTGCTCTTCTTCTGCGGACGGCGGCCGCGGCCGCCCTGGTCGTAGCCGCCCTGGTCCGCGTATCCGTTGGTCCCGTATCCGCCGTCGCCCGGGGGCATCGGCGGGAGCATGGAGGTCTGGTTCGGGTCGGCGGTGCGCAGGGCGGTGGTGGGCTGGTCGTAGCCCTGGTGTCCGTAGCCGTGCCCCTGGTCGGGGTAGCCGTAGCCGGCGGCGCCCATGGAGGCGGTGGCGGCGACGGGCTGCCCGTCGAGGCAGGCCTCGATGTCGGCGCGCATCTCGTCGGCGGACTGGTAGCGGTAGTCGGCGTCCTTGACCAGCGCCTTCAACACGATCGCGTCCATCTCGGGCGTGATCTCGGAGTCGAAGTTCGACGGGGGCTGGGGCTCTTCCCGTACGTGCTGGTAGGCGACGGCGACCGGGGAGTCGCCGATGAACGGCGGCCGGACGGCGAGGAGCTCGTACAGCAGGCAGCCGGCCGAGTAGAGGTCGGAGCGCGCGTCGACCTGCTCGCCCCTGGCCTGCTCGGGGGAGAGGTACTGGGCGGTGCCGATGACTGCGGCGGTCTGCGTCATGGTCATGCCGGAGTCGCCCATGGCGCGGGCGATGCCGAAGTCCATGACCTTGACCTGGCCGGAGCGGGTCAGCATGACGTTGGCGGGCTTGATGTCGCGGTGCACGATGCCGGCGCGGTGCGAGTACTCCAGCGCCTGGAGGATGCCGATGCACATCTCCAGGGTGCGCTCGGGCAGCAGCTTGCGGCCGGAGTGCAGGAGCTCGCGCAGGGTCGAGCCGTCGACGTACTCCATCACGATGTACGGGATGGAGATGTTGTCGACGTAGTCCTCGCCGGTGTCGTACACGGCGACGATCGCCGGGTGGTTGAGCGATGCGGCCGACTGGGCCTCGCGGCGGAACCTGGCCTGGAAGGACGGGTCGCGGGCGAGGTCGGCACGCAGGGTCTTGACGGCGACGGTACGGCCGAGCCGGGTGTCGTGGGCGAGGTAGACCTCGGCCATGCCACCGCGGCCGAGCACGTGGCTCAGCTCGTACCGGCCGCCGAGGCGACGCGGCTCTTCCATAACGTTGCAGCCCTCTCCGTCAGTCCCGACCGCACCGGTGTGTGGTCCGGCGGTGTGCTGTTCGCGCAAAGGCTACCGGCCGATCGTCGGTGATCGGTTCGTGACCACAGGCTGATACCGGACCGGTACCGTACGCTCGGATCCAGGCGGGAACAGTGACCCGGATCACCTCTGCGGTGCCCCTTGCGGCTCTCGCGTGGCCTTCGGCCCCGCCCGTCACCCCTTGTTGCTCTTGAGTACGGCTTCCATGACGGCCTTGGCCACGGGGGCGGCGAGACCGGCACCGCTGATGTCCTCGCGGTCCGCGCCGCTGTCCTCGATGACGACGGCGACGGCGACCGGCGAGCTGCCGTCCGGGTTCTCCACGTAGGAGATGAACCAGGCGTACGGGCGCTTCTTGTTGCCCTCGCCGTGCTGGGCGGTGCCGGTCTTGCCGCCGACGACGGTGTTCTTGATCCGGGCGGTCCTGCCGGTGCCGTTCTCGACGACGTTGACCATCATGTCCCGGACCTTCTTCGCGTTCTCGGCGGAGAGGGGACGGCTCATTTCCTGCGGCTCGTGCTTCTCGACGATGTCGAGGCCGGGCGATTCCAGCTGGCTGACCATGTACGGCTTCATCAGCTTGCCGTTGTTGGCGATGGCGGCGGTGACCATGGCCATCTGCAGCGGGGTGGCCGCGGTGTTGAACTGACCGATGGAGCTCAGCGCGTTGCCGTCCTTGCCCATGGTCTTGTCGTAGACGCTGGCGAAGGCGCGGACCGGGGTGTCGATCTTGTCGTTGTTGAAGCCGAACTTCTCGGCGGTCTTCACCATGTTGTCCCGCCCCACCTTGTCGCCCATGTTGGCGAAGACGGAGTTGCAGGAGACCTGCATGGCGTAGTTGAGGGTGGCCTTCCCGCAGTTCGGGGCGTGGTTGACCATCTCGGTCCTGGTGCCCGGGAGGATGTACGGGTCCTCGGTGTCGGTCGGCGCGTTGACGTCCGTGACGACGCCGTGCTCCAGGGCCGCGGCGGCCGTGACCACCTTGAAGGTGGAGCCGGGCGGGTAGGTCTCGCGCAGGGCGCGGTTGACCAGCTTCTTGTCCTCGCTGTCCTTGAGCTCGACCCAGGCCTTCTCGTCGGTCTTGGAGTTGCCGGCGAAGGACGTGGGGTCGTACGAGGGGGTGCTGACCAGGGCGAGGATCGCGCCGGTGCGCGGGTCGATCGCCGCGACGGCGCCCTTCTTGGTGCCGAGCTGCTTGAAGGCGGCCTGCTGCGCGGCGGCGTTGAGCGTCGTGACGACGTTGCCGCCCTGCTTCTTCTCGCCGGTGAACATGCCGATGGTGCGGTCGAAGAAGAGCCGGTCGTCGTTGCCGGTGAGGATGCCGTCCTCGAGGGACTCGAGCTGCGTGGAACCGAAGGCCTGCGAGGCGTAGCCGGTCACGGGGGACCAGAGCGGACCGTCCATGTAGGTCCGCTTGAACTTGTAGTCGCTGCCGTCGGTGACGGCCGAGCCGGTGATCGGCTTGCCCTCGACGATGATGTTGCCGCGCTCGGTGGCGTACTGGGCGATCTGGACCCGGCGGTTCTCCTTGCGGGTGCTCAGATCCTCGGCCTGGACGTACTGGATCCAGTTGGTCCGCACGAGCAGTGCCAGGACGAGCAGCCCGCAGAAGATCGAGATGCGGCGCAGGGGCTTGTTCATGACGGGCGGACCACCTGGGTCATCTCGGAGTCGGGGGACGGTGCCGGGGCCGGGGCAGGGCGGCGTGCGGTGTCGCTGATCCGGATGAGGATGGCGATGAGGATCCAGTTCGCGAGGACGGACGAGCCGCCGGACGCGAGGAAGGGCATGGTCATGCCGGTCAGGGGGATGAGCCCCATGACTCCGCCGGCGACCACGAAGACCTGGAGGGCGAAGGCGCCGGAGAGGCCGATCGCGAAGAGCTTGCCGAAGGGGTCGCGGGCGGCGAGGGCGGTGCGCACGCCCCGCTCGATGATCAGGCCGTAGAGCAGCAGCATGGCCATGACCCCGGCGAGCCCGAGCTCTTCGCCGACGGTGGAGAAGATGAAGTCGGAGTTGGCGGCGAAGCCGATGAGGTCGGAGTTGCCCTGTCCCCAGCCGGTGCCGAGGACTCCGCCGGAGCCGAAGCTCATGATCGACTGGGCGATCTGCTCGCAGGCTCCGGCGTCGAGGCCCCTGCGCTGCCAGCAGCCGAAGGGGTCCAGCCAGGCGCTGACCCGGGCTCCGACGTGGCTGGAGAAGCCGGCGACCACGACGGCGCCGCCGACCGACATCAGCAGGCCGATGATGATCCAGCTGGTCCGCTCGGTGGCCACGTACAGCATGATCACGAACATGCCGAAGAACAGCAGCGAGGAGCCGAGGTCGTTCTCGAAGATCAGGATGAGCAGGCTCACCGCCCAGATCACCAGGATCGGACCGAGGTCGCGGCCGCGCGGCAGGTAGAGGCCCATGAACCGGCGGGAGGCCAGGGCCAGGGCGTCGCGCTTGACCATCAGGTAGCCGGCGAAGAAGACCGCGAGGACGATCTTCGCGAACTCTCCCGGCTGGATGGAGAATCCGGCGACGCGGATCCAGATCTTGGCGCCGAAGACGTTGGCGCCGAGGCCGGGGACGAGCGGCAGGAGGAGCAGGACCAGGGCCGCGATCATCGAGATGTACGTGAACCGCTGCAGGATGCGGTGGTCCTTGAGGACCAGCAGGACACCGGCGAAGAGGGCGATCGCGAGGGCCGTGTACAGCATCTGGCGGGGGGCCGACTCGGAGAAGGCGCCGAAGGAGCGCTTCGCGAGGTTCTGCAGGCGCTCGGACTGGTCCAGCCGCCAGATCAGGACGAGGCCCAGCCCGTTGAGGAGCGTGGCGATCGGCAGCAGCAGCGGGTCGGCGTACTTGGCGTAGCGCCGTACGACGAAGTGGGCGATGCCCGCCAGGACGGCGAGGCCGAGCCCGTAGGTGAGCATGCCCGGGGGCAGCTTTCCGTCGATCGACAGGCCTGCGTTGGCGTAGGCGAAGATCGGGATGACCACGGCGAAGACGAGCAGCAGGAGCTCGGTGTTCCGCCGGCTCGGCAGCTCGATGGCGCCGATGGTGGTCGTGTTGGTGACAACGCTCATGGTGTGGCGGGCCCCCTGTGCCCGCGTATGTCTACTGCTTCTCGCACTGGCCGACGACCTGCTGCTCGGCGGCAGTCAGGACGGGGCCGGGTGTTTGGTTGCCCTGGGCCTCGGCGGCACGCCGCTCCTCGTCCTTCTTGCACGCGGAGGCCTGGGTGCCGAGCTCGTCGATCTTCGTACGGGCCGAGTCGAGGCTGGTCTCGCTGATCGTGTCCACGACCTGCTTGCGCTTGAAGGACGGCAGGTACTTCAGTTCGATGTCGGGGCGGTCGGTCTCCACCTTGGAGAGCTCCATCGGCCCCAGTTTCTGGCTGATCCCGCGGAAGAGCGCGACGTGGTCGTCCTTGACCCCGACGTAGAACTGCGTCTGGGTCCAGCGGTAGCCCGCGTACAGGCCGCCGCCGATGACACCGAGGACCACGAGCAGCATCAGCGTGCGCGTGGTCCACTTGCGGCCCTTGCCGCGGCGCCTGCGGGGGTGGTCGTACGTGTCCTCGTACCCGGAGTCGCCGTCGTACGGGTCGGGGTCGCCGAAGCTGCCGTACGCGTCGGCTCCGCCGCCCTGTCCCTGGGCGCCGTAACCGCCGTAACCCGAATCCTCGCCGCTGCCGGGGGGGCCGAAGGCGCCGGCCTGCGGGGGGGCCTGGCGGCCGAGCCCGGAGGCGCGGCCGGCCGGTGTCTGCATGGCGTTGCCGCCGTCGAAGAGCTGGTGGTGCTGGTTCTCGGCGACCGCGCCGACGACGACCGGGGTGTCGTTGACCTGCGCGGCCAGGGTGTCGTTGCTGTCCGTGTCGAGGACGTCGGCCACGATGCAGGTGATGTTGTCGGGGCCGCCGCCGCGCAGCGCGAGCTGGATGAGCGAGGCCACGGTCTCGCGGGGGCCGTGGTAGTCGGCGAGGGTCTCTTCGAGGGTCTGGTGCGAGACCACGCCGGAGAGGCCGTCGGAGCAGATCAGGTAGCGGTCGCCGACCCGGACCTCGCGGATGGAGAGGTCGGGCTCGACGATGTCGCCGCTGCCCAGGGCTCTCATCAGCAGGGAGCGCTGGGGGTGGGTGGTGGCTTCCTCTTCGGTGATCCGGCCCTCGTCGACGAGGCGCTGCACCCAGGTGTGGTCCTGGGTGATCTGCGTGAGGACGCCGTCGCGGAGCAGGTAGGCGCGGGAGTCGCCGACGTGGACCAGGCCGAGGCGCTGGCCCGTCCACAGCAGGGCGGTGAGCGTGGTGCCCATGCCCTCGAGCTGGGGGTCCTCCTCGACCATGACGCGCAACTGGTCGTTGGCGCGTTGTACCGCCGTGCTGAGCGCGGTGAGCATGTCGGAGCCCGGGACGTCGTCGTCGAGCTGGACGAGGGCGGAGATCACCTCGGAGCTGGCGACTTCACCGGCCGCCTGGCCGCCCATGCCGTCGGCGATCGCGAGGAGACGGGGACCGGCGTAACCGGAGTCCTCGTTGCCCTCGCGGATCATGCCCTTGTGCGATCCGGCGGCGAACCGCAGGGACAGACTCATGCGCACCTGCCCTGTCGACGCCTCGGGGTACAACCGGTCTCGAGCCACACTGCCCACCCTCCGGCCTGGAGCGCGCTCGGGTCCGTGTCCCCGGTGGGACGGACCGCTGCGGCTCGCTCGCTCCGCTCGCTCATTCTCGTACTACTTCCGCAGCTCGATGACGGTCTTGCCGATGCGGATCGGGGCGCCCGGCGGAATGGGCGTCGGGGTGGTCAGCCGGGTCCGGTCGAGATACGTGCCGTTGGTGGACCCGAGATCCTCGACGATCCACTGGCCGTCACGGTCGGGGTAGATCCTGGCATGCCTGCTGGAGGCGTAGTCGTCGTCCAGCACGATCGTGGAGTCGTGGGCGCGGCCCAAGGTGATCGTCTGGCCGGCGAGGGCCACCGTGGTGCCCGTGAGCGTGCCCTCGGAGACGACGAGTTTGGTCGGCGCACCGCGGCGCTGGCGCTGCTGCGGTGGGGCCGCCGGCTGGCGGCCCTGCTGCGTCGGGGCGCCGGAGGCGCCCCCGCCGCGTCGGGACCCGCGCTGCGTGACTCTCGTACCGAAGAGATCGCTGCGGATGACCTGGACGGCCACGATGACGAACAGCCACAGAACGGCCAGGAAACCCAACCGCATGACCGTCAGGGTCAGCTCTGACATTGCCCCCGCTTACCCTTCGGCTTGCCGGTAAATGATGGTGGTGGAGCCCACGACGATCCGCGAACCGTCGCGGAGCGTAGCGCGGGTGGTGTGCTGCCCGTCCACCACGATGCCGTTGGTGGACCCGAGATCCTGGATCGTCGAGGGCGTTCCGGTCCGGATCTCACAGTGCCGGCGCGATACGCCGGGGTCGTCGATCCGCACGTCGGCTTCGGTGCTTCGGCCGAGTACGAGCGTCGGGCGCGAGATCTGGTGGCGGGTGCCGTTGATCTCGATCCAGTGGCGCCGGACGGCGCCGCCGGTGGGTACGGGGGCCGGTCCGCCAGGTCCGGCCAGTCCGCCGGGGCCCGGCCGGCGCGCACCGGGGCCGCCCGGGGGCGGTCCGGCGGGCATGGGCGGCGCGGCGGTCGGAGGGTATCCGTAGCCGCCGGGCTGGGCCGGGGGGTGGCCCTGCCCCTGGCCTGGACCGTGCTGGCCGGGGGACTGGGAGGTGCTGGAGGCGAGCGTGCGGCTGCGGACCCGGTAGAGCCCGGTGTCCAGGTCGTCGGCCTTCTCCAGCTGGACCTTGATGGGGCCCATGAAGCTGTAGCGCTGCTGCTTGGCGTAGTCGCGGACGAGGCCCGCGAGCTCGTCGCCGAGCTGGCCCGAATAGGGGCTCAGGCGCTCGTAGTCGCCCGCGCTCAGCTCCACGATGAAGTCGTTGGGGACGACGGTGCGCTCGCGGTTCCAGATGGTGGCGTTGTTGTCGCACTCGCGCTGGAGGGCGCCCGCGATCTCCACCGGCTGGACCTCGGACTTGAACACCTTGGCGAAGGTGCCGTTCACCAGACCTTCGAGTCGCTGCTCGAACCGCTTCAGGACTCCCATGGGGCACCTCCTCCGTCGTTGTCGCCCTGTACTGCTTACTGATCGTATCCACGCATGGCGGATTCGGGTGGTTCCCCATCGGTCACGTGCGCATGAGTGTTGGTCCTCACAAGCGATCGTAGGGGCGCCCCGAGGACAGTGTCCCGCACCGGCGGGCGAGTACGGGAGGGGCGGTCGTCGGCGGGAGCCGGGAGAGCACGAAAAGCGATGTGAATCCACCCCATCCGACGTGCTAATGTTCCGATGTCGCCAGGGGAACGGCCCGCAAGGGAAGAACCGCTGGTAGCCACTTGCGCGAGTGGCGGAACGGCAGACGCGCTGGCTTCAGGTGCCAGTGTCCTTCGGGACGTGGGGGTTCAAATCCCCCCTCGCGCACAGATGGAAGAGCCCCCGCTCCGGAGAGATCCGGAGCGGGGGCTCTTTCGTTGTGTCCGGGGTGTGGGCAGGGGGTTTGGGCGGGGCGTGACGAGGGTCTCGGGTGGCCGTGCGGGCCGGGAGGATCCGGAGCCGCTTCCGGGCCGTGCCCGACGCCTTCGGCCGGGAGGGGAGTCCGGTCTGAGTCCGGTCGTGGACCGAGCCCCGCCCCGCGGTCCGGCGCGGAAGCGTGATCGTGCGCGAATTCAAGACCGATAAAGAGCCGGGCAATTCACGGGGCGGCGGACTCCGGCCGGGTTGTCGCCGGGTTGTCGTCGGGTCGTCGTCGGTTTTTCGTCGGGGGGTAAACGCGGAGGGGGAGCGCAGTATCCTGGCGGAATGCGTATCGGAGAGCTGGCGCGGAGTACCGGAGTTTCGGTAGCGACGGTCAAGTACTACACCCGTGAAGGGCTGTTGCCGTCCGGCGAGCGGACGAGTCCGAACCAGGTGAGCTACTCCGAGGGGCACGCGCACCGGCTGCGGCTGATCCGGGCGATGCTGGAGGTCGGCGGCCTGTCGATCGCCGCCGTCCGCGAGGTGCTCGGCGAGGTCGACTCCCCCCACCGCACGGTCCACGGCATGCTCGGCGTCGCCCAGTCCGCGGTCTCCCGCGCCGTGGCCGAGCCGAGCCCGGAGGACGACTGGGCGGGTGCCGAACGTGCCGTGGAGGACCTGGTGCGGCGGCACGGCTGGGTGGTCAAGCCCGCGAACCCCGGCTGGAAGGCGCTGGTCCAGATCGTCGTGACCTACCGCGACCTGGACCGGGGCGATCTGCTGGCCCTGCTCGACGCGTACGCGGCCGCGGCCGGACCTCTGGCCGACGCCGAGCTGGCCGTCCTCGCACGGGTGCCCAGTACGGACGGCAAGGTCGAGGGCGTCGTCCTCGGCACCCTCCTCGGCGACGCGGCCATGTCGGCCCTGCGCCGGATCGCTCAGGAGGATGCCTCCGGGCGGATGTCCGCCCGGGCGGGGGATCAGCCGCTGTAGGCGTCGGCCGCTGTAGGCGTCGGCCGCTGTGGCGAGTGCCGGTGTGGCGAGAGCCGGGGCCGCCGGGGTCAGGTGGTGCACGTGGGCGGGCGGTACGTTCCACAGCACCGTCTCGGTGCGGAACCGGTGGCGCCGCAGCGTGCGTTCCAGCACGGCCTGGGTTCCCAGCGTGCGTGCGCGGGTCTCGCCGGAGGTGAGCGCCCGGCGCAGCGGCGGGATGCCGGCGTACGCGAAGAAGGAAAGGGTGCCGCCCGGATTCAGCGCGCCGAGCAGCTGCCCGAGGATCTCCTCCACGACGGCGGCCCGGAAGTTCGCGAAGGGCAGGCCGCACACGATCGTGTCGTACGAGCCCAGTTCGTGGTCCTGGACCAGTCCGGGCCGCAGGCCTATGCGCGGGTCGCCCCGGTAGGCGTGCCGCAGCAGATCGGCGAACCGCGGGTTGGGCTCGATCAGGTCGAGGGTGTCGAGGGGGCCCAGCGCCGGCTGGATGTGGCGGGTCACGGCGCCCGTGCCGGGGCCGACTTCGAGCACGGTCGCGGCCGGCCGGGGCCGGGGATCACGTAGCGGGTGAGGGCCCGGGCCAGTAAGGGACTGCTGGGAACGATGGCTCCCGTGTCCCGACGGGTCCGGGCGAACTCCCTGAGGAACAGCATCACGTCGGTCATGTGTGCCCGCCTAGGCTGATAGGTGATAGTGAATCTATCGATAGCTTAGGTTACTGTCGTGGGGAAGGCGCGCTCGGCAGACGCCGAACCGACGCTAATGACCCGCTGACCTGGGGTCATCACTCACCTTTGACCCGGCGGATGCCTCGAAAGAGGTAGCGCCGGCCGCCCGGACCCTCGTGGCCGGAGCCGACGGATGGAGGGAAGGCAGTGGACATCGCCTCACTCGTGACCTGGGTCGACGTCACCTCCGGCCTCGCGGGGAACCTGTCGGGCGCGGCCTGCTGGGCGTACGCGGTCCTGGCGCTGACGACCCTGCCGCCGCTGCTGCCGAACAACGTGCTGCTGATCACCAGTGGTGTGCTCGCGGCGCGCGGGGAGATGTCGATCGTGCTGGTCGTGCTGTCGGTGGGGGGCAGCGCGCTCCTCGGCGACCTGCTGATACACCGGTGCGGCCGGCTCCTCGGGGACCGGGCGCGCCTGGGCGCCGTGGTGGCGCGCGGGCGGCGAGGCGAGCTCTTCGAGTGGATGTCCGGGCAGGTGCACCGGCGCGGCATTCCCTTCCTCGTCGGCGTGCGCTTCCTGCCGAGCGGGCGGTTGCTGGGCGGGCTCTCGGCGGGCGCCGCGGGCTACCCTCTCGGCAGGTTCGCCGCCGGGGCCGCGCTCGCGGAGCTGGTGTGGACCGCCTGCTCCGTGGGGGTCGGCTATTTCGGCGGCGCCGTCAGCGACGACCCGGTCCGCTCGGTGGCCGTGGGTCTCGGGCTGTCGCTGGCCTTGGGCGTGGCCGCCTCGCTCGCGCAGCGGCGCACCACTGGCCGGCTCGCCGTTCCCGTGGGGAGTGCGGCCCGGACCGTGCCGGCCCGGACCGTGCCGGCCCGGACCGTGCCGGCCCGGACCGTGCCGGCCCGGGCCGTCCCGGCCTCGGATGCGCCGAAAGGGGTATAGGGAACGATCCGAATGCGTATTCCGCGCAATTACCGGCTCTGGAAGAGTCTGAACCGAACCTGCGCGGGGTCGAAACAATTCGGCAAGCCTGAGCAAGAGCGATACCAGCCAGGGGGAGAAAATTGTTTGCCGGCATCGGATCATTCGCCGCGCGGCGTCGCACATGGGTCACCGCCACCGCCACCGCCACCGATACCGCCGCTACCGCCGACGCGGTCCACGTCGCCGAGGCCGGGCGATGACCACGGACCGGCCCGCCGGTGCGTCCATGTCCGGGCGCGCCGCCACTGCGAAGGGTTCCGAGGAGCCGGAGGCGGACATGGCCGCCGGCTCCCTCGGCCCGACGCCGAAGACCGCCCCGGAGGGCAGGGTCCCCCGACCTCCCTCCGGGGCCGCCCACGGGCCCTCGACCGGGCCGGCTTCGGCTGGCCCGGCGACCCCGCAGGCAGTGCCGCGCCCCGGCCCCGGACATCCCCCGGTCCGGGGACGGGGCGTGGTGCTGGCCCTGACAGGGGGCCCGGAGGCCCCGGTCGAGGCGGATCGGGGGGAGGCCGATCGGGGGGAGCGTGCCCCGGCCGAGGCGGACCGGGGGGAGCGTGCCCGCGTGGAGCGTGCCCGGGCGCAGCACGCCGGTGCCGTCGCCGCCTGCGTCACCGCCGTCCTGGCGGCCCTGTTCGGCGACTGGGGGAGCTGGTCAGCGCCCCTGGGCGACGGCCTGCCCGGGTTTCCGCTGCCCTGGGGGGTGAAGGCGGGCCCGCCCGTGCTCCTGGTCTCGCTGGCCGGCGTCTTCGTCGGCTGGGCCGGCGCCCCCTCCTTCGCCCGGACCTGGGCGCACACCGCGGCCGGGCTCGCCGCCGCCACCGGCCTCCTGGCGCTGCCGCGGTCCGGCTGGGGGGCGGACGGCGTCCGGGCCGCGCTCGCGGAGGCCGCGCACGCGGGGCTCTTCGGCGTGGCCCTGGGGTGGGTACCGGCCCTGGCCGCCCTCGCCGTCACCCTCGGCGGGCCCGCGGTGCGTCCGGCACCGCGTTGAAGAGGCTGCGCCGGGAGACTTTCGTTGTGGGGGGCGCGACTAAAGAGGGCAGCCCGGTGGCGGGATGGTGTCTAGGGTCGGCCGGGTGGATGTGACGGCGAGGCTGCGTGCGGGATGGGACTGGGTGAAGGGGCCCGAGCCCTGGACCCGGCGGATGCTGGCGGGGGATCTCGCGCTGGCCGGGGTGCTGGTGCTGCTCGGGGTGGGGGTCGAGGAGCTCGACAAGGGCTCCACGGCCCGGATGCTGGCCAGCGCCGTGTCCGTGGTGGTGCTGACCCTGCTGCGGCGGCGGCTCCCGGTGCTCACGCTGGTGGTGGGCTCGGCCGTGGGCGCGTACCTTCCGGGGGCGTTCCTCGTGGTGATCCCGCTCGGCTGGTCGGCGGGGCGGCGCATCGTCGGCGTCGGGCGGGCGCTCGGCGCTTTCACCGCGGCTTTCGCCGCGGTGGTCGGCCTCTCCGTGGTCAAGGAGTGGTCGCAGGGACAGCCGGTGCTGATCGTCGTCTTCGGCACGCTGATGTTCCTGGCCATGGTGGTCATGCCCGGTCTGGCCAGCCGCTACTGGTCCCAGCGCAGCACGCTGCTGCGCGCCCTCCAGGAGCGCAACACCCAACTGCTGCGCGAGCGGGCGATGGTCGCGGGCCAGGCCCGACTGCGCGAACGCCAGCGCATCGCCCAGGACATGCACGACAGCCTCGGTCACCAGCTCGCGCTGATCTCGGTGCACACCGGTGCGCTGGAGGTCGATCCCGTCCTGACCGACCGGCAGCGGGAGGCGGTGGGCGTCCTGCGCCAGGCCTCGGTCGCTGCCATGCACGAGCTGCGCGAGGTCGTCGGGATCCTGCGGGACGGGGTGGAGGCGCCGCTGCCGGTCGAGGAGGCGCAGCCCGCCGCGCGCGGGGTGGCGGGCATCGCCGGGATCGTGGAGTCGGCGCGGAGCGCGGGGACGGACGTACGGCTCACCACCGCGGGGCAGCCCAGGCCGCTGGTCGCGGCGTGTGACCACGCGGCGTACCGGATCGCGCAGGAGGCGCTGACCAACGCCTACAAGCACGCGCCGGGCGCGCCCATCACGGTGGAACTGCGGTACGAGGACGACTCCTTGGTGGTGGAGATCGCCAACGGTCCGGCCGCCGGTCCGGGTGCCGGTGAGGTGGTGTCCGGCGGGCAGGGTCTGACCGGGCTGCGCGAGCGGGCCCGGCTGGTCGGCGGGATGGTCTACGCGGGGGCCGCGGAGGGCGGCGGGTTCCGGGTGGCCGGGGTGCTCCCGTACGGGACCGAGCCGGCCGGGGCGCAGCAGGCCTGGGCGGAGGAGGTCGCCGACGACTTCGGACAGCGGGGGCGGGGCGGCGGGCAGGGTCCGATCGACTGGGACGCGGTCGACCGGAAGCTGCTGAGCGGGAGCGGACGGGCCGGGGGCGTGACGCTGGGCTGCGGGATCGCGGTCGCGGCCATGGTGGTCCTGGTGATCGTGATCGGGGCCGCGGTGGCGTTGCTGGTGGGCTCGGTCGGCGACGCGATGCTCGGCAAGGACGAGTACGACGCCGTCCACGTGGGCGAAGCGGAGGACGCGGTGCGGTCGAGGCTGCCCAGTGGGGACAGCGTCCTGACCGAGGGGCTCGACCGGAAGGGGCCGCCGCGTCCGCAGGGCGCGACGTGTCTGGCCTTCCTGGCGGACGACGACACCGACCTGGGCAGCGACAGCGTTTTCCGGTTCTGCTTCAAGGACGGCAAGCTCGTCGACAAGCAGGCGTACCAGGCCAAGCAGTAGGAGCTCGGGTGACAGCCAAGGTGATCCGCGTGGTGATCGCTGATGACGAACCGCTGATCCGGGCCGGGATCAGGATGATCCTGACCTCGGCGGCGGACATCAAGGTCGTCGCCGAGGCGGCGAACGGCCGGGAGGCGGTGGAACTGGCCCGGGCGCACGGCCCGGACGTGATGCTGCTGGACATCCAGATGCCGGTGATGGACGGGCTGACGGCGCTTGCCGAGCTCGGGCGGGCGGCGCCGGAGGTGCGGGCGCTGATCCTGACCACCTTCGGGGAGAAGGAGAACGTGCTGCGGGCGCTGAGCGGCGGCGGCGCGGGGTTCCTGCTGAAGGACTCGGCGCCGGGCGAACTCATCGGCGCGGTGCGGGCGGCCGCGATGGGTGACGCGTACCTGTCCCCGGCGGCGACCCGGCACGTGGTGGACCAGCTCGCGTCCGGCCGGACGTCCGGCCGCGATGCGGAAGCGCGGCGCCGGGTGGCCGAACTGAGCGAGCGGGAGCGAGGGGTACTGGCCCTGCTGGGGGAGGGGCTGTCGAACGCGGAGGCGGGGCGGCGGCTGCACATGAGCGAGGCCACGGTGAAGACGTACGTGAGCCGGATCCTGGCGAAACTGGAATGCGAGAACCGGGTACAGGCGGCCCTGCTGGCCAGGGACGCCGGGCTCTAGGTACGGTCGGGCCGAAATCCGATGGCGATCAGGGGGCGGGGCGCATGACGGCGGTAGCGCAGGAGCGTGGCGTGGGACCGGAGTCGACGGTACGGATCCCGGTGGTCGAGGGGTTCGCTCCGCGGTACTCGGCGGGGTCGGCGGCGCGGGCCGCCGGTTCGCCGGCCGGTTCGCCCGCCGGCTCTCCCCGGGAGGCGGGCAAGGCGCTGCGGACACGGGTGCCCCGGGCGGCGCACGCGCGGTTCGAGGCCCCGGCCGACCGGCCGGACGCGGTGCGGGCGGTGGAGGAGTCCAACGTCGGTCGGGTCGCCGAGCTCACGCCGATACGGGTCGGCCGGATGGCCGCCAACCCCTTCACCTTCCTGCGCGGGGCGGCCGGGCTCATGGCCCACGACCTCTCCGGCGGTCCCGTGACCGGGATCGGCGCGCAGATCTGCGGGGACGCCCACGCGGCCAACTTCGGCCTGTACGGGGACGCGCGCGGCCGGCTGGTCATCGACCTCAACGACTTCGACGAGACCGTCTTCGGCCCGTGGGAGTGGGACCTCAAGCGGCTGGCCACCTCGCTGGTCCTGGCGGGCCGGGTGGCCGGTGCGGACGAGGCCACCTGCCGGGCGGCCGCGCACGACGCGGCGGGCGCCTACCGGCGCACGATGCGCCTGCTGGCCAAGCTGCCGGCCCTCGACGCGTGGAACGCCATCGCGGACGAGGAACTGGTCTCGCACACCGACGCCCGTGACCTGCTGGGCACGCTGGAACGGGTCTCGGAGAAGGCCCGCAACAACACCTCCGCCCGGTTCGCCGCCAGGTCCACCGAGCTCACGCCCGATGGGGGCCGGGCCTTCGTGGACGCGCTGCCCGTGCTGCGCCGGGTCGGCGACGGGGAGGCGGCGGCCGTGGCGGCCGCGCTGGGCCCGTACCTGGAGACCCTGCAGGGCGACCGGCTGCCGCTGCTGGCCCGGTACGCGATCCACGACGTGGCCTTCCGGGTGGTCGGCACGGGCAGTGTCGGTACCCGCTCGTACGTGGTGCTGCTGCTCGACCACCGGGGTGAGGCGCTGGTCCTCCAGGTGAAGGAGGCCCGTCCCTCGGCGCTGCTGCCGCACCTGCCCGGGCTCGGCTTCGTGTCCCCGCCGGAGGAGCACGAGGGCCGCCGGGTGGTGGCCGGGCAGAAGCGGATGCAGGTGGTCTCCGACATCCTGCTGGGCTGGACGACGGTGGAGGGGCGACCCTTCCAGGTCCGCCAGTTCCGCAACCGCAAGGGCAGCGTGGACCCGGCGGCGCTGTCCGCCGACCAGTTCGACGACTACGGGCGGATGACCGGAGCCCTGCTGGCGCGGGCCCACGCGCACAGCGCGGACCCGCGGCTGCTGTCCGGGTACTGCGGCAAGAGCGACGAGCTGGACGCGGCCATCGCCGGCTTCGCCGTGGCCTACGCCGACCGGAGCGAGGCCGACCACGCGGTACTGGTGGCGGCGGTGCGGTCGGGGCGGATCGCGGCGACAACGGGAGTCTGAGCAGCCGGGGTCTGAGCGGCCGGACCCGGGACCCGGGCCCGCAGCCGGATGTTTCACGTGAAACCGGTGGATGTTTCACGTGAAACACCCGGGCCCCAGGGCCTTAGGCTGGCCGGGTGAGCGAGCAGACAGTTCCCGAAGCGTCCGAGCCCGGCTCCGGCGAAGGCCCCGGCCCCGCTGCCGACGAGCGGCCCGAGGCGCGCCTGGAGCGCGCCGTGCGGGCCGCCGAGCAGGCGCTGATCGAGTTCGAGATCGCGGTGGAGACCTTCCGGGTGGAGGTGGAGAACTTCTCCCGCCTCCACCACCAGAAGCTCGGACCGATGTACTCGCGCCTCGATGAGCTGGACGCCCTGATCGCCGAGGCGAAGGCGGCGAGGACCGGGGACCCGGAGGACCTGCGACGGGCGCGCGATGCCCGCTCGCTGGTGATGCCGATGCCCGGGGTGGACGAGCTGTTCCACGACTGGCTGGACTCGGACGGGATGTCCGACGACGCCTCGGCGATGCTCACGGACCGCGCGGTGCGGCCGCCGGAGCGGGTGCGCCCCTCGGAGGAGGTGCGCCGCCTCTACCGCGAGCTGGTCCGCCAGGCGCATCCCGACCTCGCCCAGGACGAGGCCGAGCGCGAGCGGCGCGATGAGTTCATCGCTCGGGTCAACGCGGCCTACGGGCGCGGTGAGGAGCAGGCGCTGCGCGAGCTGGCGCAGGAGTGGGCGGCGGGCCCGGCGCCGGCCGAGCCGCGGCTGAGCGAGAGCGAGGAGCTGTACGAGCGCCTGGAGTGGCTCTCGCGCCGCAAGGAGCTGCTGTCGGTGGTGGCCCGGGACCTGGAGGAGAGCGCGATCGGGTCGATGCTGAGGATGGCCCCGGAGGACCCGGACCGGCTGCTGGAGGAGATCGCCGAGCAGCTGCTCGGCGACGTCGAGAAGCGTGAGGCGGAGCTGGCGGCGCTCGCCGCAGAGTGAGGCCGCGGCTGGGCCCGAGGCCGGGACCCGAGGCTGGGGCTGCGGCGGACGGGCCGGCCGGCCGGGTCGGATAGGTTGGCTCAGCTATCCGTGACGAGAGAAGGCGACAGACATGAACTCCGGACCGCTTCCCTCGGTGGCCGCCTCCGCACTGCCCTCCGAAGCCTTTGTCCTCGACGTTCGCGAGAACGACGAATGGGCGGCCGGCCATGCCGAGGGTGCGCTGCACATCCCGATGAGCGAGTTCGTGGCGCGCATCGGTGAGCTGACCGAGAAGATCGAGGACGAGCGCCCGGTCTACGTGATGTGCCGGGTCGGCGGGCGCTCCGCCCAGGTGGCCCAGTACCTGCGGGGCCAGGACATCGACGCCGTGAACGTGGCCGGCGGCATGCAGGACTGGGAGGCCGCGGGCCGCCCGGTCGTCACCGACGCGGGCGCCCCGGGCTTCGTCGTCTGAGACGGGCCCCGTGCGGCGCCGGGCCTAGGCGAGGGGGTGGGCGGCCAGCAGGTCGCCCAGCGCCTCCTCGTGGGCCGCGGCCGGGCCGAGCTGGAGCTCCAGCTGCTTGGCCCAGGCGTGGTAGCGGTGCAGCGGGTAGTCGGTGTCGGCGCCGAAGCCGCCGTGCAGGTGCTGTGCGGTCTGCACGACGCGGCGTACGCCCTCGGAGGCCCAGATCTTGGCCACGGCAACATCACCGGCGCTCGGCAGCGGTCCGCCCGCTCCGCCCGTGGAGGCGTCGAGCCGCCAGGCGGCCTGCCAGAGGGTGACCTCCATGGCACGCAGGTCGATGTAGCGGTCGGCGGCCTGGACGGCGACGGCCTGGAAGCTGGCCACCGGGAAGCCGAACTGCTCGCGCTTGCTCGTGTACCGGCTGGTCATCGTGAGCACGTTCTCGCCGAGGCCGAGCGCGAGCGCACAGGTCCCCGTGGCCAGGAGCTGGCGCAGGTGGTCCCAGGCGCCGGGAGCTTCGATCAGGTGCGCGGCCGGGACCCGTACGCCGTCGAGGGTGAGCTCGGCGAGCCGCTCCCCGCTGGTGGAGTACTGCTCCGCGAGGGAGAGGCCCTCGGCGCCCCGGGGGACGAACGCGAGGACCGCCTCGCCCTCCCCGGTGTGGGCCGGTACGGCGGTCCAGTCGGCGCCGTGCGCCCAGGCGACGGCCGTCTGGAGGCCCTCCAGGACCCAGGTGTCCCCGTCCCGCCGTGCGGTGACGGCCAGTTCGGCCGGGTCGTGGCCGCTGCGGCCGTGCGCGGCGACGGTGAGGACGACGCTGCCGCGCCCGGCGCCGGGCAGCAGGGCGCCGGTCAGCTCGGGGCTGCCGTGGGCCTGGACGGCCATGGCGGTGGCGCAGTGCTCCAGCAGCGGCACCCGTGCCAGTACCCTCGCGGCCTCGCGCAGGACCAGGCACAGGGCGATGGCGTCGAGTCCGGAGCCGCCGTGCTCCTGGTTGAGGACCAGGCTCAGCAGGTCGGATTCGGCGAGCTTGGCCCACAGCTCGCGGTCGAAGTCCTCGGCCACCGCCCTCGGCGTGAGTGCGGGGCTGGGCACGCCGTCGGGGGCCACGTCCGCGAACACGGCCTTGGCCGCCTCGACGGCGGCCTGCTGCTCCTCGGTGAAGGTGAAGTCCACTGCCTGTCCTCCCGCGTACCCGGATCGCGCTCTGCCTGACGGTGCGTCAAGATAGAACACGTTCCTAAAAAAGCACAGCCTGAAAATTTGACAGGGGGGGGGCGGCAGGGGGCGGCAGGAGGGGCGCCGGGAGCATCCCGGCTCAGCGGTCGAAGTCGATCTCCACGTCCTCCGACACCGGGTGCGACTGGCAGGCCAGCACGAACCCGGCCTCCGTCTCCTGCTCCTCCAGCGCGAAGTTGCGGTCCATCCGCACCTCGCCCGAGACGACGAACGCCCGGCAGGTGCCGCACACCCCGCCCTTGCAGGCGTACGGGGCGTCCGCGCGGGCCCGGAGCACCGCGTCGAGCAGGGACTCGCCGTCGCGCACGGGCCAGGTGCCCGAGCGGCCGTCGAGCCGCGCGGTGACCCGGGCGCTGGTGGTGTCGGCCGAAGCGGTGCGGACGGGCGGGGCGGTGTCCTCGACGTGGAAGACCTCCTCGTGGACCCGGGTGCGGAGCACGCCGAGCGAGCGCAGTGCCTTCTCCGCGCCGGTCACCAGACCGTAGGGCCCGCACAGGAACCAGCCCGTCACCTCGGCGACCGGCAGCAGGGCGGGCAGCAGCTCCGTCAGCCGCTCCTCGCCGAGCCGGCCCGAGGGCAGCCCGGCCTCCTGCTCCTCCCGGGACAGCACGGTGACGAGCTGGAACCGGTCGGGATAGCGGTCCTTGAGGTCGGCGACCTCCTCCAGGAACATCGTCGAGGCCGCGCTGCGGTCGCTGCGCACCAGGCAGAACCGGGCGTCGGGGCGGGCGGCGAGGAGGGTGGCGGCGATGGACAGCACCGGGGTGATGCCGCTGCCGCCGACGATCGCGGCGTAGTGCGCGGCGGGCGGCGCCGCCGCGAGGTCCAGGACGAACCGGCCGGCCGGGACCATCACGTCCAGGACGTCCCCGGCGGCGATCTCCTTGTGGGCGAAGGAGGAGAACTCCCCGCCCTCCACCAGCCGCACCCCGACCCGCAGCGTGCCGGGGCCGGGCGCGTCCGCGGCCGGGGCGGGGGAGCAGATCGAGTAGGTGCGCCGCACTTCGGCGGTCCCGGCCGCGGTGGAGCCGCCGCGGCGCAGGGTGAGGTGCTGACCGGGTGCGTGCCGGTATTCGGCGCGCAGCTCCGGCGGGACGGCCAGGGTCAGGGCCACGGAGTCCTCGGTGAGCCGGTCGACCGCCGTGACCGTCAAGGTGTGGAACGCGCCGTGGCGTGCGGGGCGCGCCGACGCGGCGGACGCCGGGCCGGCAGGCGACACCGGCGTGGGCGACGGCGGTGACACGGCCATCTACAGCTCCTTGAAGTGGTCGAACGGTTCACGGCAGGCGGTGCAGCGGCGCAGCGCCTTGCATGCGGTGGAGGAGAACCGGCTGAGCAGCTCGGTGTCGGTCGATCCGCAGTTCGGGCAGCGGACGGACAGGGTGAGCGGAACCGGTCCGCCGGCGGCGTGCGGCCGCGGCGGGGCGATGCCGAACTCGGCCAGTTTGCGGCGGCCTTCGGCGCTGATGTCGTCGGTGGACCAGGCGGGGGCCAGCACGGTCCGCACCCGGACCTCCGCTATGCCGTGATCGGTCAGGACCCGCTCGATGTCGGCGGACATGGCCTCGATGGCCGGGCAGCCGGTGTAGGTGGGGGTCAGGGTGACCTCCACGTGGCCGTCCTCGTGCATCCGCACGCCGCGCATCACACCGAGCTCGGCGAGGGTGAGCACGGGCAGTTCGGGGTCGGGGACGGAGCCGGCCAGCGCGGCCAGCTCCACCTCCAGCCGGGTCCTGTCGGTGCCGGTACCGGCGGCGCCGGCACTGGTGCCGGTCACCACGATGCCCCCGGGTGGCTGCGGTGCAGGTGCTGCATCTCCGCGAGCAGGCGGCCGAACGACTCGGTGTGCAGTCCCTGCCGGCCGGCTCCCGCGGCCCAGGCGCCGTGCCGCGGCCCCTGGGGCAGCTCCAGTCCGGCCCGCTCCAGTACGCCGCCCAGCGCGGCCAGCCAACGGCCTTCGAGCGCGGCCCAGTCGATCCCGTCGATTCCGTCGAGCCCGTCCACCGGCCGGAACATCTCCCCGGTGTACTTCCACAGCCCGTCCAGACCGGCCTGCATCCGGCGCCGGCTCTCCTCGGTGCCGTCGCCGAGCCGCAGCGTCCACTGCTCGGCGTGGTCGCGGTGGTAGGCGGTCTCCTTGACCGCCTTGGCGGCGAGCGGCGCGAACGGGCCGTCGCCGAGCGCCAGTTCCCCGTAGAGCTCGTGCTGGTAGAGCGAGAAGTAGAGCTGGCGCGCGATGGTGTGGGCGAAGTCGCCGTTCGGCTGCTCGACCAGCTGGAGGTTGCGGAAGGACCGCTCCTCGCGGAGGTAGGCCAGCTCGTCCTCGTCGCCGGCCGTCGACAGCAGGACGCGGGCCTGGCCGAGCAGGTCGAGGGCGATGTTGGCGAGCGCGACCTCCTCCTCCAGGACGGGGGCGTGGCCCGCCCACTCGGCGAGGCGGTGCGAAAGGATCAGCGCGTCGTCGCCGAGGGCCAGGGCCGCCGCCACGGCGGACGTCCCCGATGCGGTGCTTGCCTCGGTGCTCGTCACAGGTGCTGCACCCCCTCGGGGATCTCGTAGAAGGTGGGGTGCCGGTACGGCTTGTCGGCGGACGGGGCGAAGAACGGGTCCCGCTCGTCCGGGGAGGAGGCGGTGATCTCCGTGGAGGGCACCACCCAGATGGAGATGCCCTCGCCGCGCCGGGTGTAGAGATCGCGGGCGTTGCGCAGGGCCATCTCCGCGTCGGGGGCGTGCAGGCTGCCCGCGTGTGTGTGCGAGAGGCCGCGCCGCGAGCGGACGAACACCTCCCACAGGGGCCAGTTCTGCGTCATACCCGAGCCTCGCTTCCGATGGTCGCCGCGGCGGCCGTGGCCGCCGCCTGCTTCTCCGCGTACGCCGCGGCCGCGTCGCGCACCCAGGCGCCTTCCTCGTGTGCCGCGCGGCGCTGTCCGATCCGCTCTTCGTTGCACGGGCCGTTGCCCTTGAGCACCTCCCAGAACTCCGTCCAGTCGATGGCTCCGAAGTCGTGGTGCCCGCGCTCCTCGTTCCACTTCAGGTCCGGGTCGGGCAGGGTCAGCCCCAGCGACTCGGCCTGCGGGACGGCGATGTCCACGAAGCGCTGGCGCAGGTCGTCGTTGGTGTGGCGCTTGATCCGCCAGGCCATCGACTGCGCCGAGTGCGCCGACTCGCCGTCCGGCGGGCCGAACATCATCAGCGAGGGCCACCACCAGCGGTCGACGGCGTCCTGCGCCATCGCGTGCTGGGCCTCGGTGCCCCGGGAGAGGGCGAGGAGCAGCTCGTACCCCTGGCGCTGGTGGAAGGACTCCTCCTTGCAGATCCGGACCATGGCCCGCGCGTAGGGCCCGTAGGAGCAGCGGCAGATCGGGACCTGGTTGGTGATCGCCGCGCCGTCCACGAGCCAGCCGATCGCGCCGACGTCGGCCCAGGTCAGCGTGGGGTAGTTGAAGATCGAGGAGTACTTCTGCTTCCCGGCGTGGAGCTTGTCGAGGAGCTCGTCGCGGCTGGTGCCCAGCGTCTCGGCGGCGCTGTACAGGTACAGACCGTGGCCGGCCTCGTCCTGCACCTTCGCCATCAGGATCGCCTTGCGGCGCAGGGAGGGCGCGCGGGTGATCCAGTTCGCCTCGGGCTGCATGCCGATGATCTCGGAGTGGGCGTGCTGGGCCATCTGGCGGACCAGGGAGGCGCGGTACTCGTCGGGCATCCAGTCGCGCGGTTCCACCCGCTCGTCGGCCGCCACGGCCGCGTCGAAGGCCGCAGCGAGCTGCGCGCCGAGGTCGGCGGTCACGCCGATCCCCGCGTCCCGCCCTGCGTCCTGCCCTGCGTCCCGCCCCGCTTCCGGGGTCACTGCCACCATCACGGCCCCCTGTCAGAGGTCTTTTCCCGCCTCGTCCCGCCCGACCGACCGATCGTTCGGTTCATGCTCTTCAATGGTGGGACGAGGGCCCGTAGGGTGTCAACCTCTGTGGTCAACCCTGTGGACACCGGATGATCGGGGCGGGATGGATTCGAACGAGCGCGAGCCCCTAGAGGGAGCGGCTCCACCCCCGTCCAGGGCGCCCGGAATCGCCGGCCTGTCCACCCCGTACCGGGTCGTCACGGCCCTCGCGCTCGGCGCGGTGGCGGTGGCCGCCTGCTGGCACCTGGCCCTCGTCTTCCTGCACGTGGCCCCGTCCAACACGGTCAGCAAGCAGCACGCGCGCATGATCGACGGCTGGATCTACCCCGAGTTCGAACAGAACTGGAAGCTCTTCGCCCCCAACCCGCTCCAGCAGAACATCGCGGTGGAGGTGCGAGCGGAGGTGCGGACGGACGAGGGCCTGCTGGTGACCGGCAACTGGCGCGGGCTCTCCGCCGAGGACGGCGCGGCCATCCGCCACAGCCTGCTGCCGAGCCACACCGAGCAGAACGAGCTCCGCCGGGCCTGGGACTTCTTCACCACCTCCCACGACGAGGACAACAAGTCCACCGGCGAGCGCGGCGAACTCTCCGAGCAGTACCTGCGCCGGATCGCCCTGGACCGGCTGGACCCGCGCACGCCGGCCGACACGTCCGTGGGCAAGGGCGGGCGCTTGGCAGAGGGCCGGATCGTACGGATCCAGCTGCGCGGGGCGACGACGGAGGTCCGCGCGCCCAAGTGGTCCGACGAGAAGGCCGACACCCAGACGTACTACCGGGAGCTGCCGTGGTGGACGGTGTGACGGGGGCCGGTGTGAAGGGGCTCAGAGCCTCCGCCGGCCGGGCGCTCGCCCAGGTCAGCGGGCAGGCGCTGGGGCCCTACCAGAGCGCCGTGGTCCGCATCGGCTTCGCGGGCACCTGGCTCTTCTTCCTGCTGCGCGAGTTCCCGCACCGCCACGAGCTGTACGGGCCGGACGGGCCGTGGAGCTGGGAGCTGGCGCAGCGGCTGATCGACACGAACCGCGCCTTCACGGTGCTGATGTGGTCGGACTCGGCGCTCTGGTTCGAGATCGTCTACGCCGTGGCCGCGCTGTCGTCCGCCCTGCTGATGCTGGGCTGGCGCACCCGGGCGACCTCCGTGGTGTTCATGGTCGGCGTGCTGTCCCTGCAGAACCGCAGCGTCTTCATGGGCGACGGCGGGGACAACGTCATCCACCTGATGGCGATCTACCTCGTGCTGACCCGGTGCGCGCAGGTGTGGTCGCTGGACGCCCGCCGTGCCCGGCGGCTCGGCGCGGCCTCGGCCGGGCGGGCGGGGCCGGTGCTGTGGGGCGTGCTCGGCGCGGTGTTCGCGTACGGGGCCGCGACCGGGCGGTTCAGCACCGGCTGGCTGGTGGTCTTCACCTCCCTGTGGGTGCTCGCCGCGCTGTGGTGGATGGTCGACCGCTACGAGCCGGAAGGGGAGGGGCGGGCGGTCCTCGACGTCCTGGCCAACCTGCTGCACAACGCGGGCATGCTGGTGATCATGGCGGAGGTCTGCCTGATCTACGCGACGGCCGGGTGGTACAAGATCCAGGGTTCGCGGTGGCAGGACGGCACGGCGCTGTACTACCCGCTGAACCTGGACTACTTCACCCCGTGGCCCGGGGTCTCGGCCTTCCTCGCGAGCAGCGGCACGCTGGTCATGCTGCTGTCCTACGGGACGGTCGCGGTCCAGGTGGCCTTTCCGTTCACGCTGTTCAACCGGCGGATCAAGAACGTGCTGCTGGTGATGATGATGCTGGAGCATGCGGGGATCGCGGTGCTGCTGGGTCTGCCGTTCTTTTCGTTGGCGATGATCGCCGCTGACGCGGTGTTCCTGCCTACCGGGTTTCTGGTCTGGGTCGGTGGGTGGGTCGCTGCGCGGCGGGTTCGTGGTGGGCGGCGCGTTCCGGACCCGGAGTCTTACGCGGATCGGGATCCGGAACCGGAGCCGGAGCCGGCGCTCCCCAGCACGGTTCCGCGCTGAGGCTCGGCCCTGCGGGGGCGTGTCCCCTACCCGCCCTTCGCCCGTTCCCCGGGCTCTGCCCGGACCCCGGTCCTCAAACGCCGGCGGGGCTGGAGATGCCCCCCGGGCGCTCTGCCCGGACCCCGGTCCTCAAGCGCCGGACGGGCTGGAGGGGCTCCGCCCCGGACCCCGGTCCTCAAACGCCGGACGGCTGGATTGGCGGCGGGGTGGGGACCGTAGGCTCGGCGGTATGAGTGAGCAGCGTGGGGACTCCGGTGAGGGCGAGCGGGACTGGCGGGAGGCCGCCGAGCGGGAGGACCTCGTGCTCCTCGACGGGTTTCACGCGCTGAAGCACGCCCTGCGGTTCGGGGCGGACGTGCGGATCGCCGTCGCCGACGACCCGGAAGCCGTACGGGGCCTCGCGCACGAGCTGGCCCGGGACGTGGAGGCGGACGTCGCCCGGCTGGTGCGGCGGGCACCGCTCAAGGGGCTGCTGGCGCGGGTGCACCCCACCGGGGTGGCGGCCCTCGCGGTCCGGCCCGGCCGGGCCGAGGGACGGGCCCGGCTCGACGCACGGCCCAGGACGGCCCCGATCGTGCTCCTCGACAATCCCCGCAACCTGGGCAACGTCGGCGCCGTCGTCCGGCTCGCCGCCGGCTTCGGCGCCACCGGCGTCGTCACCCGGGGGGATCTGGACCCCTGGCACCCCAACGTGGTCCGGGCCGGCGCGGGCCTGCACTACGCCACCACCGTGGACCGGGTGGAGCTCGACGCGCTGCCGCCCGGCCCGCTGTACGCCCTCGACCCGGAGGGCGAGGACATCCGCGCCCTCACCCTCCCGGACGAGGCCCTGCTCGCCTTCGGCTCCGAACGCCACGGCATCTCGCCCGAGCTGCGCGCCCGCGCCGATCACCTGGTGTCCCTGCCGATGCGCCCGCAGGTCTCCAGCTACAACCTGGCCACCAGCGTGGCCATGACCCTCTTCCACTGGGGCGGGCCGAAGCCCTAGGACATCAGCCCTGGCGGCGGACCTCCACCACGCGGAAGCGGTTCGACACGAAGGCGCCGTCGCACAGCGCGGCGTTCGCCGCCGGGTTGCCGCCGGAGCCGTGGAAGTCGGAGAAGGCCGCGGTCTGGTTCACATAGACCCCGCCCGTCAGGTTCAGCGAGAGCTGCGCCGACTCCTCCATGCAGACCTCCTCGATGGCCCGCTCGGTGTCCGCGGACGTGGTGTACGCCCCGACCGTCATGGCGCCCTTCTCGCGGACGGTGCGCCGCAGCAGTTCCAGGGCGTCCGCCGTGGAGTCGACCGCCACCGCGAAGGAGACCGGGCCGAAGCACTCGGAGAGGTAGGGGGCGGAGTCGTCGGGCTTGGACGAGTCCAGCTTGACCATCACCGGCGTGCGCACGACCGCGCCCGGGAACTCCGGGTTCGTCACCTCGCGCGAGGCCAGCGCGACCTCGCCGAGCCCGGCCGCGGCCTCCAGACGGGCCTTGACGTCCGGGTTGACCAGCGCGCCGAGCAGGGCGTTGGCCCGCACGTCGTCGCCGAGCAGGCCGCCGACCGCGCCCGCGAGGTCGGAGACGACCTCGTCGTACGTCTTGTGCCCGGCGTCCGTCTCGATGCCGTCGCGCGGGATCAGCAGGTTCTGCGGGGTGGTGCACATCTGGCCGCTGTAGAGGGACAGGGAGAACGCCAGGTTGGACAGCATCCCCTTGTAGTTGTCGGTGGAGTCCAGGACGACGGTGTTGACGCCGGCCTTCTCCGTGTAGACCTGCGCCTGGCGGGCGTTGGTCTCCAGCCAGTCGCCGAACTCGGTGGACCCGGTGTAGTCGATGACCTTGATCTCGGGGCGGACGGCGAGCTCCTTGGCGATGCCCTCGCCCGGACGCTCCACGGCCAGCGCGACCAGGTTCGGGTCGAAGCCGGCGTCGGCGAGGACCTCGCGGGCCACCTGGACGGTCAGCGCCAGCGGGAGCACGGCGCGCGGGTGCGGCTTGACCAGCACGGGGTTGCCCGTGGCCAGGGAGGCGAAGATGCCCGGGTAGCCGTTCCAGGTGGGGAAGGTGTTGCAGCCGATCATCAGGGAGATGCCGCGCGGCACGGCCGTGAAGGTCTTGCCCAGTTCGAGGGGGTCCTTCTTGCCCTGGGGCTTGGACCAGTCGGCCTGCCCGGGGACGCGGGTCTGCTCCTCGTACGCGTAGGCGATCGCCTCCAGGCCGCGGTCCTGTGCGTGCGGGCCGCCCGCCTGGAACGCCATCATGAAGGCCTGGCCGCTGGTGTGCATGACGGCGTGCGCGAACTCGTGCGTCCGCGCCGAGATCCGGGCCAGGATCTCGATGCAGACCAGGGCGCGCGCCTCCGGTCCCGCGTCCCGCCAGGCGCCCATGCCGGCCCGCATCGCGGGCAGCAGCACCTCCGGGTCCACGTGCGGGTACTCGACGCCGAGCTCCAGGCCGTAGGGGGAGGTCTCCGCGCCCGTCCAGCCGTCGGTGCCGGGCTGCCCGAGGTCGAGCCGGGTGCCGCGCAGCGCCTCGAAGGCGGCGAGGCCGTCGGCCGGCGCGGTCTCCCCGTACGCCTTGGGGTGCTCGGGGTGCGGGGACCAGTAGGCGCGGCTGCGGATCGTGGCCAGCGCCTGGTCCAGGGTGGGCCGGTGCTTGGCGGACAGCTGGGGGACGGTGAGCTCGGCGGCCATCAGGGACCAACTCCTCTTTGAGCCGGGCGGGATCAGGCGATCGGGGCGGGCAAGAAGGGATGAACAAGAGCAGACTGGAGTTAGAGTAACCGAACGATCGGTCGGGACAAGAGGGCCCGGCAGGCCTGTGGACAAGTCGGTGCGGGAGGATCTGGGCATGACAGCAATCGAGCGGTCCCGCACAGTGGCGGTCGTCGGCGCCGGCACCATGGGGCAGGGCATCGCCCAAGTCGCCCTTCTCGCAGGTCACCGCGTGCTGATCTACGACATCAACGCCCCGCTCGCCGCCGACGCGGCCGGATTCGTCCAGGACCGCGTCGAGCGGATGGCCGCCAAGGGCCGGCTGGACCGCGCCGAGGCCGAGGACGCGATCGGCCGGATCGCATCGGCGGCCGCGCTGGCGGAGCTGGCCGGCGCGGCCCTCGTGGTGGAGGCGGTCGTCGAGGACGTCACCGTCAAGCGGGCACTTTTCGCGGCGCTCGAAGAGGTGGTCTCCCCGGAGGCGCTGCTGGCCACCAACACCTCCTCCCTCTCGGTCACCGAGCTCGCCGCCGGACTCGCGCACCCCGGCCGCTTCCTGGGCCTGCACTTCTTCAACCCGGCCCCGCTGCTCCCGCTGGTCGAGGTGGTCTCCGGGTTCGCGACGGACCCGGCCGCCGCCAGCCGCGCGTACGCCACCGTCCTGGGCTGGGGGAAGACGCCGGTGCGCTGCGCCGACACCCCGGGCTTCATCGTCAACCGGATCGCCCGGCCCTTCTACGCCGAGGCCTTCGCGGTGTACGAGGAGCAGGGCGCCGACCCGGCCACCATCGACGCCGTGCTCCGCGAGAGCGGCGGCTTCAAGATGGGCCCCTTCGCGCTGACCGACCTGATCGGCCAGGACGTCAACGAGGCCGTCACTCGTTCGGTGTGGGAGTCCTTCTTCCGCAGCCCCAAGTTCACCCCTTCCCTCGCGCAGCGCCGGCTGGTCCAGTCCGGCCGCCTCGGCCGCAAGTCGGGGCACGGCTGGTACCCGTACGGCCCGGACGCGAAGGCCCCGGCCCCGCACACCGCCGGCCCCGAGGACGCGCCCGCGAAGGTGACCGTCGTCGGTGACCTCGGACCGGCCTCGGGCCTCCTCGACCTCCTGGAGGAGGCCGGGATCGAGGTCACGGCCGTCGAGCACGGGGGCCCGTACATCCAGCTCCCCGGCGAGGGGCAGCTCGTGCTCGCCGACGGCAAGACGGCGATCGAGTTCGCCGACGTCGTCTACTTCGACCTCGCCTTCGACTACCGCGGCGCCACCCGGATCGCGCTCTCCGTCAGCGAGGACACCAGCGAGCGGACGCTCGCCGAGGCCGTCGGACTGTTCCAGAAGCTCGGAAAGAAGGTCTCCGTCATCGGCGACGTCCCGGGCATGATCGTCGCCCGGACGGTCGCGATGCTGATCGACCTCACCGCCGACGCCGTCGCACGCGGGGTGGCGGGCGCCGAGGACATCGACACGGCCATGCGGCTCGGGGTCAACTACCCGGCGGGCCCCGCCGAATGGCACGACCGGCTCGGCCGCGACTGGGCGTACGACCTGCTGCACCACCTCGACGAGCGCTGCCCCGGCGGCCGGTACGCGCCGTCGCTGGCGCTGTACAAGCTGGGCTACGCGGCGGGCGAGGGCGAGGACGAGGGCGCTGACGAGGGCGCTGAGGAGGACCTCGACGGCGGGGGCCTCGACGACGAGGCGGGGGAGACGGAATGACCACGGCCAAGCGGGACACGTACACCCCCGAGACGCTCCTGTCCGTCGCCGTCCAGGTCTTCAACGAGCGCGGCTACGACGGCACCTCGATGGAGCACCTCTCCAAGGCGGCCGGCATCTCGAAGTCCTCGATCTACCACCACGTCGCCGGCAAGGAGGAACTGCTCCACCGCGCCGTCAGCCGGGCCCTGGACGAGCTCTTCGCGGTCCTGGCGGAGCCGGGGGCGATACGGGGCCGCGCGGTCGAACGCGTCGAGTACGTCACGCGCCGCACGGTCGAGGTCCTCGTCGCCGAGCTCCCCTACGTGACCCTGCTGCTGCGGGTCCGCGGCAACACCCGCACCGAGCGCTGGGCCCTGGAGCGCCGCCGCGAGTTCGACCACCAGGTCGCGGAGCTTCTGAAGGACGCCGCCGCCGAGGGTGACCTGCGTGCGGACGTGGACATCCGGCTGGCCACCCGCCTGCTCTTCGGCATGGTCAACTCCCTGGTCGAGTGGTACCGCCCGCACCCGGGCACCACCCCCGACCAGCTCGCGGACGCCGTGGTCAGCATGGCCCTGGACGGCCTGCGCACGCAGCGCTGAGGGTCCGCGGGCCGGGTCAGCGCGGGCGCGCCCGGTACAGGTCGCGGAGCAGGGCGATCTCGGCCCCGTGGTGCAGCAGCTCCTGGTTGACCCACCACACGACGTCGACGAAGGCGTCCTCCGGATCGCTGCCGTGGGGATAGCTGGAGTACCCGACCGTGTCCAGCGCGCCGTCGTCCACGGTGAGCAGTGCCGTGCGCCAGGCCGCGGCGGCCGCGTCGAAGGCGGCGACCGCCTCCACGGCGCCGCCCGGCACCGGGTGGACGTCCCGGGTCAGCGAGCGGCTGCCGGCCACGTGGTCGGCGCGCAGGGCGATCATCTCGCCGAGGTGGCTGAGCCGCCACGCGATCGTGGTGACCGGCGGCGGCCAGGGGTGCGGGTAGGCCGCGGCGTCGCGCCCCCAGGGGCCCGCGCCGGCCAGCAGGGTCGCGCGCGGCCCGGGCCCGGCCGCGCGGGCGCGCACGGACCAGCAGTCCGCCACCGGCTCCCAGAAGTACTCCTCGTCGGTCATCGGGCCGACCTCGGTGTCCGAACCGTCCCCGCTGTCCATGACGGGCCCCGCCATGCGGGCCGTGAGGCGCTCGCGGGCGAAGTCGAACTGATCGAGCAGGGGGACGATGCGGGGCGGGATCACGGGGACTCTCCGGTGCTGGACGGCTCGTCCCGGGGCGGGGGGACGTCTCGACGACCCGCCAGACTGCCATGGCCGGCGGCCTTCCGCGCCTCGATTTCCGTCCGGCCGCGCAGCCGCCACAGCAGGACGGCGCCGGCCGCGACGGCCAGGGTCAGCGCGCCGTAGCCGTAGAGGAGCGTCAGGTCCGGGCGGTGGGCCAGGCCCACGCGGAGGCCCAGGAAGAGGGGTCCCGCGGTGTACACGGCGTCCCACCGCAGATGGTGGGCCACCCAGCGCACGAGCAGGAACGCCCAGAAGCCGAGCACGGCCCACGCGGTGAGGTACGGCCACGGCGAGCCCGGCAGGGGTTCCAGGGGCGTACCCGCTCCGGCGCCCGCCCAGCGGTGGGCCGCGTAGCCCAGGACCACCACGAGGGCGGTCATGGCCGAGGCCCAGCACAGGGAGCGCAGCGGCTCGGGCAGGCGCTGCGCGCGAGGGGGCGCCGGGGCGGTGTCGGGCGTGGTGCTGGTGTTCATGTCCGGGCAGACGCACCCCCGGGGCCTCCGGTTGTCAGACGTGAGGAGGAGGTCCCCGGCCGGAAGGGCTAGAGGCCCCTCGGGGGCGGACTTCAGTCCTGCCTCGGTCCTGCCTCGGTCCTGCCTCAGTCTTCGGTGATCGTGGGGCCGGCGGTCTGGTCGCGGGCCAGGAGGTCCGTTTCCTCGAAGACCAGCAGAGTGCGCGTGGAGAGGACCTCCGGGATGGACTGGAGGCGGGTCAGGACCAGCTCGCGCAGGGTGCGGTTGTCCGGGGTGTGGACCAGGAGCAGGACGTCGAAATCGCCGCTGACCAGGGCGATGTGGGCCGCGCCGGGGAGCTCGCGGAGCTGTTCGCGGACCGTGCGCCAGGAGTTCTGGACGATCTTCAGCGTGATATAGGCGGAGGCGCCCTGACCTGCGCGTTCGTGGTTGACGCGGGCGGTGAAGCCGCGGATCACCCCGTCGTCGATGAGCCGGTTGATCCGGGCGTAGGCATTGGCCCGGGACACGTGGACCTGCTCGGCGACGGAGCGTATCGAGGCGCGGCCGTCCGCCTGGAGCAGCCGCACGATCGACCGGTCGATCGGGTCGAGGGGGCGGGGCGGTGCCGTCGGCGGCCCGGGGGATACCGGCGGTACGGGTGCGCCCCCGAGTGCGCCCCCCGCCGGGGAAGCCGCCCCGGAACCCGTTCCGGCCATTTGTTCATCCGTCATCGCCCGATGCCTGCCTCTCCTGGACGTCCTGCACCCATACCAGGGCGTCGGCGCCACTTTGTCCACAGCCTGGCGCCGCCTGTAGCCAAATTGCCCGGACAACCGAACAATCGGTAGGTGAGGGGCCTCACACCCGAGGCCTCCCTGCCCGCTTCCCACGAGGAGGTGTACGCCGCCATGACGGTCCAAGAGCTGCCCGGTGCCGGTGCGTCCCACCGCTCCACCCCGCCGCCCGCCTGGAGGCCCCGTACGGATGCCGCCCCGCTGCTCCCGGACCCCGAGCCGTACCGCGTGCTGGGCACCCCGGCCGCCGACCGGCTCGACCCCGAGCTGATGCGCCGGTGCTACGCCGAGCTGGTGCGCGGCCGCCGCTACAACGCCCAGGCCACCGCCCTCACCAAGCAGGGCCGTCTGGCCGTATATCCCTCCACCGTCGGCCAGGAGGCGTGCGAGATCGCCGCCGCCATGGTCCTGGAGGAGCAGGACTGGCTCTTCCCGAGCTACCGCGACACCCTCGCGGCCGTGGCGCGCGGACTGGATCCCGTACAGGCCCTGACGCTGCTGCGCGGCGACTGGCACACCGGGTACGACCCGCGCGAGCACCGGATAGCCCCTCTCTCGACTCCCCTGGCCACCCAGCTGCCGCACGCGGTCGGCCTGGCGCACGCCGCCCGGCTGCGCGGTGACGACGTGGTCGCCCTCGCCATGGTGGGCGACGGCGGCACCAGCGAGGGCGATTTCCACGAGGCCATGAACTTCGCCGCCGTCTGGCAGGCGCCGGTCGTCTTCCTCGTGCAGAACAACGGCTTCGCGATCTCCGTCCCGCTGGCCAAGCAGACCGCCGCCCCGACCCTGGCCCACAAGGCCGTGGGGTACGGGATGCCCGGCCGCCTCGTCGACGGCAACGACATCGCCGCCATGCACGAGGTGCTGTCCGAGGCGGTCCGGCGGGCCCGGTCCGGCGGTGGACCGACCATGATCGAGGCCGTCACGTACCGGATCGAGGCCCACACCAACGCCGACGACGCCACCCGCTACCGGGGTGACGCCGAGGTCGAGGCCTGGAAGGCGCACGACCCGGTCGAGCTGCTGGAGCGCGAGCTGACCGCGCGCGGGCTGCTGGACGAGGCGGGCATCAAGGCCGCCAAGGACGCGGCCGAGGCGATGGCGGCGGCGCTCCGCGACGGGATGAACGCGGAGCCCGTGCTCGACCCGATGGACCTCTTCGCACACGTCTACGCGGAGCAGACCGGCCGGCTGCGCGAACAGGCGGCCATGCTCCGTGCCGAGCTGGACGCGGCCGAGCAGGAAGAGAAGGACGGATCATGACCACGGTGGCGGTGAAGCCTGCGACCACGAAGCCGGCGACCATGGCCCAGGCCCTGAACCGGGCGATGCGCGACGCGATGGCCGAGGACCCGGCGGTCCACGTCATGGGCGAGGACGTCGGGGCGCTCGGCGGGGTCTTCCGCATCACGGACGGCCTCGCGAAGGAGTTCGGCGAGGACCGCTGCACGGACACCCCGCTCGCCGAGGCCGGGATCCTCGGCGCGGCCGTCGGCATGGCCATGTACGGGCTGCGGCCGGTCGTGGAGATGCAGTTCGACGCCTTCGCGTACCCGGCCTTCGAGCAGCTGATCTCGCACGTGGCGAAGATGCGCAACCGCACGCGGGGCGCGATGCCGCTGCCGATCACCATCCGGGTGCCGTACGGCGGCGGAATCGGCGGGGTGGAGCACCACTGCGACTCCTCCGAGGCGTACTACGTGGCCACGCCCGGCCTCACCGTCGTGACCCCGGCGACGGTCGAGGACGCGTACGGACTGCTGCGCGCCTCGATAGCCAGCGACGACCCGGTGATCTTCCTGGAGCCGAAGCGGCTGTACTGGTCCAAGTCCGACTGGTCGCCCGAGGCGCCCGCGGCGGTCCCCGGGATCGGCACGGCGCTCGTCCGGCGGACCGGCACCAGCGCGACGCTGATCACCTACGGGCCCTCCCTGCCGGTGTGCCTGGAAGCGGCCGAGGCGGCCCGCGAGGAGGGCTGGGACCTGGAGGTCGTGGACCTGCGCTCGCTGGTCCCCTTCGACGAGGAGACCGTCGTGGCCTCCGTACGCCGGACCGGCCGCGCGGTGGTGGTCCACGAGTCCGGCGGCTTCGGCGGACCGGGCGCGGAGATCGCCGCCCGGGTCACGGAGCGGTGTTTCCACCACCTGGAAGCGCCCGTGCTGCGCGTCACCGGCTTCGACATCCCGTATCCGCCGCCGATGCTGGAGAAGCACCACCTGCCCGGCGTGGACCGGATCCTGGACACCGTGGCCCGTCTGCAGTGGGAGAACTGATGCCGCAGGTCATGGAGTTCAAGCTGCCGGACCTGGGAGAAGGACTCACCGAGGCGGAGATCGTCCGCTGGCTGGTGGCGGTCGGCGACGTCGTCGCCATCGACCAGCCGGTCGTCGAGGTCGAGACGGCCAAGGCGATGGTGGAGGTGCCCTGCCCGTACGGGGGCGTGGTCACCGCCCGCTTCGGCGAGGAGGGGACCGAACTGCCCGTCGGCGCCCCGCTGATCACGGTGGCGGTGGGCGTGGAGTGCGGGCCGGCCGATGCCGTCGCCCCCGAGGGGGCCGCGGACTCCGCGAACGCGCCCCGGCCCTTGATCGGTTACGGCTCGGACGACTCGCGCCCGGCGCGTCGGCGACGGGTGCGACCCGTCACCGCCGCGGTGTCGGCGCCGGTGGCTCCGGCCGTACCGGTGGTTCCGGCCGTACCGGTGGTTCCGGCAGCGCCGGTGGCTCCGGCCGTACCGGTGGCTCCGGGCGGGCCCGTGCCGGTGATCTCGCCGCTCGTGCGGAGGCTGGCGCGGGACGGCGGGGTCGACCTGCGCGGGCTGTCGGGGTCGGGGCCGGACGGGCTGATCATGCGGGCGGACGTCGAGGCGGCGTTGGCGGCCCTGCGTGCGGCGCAGGCTGCTGCCGTTCCGGTGGCAGCTCCGGCCGCTCCGGCCGCGCCGGCGGCCCAGGGTGACCGTGTGCCGCTCAAGGGTGTGCGGGGCGCGGTCGCGGACAAGCTGTCGCGCAGCCGGCGCGAGATCCCGGACGCCACCTGCTGGGTCGACGCGGACGCCACCGAGCTGATGGCGGCCCGGGCCGCGATGAACGCCGCGGGCGGCCCCAAGATCTCGGTGCTCGCGCTGCTCGCCCGGATCTGCACGGCGGCCCTGGCCCGCCACCCGGAGCTCAACTCCACGGTGGACCTGGCGGCGAACGAGATCGTCCGGCTCCCGGCCGTGCACCTGGGCTTCGCCGCGCAGACGGAGCGGGGGCTGATGGTCCCGGTGGTCCGGGACGCGCAGGCGCGCAGCGCGGAGTCGCTGTCGGCCGAGTTCGCCCGGCTCACGGAGCTGGCCCGGGCGGGCAAGCTGGCCCCGGCCGACCTCACCGGCGGCACCTTCACCCTGAACAACTACGGGGTGTTCGGGGTCGACGGCTCCACGCCGATCATCAACCACCCCGAGGCGGCGATGCTCGGTGTGGGCCGGATCATCCCGAAGCCGTGGGTGCACCAGGGGGAGCTGGCGGTCCGGCAGGTCGTTCAGCTGTCGCTGACCTTCGATCACCGGGTGTGTGACGGTGGCACGGCGGGCGGCTTCTTGCGGTACGTCGCGGACTGCGTCGAGTCGCCTTCGGTGCTGCTGCGCAGCCTGTAGCTCCGCGGGTGGGGCGGGGGCCGGTGCGGGTGGTCTGCCCTGGGGGCGGAGTCCGCGCAGCGACCCTTGCCGCTGCGCGGGGCGAAGTCCCCTACCCGCCCTTCGCCCGTTCCCCGGGCTCTGCCCGGACCCCGGTCCTCAAGCGCCGGACGGGCTGGAGGGGGGTGCCGGGCTGCGCCCGGACCCCCCTGGGGCTCCGCCCCAGACCCCGCGCCTCAAACGCCGGCGAGGCTGGAATTGCCCTACGGGCAATCCAGCCCGCCAGGCCGAAAGGCCGGGCGGGGAGCAGCTCCGCGCAGCGGCAACCGTGGGCAACCGCGCGGGCGGTGGGTCAGGTGGTCAGGAGCAGCTTGCCCACGTGGGTGCTCGACTCCATGACTCGGTGGGCCTCGGACGCCTCGCTCATGGGGTACGTCGCGTGGACCACCGGGTGGATGCGGCCCGTCGCGACCAGGGGCCACACGTGTTCCCGTACGGCCGCGACGATCGCCGCCTTCTCCTCCAGGGGCCGTGCCCGGAGCGTGGTGGCGGTGATCGCCGCACGCTTCGCCAGCAGGGCGGCCAGGTTCAGTTCCGCCTTGACCCCGCCCTGGAGCCCGATGATCGCGAGGCGGCCGTTCACGGCCAGCGCGTCCACGTTCCGGGTCAGGTACTTCGCGCCCATGATGTCCAGGATCACGTCCGCCCCGGCGCCGTCCGTGGCCGCCCGGAGCTCTTCCACGAAGTCCTGCTCGCGGTAGTCGATCAGGATGTCCGCGCCCAGCTCGGCGCAGCGCGCCAGCTTCTCCTTGCCGCCCGCCGTGACCGCGACCCGTGCGCCCACGGCCTTCGCGAGCTGGATCGCCATCGTCCCGATGCCGCTCGATCCGCCGTGCACCAGCAGGGTCTCGCCCGGGCGCAGGCCGGCCACCATGAACACGTTCGACCAGACCGTGGAGACGACTTCAGGGAGGGCCGCAGCCGTTACCAGGTCCACTCCCGCCGGGACCGGCAGGAGCTGGCCCGCCGGGACGGCCACCCGCTGCGCGTACCCGCCGCCGGAGAGCAGCGCGCACACCTCGTCGCCGACCGACCAGCCGGACACCCCGGGCCCGATCGCGGAGATCCGCCCGGAGCACTCCAGGCCGGGATGGGGGGAGGCGCCGGGCGGAGGGTTGTAGAAACCCTGCCGCTGCAGGACGTCGGCGCGGTTCACGGCGCTCGCCGCCACCTCGACGATGACCTCGCCGTCGCCGGCCACCGGGTCGGGTGCTTCGGCCCACACCAGGGCCTCGGGGCCGCCGGGCTTTTCGATGGTGATCGCATGCATGGCCGGAGGCTACCGCCCGGGCAGTGCCCTCCGGCGCCGGACCAAGCTAAGAGATGCTCCGCAATTCGCGGGCTCCGGTTCGCTACGATCGGTAGCGGCCGAGAAGACGGCCAGTGTGAGTCAACCGCGTGAGGGGCTGACCACCGGCTTGCCGGTGCAGCGCCTGCGGCAGCCCGTTGAACTGCGGGCCTCTGCTCACCGAATTCCGGAACGGCCCCGAGCAACCCCGGATGAGCCACCGCCAGGTGATCACGTCGGAGCGCCCGGACCAGCTGACCGGATGCAGTCCGTACATCCTTCGGGGATTGCGGATCAAGTCTTAGTCCGCCGATCCCAGTACCACGGGCGGCGAACTCGGCGGGACCGCGCGGACGATGGTGATCACGCGGTCCGTCAGCTGGAGGGGGCTCGCGTGCGGATCGTCGTACGGGAGCAGGCGGTGGCCGCGCAGGACGCTGACGACCAGGTCGTCGGTGTCCCGGACCGATTTGCCGACCTCCGCGCGGTTCACCGGACGCTCGATCAGATCGAGTCCGCTGCCCTGCTGGATGAGGTTTTCCATCACGGTGCCCGCGCTCGGGCTGAGCACCGAGAGCCCGAGCAGCCGGCCCGCCGCGCTCGCGCTGGTGATGACCGCGTCCGCGCCCGACTGCTTCAGCAGCGGTGCGTTCTCCTCTTCCCGGACGGCCGCCACGATCTTCGCGCCGCGGTTGAGCTGGCGGGCGGTCAGGGTGACCAGGACCGCCGTGTCGTCGCGCTGGGTGGCGATGACGATCTGACGGGCCTTCTGGATCTCGGCGCGCAGCAGGACTTCGGAACGCGTGGCATCGCCGACGACCCCGGTGAATCCCTCCGCGTTGGCGATGTCGATCACCTTGGCGCTCGGGTCGACGATGACGACCTGCTCCTTGCTGAGGCCGGTGGCCAGCAGGGTCTGGAGGGCGGAGCGGCCCTTCGTGCCGAAGCCGACGACGACCGTGTGCTCACGCAAGTTCTTCCTCCAGCGGCTGAGCCGCCACTCTTCCCTGGTGCGTTCGGTGAGGACTTCCAGGGTGGTGCCGACCAGGATGATCAGGAACAGCACGCGCAGCGGGGTGATCAGCAGGATGTTGACCAGCCGCGCGCTGTCGCTGTACGGGACGATGTCGCCGTAGCCGGTCGTCGACAGGGTGACGGTCGCGTAGTAGACGCAGTCGAGGAAGTCGAGCTTCTCGTTGGCGTTGTCGTGGTAGCCGTCGCGGTCGATCCACACGATCAGGACCGTCAGGAACATCACGAACAGCGCCATCAGCAGGCGCCGGGAGACCTGGCGGAGCGGTTTCTCGACGATGCGCTTGGGCAGTTTGATGCGGCGCGAGACGAGTTTCTCGTCGGCGCCGCGTGCCATCGCGTCGGATCCGTGAAGTTTCACGTGAAACATCCCCCCGAGGCCCACGGGAGATCGATGATCTCCAACTCCTGTCCGGAACGCGCCCCGTTCGGGGGTACGACGGCCAGCGCGTCCGCGGCGGCCACGCCGCGCAGCATCGCGGGTCCGTTGTAGCGCAGCGGTACGGCGTGGTCCTCGGTCAGCAGGACCGGTACGAGCCGGGTGTCGTGCGGGTGGCCCGGTACGTCGCCCTCCACCGGCACCACGTACCGGGGGCGCGGACGCCGTCCGGCGAGGGCGCGCAGCAGCGGCTCGGCGAGGGTGAGCAGCCCGGAGACGGCGGCCAGCGGGTTGCCGGGCAGGCCCACCAGGTGGCGGCCGTCCGGGTGCTCGCCCAGGCGGGCCAGCAGCATCGGGTGCCCGGGGCGTACGGCGACCCCGTCGACGAGCAGTTCGGCGCCGGCCTTGGCGAGCACGGGGTGGACGTGGTCGACGGGGCCGGAGGCGGTGCCGCCGGTGGTGATGACCACGTCGGCGGCGGAGCCGGTGACGGCCGCCAGCAGCGCTTCGGCGCCGGCCGGGTCGTCGCCGAGCCGCCGGACGGCGATGACCTCGGCGCCGAGCCGGGTCAGCCATGGGCCCAGCATCGGGCTCAGGGCGTCACGGATGAGGCCGTCGTGCGGGGGGCCCTCGGTGAGCAGTTCGTCGCCGAGGACCAGGATCTCCACGCGCGGCCGGGGGCGGGTGGTGAGCTCGTCGTACCCGGCGGCCGCCGCGAGGCCGAGGACGGCCGGGGTCACGAGGGACCCGGCGGGCAGCAACAGGTCGCCGGAGCGGCACTCCTGGCCGCGCGGGCGGATGTCCTGGCCGGTGGCGACGGGCCGTTCGGCGTACAGCAGGGTGCCGGCCTCGCGGGAGTGCTCGCTGCGGATCACGGCGGTGGTGTCCGCGGGGATCCGTGCGCCGGTGGCGATCCGTACGGCCTCGCCGTCCGCGAGGGGTGCGGGGCGGTCGCTCCCGGCCAAGGCGCTCTCGCCGGGGCGGATGGTCCAGGGGCCGGGCCCGGCGACGGCCCAGCCGTCCATGGCGGAGGTGTCGAAGGACGGCAGGTCGCCCAGGGCGTCGAGGGGTAGGGCCAGCACCTCGCCGAGGGCGGCCGCCAGGGGGACCCGGTGGGTACGGCCGCGGACGGCCGAACCGGCGCGGGTCGCGGTCTCCCGGGCCCGGAGCCAGGTCGCGGCGCGGTGGCCGCCGCCGCTACCGCCGCCGCTGGTGGCTTCGGCGCGGGGGTCGCGGCTGACCAGCGCGAGGGCCTGGTCGAGGGCGCGGTCGGCGTCGGTGCCGGGGCCGGTGCCGGGGTCGGCGGTCATTCGGAGCCGGTCGCTTCGGGACCGGTGGCCTCGGCTTCCGCGGCCCAGCGCAGGGCCAGCTCGGCGGCCTTGCGGGAGGCCTCGGCCACGGCCTGCGCGGGGTCGGCGCCGGTGGCTTCGGCGTGGGCGGCCGCGTAGCCGACGAGGAAGGTCGTCAGCGGGGCGGCGGGCCGGGCGACGCCGTGCGCGGCGTCACGGGCGAGGTCGAGCAGGGTCTTGGTGTCGACGGCGACGTCGATGCCCAGCTCGTTCTTGACGGCGGTGATCCATTGCTCCAGCACGGTTCCATGCTCTCTGATTCGGGCGCGGGCGGCGGCGAGATCGTCCCAGGTGTCGCAGTCGAAGGAGGCGAGTGGCGCGGCCGCGGTGACCGGGGCGAGGTCGAGTTCGGCGGTGAGGGCGCGCAGGGGGAGGCCGTGCACGGAGCCGTGTTCGGTGGCCAGCAGGGCGATTTCCCTGCGCAGGGGCTCGGCGCGGTACGCGGCGACCAGGGGCTGGTCGCGGCCGTCCGGGTCCCGGAGCAGGGCTCCTTCCCGGGCGGGGTGCTCGGGCGCGTCGAGGGCCTCGAGTAGGGAGTGGACCGTTTGCCGGTCCAGGAACGGCAGATCGGCGGAGAGTACGAGGACCAGCGGGGCGGTGGTGTGCCGCAGCCCGGCGTCCAGCGCGGCGAGGGGGCCGCCGCCGGGGGGGTCCTCCCGGGCCCAGTGCACGGGCCGGGCCGTCGGCCTGCGGCCGGCTACGACGACGGTGGTGGCGGCGTCTGCGCAGGCGTCCAGGACGCGGTCGAGGAGGGGGCGGCCGCCGACCAGGAGGCCGGGCTTGTCGGCTCCGCCCAGTCGGCTTGCGGCGCCGCCGGCCAGGACGATGGCGTCGTAGGTCATTCCCCGAGTATGAGGGGGGTTGGGGGCGGATGGGCTTCGGCGTTTACCGGGTTCTTAACCCGCTGGCCCGCGGCCCGGCCGCGGGTGCTCCGCGAGGCGGGGCGAAGCCCCCGCAGCCACTCTGGCCGCTACGCGGGGCGAGGCCCCCGCAGCCACTCTTGCCGCTGCGCGGGGCGAAGTCCCCTACCCGCCCTTCGCCCGTTCCCCGGGCTCTGCCCGGACCCCGGTCCTCAAACGCCGGACGGGCTGGTGGGGGGTACCGGGCTGCGCCCGGACCCCCTGGGGCTCCGCCCCGGACCCCGCGCCTCAAACGCCGGCGGGGCTGGGGGATGCCACCGGGCGCTGCCCGGACCCCGGTCCTCAAGCGCCGGACGGGCTGGAGGGGGTGCCGGGCTGTGCCCGGACCCCCTGGGGCTCCGCCCCGGACCCCGGTCCTCAGACGCCGGACGGCTGGATGTGCGGGCGGGCTGGAAGGCCCCGGGCCCCGGTCCGCGAGAGCCGCACGGCTGGGTGTGGCCGGCGCAGGTTTGGGCGTGCGGGTCATGTCAGTGCACGTGCAGGGCACACCGGCCACAATCCAGCCTCGCCGGCGTTTGAGGCGCGGGGGTCCGGGGGCTGGTCCCCGGCAACGGCGCCGCAGGTTCGGCATGGTGCCGCTGGTTCCGCGCGGCCCCGCTGGTTCCGGAACGGTGTCGCAGGTTGTGCGTGGCGTCGGGCGGGTGGCGCATGGGGGCGGGGCCGCCCCGGGGATGGGGGCGGCCCCGGAAGGGTGGGTGGGGTGGGGGGTTAGAGGTAGGGGCCCGAGCGGATGGCGCCGTGGGGGCCGTCCTCGTCGTCCTCGTGGGAGGAGCCCGGCGGGAGGGCGCGGCGCATCTGTTCCAGCTGGGCCCGCGCCGCCATCTGCTGCGCGAACAGGGCCGTCTGGATGCCGTGGAACAGGCCTTCCAGCCAGCCCACCAACTGGGCTTGGGCGATGCGCAGTTCCGCTTCGGAGGGGATGGCCTCTTCCGTGAAGGGGAGGGAGAGCCGTTCCAGTTCCTCCACCAGCTCGGGAGCCAGGCCGTCTTCCAGTTCCTTCACCGACGCTGCGTGAATGTCCTTGAGACGGACCCGGCTGGCCTCGTCCAGAGGTGCGGCGCGTACCTCTTCCAGGAGTTGCTTGATCATGCTGCCGATCCGCATGACCTTGGCGGGCTGTTCGACCATCTCCGTCACCGGGACCTCGCGCGACTCGTCATCGGCGCCGCCGACCGGCATCCCGTCCTGCCCCACGATCAGGCCGTGCGGGGGGCTGTCCTGCGACCGTTCACTCCTCGGCATCTCCATGCCGTCATTCTCTCGCACACCTTCGTATTCACACGGTGTGCCCCCGCACGGGCGTGATCCACCCTGTGCGGGGGCACCAACTGGGGTACCAATTGGGACAGCAACGGGGACAGCAGCGGGCGCCGGAGCGTCAGACCTCGCGGCGGGCCAGTGCTCCGCTCGAACGGGTGACCAGGGCCGCCAGCAGCGCCGCGCCCACCGGGACCACGATCAGCAGCCCGCCCAGCGTGGTCCACGGCACCGCGATCGGGATGTAGGGGACGGCCTCGGAGGCCGCCTCGTAGCCGTTCTCGATGCCCGAGCGGACCAGGTCGGCCGCCGCACGCTGCTCGGTGAGCCGGAGCCCGACCGCGGGCAGGATGCCCGCCGCCGAGCCGAGGAGCACGCCCATCAGGGCGACCACCCCGCACTGGAAGCCGCTGAGCGTGCGCCGCACCCGCGGGGGTGCGCCGACCGCCGCCAGGGTCTTCAGGTCGCCCTCGGCGTCCGCCTGGGCCAGTCCGGTGGCGATGCCGGCCGCGCCGATGGTGACCAGGCCCGCGAAGATGGTCAGGACGAGCATGGCCAGGCTGTCGTCGCCCTCGTAGCCCTTCTCGATCCGTACGCTCGTGTCCAGGCCCAGCTTGTCCAGGGCCCCGTCGAGCCGCTGGCGCTGCTCGGAGCTCGCGTCTCCGTCGAGGGTGAAGTACGAGCCGAAGGGGACGCTGGTGATGCCGGCGCTCTTCGCGGCCGAGGGCGGCAGCACCAGAGCCAGGCCGTAGCCCTTCGTCGAGTCGGGCACCTGGTACGCGGCGAAGACCTTGTCCTTGCCGGGCGGCGGCTCATCGGGAGCGGAGCCGGGGGCGGGCTCGCCCCGGCCCGTGATCAGCCGGACGGTGACCTTGTCGTCGCGCACGTTCTGCTTCTTGAAGGAGACGGCCTTGCCCGCCTTCAGCGCGGCCGCGGCGCCCGGATCCCCGACGCCCAGGACGGACATCAGCTTCTCGTCGGCGACGACCACGGAGTACTGGACGCCGAAGCGGTCGTACTGGCACCGCCAGTCGCTCCGCAGTTCCTTCCGCTCGGCCAGGGAGAACGACTCCGGTCCGTTCACGGCCGAGTAGAGGGGGCAGCGCTGCTCCTTCGGGATGATGACCTCGGCCTGCCCGCACTCCGCGTCGTCCCCGTACGGGGAGCAGCCCGGCTTGCCGACGACGAGGCGGTCCACGTCGGCCCGTACGGCCACCGGGAGTTCCTTCGACAGCGTCTCGCGCATCGCGGGCACGTCCCGGTACGCGGTGTACTCGTTGGTCTCGATCAGACCGGCGTCGTACGGGAGCTGGGCGACGTACTCGTGCCGGTACTGGATCTCCTTGCTGTGCTGGTACGTGGCCACGGCGACGGTCCCGGCGACAGCGGCCAGTACGGCGGCCACGGCGGGCGCGGTACGCCCCCGGTTGCGGACGGCGTCGCGCAGCGCGAGGCGGGGCGACAGCGGCAGCCACCGGCCGGCCCGGCCGAACAGGCCGACCAGGGTGGGGGTCAGGGCGACGACGCCGAGCTCGGCGATGGCGCTGCCGCCCGCGACGACGGTGACGCCCATCTTGGAGACGGAGCCGAACAGGGCGATGGCGGCGCCGGCCGCGATGGCGATCAGGCCGAGGACGGGCAGCACCCGGTTGGCCCGGCGCACGCCGCGGCGGCCGGTGAGCGAGGCCAGCACGGTCTGCCGGGAGGCGTTGACGGCGGGGACGATGGCGGCCAGCAGCCCGGTCAGGACGGCGAGCAGGCCGATGGCGAGGAGCTCCAGCGGGCGGACGTCGAAGCTGCCGAACCGCTTGCCGATCGTGTCCTCCAGGACCGGGCGGAGCCCGACGGTGAGGGCGATGCCGAGCGCGGTGCCGGTGACGGCTGCCGCGGCGCCGATGACGAGGCCGCCGGAGAGCACGATGGCCCGGATGTGCCGCCGGTCACCGCCGTTGGCGCCGACCAGGCCGAGCTGGCGGCGCGAGCGCCGGGCGCCGACCGCGAAGGCGGGTCCGGCCAGCAGGCAGATCTCCAGCATGGCGAGGCCGACGACGGTGGAGACGATGGCGAGTTCGGTGGCTCCGATGGTGGCACCGGGCCGCCACATGTCCCTGGGCTGCTCGGTGTAGAGCGGCACTTCGGAGTCGGCCGGCGGGTCGAGCAGCACGACGCGCGATTCGACGAGGAGGTGCTGCTTGGCGTTGGCCTCCTTGACCATGTTCCACGTGAAACCTTCGCCGCCGACCTTCACCAGGTACGCGTCCCGGGGTTCCAGCCCGTTGCCGCCGGCCGCCTTCCGGTCCCGGTCGAGCGGGGCCAGCAGGGTGCCCGGCAGGGCCAGGAGCTGGGAGTTGTGCAGGTTGTCGGGCAGCTCGTAGACACCGACGATCTTGTACGAGGTGGTCGACTCGCGCGGGGTCACGCTGGAGCCGAGGAAGTACCCGGACTCCTCCAGGAAGGCGCCGGTGGCGAGGATCTCGCCGGGAGCCTTCGGCAGCCGTCCGCGCTCCAGCGTCCACAGGCCCTTGACCAGCGGGCTCGCCGGGTCCACCTCGCGGAGCTCGGCATCCAGGATCCCGTGGCGGGTGCGGACCTTGGCGTAGGCGGTGCTGTCCTTGACGGACTGGGCTCCGGCCGGGAGTTCGGGCGCGGTGGCGGCCTCGTCCCGGCCGCCCGCGCTCGGTTCGTACTTGTCGAAGCCGCCGACCGGGGCGTAGCTCTGCGCGTCGGGGCTCTGGTAGATGGCCGCGCCCATGTGGGTCGAGGACACCTTGGCGTCCGCGGCGCCGAGCACCCGCCCGACGCGCTGCTCGGGGGAGAGCTCCGAGCTGCGCACGGTGAGGTCGACGGCGCTCACGCCGACGATCGGCAGGGCGATCATGGCCAGGACGAGGGCGCTGCGGCCCTTGGAGCGCCAGGCGTCGCGGCGGGCTATCCGGATCGCCGCGATCCAGGAGTGGTACGAGGAGATCACTGAGCGGCCGCCTGCCCGGAGAGCAGGGAGTCGGCCTGGCTGCGCAGGGTCTCGTCGACGACGCTGCCGTCGCGCAGGAAGACCACGCGGTCGGCCCACGCGGCGAAGCGCGGCTCGTGGGTGACCAGGATCCCGGCCGCGCCGGCGTCGCAGCGCGAGCGCAGCAGGGCGAGTACGGATTCGCCGGTCTCGGAGTCCAGGGCGCCGGTCGGCTCGTCGGCGAGGACGAGGCGGCGGTCGCCGACCAGTGCGCGGGCGATGGCCACGCGCTGCTGCTGGCCGCCGGACATCTCGTCGGGGAAGCGGTCGGCGAGCTGCCCGAGGTTCATCTCCTCCAGGGCAGCCAGCGCGGAGACGCGGGCCTTGCGGGCGGAGACGCCGTCGAGTTCGAGCGGCAGGGCGACGTTCTCGGCGGCGGTGAGCGCCGGGATCAGGTTGTAGTCCTGGAAGACGTACCCGATGCTGCGGCGGCGCAGGGCGGCCAGCTGCTTGCGGCTCGCGGTGGTGATGTCGGTGCCCTCGACGATCACCTTGCCGCTGCTCGGGGTGTCGAGTCCGCCGGCGAGGGTCAGCAGCGTGGACTTGCCGGACCCGGAGGGGCCCATGACGGCGACGAGTTCGCCGGGGTACACGGAGAGGTCGATCCCGCGCAGGGCGTGCACCTCGGTGGCGCCGCTGCCGTGGATGCGGACGAGCTGGTCCAGCTGCAATACGGGCTGGTCGGGCATGAAGGGTTCCCCCCTGGGACGTGGAGCGGTGGTTCAGACCCGCCGCGTACGGGCGGTACGGGAAAGAGACCGGTCGGTGGTCGTGGGCTTGGGCGTGGGCGTGGTGGGGACGGTGGTGCCCTCGGGTGGTTCGGCCTCGGCCGGCGCGCGCTCCCCGCGCGCGGACAGCCGTACGAGCCGGGACTCGCAGTGGTCGAGCCAGCGGGCCTCGGCCTCGGTCTGGAAGATCAGCTGTTCCAGGACCAGCAGCCAGGCGATGTCGTCGCGCTCGCTGCCGCGCCCGCTCTCGATGGCGGCGAGCGCCTGCGCCTTGAGCCGGGTGTAGTCCTGCATGGCCTGGACGGTGGCGTGCCGCTGGGCCTGGATGACGGCGCGGATGTCCACACCGGGCGCGCCGACGGCCATGGCGAGCTTGATGGCGAGCTCGTCCCGGGGCGGGTTGGCCCGGTCGACGGGACGCTCGTACCACTCGCGCAGTTCGCCCCGCCCGGTCTCGGTGATGGCGTACAGGGTGTGCCCGGCCGTGTCCTCACCGCCGGGGGCGACGAGGCCGTCGCGCTCCAGGCGGGCGAGTGTGGTGTACACCTGCCCGACGTTGAGCGGCCAGGTGGAACCGGTGCGGGACTCGAATTCGGTGCGCAGCTGGGAGCCGTACCGGGGGCCCCGTTCCAGCAGGGCGAGGAGGCCATGGCGGATCGACATACTCAGTATGTATACCGAGTATGTGCCGCTCCGCAACCATCCTGGGGCCTACGCCGCAAGGGGGACCCGGGGCGGGAGCGGGGGGCGGGGCCGGGGCTACATGCCCCGGCGCAGCCGCATTCCCATGAATCCGAGACCCAGTCCCATCAGGGCGAATCCCGTTCCGAGCGGCAGTATGTGCGCGGCCAGATCGGCGGCCCGCTCGTTCGGCTCGGTGCCGAGCGCGCCGACCACCGGGGCCTCGGAGGGGGTCGCGGGAACCGCCGGGACCTGCTCGGTGCGCGGACGCGCCGGGACGGGACGCGCGGCGAGCACGGTCTCGGGATTGGCGGGCTCGCCCACCGGCCGCCCGGGCCGCTCCCGCCCGGCCCCGGCGGAACTTCCGGCGAGGTCCTCGAAGGCCCGGTCCGCCGCGTCGGCCACGTCCGCATCCGCGGGTGCGGCGGCGGCGACGGAAGCGGCAGAAGCGGCGGCGACGGAACCGGGGGCGACGGCGGAACCGGGGGTGAAGACGTAAGCGGAGGCGAGCGGAAGGTCGCGGGCGAAGGTCGAAGCGGAAGCCGAAGCGGAGGCCGGGGCGGACGCGGAGGCCGCCGCGTGTGCGGGCGCCGTGATCAGCAGCGTGGCGGTCGCCAACGCTGCCCCGGCGGTCCAGCGCAGCGCGCGGGCGTAGGTCACGGACTCAGATTTACATAACCGGACAAAACCGGCATCCCGGACAGGTCGTTCGGGATGCCGGCCCGCTCAGAAGGTCGGATTCTTCACGGATCCGGACCCGCACAGGCTCCGGTAGCCGGCGTCGTTGAACGCCGCGACCTCCACGCCGACCCGGTCGATCCCGCGCTTGTCCTGGAGGGTGGTCTCCCAGGTCTGGCTCTTGCCGGCCCCGCGCTTGTTGAAGCGCCAGGGCCATTCGTGCGAGCCGCCCTGGTGGTCCAGCGTGTAGAGGTGGACCCCCGCGACGCGGGCGTCGTCCGCGGTGTCCACGGACGTGAGCTTGATGTGGATGAGGGTGGAGCGGTTCAGCCAGGTCCAGTCGGCGCTGCCGTAGGCGCCGGTGGTCTCGCAGCTGGACGAGGCGCCGGCCGCCGAGGCGGGCGCGACGGCGAGCGCGCCCACCGCCAGTGCGGCGGCGGTGAGGACGCGTACGAGGTTGCGCGCGGGGTGGTGCAAGAGGACTCCCGGAGGTGCGGCGGGTGTGTCCTGCGCGTATGTATCAGAACCGCCGCCCGACGGGCGAACCCCGCTTCACTCCTCCGTGGCGCACCCCTCAGTGCCGGACCACTCCCCGATCACTCCGGGTTGCCGGTCGAGATGTACAGGGTGAAGGTGGTGTCCTTCGGGTCGATCGCGTCGCCGCCGGCGGGGTACTGCTCCACGACGGTCCCCTCGCCGTAGACCGCCTCGTCCCTGGGCTTCGGGTCGTACTTCCAGCCGCCGGCCCGGATGCACGCCTTCACCGAGACCTCGTTGATGTACCGGAAGTCCGGCGCCACCACCTTGGTCGCGTCGGTGTCCTTCCGGGGCTCCTTGCACTTGGACTCTTCGATCGTCCGCGAGAGGTCCGGCCCCTTGTGCCCGGCCTTCGCCGGGGCGGACGCCGAAGTGGAGGCGCTCGGGTTGGTCGGCCCGCCCTTGTCCTTGTCGTCTCCGCCCAGGTCCAGCGCGGCGATCAGCCCGCCGATGGCCACCAGTGCCACGACGACGGCCCCCACCACGACCGGGGTGTTCTTCTTCTTCCCGCCGACACCGCCGACACCGCCGACACCGCCGACACCCCCGACACCGCCGGCCCCGCCCGAGGCCGGACCCTGCCCGCCCTGCGCCGAGACCGCGTACGGCGGCGGCGTCGCGGCCGAGTACGGCGCCGGGGTCGGCGCCTGCTGGTGCATCGGCTGGTGCAGGGGCTGCTGCTGCGGGTACCCGTACGCCCCGGACTGCGGTCCCGGCGGCGGCGTCGGCGCGTACGCGGACGGCACCGGGGTGTGCGGCGCCTGGTACGGCTGCTGCACCGAGTGCGGCGGGGCCTGCAGGGCGGAGTCCACCGGCGGGAACACGGCCGAGCCGAGCCCGGCGCCGCTGTTCGTCGGGTGCGCGCCCGGGACGATGACCGGTGCCCCGGTGTGCCCGGCGCCCGCCACCCGCGCGACCTCGTCGAGCATGGCGGCGGCGGTGGGGAAACGCTCGTTCGGGTTCTTCTTCAGGGCCCGCGCCACCAGCGCGTCCATCGCCGGGGTGACCGAGCGGTTGATGGAGGAGGGCGCGACCGGCTCCTCCTGCACGTGCGCGTACGCCATGCCCAGGGCCGAGTCGGCGGCGAAGGGGACCCGCCCGGTCAGCAGCTCGAAGAGCATGATGCCCACCGAGTACAGGTCGGAGCGGGCGTCCACGGCCCGCCCGAGCGCCTGCTCGGGGGAGAGGTACTGCGGGGTGCCGACGACCATGCCGGTCTGCGTCATGGAGGTGACCCCCGACTGCATGGCCCGCGCGATGCCGAAGTCCATGACCTTCACCACTCCGCGCCGCGTCATCATGACGTTGCCCGGCTTGATGTCGCGGTGGACCAGCCCCATCTCGTGGCTGCTCTCCAGAGCCGCCAGCACGTCGGCCGTCACCTTCAGGGCCTTGTCGGCCGGCATGGCCCCGTACTGCCTGATGTCGCCGTCCAGGACGGAGCCGAGCGGCTGCCCCTCGACGTACTCCATGACGATGTACGGCATGACGGCGCCGTCGGCCATCGAGGGGTTCGCGAAGGAGACGACGCCCTCACCGGTGTCGAAGACCGAGACGATGTTGGTGTGCGACAGTTTCGCTACAGCCTGAGCCTCGCGGCGGAAGCGTTCGCGGAAGGACTGCTCGCGCCCGAGCTCGCTGTGCAGGGTCTTGATGGCGACCTGACGGTCGAGCGCCGAGTCGTAGGCGAGGTAAACGGAGGCCATGCCTCCCTCGCCGAGCAAGTCCCTTAGCTGGTAACGGCCACCGGCCAGAGAGCCGCCCGCGTACTGGCCCTGAGTGCCGTCCTGGCTCATGACTGTTGCTTCCCCTCGGGATGTGTCCCCACGCCTCTGGCCGGGCGCATGTCGGCCTCAGTCTGCCGGAGGGCAAGCACACGTCAAGCCAGGTTCCCGTTCCGTGACCACAAGGCCACAGGGGGTCCACAGGCGGGCCGAGGCGCGTGCTTGTCCGAACGGTGAGCGGTTCTGAGGCTGTAGCGTTCGTCGGAGCACACGACGAGGACCTACCGCTGAGCGGCGGCCGAGACAGACGACGGTGAGGACTGATGGCACCCGAACCCGAGGGGAGCGGCGCCGGGATGGCGGAAGGTCCCGAGCACTGGGGCGCGGGCGGCCTGGTGGGTGACGGCCGTTACCGGCTGACCCACCGTCTGGGCCGAGGCGGCATGGCCGAGGTCTTCGCCGCGGAGGACGTCCGGCTGGGCCGGACCGTCGCCGTCAAACTGCTGCGCCCGGATCTGGCCGAGGACCCGGTGTCCAAGGCCCGCTTCACGCGCGAGGCACAGTCGGTCGCCGGCCTGAACCACCATGCCGTGGTCGCCGTGTACGACTCGGGTGAGGACCGTGTCGGGCCGAACGTCGTCCCCTACATCGTCATGGAACTGGTCGAGGGCCGCACCATCCGCGACCTGCTGATCAGTGCCGAGGCCCCGGGCCCCGACCAGGCGCTGATCATCACCTCCGGCGTGCTCGAAGCGCTCGCGTACTCGCACCAGCACGGCATCGTGCACCGTGACATCAAGCCCGCCAACGTGATCATCACGGATACCGGCGCGGTCAAGGTGATGGACTTCGGCATCGCGCGTGCCCTGCACGGCGCGCAGTCGACGATGACCCAGACCGGCATGGTCATGGGCACGCCGCAGTACCTCTCGCCCGAACAGGCCCTCGGCAAGGCCGTGGACCACCGCTCCGACCTGTACGCGACGGGCTGCCTGCTCTACGAACTCCTCTCGCTGCGGCCCCCGTTCACCGGGGAGACCCCGCTGTCGGTGGTCTACCAGCACGTGCAGGACGCGCCGATCCCGCCCTCGCAGCTGCCGGAGGGCGGCAACATCCCGCAGGAGCTCGACGGGCTCGTCATGCGCTCCCTCGCGAAAGACCCGGACGACCGGTTCCAGAGCGCCGAGGAGATGCGCGGGCTGGTCCAGTACGCCCTGCAGATGCTGCACGACCAGGGGCCCAACACCGGCACCTGGAACACCGGCCCGGTCACCATGGCGCTGCCGCACGGCCGCGGCCCCGCGCAGACCACGGCGATGGCGACGCCCGGCCAGGGCCAGCCCCCGTACGGCTCGCACTCCAACACCTCGCAGTTCCAGCAGCCGATGGTGCCGCCGCTGAACCCGGACGACGGCTCCGCCTACCCCGGCGGGGGCGGGAACCACGGCGGGAACGGCGGGAACGGCGGGTACAACGGCTCCGGCGGCTACGACGGGTACGACGACCGCTCCGGCGGTGGCGGCAACTGGAAGCTGTGGCTGTTCGCGGTCCTCGCCGTCCTGGCGGTCGCGGGCGGTGTGGCGTACGCGGTCAACGGCCTCGGCGACAAGAAGGAACCCAGTACGAGCGTGACCCCGCCGGCGTCTTCCGCGTCTTCCTCGGCCGGTACGACGCCGGAGGCCTCGACGCCGGAGACCTCGACGTCCAAGTCGGCGCCGGAGAGCTCGTACTCCTACACGCCGCCCCCGAGCCGCAGCAAGACCCCGACGCCGAGCTACTCGTACTCGCCGACGCCGACGCCCACTCCGACGCCCACCCCGACGCCGACGCCCACCCCGACGCCCACGCCGAGCCCGTCGAAGCCGACGCCGCCGACGCAGAGTCCGTCGAAGTCGCCGCCCGAGGACGGCGGGGTCGGGGAGCCCGGCGAGTAGTAGCCCTGAGTCATGAAGAACGGCCCGGCGGTCCCTCTCGAGGAGGTGGCCGCCGGGCCGTTCTTCATGGGACCAAAGTCCCAAGGGGGTTGCTCAGAGCGCGTGCTGGTACTGCCGGTCCAGATTGCCCGCGAGGGTGTGGACCGTGACGAGGTGCGGCTCGATCCGCATGTAGACGGGGTCGAAGACCGCGCCGTCCACGAAGTGCGGACCGGGGCCGAACAGTTCCAGTTCGGCGGTGGTGGGTTCGACCAGGTTCGCGGTGCCGGTGAACTGCACCGACCACAACTGGGACTCGCCGGAATTGAAGTTGTCGGCTCCGTACGAGACCACGCTGCCGTTGCAGGCTTGGTGATATCCGAAACCGGCGTGCATTCTCAGGACGACCTTGCCGTTCACCACGATGTGGCGCGCGACGGCGAGGAAGGGCAGCGCGCGCATGCTGGTGGCGGCTCGGCCGTACGGCACGCGGCGCAGCAGTTCGATTGCGTGGAGTTCCTCTGGGGACATGTCATCCACTGTCCGGTACCGACACCGTGCCGGAAAAGAGGAGCCCGCCCCGCACATCGGGGACGTTGGTCCCGAATTAAACAGCGCGCCCCGTGGAATCGTGCGACCACGGGGCGTAACGCTGTGTAGCGAATGCGGGGCGTGCGGGCGGTTAGCGCCCCTTCTCGGCCTGCAGGCGGGCCACGTACGCGGCGGCCTGGGACCGGCGCTCCATGCCGAGCTTGGACAGCAGGCTGGAGACGTAGTTCTTGATGGTCTTCTCGGCCAGGTGCAGCCGCTCGCCGATCACGCGGTTCGTCAGGCCCTCGCCGATGAGGTCGAGGATCTTGCGCTCCTGGTCGGTGAGGTTGGAGAGCCGGTCGTCGCCCTTGCCGTTCTTGCCGTCGCGCAGCCGCTCCAGCACCCGGGCCGTGGCGACGGGGTCCAGCAGGGACTTGCCGGCCGCCACGTCACGCACCGCGTTGAGCAGCTCGTTCCCGCGGATCGCCTTGAGCACGTAGCCCGAGGCGCCGGCCATGATCGCGTCGAACAGTGCTTCGTCATCGGCGAACGAGGTGAGCATCAGGCACTTGATGTCCTCGTTCTGGGAGCGCACCTCGCGGCACACCTCCACACCACTGCCGTCGGGCAGCCGGACGTCGAGGACGGCCACGTCGGGGCGGGTGGCGGGGATGCGGACCAGCGCGTCGGCGGCCGTACCGGCCTCACCCACGACCTCGATGTCCGATTCCATCGACAACAGCTCGTGAACACCCCTACGCACCACTTCGTGGTCGTCCAGGAGGAATACCTTGATTTTTCCGTTTTCGCGCACGAACTCAGTTTCACACACTCACCCCTTCCCTGCCGGAGACGAGCGGGATAACGTGCCGTTGTTCCGGCCCCCTGCAAGGCTGTGACCAGTGGTTGTTCCCGGTTCCGCCGATTTACTTGGAAATCCAAGCAAAATCGCAGGTCAAACGGGGTTTCGCAGTTATGCGACGCACTGGGTAACGTGCATTGCGCAGGGCACTCGCCGGGGCACCTGTCACGCCTGAATCCCAGACCCGAAGCGCACCCACCCCGTGCGCGGGCAGAGATCCAGGTGAGCCGCACTGGTCCCCGGAGAACCCGGGTGCCGGACCGACGGAGGAGCAATCGTGACCGTGGAGAGCACTGCCGCGCGCAAGCCGCGCCGCAGCGGCACCAAGCGGCCGGCCGGCGCGGCAAACGCCGCCAAGCCCGCCGCTGCCACCGCGAAGACGCATGACGCCGAGCCTCAGCTGGTACAGCTGCTGACGCCCGAGGGGGTGCGCGTCGACGTCGCGGAGAATCCGGACGTCGCGGAATTCGCGCCCTTCGTCGCCGACATCACCACCGATGACCTGCGCGGTCTCTACCGCGACATGGTCATGACCCGCCGTTTCGACGGCGAGGCGACCGCCCTCCAGCGCCAGGGCGAGCTGGGCCTGTGGGCCTCGCTCCTCGGCCAGGAGGCCGCCCAGATCGGCTCCGGCCGGGCCCTGCGCGACGACGACTACGTCTTCCCGACGTACCGCGAGCACGGTGTCGCCTGGTGCCGCGGGGTCGACCCGACCAATCTCCTCGGCATGTTCCGCGGTGTGAACCACGGTGGCTGGGACCCGACCACCAACAACTTCCACCTGTACACGATCGTCATCGGCTCCCAGACGCTGCACGCGACCGGGTACGCGATGGGCGTGGCCAAGGACGGCGCCGACTCGGCCGTCATCGCCTACTTCGGCGACGGCGCGTCCAGCCAGGGCGACGTGGCGGAGGCCTTCACCTTCTCGGCGGTCTACAACTCGCCCGTGGTGTTCTTCTGCCAGAACAACCAGTGGGCCATCTCCGAGCCCACCGAGCGCCAGATGCGCGTGCCGCTCTACCAGCGCGCGCAGGGCTTCGGCTTCCCGGGCGTCCGGGTGGACGGCAACGACGTACTGGCCTGCCTCGCGGTGACCCGCTGGGCACTGGAGCGGGCCCGCCGGGGAGAGGGGCCCACCCTGGTGGAGGCCTTCACGTACCGGATGGGTGCGCACACCACCTCCGACGACCCGACGAAGTACCGGCGCGACGAGGAGACGGCGGCCTGGGAGGCCAAGGACCCGATCCTGCGCCTGAAGGCCCACCTGCTGGCCACCGGAGGCGCCGACGAGGCGTACTTCGAGCAGCTTGAGGTGGAGAGCGAGGCGCTCGGCAAGCGGGTGCGCGAGGTCGTGCGCTCGATGCCCGACCCCGACACGATGGCGATCTTCGAGAACGTCTACGCGGACGGGCACGCGCTCGTCGACGAGGAGCGCGCGCAGTTCGCCGCCTACCTCGCGTCCTTCGAAGGCGGGGAGTGACCGTCATGGCCGTACAGAAGCTCACCATCGCGAAGGCGCTCAACGACTCCCTGCGCAAGGCCCTGGAAGAGGACCCCAAGGTCCTGATCATGGGCGAGGACGTCGGCAAGCTCGGCGGCGTCTTCCGCATCACCGACGGACTGCAGAAGGACTTCGGCGAGGAGCGGGTCATCGACACCCCGCTCGCCGAGTCCGGCATCGTCGGCACCGCGATCGGCCTGGCCCTGCGCGGGTACCGGCCGGTCGTGGAGATCCAGTTCGACGGGTTCGTCTTCCCGGCGTACGACCAGATCGTCACGCAGCTCGCGAAGATGCACGCGCGGTCGCTCGGCACGATCAAGATGCCGGTCGTCATCCGTATCCCCTACGCGGGCGGCATCGGCGCGGTCGAGCACCACTCGGAGTCCCCGGAGGCGCTGTTCGCGCACGTCCCCGGCCTGAAGGTGGTCTCGCCGTCCAACGCGAGCGACGCCTACTGGATGCTCCAGCAGGCCATCCTCAGCGACGACCCGGTGATCTTCTTCGAGCCGAAGCGCCGCTACTGGGACAAGGGAGAGGTCGACGTCGAGGCCATCCCCGACGCGCTGCACGGCTCGCGGGTGGCCCGTACGGGTACCGACATCACCCTGGCGGCCTACGGGCCCATGGTGAAGGTCTGCCTGGAGGCCGCCGCGGCCGCCGCCGAGGAGGGCAAGTCGGTGGAGGTCGTCGACCTGCGCTCGATGTCCCCGGTCGACTTCGACGGGATCCAGGCGTCGGTGGAGAAGACCCGCCGGCTCGTGGTGGTCCACGAGGCGCCGGTGTTCCTCGGTGTGGGTTCGGAGATCGCCGCTCGCATCACGGAGCGGTGCTTCTACCAACTGGAGGCGCCCGTGCTGCGCGTCGGCGGCTACCACGCCCCGTACCCGCCGGCCCGCCTGGAGGACGAGTACCTGCCGGGCCTGGACAGGGTGCTCGACGCAGTCGACCGCTCGCTGGCGTACTGAGGAGAGCCCTGCGATGACGATCCGCGAATTCAAGATGCCCGATGTGGGCGAGGGCCTCACCGAGGCCGAGATCCTCAAGTGGTACGTCCAGCCGGGTGACACCGTCACCGACGGCCAGGTCGTCTGCGAGGTGGAGACGGCGAAGGCGGCCGTCGAGCTGCCGATCCCCTTCGACGGGGTCGTGCACGCGCTCCTCTTCGAGGAGGGCGTCACGGTCGATGTCGGCCAGGTCATCATCTCGGTCCAGACGGCCCCCGGCGAGGAGGCTCCGGCAGCGGCCGAGGCCGTCGCCGCCGCTCCGGCCGCCGCCGAGGCGGAGCCCGAGGCCCCGGCGGCCCGCCAGCCCGTCCTGGTCGGCTACGGAGTCTCCACCGCCTCTACGAAGCGCCGCCCGCGCAAGGCTGCGCCGCAGCCCGCGGTCGCCGCGCAGAACGGCACGGGCGTGGCCCAGGCGGCCCCGGCGGCCAAGGCCGCCCCGGCCGTCGTGGTCCCGGCGCAGACCGGCGCGGACAAGGCGCTGGCGAAGCCGCCGGTGCGCAAGCTCGCCAAGGACCTCGGCATCGACCTGGCGGCGGTGATCCCCACCGGCGACGGCGGGGTCGTGACCCGCGAGGACGTGCACGCGGCGGCCGCGGCGGCGATCGCCCCGCAGACCGTGGCTCCGGTTCCGGCTGCCGTAACGGCTCCGGATCCGGCGCAGGCTCCCGTACAGGCCCCGGCCGAGGTGCCCGTGGCCGGGTCCGCGACCGCCCGGGAGACCCGTATCCCGGTCAAGGGCGTCCGCAAGGTCACCGCCCAGGCCATGGTCGGCTCCGCCTTCACCGCGCCGCACGTCACCGAGTTCATCACCTTCGACGTGACCCGCACGATGAAGCTGGTCCAGGAGCTCAAGGAGGACCCGGACCTCGCGGGGCTCCGGATCAACCCGCTGCTCCTGATCGCCAAGGCCGTCCTCGTGGCGATCCGCCGCAACCCGGACGTCAACGCGTCCTGGGACGAGGCGGCCCAGGAGATCGTGCTCAAGCACTACGTCAACCTGGGCATCGCGGCGGCCACCCCCCGCGGGCTGATCGTCCCGAACATCAAGGACGCCCACGCCAAGACGCTCGGCGAGCTGTCGCAGGCCCTGTCCGGGCTGGTCGCCACGGCCCGCGAGGGCAAGACCTCCCCGGCCGACATGCAGCACGGCACGATCACCATCACCAACGTCGGCGTCTTCGGCGTCGACACCGGTACGCCCATCCTGAACCCCGGAGAGTCCGCGATCCTCGCGGTCGGCGCGATCAAGCTCCAGCCGTGGGTCCACAAGGGCAAGGTCAAGGCCCGCCACGTCACCACGCTGGCGCTGTCCTTCGACCACCGCCTCGTCGACGGCGAACTCGGCTCCCGCTTCCTCGCGGACATCGCCGCCGTCCTGGAGCACCCCCGCCGTCTGATCACCTGGTCCTGACGGCCCGGCGGACCGGCCTCCGGGAATTCCACCCGGAGGCCGGAAATCCGTACCAAACTGCCCCTGACGTGCAGAAAGTCTTTGAAGAACGTCTCCGTCCGGTGTGATCATCGGCCCATGCACTTCCGCGCTGCCACCGCAGACCCCACCGACCTGGACCGCGCCCTCGCCTACCCGGCCGACGGCCCCGTCCCCGCCCTCACCCCCGAGAAGATCCGCGAAGAGCTCGCCGCGGGCCGGATGCGCCCCGAGTGGACCTGGATCGCCGAGGACGAGAACGGCGAGGTCCTGGCCCGCGCCCTGTGGTGGGGCCGCGCCGACAGCGAGCGCCCGATCGCGCTCGACTGCCTCCAGGTACGGAGCACCGCGGCGGACCCGGCCGCCGTCGCCGCCGGGCTGCTCGCCGCCGGGCACGAGGCCTTCGGTACGTTCCCCGACTACAACATCTCGCTGCCGCGCGACTGGCGCACCTCCCCCGACGGCCTGGCCGACGCGGTCGCCTGGCGCCGGAAGGCGGCTGCCTCCTCCGGCCTGGTCCGCGAGATCGAGCGGCTCCGCTTCGAGTGGACCCCGGCCGCCGCAACCGCCGGGCCCACCGGCCGGCTGGTCTTCCGCGAAGGCACCGACGAGGAGTTCCTCGACGCCTTCGTCCGCCTCTCGTCCGGCAGCCTGGACCTGCACACCCAGAACGAGCTGCGCACCATCGACGCCGAGGAACTGGCGCGCGACGACATCGAGTTCTACACCGACTGCCCGGGCGAGCGCTCCTGGTGGCGCCTGGCCCACCTGCCCGACGGCACGCTCGCCGGAATGGCGATCCCCTCCGCGACCCCGTACCACCGCAACGTCGGCTACCTCGGCGTCGTCCCCGAACAGCGCGGCCAGGGCCTGATCGACGAGATCCTCGCCGAGATCACCCGCTTCCACGCCTCCGAGGGAGCCGACCGCATCACCGCCACCACGGACACCGTGAACGCCCCGATGGCAGCCGCCTTCACCCGCGCCGGGTACGAGGTCACGGAGATCCGCCTGGTCCTGGAGGCGGCCCAGGGGGCCTGAACGCGAGGGTTCCGGGAACCGCGGGCCACGGCGGGCTACTGATCACGGGCCACGGGCCGCGGGCGAGGATGGAGCCATGCTGCACGAGATCGATGACATCGAGGCCGAGCGGTCCAGGCTGTCGCACCGGCCGGTATTCGATTCCGCGCCACCCGTCCTCGCCCGCATGGACCTCGTCGTGGACGGGCACCCGGTGCGGTTCGCGAGCAGGCTGCGGGAGGTCCTGGACGCCGCCCTGCACATCGCCGCCACGGAGTCCTTCGACGGAGACGACGACCTGCCCGTCGACACCGTGCCCGGCTGGTTCGCCGGCGTCTGCCGGGGCGGCGGCCTCCCGGAGCCTTTCGCGGCCCGCGGGCGCGACGGGTACGCGGTGCGGACCGGCGGCTCGCCCTGGGACCTGCAGAACTGGCTCTCGCGCTTCGACCCCGACCTGGAGGTCAGGGGCTGGTCCTGGTGGGACCTGACGGCCTCGCCCTCGGGGGACGGGGTCCTGCGGCTCTGGGTGGACACCTGGGGCGAGCCCTCCTTCGCCTGGGAGGAGCTGAGGTGGCTCGCGTACACGGCCGGAGCGCGCTGGGTGCTGGATCCGGTGGTCGAGAAGCGGGAGGTCTGGGCGGGCGCGGCTTCCGTGGCCGAGGACGACGGGACCGGGCTGGTCTTCGACTGGTCCCCCGGCGACACCACCGTCCGCTGGAGCGGCCCCGCCGGGGACGTCGAGAAGGCGTACGCGCTGCCGCCGCGCTCCGTCCTGTCCTGGCAGGAAGGCGGCCACAGCGTGGTGCTCGTCGTGGAGGCGCTGGACTGCGCGCCCTTCACCCCGTCGGACAACGCGGTGGTCTACGGGGCCGACGGCTCGGAGCGGCTGCGGCTGCGCCCGCCGCGCGAGCTGACGTACGAGGCGAGCGACATGCACGGCTTCTACGATGCCTTCGCGCAGGGCGGGCGGCCGCTCCTGATCATGGTCACGCGCAACGCCGGTGATTTCCACGGCCGCATCGACCTGGAGACCGGGGAGATCGTCGACACCAACACCTGGCGCTGACCTGCCCGGCTGCACGCGGCCCGGGACGTCTTGTGGCATGCGCAGGCCCGCCGGAGCCGGAAGTGACTGCGCACGCGGGCTCCCGGGGGTACCCTCCCCGCCGGGAGAGGGGTGGGACCGGGTGTCCTTCGCGGAGTTGCAGGTGTGTGCCGTCGAGGCGGCCGACGTCACGGGTGGCGTGTGCGTGGTGCGGTGCATCGGCGGTGTGGCGCGGTCCGGGCAGGTGTTCGCGGCCGGCGGGCTGCGGACCAGGCTGCGGGGGATCGAGCGGTACGGGCGCACGGTCGGGTCCTTCGACGCGGGGCACGTGGCGAAGGTGCGGCTCACGGGGCCCGTGGTCGCGCTGCTCGCCAGCGGGCAGGTGCTGACGTACGTACCGCCGGACGGGCACGCGCTGGCCGACCTGGAGGATTGGCTGGCCACGGAGCCCCCGTTGCTGGAGGAGCCGCATTCGGAGACGCTGCGGTGCCTGGCCACGGTCTCGATGCAGAACGAGGAGCTGCCCGAGGGGGTGCGGCTGCGCTGGGCCCGGGTCGCGCTGGCCGCCCTCGACCGGCTGGGCCGGCCGGAGGAACGGCCGTACGTACACGCCTACTTGATCCGGTACCTCGGGCCGGGCGAGGACGGGGATCCCGACCGGGACCCCGCCGCCCTGTGCCGGGACGTGCTGGCCCGCTTCGAGCTGACCCCGGCGCAGGCGGCCGCGCAGGCCCGGGTCTGGCGGGACCTGCCGCGCCCCGACATCCTCCGGCTGCGCCGCATCAAGAACCTGCTCGGCTGCACGGAACCGGCCCGGCCGTACCTCGCGGCGACCGACCCCCTGGCGGCGGCGGTGGACGCCTGGGCGGCGGTGCGGCCGGGGCTTCCGTAGGGCGTGGCTTCCGTAGGACGTGGTGCGCGGTCGGCTTCAGCGCGGTGGGCTTCAGCGCGCCGCGCTGCCGAGCACCTTGGCCGGGGTGAGGCGGATGACGACCCGGACGTCCTCGGCCGGGGCGTTCGCATACTCCGCGCCCGCGCCCGGTCCCTCGTACTCCTCCGCGAGGCGGACGGCGACGGCCCGGCCGGTGTCCTCGGTGATGGTGGCGGTGCCGCGGATCTCGGCGTAGAGGTCGGTGTTGGCCAGGTCGAAGACGGTGAGGCCGATCCGGGCGTCCCGTACGACGTTGCGCTCCTTGCGGCGGCCGCGCACGGTGGAGATCAGGATCTCGTCGCCGTCCCGGGTCACCCACACCACCGAACTCTGCGGACTGCCATCGGGGTTGAGGGTGGCGAGCACCGCGGGGTGCGGGGCGTCGAGGAGCTTTCGGACGGTGTCGTTGAGCACAAGAGTCATGGGGGAACGGTAATCGGGGCGCCCGCCCGCCCCCTAGCGACTTTTGCGCGGGTGCGGCGACTGGGGCAGGTCGGCCGGCCCGGCTCCCGGCCGGCGCGGCTCCCGGCCGGCCCGGCTTCCCCGCCGGGCTACGGTCACCCCAGGAGAAGGGCGCTCCATGCGCTCACGGGCGCTCCGCGCGCCCACGACCACTTGGGGGGAAGCCGTGTCCGCAACGGCTGCTGCGCACGCACGAACAGACCGGCTGGCACGCATACCGGAGGTCGACGCCCTGCGCGGTTTCGCGCTGCTGGGCATCCTGCTGGTCAACGCGCTGATGATGGCCGGACCGTACGGCCCCGGCGGCGCCGTCGACCCGGGCGCCTCCGCGCTCGACCGGACCGTCGAAGGCATCATCCAGACCTTCGCGGTCGGCAAGTTCTACCTGATGTTCTCGTTCCTCTTCGGCTACAGCTTCACCCTCCAGCAGGACTCCGCCGCCCGCGAGGGCGCGAGCGCCGTTCCCCGGATGCTCCGCCGCTCGCTCGGCCTGCTCGTCCTGGGCCTCCTGCACGCCGTACTCCTGTACACCGGCGACATCCTCATGACCTACGCGCTGCTCGGCCTGATCCTGATCGCCGCACGCACCTGCTCGCCCGGCACAGCCCTGCGCGCGGCCCGGATCGTGTACGGATGCACGAGCGCCTTCCTGCTCCTCCTGGGGCTGGGCTCCCTGTTCATGTCGGACGCCGAGGCGGCCGGACTGAACGAACTCCCCGCGGAGTTCGCCGCACTGGTCGCCGACTACCGCGGCGACCCGGCGTCCGTCGTGCGGGCCAACCTCGGCCAGCTGCCCGACGCGCTCCTCGCCGTACCGCTGATGGGCGGCTTCGTCCTGACGGCCTTCCTGGCCGGCCTGTACTGCGGCAAGCGCCGCCTCCTCGCCGACACGGGACGGCACGCGGCCCGGATGCGCCGCATCTGCGTGCTCGGCGTCGCCGTGGGCCTGCCCGGCAGCCTCTTCATGGCTCTCGCCGCCGGCGGCGCGCTCGGTCCCCGGTGGTTCCTCTTCGGCTCGGTCGTGGGCATGGTCACGGCCCCCGCGCTCACCGCCGCGTACGTCTGCGGCATGCTCCTCTTCATGAAGACGGCCCCGGGCGGGCGCGTGGCCCTGCTCCTCGCCCCCGCCGGCCGGATGGCCCTGACGAACTACCTGAGCCAGTCCCTCGTCATGGCCCTCGTCTTCACCGCCTACGGCCTCGCCCTGTACGACCGCCTCGGCGCGGCCGTCGTCGCCCTCGGCGCGCTCGCCCTGTACGGGGCCCAACTGGCCCTCAGCAAGCACCTGATGGCCCGGCACCGGTACGGCCCGGTGGAATGGCTGCTGCGCGTGGTCACCCTCGCCCGGCTCCCGCGGAGCCGTGACGAGCGCCGCAACCCGGTGGCGTCCTGAGCGGTGATCGACAAAGCTGGGCGCATGGTTTCGGTAGTGCAGAACGTGGCGATCGACTGTGCGGATGCCTATGGGCTGGCCCGCTTCTGGAGCGGCGTGACGGGCCGCCCGCTGGATCCGGACGCCAAGCCTGGTGACCCGGCGACCCAGGTACTGCTGGCGCAGGGCCCGGCGCTGTACTTCAACGAGGTGCCCGAGGCCAAGACGGTCAAGAACCGGATCCATCTGTGCCTGCGCCCCGAAGTCTCGCGCGAGCTGGAGGTGGACCGGCTGCTGGACCTCGGCGCCGTCCTGGTCGCCGACCGCCGCGAATCCGACGGCTCGGGCTGGGCCGTCCTCGCCGACCCCGAGGGCAACGAGTTCTGCGTCCTGCGCAGCGAGTCCGACAAGGCCGCGATGGAATCCCGGCCGTGAGCTGAGGGCTGGCGCCGTCAGCGCCGCAGATCGAGCAGCATCACGTCACGCAGGTCCGCGTCCGCGTCGGTGCCCGCGTCGGCGCCCGCGTTCCCGCCCGCGTCGGCGCCCGCCCCCGGGGGCCGGGCCTCGCCGATCTTGCGGTACCCCCACGCCCGGTAGGCGGCCGAGGCCGCCCCGGCCTCCTGGTGGACCTTCAGGAGCACCCGCTCGGCCGTGATGCCGTCGAGCAGCGCCGTGTGCAGCCGCCGCGCGACACCCTGTCCGCGCCACGGCCCGCGCACGGCGAGTTCGATGAGCCCGAAGGTGCGGCGGCCGTCCTCGCGCCGCATGGCGGCGGACACGGGCTCGGTGAGTTCGTCCCACCACACCGCGTCGGGCGCGAGCGTCCAGCCGTAGGCCATGCCGGCCGGCTCGCCGCCGGGGGTACGGGCCAAGGCCGCGCGGAAGGCGGGCTTGCGCGTCTGCACGGCGAAGCGGCGGAAGGCGGCGGCGACGTCCTCGTCGGTCTCGTGGTACGGAGCCTCCGCGAACGCCTCGGCGTAGACCAGCCGGAACGCGTCCGCGGCCCGCACCGCGGCCGGGCCGTCCATGCGCTCCGTCGTGATGATCCCCTGCTGCGTCACGTGGCTCCTTCGGGTGCCCGCCAGGGGATGTTGCGCCAGGGGCTCGCCGGGTCGGTGGTCAGGGTGAGGTGGGTGGCCAGCACGCCCGTGTACCACTCGCCGAACTCCTCCTCGTCGAAGTGCAGGCAGCGCCCCAGGGCGTACCCGGCGGAGAACTCCTCCCAGGAGCGGTACATGGCCCTCGCCGTCTCTCCGGCGTGCAGTACGCCGTGTTCCGCGTCGGCGAGTGTTCCGTAGCGGGTCCCGAGGCCCCAGCGGGCCATCTGCGAGGCCCGGCCCTGGTCCCAGCCCTCCACGGAGCGGACCCAGCCGTCCTCGGGCAGCAGCCCGTCGGCGCGGAAGCGCTGCTCGTAGCGGGCGATCCGGCCGATCAGCCGCTGCACGCCCGTCACCTCGCCCTCCACCTCGGCGGTGGGGCGGGGCGCGGCGACGGTGACGCCGTCGGGGGTGAGCTGCGGTTCGGCGGCCCGTTCGGCGCTGCGGCGCAGGGTGGAGGCGGCGGCGTGCCGCCAGTGCTCCACGTCCACGGGGCCGGCGAAGTCGGAGGCGAGGACGCGGCGCACGCGCAGTGCGAACTCCCAGACGGGGCTGACCATCTCGGTGGCCAGCAGGCGCCGCAGCGTGTCGTGCCACTCTTCGGCGCCGGTGATTCCCCAGCCCTTGCGCAGGCGTTCGCGCTCCCGGGTGTACCCGTTGCCGTGGTAGGCCAGGGCGTTCCAGAACTCCCCGTTGGAAACCGCGAGATGGGCTCCGACGGCGAGCCCGTGCGCGACCGGCCCGTGCAGGGGGCCGCCGACGTGGAGGGCGTGCACGGCTCCGGGGGCGAGGCCCCAGGCCGGGGCCACGGCGTCCCAGTGGGCGCGCCAGCGGGCGAGGTCGGCGGGGGTGGTGGTGAGGTAGGCCTCGGACGGGGTGCCGGGGTTCACGGCGAGGTGGGGCGGGTCGGCGGAGTCCCAGGCGTTCGCGAACCAGGCGAGCGACCTGGGCAGGTACACGGTCTGCGGGTCGGGTACGGGGAGCATCCCGCGGGTGTGGACGACGAGGCAGCGCCGGTCGGGGGTGGGGTGGAAGCGCGCCGTCGTGGGCTCGGCGTCGACCCGCGCCCGGGACTGCGGCAGGAACAGCTCGCTCCGGGCGAGGGCGTCCAGGTACCCCGACCAGTCCCCGCGCGCCTTGGCCTCGTACAGCTCGCGCTCGATGGAACTCGGCGCCGTCCACCCATCCATGTGGATCACCCTAACGGGGGATCCCATGCCCTCAGTGGGCGGCCGCCAGCGTGAGGTGGGCCGCCGGGCGAGGTGCCAGCCTGTGGGGCTGGTCCTTTTCCCAGCGGCCTCCTCCCGAACCCGTCGTGCGACGTTAATCGCAACGGGCTCTCCAGTGACTGCCGTGAACTTCGGATCGGCGGCCAACGTGGATGTCTTCGTGGCAGGTTGAGCAGACCACGAGGGTCTTGCGTCGTTTCCTGGCCATGAGGACGGCCCAGTTGGGTTGTTCCTGCCCGAGCCGGTCGAGGTCTGCGAGCCTGCGGATCTGATGGACCTGGATTTCTTCGGTCCGACCGCACAGCTCGCAGAACCCGGCCAGCAGCCTTGTCGTCAACTCGCGTCGGCGGGGCCTGGGCCGGACAGGATCGTGGTCCGTGAGGACCGCGAACTTCTGCCGTTTGAGTGGAATGCCACCGAACTGCGCGACCAGCGGTTTCCTGCTCGGGGCGCGGGCGATGCTGGCCTGGAGGCACTTGCGGAGCCCGGCCGGGGTGTCGATGGTGACCTTGTACTTGCGGGCCATCTTCGACATGGTCGAGCGGTGCTTGTTCGCCAGGGAGCACAGCAGCGAGGACTGCATGACCCAGTGCAACCGGTTCAGTCGGACGACGTCGCCGGCCAGCAGGTAGTACTGAACGATTCCGCGGTACTTGGCGCCGTAGATGCTGACGATGGTGTAGTCGTCGTAGTTCAGCATCGAGGTCTGCCGCGAGGGTCTCCCGCGTGCCAGGTATGGAGCGCATTTCGCCTTGATCACATCTTTGGGAACGTGCAGTGCAACGGTTCCGTTGACCGCCCGGCGCTTTCGCCGGGGGCCGTTTCGCCGTTCCGATCTGCGGTCGTCCCTGCGGATGGTGATCTCGTAGCCGAGAAATCGTGCCGCGCCTGTTCTGGCGTGGGTGATCAGCGTCTTCTCCTGGGACAGTTCCAGCTTGAGGTCTTCTCGCAGGAACTGGGCCAGGCGCTGTCTGATCTCTTCGGCTTCGGCTTTGGGTCCGGTGAACCCGATCAGGGTGTCGTCGGCGTATCTCACGTAGCGAAGGCGGCGGTATCCCGGGTCGGTCATGTCCTGGCTCGGGAGACTGTGGAGCTGCTTTCGCAGAGCACGCACTGCAGTGTGGTCACCGCGTGTACGTGCCCGTTGGACAGCCGCTTCGACCCGGCGGTATTCAGGGTTCCTCTCCCTGAGTTTCCCTCGGGTGTATTCCGGGATGAGGATTGTTTCGATGAAGGTGTCCAACTTGTGCAGGTAGATGTTGGACAGGATGGGCGAGAGAACCCCGCCCTGTGGTGCGCCGCTGAGTGCGGCGTTCCATGTCCAGTCTTCCAGGTATCCGGCTTGGAGCATGTTTTGCACGAGCCGCAGGAACCGGTTGTCTTGGATTTTCTCGCTCAGGGTGTCGAGCATCACCTGATGGTCAAGCGAGTCGAAACACTGGGCGATGTCGCCCTCGATGAACCAGGCTGTCCCGGTCCAGGTTTTTGCCACGTCACGTAATGCTGTGTGGCATCCCCGTCCGGGGCGGAAACCGTGGGATCGGTCGGAGAACCGGGGCTCGTAGTACGCCTCCAGGAGGAGGCGCATCACTTCGCCGACCAGCTTGTCCGTCCAGGACGGCAGGCCCAGCGGCCTCGTCTTCCCGTTCTTCTTCGGGATGTAGGTCCGCTTCACCGGCTGGAATCGGAAACGCTCGTGGCGCAGCGCATCAATGATGCGTCCGATCTTGGCCAGCGACATGCCGTCTGCGGTTTCCCCTGAGCCCCCGGGTGTCATCGCCCCCTTGTTGGAGTAGATGCGCCCATGGGCCAATAGATACAACTGCGGGTTGAACATCTGTCGATACAGTTCATTGCATGGCAGGTTCCGCCTGCCGCGTTCACGGAGGATCTCAAGAACCGCTTCGGCGTTCTGCATTTCGCATACCTCCCGGTCTCGTTGATCCCATGTGTCACCTGTGTCCCTTCGCCCTGCTTCCGGCTCTCCCGGACTCCGAGACAGGTCGTTACTCCTGTGACTACTACGGACACTCCGTCACCGTGGGGCTCGCGCCCTTTAGGTGATCCCTTGGTTCATCTGAATGTACGTTCTAGCGCGACTTAGGCGCCCCACTCATCTCCTTGAATCCCCTCACTGGGGATCGCCCTGCTCCCTGGAGTTGTGCCAGCAGGCAGATATTACCGGCACAGAGAACAGCGTCGGTGTCAGATAACTTTCCGACGGATGCGTCTTTTAATCGACTGGAGATTAGGGTTCAGGCAATCCAGCTTTCGCCATATCGCACGGGTCTCGCGATGCACCGTCCCTGATATCTGGACCCGGTCACCGCTTTCCTGACATGCTACGGTCCCCTTTGCCTTTCGACTCCGGGTGAGTCATTCGACCCAGGGATATCCTCCAAATCCCTCCCGGCTGAGCCGGGGATACATTCAGACGCCTCCAAGGCGCACTCCGCCCACACGGTCTTGCCGACGACCAGGTCCGTGCATCCCCAGTGCGCGGAGAGGGCTTTGACGATGTGCAGCCCGCGCCCGAACTGGTCGTGGTCGGCGAGTGCCGCTCGCGGTTCGGGGCGGCGCTCTCCTTTCGGATCGGTGACCTCGATCCGGAGCACTGCTCCGGTGAGGCGGACCTCGACCCGGAAGTACCGGTCCCAGACGGACCCGTGCAGCAACGCGTTGGTGGCCAGCTCGCTGGTCAGCAGCGCCGCGTCCGCCGCGAGCTCGGGCTGCCCCCACGCCACGGCGAGCCACGCGGTGTGCCGGCGGGCGGTGGGTACGGAGTCCTGGCGGGGCGGGTAGTTCCGTACGTCGTGACGTTCCATGACCGTGCACCTCCGGTACGGGCGGTGGCATGCCGGTGCCGTCTTGTGGGCAGCCCGGTGCGCTTCCGCCAACTGACTCTGTGCGGTGAGTAGTTCGTTACTGACCGTAGGGCGGTGCGCGCTCCAGGTGCAAGTGATTCAGGGAACATGGTCCCTGAATAGGTGACGGGGTCGACTTCCGTCGGAAGGTGGCGCGAGACTTACGCCGTGAACCGTGGAATGCGAGAGCCCGAGGGCAACCGGGTGTCAACGGTGTTGGGGCGCAGGCTGGGTGGCGAGCTGTACAAGCTGCGTATGGCAGCAGGCAGAACCCAGGCCCAGGCGGCTGGGGAGATCACCGCGACACCGACGAAGATCGTGAAGATGGAGAGCGGCTGGGTGCCCATGCGGGACCCGGACATCCGAGTGCTGTGCGAGTTCTACGGGGTGACGGACGCGGGGTTCGTGAGCGGTCTGCTGGACTTGGCCCGGCTTGACCGTGAACGCCGAAAGGTCAAGGGCTGGTGGCACCACGTCCCCCGGGTGGGCGGACTCGGCGAGTACGTGGCGATGGAAGAGGTCGCGACCTACATCCGCACCTGGCAGCTGGCACTGGTGCCAGGGCTCCTGCAGACCGCGGACTATGTGCGGGCTCTCGGTGTTACGTCCGACTGGACAAACCCCGACGAGATCGAGGTGCTGGTGCAGTCGAGGCTGAAGCGGCAAGCACGGCTCTGGGGTGAGAAGCCGGCGGGGTTCCACGCGGTGCTCTGGGAGGCTGCTCTGCGTCAGCAGATCGGTGGCCCCGACGTCATGCGAGCACAACTCGACCACCTCGTGGAGATGGCACGACTGCCCCACGTCCACGTCCAGGTGTTGCCCTTCCGAGCAGGGGCACACCATGCCGCCGGCGGCGCGTTCAACGTCCTGTCGTTCGCCGAACCCGGGGCGCTGGACGTGGGCTATGCCGAGGGCATCGCGTCTACTGTGTGGGCAGAGGGGGCGGAAGCCAGCGAGAAGTACACCCGGACGTTCGAGCGCCTGACACGCATGAGTCTCGCTCCGCAGGCTTCCATCGACCTGATCGAAGCGATCAGTAAAGGTACGTAGACACGTGATGAACTTCGAATTCAAGAAGTCCAGTTACAGCGAGGGCCAGGTCAACTCGGAGTGCGTTGAGGTGGCGACCAACGTGGCCGGAACGGTCGCCGTCCGGGACAGCAAGCAGGACGACGGGCCGGTCATCCGGGTCACCGCCACCGCGTGGGCCGCCTTCGCGGCGCAGGCGGGCGAGTGACCGGACTCCTCCTGGATCCATCGCCGCTTGGCAGCCAAAGCCATCGACAAGAGGTGCGTGCGTACATGGAGAGCTTCGAGTTCGTGAAGTCCAGTTACAGCGACGACCAGGCCGATTCGGAGTGCGTCGAGGTGGCGACCAACGTGGCCGGAACGGTCGCCGTCCGGGACAGCAAGCAGGGGGACGGGCCGGTCATCCGGGTCACCGCCACCGCGTGGGCCGACTTCGCGGCGGCGCAGGCGGGATGACGATCCGCACCGATCGGCTGACGCTGCTGCCGCTGGAGGCCTCGCACGCCGAGGAGATGGCCGGGGTGCTGGGTGATCCGGAGCTGCACCGCTTCATCGGCGGGGCTCCGCTCGCCGTGACGGAGCTGCGCGCTCGCTACGAACGGCTGGCCGCCGGTTCGCCGGATCCCGACGTCTCCTGGTGGAACTGGGTGGTCCGGCTCGACGCCGAGGACTGCCTGACCGGTACGGTCCAGGCGACGGTGTCCGGGGAGGTTGTCGAGATCGCCTGGGTCGTCGGTACGCCCTGGCAGCGCCGCGGCATCGCCACCGAGGCGACCCGGGCGATGGTCGAGTGGCTCGGGGAGCATGCCGTCGTGCGCACGGTCATCGCGCACATCCACCCCGCCAACGTGGCCTCCGCCGCCGTCGCCAACGGGGCGGGACTCGTCCCCACGGACCGGTGGCAGGACGGCGAGATCCGCTGGGAGGGGCCCGCCTGACGGGGCATCGCCCGAGGGTGACGGTGGACACGCAGGTCAAGGGCGTACGTAGGCCGGTTGCGCGGCGTGTCCGCGCGGTCGGTGCGGGGGCTCGGGTTGCGGGGGCTGACGGGGTGTCGGTGAGTGGGCTGGGACACGTCCCATGTCACGTCCCACGTCATGTCACGCCCCGGCACGTCCCATGTCGGGGTTCCTCGACAGGAGAGATCCGTTGCACCGCATCACGCGCTACACCGTCCCCGCCGCCCTCTGCCTGACCCTGCTGACCGCGTCCCCCGGTCTGGCGTCGTCGTCGGCGAAGCCGCAGTCCGCCGCCGCGTTCGTGGCGGCCGCGCCGGCCGGGAAGGCCATCCCCGGTACGGAGGCCCTGCTCGCGCAGGTGCAGTCGTTGGGCGGGGTCGGCGGGCTGCTCAAACCCGTCACCGATCTGCTGGCCGCCGTCCTGAAGTCCCCCGACGGCAAGCTCCCGGAAGCGGACCTGGCCGCCTTCAAGGAGAAGATCGACGCCGCGATCGCCGAGCTGAAGAAGAGCCTGCCCGCCGCCCCGGCCGTGCCGGTACCGGTTCCGCCGGTGGACGCCATCCCGGTGGACCCGCCGAAGCTCCCGGTCGAGGTGCCGAAGCTGCCCGTGGACGCTCCGAAGCTCCCGGTGGAGGCTCCGAAGCTGCCCGTCGAAGCTCCGAAGCTCCCGGTGGAGGCTCCGAAGCTGCCCGTCGAAGCTCCGAAGCTCCCGGTGGAGGCTCCCGCCCTCCCGGTGGAGGCTCCCAAGCTGCCCGTCGAAGCCCCGAAGCTCCCGGTGGAGGCCCCGGCCCTCCCGGTGGAGGCTCCGAAGCTTCCCGTGGAAGCCCCGAAGCTCCCGGTGGAAGCCCCGGCCCTCCCGGTGGAGGCTCCCAACGTGGACGCCCCCAAGCTCCCCGTCGACGCCCCGAAGCTTCCGGTAGCGGCCCCTGCCGTCCCCGTGGACGCTCCGAAGCTGTCCGTGGCGCTCCCCGTCTCCGCCCACAAGGCCAAGGCCAAGCCCGCCGCCGGCCCGCTCGACCTGGCCACCGGTGCCATCGACAAGCTCAAGGGCTCCGTCGACGGGCTCACCAAGGCCGCCGGTCCCTGCGGCTGCTCCACCGACGCCAAGGCCAAGGCCACCGACGTGGTGACCGACCTGGTCGCCGCCCTCGTCGCCCTGCTCACCGGCCTCGGCCTCCCGGGCCTGCCCCCGCTCCCGGTCCCGGCCCCGCCGATCCCGGTCCCGGTCCCGCTGCCCGTCCAGTAGCTGCTGCCGCACCCCCGGCCCCGGCGCTGCCCGCCCGTGAGCGGCAGGGCCCCGCCGGGGTGATCGCGGCCGAGCAAGGCCCGCCCCCACCCCGGCGCTCGCGGTGGAGCGCGGCCCGCATCCGGCCCGGCACTGCTCGCCCTTGGGCGGCCGCGCTTCCACCCCCGGAGCTCGCCGCCGAGCGGCAGCACCCCCGAGCGGGCGGCGCCGCCGGGGCTCGCCGAGCAGGGCGGCGTCCCCGACCCGGGGGGCCCGTTCACCGAGCGGCCAGCGCCCCCGTGTGCCGCCGCGCGACCGTACGGACCCCCTTGACGTGCCCTGCGCGCAGGTGGACGCTCCCGGGGCTCGGATCCGTACGGTGCGTTTGGGGGGCCGGAATGCCGGAGCAGTCGGAGGGGCGTGTCCAGACGGCGGGGGAACTGCGGGCGCTGCTCGCGGCGCGCGGGGCGCGGTGGTCCGTGAGCGAGCACCTCGCCGACGGGGATCCCGTGCCGAGGCCCGCCCTCGGCCTGGGTGCGAGCACGGCGGAGGCAGCGGAGCTGACCCCCGCCGAGGCCGCGCCGCCGGTGGACCTGCGGAGCCTCGTGGGCCGGGTCAGCGGCAATCCGCACCTCACCCGGCGCAGGAGGGCGCACGGGCTGCTCCCGGGAACGCACCCCCTCGCCGCTGCGCGCCCCTCCGCCGTGGACTGGCGGAGCCGGTGGGGGTGGCCCTGGCTCACCAAGGTGAAGGACCAGAACCCGTGCAGCGCCTGCTGGGCGTTCGGGGCGGCGGGCCTGGTGGAGTCGATGGCCCGCATCGAGCACCACGTGTGGGCCGAGCGGTCCGAGGGGGACGTCCACGAGGGGATGAAGGCCCCCTGTGGGCAGACGGGCAGCCCCGAGGCCGCCCTCGACTGGATCCGGACCAACGGCGGACTCGCGGACCCGGGCTGCCGGCCGTACTCGCCGCCGCCCCCCGGCACCCCCGTCGACCGCCGGGAGGCCTGGCGGGCCGAGTACACCCCGAGCTGGGACCGCTCGGGCCGGACCGTCCGCATCACCGGGGGGCACGTCCTGCTCGGCGACGTGGAGCAGCAGAAGGTCTGGCTGGACACGGTGGGCCCGCTGACGGCCTGCTTCGACGTGTACGAGGATTTCTTCGGCCTCGGCTCCGGCGTCTACCACCGCACCGGCGGCCACCTGGCGGGCGGCCACTGCGTCCTGATCACCGGCTACGACGACGCGGCCGGCTGCTGGCTGTTCAAGAACTCCTGGGGGACCGGGTACCACGTGGGCGGCTACGGCCGGATCGCGTACGGGGAGGCGCGGATCGACGACTGGGCGAAGTGCGGGCTGCAGGACACCAACATCGACCCGTGGAGCAAGCGCCGCCTGCACACCGGCAACATCTACGAGAGCGGCAACGGCCGCGCCCACCGCAACTTCGAGATGGCGGCCCTCAGTGGAGCAGGCGGAGCAGGCGGAGCCGACGGGGGGTCCCTGAGTCACTGGTGGCGCGAGGGCGAGGCGCCGTTCGCCTGGATCCGCGCCCAGAGCTTCGCCTCCGACGCCTCCGGCCAGCCCGCCTTCACGGGGACCACGTACAACCGGAACATGGAGTCCCTGCACGTCACCACCGGCGGCCGGCTCCGCCACTGGTACTACGAGCACTTCGCCGGCGCCTGGCGCGACGGCGGCGCCTTCGGCCCCGGCGACGCGGCGGTCGGCTCGACCCCGGCCTTCATCCAGAGCGACTACGGTGCGCCCGGCAACTTCGAGGTGGTCGTCCGTACCGCCGACGGCCGTCTGGGCCACTGGTGGCGGATCAACGGCGCCCCCTGGACGTGGAACGACGGCGGCCGGTTCGCCTCCGGCATCGCGCACTTCGGCCCGGCCCTGGTCCAGACCCGCTCCCGCCACCTCGACCTGGTCGCCACCCGCACCGACGGCCGGATGCAGCTGTGGTGGCGCGACGACCCGAACGGGTTCGTCTGGCGGCCCGGCGAGATCTTCGGTTCCGGCATCACCTCCGCGCCCTGCCTGATCGAGGGGCAGCACGGGGCGGCCGACGAGGACACCGCCGGGAACTACGAGTTGTGCGTGACGGGCGGCGGCGGCCGCGTCGAGCACTGGTGGCGCGGCAACGCGGGCGGCGCCGCCTGGCAGCGCTCGGCCGTCTTCGGCCACGACGTGCTGGCGGTCACCGGGATGCTCCAGGGCAGCTTCGGGTTCAACCTGGAGGTGATCGTCCTGCGCACCGACCGCCTGCTCCAGCACTACTGGCGCGACGGCTCCGGCTGGCACGAGGGGGCGGTGATCGGCCCGGCCTAGGCCGCCATGGGAGAGGAGTGGCCCGCGTGGAGGTGCGCGAGGTGGTGCTCGCGCCCGGTGAGCCGTACGAGTTGCGGCCAGGATCCGCTTCGCGCAGGTCCGGCCGCCGTATCCGGACGAGGCCGCGTACGACGAGTTCGTGCTGGACGTCACGGTGCGGTGAGGGTCCACATGGTGAACCCGCTGGTGGTCCACATCGTGGACGACGCCCAGGTTGCACCTCTGTTGTATCTATGCTGTGCGCATGTCACCCGCCCGTACCGCCGGTACCAACCTGACCGCTGCCGAACGCGTCTACCAGCACGTCAAGCAGGCCGTGCTCGACCGCCGCTACGAGGGTGGGGTGCTGCTGACCGAGGGCGAGCTCGCGGTCGCCGTCGGGGTCTCGCGCACACCGGTCCGCGAGGCGCTGCTGCGGCTGGAGACCGAGGGACTGCTCAAGCTGTACCCGAAGAAGGGCGCCCTCGTCCTCGCGGTCTCCGCCCAGGAGATCGCCGACGTGATCGAAACCCGGCTGCTGGTCGAGGAGTTCACCGTCCGGCAGGCCGTACCCGCCCCGGCCGGGCTGCTGGAGCGGCTCGCGGAACTGGTCGAGGAGCAGCGCCGGCTCGGTGACGCGGGCGAGCTCGGGGCGATGATGGCCGTCGACCGGGCCTTCCACGCGGAGATCGTGCGCAGCGCCGGCAACCAGATCCTCTGCCGCCTCTACGACCAACTGCGCGACCGCCAGCTCCGCATGGGCGTGGCCCTGCTGCACGCGCACCCCGAGCGGGTGGAGCGGACGCTGGCCGAGCACCGGGAGATCCTCGACGCCCTGCGCGCGGGCGACGCCGACACGGCCGCCGCGGCGGTACGGGCCCACGTGAGCCGGGTCGGGGAACTGGTGCGGGGACCCGCCCGATGAGCTCCGCGAGTTCCGCAAGTTCCGCGAGTTCCGCGGGCTCCGCGTCCATCGCCTCCCCTGGCGCCTCCCCCGTCGCCTTCAAGGACCCGCCGGGCGGCCGCAAGGCGGTGCTCGTCTGGTCGATCGGCGTCGCCGTCTACTTCGTGGCGGTCATCTTCCGCACCAGCCTCGGCGTCGCCGGGCTGGAGGCCGCCGACCGCTTCCACGTCAACGCCTCGGCGCTGTCCACCTTCTCCCTGCTCCAGCTCCTGGTCTACGCGGGCATGCAGATACCCGTCGGCCTGATGGTGGACCGGCTCGGCACCAAGAAGGTGCTCACGCTCGGCGCCGTGCTCTTCACCGCCGGCCAGATCGGCTTCGCGCTCTCCCCCTCCTACGGGATGGCACTGGCGGCCCGCGCCCTGCTGGGCTGCGGGGACGCCATGACCTTCATCTCCGTGCTGCGGCTCGGCACCCGCTGGTTCCCGGCCCGCCGGGGCCCGCTGATGGCGCAGCTGGCCGGCCTGGTCGGGATGGCGGGCAACCTGATCTCCACGCTGGTGCTGGCTCCCGTGCTGCACGGGGTCGGCTGGGTACCGGCGTTCGCGGGCAGCGCGGTGGCGGGGCTGGTGGTCCTGGTCCCGCTGGTGCTGTTCCTGCGCGACCACCCGGAGGGACACGAGCCCGCGCCCTCGGCAGCCTCCGGCGCGGGGGGATTCGTACGGCGCCAGATCGCCGACTCCTGGCGGGAGCCGGGCACCAAGCTCGGCCTGTGGGTGCACTTCACGACGCAGTTCCCGGCGATGGTGTTCCTGCTGCTGTGGGGGATGCCCTTCCTCGTCGAGGCCCAGGGGCTCTCGCGGACCACCGCGGGCGGCCTGCTGACCCTGGTGGTCGCCTCGAACATGGCGCTCGGCCTGGTCTACGGCCAGATCGTCGGCCGGAGACAGTCCTCCCGGATCCCGCTCGCCCTGGGCACGGTCGCCCTCACCGCACTGCTGTGGGGCTCGGTCCTGGCCTACCCGGGGGACCACGCGCCGATGTGGCTGCTGATCGCGCTCTGCATGGTGCTGGGCACGTGCGGGCCGGCGTCGATGATCGGCTTCGACTTCGCCCGGCCCGCCAACCCGGCGGAACGTCAGGGCACCGCCTCCGGAATCACCAACATGGGCGGTTTCGTCGCCTCGATGACGACCCTGCTGGTGGTGGGCCTGCTGCTCGACGCCACCGGGGACAACTACCGCATCGCGTTCTCGTCGGTCTTCGTCCTGGAACTCCTGGGCATCGCCCAGATCCTGCGCCTGCGCGGCCGCGCCCTGGCCCGCGAACACGAGCGGGTGGCTGCGTGCATCGCCCCGGTCACCCCGCCGGCCCCGGTTCCGGCCGCCACCGCCGTGGCCGCCGCCGGGGCCGGCGCCCCCGTCGGCACCCCTGCCGACCCGCGGCCGGCCCGGTGACATCCGGTGCCGGCCCGGCATGCGCGCAGGCCCCGTACCGCCGTACCGGGGAGGACGGGTCCGGGTGGGACAGACCCCCGTCCTTTCCCACCCGTACGCCCGTCCACTCCGCGGAGTCGGGTTCAGGCCAACGCGTGCCGAGCCTATGAGGGCTCCGCGCGGCCGCGTGTGCAGTGCGCGCAGGGAGCGTTGACAATCCGCGCAGCGGGTTTGACGGCCGGCTAGGCCGTGGCGCCGGGCGCGGCGCCGGGCGTGGCACCCGCCGCGGCCTCCTCCGCCACCGCGCGGCGGAACTCGCTGGGACTGGCCCCGTACGTATCGCGGAACAGCCGGCTGAACACCGAGGCGTTGGTGAATCCCCAGCGCAGGGCCACGGTGTGGACGGGGACGGCCGGCTGCCCGGGATCGGCGAGGTCCTCGCGGCAGCGCTCCAGCCGGCGCCGGCGGATCGTGGCCGCGACGCTCTCCCCGCGCTCCCGGAAGAGCAGCTGGAGCCGGCGCAGCGACATGCTGTGCCGGTCGGCGACCACGGACGGGCTCAGCTCGGGATCGCCGAGGTTGTGCCCGATGAAGGTGTCGATCCGGGTCAGCAGCGCCCGGGTCCGGCTCTCCTCGGACAGCTCGTCCTCGGCGCCGATCCGCCCGGCGAGGCAGGCTCCGGCCAGGTCGAGGGCGACGGAGCCCAGCTGCTCCAGCTCGGCGGGCGCGCACTCCTCCCCGTGCGCGGCCAGGGAGCGCATGTACTGCGCGAGGATCGCCCCCATGCCCCGGTCGGCGGGGATCCGCTCGGCGAGCACCCGGTCCACCCGGTCCGGCCGCAGCGGGAGCGCGGTGCGGGGGAGCGAGAGGATCACGGCCCGGACCGGCTCGGTGCCCGGGACGCCCGACTCGAAGGGGTGCGAGGTGTCCCACAGCACCAGGTCCCCCGAGAAGGGCCCCGAGTCGTGCCGGTTCTGCGCGATCCACATGGACCCGCTGGTCACCAGCCCCAACTGGTACTGCTCGGGGTCGCTGCTGCGGACGTGCGCCGCCGTGCGCCGGGCGCGCAGCGGGGCGTAGCCGAACTGCGACACCTGCACGCAGCCCAGGTCGAGCACGGCGGCCTCCGCCTGGAAGTCGCCCGCGTGCTCACTCCTGATCGACGTGGACACCAGCTGCTGTGCCACCACGTCGGAAAACCAGTCGAACCGGTCCGCTGCCGGTACGGCAGCGGACGAAATCACCGACCACACCAGGGGTTCTCCGGCCTACGGAGTCACGGAGCCACGGAGTCACGGAGTCAGGCCGTCAGGGAGTCACGGAGAAGTTGGCCAGGATGGCCTCGGCCAGCGCCGGGTCGCCCTCCACCTTCACCCGGTCGGCCACGGTGTGCGCACGCACCCGGCCGGCCGCGAGGCGTACGTACGTCTCCCAGTCCAGGGTCAGCGTCACCGCGGGCCCCAGCGAGGGGGCCTTGTCGATGGTGCCGCGGCCCTCCGCGTCGACCCGTACGGTCCGCATGAACTCCAGCGCCCCGTGCACGTCGATGACCACGGCCGAGTTCGCGGGCGCGCCCGCCTTCTTCGCGACCACCTTCGGCAGCCCGGCGAGCAGGACGTCCCGGGCCACGTAGGCCCCCGGCGAGTCCCAGTTCCCGGGTGCGCCCAGCGCCGCCCGCAGGTCCTGCTCGTGGATCCACACGTCGAACGCGCGCAGCCGCAGCGAGTGCTCCAGCGTCGCCGGCTCGCCCAGCGGGCCGCGGATCACCGTGTCCGGTTCCCGCTTCTCGTTCCGCAGCTGCCGGGAGCGGCGGATGATCGTGTACTCCAGCTCGGAGGTCATCTCGGGCGCGGTGTGGTGCCGCCGCACGTCGACCTGCACTTCCATGTACCGGGAGAACTCGTCGACCACGTGCCGCAGGTCCCGCGGCAGGGTGTGGATCGGCCGCGGGTCGCCCAGCTGCTCGCACTCGATGCCGATGACGTGGGACACGACATCGCGCACGGACCAGTTCGGGCAGGGCGTCGCCCGGCTCCACTCGCCTTCCGTCAGCGGAAGGACCAGCTCGGATATCGCCTCGATGGAGTGGGTCCACGCGTCGGCATAGGGCTGAAGGCTGGGATGCGGATGGACGGTCAACGGGACCCCTCGCGTGCTGTTCATTGGCCTGTTGGGCGCGTTGGCGCATTGGCGCGTTCTGGAAGCTTGTGCAATGGCTTCAAAACTACGCTGCCGGTGAGCACCCCGGCAGTGCTTTCGTGTGACGATCGTAGGCCCGAGTTGACGGCTTGAAAGCCAGGACGGTGGTACTGTGCGCGCTTCCCTGATCCAAATCGCGGTGAATGAGGGGGAGTCGGTGGTTTCCCGCCGCTCCCGCGTCGCTGACCTCGTGCGCGAACAGTCCGGCTCGGACCTCGTCGTCCTGCCGGAGTTGTGGACCGTGGGCGCCTTCGCCTACGAGCAGTTCGAGACAGAGGCCGAGCCGCTGGACGGGCCGACCTACGGGGCCATGGCCGCGGCCGCCCGCGACGCCGGGGTCTGGCTGCACGCCGGCTCCTTCGTGGAGCGCGCGGGCGACGGCTCCCTCTACAACACCGCGCTCGTCCTCTCCCCGACGGGCGAGCTCGCCGCCACGTACCGCAAGATCCACCGCTTCGGCTTCGACCAGGGCGAGGCCGTCCTGATGTCCGCGGGCGAGACCCTGACCACGGTCGCCCTGCCGGAGCAGACCCTCGGCCTGGCCACCTGCTACGACCTGCGCTTCCCGGAGCTGTTCCGCGGCCTGGTCGACGCCGGGGCGACGACGCTGGTCGTCTCCGCGGGCTGGCCGGCCCGCCGCCGGGGCCACTGGACGCTGTTGAACCGGGCCCGCGCCGTCGAGGACCAGTCGTACGTCCTCGCGTGCGGGACGGCAGGCACCAACGGGGGCGTGGAACAGGCCGGCCACAGCCTGGTCGTGGACCCGTGGGGCGAGGTCCTCGCGGAGGCGGGCCCGGGGGAGGAGGTCCTGACGGTGGACCTCGACCCGAAGAAGGTCGCCGAGACCCGCGAGCAGTTCCCGGCCCTGAAGGACCGCCGCCTCGGCCTCTGAGCCCGCCTCTGAGCCCGCCTCTGAGCCCGCCGAAGGGCCCGTGGCCCGTGCGTGCCGAGGCCCTCGTACGCCTACTCCGTGGACATCCCCGGCTCCCGGTACGGCGAGGACGGCTTCGCCAAGGCGGACCTCGGGCTGTACGCCGGCGCGGGCCCGCTCAAGGACTGTGGCCGCGGCGACTGCGACTGAGCGGGACCCTACGACTCATCCGGGCCCTCCCGCTCCTTCTCCGCCATCCGGATCACGCACACCGCGACGGCGACGAGCAGCGAGGCGTCGGCGTCCTCGCGGACCACGTCGACGGCGTACGTCTCGCGGATCCGGTACCACTGGCGGGAAATCAGCGCGAGCAGTTCCCCTTCGTACTCGACCTTGAACTCCCGGTCCAGGATCCGCCCGCTGACATCGAGCTCGGTGCCCTCGCCCAGCACCACCGAGTAGTGGTTGCGCAGCAGCGAGAACCGCTTCTTGCGGATCACCGCGAGCCGCCGCTCGTCGCGCTCCAGCGTCATCGCGTCGCGCAGGGCGAAGAGCTTCTCCCGCAGCGTGATGAGGATCCGCCCGTCGGGATCCTTCAATTCCAGGGTGTCCCGGAACCGCAGGGCCTTGCCGTCCACGAGGAAGGCGTGCCGGCCGTCCTCGTCCTCGATCCAGTAGTCGTCCCCGATGGCCAGCATTTTGTCCCGTACCAGGTATTTCACGCCCTCATCGCTGCCCGCGATAGGTTCCGGTCATGCCACTCCTCTACGTGACCGACCTGGCGTACCCGGCGCGCGGCCGCCGCTACGGCGACGAGGACGTCTTCCTCACCGCACGCCTGCGGAAGCACTTCCCCCTCGCCCTGTGCCACCCCCTCGACGCGGAGGCCCTGCTCCCCGCCTTCGACACCGTGGTCATCCGCAACAGCGGCCCGGTCCTCCACCACCAGGAGGCCTACGACTCCTTCCGCGCGGCCGCCCTCGCCGCCGGGACCCGCGTCTACAACCCCCTGACGGGCCGCGGCGACATGGCGGGCAAGCAGTACCTCGTCGACCTCACCGCCTCCGGCCACCCGGTCATCCCCACGATCGACGACCCGGCGCACCTCCCGCTCCTCCCCGCGTCCCCCTCGTACGCGGTGAAGCCGAAACTGGGCGCGGACTCCATAGGCCTGACCTTCACCCCGCACCCGGACTGCGCCCCGGGGGAGTTCCTGATCCAGCCGCGCATCGACTTCTCCTACGAAGTCTCCTTCTACTTCGTGGACGACACCTTCCAGTACGCCCTGTACGCCCCCGACCCGGCCCGCCGCTGGGAACTGGTCCCCTACGACCCCACCCCCGCGGACCTCTCCTTCGCCCGCACCTTCATCGCCTGGAACACCCTCACCCACGGCATCCAGCGCGTGGACGCCTGCCGCGCCCCCTCGGGCGAGCTCCTCCTGGTCGAACTGGAGGACCTCAACCCGTACCTCTCCCTGGACCTCCTCCCGCCGCAGACCCAGAACACCTTCATCGCCTCCCTCGTCCGCTCCCTGCGCGACTTCGGAGCCTGACGCCGTCCCGCGGGGGCGGGGGAACCGGCCGGCAAGGGGTGGGCGCGAGGCCCCCGCGTCAGGTGTGACGCACACCACACCCTCTCCGAGGGTCTGCGTCGGCGGTGGGACGACACCGTCGTCCCGCCGCCGACCCAGAACGAAGGAAGGCATGACCGAGCTCCCCGCGCGGCAGTTCTCGCTGCCACCACCGCGCTCGCGACGACCGGCGGTCTGCTGTCGGGCGCGACCGTCGCCGCGGCTGCCGCCACGGCGACCGTGACCTGCAAGTCGCCCGTCTTCACACGGCAGTTCTACGCGAACACGACCTTCTCCGGTACGCCGAAGAAGACCGACTGCGACTCGAAGATCGATCAGAGCTGGGGCACCGGCACCCCCGCCACCGGGCTGCCCAGCGACAATTTCGCCGTGCGCTGGACGGTGACCCGGGACTTCGGTTCCGGCGGCGCGTTCTCGATCCCCGTCGAGACCCGGGACGGACTGCGCGTCTACCTCGACGGCGCGCGCAAGGTCGACATCTGGAAGAACGTCTCGACGACCCAGAAGCAGACCGTCAACGTCACCATCCCGTCCGGGACGCACACCCTCCGCTTCGATTTCGTCAACTGGACCGGCATGGCGAACGTCAAGGCGGACTACCTGCCGCGCACGTCCGCGACCGTCGACAAGGTCAAGCCCCTCGTGCCGACGGGGACCTCCCTGTCGTACTCCACCTCCACGTACCAGGCGAAGTTCGGCTGGACGGCGAACAAGGAGATGGACCTCGCGGGCTACCGCGTGTACCGCCGGCTCCAGGGCGGCACCTACGGCAGCACGCCGCTGGCGACGACGACCGCCACCTCGTACACGGACACCACGCTTCCGGAGAACGGCGCGGTCTACGCCTACGAGGTCCGCGCGTACGACAAGGCGGGCAACGAGTCCGCGGGTACGGCGGACAAGTACGTCACCACCGTCGACGCGAGCGCTCCCGCGGCGCCGAAGGGGGTCGAGAACGCCTGGAAGCCCGGCTACTCCGAGAAGGTCGGCCTCTCCTGGTACGGGAACACCGAGGCGGACCTCGCCGGGTACCGCGTGTACCGCTCCACCACCGGCCGGCCGGTCGCGCTCACGGCGGCGAACCGGGTGAGCGGCGACCAGCCGCTCGGCGGCGGCTGGTTCGAGCAGCCGCTGCCGCAGACCGGGGACACGTACTTCTACGTCGTCACGGCGGTCGACACGCACGGCAACGAGTCGGCGGCCTCGGGCACGGCGGAGTTCTACACGCGGGACACGACGGGTCCCGTGGACACCGCGTACCACGCGAAGGCGGTCGAGGACGAGCGCGGGGTCACGCTGACCTGGGACAAGTCGGCGGTCACCAGCGCGGACTTCGCCGGGTACACGGTCCTGCGCTACGACAGGCCGCGCACGCAGCCCGGGCGCACGGTCGCGGTGGTCGGCAAGAACATCCGGGGCACGTCCTTCACGGACACGGCCCCGCCGCCGGGCGCCACGTACTACTACTCGGTCGTGGCCGTGGACGGCGCGGGCAACGGAGGACCCCCCTCCGACGAGATGGCGGTCACCGTCGCCGGAAACAGCACCCCGCCGCCCCCGGTGACGGGTACGACCGCCACCGCCAAGGAGAACGGCGTCTCGCTGAGCTGGGACGCCAGCGGTGACCCCGGGCTCGACCACTACCGCATCCTGCGCGGCACGCTGGTCGACGGCCAGTGGGTGTACGCGCCCCTCCAGGACGCCTGGACCCTCAGGCCGTGGGAGTTCACGCAGACCCACCACCTCGACCGTACGGTCGCCGACGGCGAGCAGGTCCGCTACGGCGTCGTCGCCGTCGACCAGTACGGCAACCAGCTCACCCCCGAGACCGGCGCCTCCCTCCAGGACGTCACCGAGCTCGACCTGCGCCCCGACTCCGGCGCCGCCCCGGCCGTGGGCGACAACACGCTCGGCAACCTGCACGGCGACGTGTACGGCTCGGTCCGCTGGTGGGGTGGCGACACGGGCGCCAACGGCAGCAAGGTGACCGGCTACACCGTGTACCGCTGGAACCGCTCGACCCGCGTCTTCGACAAGGTCGACGTCCAGCCGCGCGGTAACGACACCAGCTGGTCGTACGTGGACACCACCCTGCCCAAGGGGACCACCACGTACTACCGCGTGACCGCCACCCTCGCCGACGGCACGGAGACGGCCGCCCGCGAGACGGCGATCGCCTCGCTGGACTAGAGCTTGCTGGTGTCGAGGTCGATCCCGAACGGCTCCGGGAGGCGGACCGAGGTCCCGAAGGGGTGAGGGCCGTCGACCTCGGTGTAGCCGAGGCGCCCGGGCTCGGAGAACAGGGTGACGGTCTTCTCCATCCGGTCGACCAGGAGGTAGAGCGGGGCACCGTACTCCGCGTACCGCTTGCGCTTCACGACGCGGTCGGTGTCAGCGTTGGACTCGGAGGTCACTTCGACGATCAGCAGTGTCTGGTCGGGTACGAGGGCGTCGCCACCCTTGGCGAGGCCCTCCGGGACGACCGCGATGTCGGGAACATACCAATTGGGGGATCGGGGAAGGTCCAGGTTGCCGGACCCGGTCACGCACCCGAGTTCGCGGACCCGTCGATAGAGCTGGTACCGGATGTGCTCCGCGGCATGTTCGTGGTCCCACGTCGGTGGTGTCACGGCGTCCCCGCCCCCCTGGATGACGCCCTCGACGATCTCGACGCGGTCGCCCTGCATGTGCTGGATGGCGTACTTCAGCGCGCGCTCGGGATCGATGCCCTCGCCGTAGTGGTGCGCGGTGGTCATACCGGAAGCCTCCTTGGACGCCTGTGGCCAGCTTCCCACGGGAGTTCCTCGTCCCGCGTCACCTCTGGGGGTACGCCTACGCGGGGGTGGCACCCTTGGTGCATGAATTCTGCCGCGCCCGCACCCCGTCGCGCCCGAGTCCGTGCCCCCGAGCTGATCGGCAAGGGTGGCTGGCTCAATACCGGTGGGAAGGATCTGACCCTCGCCGACCTGCGGGGACGGATCGTCATCGCCGATTTTTGGACCTTCTGCTGTGTGAACTGCCTGCACGTGCTCGACGAGTTGCGCGAGCTGGAGGAGAAGCACCGCGACACCGTCGTCATCGTCGGCGTGCACTCGCCGAAGTTCGTGCACGAGGCCGAGCACTCCGCCGTCGTCGACGCCGTCGAGCGGTACGGGGTGCACCACCCCGTGCTCGACGATCCCGAGCTCGCGACCTGGAAGCAGTACGCCGTCCGCGCCTGGCCCACGCTCGTGGTGATCGACCCCGAGGGGTACGTCGTCGCGCAGCACGCCGGGGAGGGGCACGCGCACGCCATCGCGAAGCTCGTGGAGGAGCTGGAGGCCGAGCACGAGGCCAAGGGGACGCTGCGGCGCGGGGACGGGCCGTACGTGGCGCCCGAGCCGGTGGCGGGGGACCTGCGGTTCCCCGGGAAGGCGCTCGTGCTGCCCTCCGGGAACCTGCTCGTCTCCGATACGACCCGGCACCAGCTGGTGGAGCTGGCCCCCGACGGGGAGAGCGTCGTACGGCGCATCGGTGGCGGGGAGCGCGGCTTCGGGCCGGAGTCGTTCAGTGAGCCGCAGGGGCTGGCGCTGCTGCCCGACGGGTCCGTGGTCGTCGCCGACACCGTCAATCACGCGCTGCGGCGGTTCGACCCCGTGACCGGGGCCGTGGAGACCGTCGCCGGGACCGGGCGGCAGTGGTGGCAGGGGTCCGCGACCTCGGGGCCGGCCCTCGACGTCGACCTGTCCTCGCCGTGGGACGTGGCCTGGTGGCAGGGCAAGGTGTGGATCGCCATGGCGGGCGTCCATCAGCTGTGGACCTGGGACCCGGAGAGCGGCGCCGTGGAGGTCGCCGCCGGGACGACCAACGAGGGGCTGCACGACGGGCCGGCCGCCGAGGCCTGGTTCGCACAGCCGTCCGGGCTGGCGGCCACGGAGGACCGGCTGTGGATCGCCGACTCCGAGACCAGTGCGCTCAGGTACGCCGAGGTGACCGACGGCGGCTATGCCGTCCGCACCGCCGTCGGATCCGGCCTCTTCGACTTCGGCCACCGGGACGGCGACGCCGCCCAGGCGCTGCTCCAGCACCCGCTCGGCGTCACCGCGCTGCCCGACGGGTCGGTCGCGGTGTGCGACACCTACAACCACGCCCTGCGGCGCTACGACCCCGCCACCGGGCAGGTCACCACCCTCGCCACCGACCTGCGCGAGCCCAGCGATGCCGTGCTCGCCGGGGACGACATCGTGGTCGTGGAGTCCGCCCGGCACCGCCTGACCCGGCTGCGGCTTCCCGAGGAGGCCGTACGGGTCGACGCGGTCGCCCACCGCACGCAGCGCACCGCCACCGAGGTGGCCCCCGGCACGCTCCGGCTCGACATCGTCTTCCGGGCGCCGAGCGGCCAGAAGCTCGACACCCGCTACGGGCCCTCCACCCGCCTGCTGGTCTCCTCGACGCCGCCCGGGCTGCTGACGGCGGGGGAGGGGGCCGGGACCGACCTGTTCCGGGAGCTCGCACTGAACCCGGAGCTGACCGACGGCGTCCTGCACGTCTCCGCGATGGCCGCCTCCTGCGACGACGACCCCGAGAACGAGTACCCGGCCTGCCACGTCCACCAGCAGGACTGGGGGGTGCCGGTGAAGGTCACCCCGCAGGGCGTCTCCCGGCTCCCCCTCGTCCTCGCGGGAATGGACGAATAGCATTCACTTGCGAATTCACCACCCGTGCGACTCGGCCATTTTCCCGTAGTGCGCGCGGGGCGCGATCTGGATACCTGTTCGATGGCCGTGGATCATATATAAGGACCGCAAGGAACCCTCTTTCGAGGGACGGTGCGGCCCGAAATGGAGCACTAGGATCGTCGCCGCCGTCCGCACGTGAAATTTCACGGGCGGATGGGCACGCACGGGCGCGACCCGGTCGCGCGCGTGCGGCAGTGGGTGTCGGGCCGGCGCGTTGGGGCCGGTCAGCAGCGAGAGGTGGTTCACCGGTGGCCATGTACGAGAACGGCGCGCCTGCGCATTCGATCGCGGAGGCGGTGTGGGTGAAAGCCCGGGCGAGCGATGCTTTCAACAACTGCGTTGAAATTTCACGGATCGGTGACGGAGGGGTCGCCTTAAGGAACTCGCGCTACCCCGAGGGTCCGGCCCTGGTGTTCACGCGTTCGGAAATCCTGGCGTTTCTGGATGGTGCGGTGAAGGGTGAGTTCGACGGGATGACTGTCTGAAAATGCTTGGCCCGGGCTTGTGGTGGCTGCATGTGCCCCTGACGATTGCCGCGAGACGGAAATCCGCCTCCGGATATCTAGGAGCACGTGTGGCCGCCAAGGCCTTTGGCATCGTTCACGCCGTCGGTTCCAGCGCGCCGGCCCCGGTGGCGGGCGCCTCGGCGCAGGTGCCCCGGCAGCTGCTCGGGGCCGCTCTGCGCACCCACCGCAAGGCCGCGGGCTGGACCTTGGTCCAAGTCGCCGCCCACGGGGTGGTCAGCTCGCCCTCCGTGCTGAGCCGCATCGAGAACGGCATGGACAACGCCGCCATCAGCCGGGAGCGGGTGGAGCGGCTGCTCGACTTCTACCAGGTCCGGGACCGGGTCCTGCGTGATGCGGCGGTCCGGCACCTGGAGGAAACCCTCAACGGGCGGCAGCGGTGGTGGTCGGACTACCGCGATGTGGTGGACCAGACGCTGGGCGACCTGCTGAACGTGGAGAGCACCGCCCGGGAGATCACCTCCTTCGAAGCGGTCCACATCCCCGGTCTGCTCCAGATCCCTTCCTACGCCGAAGCCGTCATGAAGGTTCCCTACCTCGGGGGCGAGGTCGACGCCGCGAAGGTCAAGCGGCGGATGGACGTCCGTCGGCGGCGCCAGCAGGTCCTGGACGAGGACGATGTCCCCGAGTACTCGGCGATCATCGACGAATCCGTGCTGCGGCGCTGGGTCGGTGACAAGACGGTGATGAGGGAGCAGCTCAGGAAGCTGTACTCCTTCGCGGAGAACCGCTCACGGGTGCACATCCGCATCCTGCCCGCCCGGAACTGGAAGGACGCCTCGCCGGTCACCACGTCGATGTCGCTGTTCAAGTTCCCCGATGGGGCAGGGGACGACATGGTCTACGCCGAGGCGTCCAACCTCGGTGCGCGGTGGCTGAAGGCCGAGGAGATCGACCTCCACCGGGCTTCCCTGGAGCAGGTGATGAAGTACAGCCTCGGGAAAGCCGAGAGCCTTGCCTTCCTCCAGCTGCTCATCGACCAGCTGCTCATCGACGAGTGTGCGGACTGACCGACTACGGGATGCGTGCCACGCCGCCGTATCCGATCCATTCCCGGGTCGACTGGCGGGGGGAGAGCTCGGCGTCGGGATACCACTCGGACACCTCCACGGGTGCCTCGTGGCGGAGCATCTCGAAGCCGTCGAAGAAGCGGCCGACCTCCTGCAGCGAGCGGACCTGCCCCCACGCGCCTCCCACCGTCTCCCGCATGAACGCGGTGACCCGCTCGCGCAGGACGGGGTCGTCGCTGGCGAGCTGCGAGATGACCAGGTAGCTGCCGGCGGGCAGGTGCCGGGCGACCTCGCGGACGAGCTGCCAGGGGTCGTCGGAGTCCGGGAGGCAGTCGAGCACGGAGACGAAGAGGGCGGCGACCGGCTCGCCGCCCTCCAGGAGCCGCTCGATCTCGGAGGTCCCGAAGATGCCCTCGGTGTCGCGGATGTCGGCCTCTATGACCGCGGTGGTGGCCAGGTCCTCTTCGAGAAGGAGCCGCCCGTGGGCGTGGACGATCGGATCGCGATCGATGTAGAGGACGCGTGCCGAGGGGTCCGCCCGCTGGGCGGTCTCGTGGACGTTGGGGCGGGTGGGGAGCCCGGAGCCGTGGTCGAGGAAGCGTCGGACGCCTCGTTCGGCGGAGAGGTAGCGCACCGCGCGCGTCAGGAAGGCCCGGTTGATCCGGACCACCTCCCTGGTGGAGGGCGCGATGCGCAGCAGGTCCGCGCAGGCTTCCCGGTCGGCCGGGTAATTGTCCGTACCGCCGAGGAGGTGGTCGTACATTCTGGCAACGCTCGGTTTGCTGAGATCGAGTTGGATGGCCTGCTCCCCGCATTGCGCTGCCCCCGCACACCGCTGGACCGGTGGCGGATCACCTTTGCGCAGGCCCGACATGCTAGGAGCAATAGCCTCTCGGGACTACCCGGCCGTGACACAAATCGGCCGGGGAAGCGGAGTTTGCATATGCCGTTGGAATGCGGCGGCGGCGGGGGCCTCCACGGGCGGGCCGGACCCGGTCGGGGAAGATGGCGCGATCTGATCGGCGGTGGTCACGGGTTCGAGCGTGAGCCGGCGCGGTGGGTACGGGTGGGCCGGGCCGGCCCGGTCGGGAACCGGCCCGGCCCCGGCCGTCAGGTGCGGCGGATCCGCTGGTACGTGACCGAGGTCCGGTCGGCCCACACCGCGGGCGCGCACATCCAGAGCGCCTCGGGGGGTGCCCCGAACCAGACCACGCCGGTCACCGTCGCGAACGTCAGGGCGGAACTCCAGCGCACGACCACCGAAAGGGTGGAGGCGATCGCGGTTTGGGCGGTGAGGTGGATCGGAATGCTAATGTCTGGCGGCACTGGAAGACGGGAAATCAGCTTCCGGTAAAAACGTTCGATCAACTCGTACTCCTCTACACGGGATGGGCGGTTGGCTCGGACGGCGGGGCCCTGAGGAGTCGACCCTCGGGGCCCTTTTCGTGCGCTCCGGTCCGCAGACAATCACGCGCGGCGGGTAGTCGCCACGGTGTGACTCCACGTGAAAACAAAGGGTGCGGTTCCGCTTCATTTCGCCGAGGGGCATTCCGCGCTCAGAAGATATAAGGATGGGGAGCCGATATGATCGCCAGCCGGTCCCGAACCGGTCGGAAATCTTCGACAATCTTCGACCGGGGCTCCCGGCAAGGCGGCGGCCCGTGCAAGCGGAGCCGGTTCCGGCTTTTCGATGTTCACTCGATCGGTGCAACCCGGGCTGTCGCCACCACGCGCCGGTGCACATCCACGGGCCCGCGCCCCCGGACGTCGCTCCAGGCCGGAGACGGTGCGGGGCCGGAGCGGAATGGAATCGGCCGGAGAGCATCGAACTCCAGCCGTGTCAAGGTTCCTTGACAGCTCCTCATGTGTCAAGGAGCCTTGACAGTCGCTTCGTTGATGAAAGGGGCCGGACATGCGCTGGGTTGACGAGGGAGGCCGCCACGAGGGACACCTCGCCGCGGTGCTCGCGGACGGGAGCGAGCCGGGGCCCGCGGCCGACGGGAACACCCTGTGGTGGGTCTACAACGGCGCCGACGCCCCCCGCGCCATCGGTGTGCGGGGCGCATGCTCGTGCGGCTGGCGCGGCGGTCCGGTCCACCCGATCGACTTCGGCGACGACATGGCGACCGAGGGGTACGAGGAGCGAACCGGCCCGTACGCGGACTGGGACTTCCACGTCACGCAGGTGGAGGGGGTCGTGCCGCCCGACGTGGACGAGCTGCTGGCTTCGCTGCGGCAGCGCATCGGGGAGCTGAGCGCGAGCGGGCAGGCCCTCACCGCGCTGAGGGTCGCGGCCCGCGTCGAGAGGACGGGCCGCGAGACCGGCGTGGAAGCGGTGCGCTCCGGGCGCCGCCAGCTGGTGCGGTGGGAGGCGATCGGCAAGGCGTACGGGATCAGCCGCCAGGCCGCGCAGCAGCGCTTCGCCCGCCACGTCCAGGACTAGGCCGTCTCTTTCGGATCTTGCCTGGCCCGGACCTCGCCGCGCACCGGAAGGGCCGGGCCCCGGCCTTGGAACCGCCGTCGGACCCGGCCCCTTCGCCCTAGTTCTCCAGGAACGCCAGCATGACGTTGGCCAGCAGGTACGGGTCGTCCGCGCCGCACAGTTCGCGGGCGCTGTGCATCGAGAGGATGGCCACGCCGATGTCGACCGTCTGAATGCCGTGCCGGGCCGCGGTGATCGGGCCGATCGTCGTGCCGCACGGCATCGAGTTGTTGGAGACGAAGGTCTGCCACGGGACGCCGGCGCGCTCGCAGGCGCTCACGAACACCGCGCGGCCGCTGCCGTCGGTCGCGTAGCGCTGGTTGACGTTGACCTTCAGGATCGGGCCGCCGTTGGCGCGCGGGTGGTGCGAGGGGTCGTGCCGCTCCGCGTAGTTGGGGTGCACGGCGTGGCCGGTGTCCGAGGAGAGGCAGATGGCACCGGCGAAGGCCCGCGCGCGGTCCTCGTAGGAACCGCCGCGCGAGAAGACTGAACGTTCCAGCACGTTGCCCAGCAGGGGCCCGTCCGCGCCGGTGTCCGACTGCGAGCCGTTCTCCTCGTGGTCGAAGGCGGCCAGGACGGGGATGTGGTCGAGCGTGCCGGCCGTGGAGGCCGCGACGAGGGCCGCGACGGCCGCGTGGACCGACAGCAGGTTGTCCATGCGGGGGCCCGCGAGGAGCTCGCGGTCGCGGCCCAGGTAGGCCGGGGGCTCGATCGAATGGACCATCAGGTCCCAGCCGGCCACGGAGCCGCGGTCGAGGCCTTCCTCGTCCTCCAGGAAGGCGATCAGGTCGCCTTCGTGGACGTCGCCGAGGCCCCAGATCGGCTGCATGTGCCGCTGCTTGTCCAGCTTGAGCCCGTCGGTGTTCACCGACCGGTCCAGGTGCACGGCGAGTTGGGGTACGCGCATCAGCGCACGGTCGATGTTGACGAGCCGTTCGGTGCCGTCGAGCAGGGTGAGGCGTCCGGCCAGGCCCAGGTCGCGGTCGAGCCAGGTGTTGAGCAGGGTGCCGCCGTAGATCTCCACGGCGATCTGCCGCCAGCCCTGGGCGCCGGTGTCGGGCAGCGGCTTGACCCGGAGGTTGGGGGAGTCGGTGTGCGCGCCGATGATCCGGAACGGGGTGTGCGCGGCGGCGCCTTCGGGCACGTACCAGGCGATGATCGCGCCCCCGCGGAGTACGAACTTGCCTCCCGTGCTCGCGTCCCAAGCGTCGGTCTCGGCCAACTGCCTGAATCCGGCCTTCTCCAGCCGCTCGGCCGCATTGGCCACGGCGTGGTACTGCGACGGACTCGCCGCCAGGAAGGTCATCAGGTCGTCGGTGTGGCCGCGGTCGAAGCGGGCGGCGGCGGGAGAGCTCATATGGTTCACCTTAACGACGGTCGTGTTCGTCATGGCCGGACTCGGCGGATAGCCGGAGGAGGGCCGCGGGGGGTGTGTCCCGGGGCACCCGGTGCTCGTCAGCCCGGCGGACGGTCGAAGCGGCGCTGCAGCTGTCTGCGCTCGCCCCGGCGGATGCGCGGGAGCATTTCCGGGGTCTGCGCGGAGCGCTGCGCGCGCCTCTTGCGTCCGGCGCAGAAGATACAGGCCTCACCGGGAGGGGCGTCGGGATCGATGGGTGCGCCGGGGTGCTCGGAGCAGCCGGAGGCGTTGCGCGGCCGGGACAGCTCGCGGGCCACGATGAAGGCGCGGTGCAGGTCGTCGGCCATCGCGACGAAGTCCTCGGGGGGCGAGGACAGGCTCAGGTGGAAGCGCCGCTCCTCGACCGTGCGCAGGCAGCCGTGCAGCGCCTGGAGGTCGTACGGGGGCTCGGGCACGGGGTAACCGAGCCGCCGCTGCTCCGCGGCGGGCGGGGCGGCGGACGCGGCCCGGGCGCCCTGCGCGCGCAGTCCGAGGCGGCGCCGGTCGTTGCAGATCAGGCAGCGTCCCCAGCCGTCGGGCGCCTCGGGGTCCAGCGCGCCGTTGGGGTGCTCCGGGCAGCCGGTGTAGCTCTTGGCGGGGGCGAGCCCGGCGGCGGTCTGGAAGGCGGTGTAGAGGGCGTCGGCCACCGATTCGTACTCGGTGGGGTGGGCGCCCTCGTAGAGCTCCTTGAGGTGGTCTCCGAGGCTGCCCACGGCGGACTGCAGCTCCTTGAGGGCATAGGGGCGCCCGGTCGGGACCGAGTACCCCCTGCTGCCGCGCTGCTGCTCCTGTGGACTCATACCCACGAGCGTCCCACGAACCACCGACATCCCGGGAACCCCGCAGCCCACAGGCGGTACGGGGCTGCGCAGGGGAGCCGGAGCCGCGCGCACGCCGACGGCCGGGCCCCCGTGCGGAGGGCCCGGCCGTCGGCGCGTACGTACACCGCGTACAGCTGGGGGGAGGCGGGGACGGGCCTTAGAAGGCGGCCTCGTCGAGCTCCATCAGGGTGTTGTCGACGGACTCGGCGAGCGCGCGGGCCACCGAGACGCCCGGCAGGATCTGGGAGGCGAAGAACTTCGCCGCCGCGATCTTGCCGGTGTAGAACGCCACGTCCTTGGCGGAGGCGGCCGGCAGCTTCTCGGCGGCCACGGCCGCGCCCTTGAGGAGCAGGTAGCCGACGACCACGTCACCGGAGGCCATCAGCAGCCGGGTGGTGTTCTGGCCGACCTTGTAGATGTTTTTGACGTCCTCGCCGGTGGCGGTGAGGTCCACGATCATCTGGCCGACGATGGCCTCCAGGTCGACGGCCGCCTTGGCGAGCGCGTCGCGGGCCGGGGCGAGGTCCTCGCCGCCGGGGCCCTCGGCCAGGAACTTCTTCATCGTCTCGGAGAGGACGTTGAGGGAAGCACCCTGGTCGCGGACGATCTTCCGGAAGAAGAAGTCCTGGCCCTGGATGGCCGTGGTGCCCTCGTAGAGGGTGTCGATCTTGGCGTCGCGGATGTACTGCTCGATCGGGTATTCCTGCAGGTAGCCCGAGCCGCCGAAGGTCTGGAGCGACTGCGCGAGCTGTTCGTAGGACCTCTCGGAGCCGTAGCCCTTCACGATCGGCAGGAGCAGGTCGTTGAGGCCCACGAGGGAGGCGGTGTCCTCGCCGGCGGCCTGCCCCAGCTGGATCTCGTCCTGGATCGAGGCGGTGTACAGCACCAGGGCGCGCATGCCCTCGGCGTACGCCTTCTGCGTCATGAGCGAGCGGCGCACGTCGGGGTGGTGCGTGATGGTGACCTTGGGGGCCGCCTTGTCCATGAACTCGGCCAGGTCCGGACCCTGCACGCGCTCCTTGGCGTACTCCAGCGCGTTCAGGTAGCCGGTCGACAGGGTCGCGATGGCCTTCGTGCCGACCATCATCCGGGCGAACTCGATGATCATGAACATCTGGCGGATGCCGTCGTGCTTGTCACCGATCAGCCAGCCCTTGGCGGGGTGCTGGTCGCCGAAGGTCATCTCGCACGTGTTGGACGCCTTGAGGCCCATCTTGTGCTCGACGTTCGTCGCGTAGACGCCGTTGCGCTCGCCCAGCTCGCCGGTCTCCCGGTCGAAGTGGAACTTCGGGACCAGGAAGAGGGAGAGGCCCTTCGTGCCCGGGCCGTGGCCCTCGGGGCGCGCGAGGACGTAGTGGAGGATGTTCTCCTCCATGTCGTGCTCGCCGGAGGTGATGAAGCGCTTCACGCCCTCGATGTGCCAGGAGCCGTCGTCCTGCAGGACCGCCTTGGTGCGGCCGGCGCCGACGTCCGAGCCGGCGTCCGGCTCGGTGAGGACCATCGTGGAGCCCCAGCGCTTCTCGACGGCGAGCGCGGCTATCTTCTTCTGGACCTCGTTGCCCTCTTCGAAGAGGACGCCGGCGAACGCCGGGCCGGAGGAGTACATCCAGACGGCCGGGTTCGCGCCCAGGATCGTCTCGGCGAAGGCCCAGATCAGGGAGCGGGGCGAGGTGGTGCCGCCGATCTCCTCGGGCAGGCCCAGGCGCCAGTACTCGGAGTCCATGAAGGCCTTGTAGCTCTTCTTGAAGGACGCCGGGACGGGCGCGGTGTTCGTGGCCGGGTCGAAGACGGGCGGGTTGCGGTCGGCGTCCTCGAAGGAGGCGGCCAGCTCGTTCTCTGAGAGCTTGGCGATCTCGCTGAGGATCGTCTTGGCGGTCTCGGTGTCCATCTCACCGAACGGGCCAGTGCCGTACACGTTGTCGCGGCCGAGTACCTCGAAGAGGTTGAACTCGATGTCGCGGAGATTCGACTTGTAGTGCCCCATGGCGACGGCTCCGTTAAGGCTCGGTGAGAGTGGTTCCTCGTGCATACCAATCGGTAACGTAATGATGCTACCCACGGGTAATAACGGCAACCCTTCCGTGGTGACTGTGACCAGGGTCAAGTTCGAGCTCGCACCGGACGCTCCGGCTCCCGGGCCCCTGGACCACTCCCCATTGCAGCCCCGGCGCGTCGAGCAGGGCTAGGCCCCGGCCGGATTCGCCGTCCCCCGCCGGAGCTCGAAGCCCACTGACCGGAACTCGACGTCCCGCCGGGCCACCGCCTCGGTAGGCTTCGGGCCATGTACGGCTACGACCAGAACGTGAGCGCGGGGCAGCAGGGCGGCTACGCCCAGCCCCAGCAGGGCTACGCGCAGCAGCAGCCTCAGCAGCCGCTGTACCCCGAGCCCTCGCCGCCCTCCCTCGCGGACGCGGTACGCGCCTTCACGACCGGGTCGCTGTCCGCCGAGGACTTCCAGCAGATCTTCGCCTCCTCGAAGGTCTACTGCCCGCGCGGCGACACCCCGGGATTCCTCGCGCTGCACAACACGCAGCAGCCGGTCATCCCGATGTTCACCACGCTCAAGGAGCTGCGCCGGTACGCCGGCAAGGAGTCCAAGTACTTCGTGATCACCGGCGCCGAGGTGATCGACCTGCTGCCCACCGGCTACGGCTTCGTCCTCGACATGGAGGGCGACCACCGGATGGTCTTCGACGCGAAGGCGGTCGAGCAGATGGTCGACTTCGCCATGCGCCGCATGTACGGCTAGAAGCCGACGGTCGGGCCGGTAGGGGGCGGACATGCTGCGCGTGCACTTCGAGGCCGAGGACCTGCTCAACGTCACCTTCGCGAGCGAGCCCCAGCCCCTGGTGGAGCTGGCCCTCGCGCTGGTCGCCGCGCAGCGTACGGACCAGCAGGCGGTTTTCGGCCGCTGGCGGAGCCTCGCCGCGCGGGAGCTGCCGGGGCGGGTGCGGCCGCTGTTCGACCTGCTGCGCCCCGACGGCGACAACCCGCAGTTCGTGGAGCCGTACGTGCGCAGCCTGGAGGAGGGCCTCGCCGTCATCCGGGACCGGGTCCCCTTCCTCACGCCGGAGGGGCTGGCCCGCGCCGCCGTCCGCGCGCCCGGGTCTCCGTCCTGGCTGCGCGCCCTGTGGGGGCAGGACCGGGAGGCCCGGGAGCAGCTCGACTCCGCGCTCCGGTCCGCGTACGACGTCCTCATCGCCCCGCACTGGCCGCGGATCCGGCAGTCCTTCCAGGCGGACGTGGCCTGGCGGACCCGGCTGCTGGCCGCGCACGGGATCAAGGCCTGCCTGGCGAGCACGCACCCGGAGGCCGACTGGTCGGGCCTGGTCTTCGAGGTGGGCCGGCCGCCGGACTACGAGGTACGGCTCGGCGGGCGCGGGCTGGTGCTGATGCCCTCGCCGTTCTGGACGGGCCGCCCGCTGCTGGACGATCAGCCGGACGGGACGTACGTACTCCTCTACCCGGCGCTGACCCCCCTGCCGCTGGTGTCCCCGGACCGGGCGGACGGCGCGCTTGACGCGCTGCTGGGGCGGACCCGGGCGGCCGTGCTCCAGCTGCTGATCGAGCAGCGGACCACCTCCGAGCTGGCCCGCGACCTCCACATCAGCCTCCCGTCGGTCTCGGAGCACACCCGCACCCTGCGCGCGGCGGGCCTGATCACCACGGCGCGGGACGGCAAGGCGGTCCTGCACTCCGCGACGGCCCTGGGCGTGGACCTCCTCCACAGCGGCGCCTGAGCGCAGCTTTCGGCGGTACCCGAAAGGATCGCGGCGGCGGCCGGGAGTCCCGAACATCAGTGCTGCGGGGGGAAGCCCGCTCCTACTGACAGGGGGACCGTGATGGCACGTACGTCCTTACGCACGAAGCTCGGATCAGTGGCGGCCGCGGGGGTGATGGCGCTGGGTACGGGGGTCCTGGCGGCAGCACCGGCCGAGGCCGTCGCGACCTACTGCCCGAGCGGGTACGCCTGCATCTACTGGGGCACCACCGAGGGCAGCGGGATCCGCGACATGTGGAAGTACGCGGGCGTCTACAAGATCTACTCCTACGAGGGCACGCACCTCGTCAAGAACAACCAGACCCACGGCTGGAAGATCTGGCTGTGCCACAACACCAACGGCACCGACTGTGACGGCGTGTGGCCGGGTCAGTCGATCCCGCTCAACATGACCCCGTACAACTCGGTCTCGATCCAGCCGTAGGCCCTTCGAGCCGTAGGCCTTCGGGCCCTGCCCGAAGGGATCGCGGCCGGCGGCCGCGACTCCCGAACACCGGGACTGCGGGGGATGCGCGGGGGGTCCCCCACAACCCCACTCGATTTCGATCTCGATCGATCCGGATTTCGACCTGAGGAGCCAGCCATGATTCGTACGCGCAAGACTTCGGCCACGCGTGCAGGGCTTCGTGCGAAGGCGGCCGCCGTCCTGGCGACCGTGGCCCTGACCATGGGCGTGGGCGTCCTCGCCGCGGCTCCGGCCGAGGCGGCGCCGGCCCACTGGTGCCGGTTCCACCCGACCTGCGACTGACGGGCCGCGCGCCGAGCGCGCAGCAGAGGGAACCTGAGACCCCGGGGAATTCCCCCGGGGTCTTCTCTGTTCTGTCGAGTGGCAGAAAGTTCGGGTTTCAACTAAACTCGACGCCAGAAGGAGGTTCCGACCATGCCTGCAGTGACTGTGGAGAACCCGTTGACGCTCCCGCGCGTCGGGGAGCCGGCCCAGGAGACGACCGCCCGCAAGGTGCTGGCCGTCACGACCGCCCCGGGTGGCTTCGAGGGTGAGGGATTCCCGGTGCGCCGTGCGTTCGCCGGGATCAACTACCAGTACCTCGACCCGTTCATCATGATGGACCAGATGGGCGAGGTGGAGTACGCCCCGGGCGAGCCCAAGGGCACCCCGTGGCACCCCCACCGCGGCTTCGAGACCGTCACCTACCTGATCGACGGAACCTTCGTCCACCAGGACAGCAACGGCGGCGGCGGAGTCATCAACGGCGGCGACACCCAGTGGATGACCGCCGGCAGCGGCCTGCTGCACATCGAGGCTCCGCCGGAGTCGCTCGTGGTGTCCGGCGGGCTCTTCCACGGCCTCCAGCTGTGGGTGAACCTCCCCGCCTCCGACAAGATGATGCCCCCGCGCTACCAGGACATCGGCGGCGGCCAGGTCCAGCTGCTCTCCACCCCGGACGGCGGCGCCCTGCTCCGCGTGATCGCCGGCGAGCTGGACGGCCACCAGGGCCCCGGCATCACCCACACCCCGATCACGATGATCCACGCGACGGTCGCACCCGGCGCGCAGATCACCCTCCCGTGGCGCGAGGACTTCAACGCCCTGGCGTACGTACTGGCCGGGCGCGGCTCGGTCGGCGAGGACCGGCGGCCCATCCACACCGGGCAGACCGCGGTCTTCGGCGAGGGCGGCTCGCTGACCCTGCGGGCCGACGAGGGCCAGGACTCCAACGCCCCCGCGCTGGAGATAGTCCTGCTCGGCGGGCAGCCGATCCGGGAGCCGATGGCGCACTACGGGCCGTTCGTGATGAACAGCAAGCACGAGCTGCAGCAGGCGTTCGACGACTTCCAGGCCGGCCGGCTGGGCCGGATCCCCACCACCGAGCGGACCGGCCTCGGCCACCGCGGAACGGGCGAGGCCGCGGAGGACTGACCCCGCCCCCCGGGGTGACGCCACCCCGGTGGCGTCCGAGCCCCGAGCCCCCCGTACGGCGAAGCCCCAGGCCACCGGCCCGGGGCTTCGCCGTGTAGTGCCCCGGCACGTCAGCGCGTCAGCGCCGGAGGGACTCAGCGCCGAAGCGCCTCTGCCGGTTCGATGCGGGCGGCGCGCCAGGCGGGGTAGAGGCCGGCGAGGACTCCGGTGAGGAGGCCGAGGAGGGGTGCGGTGGCGACGGTGGCGGGGTGGATGACGGGGGTCCAGTCGCGGATGACGGCGATGCTGACGACGGTGAGGGTGCCCAGGGAGGTGCCGACGAGTCCGCCGAGTGCGCCCAGGGCGCCTGATTCGGCGAGGAATTGGGTGGTGATGTGGCGGCCGCGGGCGCCGAGTGCGCGGCGCAGGCCGATTTCGCCGGTGCGTTCCAGGACGGCGACGAGGGTGGTGTTGGCGATGCCGACGGCTCCGATGACCAGGCAGATCCCGGCCAGGATGAGAAAGAGCTGCTGAAGGTCGGAGGTGACTCCGGAGCGCAGGGTGCGGGGGTCTGGTGGTGGGACGGCTTTGAGGTATTCGGGGTGGTCGGGGCGTAGTGCGGTGGGGGCGAGTTGGGCGACCTGTTGGGCGGCGCCGATGTCGGTGGCGATGAGCATGGTGGTGCCGCTGCTCTCGGGTGGGCCCCAGATTTCCTCGGCGGTGGTGCGGGGGATCGTGACGGTGAGGAGGAGGTCGGATTTGCGTTTGACGTCGTTGATGATTCCGATCACGGCGAAGGGCTCGGAGCCGATGAAGACGGCCGGCCGGGTGTCGAGGGTGGTGATGCCCAGGCGTGCGGCGACGGAGGAGCCGAGGACGGCGACGCGTTGCTTGGTGCTGGAGTGGTATTCGTCGTAGAGGCGGCCCTGGGCCATGGTGGGGGCGGCGGCCTGTAGTGCGCCGGGTGAGGCGGCGATGACGCCGGTGTTGTCGCCCTCGCCGGTGGTGCCGCCGACGGGGGCGGAGCGGACGCCGCCGTCGGTGTCGTCGAGGCGGACGGTGTAGAAGACGCCGGCGTGTTGGACTCCGCCCAGGCGTCCGACGCGTTCGTCGGCGTCGGCGGGGAATCCGGGGCCGGCGAAGTTGTTCTTCTCCTGGGCGATGTCCTCGATGGTCACTTCGGTGGCGGTGAGGAGGTTGAAGCGGGCGTCGATCTGGGAGGAGGTGGTGGCGGTGAGGCCGAGGACGGCGACGAAGGTGCCGACGCCGAGGACGGTTCCGAGGGCTGTCAGTGCCGAGCGGGCCGGGCGTTGCAGGATCCCGGCGAAGGCCTCGGAGACGTTGTCGCGTGCGGTGAAGCGGGAGGGCTCGACACGGACGGCGGCGCCGGACGGTCGTCCGCGCACGAGCCGGCGGAGCTGGGGCAGGCGGGGCAGGTTCATGCGGGGGCCTGTTCGCGCAGTATGCCGTCGCGGATCGCCACACTCCGGCCGCCGTGCGCGGCGACTTCCTGGTCGTGGGTGATGACGAGGACGGTCATTCCGTCGGCGTGGAGTTCGTCGAGGAGGGCCAGGACGGTGTCGGCGTTGACGGAGTCGAGGTTCCCGGTGGGTTCGTCGCACAGGAGCAGGGATGGGCGGGCGACCAGGGCCCGTGCGATGGCCACGCGTTGGCGTTCGCCGCCGGACAGGCGGGAGGGCAGCGCGTCGAGGCGGTGGGCGAGCCCGACCCGGGTGAGGGCCTCACGGGCGCGGGCAGGACGCTCCTTGCGGGGGACACCGTTGTAGAGCATGGCGAGGGCGACGTTCTCCAGGGCCGAGCGGTGTGGCAGGAGGTGGAAGGACTGGAAGACGAATCCGATGCGGCGCCCGCGCAGGGCGGTCCGGTCGCTGTCGCCGAGCGCGCCGGTGTCGATGCCGTCGATGAGGTAGTGGCCCTCGGTCGGTGCGTCGAGCAGACCCGCGATGTTGAGGAACGTCGACTTGCCGGAACCCGAGGGGCCGACCACGGTGACGAACTCCCCGCGCTGGATGGTGAGATCACACGGCTTGAACGCGGCCACCGGCGGGGGGCCCGGGTAAGTGAGACCCACTTTCCGGAACTCGATGACGGGCGGCACGGCCTCGGCTACGGCCTCGGCCACGGTCATGAACCGCCGCCGTTCTTACCGCCGTCGGCCTTGCCGCTGGTCTGTTTGTTCGGGACGCCCGGGTTGACTCCGATGACGACCGAGTCGCCGTCCGCGAGGGCGCCGTCGCCGGTGGGCCGGATCTCCACGTAGCCGTCGCCGGTCGTCCCGGGCCTTATCTCGACCCGGCGCTGGGCTCCCGTACCGTCCACGACGGTGACACTGGTACGGCCGTCGGTCCCGGCGGAGACGGCGGTCACCGGAACGACCAGCGCGTTCCCGTCGGTCGCGGCGGCCTCCACGGTCAGCCGTACGTCCTGGCCCGCGAGTTTGGAGTCCAGCGCGGCGACGGGCCGTACGAGCATCTCGTACCCGCTCGGACCGCCGGGAGCAGGAGCCTGCTGGCCCTGCCCGTCCCCCTGGCCGCCGTTCGGCGCGGCGGGTGGCGCCGACGCGGTGTCCGCGACCGACAGCACCTCGGCGGCCACCGTGACCCCGCTGGTCTCGGAGAGGATCTCGACCTTCTGCCCGGCGCGGACCAGGCCCTTCTGGTGCTCGGCGAGCTGGCCCCGTACGACCAGCGCGCCCGCGGACAGGGTCATCGCGGCGCCGCTGACCGGCGAGCCCGGGCGGACGCTGACCGTGTCGGCGCGGGCGGGGAAGGACTCCAGGAAGACGACCTCGCCGGCCGGGACCATGGGTCCGGCCGCCGCGCGGGCCTCGGTGAGGCGCTCGCGGGCCTTGGTCAGGTCCTCCTGGGCGCGCGCCACGGACCGGGCAGCGTCCTGACCGGACCCCTTGCCACCGGTACTCCCCGAACCCGAGGTGCCCTTGGAGCCCTCGGCGCCCGAGGAACCCGTACTCCCCGTACCGCCCGAGGAACCCGTGTTCGCGGCCTTCGCAGCGGCCTTGGCGTCCTCCACGGAGCGCTCGGCCGAAGTGACCGCGTCCTCGGCGGACTTCACGGCCTCACCCCGGTCGGCGACGGCGGGCAACGGGTCGTAGCCGATCGACTTGTAGAAGGAGGCCAGCGCCGCCTTCGTACCGGCGCCGAAGATGCCCGACCGGTCGGATCCCGTTCCGTGGCCGAGCCCGGCGAGGGCCTTCTGGAGCTGCTTCACGTCGTCACCGGTGGCACCCGGCTTCAGGTCCCGGTACACCGGCAGCGCGCCGGGCAGGGCGAAGACGGGACGGCCGGACACCTCCAGGAGCACCTTGCCCGCCCGGACGGGATCGCCCGGACGAACGGCGACCTTGGTCACCACGGGAGGGCCGGAACCCTCCCCGCCCGCCACCGCCGGGGTGACCTGGACGGCCTGGGCGGAGGTGACCGTGCCGCGCACGATGACGGTGTCACGCAGCACGCGCTTCTCCACCCGCGCGACGAGCACGTCCAACGGCGGCGGACCGGCCTCGGCAGCGGTCTGCGCCGGCGACTTGATCACCAGCGAGGCGGCGACACCGGCGGCGGACAGCAGTACGGCCCCCACCGCGACGGCCGCCACCCACGTGCGACGCCGGGACAGACCGGCGGAGGGCTCAGCGCCTTCGGACTCCCCGGCGGGCTCTGCGGGGCTTATCTCCGCCATGGGCCCTGTGGCCCCCGTGTCCCCCGTCATCCGGTGGCGCCCTGCCCGCTGGTCACCGACTGAGGCCGGCCACCGCACTTCTTCAAGGCGTTGCCCCCCTCCGGTGACTCCTTCAGGCCGAGCTCTTCCATGTCGTGCTGGGCAGTCTTCGGATCGGGATCGGGGAAGTTCGCCACCCCGTTCGCCCGCATGCAAGCGGTGAACGTCTTCGCCGCGGCGAGCTCTTCGGGGGTCGCCGGCGGAACCGACCGGCGGCTCTCGCAGGCGGCTTCGGCTTCCTTGACCTTGGTCAGATCCGCCTTGCTCGAATCCACGACCGGAATACCGGAATCCGTTTCCTTCATCGGCAGCCCCTTTTCCTTGAGGCACTGGAAAAAGTCGGCCTGCTTCGGATCGACCGCTCCCTTGGACCGCCCGGATTGCGGAGCAGAAGTGGAGGGCGAAACGGAGGGTGAAGCGGAGGGCGAACCCGAGCAGCCGGACAGCAGAAGAACGGTCGAAAGCAAAGCTGGGGCGGCCACAAATCGGGCTCGTCGGAATGGCACAGCAGTCCTCCTGAGGCATCGCGTATCACCGACACCCTAAGTGACAAACGCGATCGCGTTACCTGTACTCGAGTGCAGGTGGGAATCACGCCATGGCGTGATCGCGCACCTGCACTCAAGGGCAGTTGTAAACGCCCGCCATGGCGTGATCCACTCGTTGACGGTCAGGGCCCGGCCTGCAATGGCCTAGACCTCGACCATCGAAAGTCACAACGCCTTTAATGAAAGAGATGACTGATGAAGCTTCGTAATTCCCTGCGCGCCGTCGCGGCTGCCGGCCTGATTCTCGGCACCATCGGCGTCAGCGCCGGTACGGCCTCGGCCGCCGGCAAGGACGGCTGGCTCACGTCCGGGGAGTTCGGCCTGTTCTGCTTCCAGAACCAGCAGAACTCGGTCTTCGACCTCTACATCTCTGACACGAACTTCGCCGACGACTCCTTCAAGGGTTCGCAGAGCTGCGCCGGATCCACCACGAACGACAACACCGAGTCCTACTCGAACCAGGACTCCTTGCGGTGGAGCGTGCACACCGACTGGAACGGTGGGGGCACCGACGGCTTCATCCCGGCCGGCTACAAGGGCAACGCCAGCTCGACCTTCAAGAACACCATCTCCTCCGCCTACATCGCCTAGGCACATCCGCCTAGACCTCGCAAGCGACACGGCAGCTCCGCGCGTATACGCCGCGCGGAGCTGCCGTGCTCCGCATCCTAGCCGTCCCCGCATCGGAGTTTTATGTTTGCGCCGCGTCCCGTACCTACTGCCCTGACGGTGTCCACAGCCGTGCTGACGCTCCTTCTGACCGGGTGCTCACAGTCGGGCGGCGGCGACTCCGGCGAGGAACCCTCGATCGGCGCCGTGCCGGTGCTGCTCGAAAGCAAGACCCTCGCCTTCCCCCTGGCCTCCTACGAGCCGAACGCCCAGCAGAGCGGGCTGCTCGACGAGGCGCAGGACGTACTCATCGACCAGTGCATGCGACGCTACGGGTTCCGCTACGAGCTGCGGCGGTCGGCCGGCTCGGCGGCCACCGGCGACGAAGGCCGACGGTACGGACTCTCCGATGCCGCCGAGGCGGCCCAGTACGGCTACACGAACCCGGAGATCGGCCGCACCCAGAAGCCGCCGCAGAAACCCATGGGGCCCAACGAGAAGCTGGTGCTGGGCGGCCTGGAGGTAGACCCCTCCCTGCCGGTCCCGATGAACCAGGAAGAAGCGGAGAAGTCCGATGTGGCGGCCACGGTCGTCGGCGGGCAGAAGGTCCCGGCCGGCGGCTGCCGGCGCGAAAGCTTCCTCAAGCTGTACGCGCCGTCCAAGGACTCGGTGGACATCATGGTCTCGCAGAACTTCCGCTTCGACGGCTACGCCCGCTCCCAGGAGGACAGCCGGGTCCGCAAGGCCATCAAGTCGTGGAGCGAGTGCATGGGGAAGGCCGGGTACACCGTGGACAGCCCGATGGGCCCGCCACCCGGCATCGACGACTCCAACTTCAGCGGCCCGAAGGCGATTGCCATCGCCAAGCAGGACGTGCAGTGCAAGAAGGAGACCAACCTGGTGGGTATCTGGTACACGGTGGAGACCGCCTACCAGAAGCGGCTGGTCGAGCAGAACGCCGAGACCCTGGACCGGGCGAAGAAGCAGCTCGACGAGCGCATCAAGCTCGCCGCCTCACTGATCGCCGCGTCCTGACCCGTGGGGAAGCGAGCAGCCCGGCCGACCCCTGTCGCGGTACGGCGCCGTAGGAGTAAACGCGCCCTGGCGGCCGCAGTCGTGGCGGCGGCGGCCTGCGCCGGGGCGGGGGCGGTCATCGTGCTCCGGCCGATACCGTCCGAGCCGCCGGCGCAGCAAGCGCTGGTGGAGCCGAGCGGGAGCCAGGCGCCGACACCCACGGCCTTACCGTCCCCCACGCCCTCACCGTCCCCCTCGGCCTCGCCGCCGCCGTCACCTTCTCCGTCGGCAACTCCCGGCACCGCCGTGCCGGATACCGGCCCGGGCACCTTCAAGGTCGTGCAGGCCCAGGGCAAGGCCCAGGGGCAGGGGCGGATCCGGCGCTACCGGGTGGAGATCGAGGACGGGATCCAGCTGAACGGGCCGCAGACCGCGCGAGCAGTGGCCGACGTCCTCGGGCATCCGCGCGGCTGGACGAGGAACAAGGCGTACGGATTCCAGCTCGTTTCCTCGGGGCCCGTGGAGTTCACGGTCAAAGTGGCCACGCCCGGGACCACCGACCGTCTGTGCGATGTGACCACGCCGGAGAGCCGCGGCAACGTGAACTGCCGGACAGGACACACGGTGGTGGTCAACCTGAAGCGCTGGGTGCAGGGTTCCCCGCAGTTCGACGGGCCGGTCGAGGAGTACCGGGCACTCATCATCAACCATGAAGTGGGCCACGAAATAGGCCGCGGGCACGAGGGCTGCGCCGGTCCCGGCGCACTCGCACCCGCGATGATGCAGCAGATCAAGGGGCTGGGTTCCTGCCGGTCAAACGCGTGGCCGTACGACACGAACGGCCGCTATGTCCGAGGGCCGTCCGTGCCGTGATCATCTCCGCATCCGTGTCCGGTGGGGCAGGTGGCGATCCGGTGATGCACTGCGAGTACGCACGTCTGGACGCGGGATAGGCCGCCCAGTTTGCCGCGGATGTTCTCCAGATGAAATTTCACCGTACGAACAGCCATCTCGAGACTCTCCGCGAGCCCATCATTCGAGGGGCCCCACGCCATCAAATAGAACACCTGGAGTTCCCGATCGGAGAGATCGAATATGCGGGGTAATCCCTGACGTATCCATCCCGTTTCCTTGTCGCACTGGTCCCGTTCGTTGAGTTGGCAGAAAGTGCAATGTGGACTCAAGTAATCTGCACCTTCCGCAAACAAGGAACCCCAGGAATTTACTTCAGCTTAACCTTCCGATATAGGTCGACACATTGGTTATTTTCCACATTACTGACGGGTTGTCACCGTCGGTTCCTCTGAAAGGAAAAGGGGCGGCGCTCCTACCGGTCCCGGGGCGCGTCCGCACCCAGCAGTCCGATCAGCCGCGAGCTGCTGTCGGCGCCGAAGCCCGCGGCGACCCCGCGGCGGTACAGGTCGGCGTGCGCGGCCAGGATCCCGGTGTCCACACCGGAGTCGGCGGCGGTGTGGAGGATGTGCTCCACGCTCGCCGCGCACATGGCGAGGCGCTCGTACGTGCCCTCGTGCGCGTCCGCGTCGATCAGCGGGGCGCCTCCCTCGTAGAAGCCGCGCATGCTGTCGGCCGTGTAGCCGGCGTACGGCACGATGTCCGCGGCCGTCAGGCCGTTGGCCCGGGCGACGGCGAGGGCCTGGTACCAGCCGGTGTACGCGGTCCAGAACATGATCATGTTGAGCTGGTAGTAGAGCTGCGCGTACCCGGGGTCGGAGCCCCGGTAGTCGGTGGCGGCGAGCACGTCGAGCGCCTCGCGGTGAGCCGCGTAGACCTCCTCGGGGCCGCTGACGAAGATCGAGGACCCCTCCTGGCCGATGCCGCCGGGCGGTACGTTCACCCCGCCGGTGAGGTACTCGGCCCCGCGCTCCTGCACCCAGCGGGCGGCCGCCCGGGCCTTGTCGGGCACGTCGGAGGAGAGGTTGGCCAGGACCCGGCCGCCGAGGTCGGCGTCCCCGAGGGCGGTGTACAGGGCGTCCACGTCGATGAGGCTGAGCACGGTCAGCCCGCTCGCCGCGACCGCCTCGGCGGCGCTGCCGGCCCGCCGCGCGCCGCGCGCCACGAGCTCGGTGTCCTTGCCGGGGCTGCGGTTCCAGACGGTGACCTCGTACCCGGCGTCCAGGTAGGCGGCGGCCATGGCCTGACCCATGGGGCCGAGTCCGATGACGGTGACGGTGGGGCTGGCGGTGACCTGGTTCATGGCAGAGCTCTCCTCGGTGTGCCGGTCATCCATCACTAGAACGAACGCTCTATCCAGCGCTCGGAACGAACGTAGCACGCACTGGAACGAACGCTCTATCTAGATCCCGGGGTAGGGTTTCCTCCATGGCAGCAGCAGAGGTGAAGACGGCGGACGGACTCGGGACGCGGGAGCGGCTGGTGCGCACCGCCTCGCGCCTCCTCCAGCACGGCGGGTACGAGAACACGCCGGTCAAGCAGCTCGTCCGCGAGGCGGAAGCCACCCTGGGCTCGCTCTACCACTTCTTCCCGGGAGGCAAGCAGGAGCTCGCGGTCGCCGCGATCCACTTCGGCGACGAGGAGTTCGCCGAGATGCTCCGCTCCGGGCTGTCCGCCCACGCGGACCCGGTGCGCGCCGTGGAGGCCGTCGCGGAGCTGCTCGCCGGGGCGCTGGAGGAATCCGACTGGCGCGACGGCTGCCCCGTGACGGCCACGGCCCTGGAGTCGGTCGGCCGCCTGCCGGAGCTCCAGGCGGCCTGCGCCCGGGCCTTCGCGAACTGGCAGGAGCTCGTCGCCGCGAAGCTCCTGGCCTGCGGCCACCCGGAGGCGGAGGCACGCGACCTGGCGGTCACCGTGATCAACACCCTGGAGGGCGCCGAGATGACCTCCCAGGTCACCCGGGACCGCACCCCCCTCCTCCTGGCGGGCCGGCACCTCGCGCGCCTGGTCTCCTCGTACGCCTCCGGAACCGCGCAGGGGGGATCGGAGTGATCGTGGTGCTGTCCTGCTGCCTGAGGAAGGAGAGCGCGGCCTGGTTCCGGCGGCCCAGGGCGTAGCCGGCCGCGGCTGTCGCTCGTCCCTGCCTCTGCACCGCCCTTCGGCCTTGCTCCGCCGGGTCTTTCGTCGGCAATCGGGTCGCCGGTTCTCCCTTTGCGGCACTCGCGCCGCCGATTGCCCTGGTTTGTCGGCTATATCTGGATCATCTGGTCTGGATCTGGTGTGACGACCGGCGGGCCGGCCGACCGCCCGTCCCCGCGTGGAGAGCAGGAGCAGCCCGTGAGTACGTACGACCTGTCGGCGGCGCGTCGGCGCAGCGCCGAGCTGGAGGAGCGGATCGCCGCCGATCCGGGGAGCTTCCGGGTCCTGACCGGGGACCGGCCGACCGGGCGGCTGCACCTGGGGCACTGGTTCGGGACCCTGCAGGGCCGGGTACGGCTCCAGGACCTGGGCGTGGACACCTTCGTGATCGTGGCCGACTACCAGGTGCTCACCGACCGGGACGTGGCCGACCGCCTCGGCGAGCACGTCGAGGAGCTCGTGCTCGACTACCTGGCCGCCGGGATCGACCCCGAACGCTCCACGGTCTTCGCGCACAGCGCGCTGCCCGCCCTCAACCAGCTCCTGCTGCCCTTCCTCTCGCTGGTGTCGGTGGCGGAACTGCGCCGCAATCCCACCGTCAAGGACGAGATCGCGCACTCCCGGCAGGCGTCGGTGAGCGGGCTGATGTTCACCTATCCGGTGCACCAGGCCGCCGACATCCTCTTCTGCAAGGCCGGCGTGGTGCCCGTGGGGCAGGACCAGCTCCCGCACCTGGAGGTCACCCGCACCATCGCCCGCCGCTTCAACGAGCGCTACGGGGCGAACGGGCCGGTCTTCCCCGAGCCCGACGCCCTGCTGTCCGCCGCGCCGCTGCTGCTCGGTACGGACGGCACCAAGATGAGCAAGTCCCGGGGCAACGCGATCGCCCTGTCGGCCACCGCCGACGAGACCGCCCGCCTCCTCAAGGGCGCCAAGACCGACGCGGTCCGCCGCATCACCTACGACCCGGCCGCCCGCCCCGAGGTCTCCAGCCTCGTCCTGCTCGCCGCGCTGTGCCAGGGCCGCGACCCGGAGTCGGTCGCGGAGGAGATCGGCGACGGCGGCGCGGCCCAGCTGAAGAAGGCCGTCACCGAGGCCGTCAACGAACACCTCGCCCCGCTGCGGGCGCGCCGTACGGAGCTGGCGGCCGACCGGGGCCACGTACGGGACGTCCTGCGGCGCGGCAACGAGCGCGCGAACGCGGTCGCCGAAGCCACCCTGGCCGAGGTCCGCACCGCGATGGGGACCACGTATTGATCAGGCGGCCTGATCAGGCGGCCTGATCAGGCGGTTTCCGCCGTGTACCGGGACCGCAGCTCCGAGACCACCCCGAAGAAGGCCGCGGTCAGCGGTACGGCCAGCAGCATCCCGAGGATGCCGGCGACGCTCGCTCCGGCCGTGATCGCCAGCATGACCACCGCCGGGTGCATCTGCACCGTGCGGCTCTGCACCATGGGCTGGAGGATGTACCCCTCGATCATCTGGACCGCCAGCACCACGCCCAGCGCCCACAGGCCGATCACCCAGCCGCGGTCGGCGAGGGCGACGAGGACCGCCACGGCGCCGGAGAGGAAGGCGCCGAGGTAGGGGATGTAGGCGGTCACGAACACCAGGGCGGCCAGCCCCACCGCGCCGGGGACCTGCAGGATCAGCAGACCCGCGCCGATCAGCACGGCGTCGACCAGGGCCACGAAGGTGGTCCCGCGCATGAAGCCCTCGACGGCCTCGTACGCGCGCCGCCCCATCGCTTCCATCAGGTCGCCCGAGCGGTTCGGCACCATCGAGCGCAGCGTGCTGACGGCACGGTCGGAGTCGCGGAGGAAGAAGAAGATCAGCACCATGGCCAGCAGGGCCGTCGCGAGCATCGTCGCGACCACGCTGAGCCCGGTGACCACGCCCGAGGCGGCCGTTCCGCCGAACTTGGTGAGCAGGTCCTTGGAGTTCTTGGCCACGTCCTCCAGGGAGGTGCCGAGCGCCCCGAAGTGCTTCGCGAGGTCCGCGCCGGCCTTCCGCAGGGAGTCGATGATCTGGTCGCCGGTCTCGATGAGCGCGAGGACGACGATGTAGCCGGCCCCGCCGACCACGGCGGCCACGGTCAGGCAGGTGAGGGCCGCGGCGAGCGAGCGGTTGACCTTCATGCGGACCAGCCGCCGGTGCATCGGCCCGAGCAGGGCCGTGCCGAGCACGGCGAGCAGGACCGGCGTGACCACCGTCCGGAAGACGGTGCAGAGCCACACGACGAGCGCGAGGACGGCGGTGGCGAGGAGGACGACGACACACCAGGCGGCGAGGCGGCGTACGGGCTCGGGCAGCAGGGGAGTTGTCGGCACGGCTCATCCAAACACGTCGGGGGCCCGCCGTCCGGAGGTCAGTCCAGCGGGTCGGTCTCGGGTTTGGAACGTTCGTTCAGTACGAACCACGTGGACTTGCCCTCGCCGCGCGGGTCGACGCCCCAGTCGTCCGCGAGCATCTCCAGCAGCAGGACGCCCCGCCCGCTCGACGCCATCTCCCCGGGGTGCCGCTTGTGCGGCAGCTCGTCGGAGGCGTCCGCGACCTCCACCCGCAGCCGGCGGGAGCCGAGCTCGCCGACCGCCTCGGCGATCAGCAGGGCGTCCCCGTCCGTGTGGACCAGTACGTTCGTCAGCATCTCGGAGACCATCAGCACCGCCGCGTCGACCTGCTCCGGGTCCGCCCAGTCGTGCAGCAGCTCCCGGATCTGCTGGCGGACCCCCGCGACCCGCTCCGGCTCCGCCTGGGCGACGGTCGTCATGGTGCGCCGGGCCGGCCGCGACGGGTGCAGCAGCGGGGTCTCGCAGCCGCAGCCCTCGCCCTCGCGGCAGAGCAGGACCACGGCGATGTCGTCCTCGCGCCGGTCGGCCAGCGGACCGGTGGTGTGGTGCGAGGACGGGCCGTGCACCGCCTGGACCAGCAGGTCGGCCAGCCGCTCCAGGTGGCGGGGCTCCGGGTCCTGGGGGTCGGGGACCTGCGACTCCAGGATGGCCCGCAGCCGGGCCCAGCCCGTGTCGAGGTCGTGCCCGCCCGTCTCGATGAGCCCGTCGGTGCAGAGCATCATCGTCTCGCCGGGTTCCAGGGTGAACCGCGTCGTCGGGTAGTCGGTGTCCGGCACGATGCCGAGCGGCAGCCCGCCCGCCGTGGGCCGCATCAGGACCGTGCCGTCGGCCATCCGCACCGCCGGGTCGGGGTGCCCGGCGCGGGCCACCTCCAGCAGGCCGGTCTGCGGATCGCACTCCACGTAGAGGCAGGTCGCGAAGCGCGGGCTCTGGAAATCGGAGTCCCCGCCGCCCATGCCCCCGCCGCCTCCGCCCGTGCCCGGGCGGCCCGTGTCCGACCCGGTGTCCTGCTCCGAGCACAGGCCCGCCAGGAAGCGGGAGGCGCGCGAGAGCACCGCGTCGGGCCGGTGGCCCTCGGAGGCGTACGCGCGCACCGCGATCCGGAGCTGGCCCATGAGCCCGGCCGCCCGCACGTCGTGGCCCTGGACGTCGCCGATGACCAGCGCGAACCGTCCCGACGGCAGCGGGATCATGTCGTACCAGTCGCCGCCGACCTGGAGCCCGCCGCCGGTCGGCACGTAGCGCGCGGCGAGGGTCATCCCGGGGATCTCGGGGCCGAGCTGGGGCATCATCGACCGCTGGAGGCCGGTGGTGAGCTCTCGCTCGGATTCGGCCACCCCGGCGCGCTGGAGGGCCTGCGCGAGCATCCGGGCCACCGTCGTCAGGACGGAGCGCTCGTCGGGCGAGAAGGACACCGGGTGTTTGAACGCGGCCATCCAGGCGCCCATGGTGCGCCCCGCGACGATCAGCGGCAGGAAGGCCCAGGAGATCCGGTCGAAGCGCTGGGCGAGCGGCCAGGTGGTGGGGAAGCGCCGCTTGTAGTCGTCGGGGCTCGGGAGGTAGATCGCCCGCCCGGTACGGACGACCTCCGCGGCCGGGTAGTCGGTCTGCAGCGGCATGTCCGCGAAGGGGCCCTCGTCCCCGGGATCGTGCCCGTGGTGCCCGATGATCGACAGCCGGTCGCCGGACACGCCGAAGACGGCCAGACCGTCGGGGATGAACCCGGGCATGGACAGCGAGGCCGCCACCCGCAGGACCTCGGCGGTGGAGCGGGCCTCGGCCAGCGCCCGCCCGGCGTCGAGCAGGAACGCCTCGCGCGAGCGGCGCCAGTCACCGGTGATGGGGGTGTGCACGGCCGTGGTGCCGGGCTGGGCTTCGGCTATCTCCTGGATCGTGCCGATCAGCTCGTAGTCGAGGCGGCCGTCCGGGGCGCGGTTCTCCAGCGGCTTCGAGCGGCTGCGCACGGTGCGCAGCACGCGCCCGTCCTCGTCCATGATCCGCAGCCGGGCCTCGGCGAGGGTGCCCTCGGCGACCGCGAGGTTCACGATGCCGTTGATCTCGTTCCAGTCCACCGGGTGGAAGCGCGAGCGCACGGCGACCTCGGGCAGCTGGGCGGGCTCGGCGGGCAGCCCGAGCAGCCGGGCGGCCTCGCTGTCGAGGGTGACCGTCCCGGAGGCGTTGTCCCATCGCCACAAACCGGTCGCGATGGCGGCCAGGACGTCCTCTGTGCGCACCTGGTCATCTTTACAGGTCATCCGCCTGGCGTGCCTGTTCACACCCCCGGCGGGCTGGCCCGCACGGGCTCCCGCCCCGGACGGTAACCTTGGGACGGTTGAATCCACCCTGGTATCACGTAGAACTGGATGACTGATGCATCGGTACAGGTCCCACACGTGCGGCGAGCTTCGTGCCTCCGACGTCGCCTCCGACGTCCGGCTGAGCGGCTGGCTGCACAATCGTCGAGACCTGGGCGGCATCCTCTTCATCGATCTGCGTGACCACTACGGCATCACGCAGCTCGTCGCCCGTCCCGGCACGGCCGCGAACGAGGCGCTGAGCAGCGTCACCAAGGAGACCGTCGTCCGCATCGACGGCAAGGTCGTCTCCCGCGGCGCGGACAACGTCAACCCCGAGCTCGCCACCGGCGACATCGAGGTCGAGGTCACCGCGGTCGAGGTGCTCGGCGCCGCCGCCCCGCTGCCCTTCACCATCAACACCGACGACGGGGTGAACGAGGAGCGCCGCCTGGAGTACCGCTTCCTCGACCTGCGCCGCGAGCGCATGCACCGCAACATCATGCTGCGCTCGGCCGTCATCGCCTCCATCCGCTCCAAGATGGTGGCCCTCGGCTTCAACGAGATGGCGACCCCGATCCTCACCGCGACCTCCCCCGAGGGCGCCCGTGACTTCGTCGTTCCGTCCCGCCTGAACCCGGGCAAGTTCTACGCGCTCCCGCAGGCGCCGCAGCAGTTCAAGCAGCTGCTGATGATCTCCGGCTTCGACCGGTACTTCCAGATCGCGCCCTGCTTCCGCGACGAGGACGCCCGCGCCGACCGCTCGCCGGGCGAGTTCTACCAGCTCGACGTCGAGATGTCCTTCGTCGAGCAGGAGGACGTCTTCCAGCCCATCGAGCGGCTGATGACGGAGATCTTCACCGAGTTCGGCAAGGGCCGCCCGGTCACCTCGCCGTTCCCGCGGATCCCCTTCCGCGAGTCGATGATGAAGTACGGCAACGACAAGCCCGACCTGCGTTCCAAGCTGGAGCTCGTCGACATTACCGACGTGTTCGAGGGCTCGGAGTTCAAGGCGTTCGCCGGCAAGCACGTGCGCGCCCTGGCCGTCCCGGACACCGCCGCCCAGCCGCGCAAGTTCTTCGACGGCCTCGGCGAGTACGCGATCTCGCTCGGCGCCAAGGGCCTGGCCTGGGTCCGCGTGGGCGAGGACGGTGCGCTGACCGGCCCGATCGCCAAGTTCCTCACCGAGGAGAATGTCAAGGTCCTCACCGAGCGCCTGGGGCTTGCCGCAGGTCACGCCGTGTTCTTCGGCGCGGGCGAGTTCGACGAGGTCTCCAAGATCATGGCGGGCGTCCGCGTCGAGGCCTCCAAGCGCGCCGGGCAGTTCGAGGAGGACGTCTTCCGCTTCTGCTGGATCGTCGACTTCCCGATGTTCGAGGCGGACGAGGAGACCGGCAAGATCGACTTCTCCCACAACCCGTTCTCCATGCCGCAGGGCGGCATGAAGGACCTGGAGGAGAAGGACCCGCTCGACATCCTGGCGTGGCAGTACGACATCGTCTGCAACGGCATCGAGCTGTCCTCCGGCGCCATCCGCAACCACGAGCCCGAGGTCATGCTGAAGGCCTTCGCGATCGCCGGTTACGAGGCCGAGACCGTCGAGCGCGAGTTCGCGGGCATGCTGCGCGCCTTCCGCCTCGGCGCCCCGCCGCACGGTGGCATCGCCCCGGGCGTGGACCGCATCGTGATGCTGCTCGCCGACGAGCCGAACATCCGCGAGACCATCGCCTTCCCGCTCAACGGCAACGCGCAGGACCTGATGATGGGCGCGCCCACCATCCTGGAGGAGTCCCGCCTGCGCGAGCTGAACATCGCGCTGCGCAAGCCGGTGGAGACGAAGACGAGCGAGCCGGTCGACAAGGCAGTCAAGCCTCACCAGTAGGCCGTAGTACGAAAGAAGGGCCCGGGATCCGTTACGGATCCCGGGCCCTTCTTCTGTGTTTCTAGAACTTCTCCAGCAGGCCCTTGAGGAGGGCGGCCGAGGTCACTTCGGCCGGTGCGGGGCCGGCGTGGAAGAAGCCGGCGTTGTCGGCGTCCAGCTTGCGCAGGAAGTCGAAGGCCTTGGCGTCGTGCTCGCCGAAGGCGACGAACTGCCAGTGGATGCCGGGGGCGGTGGCGGCCGCGTCGGCGATCGCCTGGCGGGCGGGGCGGACGTTGTCGGGCGCGCCGTCCGTCTGGAACACGACCAGGGCCGGGCCCTCGCCGCCGTCCTTCTGGTAGCGCTCCACGACGGCCTCCACGGCCACGTGGTAGCTGGTGCGGCCCATCCGGCCGAGCTCCGCGTGGCGGGCCTCGACCCAGGCCTCGTCGTACGCGTCGAGGGTGAGGTCGGCGGTGCCGTCCACGTCCGTGGAGAAGAAGACCGTGTGGACGGTGGCGTTCTCGTCGAGGTGCGCGGCGAGGGCGAGGGCGTGGTCGGCGAGGTGCTGGACGCTGCCGTCCTTGTAGAACGGGCGCATCGAGCCCGACCGGTCGACCACGAGGAACACGGTGGCGCGGGCGCCGGCCTTGCCCTTGGCGCGCAGGGCCTGCCCGGCGGCCTTGTACGCGGCCGCCAGCGGGGGCGCCTGCCGCTTGAGGGCGGCGAGGGAGTGGGCGGGGCCGCCTGCGGCGGCATCGGCGGTGAGGAGCTCGGCCTCGGCGGTGTCCTCGGCCTCGGCCTCGGCCTCGGCCGCAGCAGGCTCCACCTCGGCGGTGTCCTGCGCCTGCGGCGCCTCGGCATCGGCCGCGAGGGGCTCCGCCTCGGCAGCGGGCTGCGGCTCCGGCTCGGTCTCGGTGTCCGCTTCCGGGGCCGCTACGTCGGCCTGCGGCTCGGTGTGCGCCTCGGGCGTGGGCTCCTCCTCGGGCGCTGCGGCCAGGGCCGGGTCGGCCTCGGACTCGGCGGCGAGGGGCTCGGACTCGGCCGGCTCCGCCGGGGCGGCGACAGCGGCTGCGTCCGCCTCGGGCTCGGCCTCCGCCTCGGCGGCCGGAGCGGCGAGCGGCTCGGCTTCGGCCTCCGCCACCTCGGCGGCGGCCTCGGGCGCGGTGGCGTCCGCCTCGGCCGCGAGGGGCTCCGGCGTTGCCTCGACGGCCTGTTCGGCCTCGGGCTCGGCTGCGGCCTCGGCCACAACCTCGGGCTCGGCCTCCGCCTCGGCTGTGACCTCGGGCTCGGCTGCGGCTTCGGCCACATGCTCGGGCTCGGTCACAGCCTCGGCGACCGGGGTCTCCTCCTCGGCGACCGGTTCCGCTTCGGCGGCGACGGGCTCCGCTTCGGCGGCCGGGGCCGTCGGGGTGGACGGCGCCGCGGGGGCTGCCGGCGAACCTCCGGCGGGGGAACTCCGGCGGGCCTCCGGGACCGTGGGGTCCGGGTTGGGGGCCGGGGCCGGGGCCGTGAGCACCGTGCCCGGTTCGAGGTCCCGGGGGGTGGACTGCGGGGGAACAGTGGGGTTGTCGAAGGAGGCGGCGACCAGCTCGGCCGCCGCGTCCAGGGGGGTGCGTTCGGTCTGGCTCGGGAGGGCCGCCGAAGGGGTGCCGGTCGTCTCCGGAACCGAATCAGAGGTCCGTCCGAACACCTTGCGCAACAAGCTCCGAATACCCATGGGCCAGGCCTTTCGCATGAGTGCGTGCGTCATTTGTCCGTGAGGCGCGGTAGATCCCTGCCCAGAGTGGACACGTAAGGTTATCGGCCCCTTGGCCGGAACTTCGGGAGGGGCACCTTTCGTGGCGCCCACTGCTCAAACACACCCCTTCCGCCTCCGAACTGCCGCCCCGACGTGCCGGATTCACCGGGCGTTCACCCAGCGGCCGCCGCTTCGGCGCAACCCGCCCATAGCGTCACCGACGGATTGTTCCGACACGTTGTCGGGGACCGTGCATCTACGGAGGACACTCGTGCGCAAGCTCCTGCCGCTCATCGGCACTTCTCACGGGGGCGGCCGTTCCGCTCTCACCTGCCGCTACCGCTGCGGCGACGCCTGCTTCCACGAGGTGCCGAACACCAGCGACAACGAGTACGCCGGCGATGTCATAGCCCGCGCCTACTCCCGCCGCGCGATGCTCCGCTCCGCCGCCGTCGTCACGGTCGCCTCGGCCGCCGGTACCGCCATCACGCTGAGCGGCAACGGCTCCTCCGCCTCCGCGGACCCGACGGTCGAGGCGCAGCGCGCCGGCGCCGCCGGGGTCAACGCCGCGGGCGCCCGCGGTCTGCGCTTCACGCCGGTCGCGCCGAACACCGCCGACCAGGTCACGGTCCCGGAGGGCCACGAGCAGAACGTGGTCATCCGCTGGGGCGACCCGATCGTCAAGGGTGCGCCGGGCTTCAACCCGGACAACCAGACCGCCGCCGCGCAGGCCGGTCAGTTCGGCTACAACAACGACTTCCTGAGCCTGCTCCCGCTCGGCGGCGACTACGAGCGCCAGCAGCTGCTCGTGGCCAACCACGAGTACACGGACGAGCAGCTCATGTTCAAGGCGTACGACGCGGCCAACCCGACCCGCGAGCAGGTCGAGATCGCCTGGGCCGCGCACGGCCTGTCCGTGGTCGCGGTCCAGGAGGACCACCGCAGCGGCAAGCTGACGGCCATCAGCCGCCACCGCCTCAACCGCCGCCTGACCGCCACCAGCGAGTTCAAGCTGACCGGCCCGGCCGCCGGCTCCGAGCTGGTGAAGACCTCGGTCGACGCCACCGGCACCAAGGTGCTCGGCACCCTCAACAACTGCGCCGGCGGCACCACCCCGTGGGGCACCACCCTCCACGGCGAGGAGAACTTCAACCAGTACTTCGGCAACGCCGGCCTGGTCACCGAGCCCACCCAGGCCGCCCGCCTGAAGCGCTACGGCGTGACCGCCGGCGCCACCGAGCGCAAGTGGGAGCGGTTCGACAAGCGCTTCGACGTCGCGCAGGAGCCCAACGAGTCCCACCGCCACGGCTGGGTCGTCGAGCTGGACCCGTACGACGTGAACTCCGTCCCGCGCAAGCGCACCGCGCTCGGCCGCTTCAAGCACGAGGCCGCGCAGCCCCGCCTGACCGAGGACGGCCGCCCGGTCGTCTACATGGGCGACGACGAGCGCTTCGACTACTTCTACAAGTTCGTCTCGTCGAAGCAGATGAAGAAGGGCAGCTCGCGCGCGGCGAAGGAGCACAACCTCACGCTGCTCGACGAGGGCACCCTCTACGTCGCCAAGCTCACCGGCGACACCCCGGCCGCCGAGATCGACGGCTCCGGCAAGCTCCCCACCGACGGCGAGTTCGACGGTTCCGGCGTGTGGATCAAGCTGGCCACCGGCAACGTCTCGCATGTCGAGGGCATGACCGCCGAGGAGGTCTACGTCTTCACGCGTCAGGCCGCCGACAAGGTGGGCGCCACCAAGATGGACCGCCCCGAGGACGTCGAGCCGTCCCCGCGCACCGGCCGCGTCTACATCGCACTGACCAACAACAAGGACCGCGGCGCCGCCGGCAAGGCCCCCGCCGACGAGGCCAACCCGCGCAACGGCAACAAGCACGGCCAGATCCTGGAGCTCGCCGAGAACTTCGACGACCCGGCCGGCGACGGGTTCGCCTGGCGGCTCTTCCTGGTCGCCGGTGACCCGAACGACCCGGCGACCTACTTCGCGGGCTTCCCGAAGGACAAGGTCAGCCCGATCTCCTGCCCGGACAACGTGGCCTTCGACCCGCACGGCAACCTGTGGATCTCCACGGACGGCAACCAGCTCGGCTCGCACGACGGCCTGTTCGGTGTCGCGACCGCCGGGGAGCGCCGCGGTGAGCTGAAGCAGTTCCTGACCGTTCCGCGCGGCGCCGAGACCTGTGGCCCGATCATCCAGGACAAGCGCGTTCTGGTCGCCGTCCAGCACCCGGGTGAGCTCGACGGGGCGTCCGTCGAGAACCCGCAGTCGGTGTGGCCCGACGGACCCGGCAAGATCGTCCGCCCGGCGGTCGTCTCGGTCTGGCGCAAGGACGGCAAGAACATCGGAGTCTGACGTCTGAGCCGAGGTGAGTTGACCTGCGCGGGGGCGGTGGATGTTTCACGTGAAACATCCACCGCCCCCGCTCAACTTCCTTCCGGCAGGCGCCCGACCGGCAGCAGGAGCGTGGTCACCGCGCCCCCGTCGGGGGCGTTGGAGAAGCGCAGCTCGATCTCCAGGACCTCCGCCTGTCCGGCGGCGATGGTCAGGCCGAGCCCGTGGCCCCGTCCGCGTCCCGGATCTCCGGTGCGGAAGCGCCGCGGGCCCTGCGCGATCAGTTCGGCGGGATAGCCGGGCCCGTGGTCCCGTACGGTCACCAGCGGGCCGGTGACGGTCACTTCGATCGGCGGCTGCCCGTGCTTGTGGGCGTTGACCAGCAGGTTGGCCAGGATCCGGTCCAGCCGGCGCCGGTCGGTGAGCACCACCGCGTCCCGCTCGATCCGTACCGCGACGGGCAGCCTGGTGCTCGCCGCCGCCCGCTCCACGGCGCGGCCGAGCTCCACCCGGGCCAGGTCGGCGCGTTCGACGCCCGAGTCCAGCCGGGAGATCTCCAGCAGGTCCTCGGTGAGCAGGTGCAGAGCCTTGAGGCGGTCGTTGATCATCTCCTTGGGCCGGCCCTCGGGGAGCAGCGCGGCCGCGGCCAGGGATCCGGTGAGCGGGGTGCGCAGCTCGTGCGCGACGTCCGCCGTGAACCGCTTCTCCGCCTCCAGCCGGGCCTGGAGCGAGGCCGCCATCGAGTCGAGGGCCTGTGCCACGTCCCGGACCTCGTCGCGGGAGCGCGGCCGCGGCCCGTCCCCGCCGGCCGGGAAGCCGACGCGTGCGTCGAGGTCCCCGGCGCTGATCCGCCGGGCCACTGCGGCCGTGGTGGCGAGCCGGCGGCTGATGCGGCCCGCGAGGAAGAGACCGGCGAGGGCCACCACTCCGGCGGCGAGGAGGGCGGAGAGCAGGATGGCGGCGTCGGTCTCCCGGAGCCGCGTGCGGGTGCTCTCGTAGGGGACCCAGACGGCGAGGGGCTTGCCGTCGGCGGGTCCGGCCGCCCACATCACGGGTTTGCCGTCCTGGGTGCCGGTCATGCTGCCCGTCAGTCCGCGCGCGACCAGCTCGCGCAGCGGGGCCGGGAGGCCCGGAGGGTCGAGGGCGCTGTTCCCGTCGCCGTGCGCGGTGCCGTACTCGTACTGGCTCAGGGCGTAGTCCAGCTCGCGGTCCACGTCCTTGCGGACCTCGCCGACGAGCTGGCGGGCGACCACGTTGTGCACGAGGATGCCGAGCGCTGCCGCGACGGCGCAGCACACCGCCGTGGTGGTCATGGCGATCTTCCAGCGCAGGCTGCTCGTCCGGAGCATCGGGATCGCGCCTCCTCAGCCCGTGCCGGAGCCCGTGCCCGGGGTCGGGGCGGGGCAGGGGGAGGCGTCGCCCTGGTTGGGGCACTCGTCGAGGGTGAGCTGGTCGAGGTTCATGATCCCGGCCTCCGGGTCCCACACGTAGTCGGAGATGGAGACCTTCTTCGGGTTCGAGGTCGGCTCGCGGACCGCCAGGTGCTCGGCGGCGACCTCCACGCCCTCCAGGACGCCGCGCCGGGACAGGATGCGGGCGATCGTCCCGTCGTCCTGGACGGTGTAGACGCGCAGCTCGCTGACCCGGCCGTCGATGTCGAGGGCGGTGATCAGCTCGTCCGTGCCGTTGCCCGTCACATCGGCCAGGACCGCGGGCCGGACGGGACAGTCGGGGCCGCCGTCCACAGCCTGTGTGCAGAGCGCGATGCGCTGGATCGCCCGGGGGTCGACGAGCCGGCCGGTGCCGGCGTCCGCGGTGGTGGCGGCGGTGATGTCGGCCCGTACGACGTCCACGGCGTTCACGCCCCGCATGGACAGGTCGGGGACCTTGGCGAGACCCGGCACGGCGGTGGCCGTGCCGGGCTGCTGGCCGGGGGCCGGGGGGTCGGGGCGGATGTTCTTCCACAGGGTGCGGGGGGCGTGGGCCGTGCCGAGGTCGCCGTCGCTCTGGAGGCCCTCCACGTCGGCGCAGCCCGTGGTGGCCGCCAGGGTGGCCGTGGCGGCCGTGAGGAGGATCGCCCGGCTGCGCCGGCGGAGGCTCATGTCCCGATGCTCCCTCGTGAGGGCGGGGTGGGCCCGGGGGCGGGGCCATTGGGGGGACGCGGCGCCGCCGCTGCCAGGGGCTCCGCCCCCGGACCCCCGCGCCTCAAACGCCGGCGGGGCTGGGTTTGGGTCCGGCCCGGTGGGTGCGCGCGGCGCTGCTTGCCAGGGGCTCCGCCCCCGGGCCCCCGCGCCTCAAACGCCGGCGGGGCTGGATCTATCACGCGGGGCTGGATTTGGGCGGGGCGGGTGGTGCCGTGCGGCGCCGTTGCCGGGGGCCAGCCCCCGGACCCCCGCGCCTCAAACGCCGGCGGGGCTGGATTCGGTTTACCGGGAGCCGCCGGTGGGGTCCGCGATGGCTCTGGCTGCTGCCAGTTCCTGGCGGACCGGGGAGAGGACGGAGGATTCGTCTACCTCGGGGGGTGGGGTGGGGCGGAGCAGGGTGGGGGTGTCGACTCGGCGGACGCCGTGGGCCAGGGCTCGGAGGTCTTCGGCGATCGCCTCGACCTCCCGGGAGCCGGGGCGCTGCGCGCCGTGGTTGACGCGGACGCGGGCGGCCGTCGTCGCGTCGACGATCCGCTCGACGGCGACCACCAGCGGCCACCACGCGGCGGCCCGTTCCCCGGTCGGCGGCGGCTCGGTCAGCGCCCGCTGGAACTCGCTGCGTACGCCGGACAGGTCCCGGTAGATGCGGCGGCGGGCCTGCAGCCGGGCGGTGCGGGCCGCCCGTTGGCCCGCATCGGTGTCGGGGTTGGAGCCGAACGCGCGCTCCACGTACCGGGCGGCGTCGTCCACCGTGTCGGCGAGCCGGTCGCCGATCCGGGTGTGCCAGCTCTCGGGCCAGAGCATGTACCCGGCGATCAGGGTGATGGCGCAGCCGATCAGGCTGTCGAGCAGCCGCGGCCGGACCAGGTCGAAGCCCTGGTGGTTGAGCAGGTCGGAGAGGAGCAGGATGACCGGGGTGATCGCCGCGGTCTGGAAGGCGTAGCCCTTGACCGAGAAGACGGGGATGAGGGCTGCCAGGACCACCATGACGGGCACGTCCCACCACCCCCGCGGCACCTCCGAGAGCACCGCGGCCGCGACGACGAGCCCGCCCGCGGTGCCCAGCGCGCGCAGCACGGCCCGGGAGAACACCGAGCCGAAGTCGGGCTTGAGGACGAAGGTGACGGTGAGGGCGACCCAGTAGGAGCGCTCGATCTCCACCACCGAGACGAGGGACTGCGCCAGCCCGATGCACAGCGCGAGCCGCAGCCCGTACCGCCAGGAGGCCTCGGAGAACATCATGTCGCGCACCACCCGGCGGGCCCGGACCCGCAGCGCGGCGGGCCGGCCGAGGCGGTCGTCGACGTCTGGCATGTCCGGCTCGGCCAGCGGCACGATCGTCGCGGCGTGCCGCAGGGCCGCGTCGATGGCCCGCTCCGACTGGCCGTCGGGCGCGGGCAGGTCCAGTACGGGAATGTCCGTGCGGCCCTCCTCGACGGCCGTCGCCAGGTCCCGTACGGCCGCCGGGATCGCCGGGGAGAGGGGTCTGCGGCGCAGGTGCGCGGCGGGCGCGGCCTCGACGAGCGGGATCAGCACGTTCAGCTGGGCCAGCATCCGCACGAGCGAGGGACTGTGGCCGTGCACCCGGGTCCGGCGGCCCAGCACCAGGTCGTAGGCGTGGTTCAGGGACTGGGTGACCTGCTGGCGGCGCGCTTCGTATTCGGGGCCCGGTCCGCCCGCGGCCTCCAGGGTGTCGGCCAGGGCCCGGTAGGCGGCGGCTACGGCGGCCCGCTCCGGCAGCCGGCCGCGCAGCGGCCAGCCCAGCAGGGTCAGCAGCAGGACGAACAGCCCGCCGGCGCTCAGCAGCAGGGGGGCCGTCCACCAGGGACTGGGCATCGGCAGGCCGGCGCCGACGACGGCGTTCAGCAGGAGCAGCAGTCCGGAGACGGAGGCGACCGTGCCGATGGAGGAGATCATCCCGGAGACCAGGGCGATCAGGGTGAGGACGCCGACCGCGACCCAGCCGTGCCCGAAGACCAGGGTGCCCAGCGCGACGCCCACGGCCCCGAAGAGCTGGGGCACGGCGATGTTCAGGATCCGCATCCGGTAGGCGTCCGCGGTGTCGCCGATGACCCCGGACAGGGCGCCCATCGAGACGAGCGCGCCGTACTCGGGCTCGTCGACGGCGAAGCCGACGGCCAGCGGCAGGGCCATGGCAATGGCCGCGCGCAGCGCGGCGGCCCAGGGGATCGGCGCGGAACTCGGCCGCAGCCCTTTCAGTAGCCAGGCGGGCGGGGCCAGTGGACCGAACCGTCCGGCGCTCTGCCCGGCCCGTGCTGTCCGCCCGGCTCGCCCGGCCGGTATGTCTTCGGTGCGTTCGGTGCTCATTCCCGCTTCCGTGCCGCCGCTCGTGAATCGGTTCTTCTGTGTTGCTCTATGGATTCTTCTACGGATTTGCGTGCCAATCCGCCCGTTCAGAGCTTATGGGGTGCCGCGGCGCAGTCGGCCCGTCACCCAGGCGGCCAGCGCGGCGGCCAGTCCGGCGGCCAGCACCACCCAGGCGGTGGTCCGCAGGAACGCGGTGAGCGCGTCGTACACCGCTTCGGCGGCCGCCCGGTCGATGTCGGCCGGCAGGTCGTCCAGGGTGAGGCGGCGGCACAGGACGACGGCCGCCCACAGCAGGACGGCCCCGATGGCCAGTCCCAGCCCGGTGGCCATCACGGCCCGGCGGCGCCGGACGGCGACGGCGATGGCCGTCGCGGCCAGCACCAGGGTGAGCACGGGGAGCCAGACCCCGGCGATCTGCAGCATGCGGAAGCCCTTCCGGAGCGCGCCGAGGTTGTCGTACTCCATGACCTTCACCGAGACGTGGGTCTCGGGGATGCGGTCGGCGAACGGCACCCCGTTGTCGACGAGATCGGCCTTCACCCGGGCGATCACGGGTGCGAGGTCGATGGTCACGGCGTTGCCGTCGCCGGTGGTGAGTGCGTGGAAGAAGGCGCCGTGGGCGGCGCGGTTCGCGGCGTCCCAGGCGGTTTGGTAGGCCGGGGTGCCGACGAAGGAGCGCAGGGCCTCGCCGAGCAGGGCGTCGACCCCGCCCTGGAAGGGGCCGGCGTCGATCTGTCCGGAGAGGGCCCGGCCGGCCTGGGTGACGACGAGGTTCTGCACGGCGGGATCCGAGGCGAGCGGGGACATGGCCGCGGTGTAGCGGTCGGCGCTGCCGAGCTCGCGATCGGCCCAGTACGCGACGGCGCTCGCGGGCACCAGCAGGGCCACGAGCGCGATGAGTACCGCCGAGAGGAAGGTCCGCACGTCACCAGGGAAAGGGGGCCGGGCGCACGGCGCGAGCCGGGTTGCTGCGGCCGGGTGGTGCGCGCCGGGCCGTGCGGGCCGGGCGTGTCTCTCTTGCCCAATCTAATCTGGACATCTAATATCCAGGTTATGAAGATGAGTGAGGGCGTCGAATGGGCCCTGCACAGCTGCCTCAACCTGGCCTGGAGCGGTGACGGCCGGGCGGTCTCGGCAGCCCGGCTGGCGGCCTGGCACGAGCTGCCCGCCGCGTACCTCAACAAGCAGCTCCAGGCCCTGGCCCGGGCGGGCATCGTCACCTCCACGCCCGGCCCGCGGGGCGGCTTCCGCCTCGCCCGCCCGCTCGACTCCATCTCGCTCATGGACGTGGTCGCCGCCGTCGAAGGGCCGGACGAGGCCTTCCGGTGTGCGGAGATCCGGCAGCAGGGACCCGGCGGCGGCGATGAACCGCCCGCGGCCGACTGCGCCATCGCCCACGCGATGGGCCGGGCCGAACTGGCCTGGCGCCGCGCACTGGCCGCCCAGAACCTCGACGAGATCCGGCAGCAGGCCGAACGGCAGGCCCCCGAAGCCCCCGAGCGGCTCCGCGCCTGGCTCGCCGCCGCCCGCTAGGCCGTCCCCACCCTTCGGACAACTGACCCAGGAGCTTGGAATGACGCGCAGCATCACCAACCCGGCAGAACTCCACGACCCCACCGGCTACGGCTACAGCCACATCGTCTCCGCGCCCGGAGAGCAGGTCTTCATAGCCGGCCAGTACGGCTCCGACCCGGCCGGCCACGTCGTCTCCGACGCGTTCGACGCCCAGGTCGGGCAGGCCTTCGCCAACCTGCGCACCGCCCTGGAGGCCGTGGGCCTGGGCCTCGGCAACGTGGTCCGCATCGGGACGTACGTCGTCGGGCACGACCAGGAGAAGCTGCAGGTGCTGCTGAAGCACCTGCACGCCGCCTGGGGCACCGAACTGCCCGCCCAGACGCTGATCGGCGTGGCCGCGCTGGCCCTGCCGGACATGCTCTTCGAGATCGACGCCGTGGCGGTGCGGGCGGCCCCCGGCGCGTAGCCGCCCGACTGCTCCGGTTGCCGGTCCCGGGTTGCGGGTGTGCCCTGGAGGATGGAGAGAGGAGCCCGTCATGGCACATGCGGCACCCACCGCCCCCCGGGGGCACCGGCAGCCGGCGTCCGGTACGGCGGCCCACACGAGCAGGTCGGCCCTCGCGCGACCGCTGCTCATGGGACTGGTCTACGGCGTCTACGCCGCCTTCATGAAGCGTCAGATGGGGCCCGTCGACGCGGGCAACGTCTTCTACGGGATCCTGTGCGGCGCGATCTTCGCCGCCTGCCTGGTGGCCCTGGCCCGGATCGGCCCGCGGCTGGCGCAGGAGCCGCACGCGGCGGCGTACGGGATCTTCGCGGGCATCTCCTTCGGCTACCTGTACAGCCTGGCCGGCGAATCCATCCTGAAGAGCTCGGGCCTGGGCCTGCTCGTCGGCGCGGGCGTCGGCGCCGCGGCCTTCTACCGCTACCACACGCGCAACGCCTCGTAGGCCGTCCGGGGTCGCCCGCGTACGCCGGAGCCCCGGCCCCCGCCGCGTGCGGGGGCCGGGGCTCCGGCATACGTCACTGCTGGGGCCAACTCGGCCGAGCGGTACTTTCGGCGGACCAAAAGCGGACAAAAGGCCGAGGTGGGTGGGCGGGTGGGTGACCGAGACTGAACGAGGCGCCGGTTCCCGCGCTCCGTGGTCGAACCTCACGTGACCACTCTCCGTTGCCGAGGGCGCGGGAACCGGTGCCTCCCCATGTCGTGATGCCGGCCCTGCGCGATGCCCTACACGGCCGTGTCGTCTCCGGCAGGGGGCTCGGCCGTGGTCTGGGCGGTCTTGGCGGACTCGGGTTCCTGCTGGCGTGCGGGCGGGGCCGGCGGGGAGAAGCGGGCGGCCTCGGCGCGGAGCATGGCGTTCAGGGCGAGGTACGGGTCGAAGGGCATGGCGGAACCTCACGGGGTTTCGGGGGTGTGGGGGGACGCGCGCCGAGGGCACTCGGGGGAGTGGGTGTGCCGGGTGTGCCGGGTGATCCGGGTGTGCCCGGTGAGCCCCGGCTAGCCGGCCGTGCCGGGCGCGCGGTGCTGCTGCTCGGCCTCTCGGCCCCGTCAGCAGCGCAGGACCACACTCCGGGCCGCCCGCAGGGATGCCGCGGGTGCGAGCGCCCCCGTCGGGTCCGGGACCGGCTCCGACGGGCCGGACCGGGGATGTTTCACGTGAAACACCGGCCGCTGCAGTCCCCGTACGCCGGGGACGCCGCGCGCGGGCACCCGTACCGCCACACGTACTTCCGGATCGCCGGCCGGATCGGCCGGTGCCTCGGTGGGTTCGGCCGGGGCGGTGGGAGCGGGGCGGGAGCCTTCGGCCGCCGCGGAGGACGAACCGGATCCGCCGAAGCCGAAGAGGCACATCAGCACGACGCAGAGCACCGTCAGGGCAGCCGTCATCGGGGCCCTGTCCGGTGCCGTCGGCGCACGCCGTGTCCCGCTCATGCGGAGGGTGTGCCCCGACACGCGGGCGGACTCTCCACCGGGACCGCAGCGTCCCCCGACCGGGGGACGAAGACACCCCCCACGGCTGTCAGGTGGCCGCAGGGGGTGTCCGTCTTTCGGGGGACACCGCCGGTCAGCGCAGGCTGCGGCGGTGGCCGGTGAGGCGGGCCAGGACGGCCGTTTCGCCGCTGACCAGCCGGAGTTGGGCCCGGCCGGACGGCCCGCCCCGTCCGGAGATCCCGGGGGAGACCCGGGTGACGGTGAACACGGCCGTACGCCGGTCGGCGCGCGCGACCTCGATCGTCTGCCCACGCCGGAGTTCGCCGAGCCGGGGGAGGTCTGCGGAGACCACGGCGGTGCCGGCCGCGCCCGGTGCCGGGCTCACGGAGTCCCACACGGCGCTGTCCGGGACGGGGGGCTTGGCGTCGGCGGCGCCGGGCTGGAGATCCGCCGCGTACGGCCCGCCCCCTGGCGGGGTATCGCCCGCTGGCGGGGTACCGCCCGCCAGCGGCAGGTCCGTTCCGAGGGCCGGGATGAGCAGGCGCAGCGGCAGCGAGGCCGGCAGGGCCGTGACACCCGACCGTCCGGGCCGCCGGGAGCCCTTGCCGGTGGTGTGCCCGCCGGAGTGCTCCAGCTGCCGGGCCAGCCTGCGCGGGCCGGACAGCCCCAGGACCCGCGAGGGCAGGGCGTCGCCCGCGGTCGGGGCGGCCGGCCGGCCGCCTTCGCTCGTGCGCAACACCCCTAGGCCGGTGCACAGCAGAGCCACCGTCAGTACGCCGACCACCCACTTGGCGCGGGGCATGGGAATCCCTCCTGGTCCGGCTCGGGCGGCCGGTCCCGAGAGCAGTGGACCCTTCCCCGGCCCCCGGAGGGGCGCGTAACACGGCGAACTGACGGCAAGTCATCATCGTGCGGCCCTCCCTCGGGGACGTCTTCGCAGATGGCGGCCGGTGGGCGGGGGCGGGACCGGGTGTGCGGGGTGTGCGCCCGAACGGGTGAGAACGTCAAGGGCGGACCTCGGGCGTGTCGGAACCGTGGCACGTTCTGCCACATGCGAAAACCTGTCAAGCGGGCCGATGTGCCGGGCCGTCGGCCTGAGTTGCGGGGGTGGTCCGGGCGGCTTGTCCTTGGATCATGAATGATCCATACGCATATGCCCTGGTCATGGGGTCCCCTTACCTTCCGAACCTTTCGGACCTTCCGACCCGGTCCGCCTCGGACGGCCCGGCCGCGGCCGGGGCCGATGCAGTCGCCCCGGCCCCCGCCGATGCCCCGGTTGCCGATGCCGCCTTCGCCGGCGTCCGGCCGTTGCCCAGGAAGCGTTCCGAGGCGGCCTCCCGCAGGGCGTCCGCCAGACCGTCCACCACGCGCCGCTCCCGCCAGGGCCGCCCGGCCGCGCTCACACCCGCTCCGCCGTCCGGGCGGGCTGCCGGGCGGGAGGCAGGACGGGCGCCGCAGCCCGGGTGAGGTACCCGGCGCCGAGCGGCGGGCCGTCCAGCTCGGTCGTGGCGGCCGCGGGCTGGAGCTCCGACAGGCGCCGCAGCAGGCGCGGGGCCAGCTCGGGGCCGACCGCCCGGGCCAGTGCCGAGGCTTCGGTGGGGTGTGCGTGCACCCAGCCGATGTGGCGCAGCCCCGACCAGCCCGGTTCCTCGGCGGCCTCCGCCAGGGCGCGGGCGGCCGGGGCCAGCGGCAGCAGGCTGACCGTCGCCGGAGCGCCCGGCTCCGGCTCCCCGGCCGGATCCCCCGCCGGGGCCGCCCGTACGGACTCGGCGACGGCGAGCCGGGTGAAGGCGGGCCGGGGCAGCTCCGCGTGGTCGGCCAGGTCGCTGACGGTCGGGGCCAGGCAGTGCACCCCGGCCGGGAACCCGTCCCGTACGGCCGCGGCGGCGACCGTACGCCCGGCCGGACCCGCGTCTCCGACGGTGACCAGGTGGAATGCCGTACGCCTCCCCCCTCCGGAGGCGAGGGGCAGCAGCGCGGCCGCGGTGGCGGCGGGCTGCTCCACGCACCAGACGGCGTCGAAGAGGCCGGCGGGTGCGGTGGACCGTGCGGACGGCGCCGACCGGGCGGGTGCGGCGCCGGCCAGGACCTCGGCGCCCCGGCGCGCGTCGAGCCGGGCCGCGAGGAGGTCCACGTACTCGGGATACAGCCCGGTCAGCTCGAGCTGACGGGCCAGCAGGAGCCTGCTCTGCCGCACGTCGGTGCCGGTGAGCAGGGTCAGGTGGTGGCCGCGGCCGAGCAGCTCGGCGGCGAGCCGGATGCCGGTGGGGCTGGCGGCCCCGGCGAGGGCGATGTGCACGGCGGACTCGTTTCGAAGGAGGTGGGCGCGTGCGTCTACGCGGTGGTGGTGCTTCCGGGGACTCCGGAGGCCCCGGGGGCCCGGGCGGCCCCGACGGGCTCGACGGTCCCGACGGCCCGGCCGGGCTCGGCGGCCCGGGTGGCCCGGGTGGCCCCGGCGGTCTCGGCGGCGGCCGGGACGGGCGGCAGCGGTGTGGTGACGGTGACCTCGCCCGGGATCGCGACCCGGGCGAGGAAGGCCCCGCGCTCGGGACCGGCGCCGATGACGGAGAAACAGACGGAGTCGCCCGCGCCGACCAGGCCGTTGACCACGTCGGTGTAGAAGAGCACCGGGGTTGCGGAGGTGACGAGGTTGCCCAGTTCGCGGGCGTGCGCGGGGGCCTTGCGGGTGTCCAGACCGGCGAGCTGGTGGTAGTTCTCGACCAGGGCCGGGCCGGCCTGGTGCGTGTAGATCCGCCGGACCTCGTCCACGAACCCGGGGCGGTGGGCGTCCATGGTCTCCTGGTTCAGCATCATGCCGCGCGAGTAATAGCGGGCCAGCTCCGGTCCGTTGAGTCCGAATGCGGAGAGCTCGGCGGACCCGGGAAAGCCCGGCGGGTGGGCGGCGCCGCCGCCGGGGTAATGGATGAGCGGATCGCTGAATCCGGGCTCGCCCCCGAAATCGAGGGAATCGCGCGAATAGAAACCGAGCCCGCCCTCGAAGCTTTCGTCCCGCTCGAATACGAGCGCGGTCGCGGCATCGGAGAACAGCGCCCCGGAACACCACAGGGTGTGCGCGAAGGGATGTTCCCCGTCCGCGCCGCTGTACTGGGAAATGATGCCGTTCTCGTCGATTCCGATGGGGCTCGCGGCGTTGTACGAGACCACGAGCGCGCGGCGGGCCCCCGTCCGGGCCAGGTGCGCGGCGACGCGGGACAGCCCGCCGCAGCCGGCGCCGAGCTGGAAGGGGGGCACGCTGTCCGGGATGCGCAGGCGCCGCAGCAGGTTGAAGGCGTCCTGGTCGAGCATGATCTCGTACGGGGTGCAGGTGGCGACGAAGACGGCGTCGATGTCCTCGGGCTCGGCGAGCGCGGAGCGCAGGGCCGCGGCGGCGACGTCGACGACGGTGTCGAGCGAGGCGAAACGCTCCCGGTCCCAGCTCTTGGAGGTGACCCCGAGTATGCGCTCGATATCCGTGCCGCTGATTTCCTCGCCGGCCCGCTTGCGGTGCGGGATGTGCGCGAGCCGGGCCCATTCTTCTACGGAGATGACCTCGCCGATCTGGGCGCCGATACCGGAAATCCGATAGGGGAACGGGTACGCGTAGGCGGCGGGTGCGGGGGCATTGGCCGTTTCCGAGGCAGACATGCTTCTCCGGTCCGTGGAATCCGATGGGGACGGCTCCAGCGAACACCAGGGAGCGGACGGGGAGAAGGGAATGCGGGGGGTGCAGTGGTGAAAGCGTTGAATGCGGAGTCCGGCCCGGGACGGGCGTCGTGAGCGGGCGGCGGGTGGCCAACGCCTGGCTGGGGGACCTGCTGGCCGAGGCCGGGTGGAGCGGGGCGGAGCTGGCGCGGGCCGTCAACGCCCTCGGGACCCTGCACGGGCTGGCCCTGCGCTACGACCGGACCGCCGTCGCGCACTGGCTGTCCGGCACCCGGCCGCGCCGGCCCGTGCCCGAGCTGATAGCCGCGGCGCTGACGGAGCGCTGCGGGCGGCTGGTCACCGTGGCGGAGGCCGGCCTCGGCGCGGACTCGCAGGGGCCCGGCGTACGGCCCGGCCCGGGGGCGCCGGCGGCCGCAGACGGGGGTGAGGGGCTGCTCCGGCTCGCGCTCCAGGCCAGGGCCGACGTCGATCCGCACAGCAGGCCGCCGCTGCTGCGCAGCCCGTACCAGCCGGCGCCGGTCCCGGACCCGGTGTGGGCCCAGGACCCGGGGGAGGGCCGCCGCGGGGAGGCCGCCGCGGGTGCGCGTACGGGCACCCGTACGGGTACGGGTACGGGCATGCCGGAGCTCGCCGCGCGGCGGCATCTCGCGGCCCACGCGGAGCAGTTGAGGGCCCTCGCGGGGAGCTTCTCGGGCCTCTACCTCACCCACGGCGGCGTCCACACCCGCGCCGCCCTGGCCGCCTGGCTGGCCCAGGACGCGGGCGCCTTCGCGGCCCGCCGGACGGACGGCCCGGGTTCCGCCGCACGCGGCCGGGGGGTGCCCGGCCGGGGGGTGCCCGGGCCCGGGTGCGGGGCCGCCGACGTGTGGCGTGGGTACGCCCAACTCGCCCACCTGCTCGCGGAGATGACAGCTGACTCCGGCTACCACGGACTCGCGCAGGAGTACCACGGCATCGCCCTCGGACTGGCCCGGCAGGCCGACGACCGGCGGATGTACGCGATCACCCTGCGCGCGATGAGCGCACACGCAGGCCGGCTCGGGCAGCCCGCCCACGCGGTGCGGCTCGCCCGGACGGCGGTGGAGACCGCGCCCGCCGACGGCGAGCCCGGCACGCTGGCGTTCCTCCTGGTCCAGCGTGCGGCCGCGCACGCCCACGCCGGCCAACGGGCCGCCGCCGCCGCGGATCTGGCCGCCGCCGACCGGTTGCACGGGCTGCACGCGGCGCAGCCGCCCGACGGGCCCTTCGACTCGTACGCCCGCGCCGATCTCGACTTCGCACGGGCCCGGACCCACCTCGCCCTCGGCGAGTTCCCGGCGGCGGCCGACGCCCTGGAGCGCTCCCTGCGCGGCCGCGCGGCCGGCCAGCACCGGGCCACCGCACTCACGCACGCCGCGCTCGCCGAGACGCTGCTGCGCCTCGGGCACCTCACCCGGGCCTGCGAGCACTGGCGGGCGTTCCTCACGGCCGCCCCGGCGGTGCAGTCGCGCGCGGTGCGCGAGGCGCTCGGCCGGCTGCTGCGCGACCTGACCCCGTACCGGCGCACGAGGGAGGCGGTCCCGATCGTCGCGATGGCCCGGGCGCTGGCGGAGAGGCTGCCGTGAGCGGGGTGCGGGAGCGCGGCGGGCCGCTCAGCGCGGGGTGGCGGCGGTCCGGCGGTAGCGCACCTCGTGCACCGGGAAGCCGTCCGACTCGTCGACGAGGACTCCGCCGTCGGGGCGGAACCCGGCGCGCTCGTAGAAGCGGCGTGCCCGGGCGTTGCCTTCGAGCACCCACAGCCGCACCGCGGGGTAGGGCGCCCGGCGCAGCACCTCGGCCAGCAGGGCGCGGCCGACGCCGGTGCCGATGACGTCGGGCCGCGCGTACAGGGTGTACAGCTCGCCCTCGTCCGGCGCCACACCTTCGGGATCCGTGCCCCGTGCGGGGCCGAAGGCGGCCCAGCCGAGGACCGCGCCGTCCGGGCCCTCGGCCACCAGGTTGGTCACGGCACCGGCCGGATCGGCGAAGGCGGCTCGCCGCTGCTCCGCGTACGCGGCGACGCTGAGGCCGTCCAGGTAGGACTGCGGCATCAGTCCGGCGTAGGCGTGCCGCCAGCTGCTCACGCGCACGGCGGCGACGGCGTCGATGTCGGGCCCGGTCATCTCGCGTACGGAACAGCGGGGCTCATCCCTGCCGGTGGTGTCGTCCATGCGGGGGAGTGTGCCAGTGCGGTCCGGCGCCGGGCACCGGGATTTCAGGGCCGGGGACGGGGCTGTCGAGCAGCCCGGGTCTGTCGAGCAGCCCGGGGCCGTCGAGCCGCCCGGGGGCCGTCGAGCCGCCCCGGGCAGGGAAAGCGGCCTTCGTCACGGTGACCGCCTCCCCCTCAGGGTGGACCGAGACCGGCCGAAAGGACGAGGCCGGACGAGGGGCCGGGCGGCCATTCTTAAAGGGGAAGCAAAACCCCCAGGCCGGACTGTCCCGAGCAACCGGCCCCGTACCCCGCGAAGGAGCGCCATGCCGGCCACCGCCCCCACCCTGAAGTCCCTCGTCCGGCGCGTATGGCGGGGCCTGAACCGTCCCGCGGTCGCCGTCCTCCTGGAGTCGGAGAACCTCCTCGTGCACACCCCCGGGGCGGGCGCGGTCTGGCCCCGCGGCAGCAGGCAGGCCGTCGCCTGGTACGTGGTGGGCCCGGCCGGCGACGTGGTGGACGTCGAGCTGGTGACGATGGACGGGACGCAGTCCCGGACGAAGGCCGTCCTCGCCACCGGCATCGAAACCCACCACACCGGCGTCACGGTGACGGTCCCCGACCTCGCCCCGGGCCGCTACCTCGTCCTGGTCACCTCCACCACGGGCACCCTCGACGCCTACAGCCAGCCGGTGACCCTCAGCGCTTGAGGTCCCGCAGGGCCGTGTTGAGTTCCAGGACGTTGACGCGCGGTTCGCCCATGAAGCCGAGGGTGCGGCCCTCGGTGTGGGCCTTCACCAGCTTGGCCACCTCGGCGACCGGGAGGCCGTTGCGCTGGGCGACGCGGGCCGTCTGGAGTTCCGCGTAGGCCGGGGAGATGTCCGGGTCGAGGCCCGAGCCGGAGGAGGTCACCGCGTCCGCCGGGATCTGGGCGAGCCGCGGGGAGTAGCCCGGGACGGTGTTGTCGAGCAGGACCTTGGCCTTGGCCTCCTGCACCGACTTCAGCAGCTCCGGGCTGTCCGCCGCCTTGTTGGTGGCGCCGGAGACCAGCAGCTCGTACTGGGTGTTGACGGTGTTCTCGGCGAGTCCCGCCGCCGGGCGGCCCTGGAACCAGCGCAGGTCGTCCCCGTACGACTGGCCGATCAGGGAGGAGCCGACGACCTTGCCGCTCGCGTCCTTGATCTCGGAGCCGTTGGCCTTGTGGCCGAAGGCGGCCTGGGCGATGCCGGTGACGGCGAGCGGGTAGAGGACCCCGCACAGCACGGTCAGGACGAGGAGGGCGCGCAGCCCGGCGCCGAGCAGGCGGGCGGTGTTGCCTACGGAGTTGTTCATGAGGTCACTACGTTCCTAAGTCAGCAGAGCCCTGAGTAAGCAGAGCCCTAAGTCAGCAGAGCCCTGGTTCAGCGCAGGCCGGGGATGAGGGAGACGACCATGTCGATGAGCTTGATGCCGATGAACGGGGCGATGAGGCCGCCGAGTCCGTAGAGCGTGAGGTTGCGGCGGAGCATCTTGTCGGCGCTGGTGGGCCGGTACTGGACGCCCTTCAGGGCGAGCGGGACCAGGGCGATGATCACCAGCGCGTTGAAGATGACGGCGGAGAGGATCGCGGAGTCGGGGGAGTGCAGGCCCATGATGTTGAGCTTGTCCAGGCCCGGGTAGACCGCCGCGAACATGGCGGGGATGATCGCGAAGTACTTGGCGACGTCGTTGGCGATCGAGAACGTCGTCAGGGCTCCCCGCGTGATCAGCAGCTGCTTGCCGATCTCCACGATTTCGATGAGTTTGGTGGGGTTGGAGTCCAGGTCCACCATGTTCCCGGCTTCCTTGGCGGCCGAGGTGCCGGTGTTCATCGCGACGCCGACGTCGGCCTGGGCGAGGGCCGGGGCGTCGTTCGTGCCGTCGCCGGTCATGGCGACGAGCTTTCCGCCGGCCTGTTCCCGCTTGATGAGGGCCATCTTGTCCTCGGGGGTGGCCTCGGCGAGGAAGTCGTCGACGCCCGCCTCGTCGGCGATGGCCTTGGCGGTCAGCGGGTTGTCGCCGGTGATCATGATGGTCTTGATGCCCATGCGCCGCAGCTCGTCGAAGCGTTCGCGCATGCCCTCCTTGACCACGTCCTTGAGGTGGATGACGCCCAGGACGCGGGCGCCCTTGGCGTCCTCCAGCGCGACGAGCAGCGGGGTGCCGCCGGCGCCGGAGATCTCGTCCACCTTGGCCCGCGCGTCCGGGGCGACCGTACCGCCCTGCTCGTCGACCCAGGCGATGATCGAACCGGCCGCGCCCTTACGGACCTTGCGGCCGTCCACGTCCACGCCCGACATGCGGGTCTGTGCGGTGAAGGGGATCCATTCGGCGCCGGTCAGCTCGCCCTGGTGGCGTTCGCGCAGGCCGTACTTCTCCTTCGCGAGGACCACGATGGAGCGGCCCTCGGGGGTCTCGTCGGCCAGCGAGGACAGCTGGGCGGCATCGGCCAGTTCGGCGGCGATGGCGCCGGTGACGGGCACGAACTCGGAGGCCTGGCGGTTGCCGAGGGTGATCGTGCCGGTCTTGTCGAGGAGCAGGGTCGAGACGTCGCCCGCGGCTTCCACGGCCCGCCCCGACATGGCCAAGACGTTGCGCTGGACCAGGCGGTCCATGCCCGCGATGCCGATGGCGGAGAGCAGGGCGCCGATGGTGGTGGGGATGAGGCAGACCAGCAGCGCGGTCAGCACGATCATCGACTGCTTGGCGCCCGCGTACATCGCGAACGGCTGGAGGGTGACGACGGCGAGCAGGAAGACGATGGTGAGGGACGCCAGGAGGATGTTCAGCGCGATCTCGTTCGGCGTCTTCTGCCGGGAGGCGCCCTCGACCAGGTTGATCATGCGGTCGATGAAGGTCTCGCCGGGCTTCGTCGTGATCTTGACGACGATCCGGTCGGAGAGCACCTTGGTACCGCCTGTGACGGCGGAGCGGTCGCCGCCCGACTCGCGGATGACCGGGGCCGATTCGCCGGTGATGGCGGACTCGTCGACCGAGGCGACGCCTTCGACCACGTCACCGTCGCCGGGGATGATGTCGCCGGCCTCGCAGACCACGAGGTCGCCGATGCGCAGCTCCGTGCCCGGGACCTGTTCCTCGACGGCGCCGTTCATGCGGCGGGCGACGGTGTCGGTCTTGGCCTTGCGCAGGGTGTCGGCCTGGGCTTTCCCGCGGCCCTCCGCGACCGCTTCGGCGAGGTTGGCGAAGATGGTCGTCAGCCACAGCCAGACGGTGATCGCCCAGCCGAAGAGGTTGCCCGGGTCGGAGATCGCCAGCGCGGTGGTCAGTACGGAGCCGATCAGGACGACGAACATGACCGGCGACTTGATCATGACGCGCGGGTCGAGCTTGCGGACGGCGTCCGGGAAGGACTTCAGCAGCTGCTTCGGGTCGAAGATGCCGCCGCCGATCTTGGCCTTTTCGGGCTTGTGACCGCTGGGCAGGTCCCCGTGCGGGGCTCGGGTGGGGGTGGCGGTGCTCATGAGGCGAGCCCTTCGGCGAGCGGGCCCAGCGCCAGGGCCGGGAAGTAGGTGAGGCCCGTGACGATGATGATCGTGCCGACGAGCAGGAAGGTGAACAGCGGCTTCTCGGTGCGCAGGGTGCCCGCGGTGGCCGGGACCGGCTGCTGTTCGGCGAGCGAGCCGGCCAGGGCCAGGACGAAGACCATGGGCAGGAAGCGGCCGAGCAGCATGGCCAGACCGGTGGTGGTGTTGAACCACTGGGTGTTGGCGTTCAGGCCCGCGAAGGCCGAGCCGTTGTTGTTGCCGGCCGAGGTGTAGGCGTAGAGGATCTCGGAGAAGCCGTGCGCGCCGCCGTTGGACATGGAGTGCCCGGGGGTGGGCAGGGCCATGGCCAGGGCCGTGAAGCCGAGCACCAGGGCCGGGGTGATGAGGATGTAGCAGGCCGCGAACTTGATCTGGCGGGTGCCGATCTTCTTGCCCAGGTACTCGGGGGTGCGGCCGACCATCAGGCCGGCGATGAACACCGCGATGATCGCCATGATCAGCATGCCGTAGAGGCCGGAGCCGACACCACCGGGCGCGATCTCGCCGAGCTGCATGCCCAGTAGCTGGATCCCGCCGCCGAGGCCGGTGTAGGAGGAGTGGAAGGAGTTGACGGAGCCGGTCGAGGTCAGCGTCGTGGCGACCGAGAAGATCGCGGAGGCGCCGATCCCGAAGCGGGCTTCCTTGCCCTCCATCGCACCGCCCGCGGCCTGCAGCGCCGGGCCGTGGTGGCCGAATTCCGTCCACATCATCAGGGCGGTGAAACCGAGCCAGATGGTGACCATCGTGGCGAGGATCGCGTAGCCCTGGCGTACCGAGCCGATCATCCGGCCGAAGGTGCGGGTGAGGGAGAAGGGGATGAGGAGGATCAGGAAGATCTCGAAGAGGTTCGAGAAGGGGGTCGGGTTCTCGAAGGGGTGGGCGGAGTTGGCGTTGAAGTAGCCGCCGCCGTTCGTCCCGAGTTCCTTGATGGCCTCCTGCGAGGCGACCGCCCCGCCGTTCCACTGCTGGTTCCCTCCCATGAACTGCCCGACCTCGTGGATGCCGGAGAAGTTCTGGATGACCCCGCAGGCCACCAGTACGACCGCGGCGATCACCGCCAGCGGGAGCAGGATGCGGACGGTGCCGCGGACCAGGTCCGACCAGAAGTTGCCGAGTTCGCCCGTGCGGGAGCGTGCGAAGCCCCGTACGAGGGCCACCGCCACGGCCATGCCCACGGCGGCGGAGAGGAAGTTCTGCACCGCCAGGCCACCGGTCTGCACGAGCGGGCCCATGGCCTGCTCACCGGCGTACGACTGCCAGTTCGTGTTCGACACGAAGGAGGCGGCCGTGTTGAAGGCCTGGTCCGGCTTGATGGAGACGAAGCCGAGCGAGCCGGGCAGGTGGCCCTGCAGGCGCTGGAGCAGGTAGAGGAAGAGGACGCTCACCGCGGAGAAGGCGAGGACCGAGCGCAGGTACGCCGGCCAGCGCATCTCGGCGTTCGGGTTGGCGCCGACCGCCTTGTAGATCCACTTCTCGGGGGCGTAGTGCTTCTTCGAGGAGTAGACGTGGGTCATGTAATCGCCCAGGGGGCGATAGGCGAGGGCCAGGGCCGCGACGAGCGCGAGCAGCTGGAGCACCCCGGCGAGGACGGGACTCATCGGCGCTAGAACCTCTCCGGGAAGACGAGGGCGACGACGAGGTAACCCAACAGCGCGACGGCGACCAGCAGGCCGATGACGTTTTCGGCGTTCACAGCTTGGCCACCCCCTTGGCGACGAGGACCACCAGCGCGAAGACCGCGATCGTGATGACGACGAAGGCCAGATCGGCCATCGTGAGCTCCCGGAGGGTTCGAGGACGGGCGGTTTTAGGACACCTCTGAGTGGAACGCCTTTTCGGCTGCTCACAGGCTTCCTTGATGGGGCCCATACGCCCGTTGGCGCGGCCTTGACGGGTCCCTAACGCGGGTGGACGTGCCGTGCGCTCAGAGTAAGTGGATGTGTATGGATATGCCCGGTATGTAGCGGTACTCGCCGAGGGGGTGAAGGGCCAAATTCCGTATGTTGGAAATCTGTTTCCGGCATGCGGTACTCGCGTTATGCTCCGGTCGTCGTCCGCACCCGGAAAGCGAACCCCTGCCAGGAGGAATGCCATGTCCGAGAGCCGTGCCGAGAGCCGTGTCGAGACCCGTGCCGAGTCCGGTGCCGAGACCCGTGTCGCCCTGATCACCGGTTCCTCCTCCGGGATCGGCGCCGGCATCGCCCGCAGGCTGGCCGCGGCCGGCATCCGCGTGGTCCTGAACTCGGCGCGCAGCGAGAGCGCGGGCAAGGCGCTCGCCGCCGAACTGCCCGACGCGGTCTACGTGCGCGGCGACGTCGCGGACGCCGACGACGCGCGGCGGATCGTCCGGACGGCGATCGACACGTACGGACGGCTCGACATCCTGGTCAACAACGCGGGCGTCACCCGGTTCATCCCCCTGGGCGACCTGGACGCGGCCGACGCCGACGCGTGGCGCGAGATCTTCGAGGTCAACGTCATCGGCACCTGGCAGATGATCACCGCCGCCACCCCCCACCTGCGGGCGTCCGGGGCGGACGGCTCCGGCGCGGGCCCGGTCGTCATCAACATCTCCTCGGTCTCCGCGACCCGCGCGCTGGGCAGCTCCATCCCCTACGCCGTCAGCAAGGCCTCGGTCAACCACATGACCCGGCTGCTGGCCTCCCAGCTCGGACCCGCCGTCCGGGTGAACGCGATCGCCCCCGGCCTGATCGACACCCCCTGGTACGAGGGCGAGGACCAGGTCTGGGAGAGCTCGCGGGAGTGGATCACGCAGAACACCCCGCTGCGCCGCGTGGGCACCCCCGAGGACGTGGCCGAGGCCGCGCTCTACCTGGTCGACGCCGCCTACACGACCGGCGACGTGCTCACCGTCGACGGCGGCCGGCACGTCGTCTGACGCACCCGGCCCGCCATCCCCACCGGATTCCACATCGTGGACAACTACCCTCGGAATATGAACGCAGAAGCCGACGCACGCGACGCCGCCACACCGGCCACCTCCGCAAAGGCCAAGGTGAAGGCCGACGACCGCAGTCACGTCTTCCACTCCTGGTCGGCCCAAGAGCTCATCGACCCGCTCGCCGTGGCCGGTGCCGAGGGTTCCTACTTCTGGGACTACGACGGCAACCGCTTCCTCGACTTCTCCAGCGCCCTCGTCTACACGAACATCGGCTACCAGCACCCGAAGGTGGCCGCGGCCATCGCCGAGCAGGCCGGCAAGCTCTGCACCGTCGCCCCCGGCTTCGCCGTCGACGTGCGCTCCGAGGCCGCCCGGCTGATCGCCGAGCGCACCCCGGGCGACCTCGACAAGATCTTCTTCACCAACGCGGGCGCCGAGGCCGTGGAGAACGCCGTCCGGATGGCCCGGGTGCACACCGGCCGCCCCAAGGTCATGTCCGCGTACCGCTCGTACCACGGCGCCACCTCCACCGCGATCAACCTGACCGGGGACGCGCGCCGCTTCGGCAACGACACCGCCACCGCCGGCGTCGTGCACTTCTGGGGCCCGTTCGCCTACCGCTCGCCCTTCTACGCGGCCACCCCCGCCGAGGAGTGCGAGCGCGCGCTGCGCCACCTGGAGGACACCATCGTCTTCGAGGGCCCGCAGTCCATCGCCGCGATCATCCTGGAGACCGTCGGCGGCGCCCCCGGCGTGCTCGTGCACCCCGACGGCTACCTGGCCGGCGTCCGCGCGCTCTGCGACCGCTTCGGCATCGTCTTCATCCTCGACGAGATCATGGTCGGCTTCGGCCGCACCGGTACGTGGTTCGCCTCCGAGCATTGGGACGTCACCCCCGACCTGATCTGCTTCGCCAAGGGCGTGACCAGCGGATACGTCCCCCTCGGCGGGGTTGCCATCTCGGCCGCCATCGCGGAGACCTTCGCCCGCCGGCCCTACCCGGGCGGGCTGACGTACTCCGGGCACGTGCTGGCCTGCGCGGCCGCCGTCGCGACGATCAACGTCATGGAGGAGGAGGGCATCGTCGAGCAGTCCGCCCGCACCGGCGCAGAGCTGCTCGGGCCGGGCCTCGCAGCCATCGCCGAGCGCCACCCGTCCGTCGGGGAGGTCCGGGGGCTCGGCACGTTCTGGGCCCTGGAGCTCGTACGGAACAAGGAGACGCGCGAGCCGCTGGTCCCGTACAACGCCGCGGGCGCGGACAACGCGCCGATGGCCGAGTTCGGGGCGGCCCTGAAGAAGGCCGGCCTGTGGCCGCTGCTCGCCGGGAACCGGATCCACCTCGCGCCGCCCTGCAACGTGTCGGCCGAGGACGTGGAGAAGGGGCTGCGGATCATCGACGAGGCCCTGACGGTGGCCGACGCGCACACGGTCTGACCTGCGCAGATCGTACGGTTGCCCAAGCCGTGGGTGCCTGTTCTCAGAGGATTCGCTCCCTTACGAACGGCATGGAGACGTGCTGGAATCAACAGGCACCTACGGACCGGGATGCACGTCAGTCCCGGGGCGGTCCACGCGGGGAATCGGCGTGACCGAACGGCGGGGGGCGGGCTGCGCGTCCGCCGGACGCCGGGCGTACGGGATCCAGACGACCGGACTCCGTGTTCCCGAGTACCCGAAGGAAGACAGCGCATGAGCAAGCACATCCTCGCCCAGAACCAGTACGGCAAGGCCGAGAACCGCATCGTCAAGGTCACCCGCAAGGGCAGCGACGGTTCCTGGCACGAGATCCGCGACCTCAACGTCTCCGTCGCGCTGCGCGGCGAGTTCCGCGACGTCCACCTCACCGGTGACAACGCCAACTGCCTCCCCACGGACACCACCAAGAACACGGTGTACGCCTTCTCCAAGGAGCACGGCGTCGCCTCCCCCGAGGCCTTCGGCATCCTGCTCGCCAAGCACTTCGTCTCCTCCCAGGCCCCGATCCGCGAGGCGCAGATCCGCGTCGAGGAGTACGCCTGGGAGCGGATCCCGGTCCCGACGCGCAAGGAGCAGCACTCCTTCGCCCTCAAGGGCACCGAGGTGCGCACCGCGCAGATCACGTACAGCGAGACCACCGGTCTCCAGGTGATCTCGGGTCTGAAGGACCTGACCGTGATGAACTCGACCAACTCCGAGTTTCACGGCTTCATCAAGGACAAGTACACGACGCTGCAGGAGGCGTACGACCGCATCCTGGCGACCAAGGTCACCGCGCGCTGGGCGCACTCGGCGCTCGCCGCCGACGACGCCGAGTACGACTGGGACCAGTCGTACAAGAAGGTCCGCAAGAACATGCTGGAAGCCTTCGCGGAGACCTACTCGTACTCCCTGCAGCAGACCCTGAACCAGATGGCCGAGCGCGTGCTCGACAACTGCCCCAAGGTCAACGAGGTGCGCCTCAACCTCCCCAACAAGCACCACTTCCTCGTCGACCTGGAGCCCTTCGGCCTCAAGAACGACAACGAGGTCTACTTCGCGGCCGACCGCATGTACGGCCTCATCGAGGGCACCGTGCACCGCGACGGCGTGCAGCCGGTGATCGCGACGAGCGACTGGATCGTGGCCTAGCGCCCGCTCCGCACCGACGGTAGACGGTAGTTCGGCCCGGACCGCGTCGCGGGGTCCGGGCCGTTCCTCGTTCTCACGCGGGGGAGTCCTCCCGGGCTCCCTCCCGGGCCTCCGGGGAGTCCTCCGGCTGCCCCACGAGCAGGTTCCAGCGCCCGGAGCGCCCCGTCAGCGTCGTCACCGACGCCGGCCGCACGTCGAGGCGCCAGAAGGCCGCCGCGGGCAGCTCCAGGGCCCACACCACGGCCGCCCGTACGACGCCTTGCCCGACCACCGCCCGGTGCGTGCCCGGCGCCAGCGCGCCCAGGTGTGCGCCGACCCGCGCGATCAGGGCCTCCACCGACTCCCCGCCGCCCGGGGGCGCGTACGAGGTGTCGGTCATCCACCGCCGCAGCCCCTCGGGGTCCTCCCGGGCCACGTCGTCCATGGCCCGCCCGGCCCAGGCGCCGTGATCCTGGCCGCGCAGCCCTTCGTGCCCCGGGCTGGGATCCCCGTACGGGAAGCGGTGCAGGCGCCCCGCCTCGTCCAAGGGGAGACTCACGAGCCGGACTCGTACGGTGGTGGGGTGCACCGTCCGATTGTCCCGGGGTTTCGCATCGCGTTCAACCGTCGGCCACCTGTCCAGCGCGGACATGACAATCCCTCAAGCGAGCGTCTTCCTCTCAGGGCAAAACCCTTATGAAGGAAGAACATTGACCCTACGTTCGGCCGCCCGCGCCTCCGCACTCGTGCTCTGCACAGCACTCGCCGCGTCCGCCGCGCTCCCGGCACAAGCCTCCTCGGCACACGCCTCCTCGATCAGCGGCATCCGGCCCAAGGCGGAGACCGCGCCGCTGTACGACGACGAGGCCGGCGGCGACGCCAACGCGGACGACCCGTCGATCTGGCGCAACGCCGCCGACCCGGGCCGCAGCCTGGTGATCGCGACCGCCAAGCAGGGCGGCCTGCGGGTCTACGACCTGGAGGCCCGGCAGGTGCAGTCGCTGCCCGCCCCGGCCGGACCGGGCGCCGACGACGCTCCCGGCCGCTTCAACAACGTCGACCTGCTCAACGGCCTGCGGCTGGGCGGCGGTCGCGCCGACGTCGCGGTGGTCAGCGACCGGGGCAACGACCGCCTGCGGATCTACCGGATCGACCGGAACCGGCCCGGCGGCCCGCTCACCGACGTCACCGACCCGGCGGCGCGCCCGGTCTTCTCCGCCGACCAGGCCGAGATCAACGAGCAGAAGACCGCGTACGGCCTGGCCACCTGGACGGACCGGAAGACCGGCCGGTCCTACGCGGTGGTCAGTCAGCGCAACCGCACCCGGATCGCCCTGCTGGAGCTGGTCGCCACCCCCGCCGGCACGGTCGACTACCGCCAGGTGCGCACGCTCGACCTGCCGGCCTCCTTCCGCCTGCCGAACGGCGCCGCCTGGACGCCCTGCGGCGAGCCGGGCGAGCTGCCGCAGGTCGAGGGCATGGTCGTCGACCCCGCGGACGGCACCCTGTACGCGGGGCAGGAGGACGTCGGCATCTGGCGCATCGACGCGGGCCTCACCGGCACGCCGAAGCTGATCGACAAGGTGCGCGAGTACGGCGTCCCCGGCACCTACGACGAGGAGACCGAGGAGTGCGCGCCCGGCGCCGATCCCGGCTACGGCGGCAAGCGCCTGACGGCCGACGTCGAGGGCCTGACCCTGGTCACCGAAGCCGACGGCGACGGCTACCTGCTCGCCTCCAGCCAGGGCGACGACACCTTCGTCGCCTACGACCGCGAGCGCGAGGACCGCAACGAGTTCGAGGGCGCCTTCCGGATCACCGCGGCCTCCGCCGCCCTGGACGGCTCCGAGGTCTGCGACGGAGCCGCCGCCCTCAACGCCCCCCTCGGCACGCGCTACCCCCGCGGCCTGCTCGTCGTCCAGGACGGCCGGGAAACCCCCGGCGACGGCGACCGCGAGGCGACCGGCTTCAAGTTCATCGACCTCGGCGAGGTGGTCGACGCCATCGACTGACTCCATCGACTGGCGGGACGGCGGGTAGGACGGCGGGCGACGGGTGGGACGGAGCCCTCCTGAGACGACTCTGTAAGGCCGCCATAAAGAGCGGTACGGTGGCGGACGACAAGACGACGGTATGACGGAAGTCCGGTTGAGAATCCGGCACGGTCGCGCCACTGTGAATCCTCCCGGAGGGGGAGGAAAGTCAGACCCGCCACCGTCGTCGCAAGCACCACTGACCGGGACGCGTGTTCCCTCTGGAGGCTCTGCCATGGCCGACTCCGCCGTGCCCACGACTGCCACCCCCCTGGCCGTCGCACCCATCTCCCTCTCCACCCTGGCCCCTTGGGCGCTGTTCGCCGGTGTCCTGATGCTGGTCCTGCTCTACCTCGTCGGCGCCGAGCAGGGCGCCACCGCGATCTTCGAAGGCGACACCATCCACGAGTGGATGCACGACGGTCGCCACCTCCTCGGCTTCCCCTGCCACTGATCCACCGATCCGCAAGGGACCGAGAACTCCATGAACAATCCCCTTTCCCCCCGCGTGCTCCTCGTCCGGGGCATGCTCGCCGGCCTGCTGGCCGGTGTCGCCGCGTTCCTCGTCGCGTACTTCCTCGGTGAATCCCAGGTCGACGCGGCGATCGCCATCGAGGAAGCCGGAGCCCACGACCACCACGGCGAGGCGGCCCCGGTCAGCCGGGCCCTCCAGGCCACGGCCGGGCTGGGCACCGGCACCCTGCTCTACGGGATCGCGCTCGGCGGCATCGCCGCGCTCGTCTACTGCTACGCCCTGGGCCGGATCGGCCGCTTCGGCCCCCGGGCCACGGCGCTGCTCGTCTCCGGCGGTCTGTTCGTCACCGTCACCCTGGTGCCGTTCTTCAAGTACCCCGCCAATCCGCCCGCCGTCGGGGACCCCGAGACCTCGGCCCAGCGGACCACCCTCTACGTCCTGATGCTCGCGCTCGGCCTGCTGCTCGCGGCGGCCGCGCTGATCCTGGGCCGGCGCCTCGCGCCGCGCCTGGGCAACTGGAACGCCTCGGTCGCCGCCTCGCTCGCCTTCGTGGCGGCCGTCGGCATCGCCTACGCGCTCCTGCCCGGCATCAACGAGGTCCCGGAAGGCTTCCCGGCGGCGCTCGTCTGGCAGTTCCGGCTCGCCTCGCTCGCCATTCAAGCCGCGATGTGGACCACTTTCGGCCTGGCTTTCGGATTTCTTGCCGAACGGGCCCTTGCCCCCGCCCTTTCGCCCAAGGAGGCTGTACAGCCTGCGAGTTGACGTCTTGCGTGCAAGTGACTGAGAGGCTGGTGACGGCGCGGTGACGACGGCGACCCGAGAGCTCGGGGACCACCGAAGACCCAAAGGCCGTCGGAAGGGGCCGTACCGTCCGCACCGGCCGCACTGGCCGAACCGGCAGCAGCGGCGCGAGGTGCGGGAGTGGCGGGGCTGGACGGGCGCCGCCCCGTTCTGGCTGAACGCGGTGCTCCTGCTGCTGACCCCCTTCACCACCGTCACGCTCCTCGCGCAGGTCGGCATCATCGCGGGCCTGACCGCCATCGCCGGTCTGGCCCGCCACCTCTGGTCGGGTGACTACGGCCATGCGGCGATCCACTCCGCCGCCGCACTCATGGGTGCGGCGGCGGTGGCGGTCGTGGTGGTCTGACCGGGGGCTAGCCCCCGGACGGCTGTCCCGGCTGCCGGATGTCATGGCGGCAGACGCTCAACCATCCTCGTTTCATGACCACTTACCGCAGCAAGACCGTACTCGTCGCCCTCTGCGCCACGGCCGTGGCGGCCACGCTGACCGGCACCGCAGGCGCCACGGCCACCGCCGCCACCACCAGCCGCGCCACCGCGCCCGCCCCCCTGGCCTGGGCGGCGTGCACCCACGAGGGCCACCTCGACGGCCAGCAGTGCGCGAAGCTGTCCGTCCCCCTCGACTACGCCGACCCGGCCGGCCCGCAGGTCGAACTCGCCGTGTCCCGCCTGCCCAGCACCCGTCCCGCCGCCCGGCGGGGGACGCTGGCCGTGGTCCCGGGCGGGCCGGGCGGCTCGGGCGTGCAGCGGCTCTCGCAGAAGGGGGCGGCGCTGGCCGGGCAGTTGGACGGTGCCTACGACATCGTCGCGTTCGACCCGCGCGGAGTCGGCGGCAGCGTCACCGCCGCGTGCGGCCTGGACGCGGCCGACCGGCGCCTGACGACCTTGCGCTCCTGGCCCGCCGCCGACGGGGGGATCGCGGAGAACGCCGACCGCTCCCGCAGGGTGGCCGAGGCCTGCGCCGCGAACGGCGGTGCGGAGCTGCGCAGTTTCACCACCGCCAACCAGGCGCGCGACATGGACCGCTTCCGGGAGGCCCTCGGCGAGCGGAAGCTGTCCGTCTGGGCCGTCTCCTACGGGACCTACGTGACGGCGGTGTACGCGCAGAAGTTCCCGGGGCGCACCGACCGCCTGGTGCTGGACAGCAGCGGTGATCCCGACCCGAAGCGGGTCGCGCGCGGCTGGCTGGCGAACATGGCCCAGGGCGCCGACGACCGCTTCCCCGACTTCGCGGCCTGGGCGGCGGACCCGGCGCGGGCGAAGGAGGGGCTGCGGCTCGCCGAACGCCCCGACGAGGTGCGCCCGTTGTTCCTGGCGCTGGCGGCGGAGCTGGACCGTTCCCCGAAGCCCTCGAACGTGCCCGGGCTGCCGCTGACCGGCACGATGCTGCGCCAGGCCCTGCAGACCGCCCTCTACGGCGACGCCCAGTTCCCCGCCTTCGCCCGCCTGGTGCGCGCGGCTCAGGACCCCAAGGCCGTCCCGGAGCTGCCCAAGGAGCTCGCCGGGGTGCTGCCCGACACGGACGCGGCGCTGATGGTGGGGGTCATCTGCAACGACGTGGAATGGCCGAGGAACGTCTCCGGGTACGAGCGGGCGGTGGCCGCGGACCGGGCCGCGCACCCGCTGACGGCCGGGATGCCGGCGAACATCACCCCGTGCGCCTTCTGGAAGGACGCCCCCGCCGAACGACCCACCCGCATCACCGACCGGGGCCCCTCGAACATCCTGATGGTCCAGAACCTCCGCGACCCGGCGACCCCGTACGCCGCCTCGCTGAAGATGCGCGAAGCCCTCGGCCCGCGCGCCCGGCTGCTCACCGTCGACCACGGCGGCCACGGGGTCTACCTGGGCAACGGCAACGCCTGCTCCGACCGCACGGTCACCGCGTACCTCACGACGGGGGAGCGTCCCCTCCGGGACTCCGCGTGCCTGTCCTGAAGATCCGGTCCAGGTGGTGGCGCAGCACCGCGACGGCCGACTCGGGCCCCCGCTGGCCGACCAGGATGCTGGTGCCCATGGTCGCCGCCATGGCGAGCAGGCTGATCGCCTCCGTGCGCGCGTCGGCGTCCGGGTCGGCCAGGCCGGATTCCTGGGCCTGGCCGATCAGCCCGGCCACCGCGTCCTCGGCGGCGTCGGGGTTGTCGATGAACGGCTGGGCGGCGAGGGCCTCGTCGGTCACGGACAGGATCGAGTATGAGCTGTAGAGGAGGTGGAAGGTGCGGCTCTCCTCGTCGGTCGGCAGGGAGGCCAGCAGCAGCGCCTCGATCGTCGCGCGCGGGCCGGGGTTCGGGCCGGCGGCGGCGAGGCGGGCGCCCACCCGGGCGGTGAAGCGGTCGGTCAGGTGCTGGAGCCCGTAGAAGAGCAGCTTCTCCTTGGTCTGGAAGTAGTACTGGACCAGGCGCAGGGAGACCCCCGCCTCGGCCGCCACGTCGCGCATGCCGACCGCGTGCAGTCCGCGCCGTCCGGCGACGCGGATGAGTGCCTCGGCGATCTGGGTGCGCCGTTCCTCGTGGTCCACGCGTTTCGGCATGTTCTGGTGTCTCCGCCCGTGGGTGCTCGTCGGTGCTCGTGGGTGCTCGTGGGTGATGAGCCCGCGGCTCGTTTTCATGGTACCGCCGTATCAACATCATGGTACGGTCGTATCACGAAAGAACGGATTCCTCGATCCTCCAGGAGGTCCCCCCGTGCCCGAGACCCCTACACCTGAGAGCGTGCCCCGTGTACGCCGCGACATCGGCCGCTACGTGAGCGACGAGCTGCGGAGCCGCTACTTCGCAGCCTGCGACGCCCTCTACGCGAAGGGGGCGCCCGCCCGCTCCGAGACGGACGTGGAGACGAGCTTCGGGACCACGCACGTCTACCGCTACGGTCCCGCGGACCCGGCGGCGGAGTCCCGTACGCCCGTCGTCCTGATCCACGGTTCGGGCGGCTGCTCGGCCCAGTGGTACCCCAACACCGCCGCGCTCAGCGCCGACCGGCCCGTCTACGCGCTCGACACCCCCGGCGACCCGGGCCGCAGTGTCCACCGCGAGCCGATGTGGCAGCCCGAGCGCGCGGCCCAGTGGATGGACGAGGCCCTCGACGCGCTCGGCCTGGACCGGGTCCACCTGGTCGGCTCCTCCTACGGCGGCTGGCTGGTCATCAACCAGGCGCACCTGCGCCCCGGCCGGCTCGCCTCGGTCACCGCCCTGGACCCGGGCGGCCTGGAGAAGGTGGGCCTGCGCTTCTTCGTGTGGATCTTCGCCAGCCTCTTCGCGACCTACGCTCCCAAGGCGCTGCGCCCCCGCCTGGCCAAGTGGCTGGAGCAGCCGGTCCTGGTCGTCCCCGAGCTGCGCGCGATGATCCAGGCGAGCGTCCGCGCCTTTCGGATCCGCCGCCCCGCGCCGCTGCCGCTCTCGGACGCGGAACTGGGCACGATCCGCACGCCGTTCTACCTGATCATGGGAAAGCGGAGCCTGCTCGTGCACCCGAAGCGCCAGCTGGAGCGGGTGCCGCGGGTGATCCCCGGAGCCCGCGCCGAGATCGTCTCCGCGACCGGGCACGGCCCGCAGATCGACCACCCCGAGCTGGTCAACGCCCGGATGCTCAGCTTCTTCGAGGACGTCGACTCCCTCGACCCGGCCGCGCGCGAAGCCGCGTAGCAGGGTGTCGGCTCAGCCCGCGGCGGTCCGGAAGCGGAGCCGGTACTCCGTCGGTGTGGTGTCGAGCGTGCGCCGGAACGCCCGTACCAGGGTGTCGGCGGTGCCGAACCCGCAGGTGGAGGCGATCCGTTCGAGCGTGGCATCGGTGGCTTCGAGCTGGCCCCGCGCCAGCTCCACACGGGCGGACTCGATGTAGGCGGCCGGGGTCATGCCCAGCTCGGACGTGAAGATCCGGGCCAACTGCCGCTCGCTGACGTGCGCGTACGCGGCGATGTCGGCCAGGCTGAGCCGGCCGCCGAGGTGCCGCCGAATGAAATGCCGCAGGTCCTCGCCGCGCCGTGTCGCGGAGACGGGCTCCAGCGGGACGCTGAACTGGCTCTGTCCGCCCGGCCGCTTCAGGTACATCACCAGCTGCCGGGCCACGCGCAGGGCGACCCCCTCGCCGAAATCCTCGGCGACCAGGGCGAGCGAGAGGTCCAGGCAGGCGCTGATCCCGGCGCCGGTCCACACCTCGCCCTCCCGGATGAAGACCGGGTCGGCGTCCACCTCGACCGCCGGGTGCTCGGCGGCGAGCTGCCCCGCCGTGGACCAGTGCGTGGTGGCCCGCTTGCCGTCGAGCAGCCCGGCCGCGGCCAGCAGGTGCGCCCCCACGCAGACGGAGGCGACCCGGCGCGCGCGCCCGGCGAGCGTCCGCACCCAGCCGACCACCTCCGGGTCGGTGAGGGCGCGGACGCGGCGCTCGGCGTCCACCTCGACCGCGCCGGGCACCAGGAGCGTGTCGATCCTCCGCGCGGCGGCCTCACCGAAGGTCAGGTCCGGCAGGATGCGCACCCCGGCCGAGGTGGTGACGGGATCGAGGGTCCGCGCGGCCAGGACCACCCGGTAGCCGGCCGCGTCGTCGGTCTCCCGCGGGACGAGGGAGAACACCTCGGGCGGTCCGGTGACGTCCAGCAGGTCGACGCCCTCGAAGAGCACGATCACGATCAGTCGTGCGACGGGCCCCAGGGGCGCGGAATCGAGGTCCAGCCGGTGTCCATTGGTCTCCATCGGTCTCCATCGGTCTCCATCGGTCTCCATCGGCGCTCACGAGCAGATGTGTTCAACGCTAACACAAATGGTAAGTGTTGATTACGAAACCCTGCGATGTCATGCGCCCCAGCCCCCGTCTCCCCAGGCCGGATCTGTTAGCGCTGCTACCATCGACGCCATGTCAACGGCCCGAGAGCGCATCCTGGAAGCCACCGCGGAGCTGCTCGCCACCAAGGACGCACCGGCGATCTCCACCCGGGCCATCTGCGACCGGGCCAAGGTCGGCATGCCCGAGATCTACCGCCAGTTCGGTGACAAGGAGGGGCTGCTCACCGCGGTGGCCGACCTCGGCTTCGAGCGCTTCCTCGCCAACAAGAGGCGCAATCCGCAGACCGGTGATCCGGTGGCGGACCTGCGCACGGCCTGGGACAGCCACGTGGCGTTCGCCCTCGGCAACCCCCACCTCTACCGGCTGATGTTCACCCCGGCGGGAGCGGCCAAGCCGCAGGCGATCGCCGAAGCGCAGGCCCTGCTCCTGACGGCCGTGGAACGGTGCCGCGACGCCGGCCGGCTGCGGACGGCCCCGGCGCTGGCCGGCCGGTCGATCCTCTCCGCGAACGTGGGCGTGTGCCTGATGGCACTGTCCTTCCCCGAGCTGTACGGGGGCCTGGACATCTCCCAGTCGGTACGGGACGCGGTGATCGGGAAGGTCACCGGCGACGAGCGGGAGGACACGAGGATCGGCGCCGCGACCGTCCTCGCCCAGGCCCTGGTCGACACCCTCACCGGAGCGACCCCGCCGTGACATCGTGGTCCCATGGCCATCGAAATCCGCCCGGCTTCGGTCTTCGAGGACGTCCGGACCCTGATCGGTCCGAAGTCGCCCGGGGCCAACGTCTGCTGGTGCCTGAGCTACCGGATCCCGTCCAAGCTCAACAACGAGCTCCGCGGACCGGCCCGCGGTGCGTACGTCGCCGAGCTGTGCCGGGCCGGGACCCCTTTGGGCGTGCTCGCCTACGACGGTGACGAGCCGGTCGGCTGGGCCGCCGTCGCACCGCGCTCCGACACCTCCTTCGCGCGCAGCCGGAAGATCCCGTACGTCGACGACCTGCCGGTCTGGTCGCTGTGGTGCATCCGCGTACGCCCCGGTCACCGGAAGAAGGGGGTCTCGCACGCCCTCATCGCCGGTGCGGTCGAGTTCGCCCGGTCCCACGGCGCACCGGCGATCGAGGCGTACCCGATCGACAGCGGTGGTGCCCGGGTCGACCTGACCATGGCGTACGCCGGGATCCGGAAGAACTTCGAGCGTGCCGGATTCACCCACGCCGCCGACACCACCTCGGTACTGGCCGGTCATCCCCGGGTCCTGATGCGGCTCGACCTGCGCTGAAGGCGTCCGGCGCCGCACGCCGCTACGCCCGGCCGCCGCGGATGAAGCCGCCGACCAGCTCGACGAACTCGTCCTCCTTCTCGAAGAAGACGACGTGCCCGGCCTCGATCTCGGCGTACGTGCTGTGCGCGATCGCGGCGTGCAGTTCACGGCTGTTCTCCACCGGGATCGTGATGTCCAGGGTGGCGCCGATGACGAGCGTCTCGGCCTCGATGAACGGCAGCAGACCGCGGATGTCGACACGGGTGTCGAGGTCGACGTGGCGCAGGGTGCCGGGGGTGGGGGGCATGTTCGGGATCAGGAGCTCCACCTGCTCGCGGCCGATCGCGTTGAGGAAGCCCCGGCTGAAGCCGGTCATGGCCACGGAGCGGCCGAAGGCGGCCGGGTCGGATGCGCCGAGCTGCTTCCACAGGGTGAAGAGGTTGCGCAGGTACTCGTCCCCCTCGGTGTGGGCCCAGCCGGCCACCAGGATCAGCCGGCGCACGAGGTCGGGTCGCAGCGCGGCGACGGCGGCGGACACGGGCGCGCCCATGGAGAAGCCGAGCAGGTCCACCGGCCCGGTGCCCGCGTCCTCGATGACGGCGATGACCTGCGCGGCCAGCCCCTCCACGGTCAGCGGGCCGCCGTCGTCCGTGGTGCGGTCCGTGCCGGAGAGATCGGGGGTGATCACGGTGTGGCCGGCGGTGAAACGGGGCAGCGTCTGCCCCCAGTTCACGGCGGAACCGCCCGAGCCAGTGCCGTGGACGAGGACGAGCGCCGGGCCGGTGCCCGTGCCGGTGCCGGTGCGGTCGTAGGAGACCTCGGCGTCGGCCACGCGGACGGTGGCGCTCACGGTGGTGCTCACGGTGGTCTCGGTGCTCAGCGTCGTGGACATGGCTGCTCCTCCTGGTGCGTCGGGCGCCGGGGGCGTCTCCCCTCCGGCTCCGCCCACACTGCCGCCGCGCGGCCGGGGGCGGGAGAGACCCCTCGAACCTGGGACCGGCGATCCCTGGATACGGGGCACACCGCGGGACACACCGTGCCGCAGGGGTCCGGCAGGATGATCCACATGACGATCGATCGCCGTGAGCTCGCCGACTTCCTCCGCCGTTCGCGCGAGCGGGTGCGCCCGCAGGACGCGGGCCTCACCGCCGGGCCCCGGCGGCGTACGCCCGGGCTGCGACGCGAGGAAGTGGCCCAGCTCGCGGGCATGTCGGCCGACTACTACATCCGGCTGGAGCAGGCCCGCGGCCCGCAGCCCTCACCGCAGATGCTGTCCGCCCTGGCCCGCGCCCTGCGCCTCGGCGACGACGCCCGCGACCACCTCCACCTGCTCGCAGGGCACCGCCCGCCCGCCGCGCGGCTCGCCGGCGACCAGGTCGGCGCGGGCCTGCTGCACCTGCTGGACGCGTTGCCCGGAACTCCGGCGCAGGTCCTGAGCGACCTGGGCGACGTACTGGCCCAGAACGAGCTGGCCCGCACCCTCCTGGGCGGCGTGTGCACGGTGTCCGAGCACGGCCGCAACGTCGTCTGGCGCTGGTTCGCCGACCCGTCCGCGCGGGACGCGTACCCGGCCGGGGAACACGAGCAGTACAGCCGCCTCCACGTGGCGGACCTGCGGGCGGCCGTCGGGCGGCGCTCCTCGGACCCGGCCGCCACCCGTCTGGTGGAGCGGCTGCGGGAGGCCAGCGAGGAGTTCACCGCCCTGTGGGAACTGCACGAGGTCGCCGTCCGCCGCCACACCCGCATGCGGGTGATCCACCCGGTCGTCGGCCCCGTGGACCTCGACTGCCAGGTGCTCCTCGCCCCGGAGGGCGACCAGCGCCTCCTGCTCCTGACGCCGCCGCCCGGCACGGACGCGGCAGACCGCCTGAACCTCCTCCGGGTCGTCGGCACCGAACAGTTCGCGCAGCCCGGCTGACCCGCCATCCTCGTAAACCATCTTTCTCCGCACATCATCCCAAAGTGCACCCCACCGGGTCTGGTGTTGAGATGAGGCGATGCCCGGCGTCGACCCCCGCAGAACGGAGCGAGAGATGGCCAACCTCCCCTTTGAGAGCCTCCCATTTGAGGACGTGACCGACTTCGAGAACGCCGACCGCGGATTCATCGGCGCACTCGTGCCCGCCGTGGTCAAGGGCGCCGAGGGCCGCACCGTCTGGGACAACGACGCCTACGGCTTCCTGAAGGCCGACTGCCCCGACACCGCGAACCCCAGCCTGTGGCGGCAGGCGCAGCTCAGCTCCAGACAGGGCCTGTACGAGGTCGCCGACGGCATCTACCAGGTGCGGGGCCTCGACCTCTCGAACATGACCCTCGTCGAGGGAGAGCGCGGGGTCATCGTCATCGACCCGCTCATATCCGCCGAGACCGCCGCCGCCGCGCTCGCGCTGTACCGCGAACACCGGGGGGAGCGCCCGGTCACCGGCATGATCTACACGCACTCGCACGGCGACCACTTCGGCGGCGCCCGCGGCGTGCTCCCGCGCGGCGCGGAGGAGGGCGTGCCGATCCTCGCCCCCCAGGGCTTCCTGGAGCACGCGGTCAGCGAGAACGTGTACGCCGGGAACGCCATGACCCGCCGCGCCGTCTTCATGTACGGGGACCGGCTGCCCAAGGCCCCCGACGGCCAGATCGGCGCCGGCCTGGGCATGACCACCTCCACCGGCACCATCACCCTCATCCCGCCCACCGTGGACATCACCTCCACGGGGCAGGAGGAGACGGTCGACGGCGTGCGGATCGTCTTCCAGCTCACCCCCGGCACCGAGGCGCCGGCCGAGATGAACTTCCTCTTCCCGGACAGGCGGGCGCTGTGCCTGGCGGAGAACGCCACGCACAACATGCACAACATCCTGACCCTGCGCGGCGCCGTGGTCCGCGACTCCCGGATCTGGTCGCGCTACCTCGACGAGGCGATCGACTACTTCGGCGACGGCTACGACGTGGCCTTCGCCTCCCACCACTGGCCCACCTGGGGCCGGGAGAACGTCGTCGCGTTCCTCTCCGCCCAGCGCGACCTGTACGCGTACATGCACGACCAGACCCTGCGCCTGCTCAACGACGGCCTCACGGGACCCGAGATAGCCGAGGAACTGCAACTGCCGCCCGCCCTGGAGAACTCCTGGCACGCGCGCGGCTATTACGGCTCCCTCTCCCACAACGTCAAGGCGATCTACCAGCGCTACCTCGGCTGGTTCAACGGCAACGTCGCGACCCTCTGGGAGCACCCGCCCGTCGAACTCGCCGAGCGCTACGTCGAGTCGATGGGCGGCCGCGAGGAGACCTTGACGAAGGCCCGCGCCTACGCCGACTCCGGCGACCTCCGCTTCGCGGCCACCCTCCTCAACCACCTGGTCTTCGCCGCGCCGGGCCGTACGGACGCCAAGGAGACCCTCGCGGCCGTGTACGAGAAGCTCGGCTACGGCGCGGAGAACGGCCCCTGGCGCAACTTCTACCTGACCTCCGCCATGGAACTGCGTCAGGGCGAGAACGCGGCCCTGCTCGACACGGCCAACCCCGAGATGGCGATGGCCCTGACCACCGAGATGCTCATCGACTCGATCGCCGTCCGGATCGACGGTCCCCGGGCCTGGGACGAGGACCTCACCATCGACCTCGTCCTCACCGACGAGGGCCGCCGCCACCGTCTCACCCTCCACAACGGCGCCCTCACCCACCGCACCGTCACCGAACCCCGCACCGAGGCGGGCCTGACCCTCACGCTCACCAAACCCCAGCTGCTGGCCGTCCTGGCGGGCCGGGCCCCGGACACGATCTCCACCACCGGATCCCCGGCCCTCCTCAGCCGCCTGTTCTCCTACGTGACGAAGCCCGATCCCGCCTTCCCGATCGTCACGCCCTGATGTCCTGAGGCCCTTCGGCCCTGAGGCCCCGGCGGTACGGGATCAGGCCGCGCGGCAGAGGTCCGTGGGGCCGGCCGGGGCCGAGGCGCGGGCCACGGTCGCGGGAACGGGGGCGGGGACGGCGGTACGGGCGGCGGCCGCCGTCTGCGAGCGGTGCTGCGCGAAGACGACGAGGCGCAGCACCGCGAACCGCGCGGCACCGGCGAGCGCGGAGGCGGACAGGTAGACGACCTGTTCGCGCAGGGCACTGGGCGACGTGTCGAGCTGCCGCAGCACGAGCATCGCCGCGCAGGTCACCGCGTACGCGGCGGCCGCGGATCCGGCCGACTGCGCATGCTGGCGCCGGGTCGCCCGCCCGCCGGCGCCGAAGGTGAAGCGGGCGTGCAGTTCGGTGGCGAGGAGCGTGGAGACCACGGTGATCAGGGCGTTGGCCAGGATCCAGGGAATCCAGGAGGCGAGGGCCGCGACGGCGAAGCTGGAGGCCGTCCCCACCCCTCCGCCGAGGAGCACGAAGCGGGAGAAGGCGGTGAAGGCGCCGGACGCCCCCTGCTTCCGGCTCTGCACTGTCTCCATGATCCAACCCCTCCGACGGCGACTTCGTGAACGTGCGTGCGGACTGTGGGCCGCGGGCCACGTGGCGCGCCGCCGTGGTGCCATGATGGCACATCAATGGCACCACGGCGAGGCTTTTATGGCGCTACCCGCGCGGCCGGTGGCGCCATGAGGGTGTCGGCGTCTGGGAAGGTCGCCCGTACGGCCCAGCGAAGGAGGGTGGCGGCGACCCCGCCGCTGTGTGGCCCACGTCACAGGATGTTCCTGTCAGGAATCGGTTCGCTGTCCCGCTCAAGTCACCGAGAGCCCAGCGAACCGACAGGAGCAACACATGAAGCACCGCATCCTCGTCCTCGGTGCCGGCTACGCCGGGGCCCACGTGGCCGGGAACCTGGCCCGTCGGCTGTCGCCGGAGGACACCGAGATCACCGTGGTCAACGCCGTGCCGTACTTCGTCGAGCGGCTCCGGCTGCACCAGGTCGCGGCCGGCCAGGACATCGAGACCCGGAAGCTCGCCGACGTCTTCGCGGGCACGGCGATCCGGCTGCGCCTGGCCCGGGTCACCTCCATCGACCCCGGCCGCCAGGTCGTCGCCGTGGCCGACGCGGACGGCGATGGGGAACTCGGCTACGACACCCTCCTCTACGCGCTCGGCAGCCACGGAGACGACCGCGGTGTCCCCGGCGCCGCCGAGCACGCCTTCGACGTGTCCGCCCGGCCCTCGGCGCTGCGCCTGCGCGAGCGCCTGGCCGGACTCGGGGAAGGCGGGAACGTGCTGGTCGTCGGCGACGGGCTGACCGGCATCGAGGCCGCCACCGAGATCGCCGAATCCCGGCCCGGACTGTCGGTGACGCTGGTCGCCCGCGGAGAGCTGGGAGCCCAGCTCTCCGCCGGAGCCCGCACCCACCTGCGCCAGGCCTGCGACCGGCTGGGCATCACCGTCCTGGAGCACACCGGCGTCGACGCCGTCGAAGCGACGCGGGTGCTGTGCGCCGACGGCACCGCCCTGACGTCCGAGGCCACCGTGTGGACGGCCGGGTTCGCGGTCGACCCCATCGCCGCCGCGGCCGGGCTGGAGGTCACCGAGAACGGCCGGATCCTCGTCGACCGCACCATGCGCTCGCTCTCGCACCCGAACGTCTACGCAGCCGGCGACAGCGTCTTCACGATCGGCGAGAACGGCCGGCCGCTGCCGATGTCCTGCGCCTCGGCCGGTTACACCGGCATGCAGGCCGTGAAGGCCATCGTGGGACGTCTGACGGGCAGCAAGGTCGGACACGTCAAGCTCGACTACCTCGGCAACCACATCAGCCTCGGGCGGCGGGACGGAATCATGCAGCTGGTCGACCACGAAGCGCGGGTGAAGCCGAAGTTCATGGGCGGCCGGGGGGCCGCGCGGATCAAGGAGGGCATCCTCAAGGTCTCGCTGTGGGCCAACTCCCACCCGACGTTCTGCATCCCCAAGCGCCGGCGCCGCCTGACCGCCGCACCGGCCGGGCCCACGGAGAACCACGCCCCGTACGAGCCGAAAGCCCCCGCGCACAAGGCGGTTGCGTAGCCGCCTAGGGTGACTCGCATGGACAGTACGGGCGTTGACCGCTTCGACACCAGCCGGTTCGAGGCCAGCCGGAACCGGCTGGCCTCGCTGGCCTACCGTCTGCTGGGCTCCGCCGCCGATGCCCAGGACGCCGTGCAGGACGCGTTCTTGCACTGGCAGGCCGCCGACCGGCAGCGGATCAAGGTGCCGGAAGCCTGGCTGACCAAGGTCGTGACGAACCTGTGCCTCGACCGGCTCCGCTCGGCACAGGCCCGCCGCGAACGCACCGTCGGCGCCTGGTTCCCCGAACTGCTCCTCGAGGGCGACCCGATGCTCGGCCCGGCCGACACCTTCGAGCAGCGCGAATCGGTCTCCCTGGCCGTGCTGACCGTCATGGAGCGCCTGTCACCCGTCGAGCGGGCCGTCTACATCCTGCGCGAGGCGTTCTCGTACGGCCACGCGGAGATCGCCGAGATCCTCGACATCACCGAGTCCGCGAGCCAGCAGCACCTGCACCGTGCCCGGACCCGCGTCACCGCCACGCGCCGCCGCGGCGCCGGCGACGTCGACCCGGCGTCCGCCCGCAGGATCGTCGAGGAGTTCCTCGCCGCTGCCACCTCGGGCCGCACCGAACGGCTGGTGTCACTGCTCACCGACGACGTGATCGCACTCTCCGACGGCGCCGGCCTGGCCGAGAAGCTGCTGCGGTACGACACTCCGCAGCGCGTGGCCGCCGTCATGCGGGGCGGCTTCAAGTCCACCCCCGCGAAGCAGCGGCTCGCCGGCGGCGCGACGGCCCTCCACTACGCGGTCGTCAACGACGCCCCCGCCGTCCTCTTCGTCCTCGGCGACCAGGTCCTGGGCGCCGTGACCTTCGAGGTCACCGACGACAAGATCGCAGCGGTGCGCGGCATCGCCGCCCCCGCCCGCCTCGTCCGCCTCGCCGAAGCCTGGCGGCGGCACGCGCCGGGGACGCCGCTGATCGCCGAGTGGTGACATCGGGCGGGCCTGGTCAGCGGGGCCGGCGGGAGTGGATCAGTGCCCGCCCGCCCAATGCCGTGCCGGCCAGCCCGAGCAGCAGGGCCACGTAGGCGCCACCCAGCCCGTTGCCGGTGCCGAGTCCACCGTCGGCGGTGGCCGCGACCAGCCCGCCGAGGACGGTGGCGACCAGCCCCGCGACGACGGCCGCCGCGGCTCCGAGTGAGCCGTTGGCGGTGCCGGGACGACCGGCGGGCCGGGTCACCGCCAGCACGGCGACGATCACGGCGGCCAGACCCAACAGCCCGCCGGTGGTGGCTCCGAGCCTCCCCAGGCCGAACTCGGTGACACCGGCGGCGAACAGGCGGTGAGCGGACATCAGGATGCTCCTTCTCTTCCCACGAATGGATGTGGTGGGAGCATGTCGGCCCGGGCCCCGGGACGTCGTCCGGCAGCCGCAGACACTTCGCGCTACCGCGCCCGCGGCAGGTGCCGCGGAGCTACTGCGTGCGTGGTAGCCGTCCGCTCGTCCGGGAGCGGGATCCGCCCGCGGAGGCCACGGGCTACGGTGCGCGCATGAGCAAAGGACGGTTCCGCGTACGGGCCGGTGTCAGGGACTGGCTGATCGCCCTGGGCGTGGCGGCGGCGCTGCTGGTCACCGGTCTGTCGGGGCAGCACTCCGCCACGGGCCTCGGCCTGCTCGGCTACGCGCTGTTGGCGGTCGGCGGCCTGGCGCTGGCCGCGGGCCGCCGGGCGCCGGTCGCCGTCCTCGCCGTCACCGGGCTCTGCGCGGTGGGCTACCAGGCGGCGGGCTTCGACGTGGCCGCCGTCGCGTTCCTCTTCGCGGTGTACGCGGCCATGCGGGCGGGACACCGCATCGTCACGGTGGCGGTGAGCGTGGCCGTGCTCGCCGCCCTCCCCCTCGCGGCCCTCGTCTCGGGCCCGCACGACACGGGCGAGGCGTTCGCGCAGGCCCGGGGCGCCCTCCAGATCGCCTGGCTCATCGCGGCCGCAGCCGCCGGTGAAGCCCTCCGGCAGGCCGAGCAGCGGGCCGACGAAGCCGAGCGCACCCGCGAGGAGGCCGCGCGGCGTCGCGCCGACGAGGAGCGGCTGCACATCGCGCGGGAGCTGCACGATTCGCTCACCCATCAGATCTCGGTCATCAAGGTGCAGTCCGAAGCCGCCGTCCACGTGGCCCGCAAGCGCGGCGAAGAGGTCCCGGAGGCCCTCCTCGCCATCCGGGAGGCCGGCCGGGAGGCGTCCCGGGAGCTCCGGGCCACCCTGGAGGCCCTGCGCGACGACGACACCACCCCACCGCACGGCCTCGATCACATCCCCGAACTGGTGGAACGGGCCGGCAGGACCGCCGGTGTCCGCGCGACCCTGACGATCCGGGGCCGGCAGCACGACGTACCCGCCGCGGTGGGCCGTACGGTCTACCGGATCGTCCAGGAGTCCCTCACCAACATCGCCCGTCACGCGGACGCCACCACGGCATCGATCCACATCGACTACCGTCCGGACGCCGTCGCCCTCCGGGTCGACGACAACGGCAAGGCCACGCCGGACTCCGTCCCGGTGCCCGGCATCGGACTGCTCGGGATGCGCGAACGCGTCACCGCCCTCGGTGGTCGCCTCCGGGCCGCACCGCGTGAGGCGGGCGGTTTCACCGTCCGGGCCGAACTCCCCGTGGAGCGCGCCTCGTGATCCGTGTCCTGCTGGTCGACGACCAGGCGCTCATCCGCAGCGGATTCCGCGCGTTCCTCGACCTCGAGGACGACATCGAGGTCGTGGCCGAAGCCGCCAACGGCCGGGAAGGCCTGGCGCTCGCCAGGGAACTCCTGCCCGACGTCGCCCTCATCGACATCCAGATGCCGGTCCTCGACGGCATCGAGACGACCCGGCGCATCGCGGCCGACCCGGCACTGACCGGCGTCCGCGTCGTCATCCTCACCAACTACGGCCTGGACGAGTACGTCTTCGACGCCCTGTCCGCAGGCGCCGCCGGATTCCTCGTCAAGGACATCCTTCCGGAGGACTTCCTGCACGCCGTCCGCGTGGCCGCGCGCGGTGACGCCCTCCTCGCACCCTCCATCACCCGCAAACTGATCAACCGATACGTCACCCAGCCGCTCCCCACCGACAACGGCACGGCCTTGGAGGACCTGACGGTCCGCGAACGCGAAGCGGTCGTCCTGGTCGCGCACGGCCTGTCCAACGACGAGATCGCGGCCCACATGGTGATCAGCCCACTGACCGCGAAGACCCACGTCAACCGGGCGATGACCAAACTCCACGCCCGCGACCGCGCCCAGCTCGTGATCCTCGCCTACGAATCCGGCCTGGTGGTTCCGAGCAGCCGGCCGCCCCACATCGGGTAGGCGGTCCTGGACCGTCAGCCCCCGCCGGGGGTGCCGTGCGGGGAACGGCATCGGGGCGCACAGTGGGAGAGGGCTCTTTCACCGGGAGGTTCCGTGCACCGGGTGCGGACGCGCTGGAAGCCCGGGCAGGTCACGGGACGCCTGGGTCGTCACTCCCTGAACACGGGCCCCGGCCCGAATGCGCGTCCCCACCCCGGGTAGGTGCATGGCATGTCCGGTCACCACGTCGACGGCACCCTGTCCCTGCTGCTCCACGGCTACGCGTGGGCCCCGGATCTGCGCCGGGCCCATGACGGCGCGCCGCTGGTCCACACCCGTCTGACGGGGCGGCCCGCGGTACTGCTGCACGGTCCGGAGGCCGTCGCCCTCTTCTACGACGAGTCCCGCGTCGAGCGGCACGGCGCGCTGCCGTCGCCGGTGCTCGACACCCTGTTCGGCAGGGGAGCGGTGCACACCCTGGACGGGCCGGACCACCGGGAGCGCAAAGAGCTGCTGACGTCGCTGCTGATGTCACCCGTGGCGATCGGCGGCCTGACCGCGCGGGTGGAAAGCGGCTGGCGCGAGGCCGTGTCCCGCTGGGACGGCCGTGAGGTGGTGCTGTTCGACGAGGTGGCGGCTCTGCTCGCGGGGGCGGTCTGCGACTGGGCCGGTCTGCCGGTCACACCGGACGCGGCCCGCGAGATCGCCGAGGACTGCGTGGCCATGGTGGACGGGTTCGCGACCGCCGGGCCGCGCCACGTACGCGGCCGCCGCGCCCGGCGCCGGCAGGAGCAGGCCCTCATGGCCGCCGTGAACCGCGTCCGCGCGGACGACCCGCGCTTGGTCGCCGGGACGGTGCTGGAGACGGTCGCCCTGCACCGTGGGCCGGACGGCACCCTGCTCGATCCGCACACGGCGGCCGTCGAGCTCCTCAACATCATCCGTCCGACCGTCGCCGTCACCTGGTACGTCACCTTCGCCGCACACGCCCTCCACCGCAATCCCGGCCTGCGGGACCAGCTGCGCACCGACGGTCCCGCCCGCGCCCGCGCGTTCGCCCACGAAGTCCGCCGCTTCTACCCCTTCGTGCCCTTCATCGCAGGCCTGGCCGCCCGCGACCTCACCTTCGCCGGCGACCAGGTCCCGGCCGGAACGCTGCTCCTCCTCGACGTGTACGGGCACCATCACGACCCCGCGCTGTGGGAGCAGCCCTACCACTTCGTCCCCGAGCGCTTCCTCCACCGCGAACCGGGCCCCGGCGAACTGATCCCCCAGGGCGGCGGCGACGCCCGCACCGGCCATCGGTGCCCGGGTGAGGACATCACCCTCGCCCTGCTCGCGGCTCTTTCCTCCGCCCTCGCCCACACGGACCCCGCCGTACCGCAACAGGACCTGTCCATCCCCCTGAGCCGGATCCCCACCCGGCCCCGCAGCGGCTTCGTCATCGAGGCCGCGCCCCAGGTGAGCAGTCGGCACGCCTCACGCTCGTGATGTCCGCGGACCGGGAGCCGCGCCAGACCCCCGGTCCCCGGCGTGGCCTGAGCCATGGGGGAGCCGCCGCTGACCTGCGTAAGGCCGGCTGAGGCGGCGGACCGATTGCCGTCAGTCGTTCTCGCGGCGCGCCGCGGCCGCGGTTGCCGTGCGGCACCACCGGATCGCGAGCAGCAGCAGGCAGACCACGGTGAGGACCCACACCGCCGCGAAGGCCCAGATCAGGGCCGGGGCCGAGGTGGCCACGGCCCGTACGAAGAGCGCCGCGCAGGCGACGCCGAGGAGCGCGGTGTACAGGCCCAGCCCTCGGGGGCGGTGCCAGTCCCGCGGGACCGCCCAGGGGCGGATGCCGCGGCGCAGGGTGCGCAGCCGACGGTCCAGGAGCTGGTCGGCGCGCAGGTCCTGTTCGATGTCGCCCAGGATCTTCAGTTCCTGCTGCGAGAGTTCAGGGCCGTCCATCGCGGGGCCCCCTCTCCTGATGGGGTGCTGCCTTCGCCTTCTGCCGTGCGCTTACCCGTGCCGTGCCCGCGCACGCCCCGCGCCCGCAGGTCAGGAGCGGCGGGGCCGGCAGGGCCAGGGGGCCAGTGGGGCCGACGGGGCCGGTCAGGCCGCGGAACCCGCGGGGCCGGCGATGCTGAACACCGCGCCGTCGGGGTCCCGCAGGGTGACCTCGTGGGGGAAGGGACCGGAGTCCGGCCCGAACACGGTACTGGCACCCCTTGCGAGGGCCGCCTTCACCGCGGCTCCGAGGTCGGGCACCCGGAAGTGGACCTGCCAGCGCGGCCGCAGATGCGGGTCCGGAGCCTGCGCGAGCGTCCCGCCGTGCAGGCGCGCCACCGTCCGGCCCGCGTGGCGCAGCAGGATGCGCTCGCTCTCCTCCGCGTACGCGACCTCGCAGCAGCCGGCGTGCTCACAGGCCCACTCCAGGACCTCGCCGTAGAAGATGGCGGCGTCGAAGGCGTTCCTGGTGCGCAGTTCGAGCCAGGCCGGAGCGGCGTCCCCGCCCATACCCCAGTCGGGGATGGCGTCGCCCTGCCAGATCCCGAAGACGGCCCCGTCGCGGTCCGAGGCGAGCGCCGCCCGCCCGGTGCCGAAGGCCAAGGGGCCCACGGCGACGGTTCCGCTGCGTTCGAGGACGCGTGCCGCCGTGACGTCGGCATCGTCCACGGCGAAGTACGGAGTCCAGACCACGGGGGTCGAGAGCTCCGGGGGCAGGGAGCCGAGGCCGGCCACCGGAATCCCGTCGGCGAAGCCGACGGAGAACGCCTCTCCGAGCCGGACGGGTCCGAATTCCCAGCCGAGAACCGCCCCGTAGAACTGCTGCGCGGCGGCGAGATCGCGGGACAGCAGGCTGACCCAGCAGGGTGCGCCGAACGTTTCGTGACTCGATGTCGACACGACGTCTACCCCATCCGCTGGTGCGCCCCGGAAGCCCTTCCCACGGTACTCGGGGGCGCTCCCCGGACGGTAGGCAGGCGCGCGGGGCGTGGCCCGTCCGTGAAGCCGTGTCCCCGGCGTGAGGGAGGGAAGACTGAGGTGGAGGGGGGAATCGAACGAGGAGGGGTGGGCCATGGACACCAGTGGTCGGATTCCCCGCGTGGTGGTGGGCGTCGACGGATCCCCGGCGTCGTACGAGGCGCTCCGGTGGGCGGTGCGGTACGCACGCCTGATCGCGGCGACCGTGGACGCCGTGGCGGCCTACGAGCTGCCCGGCGCGATCGGCTGGTCGGCTCCGGCGGTGGACGCCGAGTTCGACGAAGCGCAGAGCAGGCTGGCCATGACCCGCGAGATCGAGAAGGTGCTCCTCCAGGTCGGCGAGGTGCCGATGGAACAGCACCTGGTGCGCGGCGGCGCCGCGAGCGCGCTGATCGCGGCATCGGCCGGCGCCAAGCTGCTGGTCGTGGGCAGCAGGGGCCTGGGAGGGTTCGCGAGCCTGCTGCTCGGTTCCGTCAGCCAGCAGTGCGCTGCGCACGCGTCCTGCCCGGTCGTCATCGTGCGCCCGGACGCGACGCGTGACGACGAGTCCACCGACCGTGCCTGACCGGCCTGCCACCGGTCCCGGCCCCGCTCCCTCATGAACAACCGGAAGCACCATGACGAATCAGAACCCGAACCCGAACCCGAACCCGAACCCGAACCCGAACCCGAACCCGAACCCGACTCCGAATCTGAAGACCGGTCCGCCCACCCACCCGTTCCCCAGGGATCCCGCGGATCCGCATCCAGCGCCTCCGACGCACCCGTGGCCCGGCGATCCCGAGGCACCCCGGCCGGCACCCTCGCCCGTTCCGGGCCCGGAGCCGGAGCCGGAGCCCGACAGGCCGGCGTCCCCGCCCCTCCAGGGACTTCGGAGGTGACCATGCCCGCCAGGAAGGGGCTCGCGGAGTACCGGCGGCGGCGTGACTTCTCGAAGACCAAGGAGCCCAAGGGGGCAGCGGCACCGCCCGTGAGCCTGACGCGCCGGACGCGCGGGACGAGCGCCCCTCGTTCGTCGTGCAGATCCACGACGCGACCGCCCTGCACTTCGACTTCCGGCTGGAGGTGGACGGCGTACTGAAATCCTGGGCGGTGCCCAAGGGCCCGTCCAGCGACCCGCACGACAAGCGGCTGGCCATGCCCACCGAGGACCATCCGCTCGAGTACCGGGAGTTCGAGGGCGTCATCGCCGAGGGCGAGTACGGCGCGGGCAGCGTGATCATCTGGGACGAGGGCACCTACCGCAACCTCTCGGCCGGCCGGGACGGCACCCGGATCCCGTTCGAAGAGGCGCTGGCAGCCGGCCACGCGAGCTTCTGGCTGGACGGCCGCAAGCTGCACGGTGGCTACGCCCTCACCCGCTTCCGCAACGCCGACGGCGAACGCGAAGCGTGGCTGCTGGTCAAGCACGCCGACGAACGCGCCTCCGCGAAGGGCACGCCGGACCCCTGGCGAGCCCGGTCGACGCGCTCCCGGCGCACCCTGAGGCAGATGGCCGAGGCAGCCGGCGGGCAGCCGTGAACAGCCTCCTGGACCGGCCGCCCGACCGCCCGGCCGCCCGAGCCGCAGCAGGACCTGCTCCGCCGAACGCCGAACGCCCCGCCGGGAGGAAACGATGCCCACGACGAACAGCATCCGGGCGGGCAGCCGCACCATCAAGGTCAGCCGCCCGGAGAAGGTCCTGTTCCCGGGGGACGGCATCACCAAGGCCGACCTCGTCGCCTACTACCGCACGGTGGCCCGCCGGATGGTGCCCCACCTGCGGGCGCGCCCGCTGATGCTGGAGCGCCATCCGGACGGCGTCGACGGCCAGGGCTTCCTCCAGAAGGAGATCCCGGGCCATTTCCCCCCGTACGGGAAGCAGCCCGGTGGCTGCACGAGCTGCTGGACGAGCTGCGACTGCCCTCGCTGCCGATGACCACGGGCTCGCGCGGCGTCCACGTCATCGTGGCGCTGGACCGGGGCGCGTCCTTCGACGACGTACGCGCCTTCGCACACGACCTCGCCGACCTGCTCGTCACCCGGCATCCCGACCGGCTCACCACCGCGCCACGCAAACAGGCCCGCGGGGACCGGCTCTACCTGGACGTCCAGCGCAACGCGTACGCGCAGACCGCCGTCGCGCCCTACGCCGTCCGGGCCCGGCCCGGAGCCCCGTCGCAGCGCCACTGAGCTGGGACGACCTCGACGACCCGGACCTGCACGCGCGCCGCTGGACCATCGCCGACGCGGAGGGCCTCCTGAAGGCAGACCCGTGGGCCGGCGCCCCGCGCGGCCGTTCCCTGACCGCAGCCGTCCACCGGCTCGCCGAACTGTGACGCGGGTTTGGCGACGGGCCGGGCGGAAAGAAGCCGGGCACGGAAGGTGGAGGGCCCGGATGGGGTGCTGCACCCGCCTCCCGGCCACCTTCACGGCATCGGGAGGAGTCGCGAGGACGGGAGACGGCGATGGGCGATCTGGTGTGGGTGCCGCAGTCCTGCACGCTGCCGACCGAGGAGAGGCCGCTGCGGGTCGCGGAGTGGGACACGCTGCTGGCCGAGCGGATGACCTCGCTGTCCCGCCCGGCGCTGCGCCTGAGCCTTTCCCTGGCCGCGGGCCCCGACGTCGAGGAGGCCGTACGTGACCTGCTGGAGCGGGAGAGCGGCTGCTGCTCCTTCTTCGCCTTCACGGTCAGCCCCGGCGAGGACGTGATCGGGCTGGACATCGAGGTCGGGCCCGAGCACGAGTCGGTCCTGGACGCCCTGGTGGCCCGGGCAGCGCTGCCGTAGCTGCTCCTGCGCGGCCGAGGGCTCGGGGGAGGGCCCGGGGGAGGGCGACGCATACGGCTGCCGGGCAGCCGGCGGACCGTAGAAGGCCCGGCGCGGGCCGCCGCTAGGGTCCCGGTATGACCGTCGCTCGTTCCCTCGCCCTGTTCGCCGTCGCCGCCCTCTTCGAGATCGGCGGGGCCTGGCTCGTCTGGCAGGGCATCCGCGAGCACAAGGGCTGGATCTGGATCGGCGCCGGCGTCATCGCGCTCGGCCTGTACGGGGTCGTGGCCACCTTCCAGTCCGACGACGACTTCGGCCGCGTCCTCGCCGCCTACGGCGGGATCTTCGTCGCCGGATCCATCGCCTGGGGCATGGTCGCCGACGGCTACCGCCCCGACCGCTACGACGTCATCGGCGCCCTGGTCTGCCTCGCCGGCATGGCCGTGATCATGTACGCGCCCCGCAGCCACTGACGACGCGATCACTCACCACGGGTTTCCCGGCGGAGGCTGCGGTCACCGCGCGGTGAGGAACCGCGTCACGATGCCGGAGGTCTCCTCCGGATGGGTCAGCAGCCCGCCGTGAGCGGCCCCGGCCACCTCCGCGAACCGCCCGTCCGGCAGGGCGCCGGCCGCCGTGCGGCCCGTGTGCGGCGGGAAGTACAGGTCGTGCTCGAACGCCACCACCAGCGCCGGCACCCGGATCCCGGCGAGCGCCGCCATCCGGTCCGGGTCGCGCAGCCACCCCCACGACGCGGCGGCCTGGCCCGCCTCCCCGTCGTGGGAGGTCCACACCGACTCCTGACCGCCCAGCAGCTCCCGCCAGACGGCCACCTGCTCGGCGTCGTCGCGCAGCACCAGTGGCGGCAGCGTGCTCAGCAGCGTCTGCAGCGCCGCGTACGCGGGCGGCAGGTGCCCCAGCAACCCGACCAGCTCCGCCTCCGCCTCCACCACCGCGTCGAGCAGCCCCCGCAGCGGCCCGGCCCCGCCCATGAGCACCAGCGAGCCGACCAGGTCCGGCCGCGTGCGGGCGAGGAGTTCCGCGGTGAAACTGCCCAGCGAGTACCCGACCACCGCCGCGCCGGCGATGCCCAGGTGGTCCATCAGCCCCGCGAGGTCACCGGCCAGATCGGCCATCGCGTACGGCGCCGGCGGCGCGTCCGACGGCGCCACGCCCCGCGCCGCGTAGGTCACCACCTCGAACCCCGCCGCGACCAACTCGTCGCGCAGTCCGCACAACTCCCACGTCACCGGCGGCATCCCCGTCCCGCCCGACAGGACGACGGGCCGGCCCCGCCCCCTCCGCTCGTACGCGATCCGCACCCCGCCCACGACCACCGACTCCACGTACGTCGCCCCCTGATCCGCCGCCCGGTTACCCGGGCAGGATGCCCGCCGGCGGCAGAGGAGTCCATAGTTTCGTGAATTCAGCATTCGCTGTACTGTCGAAGCGTGCTCACCGTCGCCCCTGACATCGAGGTGCTGGCCCGCTTCGGCCGCGCGCTCGCCGACCCGATCCGCTGCCGCATCCTCCTCGCGCTGCGCGAGGCGCCGGCCTACCCCTCCGACCTCGCCGACGCGATCGGCGTCTCCCGGACCCGTCTGTCCAACCACCTGGCCTGCCTGCGTGACTGCGGCCTGGTCGTCGCCGTCCCGGACGGGCGCCGCACGCGCTACGAGCTTGCCGACGCACGCCTCGGCCACGCCCTCGACGACCTGCGCTCCGCCGTCGTGGCCGTCGAGAACGACAAGACCTGCCCGGACGCGGAGACGAAGGACTGCTGCTGATGGCCTCCATATCCATCGGGCCCTCGCCGGCCCGCCGCGACGCGCTCGCGAAGCGAATACGTCTCCTCGTCGCCGCGACGATCACCTACAACGTCATCGAGGCGGCCGTCGCGCTCACCGCCGGGACGCTCGCCTCCTCCACCGCCCTGATCGGCTTCGGCCTCGACTCCGTCATCGAAGTGTCCTCCGCCACCGCCGTCGCCTGGCAGTTCTCCGCCCGCGACCACGCGGTACGGGACGCCCGCGAGAAGCGGACCCTGCGGATCATCGCGGTCTCGTTCTTCGCCCTCGCCGCCTACGTCACCTTCGACGCCGTCCGCGCACTCACCGGAACCGGCGAAGCGCAGGCCTCGGTCCCCGGCATCGTCATCGCCGCGCTCTCCCTCGCGGTGATGCCGTTCCTGTCCGCGGCCCAGCGCAAGGCCGGCCGCGAGCTCGGCTCCGCCAGCGCGGTCGCCGACTCCAAGTAAACCTTGCTCTGCACGTACCTGTCCGCCGTCCTCCTCGTGGGCCTGGTCCTCAACGCCACCCTCGGCTGGACGTGGGCCGACCCGCTCGCCGCCCTCGTCATCGCCGCCATCGCTCTCAAGGAAGGCCGCGACGCCTGGCAGGGCAAGGGCTGCTGCGCCACACCCGCGGCAACGGCCGCACCATCCGTCACTGCCACCACGGACCCCTGCGGCTGCCGCCCCGGCTGCGCCTGCTGCGACGACTGAACCGACCGCCACACCAGTCGGCGCTCCGACGGGGCGGCGCCGTGGTTCAGGTCAGGACTGCGGCGGCTTGCCCTGGTCGGGATCCGAGCCCAGTTGCTGCTTGAGCTTCTCCTGGGCGGTGTCCACCTGGGAGCTGTACTTTCCCTGGGTCTTCTCGTCGACGAAGTCGCCGGCTTTGTCGATGCCCTGGCCGGCCTGGGCCTCGTGGCCCTTCAGCATCTGCTTGAGCTTGTCCATCATGGACATGGGGCGTCCTTCCCTCGGGCGGGGTCTCTCGCACTGCCAGGATCAACCACAGCCCCCGAAGCCGCATCCGGGACCTCGACCGTTGAACAGCGCCGCTGCGATCTCGCCGGCGCCTCCGGTGTCGTGGACGACCCGTACCCCTGGCACGCACGCACGCTCGACCGGGTCCCGCCCGACAGCAGCATCGCGGTCACCGGGAGCGGCCCGACGGCGGTCGACATCGTCGTGTCGCTCGCCGCACGCGGGCACACCGGCCCGATCACGCTGCTGCCCCGCAGCGGTGTGCCGCCCCACGTCTGGCAGCGCCCGGTCGCCCACCGGCCGTGACACGTGACCGCCGAGCGGGTGGCGGCGCTGCACCAAGAACACGGTGCCGTCACCTTCGAGAACCTCATCGGGCTGCCACGCACCGAACTGGCCGACGGGGTAGAGGACTTCGAACCCTCCGCGGCCGAACTGCTGGGGGCCGAGACCGAGGATCCGGTCCGGCGCCTGCGGCCGCAACCGGCCGCCGTCGACGCCCCCCGGGCATCCGCAAGATCGAGGCGGCGGACGGGGAGTTCCGGGTACAAGACGACGACGCCAGCGCACCCAGCGCCCCCAGGCCCTCGTACAGGCCCTCGTGGTCTCCACCTCGGGCTACTTCTTCTACCTGTGCCTGCGCGTCGGCGGCCCCATCCTGCTGCCGATGCTCGTCCACGGCCTCTGGGACACCAGCCTGGTCTCCCACCTCGTCGGCGACGAACCCCAGGCATCCCCGGGCATGGTCCTCGTCATCCTCCTCCAGGTCGCCCTCATCGTCGTGCTGCTCGTCAAGCACCGCACGATCGACCCCGCCCCCCTGGCCGAGGCCGAGGCCCGAACGGCTTAGCCGCCTGGCTGTCGCCGTGCTGTGCCTCCCCGGCGTACGGCGGTGCGCGCGGCTCGTACCGGACGGTGGCCGGTAACCGACGCCGCATGCCCGGCAGTACGGGAGCATGCGCGGTACCCGTACCCCGCCCCTGAAGGAGAGACCGTCATGTCCCGCACACCCACCTTCGTGGTCGGCAGCGATCACGAGGCGCGAGCCACCCACGGTCACGACGCCACCCGGTACGTGCAGATCGGATCGCTGACCAAGGTCGTGACCGGCACCGTCCTCGTGCGCCTGGTGCACGAGGGGGTCCTGGGCCTCGACGACCCGGTGGAGCGGTGGCTCCCGGCCGTGCCGGGCACCGGCATCACCCTGCGCAACCTTGCCGACCACACCTCGGGCCTGCCCCGGCTGCCGCCGCACGTACGGGGCCGGGACCCGTACCGCTCCTTCGACCAGCCCGCGCTCGTCTCCGTACTGCGCGATCTCGACCGCGTCGTCACCGCACCGGCGGGACAGGAAGAGGAGTACTCGAACCTCGGATACGCGGTGCTGGGGGCCGCGCTCTGCGCGGCGGCGGGGCTGTCCTACGAGGAACTGGTCCGCGACCTCGTCCTCGATCCCCTGGGCGTCGGGGAGATGACGGCGTACCCGCCGGACGAAGGACGGCTGCTGGCGACCAGCCGCTGGGGACGCCCGGTCAAGCCGTGGACGATGTCGGGGGCCATCCTCCCGGCCGGGGGCCTGTGGGCCACTCCCACGGCCGCCGCCCGGCTGGTCGCCGGACTGCTCGTCGACCGGGTTCTCGGTGAGCCGGCCCCCTCCTGGCAACGGACCGGCGGAGTGACCTGGCACAACGGGGCCACACGCGGCGCCTCCGTGTTCGCGGGTGTGCTCACCGACGGCCGCTGGGTACTCGTCCACCGTCTCGGCGGTTCGCCCACGGCCACTGACCGGATGGGGGGCGAACTCCTCGCCCGGCGCAAGCGGTGACCAGAGGTAGGCGCGCATCGGGGGCCCACGAGGCGCGCGGCGGTAGCCGGACCGCCGATCGGCAGCCTGCCGCGCGGCACAGGGCTGCGCGGGGTACTCGACCGCGCGTGCGCGCAGGCCGGGTTCCAGCCCCGCATCGCCTTCGAGGCAGCCGCTCCGTTGTTCCTTGCGCAGCTCGCCGCCCGCGGTCTCGGCGTGGCGGTGGTTCCGGCTCTCCCCGCGGGCGCGGCGTCGGCCCTCGGGCTGCGGACACTGGAGATCACCGAGCCGCCGCTACGCGGCCGGGTCGCTCTGGCCTGGCGGGCGGACGGCCCCTCCGATCCCGGCTGGTTGACCGGCCATGACCGGTCAGAGCCGGAACAGCACTCCGTGCCAGGTCCAGCCCGCGTCGAGGACCGCCTGGCGCAGGGGGTCCTTCATCTCCCGGGTCTCGAAGCGGAGCGTCTCGACCCGGCGCTCGCGCCCGTCGGGCCCCGTCTCCTTCCCCCATACCCGGTACACCGCGTTCGCCGGCCCGCGGGAGCGCTGCCCGAGGACGTGCTCGCTCAGCGAGACCTCCCACTGCTCGTCGATGGCCCGCACCTCGTGCTTCGCCGCGTCCAGGCGCATTCGGGTCCAGAGCCGCACGCGCAGCTCCGGGAGCCGGCACTCGGCCACCAGGTCGCCCTCCTTCGGGGTCCCGTTGCGTACGGCGAAGGGGACGCCCGGCCCGTTGAGCGCCAGGAGCGCCGACCGGACCTCCAGGGGCGTACGCGGTGCGACACCCTCGTCGGGGCGCCGGGTGCCGAAGTAGTGGTCCAGGAGGCCCATGGCTACGCTCCCGCCCCGGTGTCCGGGCGAACCGTGCGCACGAACTCCTGGAAGTCCCCCAGGACCTCGTCGTGCTGGGCCGCCGTGGCGGTCAGGGCCAGCCGGATCACCGCCCGCCTGCGCGGGTCCCGGACATCCGAGAAGCTCAGGAACACCTGCGACTGGACGAGGTCGTGCCGCATGTCGCCGACGACGGCCGAGAAGATCAGCCGCTGGGTCAGGGCGGGCGCGTCCGCGGACCCGACCTCGCGGCGGTGGGCCACCACGACCGGCCGGACGGCCTCGCGCAGGCGCTGCGCCGACTCGTCGGCGAGTTCGGCCAGGGTCGCCGAATCCTGCGGGACCTCGCCGGCGACGGTGATGTTGGCGGTGAACCCGCGGTCCGGGTGTGGATGCACTGCGGCGAAGGCCACCCCGGGGACGTCGACGCCGTCCGGGGGCGCCGCCGGGAGCCAGCCGTCCGGTAGGCGGAACTCGATCGGTATCGGCAGTGTCATGGGCATCGTGGGCCCTCCTTACGCAGGGAAGTACATCAGAAGACCCAGCCGCCGACGGTGTCCTTGACCGAGCCGGCGGCATTGCCGAGCGCGTCGACTCCGTCCCCGACCACGTCGCCCACCGCCTCGGCCGCGTCGCCGACGCTCTTGGACACCTTGTCCGGGTCGACCGTGAACTCGAGACCTACGGATCCGCCCAGGGCGGGGGAGAGTCCTACCTTGCCGCCGACCTTGTACACGCCGTCGTCGTTCTTCTCGAAGCCCCATTTGGCCTCCGCGCCAGGACCGGCCCACCCCTCGGCCGTGGCGCCGAAGCCGATGCCGGCGACCTCGCCGCCTCCGGCGACGGAGGCCTTCGCCCCGGCGAACGCCTTCGCGTTGACGACGACGCCGTCCTTGCCCGCCTTGAGGCCGGCGCTCGCCTCTGCGCCGGCGAAGCCCTCGGCCCGCCCGTAGACGCCGGCGTAGGGACCGTACTCGGCCCGCCCCTCGGCGAGCCCGCGGAGTCCCACGGACGCCTCGGCCTTGGCATTGAGGCCCGCGTCGGTGAAACCGAAGTTCGCGGTGGCCCGGGCGCCTCCGTAGGCGTCTGCGACCCCGGAGAGCTTCCAGTCCCCGTTGGTCGTCGACCCTTCGGCGTTGACGTGGAAGAGGTCGGCGGCGGCCTTGACCGAGCCCTCCTTGCCGTACTTGGGGCCGGTGACCTTGAACTCGGCGCCGGGTCCCTTCGCCGAGGCCGTGCCCTCGGACGTCCATCCGTCGGTCTTCGTCGCGGCCTCGTCCGCCTTTGCTGCCCCGGCCTTCGCCAGGTCCCCCTCGGGGTGGGCGTTGAACCCGTTGAAGGTGGCGTCGTCGCCCTTGCCGAAGGCGTCCTTGTTGCTGTCCACAACGGCGGCGCTCAAGGCGGTCTTGACGGTCTGGTCGGCCTCGGAGACGGCCTTCACGCGGTCGTCGATGTGCTGCTGCCATGTCGCGACAGATTCGCGAATGATGGTCTGACCGTCGGGATCGTGGTGGTACGCGCTGCGCTCGGCGGGTGTGAGCCTGGAGTAGTCGAAGCCGATCCGCCCCTGCTCGGACACGGTCATGCCGGCGGCTATCGCGTCGTCGCGAGCGCTCTCGAGCTTCTGCTTGAGATCGGTGAACATGTCGTGGGCGTCCCGCAGCAGGCTCGCGATCGCCTTGGCCTGGCTCTGGGCCGCGGCGTACTCGTACCGGGTGGCCGCGAATTTCGTCTGGGCGGCGCCGGCGCTCACGCCGGCCCAGCCCGGGCCCATGGTGATCTTCTGGACGGTGTCGCCGTAGCGGATCTCGACCTTGTTCAACTCGCCGGCCATTGCCTCCCACTTGGAGGCGGCCGTCGTCAGCAGGCCCAGGTCCGTGGTCATGACTTCGTGGTAGGTCAGCACCGCAGCCCCTACAGGTTGTTCAGTTTGGACTGGGACAGAAGCTGGTTGCCCACGCCGGTGTCATTGCGTACGAAGAGACCCGAGGCGCCGCGCAGCGCGTTCTTCTCGGCTGCCAGACGGCCCATCAGGGTTCTCACTTGCTGGTCCCACGTGTCCGCGACCGTCTTCAGGCCGGCGGCGGTCTCCCAGCCGCCGAAGCCCTTGTGCGCGGAGCTGGTGGAGTCGTCCGCGTGCTCCGCGGCCTTCTTGGTGTTGGGCTCCAGCTCGTTCTCGATGGTGCCCGCCGCCGCCTTCTTCTGCTCCGGCGTCGAGGCGAAGTCCGGTTTCCCGCCGCCCGGTCCTGACGGCTCCGGCGGGATGCCGTTCAGCTGCGTACGCACCTGCTGGTCCGCGCCGCCCGCAGGCACACGCCCCCACTCCTGAGCAGAATCCGCGGCCATGGCGCCCCCCCCGTGTCGGCAGATTGTGATCATAGGATGAGTGCCGTCCGGCTCTGCAACCCCCCTCGCGCCGAACGAAAGGGGGACACGGACTGTCCACTCCCCCTCCACCCCAACTCCCCACGGGAGCCACGAACGAGGTCGGGACGCCCCGTTCGCCGAGCATTGAGTGGCTGTACCGGCCTCGGAGGCGCAGGGATCCGTGTCGCCCCGGCAGTGCTGCACGGGTACTCGGCCACCCTCGACACCGAGGCGGCTCCGGGGTCGCCTTGTCGGTCGGCTCGGGTGAGGGGGCAGGGCGGAATTCGTGCGGCGCTTGCTCGGCCGTGTCTTCCTGCTGGGACGCCGGGCACGCCCTCGCCGCCTGGGTGTTTCCTCAGATGAGCCTCAAGGTCGCGTCACGATCACGCATCGCCGCAGGTCGAAGACGCACTGAAGGTCCGCTTTCGGCGTGAACATGATCATTGTCGACTGTTAGGTTCCCGGCTCATGCACCGCCGCGACCTGGCGGGAGCAAGCATGAAGTGACCTGGGGGAATGATGAAGAGAACTTCTCGAAGCCCGGCAGCTACCACATCACCATGAACCAGGGAATCTACCTGGGTGGCGGGGACCGTGAGGCCGCCTACACACTGTCCATCAAGGTGAAGCAGGGCACCGCCGGTTCCATGACCGACTTCCAGCGCGTCGTCTTCTCCTTCAACGCCGACGACTGGACCTGCGACGCCTACGACACCGGAAAGACGTGCTCGGGCTGATGCGGAGCCGCATGAGTGCGAAGGCCGCCCGCCGGGTCATCGGCGTGGCGGCCCTCGCCGTACTCCTGGTCGCCGATCTCGTGCTGTCCGACCGATCCACCCAGAACCGGGACGCCGGCCGGGTGGAGCAGGCAGCCGAGCGGGCCCCGGAGATCTGCCCCGAGAAGGCGACAGAGAGTCTGCGCTGCCACCGGCTGTCGACGGGCGTCTGGGCAGTCGTCTATCCGCCGGTCGAAGCCCCCAGGCAGAGCACCGCCCCCGCGGCGCCCGCAACTGCCGCCGGTGAGCCGGTGCTGTGGGACGCCGGCGGCCCCGGTATCCGACCCCTGGACGCGGCGACGGCCCGCCGGTCCCTTCCGGCCTGGCTGCACGGCAGCACCGTGGTCGCTCTGGTCGAGCCGTGGGTCACGAACACCGTCCTGGAGACCTGCCTGAAGACGGTCGAGGAGATCGCTGCCGGCGATGCCATCAGCGACGAACGGCGTGACGACTGGTCGCGGCGGTACCAGCGGGATTGTCCACTGGAGGAGTTCCGCCTCGATCCTCGTGAGTACGCCGAATCCTTCCGCGAACTCCAAGCCAAGGAAGGTGTGTTCCGGGGGGTCTACGCGCAGTCGTTCGGAGCGGTACGCGCCACCGGCGTGTTCACCGAACTGGCACGCAACCACGGCTGGGCCGTCCTGGACGCCCCCGCTCCGCCCCCGGGAACGACCGCCCCGGCGCTGCTCGGCGACCGGGCGGCAGCAGTGGAGAAGGGCCTGCTGCCCCTCACGGAATGCGGATCGGCCCCGCCGTCCGACCCGGCAGCGGCAGCCGCCTGCACGCAGCGGCTGCACGCCCTCCTCGTGGACATGGGCGCGGGTGCCAAGCGTCCGACGGGCCCGAACGCCGACGACTACGCCCGAATGACGGGTCTGCTGTCCCTGTCGGCCGACTTGGAGGGGAACGCGGCCCGGCTCAAGGGCCTGATGGCCGCCTGGCCGAAGTTTTCCGACGCCGACCAGGACCTCCTGGACAAGGGCAGCTTCCACTTCACCCGACGGTATGGAGACGGGCAGGTGCTCGGCGAGTTCGTCGGCTACCTGGCCAACGTCTGCCCTGCCTATCCCGGCTGGGGACACGGCACGGGTGCCCCCGCGGACAAGCCGCTCGCCGCCGCGCTGACGCGCATGCACTACCCGTGCTCGGCTGCGGCCCCGGTCGACGGGACCAACTGGAACCTGCCGAAGCCGGCGGACATGCCCCGCCTCCTCGTGGCGGCCAACGCCGAGGATCCGGTGACCCCGCCCACGGCCGCCCAGGCCTGGCGCACGGCGCACCCGTCGGCGGAATACGTCGAATACCGCTACGGGGGTCACATCAAAGCCCCCGACGAGGCGGATGCGCGCATCGCCCGCTGGATCACCGGACTCGGCAGCTGACCCGCACCCGCCGCCGGTCCCGTCCCCTACGCACACCGCGTCGGGGACGGGTGGACGGTCAGCCCGGACCACGGGCGCCTCATTCTGATGTTGCTTCTGCTCTGTCCGGCGCCATACCGCAAGCGCGACCCTCCGGGACGTTCCGAACCTGGCGGTCAATGGCGGGTCAATGGCGGGGCTCGGGCAGGCAGCGCTTGTCGATCTTGTAGATGTACGTGTCGTGCGGGTTGACCATCTGGGTTCAGTGGGCTTGCGCGGTCGGGCCGAGGAGGGCCGGTGGCGGGATTGCCGTAGGGGACGTTGATGTCGGCCTCGGTGAGCCGGTCGTCGGGGTGGGTGATCAGGTGTCCGCCGATGTTGAGTTCGGTGTCGACCTCGAAGACCTCTGCTGGTTCGACTTCGGCCTCGAAGGTGTCGCGTGCACTGAGTGCGTACTTGACGTTCTTGTGGGTGATGACCTGGCCGCGGTCGAGCAGGGGAGCGGCGGGGGTGCGTGGTGTCATCGTGCTGGTGCTCCGGGAATCGGCGAGGAGGGGAAGCAGCGAGGAAGGAAAGCAGCGAGGAGGGGAAGCAGCGAGGTACGCGCCGCTCAGCGAGCGGTCCGCGGTGTGGGGGCGAGGGGCCGGCCCAGCCCGTGGGCGGTGGCGATCTCGTACGCGAATGTCGCCGCGGCATGGTCCAGCATCGGGAATCCGGTGGAGATGTAGCAGGTCGGGCCGGCGGTGCCCCGCGGCGCGGCCAGTGCCTGGTGCAGGTAGGTGACCCCGTCCGGCTGCAGCAGGTCGCGCTGCTGCCAGCGCTTGAGGTCGCCGAGGCAGAAGCACAGCGGGCTGCCGACGAGGAAGGAAACGGGGGCGCCGGGAACGTCGTCGGCGAGCTCGCGGAGGTTGTCGGCGTCGGCACCGACGCTGGCGACGAAGCGCAGACCGTACGCATCGATGTCGGCGCCGCCGAGCACCGGCCGGCGGGCGTCGGTCGCCAGGACGACGCTGTCACAGCGGGCGAGCAGCTCCGTGAGCGAGGAGCACGGCACGACGGCGGGCCCTGACTCCAGCCGGCACAGCTCCAGCATCCGCTCGACCGCCCCGGGCCCCGGGTCGAAGGCCGCGCAGCTGTCGATCAGCCCGGCGCGCTGGAAGGCGAGGGCGGTGTAGAACCCGACGCGGCCGGCTCCGACGATGCCCAGCCGCGGAGCCGGCGCCTCACCTGGGCTGGAGGCCTGCCGGCCCAGGAGGATCCCGACGGCTGTGCGCAGGCTCGACAGCGCGGCCACGTCGAGGACGCCCATCACGTAGTGGTCCCGGGGATGGATGAGCAGGCACTTGCCCACGGAGATCTTGTCGGGGACCTCGGTCCGCGCCTCGTTGGTGCCGATCACCTTGACGGTCATCTGCTGCCCGTCGCTGTAGGGCATGACCCTCAGATCGCCGGGGACGCCGTCGAAGTAGAACAGGTCCTTGTCCCCGAAGGACGTCGCGCCACCGTCGGCGTCCGCAACGCTGGTCAGCATCTTCCCGGTGCGAGCCGTCAGCTCGCCGATGTGGTCGACGAGGATCCGGTGCACCAACGTTTCGTCCAACGAAGAGGGCCCAGATCTGTGACCTGGGCCCTCTTGGCGGAGCGAATGACGGGAATCGAACCCGCGCTAGTACGTCAGAGGCGGTTGATGAAGAGACCGGCGTCGACGGTGTGGTCGACGGTGCCGGGTGCGCCGGTGGTCACTTCGGTGGTGGCGAACTGGCCGGTGGGCGCGGTGTCGGGGACGGCGTCGGAGTTGAGGTCACCCGGGGCTCCGACGGCTTGCACCGGCGACCAGACCAGGCCGCTCGCGGCAGGCGGGCGACGGGAGTTGATCACGCTCGTGTCGGCGGTGGACTTGTCGAAGCGGACCTTGTACTTGGTGTTGGGGCGGACGCCGTGCTCGGGGCCGAAGTAGTAGGCGCCGTCGGCGCCGGTGCGTACGGTGGCCAGCAGGCTGCCGTCCTCGGCCAGGAGCTGGACGGTGACTCCGGGGATGCCGGGCTCGTCGTCGTCGACGCTCTGGGCGCCGCCCTTGTTGCGGTCGTACCAGACGCGGCTGCCGATCTGGACGGCCGGCTCGTCGCAGAGGACTTCGAGGTCGCCGAGGCCGTTGGCCTTGCCGAAGCCGCCGTCGAGCGGGTCGTTGAGCTTCTGGAGGGTGAAGCCCTGTTCGCCGGGGTTGGCGCCGCGGCTTCCGGTCAGGCGGTCGAAGTAGGCGGTGCCGCCGGTGAAGAACTGACTGGCCGGGTCCATGGCGGTGGAGGCGATCCGCTGCTCGCGGAGGTGGAGGCCGATGGCGCCCTGGGCGGTCTCCAAGTGGGCGTTGGGCACGAAGTCGCCGGGGTAGAACTCGACGACGTTGGCGGGCTGGCCGCCGTTGGGGCGCGTGGGGGCGTTGTTCGGGCAGGCGCCCGTGCCCTCCCACTCGAAGGTGCCGTTGGGCTTACGGCAGGCGCGGTTGAGGTCGCCGCCGGAGTCGGTGATGCCGCTGTTGGTGTAGGAGGGGTTGGCGTTGGGCATTTCGTGCCCGCCCATGTCCGCGAACCGGTCGCGGAAGCCGAGGACCATGTCGCCGTTGCTCTCGATGGCGATGTCACTGAGCTCGGGCTCGGGGTGGGCGACGAGCTGCTGGGGGAAGGTGGAGGCGCCGGCCGTCCACGGGAACCAGCGGTTGAAGCCGGGGACGCCGACGTTGACCTCGCCGCGGGGGAAGGTGAGCGGCTGCTGGAGGATCGGCGCGGGGGCGAAGGTCGCGGTGACGGGGTTGTACGTCCACACGACCGCCCTGAGGTTGGCGGCGGCTTGGGAGGACTCCGCGGAGCAGACGCCGCCGACGTAGACGACCCCGTCGCGCACGCCGAGGCCGAAGGGCCGCCAGTCGCCGGCCGCCTGGCAGCCCGGGTTGGGGATGGCCACGGACGTCAACGGCGCGGCGGCCGTCGGCTGGGTGGCGTTGTACGTGTACAGCCTGCGGTCGGCCAGGTTGACGGCGAACAGCTGGCGGTTGTCCTCGGAGATGTCGATGTCGCCGAGCGATTCCTTGCCGACGACGCCCACGAAGGGGCCGTCGAAGCGGACCGAGTCCTGGTGCGCGGTGGTGCCGGCGTTCGGGACGGTGGTGAAGAGGGTGGTGGCTCCGCCGTCCCGGGGGGTGACGTAGATGGCGCCCTGCCCCGAGGGGCCGTAGACGGTGTGCCGTTTGGCGTGGGCGCCGGTGAAGATGCGGCGCTGCTGCTTGTGGTAGGCCACACCGTAGGTGTTGCCGGTGTCGGTGCGGGTGGCGAGGGCGGTGGTGTTGCCGGGGTTGCTGTCACCGCGTTCGCGGAACGGGAAGGTGACCGTGGTGCGGACGCCACCGGACTTGGTGGCGGCGACCTGGCAGACCGTACTCAGACGGGCGTCGTCCTCGCACCAGTCATCCGGGTTGCGCACGCCCATGGTCAGTTCGGCGTCTCCGTCGAGCACGTCGATGATGGCGGCGTTCGACGCGAGGCCGCCCGCGGCGCCGAAGGTGGGCTGGAGGAAGGAGCCGTTGGGCATCTTCATGCGTACGTAGTACTTGCCGCCGGTGAGGACGGTGTTGGGCGGGAAGACCGCGTATCCGTCGGGGCCGGTGACCGCGGTGACCACGTTGCCCTCGTAGTCGGTCAGCTCGACGGTGATGCCGGCTGCCGGGAGCTCGGAGGCGGGATCGTGGCGGCCGTTGGTGTTGGAGTCGCGGATGACTTTGATGCGGGCCGTGCCGTCCGCCGGGTCCGCTCCGGCCGCGGGTTGCTGTAGGACTCCGGTGGTCAGGGCAAGACCGGCGGCCAGCGCCACCATGGCCTTCCTCAGGGCTTTCACAGCTCTTCCTCCATGTCACACACAGTCGTGATGAACACGTTGCGTGACCATGATCTTGGGGTGTTGATCTTTCCCGATAGGCCCCGTCGGCAGATTCGCACTTTTGAGTGACTTGCCGCTGGACGGGGTGAGATGTGCAGAACGGATTCAGCGGTGACCTGCGAAAACGCTACTGCCGAGGGGCTTTTCGGGGCTGAAGCCCGGAAGGATGAGGAAAGCCCCGGACGCGGTGGCCGTGACGAAACGCATCAGGTCGTCGCCGTCGTCCAGGCGCCGCTGGGTGGCGGTGAACGTGCGCAACCGCCGCTGGAAGCCGACGAACAGCAGCCCTTGGTCCACGGGGCCGTTGCGGTAGCTGTAACCCCGGCGCAGCATCCGGCCGCTGCCCGTGGCGTTCGGATTGGCCCGCCGTGCGTGCGCCATGGCAGGCACCAGGTAGCGGCCGCGCGCCGACTTCGCCGCCAGATCGAGCCGATCGGCCGGAGCCCCGCCGCTCAGTGGTGCGCCATCTGCCTTGCGCCGCCCGATCACCTCCTCCTGCCGGGCCGGGGACTGGGCGAGGAACTCGGGTACGTCGATGCGCAGCCTCCGTACGACGGCGATCGTGGCGTCGGCCAACGGGGCGGGCTCGGGCAGCCACACCTCCCGCTCCAAGTCGGCGCGGGTGCCGGGGTTCTCGATGCCGTCCGGGAAGCCCAGCAGATTGCGGACCGCTCCTGCGCCCGGCGGCCGGAATCCGGTCTGCGACCAGCGCTGCGAGGCGCCCGCGGAGGTCAGTTGGGCACTCAGGCGCGTATCGGCGAGAACCGCGGCTACGGGGTCGCTCGCACACGTCTGCACCAGCAGGTCGCCACCCCATGCCCGCGCGGTCCGCTCCTCGCCGGCGAAGGCTGGCAACTCCAGCCCGCCGGCCACGTCCTGACGGGCGAGGGCGAGGAGTCGCGGTCCCGCGCCGACCGTCACGGTCAGGTCCCCGGCCTCCAGCCCGAGGGCGATCCGGGGCTTCCCGGTCAGCTCCAGGACGGCTTCGCCCAGGCGTGCGGCCACCCGGGCGGGGTCGGCTTCCCGGGGGAGGTCGTACACCGACACCACGGCGTGGGTCTGCGGTTGCACCGGGCGGTCGACCCCGGCCTGGCGCGGGCCCGAGGCCAACACCGCGCCGGGCGGCTGCCCGTCTGCCGGTCGCGGACCAAAGGCGGGGGGCGTCGGGGCGCCGGACCGGCACCCGCTCAGTGAGACGACGGCCGGTAGCGCGCCCAGCAACGCACGTCGAACCACCGAAGGGTTGTCACTCTGCGTGGTCATGTGAGTACTCTACGCACGACTGATCGGCCGCCGGTCCGCTGCGGCCGGCCCCGCCTGCCCGGATGAGGACGTCACGCCGTGTCCGCTCCCCACCTGCGACTCCGCTTCCTTGCCGTGCTGTTGGCATGCGCCGCGACGGCCGCCTGCAGTCCGCGCGCAGCCGGGCCCGCCGACGATGCCCCCCGCGCCCCGGCCACGATCCGTGTCCCCACCGAGGCGCCGACCATCACCGCCGCCCTGGAGCGGGCACGCCCCCACGATCTGGTCCTGGTCTCCCCGGGCCGCTACCGCGAGACCGTCCACATCCGTACCGGACAGGTCACGCTGCGCGGCACCGACCGCAACCGTGTCGTCATCGACGGCGAAGGCCGGCGCGGCAACGGCGTCGTGGTCACCGCCCCCGGCGTGACCGTGGAGAACCTCACCGTCCGCAGCCACCTCCAGAACGGCGTCCTCGTCACCGGGCTGCAGAACGGAGGCGAAGGCATCGGCCGCGGCAGCGACGGCTATGACCGCCTCGACCCGGCGGCGAACCCTCCCCTGAACGGCTTTCGCGTCCGCTACGTCACCGCCGCCAACAACGGCCTCTACGGCATCTACGCCTTCAACGCCCGCCGCGGCACCATCGAGCACAACTACGCCTCCGGAAGCGCCGATTCCGGCCTGTACGTCGGCCAGTGCAAGCCCTGCGAGATCCTGGTCCGCGGCAACATCGCCGAGCGCAACGCCGTCGGCTACGAGAACACCAACGCCAGCGGCCCCCTGTGGGTCGTCGGCAACCGCTTCACCGGCAACCGGGTCGGGATGACCGTGGGCTCCGACTACCTCGAGGCCCTCACCCCTCAGACCGGTGCGACCATTGTCGGCAACCTCATCGCCGACAATGCCGCCCCGGACACCCCCGAACAGGCCGACGGCGGTTTCGGCATCGGCCTGGGCATCGCCGGCGGTCGCAGCAACACCATCCAGCGCAACCGCATCACGGGCCACCCCCGCGCCGGCCTGATCCTCTCCTCGTCCGAGGACATGCCCCCGATGGACAACAGGGCCACGGGCAACGTCTTCGCCGCCAACGCCCTCGACGCCGCATACCTCGCCTCGGCGCACGCCCCCGGCAGCGGGAACTGCTTCGACGGCCTCCTGGGGCGCACTCTCCCCGAGGACCTGGCGGACACCATGGACTGCCCCGGTACGGGCAGACCCACCCCAGGCCCCCAGACGGCAGTGCACACCCCGCCCGCCCCGGTCGGCCTGCCCTTCCTCGATGTCCCTCTTCCCCCTGCCCAACCGCAGTGCCCGCAGGCAGCCACGGCTCCCGCCGCTCCCGCCACCGGCAGCCCGGAGCCCGTCGACCCGGCGACCGTTCGGCTGCCCGCCGCGACCTTGCTCGCCGCGTACAGCCGGGACGGCCGATGACCCGGGTCCGCGCTGCGGTGGCAGCCGCGCTGACCTGCTGGCTCGCCCTGACCTCCTGCTCCGGACCGGGACGGCCCGACGCCGAGGACGGCGCCCCCCGGCCCCTCACCGCCGAGGAGGCCGACCGCGTGGCGCTGGCCCGCTTCGCGACGTACCGGCGCGGCACGGGAAACGTCACCATGACCATCCCGTCCCGGGGCCGGACCGTCACCCTCACCGGCCGCATCGACTGGCGCCGCCACCTCGGCTACGCCGAAATCCGCGCAGACTCCGAGTCGTCGGCCCGAGAGCTCATCCAGTGGAACTTCACCAGCGTCACCACGCGCCCCGACTGGCCCGGCGGCCTCCCGAAACGGCCCCCCGCGACTGGCTGGGAGACGCACCGCCTCACCCCGCACGGCTCCCCGCTCGACGCAGCCCTTCTCCTGCTGCTCAACTTGGGCACCGACCGCCCCGACAACGCCCAACTCCTCGCCCGTAGCAGCGCGCGCCTGGTCAGGCAGGACCACGTTGCCAAGGCCCCGGTCATCGTCGTTGCCGGTCCCGCCGCCCCGACCGCCGGGGCCGACCGGTCCGAACTCGGCAACACCCGCTACTGGATCGACGACGACGGCCGCCTGCTCCGCTTCAGCGCGCGGGCCGGCGGGGAGAGCGCGTGGATGACCGCGGAACTTCCCCAGAGCCCTGCGGACCCGCTCCCGTCACCGCCGCCCGCACTCACCCAGGCCGCACTCGCCCCACCGAGCTCTCCACCCGCCACGCCTAGTTGAACCCCGCTCCGGCAACGACGAAGGCGCTCGCGGTCCAGCCCGTCGTGGTGGCGCGCCCCCGCCGGCCTGTGATCGACCGGCGGGGCGGCAAGCACCGGTACTACTTCTCGATGACGTACTCCGAACGAATGTGGAGACCACTGCGGGGGTCGAACGTCCACCCGACCCATTCAGCGGTTCCCCGGTCCTTCAGGCACCGCTCCCAGTTCGGGCCGTCGAACGGTGCGTACCAGTCCTCCCAGCGATCGGAGAGGTCGGTGAACGCGTAGTTCGGCGGGAACTTGTCGACCGTGCCATGTCACGCTCGACCGCGCCGTCCAGCCACTTGTTGGCGGCGTCCCAGAGCTTCTGACCGCTGTAGTGGACCGCCGCGTGGTACTCGCGGCTGCTCACTCGGATGGCCTTCGTGTCAGCCTCGGTCAGCTTCGCCTCCAGCGCTGCGCGGATCTTCTCGGGCAGTGTGCAGAGCATTGCGCCCCGGTCGTTGCGTGGGACCAGACGCAATTCCTCCGCCGTCAGCTCGGCCTCGTCCGCCAGGGCGACGGTGCGCTGGTCATGGGTCAGCCCTTCATCGGGGTCGCGTGCGCGATGATCTTGCCAGAGCTTTGCAGCGAAGGGTAGTCGAGTGACTGCATACCGTAGCCATCGGTGCCGTCGGGAAATCTCCTGCGCGAAAGGGCCTCCGGCCAGCGCAGCACGGGTGGGGCGCGGACCCGTCGGCTTGACGTTGTGGGGCCTGGTGACCGCCTCGGGGACGCCGACCTGAAGCACTGGCCACCCGCCCTGCCAGGCCCTTCGCGTGTGCAAGGGGATTCAGCCGCGCTCTTCCTCTTCGGACTCCATGCGCCGGATTCCCTCGTGGGTGAGGGTGACCATCGCCGGGATGTTGCCCGGTTCCCAGTCGACGGTGATCAGGCCTTCGCCCGCCAGGTAGGTGCAGGCGGCGGCCAGGTCCTGTTCCGGTACGTCGAGGTCGCGCCGCAGCTGTGCTCCGGTGATACCGAGGAGGCGATTGCCTTCGACGGCTTCGTACAGGACCCGGAGCACCTGGTCGCGGTAGGTCTTGCGTTCGCGCAGTGTGGCCATGACCGCGTCCTCTCGTGTGCGGGAGTGGGCTCCGGGGCCGTCGGGGCTCTCAGGTTTCGTCGGAGTGGGCGCCGGTGCCGGCGGGGGTCCGGCTGGCTGCCAGCCAGGTGCGGGCGGGGCCGGCGGGCGCTGCGGTGTCCACGGTGAGGTGGAGGCGGGTGTCGCCGTCGAGGCCGGGATAGCTGCGCTGTTCCGCTGCGGCGAAGCGGTGACGAAGCGCGTCCGCGACTGCTCGGGCGGCTTCGGGTGTGTGCGCGATGATCCGCACTTCGGCGCTTCCGAGTGACGGCAGTGTCTGGGTCTCGATGTACTTCACGTGGGCGTGATTCCCTTCGTGGCGGGCGAGAGGCCGGCGAGCGGGGGCGCCGTGGCGCCCCGCCCGCTGCCCCCGGTCGGAGGAAGGTCTGTTCCTCACCGGTCGGCACCCGTGTGGTGGGCTCGACGACTGGTGTCGTCCGGCAGACCGGGAGGTCTCGGCAGGGGGTCGCTGAAGTGGTAGGCCTCGATCCGGGCATCGTGTTGGGCGTTGAGCAGGTGGATCAGGCGCATTCCGATGCCGGTCGCGAGGATGGTCAGGGCGATGAGGACGATGGTCTCCACGTGGCTCATCTCCAGCCGTTCCCGGGCAGTGGCAGGGTGCGTCGGTCCATGGGGTTCCCGAAGGGGGACATGCAGGCCCCGCCTTCGCTCTCCCAGCCGGCTTCCTGGCGCTGGGCGTCGCGGATGCCGCGCCCGATGGCGGCTTCGTTGGCCATCAGGACGCTCGCGGTGAGGTCGCTGCCGGGGATCGCGGCGGCGGCCATCAGCCGGGCCGCGGCGGCGGGCTCGGTCTCGGGCGGGATGACGAGGAGGTCCCAGCGCCCCACGGTGTAGGAGAGCAGGATGAGCTTGTCGGGGTCCTGTTCGGTGAACCAGGCCACGTGCAGCGTGCGCCCGTCCGAGGGCACCGTGTGCGGTACGGCGGGCCAGCGGATGGGGTTCACGGTGACGCGGGTGATGCGCCCCCAGGGTTCCTCCAGGGCGGCGGCGAGCGGTGGAAGCTCGGCCTCGAGGTCGCGGGAATGGGGCCACCAGGCCCCGTCCAGCTGGCCGGCGAGCATGGTCTTCGGGGTGAGGGACAAGCGGGCCGGGAGGGCCGGGAGCTCTGCGGCGAGGCCGCGGGGCGCGGTCCGGTCGCGGGTCGTGGTCATGATGGGACCTGCCCCCGGACTGCCCGTCGGCAGCCCGGATTTTAGGCAATCGCCAGGAATGACACCTGCGTGAAAGCCGGTGCGCGAAGTACTCCAGGTGCTTTGACTGTACGCCTGTTCGGTGGACTCTGACCGGCGTGACCAGCCATTTTCCGGCGGCCGGCGGAGCGGGCGGCGGGACCATCGTGGAACGCCGGCGGCACCATCGTGGAACGCCGGCGGCACCGTGCACGTCGCCGACCTGCGATGACGCGCGGCCGCACCCCGTGGACGCGGACCGAGCTGCCCGCGCGGATCAGCGTATTGACCAGGCGGCGCTGCCGACCCGACAGCCTGAATCCCGGGCCGCCGGGTGGACCGTACACTCGGCCCATGGGTCGCACACGTTCCTCGAGGCAGTGCCTGCAGCAGGCCGCCTCCGGGATGCGCCCGGCCGCCGGAGTTCCGACCGTCGTCGACCCGGCCGGCACGGCCTTCGCCGCGGTGCCCGAGACCCGCCGTACCGCCCTGCACGGCCACGGCTAGCGCTTCGCGCCTCCGGCTCCGGCTCCTCCGCTCCACATCACCACAGCAGCTTCCCGGCATGCCGCCGGCGCTGCCGCCTGGCTACGGCCGCATGCCCGGGCCCGCGCCCCCTCGAAGGGACCATTGTGAAGCTGAGCGAATTGCTGGCCGGGCAGGAGCACCACGTTCTCCAGGGTGATCCGGACACGACACTGATCACCGCGGGAACCACCTTCGACGCCGACCGGGTGACGCCGGGCTCGCTCTTCATCGCCGTACCCGGACACCGGGAAGGCGGCCCCGGCGCCGTCTCACCCGCCCTGGCCAGGGGTGCCGCCGCCGTACTCGTCGACGGCGGTGAAGGCGACCTGCCGGCCACGGCGTGGCCCCTGGGCACCTGCGCCGTCCGGGTACCCGACACGCGGAGGGCCGCCGCGGTGGTGGCCTCCCGTTACTTCGGCGAGCCCGGGCGGCAGATGGACATGGTGGCGATCACCGGCACCAACGGGAAGACCTCGGTCTCGTACATGGTCGAGTCCGTCCTGCGGATCGCCGAAGGCTCCAGAGTCGGTGTGATCGGAACCGCCGGAAGCAGGATCGGCGACGAGCCGATCCCCATGCCGCCATCGGTGCTGACCACGCCGGAATCACCCGACCTGCAATACCTGCTGGGGTACATGCGCGACCGCGGGGCCGCCGGCGTGGTGCTGGAGGCCACCTCGATGGCGCTGCTGACGCACCGGGTGGACCGTACGTTCATCGACGTCGGGGTCTTCACCAACCTGACGCAGGACCATCTGGACGACCACGGAACGATGGCGGACTACCGGGACGCCAAGCTGCGGCTCTTCCAGGGCCTGTGCCGGCGTGCGGTGGTCAACGCCGACGACCCGGTGGGCGCGTCCATCGTGGCGATGATGCCGGGTGCGGTGACCACGTACGCCCTGGACCGTCCGGCCGACTACCGGGCCACCGACCTCGTGGTGAGCGCCTCGGGTACGCGGTTCACCCTCCACCACGACGGACGTGCCTACCCGACATCGATCCCCGTCCCCGGCCGGTTCTCGGTGGCCAACGCGCTGGCCACCGTGGCAGCCTGCCACGTGCTGGGGCACGAGCTGGCCCCCCTGGTCGACGCGCTCGACCGGATGCCGCCGGTCCCGGGCCGGATGGAACGCTTCCGGACCCCGCTGGGCACGTCGGTGATCGTGGACTACGCGCACTCGCCGGACTCCCTGGACAAGGTCCTCACCACCATCCGAGGCTTCGCCCGCGGCCGGGTGATCACGGTCTTCGGCTGCGGCGGGGACCGCGACACCACCAAGCGGGCCGAGATGGGCCGGATCGCCGGGACCCATTCCGACCTCTGCGTCTTGACCTCGGACAACCCCCGCAACGAGGACCCCGAGGCCATCCTGGACCAGGTTTCCTCCGGCCTCACGGCGACCGGCACCCCCTTCCGGCGCTACGCCGACCGCCGCCAGGCCATCGCCTTCGCCCTGTCCGCGGCGGGCCCCGACGACACGGTCCTGATCGCCGGCAAGGGCAGCGAGCCGCACCAGATCGTCGGCGAGGAACTGCTCCCCTTCAGCGACATGGCCACGGTGCGTGAACTGGCCCAGACCTAGGCCGCGCCCGCGCCCGCTGCCGTTCCGAGCGGGACGGCAGCGGAGGCGCAGACGGCAGCCCGACCGCGCGGGCCACGCGCTGCGGAGGTCCAGCCCGTTGTTCAGGGCGTCTCGTCGTGCAGGTCCTCTTCGCGCAGCAGATCGTCCTCGCGGCGGCGCGAGGTGTCCTTCTGCCCCTGCTTCTGGCCCTGCTCGCGAGACGACTTGCCCGGCTGCGGGTGCGCCGGGTCGCCGGGGCGATGGTGAACCTGCGCCTCGCGGCCCTTGCCCGGCTCCTTGGACTTGTCCTGCGTACCGCCCATGACGGCGACTCCTCTTGATGCGTGGGGTACGGGATTGATTCCTCCGAATCACGCTGACACGCACAGTGATGGCCTGCATCATTTCGCATACGAAGCGTGGCGCACGGGTGGCGCCCGTACTCGATGCTGCCGAGCGAGAGCACGGATTGCTACCGGTATCCGGCCGCCGGTGACTACGGGTCGACGAGGAGACAGTCGGTGATCAGGACGCCCCCAACAGCCGTCTGCACACCCCGCTCACCACCGCCGAAGCCCAATCTGACGCGCCATTGGGGTACTTGTGGCACGGGAATGGCACGCGGCCCCGAGGGAACGAGAGAACAAATAGGCCCCAGGTCTGTGACCTGGGGCTCTATGACGTGTGGGGCGTCCATATGGCATCTGACCTGCGGGAACAGCCTGTCGAGGGAGTTGCCTCTAGGGTCCGCCCGTACCCGTCTTGACCGCTGTTCGCCGCTCCGAAGGGCACGGATAGGGCACGCGTCCGTTGGTCTGGGTCGTGAGGCGCGTCCCTGTCTCCCCGGTTGCGCCTTTCCTCCCGAGAGCGTGAGGCAAGGCGCAAGGTGATCTGGGTAGGAGACTGCTTGCGTGTTCCCTCCTGGTTCCGTGAGGGGAGGCGCAAGGAGATGGTCATGGAATTGCTGTCGGTGAAAGAGGCTGCGGCCATGCTCGGGGTGGATGATTCCCGTGTCCGTCAGTTGCTGCATGACGGGAAGCTGCAAGGGCAGCGAGTCGGTGGTCGTTGGCTGGTTGCCGGGGACAGCGTCCGGGATCGCAAGGACCGGGGCCCTCGTTCGCGGAGACCGCTGTCGGCCCGCAATGCATGGGGCGTTCTGGCGGTGCTGGACGGCCATCAGCCGGTGAGCCTGTCTGATGCGGAGAAGTCCCGGGTGAGGACGCGGTTGCGGAACCTCCTTGCCCACGGGCAACTGTCTCCGGCCCTGCTCCAGGAGCTTCTTGCCGCCCGCGCCGAGGTTCGCTCGTACCGTGTTCATTCAGGCGTACTGCCGGTTCTGCTCGCCGCTCAGGATGTGGTGAGGGGAGGAGTGAGCGCCGCGGCGCAGGTGGGGGCGGACTACATCGCTCTCGGCCGCGCGGAGATCTACGTACATCCCGACAGGGTCGACAGACTGGAAGCCGAGTTCGGCATGGTCCGTGATGAAGGGCGGGGCAATGTCGCGGTCCGAATTCCCCCGGCGGAGATGTGGTCGTTCCTGACCTCAAGGTCTGACACACCCGGGCAGGGTCACGACGTCCCTGCCTCAGTAGTGGCGGCCGACTTGCTGGACCTCCATGAGAGCCGAGCCGACGCTGCCGCAGCTGGGTTGCTTGATTCTCTGCTGACTCGCTACGCGCAGCCTCGGAAGGTGTGATCATGGCGGCTGATTTGCCCGACGTACGACTGGAGTCGGACCTGTTCACCGGCCGCTGGTGGAATTGTGGGGCGTGCTGTTCGACCTTGCGGAGCAGGTGCCGGATGCCTGGTCGCTGATCGGTGGGCAGATGGTGCTCCTGCATGGCCTGGAGCACGGTCGGACCCCACCGGCGGCGAGCGCCGACCTGGATGTCCTGGCTGACGTGCAGTCGGACCAGCAGAGCTTGCGTCGTTTGGTTGCGGTGCTGGAACGGCTCGGATTCTCCCCTGCCGGCAGGTCGCCGCAGGGCCATCTGTTGCACCGCCATCAGCGCGGTGTGGAGCCGCAGCGGTTGGTGGTGGATCTGCTGGTGCCTGACAACCTCGGCCCCCGTGCAGACCTCACAACGACGCCGCCCGGCCGCACTCTGGAGGTGCCGGGCGGCCGGCAGGCTGCGCAGAGAACCGAGGCTCTGAGCGTGCAACTGAGGTCGCGGACCGGTCGGATCCGACGCCCCAGCCTGTTGGGTGCGATCGTGGCGAAGGCTGCAGCGGTGAGCATCAAGACCGCTTCACCGGAGCGCCACTACCGCGATCTGGCGTTCTTGCTCTCCTGAATAGGTCTAGGCAACGCGAAAGCCCCAGGTCGTTGACCTGGGGCTTTGCTGTGGAGCGGATGACGGGAATCGAACCCGCGCTATAAGCTTGGGAATCACTCGATACTTGGATGTCGGCATGGCCTTTGACCTGGGGAAACGTCCACAGGTGGCCCCGTTCTGGCCGCCTCGTCAGGGCCATTGTTGACCGCTCTCTACCGCCCTTACTGGCACGTTGTGGCCCGTTGTGGCACGCAGTGCTGCGGTGTGGCGTTCACCTCATGTGGATGGACCAGACGTGCTGAGCAGCTCCTCGACGGCCTTGCGCATGTTCTCGTCTTGGACGAACCCTCGCCAGCCACCGTTGGAGCGCAGTCGCTGGTCACGGGCGGGCACGTCGCGCAGGAGGTGTGCGGCGGGTCGGGCCGCGTGCCCGATCCGGGCCAGGTACCGCACTGCGGGAAGCATGACGGGCAGGTAGGTCCCCTCGGCCAGATCTCGCACGACCGCCGCCAGAACGGGGACGGTGTTGACGGTATCGCCGGTGGCAGCCCAGAGGGCGTGCGCGGCCTCGACGCGGGTCCAGGGGTCGGCATCGACGGTCGTCGCCCTGAGTAGGGCCGCATGGGGTGCGGCATGCGCTCCGAGACTGGCGAGCCTGCGCAGGTCCGGATGCCGGAAGCTTCGCTCGGCGACGCTGCGGCCGAGCAGTTCCTGGGCTGGTCCGGGTTCGCCGCAGACCTTCCAGTACGCCCACGCCGCACGTTCCCGATGCGATCCGTTGCCGCGCGTTCGGATCAGGAGCAGGTCCCGCGCTTCGTTCCCCGCCGTTCCGATTCCTGCCAGGGCCGTTGCCGCCGCGGTCCAGGTCCGGTCGTCCTCCAGCAGCATGAGCAGCCGTGGAACCGCCGCCTCGGCCACGGCGCCCCATCCGGCCAGTACTTCGCAGAGCCGGTTGAGGAGAAGGCTGTCGGTGGCCGTATCGAGCCGGTCGCAGATCGCCGGAAGGAGCAGCTCGGCGTAGTCCGAGAGGTCAGTCAGAGCCTCGGGGAGCGAGGGGAGGTGGGAATGGTGCCAGTCGGTCGAGGGGTAGTGGGCGGAATTCGACGCAAAGCCGGATCGTGTGCCGACGATCAGCTCGGCCAGGCCGGGCAGGCAGCGCGGATCGTTCATCCGGGCCAGAGCCCACAAGGCGGCCTCGCCGACGGTCTCCCGTCTCCGTGTGGTGCGGGCTCCGGTGTCGGACACCAGTGTGGCGAGATCGTCGGCGTGGGCGGCGGCTGCCGGGCCGAGGCAGGCCAGCAGCTCGGCAGCCCGGAAGCGGGCCTCGGGGGCGGGATCGTTCAGCCGTGCGACGAGACGTGGAACGAGTTCAGCGGCCGGTGAGCGCCACCGGGACAGCAGTCCGCCCGCCTGGGCCAGGGCGCCGATCCGCTGCTCGTCGTCGTGATGGTCTGCCAGCAGGCCGAGCGTGAAGGTGGGGCCGGGCCCGGTGATCAGTCCTGCAGTCCAGCGCTGGACACCCTGCACTCCGGTTGCTATCGCGCTGGTGTGGCGCCACAGCTCGACGCTCGGGTCCCGGACCGCTTCGAGCACGAGGTCCAGCCGTCGTGTGGCCAGGCCCGGATCGCGTGGGGCGAGCGCGTGCACGGCCGCCAGGCGGATCTGGGCTTGTGGAGCGTCGAGCAGCTCATGGAGCAGGTCGAAGACCCCTGCGTCGCGCACGCCGGCCGGTGCACGCAAAGCAGCCTGACCCAAGGCGAGAATCAGCTCAAGGCGGCTCGACGGATCTCCCTCCGCCTCCCAGGACCGCAGCAGCGCAGGCAGAACCAGTTCGCCAGGGCTGTCGCAGGCCCCGACCACGTCGGCTGCGGCTCGCCGGATTTCCGGCTCGGGGTCGTTCAACAGCCGCAACAGTTCGGGCAGGGCCCGTTCCCATGCCGGTGCCCAGTCCGGATCAAGGAACCGGACTTCGACCCGCCCGGCTTCCGCTGCCAGCATCCCCACAAGTTCCAGCATCGCGCAGCGGCTCGATACCTGTGGTGTCGCAGCCAGGCGCAGTACGAAGGGGAGTGCGGCCGAGGCGGCGGAGCAGACCCAGCCGCCCTGGTGGAACAGCAGGTTGAGCAACTCGGATGCCGCTTCGTCGGCATCGCCCGCATCCGGACCGGCGCACCGGCGAAGCAGGTCCGGAACACCCTCGGCAGAACCGTAGTTGTGTTGTAGCCCACCCCAGTTGACCGCATCCACGCCCACCCACATGCCGCGACCCTACCGGCCCGGCCAACCACGATGCTCAGGTCGTCCATGCAGGCCCAGAGAGGTCCAGACAACGAAGAAGGCCCAGGTCGCTGACCTGGGCCTTCCCTTCTTGCAAGACCGGATGACGGGAATCGAACCGACCGTGGTTTTGGCGGGCTGCGGCCCAGCGACCCTTGCCCATCAGCACCTCCGGCACCTGTTCGGGCCGCGATCGCTCTGCCGAGTGGCGCCATAGCGTCAAATGCCGACGACGGTTTATGCTCGGGCCGTGCGAGCTATGAGCGACCCCCTGAACGACGCCGAGAAGACCGACCTGGACGAGGCCCTCAAGGCCGTCCGTAGAGCCGAGCAGGCCCTCGTGCGGGCGCAGGCACACCTCAACCGCACGGCGGGCCGTATCGGCTCCGCCGACCGCTATGGGCAGAAGGCCGCGGTAGGCCGCCGCGTCGGCTGGTCCCGCCAGCACGTCACCACCCTCGCCAACGCGTACCGGGCGGGCGAACTGGACCAGGAGAAGAGGACCGGAGCCGCATGAGCACCGCGCCCCAGCCGTCCGCCATCCCGCAGCCCCCCACCCAGCCCGAGGCAATTCGCGCCGCCCTCGCTCAGGTCGCCCCGCACTTGATTGCCGACTTCGACCGCGACCGCGCGGCCGGCACCGCCCGCGCCCGCGCCGAGGTATCCGCCGTTCCTCTCCGTACCTTCACCCAGGCATGGGCCGTCGAGGTGGCCATCGCCCGGCACCCGGAGGTCGCCGCCCGGCTCCGCGCGCTCGAGGCCCGTGCAGGCGAAGTCACCGACCTCGGCGAGGCCCGGGACATCGCTGCCGAGATCAGCCGCATCCGCAACACCGCCGCCGCCGAGGCAGGCATCCGTACGGCTGGCGGGGCCGCCCGGTGACCGACGACTGTTGGGTGTGGGAGTACGCCCCACGCCGAGGACGAGGCCGGCTACCCGAAGACCGTCCGCGACGAGGTGAAGGCCGTCGCCGACCAGATCATTGAACTCGCCAACCTTCGGCATCGACCCGTCCGAACTCGGCGAACCCACCCCCGGTACGGCTCGCCGCCACATGCTCCCCTCGGGCGGATGGTTCGAGACCCAGGCGCTCCCCGGATGAGGCCACGCCTCCTCGCCGTGGTCCTGGTCGTACCGCCACCGCACCTGCTCTGACATTCCGCATGGAGTTCTGGCGGTAGGCCTGCGCCGCGGCGATGTGCTCGCCCTTCCGCCAAGCAGGGCTTCGACCGGGCGCAATGACGGCGTGGCAGTCGACGTGATGCCGGGTGGCAGTGGTGGGGAGCGTTTGGCGGGTGATCACTGGAAACCCGTCGCCCTTCCTCTCCCTCAGGAGCGATGGCATGTCACAGGTACGAGCCAACGGTGTCGATCTCTACTACGAGCTCGTCGGCGAGGGTGACCCGCTCGTATGCGTCCACGGGTCGTGGAACGACCACACCAGCTGGAAGCCCGCCATCGAGGCCGACATGCGAGCCTCGTTCACCGTGGTCGTCTATGACCGCCGCGGCCATGGCGGCAGTGAATCCGTGCCGGGCCAGGGCACGCGGCGCCAGGACGAGGACGATCTCGCCGCGCTGATCGAGGAGCTCGGGCTCGCCCCCGTGCACGCCGCCGGCAATTCGTTCGGCGCGTCGATCGTGCTCGCGCTGGCCGCACGTCGCCCCGAGCTGTTCCGCAGCCTCACGCTGCACGAGCCGCCGCTCATCGCCGTCGTGGCGGACGACCCCGCCTCCATGGCGGAGCTTCAGCCGACGATGCTCTCCGTCGACGCCGCCATGGACCACCTGCGCAAGGGTGAGAACGAGCAGGGCGCGCGGCTGTTCGTGGAGGAGGTCGCGCTGGGCCCCGGCATGTGGGACCAGCTACCGGAGGAATTCCGCCGGACGTTCGTCAACCACGCCCCCACGTGGCTGGACGAACAGACGGACCCCGGCTGGGCGGCGCTGGACCTCGACGCACTCGTCGCCTGCACCATGCCGGTGCTGCTGAGCGGCGGGTCCGAGAGTCCGGTCGTCTTCTCGACGGTGCTCGACCGGCTGGCCACGGCCATGCCCCAGGCGAAGCGGCAGACGATCGAGGGGGCGGGGCACATTCCCCACATCACGCACCCGCGCGAGTATGTCGACGCGCTGACCACGTTCACCGGCGGAGCTTGATGTCGGGCCAACCGCCATGCTGGGGGCGCGAATCCATGCAGCCACACAAGTGGGTGAAGTGGGTCTCATGAACCGCGTTCCGCGATGTGAGACGGCGCTTCGCCGACGCGGTGCGAGTGGTGCACCAGAAGGTCTTCGGCCAGGGCATTCCCGAGAGTCGGGGGCCGGCGGAGGGCACGGCAAGGCCGGAAAGGTCTAGACAACCAGGAAGGCCCAGGTCGTTGACCTGGGCCTTCCTGTCGAGCGTCTTCCGGAGCCTCTGCCCGCTCCGGTTCTGACCGCTGTTGACCGCTCCTAAGGGCACGGTTGGGGCACGCCCCCATGATGGTGGCCACGAGCGCGCTGAGTCGCCCGGAATGCCTACGAGTCGGCGCCGCGGGTCGGCGGCTGTCGCCCCCGGATTGCTTCCGCAACCGGTCAGCCGCATGGGCTCGTCGACCGGGCCATGGGGTCCCAGCCTTCTTGGTCGCCGAGTCCGCGCAGCCAGAAGGCCTGGCCGGCCTCGGCCTCCACCAGAAGCTGTGCGGGTCGCCTGTCATCCGTGGTCGGTCGTCATCCGGACTGTCAACTGCCCGTCATTACCCCTGACGTAATCGTTTTCTCTGGCGCCCTCGAAGAAGCTTGATCCATCGAAGCGATCAAGTGATCACGAACGGGGAACGACATGAACATGCGGCGGTACACGCGCACCGGAGTGTTCGCGGCGGCCACTCTCCTCGCAGGCCTCACCATCGGTGCCGCGCCGGCCACCGCCACCGCCGAGGGCGGCGAGTGCGCCGAGGTCCGCGAGAAGGTAGACCGGCTCGAAGGGCGGATCACCCCGAACGCCTGCGCCTTCATGAAGCGGCAGATCGTCTTCGGCGAGGCCCCCAGCCTCCAGACCTACCTGGACATCTTCGACGAGGAGGCCAGCCTCTGGGAGGCCGGCGGCAAGCCCCAGCGCGGCCACGAAGTGATCGGCGCCTCGATCGGCAACTCACTCCGCCTTGTGCCGGACCTCCGCTACCGCGGCACGAACGTGGTCGCCGACGGCGCCGTGATGATGTTCGGCCAGCAGAACACGGTCACCCTCAAGGGCCACAAGGTCAGCTACCCGCAGATCGCCCGCAACGTCCTCGGCGATGACGGCAAGACCATCCAGGCCCGCCGCTACTACGACCGCTACGAGCTGTTCCAGGTCTTGCCCGAGTCTCAGCGGCCCCGCCCCCTCTTCGCCGGCATCGCCGACCCGGCCGGCCCCGGCCCGCGCGGAGCGGCCCCCGACCGGTTCCACGCCCAGGAAATCCCCGCCCGCCTCGCCGCCTGGAACAGCGGGGACGCTGCCGCGCTGGCCGCCCGTACCGGCAACGCCAAGCTGGCCGGGCCCGGCCTGGACCGGTCGCTGACCACCCAGGAGGGCAAGACCGCCTACCTGCAGCGGCTGTTCGAGAACACTGACGTCGAGTTCAAGGCGGGCCAGGTCGCCTTCGGCCGCACCACCACCTACATCGAGTGGCATGGCACGATGACCGACCCCAACGGCACCGACCCCAACGGCACCGACCCCAAGGGCACCGACATCCCCTTCGGGATCGTCGAGCGCATGGGCCCGAAGGGCGAGTGGGAGCTCTACTTCGACACCCTGCCGGTGATCGCGGACGAGGACGAGATCCGCGGCCTGTTCAAGGCGCTCGCGAGCTAGGGCGGTCGTGCACCGGCCGCTCCCTGAGTAGCCCTCGCCCGGACGGTGGTGTACAGGCTGCTGACCAGCGCGGATCAGCGCAGCCCGTGTGCGACGGCGGTGTCCTGCGGGCCGAGTCCGCTGGCGGTGAGGGCGGTGAGGGCCAGGCCGGTGGCCGTCGGGCTGGAGTAGGGCTCGTCCGGGATACGGGGCCAGCCGCCGTCGGCCCGCTGGGAAGCCAGGAGTGCCGGGGTGGCGGTGCGGCTGGCACGGTGCGGGGCAATCGCCGACCCGGTCTCGGCGGCGCCGTAGGACGGCGGGAGGTACCAGTCGGAGGGGCCCGGTCCGCCCGGTCGGCTCCGGCCAGCCAGCAGCGACTCGGCGAGCAATCTGGAGCACCATCAGGGCAGTTATGGCACGCGAATGGCATGCGGGCCGGGAGAGGTCCAGACAACGAAGAAGGCCCAGGTCGCTGACCTGGGCCTTCTTGCAAGAGCGGATGACGGGAATCGAACCCGCGCTATAAGCTTGGGAATCTACGACGCCGGCACAGCGATAGTCCGTCTGACCTGTGCTTTTCCCCTGCGCAGTGGGTCGCTACTGCGGTCACTCCGAACCCGTGATGACCGCTGTTTACCCCTCTGAAGGGCACGGATGGGGCACGCCCTCGCCGGACACATGGCCCGGGAGCTCCCTGGGCGACTTACGCCCCCTGCAAGTCCGGTCCTCCGGCGGTGGCGCACGCCGGTGTTGCGCGAGCAAGCGGGCCACGCTGCAGATGCCCAAGCAACCCCCACGTGCGTACAGGGCTGCCTCACCCGGGTCGTTCGTCCGGCGAGAGTCTCATCGGAGCAGACTCACAGAACCGGTGTGACTGGTGGGGGTGTGCCGAACTGGTTTCCTCGGTCAGGCGGGGGCAGGCCAAGAAGTGCACCGGCCGGGCTGTGATCGTGCCAAGAGACCTGCGGTTGATCCAGGCAGCGGACATTCGCGAGTGGCGTACCCACGACGTGGTCGACGTGGGCGGGCACAGGATTGGCGCGCTGGAGGCCATCTACGTGGACACCAGCACCGACGAGCCGGCCATGGCCACCGTGCTGGTGGGGCTGCCCACCCGGCACCGGCTGGTCTTCGTTCCACTGGACGGCGCGATCGTCGGGCCGGGCTACGTCAGGTCGACTACGACAAGGCGCTGGTGAAGAAGAGCCCTTCGATCGGCACGGACGACGTCCTGCCCGCCGAGGAAGAGGCAGCCATCTTCCAGCACTACGGCCTCACCCACCGGCCCGGTGCGGGCGGGGAGCGGAAGCTCGCCCGCCGCTGAGCCCCCACTCGCCCGAGGAGGTGTCCACGTCGTGAAGGTTTTCTTGATCCTGGTTATCGTGGCGATGGTGCTGGGCATGCACCGGCGGCGTTCCGGACGCCGCCGACTCCGCTGAGAAGGGTGCGCTCCGGCGGCCGGGTGACCTTCTGCACCTGGCCTGTGCTGCGGGGATAGCGGTGGGTGACCGTTCGGGATGCGCGGGAGCGGGGACGCTGTTTCGCTGGTGGCATCCGCTCCCCCCCCAGATCTCAGGAGTGATCATGAGCGTTGCAGGCGAGTCCGGCAGCCGTGCCCAGCAGATGCGTGACCAGGTCAAGAAGATCGAGCAGGCCGCGGAGCGTGCCACCGACCCGGCGGAGCGTCAGCGGCTGAAGGAGAAGGCCCGCCGGATCGAGGAGCAGAGCAAGAAGGAGAGCGAGCGGGGCAGCGAGGGCATCGACCCCATGTGACCACCCAGCACATCTACCGGCCGGTGGCTGCCCGCGCGATCCTCTGTGCGCGAGGGAGACATCGGCCGGTGTTTTGTGGCCCAAGTGCCGGGGATTAGTCGCAGGTCCGGGCCGGTGGTCAGGTGCTGAGCAGGCAGTCGAAGAAGGATCGGTACTGGCGCAGGGGCAGGCGCAGGTCCTCGGCCGCGACCGCCTCGCCGCGGTGCCACTGGCGGAGCTGTTGCGGGGGCCCGAGCATGCCTGTGTCGACCGCTGCTGTCCGCTCTGAAGGGCACGGTTGGGGCACGAGTGCGGACGCCCGTCCACAACCCCGAAGCGGCCCACCGGACGGCGGCAACACGCCCAGAGGGAGCGGCGGGGCCAGCCGCCAGGGCTGGATCAGATGCCGGACAGCGTCGTCGCCAGTGACTGGAACCAGGCGCCGTGGGAGAACGGCTCGGGCGGGCCCACCTCCATGCCGAGTTCGGCCGCTGCCAGTGCGTAGTCCCCCTCGTCCAAGGGGAGGGCGAGCAGCTCGTGGAGTTCGCCCACGAGCCGCGCGACCACTTGGGGGTGGGTGGTGTCGGCGTAGTCGGCGACGGCGGCGTCGTGATCGGGGAACTCGTCGACGATGTCCTGCGAGAACCAGCCCCCGAGCAGTTGCGCGGTCTCCGGGAAGCGCGCGTGCCACTCCCAGTGCGTCTGCGGGGACGACGGTTCCGGCACGTAGCCTTCCTCGATGCTCTGCTTCAGGTGGTCGGCCAGCACCATCAGCCAGTCGCCGATCTCCGACTGGGGCATCCCGGTGTCCGGGATCGCGTAGAACTCGCCCAGGCCCTGCCGGATCCGGCCCGGAGGGTTGCGGCTGTACTCGCGCAGCTGGCGCTCCGCCTCCGCGATGGCCGAGGGGCGGGTGTGCCAGGTGTGCCGGAGGTACGCCTCCAGTGCGCGGCTGCGCCGCTCCGGGGTGTCGTCGGCGGGCTGCCCCAGGTAGGCGCGCATCACCTGCTCCAGCTCGCCGTACCGGCGGTCGTGTTCGAGAGGCTTCATTGACATGTGCGTGCGGCCCCTACAGGTAGAACGGGACGGTCGTGCGGACGACGAAGCCGTGCGGGCTCGACGGTTCGCGGCGCAGCACGACGCGGGCCGCCCGGACGTCGACGGGCCCGTGCCCGGCCAGCAGGTCGGCTTCCAGCTGGACCCTGCCCACGGGCTCCTCGCGGGAGGGCCAGGCGGCCTCGACGGTGAGGCGGGCCCGGGTGTTCTGGGCGAGCCAGCGGTGGATGGCCTGCTCGTTGGCGGTCACCACCTGCTGGGTGGCCCACTGGGCGGTCTCGCGGTCGGGATAGGAGGCGGAACGGGTGAGCACAGGGGCATCCTCTCAAATCGCCTGGTCAGGTGCTGCGCGCGTAGGGATCGGCAGCCGGATCAGTAGTCGGCGAAGTTCCAGAACATGCCCACTTCGGTGTCCGCGACGACGATCAGGCCGTAGTCCTCGGAGTAGACGCTCAACGGGCTGTAGCCCCAGTTCCGCGTCGTGAAGTCGAGGGTGCCGGGGACGCGTCCGGGCCTGTTGACGTTGGTGTGATACGTCGCGGTGTCCCCGTACCGCGCGAGGATCGTGCGTGCCATGGCCCGCAGTTCTTCTTCGCTCTCCGTGAAGCGCTTGAGGCTGGACAGGGTGCAGCCGTCGTCGGTGAGGGCCAGGAGCAGGTTCTCGGCACTGGCCCGGTCGATCTCCCGGAGACGCGGTGCGATGAACTCCGGGGGGTGGGCTGGGAAGTGGTACGAGGGGGACCGCTCGTACCGGCCTTGCGCCGCATCGTCGAGAGCGGCCCAGCCCCGCGGGTCGGGGACCCCGTCCATCAGCGCGATGACATCGAGGACCCAGTCCTCGTGGCGGCGTGGGCCCGTGGCGTCGTAGGGGTTCGCGTCTTCGAAGAGATGGCGGACCGCGGCTTCCCAGGATCGCTGGTCGACGGGCATGTGGTGGCGGCCTTTCCCTGCGGAGTGCTACGGCTTGTAGGGCATCGACGTCATGACGGTGAACGGCGGGGTGCGACTGCTGTCGTACCGGATGCGGGTGTCGATACCGTTCACGTCGACTCCCGTGGCGTTCAGGCCGCCCTGCTTGTACCCGGACAGCGGATCGTTCGGATCCACGGGCTGCTTGCTCACACTGCGTCCGCTGGTTTCACCGTTGGGCGCCGTTGCGTAGAACGGCTTGACGTCGCCGTCGGTCGGCGGCGGCGGACCCTTGATCCACGCCTCGATACGAGCCTTGTTCTGGTTGAGGTTGTACTCGGTCAGATCCTCCGCCCGCCGGTGGTCAGGGAAGGAGGAGGAGCTGCCGATCCCCGGCCTGCCGTGTGGCCAGGTCGGTGTTGTGCGGGCGTTCTGGTCCTGCTGGTCGCGCAGTCGCTGCGCCAGCTGCTCGTCCGTCTTGCCGACGTGCTTGTCCAGCGAGTGGCCGTCCGCCGAGTACTCGTTGGCGCCGAGGTTCAGGTCGTAGTTCCCGTTCGAGTCGATCTTCAGCCAGATCTGCGAGTCCTTGAACTCTTCCAGGGACCGCATGCCGAAGCCGTGCGCACGGGCGACGCCGGCCTCGAACTTGGGGGCGCTCAGGTACGCCTCGTCCAGCGGCGCTTTCAGCGCCTCCATGCGGGTGGTCAGGCCCCCGAGGATGCCGGTGTACGTGTCGACGATCCGGTTCAGCTTGGCCGTATCGATGTTCAGTACGGTCTTGACGTCGAACGAGAGGATCAGGCCCACCCCCTTGCCGAGGGTGGAGGTGACGGTGCCGAGGATGTCCTTGGGGTTCTTGGGCTTGGTCAGGTCTTCGGCGATCTCCTTGGCGGCCTTCAGCATGGCGCGCTCGAGCTCGTCATTGACGTCGCGGTTAAGGTCGACGGCGGCTTCCGCGTACTCGCGCAGGATGGTGGCCATATTGTCGGCCGTGTCCTTCAGCACGGACAGCACGGGCTGGCTGTTCGTGGGGAAGCGGGGCGTGCGGGGGCCGGAGTCGGTGGTGTGCGCCCACTGGTAGCCGTGCCGCGACTGTCCCCATGACGTGCCGCCCCACAGGGCGCTGCAGAAGGTCCGCATGGCGGCTTCCCAGTCGGCCTGCTGGTGGTTGGTGATGGTGCCGACGGCCTGGGTGAGCTGGTCCGCCACCACCGTCGCCGTGACGGAGACGTCCATCCAGCTGTGGCACAGGGAGTTGAGGTAGTGCTGCTGTGGGAAGGGGTGGACGTCCGCCACCCTGCCGGCGCGGAACACGTGCTTGCACAGCGGCTGGAGGAGGTCCCGGACGACTTCGGGTATGGCTTCCATCAGGCCGCGCAGGATGTCGTCGCCGCCGTCGTCGTCACCCCATTTGATGTCGGGCAGCGGGTCGAAGTTCGGGGCCCTGTCTATGACCGTGGGCCGCGGGCGTTGTTCGGCGGTCTTCCCCGGCTGGGGATGGGCTGCCGCGTCCGCCTTGGTGTACGCGTTGGCCGTCTCGGTGAACCCGACGGCGACGCCGCCGACGCTGAGCACGGAACGGCCCCAGACCTCCAGCCAGCGGTCGCCGATCTTCTTGTACGCCTGGGCGAACCTCTGGGCCTCGGTGCCGGCGCCTCCGGCGTCGGGGTACTGGCCCAGCTCGTCCAGCAGTTTGTTGGCACCGCGCACCAGGAGGTCCTGCTGCGAGGCGACCCGTCCGGAGACCGACCAGAGGTCGCTCGGCTTGACGTCGATGGAGCCGCTCCCGCCCGGCGACGGGGCGGGGGACGGCGTGGGTGAGGGCGAGGGGCCGGCCATCAGGCGCCGCTTCCCCAGCCTTCGAGTACGGACCTGTTGGCCGCGGCGTAGTTGAGGTGCCCCTTGAACACGACCTCGTGGAGCCAGGCCTGGGCGGCCTTCAGGTCGTCGGCGGAGCGGCTCCACCGGTCCAGCTCGTCGATGAAGGCCTCCCGCGCCTCGCCGTCCCAGCCCAGGACGGCTTTGGTGGCCCGCCCGTACAGCGTGTCGAGCTTGTCGTTGAGGACGCGGAGGATCTCCTCCAGGTCTCCCGAAAGGCGTTGCAGGGTCGCGAAGTCGACGGTGATCCGGTCTTCGTCCGGCATGGTGCTGATCCCCCGTGGTTCAGATGTCCAGAAGTCGGCTCGTCGGCCGGCCGGCGTCCGGCGCGGGCGCCGGTTCGGGCACGGTGAGCGAACGGGCCGCGGCGGACACGTCCTCTCCCTCCTGCGACCGCCGGAACGAGGCCAGGACCTCGAGCTCCTGCTCGGTGAAGCCGTCGCGCGAGGCGCGCATGGCCGCTTCGAGGAGGACCACCACCTTGCGGATGCGCACGGCGTCCTCGGCGACGCCACGGTGCAAGGAGCGGTACGCGGTGGCAGTAGGCCCCTGCCAGCCTGCGGCGATCTTGTCGACGACCCCGTCCATGCTGCGGATCTGCTGCTCCAGATAACGCTGCATCTCGTCGAGGTCGTTCGCCAGCCCGGTGAGGCCGTCCTCCGAGACGCCCAGATCGGCGTTCTGCATCCTGAACCCCCACCCGTCGCGCCATTCGTAAGACTGTCTCCACGTACAGGTGTTCACTTTAACGGGCGGGTTCTATGTCGACCGATGGCAGGAGTCGTGGAGGTCCGGGACAACGAAGAAGGCCCAGGTCGCTGACCTGGGCCTTCTTGGAAGAGCGGATGACGGGAATCGAACCCGCGCTATAAGCTTGGGAATCACCCGGCACTTGCATGCCTTTATGGCCGCTGACCTGGGATATCGTCCATGCGGAGCGTCGTCTGGCAGATCGCCGAAGACCTCCTGTTGACCGCTACTTACCACCGCTACTGGCACGTTGTGGCACGGCCACCGAGTCAGCGTGGCCCACGCCTTGCGCCAGGCTGCCATCACTGCCGGCTCCGGTCCTCGTTGAGGACGTCGAGGGAAGGGCAGGGCCACATGGAAAGCATCGAGCAAGCACGCGAGCGGATCACCGCACGCCGGCGTGAGCTGCTCACCGAGCTCGCGGACACCGATCGTGCTCTTGCGAGGCTTGATACCGCCGTCATCGTCTCCCCCTGGTGGAGGGCGCCCAGCGGCCCGGGGAAACGGGGCACCGCCTACCACCGCGACAACCCCGCGAAACCGTACCGGAAGTGCCTGCCCGGAAACCCCCAGCGGATTTCCCTGTACGAGGCCGGGCTGGCAGGACTGAATCCCTGTCGGGCTTGCTACTCGTGATCGCAGCCTCACCGCCACCTGAAGTCGGCGAGGCCGCGGTGAATCCGGTGCGCGTCGCAGGGCTGCGGGAGACTGGTGCCCCCTACAGAGAGGGGCACTCGGTGTCGATGGACCGACGGCCGATGGATCTTGCGGCGTACGTGGAGCGCACACGGAGCGGTCCGTGCTTCGTCTGTGCCTTCCTCGCCGGGAACCCGGGCTACTCGCACGAGACGGTATTGGAGGATGCCGATCACGTAGCGTTCCTGGACAGGTGGCCCACTGTGCCAGGCAAGGTTCTCGTTGCACCGAAGGCGCACGTCGAGCACGCCGTGCGCGACCTGGGCAAGGAGGCTTACACCCGGCTCATGCTTTTCGTCCGGGAGATCGCCCTTGCCGTCGAGGCCGTCTACGAGCCGGAGCGGACGTACCTCTACTCGCTCGGCAGCCAGCAGGGCAATGCGCATCTGCACTGGCACGTGGCCCCCCTGCCGGCCGGCATCCCGTACTCGGAGCAGCAGTTCCACGCTCTGATGACGGAGAACGGTGTCCTGCCACTTCCGCCGGACCAGGCGGCCGAGACGGCCGCACGCCTGCGCGAGGCGCTCATCGCCAGAGGGACCGCCAAGGAGGGGTAACCGCTGTTTCGGGAAGGCCAATTACCAACCCAGTGTGGAGCCGCACATGGCGCAGATCACCGAAAGCGCGTCCCGCGATGCAGGTCGGCCGGGGACGCGTGTGGTGCGGGAAGGGGCTTCCGGTCGGGGGTCTTGCGAGTCCAGGCGCGCGAGGCGCTGCAAGGGTGAGAGGTCTAGACAACGAAGAAGGCCCAGGTCGCTGACCTGGGCCTTCTTGCAAGAGCGGATGACGGGAATCGAACCCGCGCTATAAGCTTGGGAAGCAACGCCGATCGGGCTGCCGATATGACTTCTGACCTGCGGATACACCCCTTGGTGGAGCCTGTCACGAGGTTCCGTCTACGCCCTTGGTGACCCCTGTTTACCGCCCTGAAGGGCACGGATGGGGCACGCGCTCGGGGGCAGCGAGGACGAGAGGTTGTTTGGGGCTTCGCAGTCCGTGGCTTCTTGGGGACAATTGCGACCGATCGCATCGGCCTGGCAGCGCACCACCGCTCCTGAGCAGTAAGCGGCCATGATGAACTCCATCGACGTGTGGAACCCGTACGCCTCGTCGATCTCGAACAGCACCTCAGCTATGCCGGGCTTGGCGTCCGGTTTGAAGGTCGGGCGCACCATTGTGGGGAGGCGGCCCCCAGACGACGTCTCGGTCCTTCCCTGGGTGTCGGGCTACTTGCCACTAGTTCCTCTGGTCTCTTCGTGAGGGGCGTATGCAGTGGGCGTATGCCCCTCGCCGTTTCCAGGGGTGCCGCCTGAATCTCAAGAGATCGCTAAACAACGGACTCTTCGCCCTCTAGGATGCTCATCCGATGAGCGCGATGGGGGGCTTGATGACAACGCAATCATTTTCCGAAAGCAACGTGGCTGATGAGCGCGAACGGGTGCTGGACGCCGTGTTGGGGCCAGTCAGCGAGGCGTACTACGCCGAGCGCGTCCGATCAGGCAGCGGAGCGCGAGCCAGGGCGCAGGCAGCCCAGTCCACTGTCACGTTGTTCGCGGGCGGCATCGTGGCGGCGCTGACTTTCACCCAGCTCGCTAACCGGCCGTTGAGTACTCAGTTGGCAGGTGTCGGAGCGGTGGCCATGTGGTTGCTCGCTGCCGTCCTCTATCTGCGTGCAGTGGCGCAGCCGGTCGGGGCCCTGGCCGGGCCGAGCCATGCGCGCGATCGCCTGGACCTGCTCAACGCCGTGCTGAAGAGGGCTGACGACGAAGCCGCTCAGGTCGACAAGCGACAGAAGCATGCGAACTGGGTGGTCATGGGAGCGTTGGCCGTCAGCGTGTTTACGATCGGGCTCGCGGCCATCGGAGGTCCGAAGGAGGAGAAAGCCTCCGGATCGGTTGTCGTCTCGCCTGCGTACGCGCAGAGTGTCCGGGCGTTGTGTGCCAATAAGGGCGAGCGAATCAGTGGCCGGATCGACAAGGCCTCGCTCGGCACTCCATTCGTGAGCATCACGGTCGCCTCCAAGGAATGTGGTGGCAGGACGGACAAGGAAACCGAGCTGGTGATACCCAAGTCGGCCATCCAAGCAATTGCAATGGAAGGGGAATGACCACCGACATGGGTGCGGTCTTCCATCTCTTGTGCTTCACGCCGCTTGTACAACGCGAATCCGCGCTTGAGGCCGTGCGATCCGTGCACGCCAAAGGCGATCGAATAGACGGCATCTTCGTGTTGGGCTCCTGCGCCGACGAGCCACGACACGTGACGTCTTCCGAGACTGATGAATTCATCGACACGGTGATGTTGGAGTGCCTGGAGGCCGGCGCAGACGTTTTACCTCCGGTGGTGACCGTGCCGGGACGGCACGACATCCGCCAGCTTGGACCCGGCCACGGCATGCTCACCAAAGCGCTCACCCGCTATTGGGGTGACACCGAGCGAGGGCTGTGGCGGGGTGATGAGGAAGACATCGTAGAGGCCGTTCGTGATGTCTCGTTGGGTGGCTTCGTCGCGTGGTCCGAACGGCACGCGAACTTTTCGCAGTGGCGATCGGGCGTTCTGCCAGGCGAGGGATCCGTGAGGCTCGGAACGAGCCCGAGCACCCTCGGCATCGTTGTCGCGAATACCGTCTTCCGCATGGGGGTACCCGACGGCACCGCCGAACTGGCCACCTGCACCTTGGGACAACTGGACAGCGCGGTCGGTGGAGAGTACCTCCAGTGGGCCGGCGCGAACGACCTCACGTTCGTGGTTGCGGGGCACTCCGCCGTCGTCCCGGCGTCACTCACACCTGTGCTGCCGAAAACTGTGCTGATCGCTCCCGACGGGGAGTCCGCCCGGTCCGGTTCGGCTGCGCGGTGGCTGGTCACTTCTCACGGTACGACGCGCCAGCACAGGCTTCTGCGCGTGGAGATTGCGGCTGCTGGGGTGCCGAGGGTCCGTGACCTCGCGGCACCCCCCGCTGAGCAGCCGGTCCCCCTGCCGAGCATCAGGCACGCTCGAAACCGCATCGCGATGGCGCGCCAGACCACACAGGAGACATATGACGAGCAGACCGCGGTGGAGGAGTTCTACCAGCAGATCGGCACGGGGCGAATGATCCTGGTAGCCGTCTCGGGCATCCACGGCGAGAGCGGCGGCCCCATCGACACCGACACGCTCACCCGGCAGCTGACACAGGCTGTGTACGGTGTTGTGCCCGATCCAGCGCCCACCATTTCCGAGATCTGGAGCACCGCTCTCGCCGAATTGGGCTCGCGAACGGTTGACCAACACGTCGCCGAACTGCGCGGCGCGGATCAGGAGTCCACGACGGCCGCACGTCGTATCCTGCAGGCCCCTTGGTGGCGCATCTACGACTTCACGGCGACCGACATCTTCTCGTCGGTCATCGAAACCGACCTGCAGACCGCAGAGACCAACATATTCGTCAACGCCTTGGTGCGGAAACCCGCAGCTGGCAACGCTACGGTCGAGGCGGTGGCCATGCACGGCAACCCCACTGCGCCCGAAGCCCTCAACTTCACCATTCCCGCGGATGACGACCTCACGCCACGCGCTCTGTGGTTTCGCAGGCTGAAAGCGGAACTATTGACCCATCCCACGGTCTTCATGGCCGCCACCCCCAGCAGCCGGTCGCTGTGGAACGCTCTCGCCCTGACTCAGCCGCAGACCGAGGCGGAGCACTTTCCCCGTTTCCTCATCACAGGACCGGGTGCTGACGCGGACCGCGCTCGGATACGACAGGCCGGTCTGACATACATTCAGGTCCCCCCGCACGAGTTTGCCCTGCAGCAACTGCGGCCGGGACTGGAGATACTCCAGCAGGGCAAGAGACGACTGGCGGATATTCGGGTCGGTGCACGACGGGGCTCCGGAATTAAACTTGTCTCGTCCCTCGTAGACAACGCGCCGGCGGGCAGTGTGGAGTTCCTTAAGGGCCAGGACCCGACGTGGGGTGACGTCAAGGACGGCTTTGCCGTGAAGCTCTCGATCGCCGACCGCATCCGTGTCAGTGCGCAGCCAGCAGAGGACGGAAGGCACAGGGTCGTCCTGGTGGAGGGCCGGGCCGGCTCCGGCAAGACCACAGCCCTCATGCAGTATGCATACGAGCTCCATCAGGCAGGGCGAACCGTGGCCTGGATCGACCGGGAGGCAACCGATCCACTGGCGAACCTGAAGGCCCAGGCCCTCACGATGTCGGCGGACGCGATTTTCGTGGACGATGTCGACATCTTCGGACGCCTGGGTGCCTCACTACTCAGGGAGCTCAGTAACGGTGGCAGAGCGCTGGTTGTCGCGGCGATCCGTACGACCCGCTCCGACGAACTGGACGTCACCTTCCAGTCCCGGCGGGTGTCGGCGGACGAGCCCTTGAAGGACGAGGACCTGGGGCACATCGTCGACGTGCTGCACGCGCACGGACTGCCGGGGATACTCAAGCGGCAGAGACTGCGGCCCGAGAAGATCGACAAACTGCGGGAGCTGTGCGACCGCAGTCTGCTCGTAGCCATGATCCAGGTGGTCACGGGTAAGCGCTTCGAAGAGAAGGTCGCCAGTGAGTACCACGAACTGGATCCCGAGCAAGTCTCGGTCTACGCGACCGTCTGCGTCTTCGAATCCGCCATCGTCTTCAAGAAACGTGGCATCGAGCAGGAGGACCTGCTTCAGATAGTCTCCGGGCGGGGCGCCCCCAAACCATCACTGAACCGGGCGATCAACCGGCTCGTGGACAGGCGGTTTCTCACCCTTGCCCCCGACGGGACCGTACGGTGCCGTCAGCGCACCATCGCGGACACCGTGGTCGAGACGGTCCTCAAGAAGAACCCGATTCAGCTGGCCAGTGTCGTCGAGTACCTGCTGAGGTTCTACGCGCAGTACGGGGCCGACATCCGCGACAACGACGACCCCTACCGCAGGATCCTGATCCGGCTACTTAACCACTCCCTCATGGTGTCACTCCGGCTCAAGCCCACACAGGTCCGGGATATCTACAGCACTGTGCACGAATTGCTGCAGGACAACTTCCACTATTGGTTGCAGCGAGGCGAGTACGAGCTCGAACGGGGTGATCTCGGCATAGCCGAGAACCATCTGGAAACCGCCCAGGGATGTGAAGGAGGAGCGTCCGATCATTTCGTCCTCACCGCGTGGAGCGCGATACGACTGCGCCGGTCCGCGCAGAGCCCTGCCGACGGCAGCCTGCGTGACCGTGCGTTTGAGGCCATAAGTGTGCTGGAGGATGTCACACGGCTCCGTGGCGGCGCCTCTCCACACTCCTTCTCAGTGATCGCGCGACGGGGTACCGAGTGGGTAGAGGCGTGTGAGGTGTCGCTGTCCGTGGGCCAAGTCGACGACACTCTCCGTCGGATCCTTGCAGTCGTCGCGGCAGGTCGACGGTTCTGCAAGGACAACCATGAATTCATGCGCGTCGCCGATGAGTTCGAGCCAAAGTTGAACCGACTCTTGGAGCGCAACAAGGGCATTCCGCTGTAGTGCTCGACAGAGACGCCCTCGATTGCCACCAGGGGCTCGTCTCACTGCGACGGGCAGGTCGCGCGCCGCCTGCGCGCCAGTGAAGTCGCCGTTCCCGTGGCGGTGGTCGGAGGTGCGTGCTCCGGGGTGGCCCGCGCGATCGCAACCTGGCTCCTGTCCAGCCTTCTCACCGGGAATGACCGGCGTTAGTGCGAGTTACGCCCCGGTGGGCACGGTCTGGGAGTCAGGCAGCGAACCGGGCTGCCCGCTCGCGGAGTTCCTGGGCCTCCGGCACCCCGCTGTACCGCCGCAGGCGGACCCGCATGTCCTGGAGGGCGGCCTGGACCTTCACGGAGCGGATGCCGTCCGCGCAGTCGAGGAAGTCACGCCAGGTGGCCATGGCGCCGTCGACGTCGCCTTGGCGGAGGCGTACGCCGCCCAGGTCGGCCAGGACGATGGCGCGGGTGCGGCGGCGGTCGAGGCCGTGGATGTCCAGGGCGAGGTGGAGGTGTTCCTCTGCGGCGTCGAGGTCTCCGAGGCGGGAGAGGATCATGCCGGACTCGTGGGCCCAGCGGCCGGGGGAGTAGTGCGCGGCCCAGGAGTCTCCGCCTGCGGCTGCCGGCTTGCCGATGGCAGCCTCGGACATGGCGAGGTGCTTGGTGGCCATGCGGCGGTCGTCGTCCTGTGCGGCGGCGTTGGCGAGGGTGGCTTCGTAGTAGGCGACGGCGCGTGGGTTGTCGAGGTTGCGTCCGTACTCCACGCAGGCTTCGCCGAGCTGGACGGCCTCGGCCCGGTAGCCGAGGTCGACGCACTGGACGGCGAGGCCTCGGAGTGCTGTGGCGGACAGCTCGGGGTCGCCGGCTTCGGCGGCCAGGCGGAAGGAGTGTGCGTAGTAGCGCTGGGCGAGCCCGCGCAGTTCGGGGGTGTCGCCTTCGTCCTGGGCCATCCAGCCGGCGAGGTGGACGAGCTGGGAGGTGGCGGCGAACAGGTCCCGGCCCGTGGCCTCCGTGAAGCGCCCTTCGAGCCAGGGGGCGACGTCCTGGGTGAGGTATCGGACGGCCAGGTGGCGGGCGTGGCCGCCGCCGAGTTCGGAGGCCGAGTCGCCGAGGGACTTCACCATGTGGCGCACGGCTGCGACCTCGCCTTGGCCGACTCGAACGGCGCCAGCGGAAGCGGTCTTGGTCCGGCGGGTGATGCTGTCCATGTCGGGCAGGCCGAGTGCGGACAGCGCGTATCCGCTGGAGGCGAGGATGAACTCCCGACGTTCCACGTCGCTCCTTCCCAGGTGCAGGACTGATGCAACGGTATCCGCGTGGGGTGCCGCAGGCATGGGCTCCGGAAGGTTGATCGCCTCGGGGGCCAACCCCAGCACCTGCGCGATGTAGGGCCACCAGTGGTCGGGAGTCCGCTCTCCCTCGATCCAGCGCCGGGCGTGCTGGCGCTGCAGGCGCCTCGGATCACCGCTTTCCGCCAGGCCAAGGGCGCGCGCCAACTCGGAGGGTCCCCAACCTCGTTCCTGGCACGCCTGCTTGATCAGATCCGCGACGGCCGGGTTCCTCGGCACCCCGTCACCCTCCCCACCTGGATTACGCGGGATTACGCAGGACTACATCCTGAGCCCTGTCCCGCGAGGGCGGACCGCCGTTGACTGAACATCACCCCGCAGATCTCCGAATGGCTCGAACAGTCACTGTTCAGGGCCTGTTGGCGCCTGCCCGGACCGGTGAGAGGAACTGATGGTGGCGATGACCGCTGACAGCGCACGGACCCGTACGATCCCGCCCTCCCAAGTGGTCGGCGCCGCTCGGCACCCCGCCGTCCGAGAGGCGGGACGGTGAGCCGGGCTCCGTTATCCGACCCGCTGGGGACGGTCCTGAGCTGGGTGTGGGCGCTCGGCACGGCTGCCGGCCTCGCGGTGGTCGGAGTCATGGCCCAGGCCGAGTACGCCTCCGCGCAGGCGCCGTTGGCGCATCCGGCGCTCAGCGCCGACGACGTCCCTCCGGCCGACAGCGCCGGATAGACCCTCCGGCCCCGGCCTGTCCTCCCCGGCCGGGGCCGGAGCCCAGCCGCTCTCCCGCCGGCACGCAGGCCCTTCGGACTGCCTAGTCGGCGTACGTGCTCTGCATCACCAGTGAAGGGAAGCCGATGTCCAGCCAGCACAGCAGCGACGCGCACCCCCTCCTCACGTCGGTCGCGTTCAGCGGTCCCGACAACACGGGGAAGACCAAGCAGATCGGAATCCTCGCCCGGCGCATGGGCCCGGCCGCCACGTCCGCGGGCCCGCTCGACCACTACGACCCGCGCTGGGGGACGATCAAGGCCGAGGGAATGGCCCGCTGGTGGTTCGAGACCGGTGCGGTTCAGGAGGTCGCCGACGTCCTTGCCACCTCCTACCTGGAGCGCTCCCGGCACCCGTTCTCCGCGCCGGTACGCCTGCTGGACCGGGGCATCCCCATGCTGGAGGCATCCGTCGCCGCGACGGTCGCCGTACGGGAGGACCTCGGCCCCGCCGAGGCCGCCGACCGTGCCCGGCTTCTCCTGGCTCCGTACGAAGCCGATCTGCGGGCCGCTGAGGAGAGCGAGTACGCCCTCGTCCTCCTGCACTGCGACGACCCCGAGGAAGGCACCCGCCGGAGCCTCGCCCACGAGGTGACCGTCACCGACGCCTACGCGGCCTACCAGCGCCACCTGCACGAGCAGATCGGCCGGCTCGTCGCCGACGGCCGCTTCCCGATGTCGATCCGCATCGGTGACCGGCCGACCCTCGCCATCCAGGACGAAGTCCGCCAGCTCCTGGCGCCCCTGCACCCGAACGTGCCCAGCCGTGCCCTGTCCGGCGTACACGTCACCGCGCTGGGCGGCATGTCCGAGAGCGGCAAGAGCACAGCCGGCGAGTACCTGCGCACCCACCACGGCCACGCCCGCCTCAAGATCGGTCACCTCATCGAGGACGCGGCCGGCCGGGCCGGCATCCCCGACCCCTACCGGCTGGGCTCGGTCGTGCAGGCCGAGCTGATCGTGGACGCGCTGGACCGCTACTGCCAGGCCCACCACTTCCTCGACTCCGTCACCATCGAGTCGCTGCACGACTTCGACTCCACCGCCGAACTCGCCCGGATGCTCGGAACCCAGCTCACCATCGCCTACCTGGAGGCCTCCGAGGCCACGCGCACACGGCGGGGCCTCGCCGGGGCCCAGGACGTCGCCGACCGTGACGTCGTCAAGAGCGCACGAGGCGCGGACAAGATCGCCTCCATTGCCCACGAGGTCATCGGCAACGACGGGCCGCGGCTGGAACTGGAACGCCGCCTGGACCGCATCGCGCTCGACCGCCGCTGGCCGGAGCACCAGCCCAGCACCATGCCGGTCAACGCCCTCGGACTCCCCGTGCACCTGGAGTCGTACCTGGCCGCGTTCCTCGACCGCACCACCGGAGCGCGTCCACTGATCGACCTGCTGGCCGTCACTGGCAGCGGCGCCCGGGGCAAGTACCAGCACGGCTGGAGCGACCTCGACGTGTTCGTCGTAGCCGATGCTTCCTCCCTCGACGGGATGCGTCAGATCCTCGCGGAGCTGGAGGCCGAACTCGGCGGGGTGAAGCTCGGCCTGACCGTGCTGACCCGAGCCGAGTGCAGGGCCGGCGCCGTGACCTCTCGGCTCCTCCATGTCCTCGCGCTCATCGGCAGCGGGGCCCTGGTCCCGCTGTGGTCCGCCCCCGGCCTGACTCTGCCCGCCCCGGACGCCGCCACCGACGTGGACGTGAGCCTCCGCGACGGGATCCAGGCAGCCGTAGAAATCCGACGCCAGCTCCTCAAGGGGGCACCCGACCTCCGCGACCTCTACAAGGTCACCGCGCTGCTCGCGAAGATCCAGCTCCGCTTCACCGGGATCGAGTGCCCCTCCGACGGCGACGCCCTCACGGTGCTCCTCGACGCCAAGCGGCAGGACACGAACATGGTCACCACCGCCCGTACCGATCGCTCGGCCGCCGAAGCGCTCGCGGCCATGGTCCTCCAGACCTGGTTGGACACCCTGCCGGGGACGGCGCGGTGAGCGCGGCCGGCCGGCTGCCCCTGGCCCCAGCGGCCACCTTCCACAAGGCGGCGGCAAGCCGCGAGCAGGGTGCCACCGAGGCGAAGGGATGGGCACAGCTCGCTCCCCGCATCGAGGTCCCGGCCCTTCACGGACAGATCTTTCTTCCGGACAGGCAGCTCCTCGCCTACGAGGACGTCTTCGCCACCGGCCGGTGCGAGCTGCTGATGGGTGACGTCATTGCCCTGGCCGACCGGGACCCGGCTGAGCGACCCCGCCTGAACCACTTGGTGGACGGCGTCTGCGCCGACCTGCGGGCGGCGGCCGAGGAGACCGGGAAGCGCGTGCCGCTGGCCGACTGCGTTCCGGACCTCTACCTCGACCGGATCCGCCCCGGAGGCCGGCTGGACCGCTGGCACCTGCGCCGCGACCTACCGATCGCCCTGCCCCACACCGAAACGACCCTCACCCTCCGGGAGCTGGCCGACTTCACCCTCACCGCCAACGGCAGGCAGCTGACGCTCAACGCCGCCGACATCATCGACAGCCTCCGCCACGCCTTGGCCCCCGACCGCCGCTGGCTGGCCGGTCTGACACAGGGCGACCCGACGGAGCCCAACGTCGCCGATCCGCTGTGCTGGCTCGACTTCGAGTTCGCCGGCCGCAACACCGCTGTCGGCGAAGCCGCCAACCTGCTCTGGTACTTGATGGCCCTGGGCGGCTGGCTCGTCCCCGACTACCAACCCGATGTGTACGCCCGCACCCTCCGCCTCGCCCTTCCGCCACAGACCCGCCCCCGCATCGAACACCTGGAACTCAACCAGCGCAGCCGGCACATCGATGTCCGGTACTCCTGGAACACCGGCCCCGGCCGCAGTGCGGCCATCATCCGGGCCCTGGACGGTCTCCGGGGAGAGGGCGGCACCGCCCTGGAGGAGATCCACGCCTTCCTCGCCCTCCGCATCCTCGGCGTCATTCCGGCAGCCCGGCTGACCGGACATGACCTCCTGCTCGTGCTGATCAAGCTCGCCGAAAGCCAGGACCCGCTCACGACCCTCGACGCGTTCTTCACCACCACAGGCACCTCACCCCAACCCCGGTGAACGGAGCAGCCATGTCCCTGCCCCTGCTTGAGATCCCCCTGCAGGCCCGGCCGCTCCAGGGCCGAAACGCCCTGGTGACCGGCGGTGCCACCGGCATCGGCGCCGAGATCGGTCGGGCCCTCGCCGCCGCCGGAGCCACTGTCGCCGTCAACCACCTCGGCCAGGACGCCGACGCCCATGCCCTCCTCGGCGCCTTCGAGCGCGACGGAAGCCCCGGCATCGCGGTGAACGCCGACCTGACCGACCCCACCGCCGTACAGACCATGGCCGACCTCGTCCGCGCCGAGATCGGCCCCGTGGACATCCTCGTCAACAACGCCGGCTCCTACCCCCGCGTCCCCTGGCAGGACACCGACGAAGCCGCCTGGAACTACTCCCTCGACGTGAACCTCACCGCCCACTACCGCACCTGTCACGCCCTGACCCCCGGCATGATCGAACGCCGCTGGGGCCGGATCGTGAACATCGGCAGCGTCAACGCCCGAGCCGGCCGCACCAACCTCGTCGCCTACAGCACCGCCAAGGCGGGCCTGCTGGGCCTGACCCGTTCCCTGGCCCGCGAGCTCGGCCCGTACGGCATCTGCGTCAACACCGTCCTGCCCGGCGCCATCGAGGTGGAAGCCGAGACCGCCATCCCCGCCCATCACCGGGCCCGCCCGGAAGACCAGATCAACCGCCAGTGCGTCCCGCGACGCGGACGCCCCGAAGACGTGGCGGCCCTGGTGGCGTTCCTCGTCGGCCCGTCCGCGTCGTTCATCACTGGGCAATCCGTCCACGTCGACGGCGGCTGGCTGCTGCACTGAGACGCCAACAAGCAAGGAGACAGACCGAAATGAAGGAACGAGTCCGAGCCGTTCTCGTCACCGCGGACGACACGATGCTGGTCATCCGCCGCACCAAGCCCGGAATCCCCGTGTACTGGGTGCTACCCGGCGGCGGGGTCGAGGAGAGCGACGAGTCCCGGGAGGCCGCTCTCCACCGGGAGATCCATGAGGAGATCGCGGGGAAGGCCGACATCGTCCGCCTCCTGCACACGATGGAGTCCGATGAGGAGCGTCAGCTCTTCTACCTCGCCCGCATCGCGACGTGGTCCTTCGAGGACCGCACCGGCCCCGAGTTCAGCGCCGAGGGACGTGGCGAATACGCGCTGGAGGAGATCCCGCTGACCGTGGAGGGGCTGGACGGCATCGACCTCAAGCCGGAGGAGATTGCCCACGTCCTGCGGGACGCCATTGGTGCCGACACGCTCGGGGCCGGAGTCGGGGTCTAGCCGTACGACCATGCGGACATGCCACCGGGGCCAACGCTGAGTTGCGTTGGCCCCGGTGACATCGACGGATACGTCCTGTTCCTTCAGGGAACATTCCGACCGTTCCTTCGGGGAACACGTGCTGTGTTCCCCGAAGGAACATGCCAGCCTTCGGGCTACCGCCTGCTTCGACGGGGTGGTTGTTGTAGCGAGGGACTGAGGGCAGTTGCGCTCGAACCTAGGCGGGCGGTGCTCGCGGTATCGGGGTGAGCGGGACTTTCACCTGCTACGCCGACGTGGCGTTGCAGCCTCCAGGTCAGGATGTTGCTGATCGAGGTTGCGGTGTCGAGTTCTTGTCGTCGGGTGACTTCGGTGAGTAGGACGGTCGGGTCGTGGCCGGCCTTCTGTACGTCGGTGAGGGTGGCGGCCAAGGCGGGCCAGCTGGGCTCGGTGAGGATCTGCTCGGCCAGGTCGGGGAGAGCTTGGCGGACGAGGGCGGCCTGTTGCTGCTGCACCGTGATGGTCAGGCGGAGGCCCCGCTGGTGGATCACGGTCAGGGGCTGGATGGCAACGGCTTGGTAGACGGCGTGCAGGTGTCTGGCTGCTTGGCGGACGGCTTCTGCTTGCTGGTCGTGGTGGCGGGTGTGGTGCCAGTGCTGGGCTGCAACGACTGCCAGGAGGAGGGCGTCGAGGAGGATCGCGAGGAGGGCTCCGTCCTTTGGTGCGGGTTCGCGAACGATCGCCTTGATTGCGCGTCGTGTGGCCTGGGCCTGCTGGTGGCGGGCGCGGATCCGGGAGCGGCTGGCCCGCTCGAAGGCGGTGGCTGCCTGGGCCAGCTGCGGCTTGTAGCTGGCGGGGACGATGAAGGGGAGGGCGTCGAGGGTTTCGGCGAGCACGGTGATGTGCGCCTGCCCTACGGCGTCGTCGGCCTGGTCGAGAACGTCCGGGATCTGGGCTGCGGCGTTGGCGACCTGCTGCCATGCCGAACGTCGGCGGCCGGAGTGCCAGCTTGTGGGTGCAGGGTCGGTGGTTGCGAGGCGTTCGCTGATCTTGGGGTAGGAGAGGTCGGGGCCGAGGGTGGAACCTGAGAACCACACGGGTTCGCCCTTGGCGTTGGTGTCGTTGGGGAGGGCGACTTTGTAGCCGCGGATGTCGCCGGAGGGGAAGTGCTGGATGTCCACGAGCACCTTGGCGCCGCGGAGAATGGTGAAGAACTCCTCGGTGCTGGTGGCTGCCGCCGCAGCGGTGCGGACGTTGGTGCGCAGGCGCTCGCGGGGGGTGGTGGCGTTTCCGGTGCGGCGGGCTTTTTCCTGCTCGGCGCGGGTGGGGCGTTTGGCAGCGGTGCGGTCGCCACGGACGACCTGGTGCAGGCCGTACTCCTTCTCGATGGCGGCGCATTCCTTGTCGGCGTGCAGGTAGTCGTTCCAGTTCCGGGGCTCGCGGAGGTCGCCCCGGACCTTGGTGGCGACGATGTGGATGTGGTCCTCTGCGTGGCGGACGGCGACCCAGCGGCAGGCGTCGGGGTCGCCGGCGGGGGCGATGCCGGTGGCGTTGAGGATCCGTCGGGCGGTCGTCGCCCACTGCTCGTCGGTGAGGGCCGGGTCTTCGGGTGCCGTTCGTACCGAGCAGTGCCACACGTGCTTGGCGGGTGCACGGTCGCCTGCCTGTTTCACGCGCAGGTCGAGGACGGTGGCGAGCTGGGCGAGTGTGGCGGTCTCGTCGCGGCCGGGGTCGGGGGTGAAGTCGTCCCACGAGGCGACCAGGTGGGGGTCGGTGTGCTCGTTGGCGCGGCCGGGCCCGTAGAGGTAGCGCAGGACGCCGTGGGTGTCGGCGCCCGCCTTGCCGATCTTCGTGATCAATCAGGCCGCCGCCTTCGATGTGGCTGCGTGGTCCGCCGCCACATCGATCGATGTGGCGGCGTCACGGGCCAGGCCGAGGATGCGTCCGGCTTCCACGAGGAGAGCTGTGTCCCCAGGGTGTGGACGGCCGCCGGAGTTCAGCTTGGCGGTGATCTGGTTGATGTTCTTGCCGATGGCGGCGACCTGGAACCGCAAGGTGGCGAGCTCGTCGATCAGGTCGTCGTGGAAGGTCCGCTGGCCGGGCAGTACAAGATCACCGGCAAGGTGGGCCATGACGACGGCGCCGACGTAGTGTGCGCCGGCCAGGTTCAGGCGGCGGGCTTCGGCGAGGATCTCGGTGTGCTCGTCGGCGCTGTAACGGACATCGACACGCAGCTTGCGCTGCGCTTTCTGGCGGGCGCGGCGGCGGGCGACCCGGTACAGCGCGGCCTCGTCGGTGGCCCGTACGACGACGGGCGGGCCGGCGTCGGCGGCACCGGCCACCTCCTGCCCCGGTGCGCCCTCGCGCCGGGGTTCTGCCTCCGCCACCCCCGGGGCGGAGGCTGTGTTGGACCGGCCCTTGGACGGTCCAACGCCATACCTTGCTGCCTGGTCTGGGGCTGGGGTGCGGGTCTCATGCTGCTGGTGGACGGTGGGGCCGGGGATGTGTCGGTCGGGCATGCCGGGCCTTTCCTCGAAAGGTGGGGTTGCTTCAGCGAGCGGAGTGGGGGGAGGTGCCTGTGCCCACCCGCAGCGTCGGTGCGGGTGGGTAGGCCGGATCACTGGACGGCGGCGGCGTTCAGGTCCAGCTCGGCCTGGATGATGTCTTTGGCCTTCTCGGCAAGGTCCTTGTTGATGGTGAAGCCCTTGTCGCGGACGGCGTCCTCGATGCGACGGCGGGAGGCGTTGCCGGCCCGGCCATGCTGAGCAGTGCGGCCTATCTCGACGGCCTGCTCCAAGGTGGCGCTGGGCTTGATTCCCGCGCGCTTGGTCGGGGTGTCGATTTCCGCCTCTTGTTTCCGCGCGGGATCGGCCCCATCCAGGCCCGCCGCCAAGGGGGTTGGCGCAGCGGAGGCGGGTGCCGGCGCCTGGCGAGGTTCGGGCACGGCGGCGGACTTGTGGCGCGTGAGGGCTTGCGTGTCCGCGGTGTTGTGGCGGGTGGCGGGTTGGCGTTGGACGAGCAGGTAGAAGTGGACCGCGCCTGCCAGTGCGAGCGGGGCGATGGCGGAGATGGCGCCGACGGTGATGTCGTCCAGTGGGAGCCCGGTGTGGCGGGCTTGCTGGTTGAGGCGGATCGCGTGGAGCACGTTGGCCCAGATGCTGGTGGCGGTGGCGAGTGCGACCAGCGTGGCCACATAGAGGCGGGCGCGCAGGGGTCCGGCGTGCAGGACCAGGAGCGCGCCGATGCCCAGGGCGATGAAGCCGTCCACGAGGAGGGGAAAAATGTAGGTGAGGGCTGGGTGGACGTGGCTGGCGGCGGCCATCTGGCGCAGGGCGTCGTAGGACAGTGCGAAGGCACCGAGGGACATGAGGGCGACCCCGGTACGGATCGCCAGGGCCAGTCGGGGGCGAGCCGGGGATGGGGTGGGGGAGGACGAGATGGCGTGCGAGGGCAAGCGTGAAGCTCCAGGGAGGGGTGGCGGGGTTCGCAGGGGTGGTGGCCGTGATGGGTGTGGACTCGTCCCACTCGTCCCCGTGCTGGTCAGGGCAGGTACGGGTGATCGCATGATGTCGAGTCGACTCGTTGCACGGGTCGGAGACCGTGCGCGGGGGCGGTAGGCGAGACGAGTTGGTACGAGTCGGTACGGGTGCCCACCGGTCCCATCACGAGGACCGGTGGGCGGGCAGGTGCGGGCCTTGCCTGGGGCGGTGTGGCGAGGTGAGCGGCCTGCTGATGTCGAGTCGACTCGTTGCGGCGCCTTGACTCGTCCCAGTGCTGACCTGCGCGGGGACGAGTGGGACGGGACGCGGAGGGTCAGGCGCCGGTAGCGGGCTGGGCCTCGGCTGCAGGCTTGTCCGGCGGGCAGTACCGGCTCCAGGCATCCGCGAACTGCGTCGGAGTGAAGCCCTTGGCCTGGTTCCCGTCCGGGAAGCGGCGGTTGGCCGAGCGGATGCCGTAGTCGTCGAGCAGGATCTGCAGGCCGCGCGGGGTGAGTCCCCTGGGGCTGTGCTCGGACCACGGCGCCTCAGGGTCGGCGTTGAGCAGGTCCAGCAGGCGGCTGGTCCGCAGAGCCGGCGGATTGCCTTCGCTCGCGAAGGCGAGGCGGATGTCCGTGAGGATGCGGATCTTCAGTCCCCCGTCCTCGTCGCGACCGGACTCGTAGTCCGTCATCACCTTGCACGCGGCACGGGCCATCCTGGGCCATTCGCCGCCCGCGAGGTCGGCGACACTGATCAGCGGCTCCCAGGTGTCCGCCGCGCGGTCTTCGACAGGAAGCTTGGGTACAAGGGCCCTGGCCTCGTCATGCAGGCTGCCGAGCCAGCCCACCAGCCGCTCGCGAAGTTCCTGGACCATCAAGTCGTCCCGGCCGTATCGCCAAGGAGTTGCCTCCTCGTTTTCGGTACGGCGGCGCATACGGATGACCACGGACCGGTCCATGATCGTGTCGGGCAGGTCTCCGATGCCGGCTAGGGCGGCCATGGCGTAGGTGGAGAACTGCTGTACCTCGTGGTTGGGGCCGGACACCCGCAGGGTGGGCCGGTTGCGCATGTGGCCCGCGTTGAGGAGGCCACGCATCTCCTCGTTCTTCTCGGCGACCTTCGCCGACCCGAAGATCGTGTCGACCTCGTCCACCATCAGGGTCGGCGGGTTGCCACCGTCGATCGAGCGGAAGATCGCCGCAGCTGAAGCGCTGACAGTGATCAGCGGATCGTGCACGGACGCGTGGAGGACTTCCAGCAGCCGCGACTTCCCGCACTTCTTCGCCGGCCCGACCACCGCCAGGCGCGGTGCGTGTTGCCACGCCGTCTGCAAGTGGGTCGCAGCTGCCCACAGGGTGGTGGCGGTCAGTGCTTCTTCGCTCGGCATGACCACGTAGCGGCGGATCGTGGCTCGAAGCTCGTTCAAGAGTTGCTCCCCGATCGGTGCCTCGCCAGGATGCTGCGGGTCCATCGGTGGATCGCTCGGACGGCCAGGTACAGCGACGGGCGGCCATATTGCCTTTGCCGGTGTCTCATCGATGGCAGGGGGCGTCGGCTTCAAGAGGGCGGCTCCTTTGCTGGTGGCTGCACTGCTAGGCCACCTTGCGGAAATTGGGCAGGAAACCCGGCGAGGCCGGGGGTGTGGACAACACAGCCACACCCCATGCGGAAAAGTCCAGGGTTCACTCTGCTTTCTCTCAAAACTTGTGCCCGGCACATGGTGGTGGTTCCGGAATCCCAGATGAGGAATCGGGCCGCAAAGTCGGTGATGGTCGGCCTATCGCTCACAGCAGACGGGAAACTGTTCCCATATGGCTGCGGCACAAGCTACAACACACCAATGCCTCCACGCTCACTTGAAATCGGCCCTGCCGGACGGGCCGCAGCCCGCGCCATCGAACGCACCCGCGTCGCGCGCGGCTACTCGCAGCGCCAGCTCGCAGCCCGCGTCCTCGCGCTCGGCCGGCCCATGACCTTCACCGCGCTCTCTCGCATCGAACGCACCGTGCGGCGCTGCGATATCGACGACCTGGTCGCCATAGCCGCTGCCCTTGGAACGCCGCCACAGGCGCTCCTCGCCGACTGGCCCACAGAGCTCCTGTCGGCTGGCGAGGCCGCAACATAGCCGACGATCCCCGGTCAGCCAAACCGGGGATTCTCCGGACCATTGGTGTTCCCGGTGCACCTTCTCGCTCCGGCCCGTGTCAGAACTCTTTCCATTTTGCGATAGGAAGCTCTTGCGTCGATCTTCGATACCCCCTGCCCGAAAAGACCTCGCTGCCATCCAGGGGATAGGTGAGGCGGGAGGGAATGCCGCGTCCAGTGAAACCCCTACCGTGAAGGGAGCCAATTCCGCCGACCGTCTGCTCACGGTCGACGAGGCCGCGGGGCGCCTTGGAACCGGTGTGCGCTTCATTCGACGCCTCATCTCCGAGCGCCGCATCGAGTACGTCAAATTGGGCAAGCACGTCCGCATAGCCGACAGCGTCCTGACCGCCTACGTGGCGGTGCGCACGGTCGCGCCCGTCCGCACCCGGCGGGCGGGCTACGGGACGGCTGCCTGATGCCTCCAGCCCGTAAGCGAGTTCCCCGCCGTAGCTTCGGCGCGATCCGGAAACTGCCCTCGGGGCGCTACCAGGCCCGCTACCCAGGCGCGACCGGCATCCTCCGTGCGGCCCCTCAGACGTACGAGACCAAGCGCGACGCCGAGGTTTTCCTCGCTCAGATCCAGGCCGACCAGTCACGCGGTGACTGGATCGACCCGACGGTCGGCGAGGTGCTGTTCGCCGAATACGCCCGGCGCTGGATCGACGAACGCGGCATCGCCCCCACCACCGACGAGCTGTACCGGCGGCTGCTGCGCATCCACCTGGAGCCTGCCTTCGGCAGCCAGTACGTCAACACCATCAGCCCTGCCAAGGTGCGGACTTGGCGTGCGGAACGGCGTACGGCGACCGGTGCGACCACCACGGCGAAGTCTTACCGGCTGCTGAAGGCGATCATGCAGACCGCCGTCGAGGACGAGTTGATCCGTCGGAACCCCTGCTCCATCCGCGGCGCGGGCCGCGAGGACGCCGATGAGAGGCCAGTCGCCACCATCGACCAGGTCTTCGCGCTCGCCGAGGTCATAGGTATCCGCTGGCGACTGATGGTGCTGCTGGGCGCCTTCGCCTCCATGAGACCCGAGGAGCTGGCCGAGCTGCGCCGCGGCGACATCGACCTCGACACCGGATCCGTACGCGTCCGACGTGCGGCTCCGGAGCTGAACACCGGACGCCGGGTGATCGGAGACCCCAAGTCCCGAGCGGGCAAGCGGGAGATCATGCTGCCCGGCTTCGTCCTCCTCGACGTACGCCGGCACCTGGACTGGTACGCCCAGCCCGGACCCGAGGGTCTGGTGTTCGTGGGGGAGAAGGGCGCCGCCCTGCGCGGCACCACCTTCGGCCGCAAGTGGCGCAAGGCCCGCGACGTGGTCGGCATGCCGAAGGAGTTCCGCTTCTACGACCTCCGCCACACCGGAAACACCCTCGCGGCGGACACCGGCGCCAAGCTGAAGGACCTCATGGTCCGCGCGGGCCAGTCGTCCGAGCGGGCCCAGCTGATCTATCAGCACTCCACCAAGGCGCACCAGCGCACGCTCGCAGACAACATCGACGCCGACGTCCGCCGCCAGCGTGGGGAGCCACCCGAGAGCAGGGCGAGATCTGCAGCAGTCCGTGTGCTGGTTCCCCGCCCGCCGATGGGACCGCAGTCCAGGCGAACGATGTGATCCGTCCGGCTCGTCGGTTTGGTTCCTTGCCAGGCCGGCGAGTCGCTTTGGGTGACTGGCCGATGCCCCTCGTCAATGGCCCTCGGTCGGTACGTCGAAAAGGCGCACGGTTCTCCGTGCCCGAGGGGCTAGAGGTTGGGCGGTGATGATGTCCTCGGTGCCCTCATCCGTGGAGGTAACAGATGTGATCAGGGAACCTGGCATGGTCACCTCGGCAGCTCCGAGCGGTACGGGATGCCCACAGATGTCGAGGCTGAACTCCGGCTCGCTCAGGGACAGCTCTACCCGCTCGCCGACCGCCAACAGCGCGGCAGCGACTGGGGGGAGATCTGCGGGGCGCGGGAAGGTCCACTGGGACAGTGAGGGCGGCACCTCGGCGGTCTGCCCGGCGAGAAGCTGGTGTGCCAGGAGGATGTTCGCCCAGTCGCCCGGGGAGACGGACTCGGGAACACCGAAAGGGGTGCCCGTTCGCCGTTGGACCTCGCAGAGCTTCTCCATGAGTGCGATCTCGTCGTCCAGGGCACTGCTGCTGATCGTTTTGCTGCTCACATCACCGCAGGGCACAGATGGTCCGACGGGCTTGTTATGCAGGTACAGCTGGAACCGGTGGGGCGGCCGTGCCTGCCGAGCGAACCGGAGCAGGGACAACCTGTCGCTGGGCTGCATGTCGGGTACGGGTGACAGAGACAGGTTCGTGCGCGCGGTTCGATCGTGCTGATCCAGCCGGAGGACGATCTTCAGCGATCCCGTGCGGTCGGTTCCAGTGGCAACGGCTCCACGCCTTCCCCTGTGGCCCACCTGGAGGTCTACGGTCAACGAGGCCAGCCGACGGCCGTCCTCGTCCTCGATCACGGCCCGTGCGGGGATGCTGAGGCCCGGTACTTGCCTCGGCCCGAAACGAAGCAGTGCAGAGGCGTGCGGGGGCTCGTTGTGAATGCCAAGGCCTGCAGGAAGATCAAGGACGACACGCGCGAGATGGTCTCCGGTCAGCTCCACGGGATCGCCGAAGTCCAGGAATTGATCCCAGGCCGCACGCGCGTCGCGCCCCTCAGGGGTGTCTGGGAACGCGGCTTTGAGGCTGAGGGTCGTCGGTCGGTCTGTCTCGGCGCCCGGGTAGGCCGGCTCCATGGAGATGCTCTCCCCATTGGGCCCGGCTGTCACGGAGAAGCGGTAGTGAGGCTCGGTCTCGTTGAGTCGCGTAACGGTCTCCCCGACGCGGGCGACGGCGTCTGCCCCGTCTGACACGGCAACAAGCTGCCCGGTAGCGAGTTGGCGCATGATCTCGTGCGTGGTCCAGAAGCCTTCGTGGAGGTAGTAATTCGCGAAGGCCGGCTGCTCCAGTTCCCTTGCCCTCAGCCAGTTCAAGCCGTACCAGGACAGTGGGAACGGATGCCGGGAACGCAGTCCTTCGAACCAGTCCAACTCCGCGGGACTCTGGTCGATCGGCACCACCAGTGTCCAGCTTGTTGGCCCGTGCTCAGCGGCACGGGCCAAGGAATTCTCGACCTTCCGGCGGCGGGAGTGATCCAGCCTTCCCGTGAACGACTTCATCTCATAGATCGCCAGCGTGCCGTCATCTCGACGGAACAGGGCGTCACGCCCGCCATCGCCCCCCGACCCATCGATCCGAAGCACATCCTGGTTGAGCAGGCTCAGCAGCACGGCCACCGCCGTCTCGTAGGAATCTGCCTGCTGCGCCACCTGTTCCCAGCGCGATGCTCCACTCGCCATGCAACCCTCCTGCTTCCAGTCTGCCGCGCCTCCGCAGTCTCCGGGGGCAGGATTGTCAGGCAACGTCCTCGCTCTCTGGAGGGGCGAGCCGAATGCAGGGGACGTTCAACCTGACGCACCGTTAGGGCAGTTATGGCACGCGAATGGCACGCGGGCCGGGAGAGGTCCAGACAACGAAGAAGGCCCAGGTCGTTGACCTGGGCCTTCTTGCAAGAGCGGATGACGGGAATCGAACCCGCGCTATAAGCTTGGGAAGCTCATGTTCTACCATTAAACTACATCCGCGCAGTGATCCAGTTGCCTGGAGCGCTATCGTTTCTCACCCTACCCCATGATCGACCCCTGGTGAATTCGCCCCGGGAGTGGTGTCGCGTGCGGGGTGTACGGAGGGTCGTGGGGGCGGGAGTTGGGGCGTACCTTGTGTGTGCGGAGCGGCGGCTGGAGTGGGTCTTGTTCATCCCCTAATGTGGCGATTCATCGCAGTACGGCTGGTTGGGGAAAGGGACTCGATGGAGCACACCGTCGTCCGTTGTGCCGAAGGGCACGTGTTCAGCACCGCTTCGTTCCCGCTGCAGCACCTCGGTGCCGGCCGGATCGGGCCGGGACGGCTGCTGCGGTGTCCGCGCTGTGCGCGGCTGCGGCATGCCGTGCCCGTGGGAGCGGCGCCGAAGCGGTAGACAAGAGGGAGACACCGGCGCGCGGGGTTCCGTCTCGATTGGGGCGGCCCGCGCGCTCTGCGTATCCTCGGGACGTGCTTCTCTCTGATAAAGACATCCGGGCCGAGATCGACAGCGGACGGGTTCGCATCGACCCCTTCGACGAGTCGATGGTGCAGCCCTCCAGCATCGATGTACGTCTCGACCGGTTCTTCCGGGTCTTCGAGAATCACCGGTACGCGCACATCGACCCCGCGGTCGAGCAGTCCGACCTGACCCGGATGGTCGAGCCGGAGGGTGACGAGGCGTTCATCCTTCACCCGGGTGAGTTCGTACTCGCGTCGACCTACGAGGTCATCTCGCTGCCCGACGACATCGCCTCCAGACTGGAGGGGAAGTCCAGTCTTGGGCGGCTGGGGCTGGTGACCCATTCGACGGCCGGGTTCATCGACCCGGGGTTCTCCGGGCACGTGACGCTGGAGCTGTCGAACCTCGCCACGCTGCCGATCAAGCTCTGGCCGGGTATGAAGATCGGACAGCTGTGTCTGTTCCGGCTCAGCTCGCCCGCGGAGTTCCCGTACGGGAGCGAGCGGTACGGATCGCGGTACCAGGGCCAGCGCGGCCCGACGGCCTCGCGGTCCTTCCAGAACTTCCACCGGACCCAGGTGAGGCACGAGGCATGAGTGACGGAGTGAGTGGCGGAGTGAGTGCCGGAGTGAGTGGCGGAGTGCGCGAGAACCTCGATTACGAGGGGTTCGGGCGGGCCGTGCGCGAGCTGGCGCAGACCATCGCCGACGACGGGTACGAGCCCGACATCATCCTGAGCATCGCCCGGGGCGGCGTCTTCGTCGCGGGCGGTCTGGCGTACGCGCTCGACTGCAAGAACATCCACCTGGTGAACGTGGAGTTCTACACCGGGGTGGGCACCACCTTGGAGATGCCGGTCATGCTGGCGCCCGTGCCCGAGGCGATCGACTTCACCGACAAGAAGGTGCTGATCGCCGACGACGTCGCCGATACCGGGAAGACGCTCAAGCTCGTCCACGACTTCTGTCTCGGACACGTCGCCGAGGTCCGGTCCGCCGTGATCTACGAGAAGTCCCACTCGCTCGTGAAGTGCGAGTACGTGTGGAAGAAGACCGACGAGTGGGTCAACTTCCCCTGGTCGGTCGAACCACCCGTCGTGAAGCGTGAGGGACAGGTCCTCGACGCCTGACCTCCGCCACGTGAAAGAGGGGCCCGTCGCGCGGTGCGCGGCGGGCCCCTCCGTGTTTGTGTGCGTGCGCTAGATCGTGCCCAGCTTGATGATCGACAGGAGGGCGATCAGCTGGATCGCCGACGCGCCCAGGGCCTTCGGCCACGGCAGGTCGTGCGATTTGCTGATCAGGGAGGTGAAGAGCGCGCCGGCCGCCACCCAGGTGGCCCAGCCCAGGATCTGGACGAGCATGTTGTCGCCGCCCAGGAACATGGCGAACAGCAGGCGCGGTACGTCCGTCAGGCTCATGACCAGCATCGACAGGCCCACCGTGGGCTGCCACGATCCGTCGCCGCCCAGCTGGCGGGCCAGCGTGTGCGTGACGGCGCCGAGGACCAGGCCGCAGATCACGAAGGCCACGCCCGCCGAGAGCACGATCGGGAAGGCGTTGGGGAGGGTGGCGTTGATGACGTCGTTGCGGGTGTCGTCGAGGCCGAAGACCGCGAGCAGCCCGTAGAGGAAGGTCACGATCAGCGCCGGCCCCCAGACGGCGTAGTCGCGCATCTGCAGGAAGGTCTGGCCCGGGCGCGTCACGATGCCCCGGAGCAGTTCCTTCCACGGCAGCCGCGGACCGATGGGGGCGGCGGCCTGTGCCGCGCCCGCCTGGTAGGTCCCGCCCTGGGTGTACGCGTACGGGTCCTCGCCGATGGAGAAGGCCTGGGTGTAGCCCGGGGAGTCGCTCGGACCGCCGGCTCCCTGGCCCGGACCCGGGCTGGGGGGATGGCCGTAGCCGTATCCCTGGCCATGGCCCTGGCCGGCGTTGCCGCCGTGCGGGTCGAAGTATTCGGGCTCGCCGTGGCCCCCGGGAGCGGCCTGCTGCGGCCACTGCTGGGGTGCGTAGGGCTGCTGGCCGTACGGTGCGGGCGCCTGGGGCGCCTGCTGAGAACCGTACGGCTGCTGCCGCGGGGGTTGTTGCGGGGTGCGGTTGTTGTCCCGGCCGCGTCCGATCCTGAATCCAGCCACGTGATCGAAAGTACCCGCTCCCGGGCGGTCCGGTGGCCGGGCCGGGGGAAGAAGCCCCCTTTGCGGCTGAGCTGTGACATCCCCTAGGGGGTACCTGGAGAGCCGTCTCGGGGTGGGTTCGAGGTGGGGTCGGGGTGGGTTACGTGGCTGCGCGGCAGTCTGCTGATTCCTGTTACATCTCCGACGGAATACGGACATACCGGCTCCGTAACTTCGTAGACGTAGCCACCGCCACGAAGCACGAACGAGCACGAGAAGAGCCCCGTCATGCGCAGTCCGCACCGTCGCACCACCCTCCGTACCGCCGCCGTCGTGGCCGGTGCGGCCGCCGTCCTCGCCCTTCCGGTGGGGTCCGCCTTCGCGGATTCCCCGGCAGTACCGGACCCGCAGGTCCTGCCCGGCGTCGAGCAGCCGTCCGTGGACCCGCAGCAGCCGCAGGTGGACCCGAGTGTCCCGCCGACCACGCCGCCGACCACGCCGCCGACCACGCCGCCCACCACGCCGCCGACCACGCCGCCCGTGAAGCCTTCGCTCCGGGACTACGTCACGACCGTGAAGCTGGCCGACGGATCGGTCGCCAAGATCTACAAGTTCGGCGACGGCCACTTCGAGGCCGACATCTTCTCCGGCGGCACCAAGCTGGACACCCTGGTCAGCAAGGGCGGCAAGCCTGCCCACGGCCAGAACAACGGGCTGCACGTGGTCCTCCAGCCGAACGGCACCGTCACCTCGTGGATCGAGGGCGCGACCAAGCCGGTCGAGAAGCCGAAGCCGGTGGAGAAGAAGGAGAAGGCGGAGAACTCCGTGCAGGTCGCCATGCCCGACGGGCGCAACGCGCGGCTGATCGACGGCCCGAAGGGCAAGCGCGTCGAGCTCTCGATGCCGAACGGGAACCTCCTCGGGACGCTCGACCTGAAGCACCCGACCGCGACGAACGACGGCTGGACGTACAAGCTCGTCCAGGACGGGAAGCGCGTGAAGTTCGTCGTCATCGACGGCAAGAGCGGTGGCAACAGCTGGGTCTACGACTTCGCCAGCGGCAAGCTGATCGAGACGTACAAGGTCGCCAGGCCCGCCAAGCCAGTCGACAAGGTCGAGAAGGTCGAGAAGGTCGACAAGGTCGAGAAGAAGGCCGTCGAGCGGGTCGTGCCCAAGGGCGGAGTGAAGGCGGGCGCCGAAGGCATGGTCCCGGTGGCGGCGGAGGCCGACGGGCAGACTCCGCTGCTGCTGGCCGCCGGCGGGGGCATGGCCGCGGTGGGTGCGGCCGGGCTGGGCTTCGCGGTGCTGCGTCGCAGCCGGAGCGAGCGGTCCTGACCGCGCTCTGCCGGTGAGGGCGGCCGGGCGGGGGCTCGGCCGGTGCGTGGGGCTTTCCCCCACCCCCCCTTCCCGAAACCGGGGCTCCGCCCCGGACCCCGTACGGCGGAACGGCCCGCCCCCACAGGGGACGGGCCGTTCCGGCGTTCAGCGTTCGGTGCCGCGCGGGCTACTTCGCCTCGGCGTCGGTCTCCGGCTCCGGCTCCGGCTCCGGCTTCCCCGTGTCCTTCGCCGCCGGCTCCGCCGGGGTCTCCGCCTTCGGCTCGGGCGCCTTGACCTCAGCCTCAACCACCGGCTCCGGCTCCGGCTCAGGCTCCGGCTCCTCGAGCGGCTCCGGCGTCTTCACCGAGTCCAGCAGCAGCTGCGCCACGTCGACCACCGTGACGTGTTCCTTCGCCTGGCCGTCGTTCTTCTTGCCGTTGATCGAGTCGGTGAGCATGACGAGGCAGAAGGGGCAGGCGGTGGAGACGATGTCCGGGTTCAGGGACAGGGCCTCGTCGACGCGCTCGTTGTTGATGCGCTTGCCGATCCGCTCCTCCATCCACATCCGCGCCCCACCCGCGCCACAGCAGAAGCCGCGCTCCTTGTGGCGGTGCATCTCCTGCTGACGCAGGCCCGGCACGGCCGACATGATCTCGCGCGGCGGCGTGTAGACCTTGTTGTGCCGGCCCAGGTAGCACGGGTCGTGGTACGTGATCAGCCCGTCGACCGGGGTCACCGGCGTGAGGCGGCCCTCGTCGATCAGGTGCTGGAGCAGCTGCGTGTGGTGGATGACCTCGTACTCGCCGCCGAGCTGCGGGTACTCGTTCGCGATGGTGTTGAAGCAGTGCGGGCAGGTGGAGACGATCCGCTTCGCCGACTTCGGCTTCTTGGTCTCCGGGTCCGCTTCGCCGTCCTCGTTGAGGGACTCGCCGAACGCCATGTTCAGCATCGCGACGTTCTCCTGAGCCAGCTGCTGGAAGAGCGGCTCGTTGCCCAGGCGGCGCGGGGAGTCACCCGTGCACTTCTCGTCGCCGCCCATGATCGCGAACTTGACGCCCGCGATGTTCAGCAGCTCGGCGAAGGCCTTCGTGGTCTTCTTCGCCCGGTCCTCGAGGGCGCCGGCGCAGCCGACCCAGTAGAGGTAGTCGAACTCGGAGAGGTCCTCCGCGTCCTTGCCGATGATCGGGACCTCGAAGTCCACCTCCTTGGTCCACTCGACGCGCTGCTTCTTTGCGAGGCCCCAGGGGTTGCCCTTCTTCTCCAGGTTCTTGAGCATCGTGCCCGCCTCCGACGGGAACGCGCTCTCGATCATCACCTGGTAGCGCCGCATGTCGACGATGTGGTCGATGTGCTCGATGTCCACCGGGCACTGCTCGACGCACGCGCCGCAGCTCGTGCAGGACCACAGGACGTCGGGGTCGATGACCCCGTTCTCCTCGGCCGTGCCGATCAGCGGGCGCTCCGCCTCGGCCAGCGCGGCCGCGGGGACGTTGGCCAGCTGCTCCGGCGTCGCCTTCTCGTTGCCCTCCATGTCCTTGCCGCCGCCGGCCAGCAGGTACGGGGCCTTGGCGTGCGCGTGGTCGCGCAGCGACATGATCAGGAGCTTGGGGGAGAGGGGCTTGCCCGTGTTCCAGGCCGGGCACTGCGACTGGCAGCGGCCGCACTCCGTACACGTGGAGAAGTCGAGGATGCCCTTCCACGAGAACTGCTCGACCTGCGAGACGCCGAAGACGTCGTCCTCGCCCGGGTCTTCGAAGTCGATGACCTTGCCGCCGCTGGTCATGGGCTGGAGCGCGCCCAGCGCGACCGCGCCGTCGGCGTTGCGCTTGAACCAGATGTTCGGGAAGCCGAGGAAGCGGTGCCAGGCCACACCCATGTTGGTGTTCAGCGAGACCACGATCATCCAGATCAGCGAGGTGCCGATCTTGATCATCGCGGTGAAGTAGATGGCGTTCTGCAGAGCGCCGAGCGACATGCCCTTGAAGGCCAGCACCAGCGGGTACGACACGAAGTACGCCGGCTCGTACGAGTCCACGTGGTGGATCGCGCCCTCCAGGCCGCGCAGGCACAGGATCGCGAGGCCGATGGTCAGGATGACGTACTCGACGAAGTACGCCTGCCAGGCCTTCGAGCCCGTGAAGCGCGACTTGCGGCCGGCCCGCGAGGGCAGCGACGCGAGGCGGATCCCCATCAGGATGAGGATGCCGACCACGGTCATCAGGCCGATGAACTCGATGTAGAGCTCGAACGGCAGGAAGCCGCCGATGATCGGCATCATCCAGTCGGCCTGGAAGAGCTGGCCGTAGGCCTGCGCCAGCGTCGGCGGCAGCGTCAGAAAGCCGATCGCGACGAACCAGTGCGCGAAGCCGACGATGCCCCAGCGGTTCATCCGGCTGTGGCCGAGGAACTCCCGGGCAAGGGTGAGCGTTCGGGACTTCGGGTCGTCCGTACGGCTGCCGGCCGGTACGGGCTGTCCGAGCTTCACGAAACGGTAGATCTGCGCCACGGCTCGGGCGAGCAGCGCGACGCCGACCACGGTCAGGACCAGCGACACGATGATCGCGGCGAGTTGCATGGGAGGGCTCCTCGGGCGGCACTTACTAAGCGGTAACTTATTCAGTCAAGGCTTGAGGTTACCCAGTCCCGACGCCGCAATGTAGCCGAGCGCGCGGTGATCTGCGTCGCTCGCCCCCCGCTGCGACGGGCTGCGTCCGCGTCGCGTCCGCGCCGCTTCGCCGCCCGCTCCCCGCCTCAGGGCCGCCCGTGCCGCCAGGCCGCCCGCGGGGTCTGCGCGAGGATCGCCAGGTCCATTCCCAGCCAGTGGTTCTCCACATAGTGCCGGTCCAGCAGGTCCATCTCCTCCCACGGTAGTTCCGAACGTGCGCTCACCTGCCACAGCCCGGTCATCCCGGGCCGTACGAGGAGCCGCTCGGGCCGGTCCGACGGGCTGTTTCCGGGGCGCGGCCCGACCAGCGACATCTCGCCCCGCACCACGTTGAGCAGCTGCGGCAGCCGGTCCAGCGCGCACCGCTCCAGCGCCGCCCCGGCCCGCCCCTTGCCCACGCGCAGCCGCCACGCCCGGTAGGGCCGCCCGGCCAGGCCCGCCGCGGGTTCGCGTACGAGGACGCCCGCGCCCTGGGTCGCGTACAGCAGGGCGGCGGTCAGCAGCAGCGGTACGAGGAGCACCCCGATCAGGAGCGCCGCTCCGGCGAGGTCGAGCACCCGCTTGGCCGATGGCCCGGCCGGCCATGGCCCTGGCCGGGCGGGGAGGCGTCGCAGCAGCAGAGGCATGCCAGCACGGTGCCGTACGCCTCCGGCGGTGTGGGGGTGCCGCGCGGCCGTGGTGCCCCGTTCGGGTGCGGCGCCGCCGCTGGGGCTCCGCCCCAGACCCCGCGCCTCAAACGCCGGCGGGGCTGGATTGTGCCTGCGGCCGCGGAGCGGCGTATGCGGTGAGCGCGAGTGGTTGCGCGTAAGTGCAGCCTAAAGGTTGAGTCTCCTCGACTCACCTCTGTTGACACCGGCGGAGGGGTGCGGCACTCTTGAGTCTGTTCCACTCAAGTCAGCTGGAGGAATCAAAATGGCACGTGCGGTCGGCATCGACCTGGGCACCACTAACTCCGTCGTCAGCGTTCTGGAAGGCGGCGAGCCCACCGTCATCACCAACGCCGAGGGCGCCAGGACCACGCCGTCCGTCGTCGCCTTCGCCAAGAACGGTGAGGTCCTCGTCGGCGAGGTGGCCAAGCGCCAGGCGGTCACGAACGTGGACCGGACCATCCGCTCCGTCAAGCGCCACATGGGCACTGACTGGAAGATCAACCTGGATGGCAAGGACTTCAACCCGCAGCAGATGAGCGCCTTCATCCTGCAGAAGCTGAAGCGCGACGCCGAGGCGTACCTGGGCGAGAAGGTCACGGACGCGGTCATCACCGTCCCGGCCTACTTCAACGACTCCGAGCGCCAGGCGACGAAGGAGGCCGGCGAGATCGCGGGCCTCAACGTCCTGCGCATCGTCAACGAGCCGACTGCCGCCGCCCTGGCCTACGGCCTCGACAAGGACGACCAGACCATTCTCGTCTTCGACCTCGGTGGCGGCACGTTCGACGTGTCCCTCCTGGAGATCGGCGACGGCGTCGTCGAGGTGAAGGCCACCAACGGTGACAACCACCTCGGTGGCGACGACTGGGACCAGCGCGTCGTCGACTACCTGGTGAAGCAGTTCCAGAACGGTCACGGCGTCGACCTGGCCAAGGACAAGATGGCGCTCCAGCGTCTGCGCGAGGCCGCCGAGAAGGCGAAGATCGAGCTGTCCTCCTCCACGGAGACCTCGATCAACCTGCCCTACATCACGGCTTCCGCCGAGGGCCCGCTGCACCTGGACGAGAAGCTCACGCGCTCGCAGTTCCAGCAGCTCACCGCGGACCTGCTCGACCGCTGCAAGGCCCCGTTCCACAACGTCATCAAGGACGCGGGCATCAACCTGTCCGAGATCGACCACGTGGTCCTGGTCGGCGGCTCCACCCGCATGCCGGCCGTCGCCGAGCTCGTCAAGGAGCTCACCGGCGGTCAGGACGCCAACAAGGGCGTCAACCCGGACGAGGTCGTCGCCCTCGGCGCGACCCTCCAGGCGGGCGTGCTCAAGGGTGAGGTCAAGGACGTCCTGCTCCTCGACGTGACCCCGCTGTCCCTGGGTATCGAAACCAAGGGCGGCATCATGACCAAGCTCATCGAGCGCAACACCACGATCCCGACCAAGCGGTCCGAGATCTTCACGACGGCCGAGGACAACCAGCCGTCCGTGCAGATCCAGGTCTACCAGGGCGAGCGCGAGATCGCGGCGTACAACAAGAAGCTCGGCATGTTCGAGCTGACCGGCCTGCCGCCGGCCCCGCGTGGCGTCCCGCAGATCGAGGTCTCCTTCGACATCGACGCGAACGGCATCATGCACGTCACGGCCAAGGACCTCGGCACGGGCAAGGAGCAGAAGATGACCGTCACCGGCGGCTCTTCCCTCGCCAAGGACGAGGTCGACCGCATGCGCCAGGAGGCGGAGCAGTACGCGGACGAGGACTCCCGCCGCAAGGAGGCGGCCGAGTCCCGCAACCAGGGCGAGCAGCTCGTCTACCAGACGGAGAAGTTCGTCAAGGACAACGAGGACAAGGTCCCGGCCGACGTCAAGGAAGAGGTCGAGGCCTCCATCGCCGAGCTGAAGGAAAAGCTCAAGGGCGAGGACGCTGCCGAGATCCGCACCGCGACCGAGAAGCTCGGTGCCGTCAGCCAGAAGCTCGGCCAGGCGATCTACGCCGACGCCGGTGCCCAGGCCGCCGGTGGCGCGCCGACCGGTGACGCCGGCCACGCCGACGCCAACGACGACGTCGTCGACGCCGAGATCGTCGACGACGAGAAGCCGAAGGGTGGCGCGGCCTGATGTCGGAGGAGACCCCGGGCTTCGACGAGAAGCCCGAAGTCCCCGCCGACGCCGCGCCTGACGACGCCGCCGAGCCGAAGGCCGCAGCTTCCTCCAAGGAGGAGGCCGCGGCCCCGGCCGGGGACTCCGCAGCAGCAGCACTGGATGTCGCTCTCCTGGCCCAGCTGGACCAGGCCCGTACCGCGCTCGGCGAGCGCACCGCGGACCTCCAGCGGCTCCAGGCGGAGTACCAGAACTACCGCCGCCGGGTGGAGCGGGACCGGATCGCCGTCAAGGAGATCGCGGTCGCGTCCCTCCTGACGGAGCTCCTCCCGACCCTGGACGACATCGGCCGGGCGCGGGAACATGGCGAGCTGGTCGGCGGCTTCAAGTCGGTGGCCGAATCGCTGGAGACCGCCGCGGCCAAGATGGGTCTGCAGCAGTTCGGCAAGGAGGGCGAGCCCTTCGACCCGACGATCCACGAGGCCCTGATGCACTCGTACGCGCCGGATGTCACCGAGGACACCTGCGTGGCGATCCTGCAGCCGGGGTACCGCATCGGCGAGCGTACGATCCGTCCCGCGCGGGTCGCGGTGGCCGAGCCCCAGCCGGGCGCGGCGCCGAAGTCCGAGGCGGCGGAGGCCGGGTCCCCGGCGGACCCGTCGGCCGCGTCGGACCCGTCGGACAAGGACGCGGATGCCCCCGAAAAGGGCTGAAGCTGCGGCGCCCTTTGCACGACGTGTAGGACAAGAAGTGGCGCGAGAGGAGGGACACCGGGGATGAGCACGAAGGACTTCGTCGAGAAGGACTACTACAAGGTCCTCGGTGTCCCGAAGGACGCCACCGAGGCCGAGATCAAGAAGGCGTACCGGAAGCTCGCCCGCGAGTTCCACCCGGACGCCAACAAGGGCGACGTCTCGGCCGAGGAGCGCTTCAAGGAGATCTCCGAGGCGAACGACATCCTCGGCGACGCCAAGAAGCGCAAGGAGTACGACGAGGCCCGCGCCCTGTTCGGCAACGGGGGCTTCCGCCCCGGTCCGGGCGGGGGCGGCGGCTCGTTCAACTTCGACCTCGGCGACCTCTTCGGGGGCCAGCAGCAGGGCGGCGCGGGCGGCGGCTTCGGCGGCGGCGGCCTGGGCGATGTCTTCGGCGGCCTGTTCAACCGCGGCGGCGCCGGCGCGGGTGCGGGCACCCGTACCCAGCCGCGCCGCGGCCAGGACATCGAATCGGAGGTCACCCTCTCCTTCACGGAGGCGGTGGACGGGGCCACGGTCCCGCTCCGGATGTCCTCGCAGGCGCCCTGCAAGGCCTGTTCGGGCACCGGCGACAAGAACGGCACGCCCCGCGTGTGCCCGACCTGCGTCGGCACCGGCCAGGTCTCGCGCGGCAGCGGCGGCGGCTTCTCGCTGACCGACCCCTGCGCGGACTGCAAGGGCCGCGGCCTCATCGCCGAGACCCCGTGCGACATCTGCAAGGGCAGCGGGCGGGCCCGCAGTTCCCGGACCATGCAGGTCCGGATCCCGGCGGGGGTCTCCGACTCCCAGCGGATCCGGCTGCGCGGCAAGGGAGCTCCGGGCGAGCGCGGCGGCCCGGCCGGTGACCTGTACGTGGTCGTGCACGTGGACGCGCACCCGGTCTTCGGCCGCAAGGACGACAACCTCACGGTGACCGTTCCGGTGACCTTCGCGGAGGCGGCGCTGGGGGCCGACATCAAGGTTCCGACCTTGAACGGCCCCTCGGTGACGCTGAAGCTGCCCCCGGGCACCCCGGGCGGCCGCACGATGCGGGCCCGCGGCAAGGGAGCGCTCCGCAAGGACGGCACCCGCGGCGACCTGCTGGTGACGGTGGAGGTCGCCGTCCCGACCGAGCTGAACGACAAGGCCCGCGAGGCCATGGAGCTGTACCGCGAGGCGACGGAGTCCGAGGACCCGCGTTCCGCGCTGTTCGAGTCCGCGAAGGGAGCATGACATGGACGGCCGCCGTAGGAGCCAGTACCAGCTCACCGATGAGACCCCGGTCTACGTGATCTCGGTGGCCGCCCAGCTCTCGGGCCTGCATCCGCAGACCCTGCGCCAGTACGACCGCCTCGGCCTGGTCTCCCCGGGCCGTACGGCCGGGCGCGGCCGGCGCTACTCGGCCCGTGACATCGAACTGCTCCGCACGGTGCAGGCGCTGTCCCAGGAAGAGGGCATCAACCTGGCCGGCATCAAGCGGATCATCGAGCTGGAGAATCAGGTCGCCGCGCTCCAGCAGCGCGTGGCCGAGCTCTCGACGGCCGTCGACGGCGCCGCCGCGGTCCTCCAGCAGCGCGAGGCGCAGGTGCACGCCTCGTACCGGCGCGACCTGGTCCCGTACCAGCCCCCGCAGCCGGGCAGCGCCCTGGTCGTCTGGCGGCCGGCGCCCAAGCGCCCGCTGGACTGACGGCGCCTGGACCGACGACGCCCTGACCGCGAGAAGGCCCCGATCCGCCGGATCGGGGCCTTCTCGTCGTTCCGGCGCCCCCGGTACCCCCCCCGTCAGGGGCTCCAGGGCGGTCCAGGACCTCCTGCCGGGCCCGCGGCGGCGGTCCGGGGCCCGCGGCGGCTACTTGTCGTCGAGGATGCCCGACTGGGCGATGAGGAAGCCGAGCTGGGCCCGGCTGCCGCTGCCCAGGGCGGAGGCGAGCTTGGCGATGTGCGCGCGGCAGGTCCGTACGTTCATCCCCAGCCGGCGCGCGATGGCCTCGTCCACGTGTCCCTCGATGAGGAGCTGGGCGATGGAGCGCTGGACGCCGGAGATCCCGGCGGGCGTGTGCTCGTAGGTCACCTCGTCGCCCAACGGAACGGCTCGGCGCCACAGTTGCTCGAACACCTTGATGAGGTACCCCACGACTCCGGGGTGGCGCAGCTCCAGCGCCACGCCCCGGGCGTCGCCGGCCGGGATGAATGCCACGGTGCGGTCGAAGATGATGAGGCGCTCGATCAGTTCCTCGAGGGTGCGGATCTCGACCTTCCCGGTGGAGATGCGGTCCGCATAGGCGAGCGTGCCCTGGCTGTGCCGCGCGGTGTGCTGGTAGAGCGTGCGGATGCTCACCCCGCGGTTGGTCACGTTGGTGCCGCGCTCCAGGGCTTCGGACAGGGCGAAGGGGGGACGGGCGCCGCCCGGCTGGACCGTGAGGACCTCGGTGTGGCACTCGGCGGTGGCCAGGTCGAGCGCGGCGTTGATCTGTTCCAGGCCTTCGAGCGGCGTGATGGCGTGGGAGTTCGCGGGACTCCGGGCGCTGATGGCGAGGAACGGCTCGAATGCGTCAGTGAGGTCGACGGCGCTGCGGCGGCGCTCCTGGATCTCCTGTTCGAGCGGGTGGAGGCGTTGTGCGAGTGCGACGGAGGGGGGAACCGCGCGGAGCTGGTTCGCGTCATCGGGGTCGGGTCGCAGCAGGCCGAATTCGAGCAGGCAGGGGGCGTTGCCGACCTCGCTGCGCGGCACGCGGCCGGTGCTCAGCGCCGCCGCGTACAGCCGTGTTCCCTCGGTGCACATACAGGTGACCGGGTGGGGATGTGTCGGGTTCGTGTCGGTATTGGGCAAATCTCCACCCCCCAGGGTCCTGAACATGTAAGAACATGATGCATCGTCCCTGTGGCACTGACGTGCCTGAATGAGCCATCGTCTGACACGCGGGGGAGAGGATTCCATCAAGTGAGGACGAAGCCGACCATGTTCAAGAGAATGCTTCGCTCGGCGCTTGCCGTTGTTTTCTCCGCCGTGGCGGTCTTTGGGGCAGCCAGTGCCGTCAACGGGGACGCGGGAAGCGCTCGAGCCGATTCGGGTCCGAGTTCGGCACCGGCGGGCAAGTCGGACATCAGTTGGGACACCATGCCCACCCGGGTCTCCTGATGACCCCCGACGACCACGGCTTCCGCCGTGAAATGGCATCGGCATACCGCTCAGGCTGGCAGTTCATCGATCTCACCAGTGCCATTCCTTACGCCGGTGACTCGCTGAGGGTCACCCTCTTCGGCCAGCCGATCATCGTGGTGCGGGAAGAGGACGAGGACGTCCGTGCCTACCGCTGTCTGCGCCGTCCCCGAGGCGCACCGCAGCCCGTCCGCTGCGAGATCCGGTACGGCATGGTCTTCGTCAATCTGGATCAGCGTGATCATCAACTTTTCGAGCCCGAATCCGCCGCCACCCCCCGCAGTGCCTGAAGCGATTCCCCTGTCGTCGCAGATCGCTCAGGCACTACCCCCACACAGCGACGCCATCGTGGACCTGACCACGATGGCGTCGCTGTGATGTCCGTGTCCAGTGGTTGAACCGGACATCGTTGAACCGGACACCGTTGAACCGGACATCACTCAACCGGACTGCACTCAACCGGACAGCGTCGGCTACGCGCGCCCCATGGCCCGGTCGAGGGTGATCTCCACGACCACCCGGTCCGGGTTCGGCGAGGGCATCCGCCCGTACCGCTCCGCGTAGCGCCGTACCGCCTCCGCGACCGAGGCCTCGTCCGTACGGACCACCGCGCGGCCCTCCAGGGTCGCCCAGCGCCGCCCCTCCAGCTGGCACACCGCCACCCGGGCCCCGTCCTGCGGGTCGCCCTGCGACGCCAGCACGTTGCGGACCTTCTTGCTGCCCTTGTTGCTGATCACCCGTGCCAGCCCGGCTTCCGGGTCGTAGGTCACGCCCACCGGGACCACGTGCGGGCTGCCGTCGGGACGGTGCGTGGTCAGCGTGCAGACGTGCCGCTCCCGCCAGAAGGCGAGGTACTCGGCCGTCGGGTTGAGTACGTCATGAGCCGTGGCGGTGCCGGACGTGTGGGAAGGCGACATGCGCGAAGGGTACGTCCCGCGACCTTGAGTGGAATAGACTCAACTTTGTGCAGGTTGCCCATGTGAAGCACGAGAGCTGTACGAGCTGTACGGAAGGGAGAAGGCGCACGTGGATGCCGAGCTGACCAACAGGAGCCGGGACGCGCTGAACGCGGCCACCACCAGGGCCGTCAAGGACGGGCACGCGGACCTCACGCCCGCGCACCTGCTGCTGGCGCTGCTCGCCGGCGAGGACAACGAGAACATCACCGATCTACTCGCCGCGACCGACGCCGACCAGGCAGCCGTACGTGCCGGAGCGGACCGCCTGCTCGCCGCCCTGCCCAGCGTCACGGGCTCCACCGTCGCGCCCCCGCAGCCCACCCGCGAGCTGCTCGCCGTACTGGCGGAGGCCGACGCGCAGGCCGGGAAGCTCGGCGACGAGTACCTCTCCACCGAACACCTGCTCATCGCCGTCGCCGCCAAGGGCGGCGCCGCCGGAGAGCTCCTTTCCGCCCAGGGCGCGACCGCGAAGAAGCTGCGCGACGCCTTCGAGAAAGCAAGAGGAGGGCGGCGGGTGACCACCCCCGACCCCGAGGGCCAGTACAAGGCCCTGGAGAAGTTCGGCACCGATTTCACGGCGGCCGCCCGCGCGGGCAAGCTCGACCCGGTCATCGGCCGCGACCACGAGATCCGCCGCGTCGTCCAGGTGCTCTCGCGCCGTACGAAGAACAACCCGGTGCTCATCGGCGAGCCCGGCGTCGGCAAGACCGCCGTCGTCGAGGGCCTGGCCCAGCGCATCGTCAAGGGCGACGTCCCCGAGTCCCTGAAGAACAAGCGGCTGGTCTCCCTGGACCTCGGCGCGATGGTGGCCGGTGCCAAGTACCGCGGCGAGTTCGAGGAGCGGCTCAAGACGGTCCTCGCGGAGATCAAGTCCAGCGACGGCCAGATCATCACCTTCATCGACGAGCTGCACACGGTCGTCGGCGCGGGCGCCGGCGGGGACTCCTCCATGGACGCGGGCAACATGCTCAAGCCCATGCTGGCCCGCGGCGAGCTGCGGATGGTCGGCGCGACCACCCTCGACGAGTACCGCGAGCGGATCGAGAAGGACCCGGCGCTGGAGCGGCGCTTCCAGCAGGTGCTGGTGGCCGAACCCTCCGTCGAGGACACCATCGCGATCCTGCGCGGGCTCAAGGGCCGCTACGAGGCCCACCACAAGGTCGTCATCAACGACAGCGCGCTCGTCGCCGCGGCCACCCTTTCCGACCGCTACATCACCTCCCGGTTCCTGCCCGACAAGGCCATCGACCTCGTCGACGAGTCCATGTCCCGGCTCCGCATGGAGATCGACTCCTCGCCGCTGGAGATCGACGAGCTCCAGCGCTCGGTCGACCGGCTGCGCATGGAGGAGCTGGCCCTGAACAACGAGTCCGACCCGGCCTCGCGCGAGCGACTCGACAAGATCCGCAAGGACCTCGCGGACAAGGAGGAGGACCTGCGGGGCCTCACCGCCCGCTGGGAGAAGGAGAAGCAGTCCCTCAACCGGGTCGGCGAGCTCAAGGAGCGCCTGGACGACCTGCGCGGCCAGGCCGAGCGCGCCCAGCGCGACGGCGACTTCGACACCGCCTCCAAGCTCCTCTACGGAGAGATTCCGGCCCTGGAGCACGAGCTCGCGGAGGCCACCGAGGCCGAGGCCGAGGTGTCGAAGGACACCATGGTCAAGGACGAGGTCGGCCCGGACGACATCGCGGACGTGGTCGGCGCCTGGACCGGCATCCCGGCCGGCCGCCTCCTGGAGGGCGAGACCCAGAAGCTGCTGCGCATGGAGGAGGAGCTGGGCCGGCGCCTGATCGGCCAGGGCGAGGCCGTGCGCACCGTCTCCGACGCCGTACGCCGCACCCGGGCGGGCATCGCGGACCCGGACCGGCCGACCGGCTCGTTCCTGTTCCTCGGGCCGACGGGCGTGGGCAAGACGGAGCTGGCCAAGGCGCTCGCGGACTTCCTCTTCGACGACGAGCGGGCCATGATCCGCATCGACATGTCGGAGTACGGCGAGAAGCACAGCGTGGCGCGCCTCGTCGGCGCCCCGCCCGGCTACGTGGGCTACGAGGAGGGCGGCCAGCTGACGGAGGCCGTCCGCCGCCGCCCGTACTCCGTGGTCCTCCTGGACGAGGTCGAGAAGGCCCACCCCGAGGTCTTCGACATCCTGCTCCAGGTCCTCGACGACGGGCGCCTCACGGACGGCCAGGGCCGCACCGTGGACTTCCGCAACACCATCCTGATCCTGACCTCGAACCTGGGCAGCCAGTTCTTGATGGATCCGTCCACAGGTGTGGACGAGAAGAAGGCCCGGGTCCTGGACGTGGTGCGGGCCTCCTTCAAGCCGGAGTTCCTCAACCGCCTCGACGACCTGGTGGTCTTCTCCGCCCTGAGCGGGGCCGAGCTGGCCCACATCGCCGAGCTCCAGATCGGCCGCCTGGCCAAGCGGCTCGCCGAGCGCCGCCTCAACCTGGACGTCACCTCTGAAGCCCTGGCCTGGCTGGCGGACAAGGGCAACGATCCGGCGTACGGCGCCCGCCCCCTGCGCCGCCTCATCCAGACGGCCATCGGCGACCGCCTGGCCAAGGAGATCCTCGCGGGCGAGGTCCGCGACGGAGACACCGTCCGGGTGTCCGTGGCGGGCGACGACCTGCTGGTCGGCAAGGCGCTCTGACGGCTGGCCGGCACGCCTTGAATGGCCATCCATCCCCCTTATGGGCGCCCTACGCCTGTCCGCCCGGAGCGGATCGTGACTGTGGGGGTGGACACGGGGTAGGCGCGATGGGGGAGGATGGCCGCATCCGCACGAAGGGAAGTCACACGGTGAGCATCGACCCGGCCTCGATTCCGAACTTCGGAGGGCAGCAGCCCGATCCGCAGGCCACAGGACCGGCGGGCCCCGTCGTCCCCGACCAGGACCTCGTGAAGCAGCTCCTGGAGCAGATGGAGCTCAAGTACGTCGTCGACGACGAGGGTGACCTCGCGGCGCCGTGGGAGGACTTCCGCACGTACTTCATGTTCCGCGGCGAGGACGAGCAGCAGGTCTTCTCCGTGCGGACCTTCTACGACCGCCCGCACAAGATCGACGAGAAGCCCCAGCTCCTCGAGTCGATCGACGACTGGAACCGCCGCACGCTGTGGCCCAAGGTCTACAGCCACACGCACGACGACGGCTCCGTCCGCCTGATCGGCGAGGCGCAGATGCTGATCGGCACCGGCGTGAACCTGGAGCACTTCGTGTCCTCCACGGTCAGCTGGGTCCGCGCGTCGATCGAGTTCGACAAGTGGCTCGTCGAGCAGTTCGGCCTGGAGAAGGACGTCGACTCCGCGGACAAGAAGTCCGACGAGGACGGCGAGGGCGGCTCCGAGACCAACTAGGTCCCGGTCCGGCCCCTCATGGCGCCACCCTCACGGCGCCACCCCGGACGCGAGCAGCAGGTACGGCCCGTATCCGTACGAGAGCCCGGCCAGCACCCCGGTCACCACGACCGCGGTGCGCGGCCGGGCTTTCGCCATGAGGGCCGCCGCCGGCAGCAGCAGCGGGAACGCGGGCATCAGGAAGCGCGGCTTCGATTCGAAGAAGCCCGCGCCGCCGTAGGTCATCGCCAGCAGCACGCCCGTGTACACGAGCAGCGGCAGCGGGATCCCGCGGTCGGCCGCGAGCAGCCCGGCGAGCACCAGCGCGGCCGTCAGCAGGACCACCGTCACGGTCGTGGCGAGCTCCACCTGCCCGATGCCGGACAGCGCGTGCCGTGCCGAGCGCAGCGCGCCCGCGCCGAAGTCGAAGCGCGAGCCCCAGCCGCTCTGGACGGCGAAGTAGCCGCCGAGCGGATCCCCCCGGCGCACGCCGACGAGCAGGACGTACGAGGCCCAGCCCGCGGGAGCGGCCAGCCCGGCGGCCCACACCGCCGCGGGCGCGCGGCCCCGCCGCCGCCAGATCTCGTACGCTGCGGCCGCCGTCACCGCGGCGGCGACCGCGATCCCGGTGGGCCGGGTCAGCCCCGCGAGCACGGCGAGCCCCGCCGCCCACCCCCAGCGGCCGCGCAGCAGGGCGTACAGGGCCCAGGCGGCGAAGGCGGCCAGCAGGGCTTCGGTGTAGGCGAGGGTCAGCATGAGGGCGTGCGGCAGCGAGGCCCACAGCGCGACGAGCAGCACCCCGGCGCGGGCCCCGAGCAGGTGCGCCCCGACCCGGTGCACCCCCACGGCGGCCGCGCCCGCGGCGATCCAGGCGACGGCGAGCGCGGCGACGGCCGGGGAGCCGGGCAGCACGGCGGCGGCGCAGCGGATCAGGGCGGGGTAGAGCGGGAAGAACGCGGAGTCGCTCTGGACCGAGCCGATGCCGGGATAGATCTGGGTCCGCCCGTAGCCGTACTCGGCGACCCGCAGGTACCAGACGGAGTCCCAGGACTCCCCGAGCACCCGTACGGGGCTGCGCCCGGTCCACCAGGCCGCCACGGCGACCGCGAGCACCCCGGCCCCGCGCACGGCGGCGTACACCCCGAGCGCGAGGACGGCGCCCGGGATCCCGGCCCGGGGGCCGCTGCGCGTGCCGGTCCGTTCGCCGTCCGCCAGCGTCTCCGGCTCCGTCGCCATGTATCCCGACCTTCCTGGTCGCGCGTGAGTACGCTCATCCGATGATGAGAGCTTCCGGCACCTTCAAGGTCGTCAGCTTCACCCCCACGGCGCTCACCCCGGTGCCCCAGGTGGAAACAGGTCTCCCGGTCGGAGTCGCCACTATGGAGAAACACTACGAGGGCGAGACCCTCACGGGCCGCTCGGCCACCCTCTTCACGGCCGCCTTCGACGAGGGGTCGGGCATCGGCAGCTATGTGGCCATGGAGTCCTTCGAGGGCGCCCTGGCCGGCCGCGAGGGCGCCTTCAACTTCGTCCACTCGGCCGCCACGGACGGCGGCCCCCACCGCGCCGCGGAACACTTCGCGATCGTCCCGGGCAGCGGCACGGCCGCCCTGGCGGGGATCACCGGCTCCGGCGGCCTGCGCGTCGCGGAGGACGGCACCCACCACATCTGGTTCGACTACGACCTTCCGTAGCCGGCCGGGCCCGGCCTCCCGCGGTCCGGCTCGGGCGCTCACCATCGCTGAAGACGGGAAGCAGCCTCTCGCAGGACGTCGTCCCGCTTGCAGAAGGCGAAGCGGACCTGGCTGCGACCGGCGGCCCGGTCGTCGTAGAAGACGGAGTTGGGGATGGCGACGACACCGCAGCGCTCGGGGAGGGCTCGGCAGAAGGCGTAGGCGTCCTTCTCGCCGAAGGGGGTGATGTCGGTCGTGATGAAGTACGTGCCCTGGGGCTGGTAGACCTCGAACCCGGCCGCGCGCAAGCCGTCGCCGAGCAGGTCGCGCTTGCGTTGCAGGTCGGTGCGGAAGCCGTCGAAGTACGCGTCCGGCAGGCGGAGCGCCTCGGCGATCGCGTACTGGAACGGGCCGGCGCTGACGTACGTCAGGTACTGCTTGGCGGTCCGGACCGCGGAGACGAGAGGGCCGTCCGCCATGACCCACCCGACCTTCCATCCGGTGAAGGAGAAGGTCTTGCCGGCGGAGGAGATGGAGACGGTGCGCTCGCGCATGCCGGGGAACGTCGCCATCGGGACGTGGGTGGCGCCGTCGAAGGTCAGGTGCTCGTACACCTCGTCGGTGACGACGAGCAGGTCGTGTTCGACGGCGAGCGCGGCGATGGCGCTCTGCTCTTCGGTGGTGAGGACCATGCCGGTCGGGTTGTGAGGCGTGTTCAGGAGCAGGAGGCGGGTCCGTGGGGTGATCTTGGATCGCAGTTCGTCCAGGTCCGGGCGGAAGGACGGGGCGCGCAGGGTGAGCGGTACGCGCTTCGCGCCGGCCATGGCGATGCAGGCGGCGTAGGAGTCGTAGAAGGGTTCGAAGGCGATCACCTCGTCGTCGGGCTCCAGCAACGCGAGCATGGTCGCGGCGATCGCCTCCGTCGCCCCCGCGGTGACCAGGACCTCCGTGTCCGGGTCGAAACCCAGGTCGTAGAAGCGGCGCTGGTGGTCTGCGATCGCCTGGCGCAGCTCCGGGACGCCCGGGCCCGGCGGGTACTGGTTGCCGCGGCCGTCGCGCAGCGCTCGTACGGCAGCCTCACGTACAGACTCCGGGCCGTCCGTGTCCGGGAAGCCCTGGCCCAGGTTGATCGCGCCCGTCGCCGTCGCCAGCGCCGACATCTCCGCGAAGATCGTCGTCCCGAGTCCGTCCAGCCTTCGGTTCAGCAGTGGTCTGGCGCTCATGTCTCCACCGTTCTCACTCGGGTACCCGTCGATTCTCCGGAGACCATCCTCACTCATCGCCGGTCGTGGCTTCGCGTGGTTGTGCCGACGGCTCCCGGAGAACGCCGGCCTTGGCCGAGATGTCACGCAGGAGCGCGTCCCGTAGGGCGTGCAGCGTTTCGGTCTTGGACATCAGGAGTCGTGCCACGGCGTGCGGGGGCTCGGCCATCGTGTGGAAGTCGGTGCGCGTGAACTGATCGGGCCAGGTGACCTCCAGGCGCTTGAGGGTCTTGGCGGAGATCTCGCGGCCGTTCTGGTCCTGCGTCAACTGCGTGATCTCGCTGCTCCGGCTTCTGAGTTCGTGAAGCAGCCACAGGCTGTCGGCGTCCTCGATGGGCCGTACCGCCACGACATTTCTGAGAGGTGTCGCCGGGCGGCGCGTCACGGCGATGTGCGCGCCGTCGGGACGGGTACTCAGCATGAAGGTGCCGGGAGGGTGTGCCTCGCAGGTGTCCACGGGGCTTCGCAGGCGAAACCTCTCCACGTGGGGGACGGGGAGGTCGAAGAGGTCGCTCGGAGCGATTGCATCGACGGTGGGTGCCGTCGGCGCGACGGGGAGCGAGCGTTCGGAGCCTTTGCCCGTCTTCGGTCTGGCGACCTCGGCGAGCGTTCGTGTGTGCCAGGGGGGATCTGCCGACGCCCAGTCGTCGTGGAGGGCGTCGGCCAGTTCCACGGCCTTTCGCGCGGTGTCCTCGTAGAGGGAGGTCATCTCCTCGATGAGGGCGAAGGCCCGGTGGTACGCGGTGACGACGTCCGGCGGGGGCAGCGGAAACAGCATGCGGCGCAGGGTGTCGAGGCTGACGGTGGGCTCGACGTGCGCCGTCACGTCCTCGGCGATCCGGGCCTTCGCCGTGGGCGTCTGCAGCCAGATGCGCAGCCACCGCACGATGTGCGGATCAGAGCGGATGATGCCGATCGACCTGGCCGCCGTCCACCCCGCGTGCTCGGCGGTGACCAGCGCGGAATCGCCCACCCGTCTGACGAGTACGACGGCCAGGTCGCCCTCCTTGAGGGTGGCCCGGGTGGTCGGGTACGTGCCCGGCGCACACGTAGGGGTCCGGGGCGAGAGGATGCTGCCGTCCTGGACGAACGTCGAGCTGACGACTCCGGGAGTCCGATCGGCGGGCCCGTCGTCGAGGAAGCCGGAGGTGGTGAAAACGTCCCTACGGGCCTCCTCGATCTTGATGGAGGTCGTCGGCCAGACCGCCGTCGGCGGAGCGCCCTGGTGGGCGTCGGCGTCCATCAGATCTCCTCCAGGATGTCGAGCAGCTGGATTTCCAGTTGATCCATCTGCTCGAACTTATTCACCAGTTCGAGCTTGAGCTGCTCGATCCGGCTCCGTGTGTCCCGTGTGGGACCCGGCGGCTCCACGGCGTAAGAAGTCGGCATCAGGCCGTACTCGCGGTCGGCGATCTCCGTGGTGGAACAGCTTCGGGACCAGCCGGCGGCGTCGTTGTACGGCGTGGCCGCGGCGCCGTTCTCGGGGAGGCCGCGCCAGGCAGCGAGGGTGGTCAGGATCAAGGCCGTGTTCTTGTCGCCCAGCCTCCGCGCTCTCGAATCCGGGACCGGTTCGAAGGCGCGCCGCGCGTTGATGAAGAGCACCTGCCGGCGGCGGTCCAGGACGCCCCAGCCCGGGCGCGCGCTCTTGTCCCTGTTGAGCACCCACAGGCAGGCGGTGGCCTGGGTGTGACCGAACACGCGGGGCGGCAGGGCGATCACGCATTCGACGAGATCGTCACGCAGGAGGCGCTCCCGAAGCCTTCGGGTGACGGGCTGTCGACTGTTGGCCACGTTGTCGGCCATCAGGAAGGCGGCGCGTCCGGCCGGAGCCAGTGCGTGCGCGATGTGCTGGATCCACGCGGAGTTGGCGGATCCGCGGGATGGTGGTTCCTCCGGCCATCGGGGATCGACGGGGACCGGGGGCGCCGCCGGCCGGCGGGCGTTCTGCTCCGTCCTGTCCTCCGGCACCCAGTCACGCTGGTTGAAGGGGAGGTTGGCCAGGACGATGTCGTGGGGCTCGGGTTCGGGCTCTGCGAGGCTGTCCCCGGGCGGGAAGACGTGGGCGGTGATCCCCCGCACGGCGAAGTTCATGCGGGCCACCTGCGAGGTGTGGGCGTGCTGCTCCTTGCCCCGCAAGGACATGGCCGGGGCCAGCCCGACGCGGTCGTGGACGTAGCGGTGGCTCTCGACGAGCAGTCCCCCCGAACCACAGACCGGGTCCAGCACTCTGTGCCCGTCGCGGGGGACGGCCGCACCGACCATGAGGCCTGCCATGTCCTTCGGCGTGAAGTAGTGGCTGCCCTCGGCCTGGTCCGCGGAGAGGTCCCGCAGGCACTGATCGAGCAGGGGGCCGACCCGCTGGGTGGAGCCGATGATCTGGACGAGCGCGTGCAGCGCTCCCTCGGAACCCTGGGGCGGAACGGGCATCAGGTTCCTGGTGCCCGTATCGACGCCCTGGACGTCGGGTGCGGGAAGCCAGTGGGCCAGACACGTGCCCACGGCGGCGCGGATTCCCGAATCGCGCCCTGCCGGCTGACCCAGCAACCACGACCAGGTCGGCACGCCGGTGCCGGGAGCGGCGTGCGCCCTCCGGCTCAGGTAGAGCAGCCCGAGGACCAGACGGGTCGCGTCGGAGGCGTTCATCAGCCGCGAGAGGTGGGCGCGGTGTCGACGTACCTCCACGAGCACCTCGTCGAGCGAGGAGGGGTCCTCGGCCTGCACGCGCCCTCGGAGGGCACCCGTGTCGCTCACGAGCCCACCACACCCAGGGCGCCCATGACCACGATGAGGAGCGTCAGGGAGCCGGCGAAGGTCAATGCTCCGGTCTTGAAGGCCGCCGTGCGACGCCCTCCTTCGACGATGGTCACGAAGCTGCCGGCCAGAGCGGCGACGAGCGCCGCGAGGACCGCGATGATCACGTACATCAGCGTCAGCTGCACGTGGTTCCTTCCTGAGGCTGGAGGGATCTCCCGATGGATGAGTGGGCCGTTGATCACCGGCTTCACAGGAAGGACGGTAGGAGACGCAGGCCTCGCGCCGGAGGGTGCACGCTGTTTGGGAATTCCTAGGCGCGCGCCCGGAGTTCACGCACTTTTATGGAGTGCACGTCGTTTGGGACGCGAGGCGGTGAGGTCGCGTCGGTGTCGGGGAAGCTCTGGACTTGCTCAAGTGTGCTTTGGGCCGGGTACGGCGGGGGCATCCCCCCAGCACGCGGGACGAAGGGGATCCCGCACCCCGGGGTACCGGGGCGGCAGAGAGGGGTCGGGGGATGATCCTCGGAGTAGTGATCTTCGTGGTGGTGGCCGTGGTGATCGTCGCGCTGGTGGTCAAGGCCAGCCGTGCCGGCGGCTGGAGCAGCAGCAGTGGCAGCAGTGACAGCAGCGGTGGCGGGGGCTGGTGGGCCGGGGGCGACTCGGGAGGTTCCTCCTCGTGCAGCTCCTCCTCGTCCTCCTGCGGCGGCGGCGGAGGATGCGGTTCCAGCTGACACGGGGCAGCATGGATCCATGGCTTACGCCGCTTCCGCCGTCCGGCCACCTTCGCACCGCGTCCCGCATGGGTGAGGCGCCCGCCGGGCACAACTTCCGTCGGGCGTCTTCTTGTTCGGACGTCACGGCCGCGCATTACGGCGTACGGGCGGCATGTCGTTGAACACGTGAACTGTGTAGCCCCCGAGGGGATGTAAACCCCTGCAACTTGGGTAAAAACGCTGTGAGTGCCGTGCCTTTCATGATTCCCTCGGTTGAGTAGACCAGTCCTCGGACCTCCCTGGACTTCCTGTGGACCCGTGCCGGTGTCCCCCCACCCGTTGACTACCGCTGGCGGGCCCCGGCCCATCTCCCTCGCGCGTTTGCGGAGCCGACTCATGCTCACGACCCTCCAGACCACCTATACCGACACGCGTGCCGCTGATCTCGCCTGGGCCCTGGGTCGGGAGCGGCTGCCCGCCCTGGCCGTACTGAACCTCGAACTGGGTGGCGCGAAAGTCGAGTTGCGCCTGCTCGGGGCCTCCCACCAGGTGCTCCTGGAGGAGGGCGACGTGCTCTGCTCCGAGACCGTCGCCTGCATGCCGGGCAGCAGCACCCCGCTTCCGCTCGGCGTGGCCAAGCGCGTCGGCGACTGGGAGTACGAGTTCGCCGCGCGGGTCGAGAACCTCTCGCGCGGCTCCTTCGCCGGCCGGGCGCAGGAACTGCTCGCGCTGGTCGCGGACCACCCGAACGGGCTCGCCGGCACCTTCCCCGGCAGCCCGCACGCCTTCACCGCCATGCTCGCGCAGCGCTACGAGGGGCAGGTGCGCTGGCGGACCTGGCACGCCTACCCGCAGGAAGGGCAGTTGGTGGCCACCCGCACCCGGGTCGGCGTACGGACGACCGGTCCGGCGGCGGCGACGGCGACGGGCGCGGGCGCCTCCGCGACGGCCGCCGCGGAGGCGGCCGTGGAGTCGCCGGCGCTGATTTAGGGGTGCCGGGGTCGCGGGGTCGCGGAGTTGCCGGACGGTTACGCCAACTGCCCGAACCAGTGCGCCACTTACACCCATGTGGGTGACCGGATGCGAGCAGGCGGTGACGTACGGTTCGCTTCATGATCGACCGTTCCACCCCGCGCGGGGTGCTTCGCACCCGGTGGCGCCGCCCCCCGGCTCCGGAGCCGGGGGGTGTGGCCCGCGTCCCGGCCGCCCTGCCCGTACGGCCCAGGACCGGCCGACTCCTCGTCCTGGCCACCGTCTTCGTCTGCGCCGCCTGCGGGCTCGTATACGAACTGGAGCTGCTCGCCCTCGGCTCGTACCTGATCGGCGACTCCGTCACCCAGGCGTCGGTCGTGCTGTCCGTCATGGTCTTCGCCATGGGCGTCGGATCCCTGCTGGCCAAGGCCCTGCGCGCCCGCCCCGCCTTCGGCTTCGCGCTCGTGGAAGCGGGCCTCGCCCTGCTCGGCGGGCTCTCCGCCATGGCGCTCTACGCCAGCTTCGCGTGGCTGGGGGAGTCCCGGCCCGCGCTCGTCGCCTTCTCCTTCGCCATCGGCGTCCTCATCGGCGCCGAGATCCCGCTCCTGATGGTCCTCATCCAGCGCATCCGCAGACAGGACGCGGGCGGCGCCGTCGCCGACCTCTTCGCCGCCGACTACGTCGGCGCCCTCGTCGGCGGCCTCGCCTTCCCCTTCCTGCTGCTGCCCGTCCTCGGCCAGCTCACCGGCGCGATGCTCACCGGAACCGTCAACGTCATCGCCGGAGGCGGCCTCGTCCTGTGGCTGTTCCGCCGGGACCTGAGCCGCCGCGCCCGCTGGCTGCTCGTCGCCGTCAACGTCACCGTCCTCAGCGTCCTGGGCTGCGCCACCGTCCTCGCCGACGACTTCGAACGCGTCGCCCGCCGCGCCGTCTACGGCGGCGAGGTCCGCGTCGCCGTCCAGACCGGCGTCCAGGAACTCGTCCTCACCGGCCCCCCGACCGGCTCACCGCGCTCCCTCGACCTCTTCCTCGACGGCCGCCTTCGGGTCAGCGGCTACGACGAGTACCGCTACCACGAGGCCCTCGTGCACCCCGCGATGACCGGCCCGCACACCCGCGTCCTGGTCCTCGGCGGCGGCGACGGCCTCGCCGCCCGCGAGGTGCTGCGCTACCGCGACGTCACCTCCGTCACCGTCGTCGAGCTCGACCCCGGAGTCGTGCGGCTCGCCCGGACCGACCCGATGCTCTCCGCGCTGAACGGGCGGGCGTACGAGGACCCGCGCGTCGGCGTCGTCACCGAGGACGCCTTCCGCTGGCTGCGCGCACCCGCCGCCCGGAACCGCTTCGACGTCATCGTCTCCGACCTGCCCGACCCCGGGATCACCCCCAGCACGAAGCTGTACTCGCAGGAGTTCTACGGGCTGGCCTCGCGGGCCCTGCGCCCCGGCGGGCGGCTCGCCGTCCACGCGGGGCCGCCCGGCACCAGGCCCCGTACCTACTGGACCGTGGAAGCCACCCTGCGCGCGGCCGGCCTGCGCACCGCCCCCTACAGCGCGGGCGGCCGCCTCTCGGGCTTCGCCGCCGGCCCCGACCGGGTGCTCGGCGCCGCCTCCGCATCCACCGCGACGCTCCCGCAGGACTGGGGCTTCGTCCTGGCGGCCCGCGAGGGCGTGCCCCGGCTGCGGGTGGACCGGGAGACGCCCGCCCTGCGCTCCCTGTCCACGCAGTCCCTGGCCGACGCGGCCCGGGACACGGAGCGCACCCGGGTGGCGGGCCTCCCGCCTTCGACGCTGCCGCACCCGAGGTACTCGTAGCCGGGGTCTCGCGCAGCCGGGGTACTCGCGTAGCCGGGGTACTCGGAGCAGGGGTACGCGTGGCCCGGGTACTCGTGGCCGGGCGGTCGCGTCGGTAGGCTCGTCCGCATGGAGCATCAGGTGTTCGTACCGGTCCCCTCCGCCGACGTCCGCGCCGTGCTGCGCGACCCCGCCCGGCTGGCGCGATGCGTGCCGGGGCTCCAGCAGGACGCCGATACCGCGGCCGGGCCGCTGTCCGGCCGGCTGAGGGTGCGGGTCGGCGGGCACACCGTCACCTACCGCGGCACCCTCTCCGTCACCGAGCAGGACCCGGACCGCTTCACCCTTGCCGGAGAGGGCACCGAGGTGCGGGGGAGCGGGACCGTGAAGCTCTCCCTCGCGCTGCGCCTGACCGAGGCGGACGGCGGCACCCGGCTGGAGTTCACCGCCGAGTCCGCCGCCGACGGCCGGGCCGCCGCCTTCGCCCCCGACGCGGCCGCCACGGCCGCACACCGCCTCCTGGACCGGGCCGCCGGGCACCTCGCGGCCCTCGCGGTCGACGGCGCAGCCGGGCCGGCGGACGCGGCGGCGGACGCGGATGCCGACGTGGATGCGGACGCGGACGCCGGCGCCGATGTGGACCAGGACCCCGGCCCCGGCTTCACCGAGGTCACCGCATCCGTGTTCGACACCGAGGTCCCGCCGCCCTCCCTGGACCCGTTCCTGGAGGGCACCTACGAAGGCATGGCCGACCTCGGTGACCTCGGCGGCCCCCCGCGCCCGCCGGCCGAGGCCGCGCACGCCCGCCGCACGATGATCGGCCGCAGTGCGGAGGAGGTCGACCACGCGCCGCCGCGCGGCCGCTACGCCCCGGTCCCGGCCCCCACCTCCGCCTCCGCGAGCGCGAGCCTCCGCTGGATCGCCCCGGCCGCGGCCGTGGCCCTGGCCTCGGCGGTCCTCCTGGGCCGCGCCCTGCGCCGCCGCCGCTGACCCGGGGAACTCGCCCGCTTCCCCGCGCGGCCCTGATCACCCCGCCGGGCTGACTAAGGTCATGGCATGAGTACGCAACTGCGCGCCGGCGGCGCCGAGGTGACCATCGACCAGGAGAACGGCTGCCGGATCAGCAGTCTGCGCATCGACGGGACGGAGCTGCTGCGGCAGGGGGACCACTACGGGTCCTTCCCCATGGTCCCGTGGTGCGGCCGCACCAGGGACGGGCAGTTCCAGGACGGCGCGACCCTGCACCAGCTTCCGCTCAACCACCCGCCGCACGCCATCCACGGCTTCGGCCGTGACGCCGCCTGGCGCCGCGCCCGGGCCACCGCCACCGAGGCCGCCTTCACGTACCCGCTCGCCGCCCCGTGGCCCTACGAGGGCCTGGTCACCCAGATCTTCGAGCTCGGCGAGAACGCGCTGACCCTGACGATGGGCATCGAGACCTACCAGGACTCCTTCCCGGCGCAGGCCGGCTGGCACCCCTGGTTCCTGCGCAACCTCGCCCCCGGCGGGGCGGACGTCCGCATCGACTTCGAAGCCGCCTGGCAGGAGGAGCGCGGCGCCGACCACCTCCCCACCGGCAACCGCATCGACCCCAAGCCCGGCCCCTGGGACGACTGCTTCGGCATGCCGTACGGGGTGGACGTCACCCTCACGTGGCCCGACGCCCTGGAACTGAAGGTCACCAGCCGCTCCGAATGGGTGGTCGTCTACGACGAGCAGCCCGAGGCCGTCTGCGTGGAACCGCAGTCGGGCCCGCCGAACGGCCTGAACAGCCTCCCGCAGCTGGTCACCCCCGTGGACCCGCTGGAGATCTCCACGACGTGGACGTGGCGGCGGCTCGGGTAGTGCCCAATTAAGCTCGGGGCCATGAGTGACGTACGCGATGCGCTTCTGCAGCAGATCAAGGACAAGGCCGTCGTGCACGGCAAGGTGGTCCTCTCCTCCGGCCGCGAGGCCGACTACTACATCGACCTCCGCCGGATCACCCTGGACGGCGAAGCCGCCCCGCTGGTCGGACAGGTCATGCTCGACCTCACCGCCGACCTGGAGTTCGACTGCGTCGGCGGCCTGACGCTGGGCGCCGACCCGGTCGCCACCTCGATGCTGCACGCCTCCGCCGCGCGCGGCGGGCGCCTGGACGCCTTCGTCGTCCGCAAGGCGCAGAAGGCGCACGGCATGCAGCGCCGTATCGAGGGCACCGACGTGAAGGGCAAGCGCTGCCTGGTGGTCGAGGACACCTCGACCACCGGCGGTTCCCCGCTGACCGCCGTCGAGGCGGTCCGCGAGGCCGGCGGCGAGGTCGTCGCCGTCGCGACGATCGTCGACCGCGGCGCGGCCGACGCCATCGCGGCCGCGGGCCTGCCCTACCTCACGGGCTACCAGCTCGGGGACCTCGGTTTGTCCTAATCCCCCCAACTGCGCGGACAGTGGGTCGTGCTTCCGCACAACTGGTGACTTAGGTCCCCGGAAGTCCGGAAGTAGGCCCTGACCTGCGACTTTTCGGCCGGGTGGAGTGTTTCACGTGAAACACTCCACCCGGATCGGGCCGCTCGGTGCCGTCACGGAGGTGGAGTGTGCCCGCGAGTCTGGAAAGATGGGGACGACGGCAACGTCGCCCCCAGGTCAGGGCCCGCAATAAGCACACTCCCCGCACATCCAAGGAGCGGACAGATGCCCATCGCAACCCCCGAGGTCTACAACGAGATGCTCGACCGGGCGAAGGCAGGCAAGTTTGCCTACCCGGCGATCAACGTGACCTCGACCCAGACCCTGCACGCTGCACTGCGCGGCTTCGCGGAGGCCGAGAGCGACGGCATCATCCAGATCTCCACTGGTGGTGCGGAGTTCCTGGGTGGCCAGTACAACAAGGACATGGTCACCGGCGCCGCCGCCCTGGCGGAGTTCGCGCACATCGTGGCCGCCAAGTACGACATCACCGTCGCGCTGCACACGGACCACTGCCCCAAGGACAAGCTGGACGGCTACGTCCGCCCGCTGCTCGAGATCTCCGCCGAGCGCGTGGCCCGCGGCCTCAACCCGCTCTTCCAGTCGCACATGTGGGACGGTTCCGCCGAGACCCTGGCCGACAACCTGGCCATCGGCCAGGAGCTGCTCGCCAAGGCCGCCGCCGCGAAGATCATCCTTGAGGTCGAGATCACCCCGACCGGTGGCGAGGAAGACGGCGTCAGCCACGAGATCAACGACGAGCTGTACACCACCGTCGACGACGCGCTGCGCACCGCCGAGGCCCTGGGCCTGGGCGAGAAGGGCCGCTACCTGCTGGCCGCCTCCTTCGGCAACGTGCACGGCGTCTACAAGCCGGGCAACGTCGTCCTGCGCCCCGAGCTCCTCAAGGACCTCCAGGCCGGCGTCGGCGAGAAGTACGGCAAGTCCTCCCCGTTCGACTTCGTCTTCCACGGCGGCTCGGGCTCCACGGCCGAGGAGATCGCCACCGCGCTGGAGAACGGCGTCGTGAAGATGAACCTCGACACCGACACCCAGTACGCCTTCACCCGTCCGGTCGTGGACCACATGTTCCGCAACTACGACGCGGTCCTGAAGGTCGACGGCGAGGTCGGCACCAAGTCGAAGTACGACCCCCGCACGTGGGGCAAGGCCGCCGAGGCCGGCATGGCCGCGCGCGTCACCGAGGCCTGCGCGAACCTGCGTTCCACGGGCACCAAGCTCAAGTAGCAGCGGCTCACGCGGCAGCTCGCGTAGCAGCTCCCGCAGCAGCTCGCGTAGCAGCGGCTTCCCGGAAGGGCCCGGTTCCACCGTCCACGGACGGCGGGGCCGGGCCCTTCCCGCGTGTCCGCATCCCCCATCCCCCAGACTGGGGCCATGTCTCTTCACCAGAACCTCCTCGGGGGCCCCGCCCCCACCCACCTCCCCGACGAGCCGGGCATCGCGGCCATCGCCGCGGGCACCCCCGCCGTCGAGGTGGCCGCAGCGCACCCGACCTCCTCCCTGGCCTGGGCCCTCCTCGCCGACGAGGCCTTCGCGGCCGGCCGCACGGTCGAGTCGTACGCGTACGCCCGTACGGGCTACCACCGCGGCCTGGACGCGCTGCGCCGCGCAGGCTGGAAGGGCCACGGCCCGGTGCCGTGGGAGCACGAGCCGAACCGCGGCTTCCTGCGCGCCCTCAACGCCCTGGCCCGCGCGGCCGGCGAGATCGGCGAGAAGGAGGAGTACGAGCGCTGCTCGACCTTCCTGCGCGACTCCTCCGAGACGGCCGCGGACGTCCTCGCGGTCTGAGGCCCGAGGCCTGAGGCTGAGGCCCGAGGCCTGAGAACCGACGCCTTCGGCGCCCGGCACGGGCGGGTTCCCGCATGGGGCCCGCCCGGTCGCGGAAGGTGACGTGCGCCACTGACTATTGAAGCCCTGCGGCACGACGGTCTTATGATGCGGACAGGGGACCGGAGCTCCACTCACCTCACCGGAAGGAGCGGACCGCTACCCGGAAGCACGTATCGAGGAGACAGCGATGTCGCACGCCCTTGATGCCTCCGGAGACGGCGGTTCGGACACCCCGAACCTCGACTTCGCCGGCACGACTCCCTACGAGGACTACGTCCAGGCCGACGTCCTCACCCACCTCCAGCACCTGCGCTCGGACGACCCGGGCGAGATGGTCTTCCTGGTCACCACCCAGGTCATGGAGCTGTGGTTCACGGTCATCGTCCACGAGTGGGAAACCGCCGCGCAGGCGCTCCGCGAGGACGAGCTCCCCGTCGCGATGGATGCGCTGAAACGATCCCTCCGCGAGCTGGAGGCCCTCAATTCCTCCTGGCGCCCCCTCGCCCAGCTGACCCCGGGCCAGTTCAACGCGTACCGCGCCGCCCTCGGCGAGGGCTCCGGCTTCCAGTCGGCGATGTACCGCCGGATGGAGTTCCTGCTCGGCGACAAGGCCGCCTCCATGCTGGTCCCGCACCGCGGCGCCCCGCGCGTCCACGCGGAGCTGGAGAAGGCCCTCCAGGAGCCCAGCCTCTACGACGAGGTGCTGCGCCTCCTCGCCCGCCGCGGCCTCCCGGTCCCGCCGTCCGTCCTGGACCGCGACCTCTCCCAGCGCTACGAGCCCTCGCCCGGGGTCGAAGCCGTCTGGACGGCGCTGTACGCGGCCCCGGACGCCCACCCGGACCTGCACCGCCTCGGCGAGGTCCTCACCGACGTCGCCGAGCTGGTCTGGCGCTGGCGCAACGACCACCTGGTCGCCACCCGGCGCGCGATGGGCGCCAAGACGGGCACGGGCGGCTCGGCCGGCGTGACCTGGCTGGAGAAGCGGGCGACGAAGAACGTCTTCCCGGAGCTGTGGACGGCGCGCAGCCATGTCTGACCTGAATGCGGCCCCCGGCTCCGACCTGCCGGCCCGCGCCGAAGCCCTGGACGCGGCCGACCCCCTCGGCAAGCTCCGCGACCGCTTCACCCTCCCCGAGGACGTGGTCTACCTCGACGGCAACAGCCTCGGCGCGCTCCCCGCAGGGGTGGCCGCCCGGCTCGCCGAGGTCGTCACGGAGCAGTGGGGCACCCGCCTGATCCGCTCCTGGACCGAGGGCGAAGCCAACTGGTGGAACGCCCCCGAGCGCATCGGCGACCGGATAGCCCCGCTGGTCGGCGCCGCCGCCGGCCAGGTGGTCGTCGGCGACTCCACCAGCGTCAACCTCTTCAAGGCCCTGGTCGCCGCAGCCCGGATGGCCGCGCCCGGCCGGACCGAGCTGCTCGTGGACGCCGCCACCTTCCCCACCGACGGCTACATCGCCCAGTCGGCGGCCCGGATGACGGGCCTGCGCGTCGTCCCGGTCGACCCGGCCGCCGCCGCGGAGGCGATGGGCCCGGACACCGCCGTGGTCCTCCTCAACCACGCCGACTACTGCACCGGCCGCCTGCACGACCTCCCGGCGCTCACCGCGGCGGCGCACGCCGCCGGGGCGCTCGTCGTCTGGGACCTGTGCCACACGGCCGGGGCGCTGCCCGTCGGCCTCGACGCGCACGGAGTGGACCTCGCGGTCGGCTGTACGTACAAGTACCTCAACGGCGGCCCCGGCGCGCCCGCCTACCTGTACGTCGCCACCCGCCACCAGTCCGCCTTCGACTCCCCGCTGCCGGGCTGGAACGGCCACGCGGACCCGTTCGCGATGACCCCCTCCTACGAGGCCGCGCCGGGCGTGGCGCGGGCGCGCGTCGGCACCCCGGACATCCTGTCCATGCTCGCGCTGGAGGCCGCCCTGGACGCCTGGGACGGGGTCGCGGTCGAGGACGTCCGCGCGAAGTCCCTCGCGCTGACCGACTTCTTCCTCGAGTGCGTGGCGGCGTACGTCCCGGCGGGCAAGGTCGAGCTGGTCACCCCCACCGGGCACGAAGAGCGCGCCAGCCAGGTGTCGCTGCGCACGGAGAACGCGGACGGGGTCATGCGCGAGCTCATCTCGCGGGGGGTGATCGGGGACTTCCGCGCCCCCGATGTCCTGCGCTTCGGATTCACCCCGCTGTACGTCGGCTTCGCGGATGCGGAGCGTGCGGCGCGTGCACTGGGTCACATTTTCGGGTGAACCGGTAGCGAAACGTCACATCACCGCGCGGGCGGGGCTACGGCCCCGCCCGCGCCGGTATCTCCACGGCCCGCCACCGAGGGGGCCGTTCAGGCCTGATACGGTCCCGCTCTGCCGGAACACCGGAACACCAGTCCCCCTTGTCCCATGCGATACCGGAGGTTGAGCCGATGACGGACCCCGCAGTCGAACGGGACGCCGCCGAGGCCGCCTCGGCCTTCTCCCATCCGCCCGTGGCTCCCGACGCGACGGCCGCCTACGGTGAACACCCCGACCAGGTCGTCGACTTCTACACCCCTCGCGGGGAGCGGGCGCAGCCGGGTGTCGCGCGTTCCGCGCCGCTGGTCGTCATCCTGCACGGCGGAGCGTGGCGCGCCCCGTACGACCGGCAGCACATCACCCCCCTCGCGGATCTCCTGGCCCGCCGGGGTTTCGCCGTCGCCAACGTCGAGTACCGCCGCGGCCAGTCCCGGGCATCGCAGCCCCTGCCGCACCAGGATGCCGAGGGCCCCGTGGCCGGCCGCTGGCCCGAGACCTTCGACGACGTGGCCGCCGCCCTCGACGCCCTGCCCGGCCTGGCCGCCGTCAGCCTGCCGGAGGCGGACCCGCGCCGCACGGTGCTGACCGGCCACTCGGCCGGAGGCCACCTCGCGCTGTGGGCCGCGGCCCGCCACGTGCTCCCGTACGACGCCCCGGCCGGCTGGAGGCTGCCTTCGCCGCCGCTGCTGCGCGGCGTGGTGGCGCTGGCCCCGATCGCGGACTTCACGGTGGCGGAGGAGCTCGGGGTGTGCGGGGGAGCCTCGGCGCAACTGCTGGGCGGAGCAGCCGTCTTCGCGGCACGCCGCCCGTACGCGGACCCGGCGGCGCTGCTCCCGACGGGCATCGCGACGGCGGTGGTCCAGGGGCGGAGCGACATCCAGGTCCCGGAGGCGGTGGCGGAGGCCTACGTGGCGGCGGCCGCGCTGGCGGGGGAGATGGTGGGACTGACCCTGCTGGACGGGGTCGGCCACTTCCCGCTCATCGATCTGGCGGCGGACGCGTGCGCGGTGGTGGCGGAGGAGATCTCACAGCTGGCCTGGTAGGGCCGGGTGCCCCAGGTGCCCCAGGTGCCCCAGGTGCCCCAGGTGCCCCAGGTGCCCCAGGTGCCCCAGGTGCCCCAGGTGCCCCGGGTGCCCCGGGTACGCCGGAGGGGCGGCCGCGCTGGGCCGCCCCTCCGGGTTCGGTGCAGGTACCGCCGCTGCTTACAGGAACGAGTTGATCTCGATCGTCTCGGTGCGGCCGGGGCCGACGCCGATCGCGGAGATCGGGGCGCCCGACATCTCCTCGAGGGCCTTGACGTACGCCTGGGCGTTCTTCGGGAGGTCCGCGAAGGTCTTGGCCTTGGTGATGTCCTCGGACCAGCCGGGGAGGTTTTCGTAGATCGGCTTCGCGTGGTGGAAGTCCGACTGCGAGTACGGGAGCTCCTCGACGCGCTTGCCGTCGATCTCGTACGCGACGCAGACCGGGATCTCTTCCCAGCCGGTCAGCACGTCCAGCTTGGTGAGGAAGAAGTCCGTCAGGCCGTTGACGCGGGTCGCGTAGCGGGCGATCGGGGCGTCGAACCAGCCGCAGCGGCGGTCGCGGCCGGTGGTCACGCCACGCTCGCCGCCGATGCGGCGCAGGGCCTCGCCGTCCGCGTCGAACAGCTCGGTCGGGAACGGGCCGGAGCCGACGCGGGTCGTGTACGCCTTCAGGATGCCGATGACGCGGCTGATCTTCGTCGGGCCGACACCCGCACCGGTGCAGGCGCCACCGGCGGTCGGGTTCGACGAGGTGACGAAGGGGTACGTGCCGTGGTCGACGTCGAGCAGCGTGCCCTGGCCGCCCTCGAAGAGCACGACCTTGTCCTCGTCGAGCGCGTTGTTGATGATCAGGGTGGTGTCGGCGACGTACGGCTTGATCTGCTCCGCGTACTGGAGCATCTCTTCGACGATCTGGGCCGGGTCGATCGCGCGGCGGTTGTACAGCTTCGCGAGGAGCTGGTTCTTGCCCTCCAGCGCCGCTTCGACCTTCTGGGTGAGGATCGACTCGTCGTAGAGGTCCTGGACGCGGATGCCGACGCGGTTGATCTTGTCCGCGTACGTCGGGCCGATGCCGCGGCCGGTCGTACCGATCTTGCGCTTGCCGAGGAAGCGCTCGCCGACCTTGTCGAGGGTGACGTTGTACGGCGTGATCAGGTGCGCGTTGCCGCTGAGCAGCAGCTTTGACGTATCGATGCCGCGCTCGTTCAGGCCGCGCAGCTCGGAGAGCAGGACGGCCGGGTCGACGACGACACCGTTGCCGATGACCGGGGTGCATCCGGGGGAGAGGATGCCGGAAGGGAGAAGGTGCAGCGCGTACTTCTGGTCGCCTACGACGACCGTGTGGCCGGCGTTGTTGCCACCCTGGTAACGCACTACATAGTCAACGGATCCACCGAGCAGGTCGGTGGCCTTTCCCTTGCCCTCGTCACCCCACTGAGCTCCGAGCAGCACAAGAGCGGGCACAGGCGTACACCTCTTCCGGATGGGGCATGTCCAAGGTCAGGGGGCGTACGACGATGTACACCGCAGGCTGAGCCGTCGGACCGGTGCCCCGGAATAGACGAAGGCCCTGGCGCAATAGCGCAAGGGCCTCTTGCACAAAGATGCTACCCGAGGAAGGACCGAGGTGTCGGCTCCAGAGCCCACCATGAGCCATGCGGGCGCGCCGGTAGGCGGCCTGCTCGTGCTCGTCGACCCGGTCGCCCGCCGTCTTGACGGCGAGTCGGTGCGAATCGCGAAAGATGTTCTGTCAGCGGGAGCCGCGGCGAAAATTTGTCTCCCGGACTCGCAGGAGGAGTTTGCGCGGGCCCTCGCCCGCCGGGGTCATCGGCGGCCGGTGATCGTGGGCGACGACCGCGCGCTCGTACGGGCCGTCGGGCTGCTGCACCGTGAGCGGGCACTGTCCGAGGGGGCCGTTTCGCTGATTCCGGTGGGGCCGGCGGGGTCGCTGGTACTGGCGCTGCAGCTCGGCGTGCCGCTGTCGGCCGTGTCGGCCGCGCGGGCGGTCCTGGACGGGGCCGTCGGCATGAGGGACCTGCTGGTCGACGACAGCGACGGGGTGGTGCTGGGCGGGATCGGCATCCCGCCGCCGCCCGTGGGGGCCGGGGCCGGGTCCCGGCCGGGGTCCGGGGGTGTGCCGCGGCCGGCCGGGCCGTCGGTGTGGAACGCGTACCGCTCGCTGGTCCGTACGTTCGTCCGCCCGCCGGCGGGGGCCTCTTCCGCCACGGGATCCGGCGGGGGCCACCGGCTGCGGGTGGAGGCCGACGGGGTGGTCCTGGCGGACGTGGACCGGATGGTGGAGGACCTCACCGTGTCGGCTCGGGAGGGAGACGGGCTGGCGGACGTCCTGGTCCGGATGGGGGCGGTCACGGCACCGGGCCCCGGTGCCGGCTCGGACGCGGAATCGGACTCGGAATCGGGCTCCGCCTCCGATTCCGCCTCCGCCTCCGGCTCCGGTTCCGGGTCCGGCCGGGTGGTGCGGGCGCGGGCGTCGGCCGTCACGGTCTCCGGGGCGGATTTCCGCTACCGGTCGGACGTCGGAATCACCGGTCCGGTCCGCCGCCGTACGTGGACCCTGCACCCGGGGGCGTGGGGGCTGACACTGCCACTGCAGCGCTGACGAGGGGGAGGGAGAGCAGGCCGTGTCCGGCATCGTGGATGTGGGTGAGGTGCCCGAACCCGAACCCGAACCCGTATCCGTACCCGTACCCGAATCCGTACCCGGACCCGTGCGGGGTCCGGCGGACGGCCCGGGCGGTATCGGGCCGCCCGGGGAGGCGGCCGTCCGGGATGCGCTCCGAGACTGGCGGCAGGACGCCGTGCTGGTCTGCCTGCTGCCCGTGCTCTGCTGGCCCGCGCTGATCGGGGCACTCGTCACCCGCCCCGCGCCCTTGCGGGCGGTGCTGCTGGGGCTGCTGTCCCTGGCGTTGCTCGTCGGGCTCCGGGAGCTGTACGTGATCCAGCGCGTGCGGGGCCTCCTGCGAGCCCCGGGGCTGCGCTGGACCGCGTACGACGCCGAGGTGCTGCGCGGGCGCGGCCTGCCTCCGCTGCTGGCCCTGGGCGGCGACGGCGCCGGCCGGGTACTGACCCTGGGGCCCCTGGGACGGCGGGTGCTGGCGCCCGGGGCGGAGCGGACCGTGTGGCTGGCCGGGGACCCGGGGCCGGGGGCCGTGGTGTGGGCGCCGCACGCCCGGGAGCTGGGCCGGGCGCGCGGGCGGTGGCGGCGGGGCGCGCTCAGGCGGAGGCGGCCGCTTCGATGAGGTCGCAGACCGGGCCGGGCTGGGAGGCGAGGGAAGCGTGGCTCGCGTCGAGCTCGATGGTCTTGCGGGGGTTCATGCGGGCGGCCATGCGGCGCTCGTTGTCGGGGTGGATCATGCGGTCGGCGGTGGAGACCTGGTACCAGGACGGCTTCGCGCGCCAGGCCGGCGCGGTGACGGCGTCGCCGAAGGTGGAGGCGAGGGGAGCCTTCTGGGTCACGGCCATGACCAGGGCTTCCTCGGCAGTGAGGTCCTGGGCGAAGCTCTCGTGGAACTTGTCCTGCACGACCCACAGATAGCCGTCGGAGTCCGGGAGGATGTTCTCGAACGCCGCCGGCGGCTTCTCCTGGCTGATCCCGCCGGGGCTCTCGCCCGCGTCGGGCGCGAAGGCGGCGACGTAGACCAGACCGGTGACGTTGGGCAGGTCCCCGGCCTCGGTGATGACGGCTCCGCCGTAGGAGTGGCCGACGAGGAGCACCGGCCCGTCGATCTGCCGGACCATCTTGCGGGTCCGCTCGGCGTCGTCGGCGAGGGAGGTCAGCGGATTCTCGACGGCGTGCAGGTCGGTGTACCCGCGGCGGTGGAGCTCGCCGATGACCTTGGCCCAGTGGGCGGCGCCGCCCCAGAAGCCGTGGACGAGGACGATGGCGGGGGTGTGGACGGGGCTGTCTGCCATGAGGTTCTGCTCCTGAGTCCGGTTCTCCTGCGTCCCGCGCCGGGTCGCAGGCCCCCCGACCCACGCTAGGCGGACGGCCTACCGGCCGCCATGGCGCCGCTGCTGGTCCGACGGGGATACGAAGCTTCGGGGTCGCGCGGTGCGTGCGCCGGCGATCCATCAGGCCCAGGAGTTCCGCCCCGCGGGGGAGTCGGGGCCGAGGCCGGCCGCGCCCTCGCGGAGGGTCTTCTCCCAGAGGGTCAGGATCTGGTCCCGGCGGGTGAAGGTCCCGCTCCCGATACCGCCGCAGGGCTGATCCGCAGGGCCCCGCCCAGCTCCGCCGAGGTCATCGCGCCGCCATCCGCTGCATCCCCGCCTCGGTCAGCTGCGCGGCGAACCGCTCGACGAAGCGGGAGACCGCTTCCCCGTCCCCAACGGCACCGGCAAGTCCACCGCGACCCGGGTCCTGCTCGGTCTGCTGCGCGCCGACTCCGGCGCCGCCGGCCGCTCGGCGGCGATCCGTTGGCCGACGCCGTCGAACTGCACCGCCGCATCGCCTACGTACAACCGGCAGAAGGTCGCCCTCGTCGCCGCCTTCGCCGCAGACGTGGAGCTGCTCACCCTCGACGAGCCCACCTCCGGCCTCGACCCGCTGATGGAGGAGGTCTTCCAGAGCTGCGCCGCCGAGGCCCGGGCCGCCGGCCGCACCATCCTGCTCAGCTCGCACATCCTCAGCGAGGTCGAGACCCTCTGCGACCGGGTCAGCATCATCCGCAGGGGCCGTACGGTCGAGACCGGCAGCCTGGCCGAACTGCGTGTCGCCCTGGAGGCGCTTCGTGGACGCCCGGCAGGTGCGCGAGCCCGTCGGGCGGTCGCTGGTCGACGTACGGGTCAGGTGGCGCCAACTGGGCGCCGTACTACGGTCCCTGACCGCCTCGGGGTGCGGTCCCTTACCGCGACGCCGCCGATCCTCGAAGAGCTCTTCCTGCGGCACTACGCCCGGGGCGACGAGGCGGGTGAGCTGCGATGAAGCGCCGTCAACTGGACGGTACCGGAGCCCTGCTGTGCCTCGTCCTGCGCCGCGACCGCGTCATGCGAACGGCTCGCTCCGCGCCCTCTACGGCCCCGCCTTCGGCGACTCGGTCGGCGCACTCACCGCCTGGCGGAGCGGGGTCTTCGCCGGGCTACTCGCAGGGGCCATGAGCTGGTTCAGCGTGATCCGGCACACCCGCGAGAAGGAGGAGACGGGCCGTCAGGAGCTGTTGTCGGCGGCGATGGTGGGGCGCCGGGCCCCGCTGCTGGCGGCCCTGCTGGCGGCCCTGCTGGCGGCCCTCGCCGCCAACGCCCTGGTCGCCCTCCTCGTCACGGCGGGCTCACCGCGCGGGGCGCGGGCGGAGCGCTCGCCCTCGGGCTCGGGATCGGCGCCACCGGGATGCTGTTCGCGCCGGCGGCCGCCGTCACGGCGCAGCTCACCGAGAGTGCGCGGCTCGCCGGGGCCTCGCCGGGGCGCTGCTCTGCGCGGCTTTCGTCCTGCGCGCCGCGGGCTCGGCGGACGGTTCGTCGGCGCTGACCTGGATCTCGCCGCCGGGCCGGCTGGAGCACCTGCGGGTCTTCGCAGCCGAACGCCGGTGGGTGTTCACCCTGTTCGCGGCGGCCTTCGCCGCCCAGACGGCCGCGGCCGGCCGCCGCGACCTCGGCATGAGCTTCCTGGCGGTCCGCCCGGGCCCGGCCGAGGGCCGGCTCGGCAGTACACGGGCGCTGGCGCGGCGGCAGCGGGGCGGGCTGCTCGGCTGGAGCCTCGGATTCCTGGGCGCCGAGGAGTCGGGACAGTGCGCGGAGCCCGTGCTGGCGAACGCCGTCGGCCGCCTGCGCTGGGCCGCCGGTCATCTGGCCGTCGCCTTCCGTGGCTCGGCGCTGATCCTGCTGCTGGGCGGACTCGGCCTGGGCCTCGGCCATGGCGCGGGCCTCGCGCAGACCGTCGGGAGCTCTCTCGCGCAACTCCCCGCGGTGTGGGCGATCGGGGCCGTCGCGGCCCTCCTGTACGGCGTGGTCCCCCCGGCTCCGAGGCCCTGACCTGGACTTCTCTGCTGATGTTGGCCGTGTTGGCGGCGGCTCTCCTGGTCGCTGCGCTGGCCGTTCTGCGGCATCGGGAGCTGGCGGCCTGGGCCCCGGCCCCCTCGGTCCGCTCCCGTCCGAAAAGTTGTCCACAGCTGTGGACAACTTTTCGCAACCGGCCTAAGCGGGGGTCACCAGCCGGGTCTCGAACGCGAACACCGCCGCCTGTGTGCGGTCCCGCAGTCCCAGCTTCACCAGGATCCGGCTCACGTGCGTCTTGATGGTGGACTCGGCGATGATCAGGCGATCCGCTATCTCCGCGTTGGACAACCCCTGTGCGATCAGCACCAGCACCTCGGTCTCCCGCTCCGTCAGCTCCGCGACCCCCGCGGACCCCGCCTGTGTGCGGGGCTCCGACAGCTTCGAGAACTCCGTGATCAGCCGCTTGGTCACGGAAGGGGCCAGCAACGCCTCTCCGGCGGCCACCACCCTCACCCCGTCGGCCAGTTGGCGGGCCGAGGCGTCCTTGAGGAGGAACCCGGACGCGCCGGCCCGCAGGGCCTGGTACACGTACTCGTCGAGGTCGAAGGTCGTCAGGACCAGCACCTTCGCGTCCGTGTCGGCGGCGACGATCTCCCGGGTCGCCTCCAGGCCGTTCATCTCCGGCATCCGGATGTCCATCAGCACCACATCCGGCTTCAGCGCCGCCACCTGGGCGATGGCCTCCCGCCCGTTCACCGCCTCCCCGGCCACTTCGATGCCGTCCATCGCGTTCAGCAGGACGGAGAATCCCTCACGGACCATCATCTGGTCGTCGACGATGAGCACTCTGATCGTCATGCCGGATCCTTCTCCGGTACCGGGCGGCTGCCGGCCACGGGTATGAACACCGCCACCTCGAACCCGCCGGAGGCCCGCTCCCCGACGGTCATCTCCCCTTCCAGCATGGCCACCCGCTCGCGCATCCCGGTGATCCCCTGCCCGGCCCCCTGCGAAGGCCTCACATCCCCGGTGCCGGCCTCGTTGACGACGCGCAGGCCCAGCCCGCCCAGCACGTACGAGACCTCGACCCCGGCACTGGCGCCCGGCGCGTGCCGCAGGGTGTTGCTCAGGGCCTCCTGGATGATCCGGTAGGCCGACAGCTCCACACCCGGCGGCAGCTCGCGCACCGCGCCCGTCACGGTCTTTTCCACGGTCAGCCCGGCCTCCCGCACATTGGCCAGCAGCCCGTCCAGCGACGCCAGCGTCGGCTGCGGGGCGTCCGGTGCCTCGTAGTCCGCGGAGCGGACGACACCCAGCACCCGGCGCAGCTCGGTCAGGGCCGCGACCGCGTTCTCCCGGATGGTGACGAAGGCGGCCTCCAGCTCCGGCGGCGGATTCTTCACCCGGTAGGGCGCGGCCTCCGCCTGGATGGCCACCACCGACATGTGGTGGGCGACCACGTCGTGGAGCTCCCGCGCGATCGTGGTCCGCTCCTCCAGCAGGGTGCGCCGGTCCCGCTCGACGGCGGTGACCTCCTGCTGCGCGGTGACCTCCTGCTCCGCCTGTTTGCGGATGTTGCGGATGCTGACGGTGAGCAGGGCGATCGCGGAGGCGAAGGCCATCGGGCCGATGTTGAGGGTCTGGCCTCTGCCGAGCACGATGGATATCCCGCTGCCGAGCAGCACGGTCAGCAGCCACATCCAGCCGGCGACCCGCGGACTGGTCCGCATGGCCACCAGGGCCACCGTCGCCAGGTACGAGGCGAACGTGACTGGTATCCAAGGCCAGTTGGCATCGGACTGACTGGGGAGGGAGAAGACCAGGGTGACCGCCATCGCCGCCCAGAACGCTGCCACCGGCCGCACCAGGGTCAGTACTACGGGGATGCCCGCCAGCAGTCCCATCACCAGGGAAACGGCCTGGGACAACCCGCTCGTGACGGTGGCGAAGACCACGACGAGGAAGGCCATCGCGCAGACGGCCGCGTGCGGCAGGTGTGCGGCCTCCACCCGTATCCGCTTCGGGAGCCGCCGGACCAGCGGCCCGTCCGTGCGCATCGGGGGCAGCGGGCGGTAGGCGAACGCGTCGGTGATCAGAGCCTGGCGCAGGCTCTGGATGAAGCCCGAAGCCAGCCGGATCTCTGGTGTCCGGGGGGTCGCCCCGTGGGTCGTCTCGGTCATGCTCCCCACGGTAGGTGGGCCCCCGCCTGCTCCGCGTCGCCGCTGAAGGGGATTTCCCGGGGTCCCCCTCAAGTACTACCAGGGCCGCTTCAGTAGCCCGTCGGACGGATCAGACCCGTCTCGTACGCGAACACCGCCGCCTGTGTGCGGTCCCGCAGGCCCAGCTTCACCAGGATCCGGCCCACGTGCGTCTTGACCGTCTGCTCGGCCAGGATCAGGTGCCCGGCGATCTCCGCGTTCGACATGCCCTGGGCGACCAGCGACAGGACTTCCGTCTCCCGCTCCGTCAGCTCGTCGATCCGCGCCTTCGAGGGCGCCCTCGGAGCCCCCAGCCGGGAGAACTCGGTGATCAGCCGCTTCGTGATGTTCGGCGCGAGGAGCGCCTCCCCGGCCGCGATCACGCGGACCGCCTCCGCCAGCTGATCGGCGGAGGCGTCCTTGAGGAGGAACCCCGAAGCGCCGGCGCGCAGCGCCTCGTACACGTACTCGTCGAGGTCGAAGGTGGTCAGCACCAGCACCTTCACCGCGGAGCCCGGGGCGGCGGTGATGAGGGAGGTGGCCTCGATACCGCCCATCCCGGGCATCCGGATGTCCATCAGGACCACGTCCGGCGCCAGTTCGGCGACCTTGGCCACGGCCTCGGCGCCGTCGACGGCCTGACCGACGACCTCGATGTCGGGCTGGGCGTCGAGTAGCACGGTGAAGCCCTGGCGGACCATCATCTGGTCGTCGGCGATCATCACCTTGATCGGGGCAGCAGTCATTGGGTACCTCCGAGGAAAGGCCCGCCCTTCAGGGCGGGTAGGAATCGGACTCCTGCGGAGCGTGGCAGCGGGCTGGGATTCGCTGCCAGGGCGGATCGCAGTGCCCTGACCGGCAGGTTTGAGCGTCACACATAACATCACTAGCTTGTGATGGTGATCCCACGCCTGGTGAAGCGGGCGTTCAAGTACCGCTTCCAGCCGAACGATGCGCAGGCGGCCGAGCTGTCGCGCACGTTCGGTTGCGTGCGGAAGGTCTACAACCTGGCGCTCGCCGCCCGTACGGAAGCGTGGGCGCGGCAGGAGCGGGTCAACTACAACGCGACCTCTGCGATGTTGACGGCGTGGAAGAAGACCGAGGGACTGGCCTACCTCTCCGAGGTCTCCTCCGTTCCGCTCCAGCAGGGCCTTCGGCATCTGCAAGGCGCGTTCGCCAATTTCTTCGCCAAGCGGGGCAAGTACCCGCGCTTCAAGTCGCGGAAGAAGTCGCGGAGGTCCGCCGAGTACACGTCCAGCGCGTTCCGCTATCGGGACGGTGCGCTGACACTGGCGAAGATGGACGAGCCACTGCGCATCGTGTGGTCGCGATCGCTGCCAGAGGGCGCCGTGCCGTCCACGGTGACCGTGTCGCAGGACGCTGCCGGGCGTTGGTCCGTCTCCATGCTGTGCGACGACATCCCCGCGCCCATGCCCGAGACCACGCAGGCCGTCGGGATCGACGCCGGTATCACCAGCCTGGTGACGCTCTCCACCGGGGAGAAGGTCACCAGCCCGAAGTTTGAGCGCACGGACCGTGCCCGTCTGGCGAAGGCTCAGCGGAACCTGTCCCGCAAGGCCAAGGGCGACGGCGTTAACCGGGCCAAGGCCCGGCGCAAGGTCGCCAAGATCCATGCCCGGATCGCCGACCGCAGGCGTGACCACCTGCACAAACTGACCACTCGGCTCGTTCGTGAAAACCAAACGATCGTGATCGAGGACCTGACCGTACGCAACATGGTCAAGAACCACACCCTGGCCCGCGCCATCTCGGGCAGGATGCCGCTCCACATCCGTGAGTGGACGTGCGGCTGCGGCGTGACCCACGACCGCGACGTGAACGCGGCGACGAACATTCTGGCGGCCGGGCTGGCCGTGTCTGTCTGTGGAGCCGGTGTAAGACCTCAACGGAGCACTCCGGGCGGGCAGTCGGCGACGAAGCAGAAAGCCCCACGGCGCGAGCCGTAGGAACCCCCCTTCCGTCAGGGAGGGGAGGATGTCAAGAGTCCTTCTTGATCGTCTCGGAGGCGGGGGAAGGCCCGCCGCCCGGGGGCACGGGATCCATCGGCAGCACGGCGCTCACCTCGTACCCTCCGTCGGGGCGGGGGCCGGCGGCCAGCTCGCCACCCAGCATGCCCGCTCGCTCCCGCATCCCCAGCAGCCCGTGCCCCGCCCCCATGCTCGGCGGTACCGGCCCGGTGGGAACGGTGTTGGCGATGCACAGGTGCACATCGCGGGGCCCGTAGGCGATGCCGACCTCCACGCGGGAGCCGGGGGCATGGCGCAGGCAGTTGCTCAGCGCCTCCTGCACGATCCGGTAGGCCGTGAGCTCCACCCCCGGCGACAACGGGCGGCGGATGCCCGCGATCTCGGTGGTCACATCCAGCCCGGCGGCCCGCACGTTCTCCACGAGGCCTTCCAACTCGGCCAGCGTGGGCTGCGGATGGTGCGGACCGGTGGCCTCGTCCGGGTTCTCGGAACGCAGCACCCCCAGGACGCGGCGCAGCTCCGTCAGGGCCTCCACGGCATTCGCGCGGATCCCGGCCAGGTTCTCCTTGAGTTCCTCCGACGGGTTCTCGACCAGATAAGGGGCCACCTGCGCCTGGATGGAGATCACCGACATGTGGTGCGCGACGACGTCGTGCAGCTCGCGGGCGATCCGGCTGCGCTCCTCCAGCAGGGTGCGCCGCGCCCGCTCCTCCTCGGTGAGGGTCTCCTGCTCGACGAGCTTCGTGCGGGTCAGCCGGGTCGCGCGCAGGGCGTAGCCGAGGAGGCCGGTGAAGGAGAACAAGAGGATGGCCCCGGGGGTGCCGGTGCCGCTGTGCTCGGGCCTGAAGAGGCCTTCGGCCAGCCCGGTGCAGGCAACGACGACGGTGACCGCCCCGACGGTCACCCGGGGCGGTACCCGCAGGGACACCAGCAGCAGCACCGGGGCGAAGGCGAACAGCCCGGCGGGCATCCACGGCCAGTTCTGGCCCTGCCCGACATGGCCGTGGATCTCCCCGGCGATCAGTCCCGCCGCGGTCAGGCCGATCCAGTACCCGGCCATCGGCCACCGCATCGCGATCACGATGGACCCGGCGACCATGGTCGCCAGCAGCGGCCGGACGGAGCCGTTGACCCCGTAGTGGTTGCTGAGCTGCTCCGTGGTGACGGCGAAGAAGGCAGCTGCCAGATAGAGGAGCACCACGTGCGGGAGCCAGGCCAGCCAGCGCGGCCTCGACATCCGCGGGAGGGGATCGGCCTTCAGGTCCAGCAGCCCGCGGGCCACGCTCCGCACCACGGCCGAGGCCCGGGCGGGGGAACCTCCCGGCTCCCCGCCGGCCGCGGTCGCAGCCGGGTCCCCAGCCGGGGTCGCGTGCTGTGCCCGGACCGGGGCCGGAGTCGGGGGCTCGCTCTGCTCGTTCACGTCGTCCAGCCTAGGCATGGAGGGTCTCCTTGGCGGGAGCCGCCGGGCCGGTGACTGTGCTCTCAGCGGCCGGAGTTGAGTCGGTGCGGGCGACGAGGGAGGCGGTCCCCCGGGGCAGGGCGGCGGACGAGGCGACGATCCGGGAAGGGGTGACCGGCGTCCGGGCAGATCCGCGCCGGGTCCGGCCACGGGGGCGGTCGCCGGCCTGTTCGTAGGTGTGGAAGGCGGCCCAGCAGACCGCCAGCGCGGCCGCGAACGCGGGCAGCCAGAGCAGCCGGACGGCTATCCACTCCGCGGAGGCGGGCACGGTGTGCAGGCCGGGCAGATCGGTGGAGACCAGCAGTCCCAGGGCGGTGACGGCCATCATCGCGGTCTGGTGCCACAGGAAGATCGTCATGGCGGACAGGTTCACCAGAGCCACCTTCGCCCAGGCCCGCGGCCGGCTCATCACCCGGGCCAGCGGCCCCCGCAGCAGCAGCGCCAGCCCGCACTGGGCCAGGCCGAACGCCACGGCGGCCAGCGTCGGCGGGTTCAGGTTCGAGATCGCGGCTCCGGGGACTCCGACCATCGAAGCGGGGTATCCGCCCCAGAGGATCAGTGCGGCCGTGGCGGCGATCCCGCCGCCCAGCAGGAGCGCGGCCGGGGTGCGCCGGGCGAAGGCGCCCCGGGACCAGGCGGCGCCCAGGGTGTAGGGCACCAGCCAGCCGGCGGCCACATTGACCCAGCCGATCCATTCGGGCCCGCCGAATCCGAAGCGCCAGACATCGACGGAGGCCACCAAGGCCAGCGGCCACAGCGGGCTCAGCCGGGCGACGAGCGGGGTCGCGGCGGTGAGCGCGGCGAAGACGAGGAGGAACCACAGGGGGGACAGGACGAGCTTGAGGAGGGTCCGGACCGTGTCCGTCCCGACGCCGCCGAGCAGCATGCCGCCGGCGGCGACGCTCCAGAGGACCAGGACTGCGGCGACCGGCCGGAACAGCCTGCCGAGACGCTGACGGACCCACTGCCCGTAAGGGACTCCGCGGCCGCGCGCCGACTCGTACCCCTGGGCCGCGACGTGGCCGCCGACCAGGAAGAAGACGGCAAGGGTCTGGAACACCCAGGAGACCGGGGCCAGTCCGCTCATGTGGGCCAGCGGGCTGGTGGTGCTGAGGCCGCCGTCGGCACTGGTCAGTGCGGTGACCAGCCAGTGGCCCAGCACCACGCCGAGGATGGCGAAGGCCCGGAGGGCGTCCACGGCCCGGTCCCGGTGGGCGGGGGTTGCGGAGTCGATGCGGTCCGCGAGAACGGACCACCGGGTCTGCGATTCACGCACGCGCACGGGAGACCTCCGGAGCAGTGAGAGCGGACGGGGTGAGGGCGGCGGTGAGGGCGGCGGTGAGGGACGAGGGGGACACGGAGGCAGAGGCGGCGGGAGCGGCGCCCGGGACGGGCCGGGCCTGCGGGGAGGAGCCGAGCACGATCCCGGCCAGGCCGTTCAGGGACTCGGTGCCCGGCTTGAGGTAGTCGCTGTGGCCGCCGGAGCCGGCCGCGAAGGGCAGGGCTCCGAAGGCCGGGTCCACGGGATCGGCGGCGAAACCGATCCCGCCGACGCGGACGTGCGGGACACCGGAGATCCAGTCGTCGCCACCCCGGCCGGCCCAGACCCGGGCCCGGGTCGGCAGGTCCGCGGCGGAGTCGGCCCCCGTGCCCGGACTGCCGAACAGCGCGATGTCGGTGACCTCGGGGCCGGTCCCCGTACGGGCGCAGACGACGGACCCGTAGGAGTGGCAGAGGAGCGAGAGGCGGGCCTCCGGGGCGGCAAGCCGGGCCAATCCGGGAAGGAAGAAGCCCAGTTCGGCGGCGGCCTCGTCGGCGCGGCCGGTGGTCAGGACGGCCGGGCTGACCGTGCCGGGGGTGTCGTACCCGAGCCAGGCGACCACGGCGGAGCGGGGGTGCTCGGCGCGGAGGCGCTGCTGAAGGGCGACGGCTCCGGCGCGGAACCTCTGGTAGGTGTCCAGCGTCGTGTCCGACCCGGGGACCAGGACCGCGACCCGGTCGGCGGTCCCCAGATCCCCGAACACCTCTATCGCCCGGCCCTTGCCGCGCCCGTCGAAGACGAGGAAGTGGGCATCGCCGCCCGCCTCCATCGCGCGGAGCTTCGCCGCGCGGCCGTGGCGGCCGGCGTTCTCGGCCGTACGGGCCGCCTCGGCGAGGTTGGCGAGGTGGGCGGCGTACCGGTCGGGGAGGGCGGCGCTCTCGCCGAGGACCGCCGGGGCCGGTGCGGGGACGTCCGGGGAAGCGGCGGCGGAAACGGGGAACACCACGGCCGCGGCGACGAGCCCGGCCAGCAGCGTGCGGCGCAGACGGCCACGGCTGCGGCCGTCGGGACGTGCGGTGGGGCGCGGTCGGCGGCTCATGGGTCCGTTCCTTCGCTCGTGCCAGAGGGGCGGTGCTGCGTTCATCTCTGGTCACGAAGTTAGGAATCAGGAGCCCTCGTCAGCGTCACACTGGAGAGCCCACTTCCCACGTAGCTCTCAGGTATGACAGGGGCTACTCAGGGGCCACGCCAGGACCTGCCAGGCCCCGCCAGTTGGGCGTCAGGCCCAGCTGTCCGGCCGCCGGACACGCCGAGTTGGGACGCGCGCCCGCTCAGTCCGCCGCCCGCGATTCGGCCAGGGGAACGGCCGCCGATTCGGCGAGCGGCTCCACGAGAGGTTCGACGAAACCTGCACGCCAGCGCGGGGCCGGGTCCTGCCCGGGGCTGGTCCAGTACTCCCGCGCTCCGGCGATCCGCCCGTCCCGTACGGTCCACAGGGAGACGGCGCGGTAGACGACGTGGTCCTGGGGTATCTCCACCTCGGTCACGACGAGATCGCCGTCCGCGAGGATCCGGAGCACGTCGACGGATCTCTCGTCCGCGTAGTCGTCATCGCTGATGACGGCGATGAAGTTGTCGCGACCGACGATGCGTTCGCTGCTCACGGGCCACTCGATCACCGCGTCCTCGGCGATCAGCGGGGCCACTGCGTCCCAGTCGCGTGCCTCGATCCGCTCCCACAGTCGTGCCACTACCTTCAACGGCTCCATGTGCCGCAGTGTGCGGGGGGACCGCGGAATGCAACAAGCTTTGCTTGCAGGCTTATTGACTTCGAAATAATCAGCTTCGGCGGTACGTGAGCGGAGCGGCGGTGCTGCCGTCGAGCTCCCGCACCAGGTTTCCGTTGGGGAGTAGCCGCAGTGTGCTCCGGCCGCCCGGCGAACACGACGGCGGCGCACCGGATATCACGGTGGAGGGGTCGAGCCCGACGCTGTCGGTGGTGGCGGAGTGCAGCGGCGCGGTCCAGGCGCAGCTGAGTCCGGGGGCCTGGAGGGTCAGGGACATGACGTTGGAGCCGGTCGTTCCGGGGCTGAGGGTGAGCTGCCAGCTCTGGCCGCCGTAGAGGGACCGCCAGGTGCCGGCGTAGGCCTCGGGGAGCGTGGCCGGAGTGACGTAAGGGGCGGGAGTGGTGCCCGTCGCGTCCGCGGTGCCCCGCGGGCCGGAGGAGCCGGCCGGGGCGGCGCCGTGGCCGGAGCGGGGCGAACCGTCGCCGGATCCACTCATGACGGTGTACACCGTGCCGCCCGCCGCGACGGCGACCACCGCGGCGACGGCGACGAGCAGGGCAGTGGACACGGCCGCGGGCCGCGAGCGGCCGCCGACGGCGGCGGGGCCGGGGCCGGGGCTGGGGTCATAGAAGATCCCGGAACCCGAGCCGGAGTGCGTCCCGGGCACGGGGGTGAGCGTCGGGGCGGGCTCAGGGCTCAGGGCGGACGGGCCCGGTGCCAACGCGGTGCGCTGGGCGGGCGCGGTCACGGGCTCGGGCCTGTCCGGACCGGCGTCCACACGGTCCAGCAGGGCTATGGCGTGCTGCCCGAGCCGTGCGACGAGCGGCGCGGGCAGCCAGGGCTCCGGGGCGTCCCTCCGCCCCGCGCCGAGCCGTTCGAGGATCTCGGCGGGGGCGGGCCGGGCGGCCGGGTCCTTGTGCAGGCAATCGCGTACGACGTCACGCAGCTCGGCCGGTACGCCGGCCAGGTCCGGTTCCGCTTCGGTGACGCGCATCAGGAGCGCGGCGATGCCTCCGGGCTGGTCCGGGTCCCCGAAGGGCAGTCGGCCGGTGGCGGCGTAGGCGAGTACCGAGCCGAGGCCGAACACGTCGCAGGCCGGGGTCACGGGGGTGCCGTTGATCTGTTCGGGGGCGAGGAAGCCGGGGGAACCGAGGAGTTCGCCGGTCCGCGTGAGGGCGGGGTCGGCGGTGGCCCCCAGGGCCCGGGCGATGCCGAAGTCGATGACGCGGGGGCCGCCGGCGGTGAGCAGGATGTTGCCGGGCTTCAGGTCCCGGTGGACGAGTCCGGCACGGTGGATGTCCTGGAGGGCGTACGAGAGCCCCTCGCCCAGGACCCGTACGGAGCCGGCCGGCAACGGGCCGAAGTCGCGGCCCACGGCTTGGCGCAGGCTCGGCCCGGCGATGTAGGCGGTGGCCAGCCAGGGGATCTCGGCGTCGGGGTCGGCGTCGAGGACGGCGACGGTCCAGTCCCCGCCGACGAGGCGGGCGGCGTCGGCCTCGCGGCGGAAGCGGGTGCGGAAGTCGGGGTGGGCGGCGAGGTGGGGGTGGATCAGCTTCACGGCGGCGGTGCGGGTGCCTGTGCGGGTGCCTGCGCGGGGGCGGGTCCGGGTGCCGGTGCCCGTGCCGGTACCCGTGCCCGTGCCGGGGGCGTGCTCCTCGGCGCGGCCGAGGTAGACCTGGCCCATTCCACCGGTTCCGAGACGGGCGAGCAGGCGGTAGGGACCGATGTGCTCCGCATCGCGCGAGTGCAGTTGTTCCATGACAGGTGGTCCTCCCCCTGGGACTCGCCGGAGCCCGACAATAGTGGGGTCGGGGCGGGATGCCGGTTGTGGGGGTCGGGTTGCCGCCGGCCGGGCGTGGGGGCGGGGCCACCGCGCTCCGGACGCACCCGATGCGGAGATTCCACCGGGTGTACGGGCGGAGCGTGTTGGGACCCTGCGCGCCGATGCGGGCCGCTCCGCAGGGGGTCGGCCGGGACGGTGTACCGGACCTGCCCGGGCACCCTTGCACCCGGCAGCGCGGCGCCCCGGCGCCCGGGCACCCTTGCACGCGGCACCCCGGCGCCCTGGCACCCCGGCAGCGCGGTGGGCTGCGGGGGCAAGGGCAACGGCAAGGGCCGAGGCGGCATCTGCCGCTCGCTCGGATTCCGGTTCGTCGTCGAATGCGACGGGACGTTCGCGGACCGGGTCCTGCCGGCCAACCACTGGGTCATCGACCCCCGCACCACCCCGCCGGGACTGCTCCCGGCGGGGCACGCCTAGGCGGCCGGGGCGTCGGGTGGGGGCGGCAGGGTGTCCAGGGCGGCCGACAGGCGTTCCAGGACCCGGACCGTTTCGGCGAAGCCGTCTTCGCCGAGGGCCTCCGCGAGACGGGCGGCCAGGGACGCGTGGCCCGGGCCGATCCTGGCGACGGCGGCGCGGCCGGCATCCGTGGGGCGCAGCAGCTTCGCTCGGCGGTGGGCCGGGTTCGGGACGTACTCGGCGAGGCCCTTGGCGGCCAGCAGATCGGCGATGCGCTGCACGCTCTGCCGGGTGATGCCCATGGCCCGGGCGATGCCGGCGACGGGGAGCGGCTCGCGGAGCACGGCTCCGAGCACCTGCCACCAGGCCGCGGTCAGCCCTGCCGGGCGGGCCAGCTCCTCCGATACGGAGAGGAACTGGCCGTTGAGCCGGAACACCCCGAGGGCGGTGCGGCTCAGGAGGTCCTGCCGCGTGCGGAGGGCGTTCTCCCGCGGCCCCCTGCCGCGCGCCGCCGGAGCTGCTCCGCCGGCGTCCGGGAGTACCCCGGCGGGCGGCTCCGTACCCCGGGACGGGACCGCGTCCGCGGATCCGGCCGCACCACCGGGCGCACCATCGGCCGCACCATCGGGCGCGGCAGGCGCGGGCGGCGCGGTGTCCTGGGCCGCCGGGTTCCGGGCCGCCGCGTTCCGGGCCGCGCCCTCGGGGCCCGGGGCGGATGCCGGGCCCGCGTGGGGCGCCGGGTCTGCCGGGGAGGCCTGCTCGGTGGCCCGGGGCGTGGGCTGGTCAGGCATGGTTCGGGTCCGCCGCCATCAGGACCGGGTACGCGCTCGCGTCCGAGTCGTGGAACAGGCGGTACCAGGCGTCGAGCACGTGCGGCTCGTACACCCCGAGGCGGGCGAAGACCTCGCGGGCGAACGCCACCGGTTCCGTCGGGCCCGCCGAGATCAGGTCGCCGTCGGTGACCGCGTCGGCCTCCACGTAGTGCGCGGCGCCCCCGTAGCCCGGCTGGCCGCCGAGGTAGAAGGGGGCCGCGCTGGTGTGCGTACGTCCGTCCAGGACTCCGGCGCGGGCCAGGCCGGCCGTGGCTCCGCAGATCGCGGCGACCGGGACGCCCGCCGCCAGGAACTCCTCGGCCTTCGCCGCGAAGGGAGCCAGCTCGTCGCCCGTGTCCCACAGCCCGGCGCCGGTCAGGATGAGGAGGGCGGACTCCTCGGGGCGCAGGTCCGCCAGGGCCAGGTCGGGCTGGATGCGGAGGCCGCCCATCGTGGTGACGGGCCGTCCGGCGGCGACGCCGACCGTGCGGACCTCGTAGCCGTGCTGGGTCAGGTGCGCGGTGGTGTGGCCCGTCTCCCAGTCGGCGTAGGTGTCGTACACCGCAACGTGGACCGTGGGGCGGGACTCCGCCGGGCGCTCCGCCGGGCTCTCCGCTCCGGTCTCCGTCGCCGGCGCCTGGGTCCCCGCTGGAGTCTTCGTCTGCGTCTTCGTCTGCGTCTTCGTCTGGGTCTCGCTCATCGTGCTCGCCCTCCGGTGTCGCTGTTGCTGTCGCCGTTGCCGTCGCCGTGCTTCTGATCGTCCGGACCGGTCTCGACCCGTCTCGTGCTGCCTGTTCAGGCCCGTCCGGTCAGTTCCTCTATGACAGTAGGCTGCCATCTTGACAGCTTGCTGTCAATGCCTCCCCAGACAGACTGCCGAGACCCGCCCCCCACCCGCATACAGACCGCCGATATCCCTCCCCACCTGCACACTTCTACGGTTGCGGCCATGACCCCTCACGTCACCTCGGGCGCCACCGTCAAGGCCGCCGACCGCGCTCACGTCTTCCACTCCTGGTCCGCCCAGGCCCTGATCGACCCGCTGGCCGTGGCCAAGGCCGAGGGGTCGCACTTCTGGGACTACGACGGCAAGCGCTTCCTCGACTTCGCCTCCCAGCTGGTCAACACCAACATCGGCCACCAGCACCCCAAGGTCGTCGCCGCGATCCAGGAGCAGGCCGCCAAGCTCTGCACCCTCGCCCCGGGTTTCGCCGTCGACGTCCGCTCCGAGGCCGCACGCCTCATCGCGCAGCGGACCCCCGGCGACCTCGACAAGATCTTCTTCACCAACGGCGGCGCCGAGGCCGTGGAGAACGCCGTCCGCATGGCCCGGCTGCACACCGGCCGGCAGAAGGTGATGTCCACCTACCGCTCGTACCACGGCGCCACCTCCGCCGCGATCAACCTGACGGGTGACCCGCGCCGCTGGCCCTCCGACACGGCCGCCGCCGGCGTCGTGCACTTCTGGGGACCGTTCCTCTACCGCTCGCCCTTCCACGCGACCACCGAGGCCGAGGAGTGCGCGCGCGCCCTCACCCACCTCGCCGACACCATCGCCTTCGAGGGCCCGGCGACGATCGCCGCGATCATCCTGGAGTCGGTCCCCGGCACGGCCGGGATCATGACCCCGCCCCCCGGCTACCTGGCCGGCGTGCGCGAGCTCTGCGACCGCTACGGGATCGTCTTCATCCTGGACGAGGTCATGTCGGGGTTCGGCCGGACCGGCAAGTGGTTCGCCGCCGAGCACTTCGACGTCACCCCCGACCTGATCACCTTCGCCAAGGGCGTCAACAGCGGCTACGTCCCGCTCGGCGGCGTCGCGATCTCGGGCGCGATCGCCGAGACCTTCGCCACGCGCCCCTACCCGGGCGGCCTGACCTACTCCGGTCACCCCCTCGCCTGCGCCGCCGCCGTCGCGACGATGAACGCCATGGAGGAGGAGGGCATCGTCGAGCACTCCGCCCACCTCGGCGAGAACGTGATCGGCCCGGCCCTCGCCGAGATCGCGGAGCGCCACCCCTCGGTCGGGGAGGTGCGCGGTCTGGGCACCTTCTGGGCCCTGGAACTCGTACGGGACAAGGAGACGCGCGAGCCGCTCGTGCCCTACAACGCGGCGGGCGCCGACAACGCGCCGATGGCCGAGTTCGCCGCGGCCTGCAAGGCGTCGGGGCTGTGGCCGTTCGTCAATATGAACCGCACCCACGTCGTCCCTCCGTGCAACATCACGGAAGCGGACGCGAAGGAGGGCCTGGCCCTGCTGGACGACGCGCTGACCGTCGCCGACCGGCACGTTTCGGCCTGACCGAGGCCTCATCGGTGCCCGACCGGGCTTCACCCGGCCTGACGGGCACCCCCGGGACCGGGGCCGGGGCTGAGCCCGGGACGGGCCGCGAACAGGCCGCGAACAGGCTCCGAGCAGGCTCCGAGCAGGCTCGGAGCAGCGAGGACGACCCTGCGCGGGTGCCCCGAGCGGGCCCCGCGCAGGGGTGAATGATCAAGAAGATAAGCGCGGCCCGTCCGCATAACGGGCGCTAAATCCACATAGCGGCCACAAAACCGATCGGTTTCAGCCGCGCTGCCTGGCCTAAGGTGTCCCAAGCCCACAGATGGAGACGGACCCCTATGCCAGGCAGCGGCGCTGTCACCCGCAACACACTTCGCCAGCAGATCGCGGACGCGCTGCGTGACGAGGTGCTTGCGGGGCGCCTGGCGGCCGGCAGCGAATTCACCGTCAAACAGATCGCCGAGCAGTACGAAGTCTCCGCGACCCCCGTCCGCGAAGCCCTCGTCGATCTCTCCGCGCAAGGCCTGCTCGACTCCGTCCAGCACCGCGGCTTCCGCGTCCGAGTCTTCTCCGTGGACGATTTCCGGGGCATGATCGAGGCTCGTACGTTGATCGTGGAAGGCATCTTCCGCAGGCTCGTGGAACGCGGCACCGCCCCCGGCTCCGGGGAACGGCTGGTCTCGGTGCGCCGCCGGGCGGAGGAGGCGCGGCGGGCGGCGCTGAACGGCTCGCTCGAAGTGCTGATCGGCTACGACCTGCGCTTCTGGAGGGAGCTGAGCGGGCTGGTCGGCAACATCTACATCTCCGAGTTCCTGCACCGGATCCGGGTGCAGTGCTGGGTTTTCGCCGTGCCCTATCTGAAGGCGGAGCCGGACCTGCGCTCCGGCCTGTGGGCCGGCCACAACGAACTGATGGACGCGGTGACCCGCGCGGACGCCGAGGAGGTACGACGCCTCGTGCACGCGTACAACCAGCACGGACTCGACTGGGCCGACGGCCTGAAGGCGGTCGGCGCATGAGCGGCGAGAGCGCCGTGAGCGCCGACGGCGACTGGGAACTCATTGTGGACGCCGACGCCGACGCCGACGCCGACGCCGACGCCGACGCCGACGCCGACGCCGACGCCGACGGCAGCCAGGCCGAGGCGGTGGTAGCAGCGGCCGCCGACGAGTCGCGGATCCGGCTGATCAGCGCCGGCGACGGCCGCCAAGGCAAGGGCGCCGCGCTGCGCGCCGGAGCTCCTTGACCCGGTCGCGGATCGTCCAGTCCGAGCACCCGGGACCGGCGATCCGTTCGTACCCCGCGCCGAAGACGAGTAGGACCGCATGCGACGATCCATCAGTGGATGAACCCGACGACAAGAGCATCGACGTCACCGAGCCGCCGGGGCCCCTTAAGGAGTGGACGCGGCGGACCGCCCGGCGCTTCGGCCCTGCGCTGGGTGCGTACGGGGCAGCGAAGCTGACCGGCTTCGCCGTCTTCATGTACCTGCTGGACGCCTCCGGAGACTTCCGGACCAAACCAGCCCGGTTTGGCGGCGGCGCCCACCCGTGGGACGTCCTGCAGAGCTGGGACGGCTGGTGGTATCAGCAGGTGGCGGCGAACGGCTACCATCCACAGCTCATTCCGCTGACCGGCCAATGGATCACCTACGAGCAGAATTCCGCCGCGTTCTTCCCCCTGTACCCAGGGCTTATGCGTGTGGTCTCCGACTGTACCGGCCTCGGTCTGTACGGCGCCGGAATGCTGGTTTCGATCGTCGCCTCGTTCGTCGCCGCAGCCGGAATCTACGCCTTGACCGCGAAGCTGACCGACCGTAGGGCCGGCGTGATCGCTGCGGCGCTCTGGGGAGTCTTCCCTGGGTCGGGCGCGGAGTGGGCGGTCTATTCCGACTCACTTTTCGTCGCGCTGGCAGTCTGGGCCTGCTACATGGTGCTGACCCATCGTTGGCTGCAGGCCGGCGTGATCACCCTCGTCGCGGGCCTCAACCGGCCGACCGCCTCTGCCCTGATCGCCGCGCTCGGTGTGGCCGCCCTGATCGCCGTGTACCGGCGCCGCGACGGCATCCTCGGCCCGGTCGGAGCCATCGTCATCGCGCCACTCGGCATGGTCGGGTACATCACCTGGGTCGGCTGGCGGATGGGCGACCTGACCGGCTACTTCACCTTGCAGCGGGGCGCCTGGCTGCACTACTTCGACTACGGGAAGCACACCCTGCGCGTGCTGCGCGGGGTGCTCTTCGGTCACGGCGACTACCTGTTCGCGTTCGGGACCGAGGACCTGATCGCCGTCCTCCTGGTCTTCGCCCTGCCCGTCCTGCTGGTCCTGCTCGTCCGGCTGCGGCTGCCCGTCTTCCTGATCGTCTACACCGTGGTCACCATCGTGCTGGTCCTCGGCAGCCAGCAGATGTTCGGCAACACCTCCCGCTACCTGCTCCCTGCCTTCCCGCTGCTCATCCCGATCGCCGTCGCCCTCAGTAGGGTGAGCCGGACGTCCGCGCTGACTGTCCTCGGCATGGCCGCCGTCACCTCCGGCTGGTACGCCGGCTACGTCATCTTCGAACTCGGTGTGCCGTAGCGGTCGGTACGGCACCGGCAAGGGCGACCGTCGACTTCTACCCCACCTCACCGCCGTGTTCGTCACCGTGCGCTGCCTGATCCAGCAGGCCCGCAACCGCTACCGGTGGGACACTTGACCTTGACCCATTCGCTTCTGGCGTTATCGGGGCCGGTGGCGATGAACGTGGCGATCTCGCTCCACCAGCGGTCGACGGTGGTGGCGAGGGTGCGGACTTCGGGGATGTCGGCGTCCGCGCACCAGGTGAGGAACTTCCACCGAGCGTGGCCGAGCTGGTGTCGGCTCGCGCCGGTGCGGGCCAGGGTGAGGAGGTTGCGCAGGCTTTCCTTCCTCGGCGATCCAAGCGGTCAGCAGCGTCTGGCCGATCTTCCCCTCGGCCAGCAGCGGGTTCCACATCTTCGCGAACTGCTCGTCGGTGAGATCCTCCCGGTTGCGCAGCAGGCGCCGTCGGGCTGTCCCACTCCGGGTCGGTGGCGCGCCGGCGTCGGCCGCGGATCTCGGCGGTGGTGCGCCGCCGGACCAGTGACAGCACCTTGTTCGCGAGCTGCACGACGTGAGAACGTCCTTGACCTGGCCGAGCAGCCCGCCGTCGCCGAGTGCGTCGACGAATCCGGTGTGCCACCCGGCCCGCGCCAGCTGCCACTTGCCCGTTTCGGTGTTCTGCTCCCAGCGGGGCCTGCCGCGGCGGGTCTCGGCGATCCCCAGCAAAGCCACCTCGGGCAGCGGAGCTTCGGTGACCTCGCGCGCCGCCTCGCGGCAGGCTTCATCACGGTCGGCGCGGACGAGTGCAGATCGCGGGCAGTCTGAACGACGGTGTGGGTATCCCGGACCCGGTACCCGGCGGTGGACCGCAGCCGGGCGGTCAGCCGCTTGCCGGCCGGTATCAGCGGGATCTGCTCGGTGAACGACTTCGGGGGGACAGCCGGACTCCACCAGCGGCGCCTGTGCCAGAAGAACTCCAACTCAAGCTCTCCATATGGGAGATCCCGTGGCCGGGCCGTCGCCGGCCCCTTCGCCCTGGGCGTGAAGACCCCGCAGGCCGGGCAGGCCGGGCCGGGGCGTCCGTCGTGGCTAGAAAAACGGGCGTCCTGCGTCCGGGGCCGGCACCAGCTCGATCCAGCACCGCCTGTGACGGACAGCCAGGACATCGGCCGGTACGCACCGCTCACGTCCGAAGACCCCGCGTGACGTGAGTGCTCAGGCGGCGCCGCCACGCACGGCTGTTCCAGCAGCGATTTCAGGACATGCAGTCGCACCGGACCTGTCTCAAAGGACAGTGACCGAACGAAGGTTCGCCCTGTTTAATCGATCTTGCATGATCATTTGCGTTGATGCTCGGCCGCCTCGCACTGGCAGTCGAGATGCCCCAAAAGAGAGGCCTTTCATTCATGACTCACCGTAGCCGCACCATCCTTCGTCGCGCTGCCGTCACGGGCTTGTCCCTGGTGGCCTTCGGTGGCGCGTCGCTCGCCGCAGCAGGTTCCGCATCCGCCGCCGGCGGCAATGGCGTGATGGAGAGCGGCGAGTTCGGGGAGTACTACAACTCCGACCGCGCAGGCTGCGTCTGGGACCTCATCACTGCCGACGCGAACTTCGGGGACAACTGGTTCGTAGGAAGCGGCTGCGCCGGACTCGGCCAGGACATCGACAACAACACCGCCTCGTACTGGAACAGGCAGACGGTCACGTGGGACGTGTACACCGGCACCTCCCGCGGTGGCGTCAAGGGGTGGATCCCCGGTGGTGCCTACGGCAACTACTCGGCGACCTTCAAGAACCAGGTCTCTTCGGCGTACCCCCGCTAATCCTGACCAGCCGCTGATCGCCTGTCGATTGAACGCAGGTCGTTCTGCCTAGATGTATGAACGCATGCGAACGCCGCTCTGCCCGAAAGCGCCGGGCAGAGCGGCGTTCGCCGCATGGTACCGCGCCATAACGGAGTCACGTTGCCCAGCCCCCGCCCCACTCCCCGTCCCGTCGGAATCATCGCGGGCTGCAGCACTCTGCTCCTCACCGCACTCGCCCTGGTCGGATGCTCCGGTTCAACAGCCTCCAGCGAAAAGGGCGCTGAACCGTCCGTCACCGCAGCACCCACCATGCTGGACACCACCGGACTCCGCTTCCCCCTGGACAGCTACCACCCCACAGCGGAACAGCGGAAGACCTTGGAGCGGGCCCAGGAGATCCTGGTCGACCGATGCATGGAGCGCTACGGATTCCGCTACCCAGGTCAGCCGGCGGAATCCCCAAGTGGCGATGCCGAGAACGCCCGGCGCTACGGAATCTCCAGCGCCTCCCGCGCAGCCAGTCACGGCTATGCGGATGGCTCGCGTGAGGCTCCGGGGAAGTCGCCGATGGACGACTTGGGGTCCGACGAAAAGCTCGTCCTGTTGGGGCAAGAGCGCCTGGACCCGACGAAGTTGCCCAAGAGCCAGGAAGAGGCCGAGAAGTCGGACGAAGGGACGACCTCGATCGGCGGTCGCAAGGTGCCGGCCGGCGGCTGTCTGCACGAGGCCACCCTCAAGCTCTTCAGGCCGACCAAGGACATCATCGATCTGATGTTCGTACAGAACTTGATGTTCGACGCGTATCGTCGTTCACAGCAGGACTCCCATGTCGTCAAAGCTGCCAAGTCCTGGTCCGACTGCATGGCCCACCAAGGCCTCCGGACTGACGAACCGGTCAGCCCAATGGAGGACCTTGGCTTCAAGGCGAGTGAGTTTGCGAGCCCCAAGGCCATCAGCGCGGCCAAGAAGGACATCGCCTGCAAGGCGGAAGTGAACCTCGTCGGTATCTGGTTCTCCGTCGAGACCAGCGATCAGAACCGGCTGATAGACCAGAACGCCGAGACCCTGAAGAGGGCCAAGGTGCAGCTCGAGGACCGACTGAGGCTCGCGAACTTGATCATCAAGTGATGCGACCGCCGGTATTCGATCGTTGCCCCCTCTGGGGGACCCATGCCGAAATTCTGCCCGACCTGCCTTGTCGCAGACATTGACGACGCCGACCCCATGGCTCCCATCCTGAGAGTGCTCGGGCTCACGAGACTTCAGCTCTGCCTTCTCGCTGCCACCTTCCACCTGCAACAACACTCCGTTGGGCGCGGCGGTTGCGTCGCGCTGCGGCTCCCCGCGGGGGCGGCCGCGGCCGCCGGAGTCGAGCCCTGCTTGACCACCTTGGCCCGAGCCCGCGCGGACTGCTGGACGGTCTCGCCCCCTTCCTGCCGACGGTCCAGCGATACGCGCAGGGGGCCGCTCGTACCCTCGTTTGCACCCTTCTCGGGCCTTCGAACGTAAGCGGTGCGTGCCGGCCGGCGTCATGGCTGTCCGTCACAGGCGGTGCTGGGACGAGCTGGTGTCGGCCTTACCACTCGGTCCTGCACGGGGACAACGCCGGCAACAGCCCGCGCGCCCTGATCGAGTACGCCTCCCGCTCCCTCTTCGGCGACCCCGAGACGGCCGGCAAGCTCTCCCTGAACACCACCGAGCAGAACGCCTTCTACGGCTGGCCCCTGCTCGCCTTCGGCGTGGCCGTGTGCGTGTGGCTGTGGCGGAGCAAGGCCGTACGGGCCCTCGCGCTCCTGCTGTCCCTCGGGCCGTGGGTGCCTGTACCCCGCACGGAGATCGTGTTGCCGGGCCCCTGGCGCCTGATGATCAAGCTGCCGCCCTTCGAGTCGGTGATCGAGGGGCGCGTCGCGATGGTGTGCGCGCCCGTCCTGGGCATCCTGCTGGCCCTCGCGCTCGACCGGATCCTGCGGCTGCGCACCCGCGAGCTGCGCACGCTGGGCCTGCTGGGGGCGGCGGCCGCGCTGATCCCGGTCCTGCCGCTGCCGCTGACCGTACGGGACCGCGCGCCGGTCCCCGCCTTCATCACCTCCGGGGACTGGGAGGGCTACGTCAAGGACGGGGAAGCACTCGTTCCGGTACCGCTGCCGGACCCGGGCCAGGCGGACGCGCTGCACTGGCAGGTCGAGGCGGACTTCGGCTTCCGGCTGGCCGGCGGCTACTTCAACGGCCCGTGGGGACCCGACCGGATCGGTATCTACGGGGCCACTCCGCGGCACCTCTCGAACCTCCTGCGCGACGTCCGCTACGGCGGCCGGCCGCCCGAGGTCGACGCGGGCTGGCGGGCGCAGGCCCGCCAGGACCTGGAGTACTGGAAGGCCGGCGCGGTGGTCCTGCCCCGCCAGGACCGGGACACGGAACTGCGGGAACTGATCACCGGGCTGCTGGGCCGGGAGCCGGAGCAGGTGCGCGACGTGTGGGTCTGGAGGGTGGGCCCGGGGCAGCCGTCTTAGACGGGATCCGGCCCGGATCCGCGTCTCTCGCTCCTTCGGTTCTGCTCACCCCTTCGCTGAGCGTGTCCGGCGCACTACGCTGGCCCGATCGGCGACAACGACTGATCGGAGGCCGAGTGGCCTGTGACCTGTGGCTGGTCCCCCTTGTCGACGTGCTGTGCCACAGCCCCGACAACCCCTTCGCAGAAGAGATCGCCTCGTACGACAAGGCGCTGGGCGAGGCCGGACTGCCGTCCGTGCCGGTGTTCGCGTACATGCCGGGGCTGTCCGGGGACGTCGCCCCGGTGGCCGGTTTCGACTACGACGCCCTGCACTTCCTGCGGCGGGCGTACCTGCTGCAGATCTGCGGGCTGCCGGTGACACCGGTGGACGAGCTGGGCGGGGACTACGAGCAACTGCTGGAGATGTTCGAGCCGACGGCGCAGCAGTCGCACCTGGTGTGGCACTACGACCACGCGGGGGCCTACGTCCCCGTGGACTTCGCCTACCCGCTGGCCAACGAAGAGCTGCTGGCCGGGGGCGGGCCGCTGGGGTCCGCGCAGGGCCTGCTGCGCGAGCTGGCACTGGTGGCTCCCGCGATCGGGATAGACCCCCTGAACCCGCCGCTGGCTCCGGCGCCGCCGGGGCGGCCGACGTCGCTGGAGGAGCCCGCCGGGCCGATCCCGTACGACGACAGCCCCTTCGCGCGGGAGCGGCACGTATGGCTGGGCCTGCACGCGGCGGCCACCCGGAGCCTCGGCCAGGGCTCGATGATCATCTTCAGCTGACGCGGACGATCGGTACGGAGTACGGAACGGGGCCGGCTCCGCCGTGCGGAGCCGGCCCCGTCCCGTCAGCGCGGCTGCTCCGGCGGCCTCTGGCGGGGCATGTTCGGGCGGGTGCCCGGGGGGAGCGGGAAGCGGGCCGGCGGGACGTACGCGTCCGAGCGGGATCCGCCCGCGCCCAGGGACTGCATGACCAGCGGGGCGGGGCCGGAGCTGAACTCGACCATCCACTCCGCGGTCTCCGACCGCACGAGCTCGGTCACGTCCTCCGAGAAGCGGCGCAGCACGGTCAGACACCGCTCCGCGGCCTCGCTGGCGGTGCCCTCGGTCGGGCCCAGGATCTCGCGCACGTTCTCCGTGGCCCAGTCGAACTGCAGGGTCTGCAGTCGCCGCTGCACGGCCTGCGCCGTCGCCACGTCCCGCATCCAGCCCGAGGTCAGGCCGAAGAACCGGTCGCAGGCCATGCAGGCCGCGCCCAGGAGCAGTGCGAGATAGCCGTACGAGGCCGCCCCGGACACCGAGCCGGTCAGCTCCAGCAGCGACATCGCGGCGCCCGTGACCGCGCCGGCGGCTGCCCCGATCCGCAGGATCCGGGCCCCCCGGCGCTTCCACGCCCGGTCCGACAGGTACCACTCGGCGGTGCGCAGCGCGTCGGCCTCGACCCGTCGGTAGAGCTCGTCGAGCCGCTCGGCGGGCTCGCCCCAGTCCCCGAGAGGGAACGGCCGGCCGGTAAGGTCGCCGTCCTCAGCGGGATCCCGGGGTGGCCCCTCGGGCTGCATCTCCGGCTGACTCACCCGGGCACTCCCTCTGCCTGCGCTGAACGTGTGGTGGTGCGCGTGTGCGCAATGGTGCGCATGCTCTTCCTACCTTCGAATGAGACGCGGTGGGCGACGATTCCCGGGATTTCCGCCCGCAAGGAGGGCGCCATCAGGTACGCGCACGCCCCGTCGCTCACTCGAAAGAGTTGGTCCTCACGGCGTAGGGCGCGGCGCCCGGGGAGCACGTAGGCTCGGATTGACCAAGCCGACGGCGCTTGGCCCGACGCTACGGAGTGAGTGACCTGTGATTCCCGGTGGTGGCATGCCCGACATGCAGCAGCTGCTCCAGCAGGCCCAGAAGATGCAGCAGGACCTTGCCGTGGCGCAGGACGAGCTGGCGCGCACCGAGGTTGAGGGCCAGGCCGGCGGCGGCCTGGTCAAGGCGACCGTCACCGGTTCCGGTGAACTGCGCGCACTGGTGATCGACCCGAAGGCCGTGGACCCCGAGGACACCGAGACGCTCGCCGACCTGGTGGTCGCGGCGGTCCAGGCGGCCAACGAGAATGCGCAGACGCTGCAGCAGCAGAAGCTGGGCCCGCTGGCACAGGGGCTGGGCGGCGGCAGCGGTATCCCCGGCCTTCCCTTCTAGTCCCGTCCCGAGCCTCCCCGGCTCGGTAGCCCTCCCGTACCGAAAGAAGGCAGTCCGTTGTACGAAGGCGTGGTCCAGGACCTGATCGACGAACTGGGCAGGCTGCCCGGCGTCGGGCCCAAGAGCGCGCAGCGGATCGCCTTCCACATCCTGCAGGCCGAGCCCACCGATGTCCGCCGCCTCGCGCACGCGCTGCTGGAGGTCAAGGACAAGGTCCGGTTCTGCGCGGTGTGCGGGAACGTGGCGCAGGAGGAGCGGTGCAACATCTGCCGCGATCCGCGCCGCGACCTGACGGTCATCTGCGTGGTCGAGGAGTCGAAGGACGTCGTCGCGATCGAGCGGACCCGCGAGTTCCGGGGCCGGTACCACGTCCTCGGCGGCGCGATCAGCCCGATCGAGGGCGTCGGCCCGGACGACCTGCGCATCCGGGAGCTGCTGGCGCGGCTCGCGGACGGCTCGGTCACCGAGCTGATCATCGCGACCGACCCGAACCTGGAGGGCGAGGCGACCGCCACCTACCTCGCCCGCATGATGAAGCCCATGGGCCTCAAGGTCACCCGCCTGGCCAGCGGGCTCCCCGTCGGGGGAGATCTGGAGTACGCGGACGAGGTCACGCTCGGGCGGGCCTTTGAAGGAAGGCGACTTCTCGATGTCTGACGCAACGCTGCACGCCCTGGGACTGGATCCGGACGACTTCGCGGCTTCGATCGCGGACCAGATCGAGTCCTTCATCGTCGCGGTCACCGAGGTGGCCAAGGGCGAGGACCCGGACAGCGCGGTGCCCTTCCTCCTCCTGGAGGTGTCCCAGCTGCTGCTGGCGGGCGGCCGGCTGGGCGCGTACCAGGACGTGCTGCCCGACGAGCGCTACGAGCCCGACCTGGGCCCGGAGCCCGACGTGGACGACCTGCGCGAGCGGTTCGCGGTCATGCTGGAGCCGGTCGACGTCTACTCGGAGGTCTTCGACCCCTACGAGCCGCGCAAGGCCCCGGTCCCGCACCGGATCTCCGACGACCTGGCGGACGTGGTCGCCGACCTGCGGCACGGCCTCATCCACCACCAGTCGGGCCGGATCACCGAGGCGCTGTGGTGGTGGCAGTTCTCGTACTTCACCAACTGGGGCCCGACGGCATCGGCCACGCTGCGCGCCCTCCAGTCACTGATCGCACACGTCCGCCTCGACCAGCCGCTGGCGGCCCTGGACGGGCTGGACACGGACGAGGACATCACGGAGGACGACCTCGCGGAGCAGGCCGGGAAGGTCATGGCCGAGGAGCTCGGCAGTCTGGGCCGCCGCCCGAGCCCCGCCTGATCCGGACACCCAGCGCCCCCTCATGCGGGAGCGGGAACGCCCGCCTCCGGCGCCAGGAGGGCGTGCAGGGCCGCCGGGTCCACGAAGGGGGCCAGGGCGCAGGGCCGCGACTGCCACAGCAGCGGCCAGGTGTTTCCGTCCAGGGCGGGTACGCCGACGTAGGCGACGGTCCGCTGCCCGGCCCCGAAGCGCTGCACGCCGAGCGGCCAGGCGTACGTCCTGGAGGTCCCGGGCGGCAGCAGGAAGTACATCCACCGGAACCCGCTGGCCTCGCACACGATCGGCCCCGCCCGCCCGCCGGTCGCCTCGATCAGCCGCGCGGCCACCGCCTCCCCGCGTACGCCCTGAATGCGTACGGCGTCGAAGTGGATTCCGGTGCGGCGCAGCTGGTGGCCGAGGAGGGGGACCCAATCGGGCCTACGTGTCCGGTTCATGCCCGCAGCCTGGCGCGCCGGGTCTACGCTCGACAGTGACCGAGCGGATACAAAGCGTGCTGTAGCCACCGGAGGTGGCCGCTGTGTCAGTCCCGAACCCCGCTGTACCTCCCGCCTGGCGCTACGCCGGGGACCAGCTCAAACGCTGGCGGCTCAAGGCGGGCGTGACCCGCGAGGAACTGGGCCTGGCCGCCCGGTACTCCCCGGACACCATCAAGGCGATGGAACAGGGGGTGCGGATGCCGACGCCGCAACTGCTGGACGCGGCCGACGCGTTGTTCCGGGCGGAGGGCCTGCTGAGCGCCGCCAAGGAGTATCTGAGCCGGGACAAGTTCCCTGTGCGGGCTCACGGGTTCATTGAGCTGGAGCGGGGACGCGCGGCATGTGGTCATACGAGGTGTCCCTGATCCCCGGCTTGTTGCAGACTGAGGCGTATGCGCGGGCGCTGTTCGCCAACCACTGGCCGCCGGTGGACGACGAGACGGTTGACGAGCGTACGGCTGCCCGACTGGAGCGGCAGCACCTCCTGGCGAGGAAGCCGCCGGTGGCGTTCAGCTTCGTCCTGTACGAGGCCGCTCTGCGGGCGCCGTTGGGCGGCCGCCAGGCCCATCGTGAGCAGCTCCAGCATCTGCTGGACGTGGGTACATTGCGGAATGTATCCCTTCAAGTCCTGCCATTCGAGCGCGCTCTCTCGGTGGGAACCATTGGGCCCATGGTGCTTCTGGAGAGCCAGGAGCGCGACCGTTTCGCCTACTCCACTGGGCAGTCGATCAGTCAACTGACCGCCGATCCGGATGTGGTGAGTTCCCACGCCGGGCGACTTAGCATGATCCGCGCGGAGGCCCTCAACGCGGAGGAGTCGGCCGTCTTCATCAAGCGGATGGTGGATGAGCTATGAGCGCCAACCTGAAGTGGTTCAAGTCCAGCTACAGCGACGACGAGGGTGACAACTGCGTCGAGGTCGCCGCCTGCCCCGTCGCCGTTCACGTCCGGGACTCCAAGATCGTCGCCGGACCGGAACTGGCGTTCGCCGGCTCCTCCTGGGGGGCGTTCCTCGCGTATGCCGTCGACGGGGTGAGCTCCGAGCTCTGAGCTCCGAGCTCTCTCTTGGTTTTGGGTTGGGTGGTTGGTTAAAACCCAACCACCCAACCCAACGTCCGTTTCTGACAGCCGAGATGACTATTCGTGACCGGCTTGACACGGGGCGTGGTGGAGGGTCTAGCGTTCGGCATATAAAGCGACCCCGACAGGTGCTACCAACACCGTGCCGGGGTCTGACCTTCAAGATCTACAGAGGATCTCGTGGCTGTTGCCGATTTTAGTCCTGTCATGCCCGCCGCCGCGCACCCGATGGCCAATCCCGGCTTCGGAAAGCGCGAGGCGCCCGACCAACTGGCCCGCACGGCCGATGATTTCGGACATCTGCCCAAGCGTGAGGCCATGGTCGCCGGGTACATCGACCAGTTGCCCGAGGGCGCCGCGATGGACCACAAGACGCTGGCCGCGCACATCCCCGGGATCGGGCAGGCCGGGATGCGCGGCTCGCTCCAGATCCTCTCCGTCGCCGGCCATTTGCGGCGGCTCAAGGAGCGCGTGGTCCGCGAGGACAGCTCGCGCTGGGTGACCCGTACGTACTTCTCCCGGACCGCGCGGGACGAGGACTGGTGGCGCGCCTACTGCCGCTCGGTCGACGCCCGGCTGGTGCCACTGGCCGCCGGCCCGGGGCGCGTGGAGGGCGCCGAAGCCCCCGCGCCCGCGCCGGAGGGCGACGCGGGGGCCGCCGAGGGCGCGCAGGCCAGGGACACGCAGATCGAGGACGCGCAGGCCGAGGACGCCCCGGCCGCCGCGGAGGTCCGGCCCGTGGAGCAGACCACCGCCTACCGGACCCTCGCCAAGCTCAAGGACACCGACCCCGCCGCGCTCCTGTCCGCCGCCGACTGCGCTTCGCTGGCGCCGCTGGCAGCGGAGTGGCTGGAGCGCGGGTGCGACGTACGGCAGCTCACGTACGCCCTGACCCAGGGACTTCCCACGCCGCTGCACAACCCGGCGGCGCTCATCCGCAAACGCCTGGAGAACAAGATGCCCCCGAAGCGCACCCCCGAGCCCGAGACCGTCGTGCAGTCGATGCTGATGTGCCTGTTCTGCGACGAGACCGAGCAGACGTCGAAGATCGTCGACGGCGTCTGTGCGGAATGTCGGATCGACGACGGCAGTGACGGAGGCGAGGTCTCGGACGCGGCCTGGGAGGCGGCTTTTGCGCAGTACCGCCCGATCCCGGACACCTTCCGTGCTCGCCCCGAACAGCCCGCCAGCTCGGAGGTCCCGGCCCTCGCGGACGGCCTCCGCGCGGCCGCAGGCCTCCCGCCCAAGCGCCGCGTATGAGCGTGCAGGAGGTGCCTGCCAGGGCACCATGGAGGGGAGGAGGCGACGCCATGACCCCCACTGGTGCCCAGGCCCAGATGTCCACCGAGGAATTCGAAGAACTCGCCCGCAACGCGCCCGAACTGGTGCGGCTGGAGTTCATCCAGGGAAGGGTGCAGGTCAAGCCGGTGCCGGACGGGAATCACCAGACGATCGTCATGTGGCTGCTGAAGCAGTGCATGCAGCAGCGTCCGGACTTGGAGCTGTACGCGGAGCAGGGGCTCAAGGTCGAGGCGTACCGCAATGGCCGGGCGCGCGCCGACGCCGTGCTCGTGCCGGAAGAGCATTTGGTCGGCCGGGGGGACTGGATCAATCCGACCGGCGTGCTCATGGCGGTCGAGGTCACCTCGCACGATCGGGACACCGATGCACGGGACCGGGTGGAGAAGCCCGAGGGTTACGCGCAGGCGGGGATTCCCGTCTACCTGCTCATCGACCGGGAGAGTCTGTCCGTCGTCGTGCACGCCGAGCCTGAGGGCGGTCGGTATCGCGCGATCACCACCCGGCCCTTCGGGGCGGTGATCGCCTTGCCCGAACCGGTCAAGATCACGCTGGAGACCGAGAAGCTCAAGGAGTACGCCAACTGACCGTGATCGTAAGATGAACAGAACGTCTCATGATGTGGTACGGCGCGGTCGTATTCCGGGCGCTCGCTAGACTGCGTCACTGACCGCAGTAACGGAAATGAGCGAGGAGCGCACGTGGGCCTTGTCGTGCAGAAGTACGGAGGCTCCTCCGTAGCCGATGCCGAAGGCATCAAGCGTGTTGCCAAGCGGATCGTGGATGCCAAGCAGAACGGCCACCAAGTGGTCGTCGTGGTTTCCGCGATGGGCGACACGACGGACGAGCTGATCGATCTCGCCGAGCAGGTGTCCCCGATGCCTGCCGGGCGTGAATTCGACATGCTGCTGACCGCCGGAGAGCGGATCTCCATGGCCCTGCTGGCCATGGCGATCAAAAACCTGGGCCACGAGGCCCAGTCGTTCACCGGTAGCCAGGCAGGCGTCATCACCGACTCGGTCCACAACAAAGCGCGCATCATCGATGTCACGCCGGGCCGTATCCGCACCGCGCTGGACGAGGGCAACATCGCCATCGTCGCCGGCTTCCAGGGTGTGTCGGCGGACAGCAAGGACATCACCACCCTCGGCCGGGGCGGCTCGGACACGACCGCCGTCGCGCTCGCCGCGGCGCTGGACGCCGAGGTCTGCGAGATCTACACCGACGTCGACGGCGTCTTCACCGCGGACCCCCGCGTCGTGAAGAAGGCCCGGAAGATCGACTGGATCAACTCCGAGGACATGCTGGAGCTCGCGGCCTCCGGCTCCAAGGTGCTGCTGCACCGCTGCGTCGAGTACGCGCGCCGCTACAACATCCCGATCCACGTCCGCTCGTCCTTCTCGGGACTGCCGGGCACCTGGGTCAGCAACGAGAATCCGCAAGGGGACGAGCCGGTGGAGCACGCCATCATCTCCGGAGTCGCTCACGACGTCTCCGAAGCCAAGATCACGGTCGTCGGCGTCCCGGACAAGCCGGGTGAGGCCGCGGCCATCTTCCGCGCCATCGCGGACGCCGAGATCAACATCGACATGATCGTGCAGAACGTGTCCGCCGCCTCCACGGGCCTGACGGACATCTCCTTCACCCTCCCCAAGGCCGAGGGCCACAAGGCCATCGACGCCCTGGAGAAGGCGAAGGGCACCATCGGCTTCGAGTCCCTGCGCTACGACGACCAGATCGGCAAGATCTCCCTGGTCGGCGCGGGCATGAAGACCAACCCGGGCGTCACCGCCTCGTTCTTCCAGGCGCTGTCCGACGCGGGCGTCAACATCGAGCTCATCTCCACCTCGGAGATCCGCATCTCGGTCGTGACCCGCCAGGACGACGTCAACGAGGCCGTCCGCGCCGTGCACACGGCCTTCGGGCTCGACTCCGACAACGGTGACGAAGCCGTCGTCTACGGAGGCACGGGGCGTTGAACCCGTCCGCGGCCCGGTCCGCCCCGGCTCCGGCACTCGCCGTGGTCGGGGCGACCGGAGCCGTCGGCTCCGTCCTGCTCCAGATGCTGTCCCAGCGGGCCGACGTCTGGGGCGACGTACGCCTGATCGCCTCCTCGCGCTCGGCCGGCCGCAGGCTGACCGTGCGCGGTACGGAGACCGAGGTGCTCGCCCTCACCGAAGACGCCTTCGACGGCCTCGGGGCGGGCGACATCGCGCTCTTCCTGACCCCGGCCGAGGTCTCGGCCCGGTGGGCCCCCGTCGTCACCGCGCGCGGAACCGTCGTGGTGGACCAGTCCGCGGCCTTCCGCGAGGACCCCGACGTACCGCTCGTGGTGCCCGAGGTGAACGGGCACGCGGCCCGGATCCGGCCGCGGGGGATCGTCGCCGGGCCCGACTGCGTGACCGCAGCGATGATCGCGGCGCTGGGCGCGCTGCACGCCGAGTACGCACTGGCCGAGCTGGCCGTCTCCACGTACCAGGCCGCGAGCGCGGCAGGCCGGGCCGGCTCGGAGGCGCTGCGCCGCCAGCTGTCGCTCGTCGCCGGCACTTCCCTGGGCGAGCATCCGGGGGACGTGCGCCGGGCCGTGGGCGAGGACACCGGGCCCTTCGCGGGTCCGCTCGCGCTCAACGTGGTGCCGTGGTCCGGAGAGCTGCGCGAGGACGGCTGGTCCTCGCACGAGCTGGCCGTACGGGCGCAGACCCGCCGGATCCTCGACCTGGCCGAGCTGCCGGTGTCCGTGACCTGCGTACAGGTGCCCGTACTGACCGGCCACTCGCTGACCGTACGGGCCCGCTTCGAGGGCGTCGTCGAGGCGGCGCACGCCCGGGAGATCCTGGAATCGGCGCCCGGGGTGGTCCTCGTGGACGATCCGGCCGCGGGGGAGTTCCCGACCCCTTCGGACGCCGCGGGAACGGATCCGGCCTGGGTGGGACGGGTGCGGCGCTCGCTCGACGACCCGCGTGGGCTGGAGTTCTTCGTCTGCGCGGACAACCTCCGTCAGGGTGCTGCGCTCAATGCCACACAAAATGCGGAGCTCATCGCGGCTGATTTTGGCTCTTTCAGTTTGTAGGATCATCGTTAATCCCTTGATCGAGTGGATGGCCCGACGGCTGTCGTCGTACGACGACGCGCGCCGGGTGAGCGGCTACGCAAGAAGACGATGAGAATCCCGCCGATGAATCTGCCGTGCGCGTACAACCCTGACGGGGGGACGCGTGTCCAACTGGCGTGGCAGAAGCATTGCTCGAACTCCCCGTCATTGCGGCGCGCACCGGGACGCTCCCGATCCCGTCGCGTCTGCGATCCCGCACGCCCGGTGGGATCCCGGTGATCGTTCCCGTTCCGCCCGCCGCGACGGCGTCCGGGGCCCCCGTGCTGCCCGGGGTGCCCACCGCGCCCGGCGCCCGCGCGTCCGTACCGGCCAAGGAAGGCCGGGTGCCCGGGCCGCGCGACAGCGCGGAGGACCTCGGGAGCCCGGAGACGGCCGAGACGGCCGAGGAGGCTGAGACCGCGCCGGTGGCCGAGGCGGCCGTGGTGGCCGAAGTGACCGCGGTGGCCGAAGTGGTCGCGGGGACCACCGTCGACCACCTCACGGAGACCTACCAGGCCCACTACCGCTCCCTCCTGGGCCTCGCCGCGCTGCTCCTCGACGACACCGCCTCCTGCGAGGACGTCGTCCAGGAGGCCTTCATCCGCGTCCACTCGGCCCGCAAGCGGGTCCGGGACCGGGACAAGACGCTGGCCTACCTGCGCCAGACCGTCGTCAACCTTTCGCGCTCCGCCCTGCGCCGCCGCATCCTCGGCCTGAAGCTTCTGTCGAAGCCGATGCCGGACATGGCGAGCGCCGAGGAAGGCGCGTACGACCTGCTGGAACGGGACGATCTCATCAAGTCGATGCGCGGGCTCCAGCGACGCCAGCGCGAGGTGCTGGTGCTGCGCTACTTCGCGGACATGACGGAAGTCCAGGTCGCCGAGACCCTCGGCATATCGCTCGGTTCGGTCAAGGCGTACGGATCGCGGGGCATTGCCGCGCTGCGGGTGGCGATGGAGGCTGCGCAAGCATGAACGAGGACCGCAAGACGAACGAAGACGAAGCCCGCAGCCTGTCCGGCCTGTCCGGCGGCTCCGCCTCCGGGGGCCCGGAGGCCCTGCTGGAGCTCGTGCGCGGCAAGTCCGCCGTCTCCGAGCCCGTGGTCGAGGAGGACGCGCTGCGCGATCTGCTGCAGGGGGTCGTCGGGGGGCTCGAACCCTCCGGTGACGCGCTGGAGCGGCTGCGGTACGCGGTCCCCGCGCGCCGGGTCCGCAACCGGCGGATCCTCGTCGCCGCGGCGGCGGCCGTGGTCGTGCTGGGCGGCTCGGTCCCGGTGGGCCTGCACCTGACCTCCGGGACGGGCGGGGGCTCCGACCGTTCCACCATGGCGGGCCACGGTCAGCAGGGTGGGGACTCGAAGGACGGGTCGAGCCTGCACCAGAACGGCTCGGGCTCCCGTCCGAAGCCCAAGCGGTCCTCCGACAAGGACAAGGACAAAGACAAGGACAAGAAGGACGCGGAGAACGGTGGCGCGAGCGCCTCGCCGACCCCGGCGGACGGTGGCGGCCCGAGCACCGGCGGGCCGGACGTCACCCCGCCCCGCGCCTCGTCCGGCACCACCGGCACCGTCGGCGGCGGTCTGATCCCCCCGCCCGCGTCCTCGGACGTGCCCAACTGCACCCAGAGCCAGATCGGCGTGTCGGGCAGCACCCGGGCCCCGTCGGCCGGTGGCAAGGTCTACGGCAGTTTCAGGGTCACCAACGTGTCGTCGCGCGGCTGTACCGTCCGCGGCCCGGAGACCTTGACGGCCGGCCCGGCGAGCGAGGGCGGAGCCGCGGTGGCGGTCGTCAGCCACGTCACGGGCGATCCGGCGACCGGGCTGCTGCCCGACCCGTCGGTGGAGACCATGCGGCTGGTGCTCGCGCCGAACGCGGCGTACGAGGTCCGCTTCGCGTGGGTGCCGCCGGAGGGGGGCTGTCCCGGCGCGGACGGCTCCGGGGAGGGCACCCCGCCGGAGGGCGGTACCGGGGACGCTCCGGATGCCGAGGCGGGCACCGACACGGGCCAGACCCAGGCGGAGAACCCGCCGCTCGGTGCCGTGGTGTCCCACACGCCCCATACGTCGGGGACGGACGGCCCGACGACGCAGACGACCATCGCCGAGGCGTGCGGCGGAACGGTCTACCGGACGGGCGTCATCCCCGTCAGGTAGACCGGGGCGCGAGCGAGGGCGCACCCGGGGGCACAACCCCCGGTGCAACCCGGGGCGCAGCCCAGGGCTGAACCCCGGACGCTACGCCGAGCCGGTCCCGGCCGGGGCCGGCTCCGCCGGGTCCCGCTCGGCCGCCGGGGTCGCGGCGCCGACCCCGGCCCCGGCCTCGCCCTCGCCCTCGCCCTCGCCCTCGCCCTCGCCCTCGGCGAGGATGCCCGCCTCCGTGTCGCGCAGGGTCTCCACCTCGCGCCGGTACAGCCGGAACCACATGAAGAGCACGAACGCGGCGAAGACGAACCACTCGCCGGTGTAGCCGAGGTTCTGGAAGGCCTTCAGGTCCAGCCCGGTGTTGGCCGGAGCCTGCGCCGGTACCGGAGTCATCCCGTCGGCGGGCATCTGCACGGTCAGCCAGGCGTCGTGCAGGCCGTACGGCACGATGTTGACGAGCGAGGCGGCCCCGATGACGCCGAGCTGCCCGGCCGGCAGCCCGCCCGCGGAGTAGACGCCCTTGCTGGTGGAGTTCTCCGAGGCCTGGAGCGCGCCCGTCACCTCGACCCGGCCGGCCGGCGGGGCCGGGGCCCGGCTCGCGTCGGCTGTTCCGGGCAGCCAGCCCCGGACCACGGGTACGGCCTTGCCGGTGTCGGTCTTGAGCAGGGTCAGGACGTAGAAGCCGGACTTCCCGTCGAGCCGCCGCTCGGGGACGAGGAGCTGGTCGGCGTACTCCCCGGAGACCGAGGCGAGCCGTCCCGAGGTCTGCTTGTCCACCGGGAGCAGCGATTCCAGCGGCGCGGCCGTCTGTTCGGCGGGGCGTGCGCTGGTCGCCTCCTTGTGGGTGTCGAAGCGGTCCTCGAACCGGCCGAGCTGCCAGGTCCCCATGAACAGGCAGAAGGGAACGCCGAGCGCGACGAAGACGTTGATCCCCCACCAGCGCGGGGTCAGGAGAAACCGGTGCACCCCACCACCGTACGGGGGGTGCACCGGATCACCGGTGGCGGGGCCCGGCGCCGGGCGGCCGACGGCCTAGCGCGGCAGGTGCTTCAGCGCGAAGTCGATCTCCATCCGGACCTGCTTGATCCGCTCCTCCACGACGAGAGAGCCGTGCCCGGCGTCGTAGCGGTACACCTCGTGCTCCGCCCCGCGGGCCGTTAGCCGGTCCACATAGTTCTCGATCTGCTTGATGGGGCAGCGCGGGTCGTTGAGGCCCGCCGCGATGTGCACGGGCGCCTTCACCGCGTCCACGTACGTCAGTGGCGAGGAGGCCTCGAAGCGCTCCGGGACCTCCTCCGGAGTGCCGCCGAAGAGGGTGCGGTCCAGGGACTTCAGCGCCTCCATCTCGTCGTGGTACGCCGTCACGTAGTCGGCGACCGGTACGGCCGCCAGCCCCACCGCCCAGGCCTCCGGCCGGGTGCCGAGGCCCAGCAGCGTCAGGTAGCCGCCCCAGGAGCCGCCGGACAGCACCAGGCGCGCCGGGTCCGCGAGCCCGGAGGCCACCGCCCATTCCCGTACGGCGTCGACGTCCTCCAGCTCGATCAGGCCGACCCGGTGCTTGAGGGCGTCGGTCCACTCGCGCCCGTAGCCGGTCGAACCGCGGTAGTTGACCCGGACCACCGCGAAACCGTGGTCGAGCCAGGCCGCGGGGGTCGCGGCGAAGGCGTCGCTGTCGTGCCAGGTGGGCCCGCCGTGGATCTCGAAGACGGTCGGGAAGGGGCCGTCGCCGTGCCCGACGGGCCGCTGGGCGAGGGCGTGGATCCGCCCGCCCGGCCCTTCCACCCACACGTCCTCGACCGGTACGGAGCCCGGCGGCCGGAAACCGGGAGGGTCGAGCACGACCCCGCCCGCGGTCGACCGGATGACGGAGGGCTCGGCCGCGGAGGACCACTGGTACTCCACCGACCCGTCGGGCCGTGCCGTGGCACCCGACACCGTCCCCGGCGGGGTGTCCAGCCGCAGCAGCTCCCGCGCGGCCAGGTCGTAGCGGAACAGCTCGCTGCGCGCCTCGAAGCCGTGCTCGATCAGCAGCCCCGACCCGTCCGGGTACCACTCGGCGCCGACGTCGCCCGGCAGGTCGACGGCCAGCTCCTCCTCGGTGCCCGCGGCCACGTCCCACACCATCGGCTCCCACCGGCCGCGCCGCTGGTGGCCGACGAGCAGCCGGGTGTCTCCCGCGACGGGCGCGAAGCCGAGCACCATGAGGCCCAGCTCCTCGGTGCCGCCCTTGGAGTCGTCCAGCTCGGCGACGGTCCCGCCGTCCAGGGTGATCACCCGCAGGGCCGAGTGCATCGCGTCGCCGTGCTCGGTGTGCTCGACGGCGAGCAGGGTCCCGTCCCGGGACAGGTCGCCGACCCCGGCCGACTCGCGGTGCCGGTAGACGACGGCCGGCTCCGACCCGTCGGGCCGGACCACGTGGATCGTGGTCCCGTCCTCGTCGGTGGAGCGCCCCACGACGGCCGTCCCGTCCCGCCCGATGGCCAGCCCGGCGGGGTAGGAGGCCTCCAGCCCGGGGGTGGCCGGCTCGTCGGGGCCGCCCGCGAAGGGCTGGCGGACCCAGGTGCCGAACTCGTCGCCGTCGGTGTCGGAGAACCACCAGAGCCACGCGCCGTCGGGGGAGAGGGTGCCGTCGGTGGTCCCGTTGGGCCGGTCGGTAGCCTGCCGCTGGGCGCCGGTGGCGCGGTCCCAGGCGTACAGCTCGTAGGTCCCGGTGGCGTTGGAGACGAAGAGCGAGCGGTCGGGCGCGTCCTCGGCCCATTCGGGCAGTCCCACGCGCGGGGCCCGGAAGCGCTTCTCCCAGTCGGGCATGGCCGTGTCGTTGATGGCGGCGGTGTCGGCGGTGTCGGCGGCGTCGGCGGTGGCGGCGGTGGCGTCAGTCATGCACCCCATGTAACCGGATCGGCCGCGGCCCGTCCCCCGAGATGCCGACGGGGCCGAACGGGCGCAGGGTGGTGTGCGTACGCGGTCCCGCGTACGAGCTGCGTAGAGCTGCGAGCGAAGGAGTGGCGGTCATGGCGAAGAAGGCACGTACCGGCAAGCCGGCCCACCAGGATTCAGAGCGTGCGATGGCGAAGAACACGGCGGCCGAGGCGCGCGCCAAGGCCGCCGTCCGCGATGTGCAGTCGGTTTCCGCGAAGACCCGGGGCATGCAGCAGAAGGCCCAGGCCAAGCGAGGTTGAGCCCCGTAGGCTGACGCGATGCGGATGATCGTCCGGGGTGCCCGGCTGCTGCACGGCGAAGGTCTGCACGACGTCGAGGTCGCGGAGGACGGGCGGATCGCGCGCGTCCTCCCGTACGACGACCAGAAGGAGCCGCCGGCGACGGGGGTGCTGATCGAGGCGCACGGCGGCCTGCTCAGCGCGCCCTTCGTCGAGCCGCACATCCACCTGGACACGGCCCTGACGGCCGGGGATCCGCGCCCCAACGCCTCCGGGACGCTCTGGGAGGGCATCGCCTGCTGGAGCGAGCGCAAGAAGACCCTGACCCGCGAGGACGTCATCGCGCGGGCCACCGAGGTGCTGCGCTGGCAGGCGGCGCAGGGCGTGCTGCACGTGCGCACGCACTGTGATGTCACCGACCCGGCGCTGACCGCGCTCGACGCGCTGCTGGAGGTGCGCGACCGGGTCCGGGACGTGATGACCCTGCAGATCGTCGCCTTCCCGCAGGAGGGCATCGTCTCCTTCCCCGGCGGCGAGGCGCTGCTGCGCGAGGCGGTCCGGCGCGGTGCCGACGTGGTCGGCGCGATCCCGCACTTCGAGGACACCCGGGAGGACGGGGTGGCCTCGCTGGCCGTCGCCTTCCGGCTCGCCGAGGAGGAGGGGCTGCGGGTGGACGCGCACTGCGACGAGATCGACGACGAACAGTCCCGGTTCGTGGAAGTGCTGGCCGCGCACGCCCTGCGCTCGGGGCTCCGCGGTCACGTGACGGCCTCGCACACGACGGCCATGGGCTCCTACGGCGGCGCGTACAGCTTCAAACTCCAGCGCCTGCTGTCGCGTTCCGGGATCAACCTCGTCTCGAACCCCTTCGCCAACCTGGGCCTGCAGGGCCGCTTCGACGCCTACCCCAAGCGGCGCGGCCTCACCCAGGTCAAGGAGATGCTGGCGGCGGGGGTGAACGTGGCCTTCGGCCACGACGACGTGATGGACCCCTGGAACGCGCTCGGCACCGGAAACCCGCTGCAGACCGCCCTCGTCGGGATCTACGCCGCCCAGCTCACGGGGGCGGACGAGATCCCGGTGGCCTTCGAGATGGTGACCGAGCGCGCGGCGCGCGTCCTGGGCCTCTCGCCCTCGGAGTACGGGGTCCGCCAGGGCAACCCGGCCTCCTTCGTGCTGCTGCCGGCCGAATCGCCCACCGAGGCCGTCCGCCGCCAGGTCCGCCCCCGCTACGTCGTCTCGCGCGGCACCGTCCTCGCCGAGACCCCGGCGGCTCCGCCCCGCCTGCTGGCCTGGCCGGGGGACGAGGGCCCCTCGGAGGTGGACTTCCGCGTCCGCCTACTGTGACCGTCCATGACCCTTGTGACATGGACTCTTGACACTCCGTCGGGCCGGGCCGCGCTGGAGATCGCCTCCGAGTACACGGACGCGGCGCTGCTGAACCACTCCGTCCGGTCGTACGCCTTCGGGGCCGAGTACGCGGACCGGCACGGGCTCCCGTACGACCGCGAACTCTTCTACGTCAGCGCGCTGGTGCACGATCTCGGGCTGACCGCGCCCTTCGACAGCCACACCCTGCCCTTCGAGGAGGCGGGCGGCCACGTCGCGCGCGTGCTGACGGCGGGGCTGGGCTGGCCGGCGGAGCGGCGGGCGCGCGCCGAGGAGATCATCGTGCGGCACATGCGCGAGGACGTCACGGCCGCCGAGGACGTGGAGAGCCACCTGCTCCAGATCGGTACGACCGCGGACGTCTCCGGGGTCGGCGTCGGCGACGCCGACCCCGTCTTCACGGCCGCGCTGCTCACGGAGTACCCGCGCCTCGGCTTCGGCGACGCCTTCTTCGCACTGGTCGCCGATCAGGCCGCGCGCAAGCCGCAGTGCGCGGCGGCGGCCTACGTGGCGAGCGGTGCGAAGGAGCGCATCGCGGCGAATCCGCTCGACCGGCGGGGCTGAGGCGAGGCGCCGGGAGGCGTGGGGGCCGGCGGGATCAGAAGATCCCCAGGGCGTTGTCCAGGGACCAGACCTGCCAGCCCATCGCGAAGAAGGCGACCCCGGAGATCAGGGCCATCATCAGGTTCTGCCCCTGCTCGCCCCAGTCGTGGATCATCAGGATCAGGTAGACCAGGTTGAGCAGCAGGCCGGCGAGCAGGGCTATCGGGGTCAGGAACCCGACGATGAGGCCGAGGCCCAGGGCCAGTTCGGCGTAGGCGACGAGGTAGGCCATGAAACGCGGGTAGGGCTTCACGACGACGTCGAAGCCGCGCGTCACGAACCCCCAGCGGTGTTTCTCGGCCACGCCGGCCGCCCAGCGGATGCCGCCTCCGCCGAACCAGTCCTTCTTGTCCTTGTGCCGCCAGCTCTCCAGCCACCACAGCCCGAGCCCGATCCGCAGAACGGCGACCCATTCGGGCCCGCCGAGCCAGATGGTCTGCATCCTCGGTTCCTTCCCTCGTTCCCTCGCAATGATCTGACGATGTGTCAGTTTCGAGGGAAGGGGAGTGCTGTGGCAAGGGGTTGGCCCACGGGGTTCAGCGGCACACGACGGAGACGGCCTGGACCTGGTTGTTGCCGAAGCCCCCGCGGTTCCACGGCTGCCGGAGCGGCTGCGTGCGTCCCGAGGCGTCGGTGGCGCGGACCAGGAGGGTGTGACTGCCCGGGACCGCCGTCCATTCGGCGTGCCAGCCCTGCCAGGCGTACGGGTGCCCGCCCCGCGGCAGCACCTCGGCGTCGGCCCAGCTGCCGCCGGCCCCGTCGGGGCCCCGGCCGGGGCCCCCGTCGGCGCCCCCGTCGGTGCTCAACTCCACGCGCACGATGGGCCCGTAGCCCGACCAGGCGCGCCCGGCGAGCCGCAGGGGGCCGGGGCGGACGACCCGGGTGCGGGACATGAAGTCGGGGAATCCGGGCGGGATCATCAGGGCGCGCGGGGCGATCCGGGTGACGGGCTCGCCGGCCTCGTCGGCGCTCTGCTTGTAGCGGTAGGCCGTGGCCTGTTGGTAGCCGCCGAACGCCGTGTCGACGAGCTCGATGTCGCGCAGCCATTTCACGTGTGCCATCCCGTACCAGCCCGGGACGATCAGCCGCAGCGGATGCCCGTGCTGGGGCGGCAGGGGCCCGCCGTTCATCGTGTGGGCGAGCAGCACGTCCTCGTCGACGGGCAGCGGCAGGCTGCGCCGGTAGTCCTGCTCGACGCCCCGCTCCACCCCGTGGTCGGCGCCCGTGAACACCGCCTCCACGGCGCCCGGCGCCACCCCGGCCTCCGCGAGCACCGCGCGCAGCGGCACCCCCGTCCAGTCGGCCGTCCCCACCGCCTCCACCAGCCAGGGCTGGCTGACGGGCCGCGGGGACAGCCGGGCCCGCCCGTTGCCGGCGCACTCCATGGTGACCCGGCGGGTCACGCGGGGCAGGGACCGCAGGTCGCGCAGGCTCAGCTCCAGGGGGGTGCGCAGGCATCCGCGCAGGGTGAGGCGCCAGGTGTCTGCGGAGTCGTCCGCGCCCGCGTCCGTGCCTGCGTCCGTGCCGCCGGTGTCGGGGATGTCGTAGTGCACGAGTACGTAGTGCAGCCCGGCCGGGGTGACCTCGTACCGCAGGGCCTCGAGCGGAAGCCCGTGGTTGCGCGCGGCGAGCGCCAGCTCGTCCTGGCCGATGCCCTCCCCGGGGGCGGCGATCCGGCCCGGGGGGCTGATCCCGGTGAGGGGGCGCTCCTCCATGGGCTCATGGTCCCGCGGCTGCGTCGGACCGGCTACTCCGCGTGCGGATCACTTGATCAGGCGGTATGAATTGATCTGTCCCTTATGTGATCGGAGTGACGCGTGGACGACTATCCACTGCTCAACCTGTTCTGGACCATGCTGTGGCTCTTCCTGTGGGTCATGTGGTTCTTCCTGCTCTTCAAGGTGATCACTGACATCTTCAGGGACCACGAGCTGAACGGCTGGGCCAAGGCCGGCTGGCTGATCCTGGTGCTGCTGCTGCCCTACATCGGCGTCTTCATCTACCTCATCGTCCGCGGCCGGAGCATGGCCAAGCGGGATGTGAAGCAGGCGAAGGAGCAGGAACAGGCCTTCCAGGACTACGTCCAGAAGGCCGCGGGTCCCCGCAGCAGCCCGGCGGAGGAACTCGCGAAGCTGTCCTCCCTCAAGGAGAAGGGCCACCTGACGCAGGAGGAGTTCGACAAGGCCAAGGACAAGCTCCTGGCCTGAGGACCTCCCTACCCGCCGGACGGGGGCCGGACCGCGCGATCGCGGTCCGGCCCCCGTCCGGGCGTTGCGTTCCGGGTCAGGCCGCGGCCGTGGCCGGGTCCGCGTCCGCCAGCAGGTCGATCAGGGACGAGCGGGCCCGGGCCACGCGGGAGCGGACGGTGCCTATCGGGCAGCCGAGCATGAGCGCCGCCTCCGCGTACGGCAGACCCATGAGCTGGGTGAGGACGAAGACCTCGCGGCGCTCGGCGGGGATCGCCCCCAGGAGCTCCGCGAGCGCGACGCCGTCCTCGAAGCCGGGTACGCCGCGGGGCTGGCTCTGCTCGGCCGCGGTCTGCCAGTCGTCTCTGTCGGCGATCTTGGGGCGGGCCGCCTTGTGGCGCAGGCTGTCCACCACGGTGCGCCGCGCGATGGAGAGCAGCCAGGTACGGGCGGAGGAGCGGCCCTCGAAGCGGTGCAGGCTGCCGAGGGCGCGCAGGAAGGTTTCCTGGGTCAGGTCCTCGGCGGACTGGGGGTCCGCGCTGAGGTAGGCGACGTAGCGGCGCACGTCGCGGTGCAGGGCGCGCACGAACCGGTCCACCGCGACGGGGTCGCCGTCACGGGCGGCCAGCGCGAGGAGGGTGACGGCCTCGTCGGGGCCGGCGGCGCGGCGGGTGGGGGTGGCGGGGGCGCTGGGGGTGGCGGGGGTCGGGCGGGTGAGCAGGGCAGGAGTCATCGCCTGGTGTCCTTCTGGGGAATCCGGCCGGATTCGATGCCGCGTCGCGGGCGACAGGGGTGGCCGAAGTGACCACGGTGATCGCAGGTACCGCACTGCCGGCGCGCCCGGAGAGCTCGGAGCCCGGAGCGCTGCCATCGCGAGGCCGGTGAACGGGGGGTACGGCATGCCGGACGGCATGACCGATGCCCGAGGCGCGGTACGGGTGCGGGTACTGGACCCGTGGCGCGTCGGGGAGCCGGCTGTCAGACGACAGCGGTCCCGTGAGGTGGACCCCGTGAGGTGAGGGCGTCGGCGAGCAGCAGCCTGCGGGGCGTCCGGACCCGGTGGTTGCGGGGAAGGCGGACGCGGGGCCGGTGCGCGGGCGCGGGAAGCCGGAAGAGCAGGCGCAGCGGTACGAGGAACCGGGCGGCGACGGCACGCAGGACGCGGAAGGCGCCGCGTTCCCCGTACGCGAGCCAGAGGCCGCAGACCAGGGCCGCCAGGAGGTGGCCCGCGAGCATGCCCGCCGGTGACACGGAGCCCATGGCGTGCACGGTCGGCGTCGGCAGGGCCGCCGCCATCGACGCGGAGCCGTCGGCCATCCCGTGCACGGCGTGCGTCCCGTGCGTTCCGGCCATGGCGTGCGCGTCCTGCATGACGTGCCGGGCGGTGCTGCCGGTGCCCGCCGCGGGCCCGGTCGTCTGCGGGCGCAGCACGGAGGGGGCGCAGAGCAGGTACTGGGCCCAGCGGCGGCCCAGGGAGGTCAAGGAGGCGCCCGGTTCCGGTGGCCGCGCTGCCGCGGCCTGGGCGAGCGAGAACCCGCCGTGCAGGACGGCTTGGACGCCGACGGTCGCGGAGACGACGGCCGCGAGACCGCGCTCCCGCCCGGCGAGGAACCAGCCGGTCGCCGAGGTTGCGGCGAAGGCCGCGGCCATCCCCCACCAGGGGACGGCGGTTCCCGACATGAGGATGTGTCCGAGGGACGAGAGCAGCACGCAGGTGGCCGCGAACATCGCGGCCCGTACGGCTCGGCAACATCGACCCGGTGTCATGGCCGGGCCATCGTCGCACCGGCCGGGCGGGGGGCGACAGAGGGCATCAGGCTTTCTTCGTCCGGAAATCGAGCCCTGCCCGTGTTGTGGCGCACGCCACAACAGGCCCTGGGAACCCGGGCGTTCACCGGGCCGACTCCTGTTCCCGGAAGTGATGGCGGCGGGAACGGGGTGGGCGAGCGGTGGCGGACCGGAGGCGGTCGGTGAAGACGCCCGGGGCGGCCACGGGCCGGACGGGCGGGCTGACGGGCGGATCGGCGGGCGGGCCGGCGGGCGGATCGGCAGGCGGGCCGGCGGGCGGATTGGCGGGTGGGCCGGCGGGTGGCCCGGCCGGCGGACTCACGGCTCTCCTCACCGGCGCCATGGCCTTCTCGATGCTCCAGCTCTTCCTCCTCGGTGCGCTCGGTCCGCACCTGGTGGGGGAGCTGGGGATCTCGCCCTCCCTGCTCGGCTGGACCACCACGGCCGGGTTCGGCACGGCGGCCGTGCTGTCGCCGCACGGCGGCCGGCTGGTGGACCGGATCGGGCCGCGCCGTTCCCTCGTACTCCTGCTGTCGGTGTCCGCGGCGGCGCTCGCGCTGATCGGCGCCGCGCCCGGACCCGGGTTCCTGCTCGCCGCCGTCGCGCTGGGCGGACTGCCGCAGGCCCTGGCCAATCCGGCGACCAACAAGGCGATCCTCGCCGCCGTGCCTCCCGGCCGCCGGGGGCCGGTGACCGGCATGAAGCAGTCGGGCGTCCAGCTGGGTGCCTTCGCCGCCGGGCTGCCGCTCACGGCACTGGCCGGCGGCATCGGCTGGCGCGGGGCGGTGTGGACGGCCGCCGCCACCGCCGCGCTGGCGGCGGTGTGGGCGCTGCGCGCCCTGCCCGCCGACCCGCGGGCCGCTCCGGCCGGACCCCGGGCCTCCCTCGTTCCCAGGGGTGCCATCGCCTGGCTGGCGGTGTTCTCCCTGTTCCTGGGCTGCGGGATCGCCTCGGTCAACACGTACGTGGCCCTCTTCGGCGCGCAACGGCTCGGCATGGGCCCCACCGAGGCCGGCGCGCTGGTCGCGGTGCTCGGCGTCGCGGGCATCGCCGGGCGGGTCGGCTGGTCGAAGGCGGCCCGGCCGGGGCGCGCCGAGTGGCTGCCGGGAGGCCTCGCGGCCGGCGGGGTGGGAGCGGCCGTCCTGCTGATCGCGGCGCCGGGCGCGGGTCCGCTGGTGTGGGTGGCCGCCGTGGCCGTCGGGGTGTTCGCGGTATCGGCCAACGCCGTCTCGATGGTCCTGGTGATGCAGCGCTCCGCCCCCGGCCGGGCCGGCCAGGATGCAGCCCTCGTGGCCGCCGGCTTCTTCACCGGCTTCGCCGTCGGCCCCCTCCTCTTCGGTCCCCTCGCGAACGCCGGCCGCTACGGGACGGGCTGGCTGCTGGTGGCGGCGGAGTTCGGGGTGGCGTGTGGTGTCGGTGTGGCCTGGGCGGTGCGGGAGCGGGTGCGGGTGCGGGAGCGGGAGCAGGGGTGAGGGCGGGAGCGGGGGTGAGGCGTACGGGAGCGACGCGAAGGCCCCCGGGGTCGGTGGGTGTGACAAACCGCTCAGGCGGGCGAGTCGGGGGTGTGCAGGTGACGGGCGACTGGGCGGGACGGGCGTTGGCGGAGGTCCTCGACCAGGTGGCCGCCACGGCGGCCGAGGTCGGGGAGGGGCGGTTCCCGCTGTACGCGGACCCGGATTCGGGGCAGTGGACGACGACCGGCCGGGGTTCCTGGGCCGGTGGGTTCTGGGCCGGGCTGCTGTGGCTGAGGGCCCGGCACACAGGCGCCGCAGGCGACCGGGCCGCTGCCTCCGCGTGCACCGCGCGGCTGGCCGGCTGGGTGGACGCCGACACTTCCACGCGCGGGCTGATCCTCTGGTACGGGACTGCTCTGGCCGTCGAGGACGCCGGCGCGCAGGCGTTGCGTGCGCGGGCGGCCGGAGCCTGCCTTGCGGCGGTGGACGGGGAACTCGGGCTGCTGCCCTGGGGATCGGCGTTCGGCGGTCCCCGCCTGCTGGCCCGGGTGGACGGGCTGCCGGGCACGATTCCGCTGCTCGCCTCCGTCGGCCCGGCGGCCGCGGCCTCACACCTCCAGCGGCACCTGACCCTGTGCCTGCCCGGCTCCGGGACGCAGGTCTGCCGCGCCCGTGACCTCGTACCGGCCTGGTCCTACGAGGCGGAGAAGGGCTGGCTGGCGTGTGCGGATCCGGCGCCGGGCTGGAGCCGGGGACCGGCCTGGCTGCTGCTCGCGCTGGCCGACGCACTGCACCGCCCCGCCGTCGCCGCGTGCTTGCCGGGGCAGCAACCGCAGGCACTGGCCGAGCGCCTCGCCGCCGCGTGGACAGGGCCGGGTACACCCCTCGTACCGTCTGCGGACGCGGCCCGGCCGGACGGCCCCGCGGACACCTCGGCCGCGGCCGTGACGGCCGTCGCGCTCCTGAAGCTGTCCCTGCTCCCCGGCCCCCGGGCCGCGGCGTACGCGCGGCGCGCGGCGGAGATCCTCGAGCACCTGGTCGAGCACCACCTCTCCCGGGGCCGACTGCTGAACGGCTGCTACGACGCGGACAAGGGGCTCGCCGTCCGCCACGAACTGGTGTGGGGCGACTTCTTCCTGGCCCTGGGACTGGCCGGACTGGCCGGGTCGGCAGACCTTCGCACCGTCTGACGGGCGTGTTCATGGTGGCGGCGCCCTTCCTGTGACGCCTACGCCTTGTATCCCCCCAACACCCGCCGGGCCACCGCAGTGATGTGCAGTTCGTCCGGGCCGTCCAGGATCCTGGCCGTGCGGCCGGTGCGGTAGAGGGCGGGCAGGGGGGTGTCGGGGCCGAGGCCGGCCGCGCCGTGGATCTGGATGGCCGCGTCGGTCACCTGCTGGAGCGTGCGGGCCGCGGCCACCTTGGCCAGGCCCACCTCCACGTGCGCGTCCTGCCCGGCGCTGATCCGGGCCACGGCCTCGTGGACGAGCGGCCGGGTGCCGCGCAGCGCCAGGAGCGACTCGAAGACGTGGCCCTGCACCAGCTGGTGGCTTCCGAGCGGACCGCGCGACCCGGTACGGGAGTTCACGCGTTCGCACATGAGGTCGAACGCGCGCTGCGCCTGGCCGAGCCAGCGCAGGCAGCGCAGGGTGCGGCCCAGCTGGAGCCGTTCCCCGGCGATGGCGAGGGCCCCGCCGCGTTCGCCGAGGAGGTGGTCGGCGTCCACGCGCACCCGGTCGAACTCGATCTCCCACTGTCCGGCCGCACCCAGCACCGGCAGCTCCCGCACCACCCTGAAGCCCGGCGCCGAAGTGGGAACGACGAGCAACGACAGCCCCGTACGGTCTCCCGGCTGCCCGTCGGTGCGGGCCAGGACGGTGACCAGACCGGCCTCGGCGGCGTGCGAGGTGAACCACTTGCGGCCGCTCAGGGTCCAGCTGCCGTCCGGCTGCTGCGTCGCGCGCGTGGAGGTGAGGTGCGGGTCGGTGCCCGGGGTCTCGGGGTCGGTCATGGCGTAGCAGGCGCGCAGTTCGCCGGCCGTCAGCCGGCGCGGGTACAGCGCGCGTATCCGGTCGCCGCCGTGCCGCCACAGCATCGTCGCATCGAGGAGCGGCGCCGACCCCAGCGCGGCCGGTCCGTGGTCACTCGCCCCCTCGGCCTCGGCGAGCCGTGCGTAGCGTGCCAGATCGAGTCCTTGGCCGCCCAGTTCCGCGGGGAGCGGGAGGGCCCAGAGGCCCGCCTCCTTCGCCCCGGCCTGGAGCTCCCGCAGCGCAGCCGCCGCGGCGGGGCCGCCCGCGTCCAGCACGGGCTCGCGGGGCATCACGTGCTTCCGTACGAACTCCGCCACCCGGTCCCTCAACTCCGCGTCCGTGCCCGTCGGTTCGCTCGGGCGGCCCGCCGCACTCCCTCCGCTTTCCGTCACTCGGTTCTCCACCACTTTCCTCCAGCCCTCCGGGAACCCGTGGGAACGGCAGTGCGACTGCCTTCCCGTGGAACTGGTCGGGCGGGCCCGCCCCTTGGTTCCCGCGTACGGGACCACCTGCGGCGCCGGCCGATCGCCGGGGCCGGGAGAAGAGGAGAGGCATGGCGTCACCCGCCGTCACCCAGACCGCTCGGCCGCTCGACGGGCTGCGCTTCACCACCTCGGGACCGCCCGCGCTCGCCGGCCCGGTGGCCGAGCACCTGAGGGTGCTGGGAGCCGTCGCCGCGGAGGCCGGGGCGGGCGAGGCCACCGGGCCGGCCGCGGGGGGCGACACCGGCACGGCTCGCGTCACCTTGGTGGACGGGGCCTTCGGGGGTGCCTTCGGGAACGTCTTCGGGGACGCCTCTGGGGGCACCTTCGGGGTCGCCTTGGGGAGCAACTTCGGGGTCGCCTCCGGGGGTGCCTTCGGGGACGCCTCCGGGAGCGACTTCGGGACCGCCTCCGGGGGCACCTTCGGGAGCGCCTCCGGGAACGACTTCGGGGAGGCTCTCGGGCGTGCCCCGGGCCACGCCTCCGGGAGCGGCCTCCCCGCCTGCGCGACCGCCACGGTCGCCTGGTCATCGCCCGGGGCGGGCCTGACGGGCATCACCGACGAGGCCACCGCTCAAGCCGCGACCGGCATCATGGCGGTCCACGGCCGACGCGACGGCCTGCCGCGGGGGCTCGCCGTCGACTACGCCACCGCCGCGACGGCCGTCCTCACCACGCAGGGGCTGCTCGCCGCCCTGCTGGCCCGGGCCAGGGGGTGCGAGGGCGCCGCCGCGCAGCCGCACACGTACGTGGACCGGGCCGGGCTGCTCGTCGTGTCCCAGTACCTCGCCGCGAGCGGCGCCGACGAGGGCGAAGCCGCCGAACTCGCCCCCGGCGGCCCGCCCTTCACCGCGGCCGACGGCACGCTCTTCGAGCTGGAGACCCTGGACCCGGGTGCCTGGGCCGGTTTCTGGCGGGCTCTGGAGGCCCCCTCCGACGCGGTACGGGCCGGCTGGCGGCCCTTCCAGTTCCGGTACGCCACCGCGTGCGCGCCCTTCCCCCAGGCGCTGCACGCCACCGCCCGGGTCCACGGCTGGCAGCGGATCCGCGAGGCGGCGGCCGCCTCGGGAGCCGAGGTCTGCCGGCTGCGGAGCCTGGCGGAGCGGGCCGCCGAACAGGACGGAGCCGCCCCCTGGACCCTGGCCCCGTACGGCCCCGGCGGCCGTGCCCGCCCGAAAGCGGCGCACCCGACGCCGGCGCACCCCACCCCGGGGCACCCCACCCCCGCGCACCCCACCCCGGGGCCCCTCGCCGGCATGACCGTCCTGGAAGCCGGCCGTCGCGTGCAGGCGCCGCTCGCCGCCCATCTGCTGGGGCTGCTCGGCGCCGAGGTGATCCGGATCGAGCCGCCGGGCGGCGACCCGCTGCGCGGCATGCCGCCCGCCTGCTCGGGGATCTCCGCCCGCTGGCTGGCCCTGAACCGGGGCAAGCGTGCCGTGGAGATCGACATCAAGTCGCCCGGCGACCGGCTGCGGCTGGCCGAACTGGCGGCCGGAGCCGACGTGTTCCTGCACAACTGGGCCCCGGGGAAGGCCGCAGAGCTGGGCCTGGACTCCGCCGACCTCGCGCGGGCGAACCCGGCGCTCGTGTACGCGTACACCGGCGGCTGGGGCACCGGCCGCATCGCCGATCCGCCGATGGGCACGGACTTCATGGTCCAGGCCCGCACCGGCGTAGGCGAGGCCGCCCGCCCCGAGGGCGAGGTGCCCGCGCCCTCCCTGATGACCCTGCTCGACGTGCTGGGCGGGCTGCTCGGCGCCGAGGCCGTCCTCGCCGGGCTGCTGCTGCGCGAGCGCACGGGACGCGGGGTCCGGGTGGACTCCTCGCTGCTCGGCGCCGCCGACCTGCTCACCGCCCCGGCCCTGCACCGCGCCCGGCGCGGGGAACGCGGCCGCCGGCCCGCGGGCTTCCGTACGCCCCTGCGCACCGCCGACGGCTGGATCGCCCCGGCCGACGCGGACGCCCGCGCGGCGGCGGCCGTCGTCCAGGGCCTCGCGGAGCCGTCCGTGCCGTCCGTGCCGTCCGTGCCGTCCAGGCCCTCCATGCCGTCCGTGCCCTCCGTGCCGTCCACCGAGGACGCCCTGCGAGCGCTGCGGGCGCGCGGCCTCGCCGCGACCGCCGTCACCACCGACCTCGCCGACCTGCACCACGACCCGCGCTTCGGCGGCTCGATCAGCCGCGACGCGCACGGTGCCCCCGCCGTTCCCGACCCCTGGAGCTTCGTATGACCGTCGCACTGCACGATCTGCTGCCCGTGGGCCTGCGCCGCTCGTGGGCGGTCGACGGAACCTGTCCCGACCTCGACCTCTACAGCCTCTTCCGGGCCCGCCAGATCGCCGATCTGCACCACACCGCGGTCATCGACGCCAAGGGCAAGCTCTGTTACACGGCCCTCGACCGCAAGGTGCGCGCTCTGGCCACCGGCCTCGCGGAGCTCGGCGTACGGCCCGGCGACGTGGTCGGTGTCCAGCTGCCCAACGGCCGCAACGCGGTCATCGCCGACCTGGCCCTGGCCGCCCTCGGAGCGGTGGCCCTGCCCTTCCCCGTGGGCCGGGGCGGCGAGGAGGCCCGCTGTCTGCTGCGCCGCGCCGAGGCCGTGGCGGTGATCGCCGCCGTGGAGCACCGCAGCCACCGCCATGCCGCCGCACTGCGGGACCTGGCCCCCGAACTGCCCGCGCTGCGCCATGTCATCGCGGTCGGCGGACCGGCGGGCACGGAGCCCGAAGGAACGACTCGGCTCGCGGAGCTGCTGCGCTCCGACCCGGCCGCCTTCGTACCCGCCCGGCCCCACCCCGACAGCGCCGCCCGCATCCTGGTGTCCTCGGGCTCGGAGGCGGAGCCGAAGATGATCGCCTACTCCCACAACGCCCTGGCCGGCGGCCGTGGCAACTTCCTCGCGTCGCTGATGCCCGACGGGACACCGCCGCGCTGCCTGTTCCTCGTACCGCTCGCGTCCGCCTTCGGCTCCAGCGGCACCGCGGTCACCCTCGCCCGGCACGGCGGAACCCTGATCGTCCTCGACCACTTCACCCCGGAGGCGGCCCTCGCGGCGGTGCGCGAGCACCGGCCCACCCACGTCCTCGGGGTACCCACGATGATCCGCATGATGCTCGACCGGCTGGAGGCGGAGGCATCCGGGGGTGGCGCCGACCCGCTCCCCGCCCCCACCGCCCTGATCCTCGGCGGCGCCCCCCTCGACGAGACCACGGCAGAGAGCGCGAGCCGCGCCTTCGGCTGCCCGGTCGTCAACCTCTACGGCTCGGCCGACGGGGTGAACTGCCACACCGGACTGGGCGCCGCGGCCCCGGAATCCGAGGGCACGGGCATCGCCGCCGGCCGCCCCGATCCCCGGGTCGCCGAGATCCGCATCGCCGACACCGAGACGCACGAGCGGCTCCCCGACGGCGCGATCGGGGAGATCATCGCGCGCGGCCCCATGACCCCCATGTGCTACGTCGCCTCCCCGGACCTGGACGCCCGGTACCGCACGCCCGAGGGCTGGGTCCGTACCGGCGACCTCGGCTTCATCGACGGGGACGGGGTCCTCCACGTCGTCGGCCGCCTCAAGGACATCGTCATCCGCGGCGGCGCCAACATCAGCCCCGCCGAGGTGGAACGGGAGCTCTCCTACGATCCCCTCGTCCGCGACGTCGTCTGTGTCGGGGTCCCCGACGAGGTGATGGGCGAGCGCCTCGCCGCCTGCGTCGTCCCCCGCGGCGCGCAGCTCCCCACCCTCGGCTCCCTTGCCGGGCACCTGGAGCTCCGCGGCCTGGAGCGCCGCAAGCACCCCGAGCACCTGCTGCTGCTGGCGGAGCTCCCGCTCACCCCGGCCGGCAAACCCGACCGCGCGGCGCTGCGCGCCCGCCTCGCGAACGCAGGGCCCGGCGCGCGGGCCACCCCGGCCTTCCCCGGGCCCGCCCCGGCCGCTGCGGCACCCGCCGGGGTGGGCGCGTAGACGAGGGCGGGGCGGCCCTCATCGGACCGCCCCGCCCTCCCGGGCTACCGGGGGCGCCGGCCCCGTCCCGCCGGCACCTTGCTCCGTGCCGGCCGGCGGAGCCACCCGCGCCGGTCCCGTCCCGCCGACGCCCCGCTCTGCGCTACCCGGCGGAGCCGCTCGCTCCGCGCTAGCCGGCGGAGCCGCCCGCCTTGCCCATGGCCTTCTTCAGCTCGGCCCCCGCGTTGCGGTAGACCGGCAGCAAGTCCAGGTCGTTCCCGGGGTAGTTGACGATTCCTACCTGTCGCGCGCCGGAGTCGGGCAGGACGGTGCCGGTCGACATGTGCGCGTTGTCCAGGACCAGCACCGGCTTCTTCGCCGACAGGTCGGCCAGCTGCGCCGGGGTCACCGCCTCGGGGCCGTAGGTGCCCACCGTGGTGGCGCCCGCCAGCTTCGCGGACCAGGCGGTGAACACCTGGCTCACGACCGCCGGGCTCTTCCCGCCGGGCCAGGCGGCCCGGACGTCCTTCGCGACCCTCCCGTACTCGGCGTCGAAGTCCGCCGTCCACTTCGCGGCGGCGGCCTGTGTGCCGAACAGCGCACCCAGTCGCGCGACTTCGGCCTTGACCTTGTCGGCGTCGTTGTCGAGGTTCACCTCCACCAGCTCCGCCTTCGACCCGGCGGCCTCCTTGATCTTCGCGGCGTACGGCTCGAACGGCGCGTACAGCACGAAGTCGGCCCCGGCCACGGCGGCGAGGTCGGAGGGCTTGGGGTCGTAGTCCGGCGCGTGGTGCACGGACTGCGGCACGATCACCTTGACGTCCTGCGCGCCCGCGGCCTTGGCGAAGGCGCCCTCCCAGGTGGTCGTCACGACGACGGTCGGCCGGGAGGGCGCGCCGCCCTTGGCGGTGTCGCCACCACGCCCGCTCTCGTCGGTGTCGCTGTCGCCGCAGCCGGTCACCAGGGCCAGTGCCAGGCCCAGTGCCGTGCTCAGTGCGAGGAGGGAAGTGCTGCGGACGCGGGTTCGCGGCGCCATGAGCGGATTCTCCGTTCGGGTACGAGGTGCACCGCGAGGACGAGCGCCCCCGCGGTCAGGACGAGGACGGGCCCGGGGGGCCAGTCCAGCCGGAGGGCGATGAGGAAGCCGGTCAGGTTCACGAAGACGCCGATGGCCACCGCCCACCCGGTGATCGATTTCAGCGAGGTGCCCAGCCGGCGCGCGGCCAGAGCGGGCAGCAGGGTCAGGGCATCGACGAGCAGGGCGCCGGTGAGCTTGATGGCTCCGGCGACCGCGACCGCGACGAGCACCAGCAGGACGGTGGTCAGCGCCCGCACCGGCACGCCCGAACACTGCGCGAGCTCACGGTCGTACAGCAGCAGCGCCACCTCGCGCCGCCGCCACCAGAACAGGCCGGGTACGAGGACGGCCAGCACGCCGAGCACCACGAGATCGGCGCCGCCGACGGACAGGATCGAGCCCCACAGCAGTGCGAACGCGCCCGAGGCGTTGACCCCCGAGACCGCGAGGAGCAGCAGCGCGGCGGCGATCGCCAGGCTCATCAGCAGCCCCATCGCCCCGGACAGCCCGTCCGGGGTCCGGGCCAGCGGGGCGACCCCGGCTCCGGCCAGCGCGCAGGCCACCAGCGCGCACAACATGGGGTCCAGGCCGGTGAGCAGGCCGACGGCGATGCCCAGCAGTGCGACGTGCATCATCGCGAAGCGCACGGGCATGATGTCCAGCCCGACGATGACCACCCCGATGACGGGCAGTCCGACGGCGGCCAGCAGCAGGGCGAAGCCCGCCCGCTGCACGGGGGCCAGTTGCAGCAGCGTGCCGAGGTCGGCGGACGCGAGGGCGGCGCTCACCGGACCTCCCGCAGCCGGCCGGCGGCCATCTCCAGGACCCGGTCGCAGCGTTCCGCGAGCGCCCGGTCGTGCGTGACGACGACGAGCGTCACGGGCAGCGCGGTCAGCACGTCGGCGGCCTCGTCCTGGCCCGCGAAGTCCAGGGCCGCGGTCGGTTCGTCGGCGAGCAGTACGCCGGCTCCGGCGGCCACGCAGCCGATCGCCCGGGCCAGGTACATCCGCTGCAACTGCCCGCCGGACAGGGTGTGCAGCGGCCGCCCGGTCAGCGGCCCCACCCCCAGCCGGTCGGCGGCCTCGGCGGCCGCGCGGGGGTCGCCGCCGCTGGCGAGGAGTTCGCCGCCCAGGAGCGGGAAGCGTCCGGCGGCGGGCTTCTGCGGGATCCACGCGCACGCCCGCCGCCGCCAGGCGGGGTCGCCCGCACGGCCGCCGACCAGGATCTTCCCGCTGACCTGCGGGTGCAGTCCGAGCACGGCGCGCAGCAGGGTGGTCTTGCCCGATCCGTTGGTTCCGGTCAGCGCGACGCGCTCGCCGGCGGCGATCTCCAGGTCGACGCCGGTCACGGCTTCGACGCGCCCGTGCCGGCAGCCCACCCCCTCCATCCGCACGTCCAGCCCGCCCATCCCACGCCCCTCCGCTGTCACCGACCGTCTCTCCGCGTGGAGTTGGTCGGCCGGAAGGGGCCTGCGGTTCCGGCGATCCGTGATCTGCCGGCGGCGGGCGGGCGCGGAGGGGCGAGCGGTGGTGGGTTCGCGCCGTCCAGCAGGGCGGGACCGGCCATTCCGCGCAGGTGTTCCCTTTTCTACAAGCGTCCCGGCGCGCCCCCCGGCCATGATCACGCCGCCACCTCCCGTGGTGATCAACACGCCTGTGATCAAAGGGAGTCGAGCCATGCCCGAGAACGTCCCCACCCCGCGCCGCACCCTCCGCAGTACCACCCTCCGCAGCACCACCGTCCGCAGCACCCCCCTCCGCAGTGCTGCCCGCCGGAGCGCGCTCTGGCACCGCGCCCTGGCGACCGCCGTCGTCCTGGCCGCGACCGGGACCGTCCTCGCCGCCGCCCCGCAGCCCGCCCAGGCCGCGCTGCCGGCGCAGTCGATAGCCGACCCCGTGCACTACTGGAACGACGTGCTGCAGAACGTCTTCCGCCGGGTCGGCGGCGGGCCCGTCCCGATGGCCCGCGCCGCCGCGATGATGAACGCGGCGATCTACGACGCGGAGTCCTCGTACCAGCTGAAGTGGAAGGGCAAGATCACTTCGGAGCCGTACATCCAGGCGGTGAGCTACGTGGGCTGGGCCGAGGGCCCGGACGAGGAGGAGCGCGTCATCGGCCGTACGGCGTACAACATCCTCCTCGGCCTCTACGGCAACAAGCAGAGCCGCTACGCGGACCAGACGCAGTACCTCGACGCGCGCTTCCGCGAGCGGTTCGCCGCCGAGCCCACCTCCGGCGACTTCCTCGACCTCTCCGTGGTCGGCACCATGGTCAAGCAGATGACGGACGCCCGCACCGGCGACGGCTCCGACAACCCCCAGGTCTACGTGGGGGACAACAAGCCGGGCGCCTGGCGGCCGACGGGCTACCCGGACATGCCCGACGCCTCCTGCGACGAGGACAGCGACGCGATCAGCCCGTTCTACGGCCAGGTCAAGCCGTTCTCGCTGACCTCCGGCTCGCAGTTCCGCCCCACCACCCTGGCCCGGTACGGCTCGTACGAGGCCCTGGTGGCGAGCGACGAGTACAAGCGCCAGGTCGAGACCGTTCGCACGGCCGGCGCCGACAAGCCGACCGCGGCCACCCCGGTGATCAACCGGACCCCGGACCAGCTCGCCGCGGCCTGGTTCTGGGCCAACGACAACAACGGCACCTACAAGCCGCCGGGCCACATGCTCCAGGCCACCCGCGAGGTCGCCAAGGCCCGCGGCCTGGGGGTCTACGCCAACGCCCGCCTCTTCGCCCTCGTCTCCCTCGCCATGGCCGACACCGGAATCGCGGTCCGCGATGCCAAGTTCGCCACCCCCATCGACCTGTGGCGGCCCGTCTCGGCGGTCCGCGAGGGCGGCCTCGACCCCCAGTGGAAGCCGCTGCTGAAGAGCCCGACGGGCGTCAACGTCAGCCCCTGCTTCCCCGCGTACGTCTCCGGCCACGCCTCCTTCGGCGGCGCCTGGGCCGGGGTCATGAAGCGCTACTTCGGCAGCGACAACATCTCCTTCGACCTCACCACAGACGAACCGCAGGCCCCGGTCAAGACCCGCCACTTCACCAGCTTCAGCGCGGCCGGCAAGGAGGACGCCGACAGCCGCATCTGGCTCGGCGTCCACTACCCGTGGGACGCCACGGACGGCCTCGCCCTGGGCGAGAAGATCGCGAACCAGGTCTTCACCACCAAGCTCCGCACCCTCTGACCCGGCCCGACGGGCAGAACCCCGCCGCACCCGGCCGGATGACGTAAGCCTTTCGTCATCCGGCCGGGGCTGGTCCCGGCCCGTGCCCGCGCGTTGAATGCCCATGACGGCCGGACGGCCGACCGCGAGGAAGGCACGACCAGTGACGCAGAACGCGACGCCGAACCAGCCGCAGCACCCGACTCAGAGCGATCCGGAGCACCCGGCGAAGGGACGGGGCGGACGCCGCCGCCGGCTCCTGGCCGTACTGGCCCTCCCGGCGGCCCTCCTGCTGGGCCTCGGCCTGTACTGGTTCCAGCCGTGGAAGCTCTGGCAGGACGCCACGGTCCACGAATCCCTCCCGGCGGCGGCCCCCTCCGCGGCCGCGCCCTCGCCCACCGGCTCGCCCGCCGCCGGAGCGGCGCAGGGCACCGCGCCCGCCACCCCGCAGACCCTCGCCCAGGGCGCGCTGATCAGTCACGAGCACGCCACCACGGGCACCGCGAAGCTCATCCGGCTCCCCGACGGCTCCCACACCCTGCGCCTGGAGAACCTCGACACCAGCAACGGCCCGGACCTGCGGGTCTGGCTGACGGACGCCCCGGTGAAGGAGGGCACGGTGGGCTGGCGCGTCTTCGACGACGGCAAGTACGTCAGCCTGGGCAAGCTCAAGGGCAACAAGGGCGACCAGAACTACGCGATCCCGGCCGACGTGAACCCGTCCGACTACGGCAGCATCAGCATCTGGTGCGACCGCTTCGACGTCTCCTTCGGCGCGGCGGCCCTCACGACGGCGTGACCTCGCGGCCGCCCGGATGCCGCCGTGTCACGCTTGTCCCCGGACCAAGGGCGCGGCACGGGCGCGCCGGGATCGGGGGAACACCGTGGCGGGACCACACGCACCGGCGAGTCACCTCTCGGGGTACGCCGAGTTGCTCGTCGACGCCTGCGCCGCGGGCCGCCGACTGACCGGCGCGGAGCTGGAGTCACGCCGTGCGGAGGGGGAGCGGGCGGCGGAGGCCGGGCTGCCGCTGCGCGCGCTGATACGCGATCACCTGGCCGCGGCGCAGCTCGTACGGCCCCTCCCGGCATCCGGCCCGCTCCTCGCGGCCGTCGAGCAGGCGGTGGACGCCTTCGTCGAGGGCTACGAACGCGCCCAGCACCAGGCCGTCCGCCAGGAGGAGGCGGCACGCCGGGAGTTCATCGACGACCTCCTCTACGGCGGCAGCGACCTGGGCCGGCTGGCGGAGCGTGCCGGGCGCTTCGGGCTGCGCCTCTCGCAGTCGCACGGCGTCGCCGTGGCCACCGGCCCCGAGACGTACGGTGACGGCTATCCCATGGCGCGCGGGATCGAGTCGGCGGTCCTCGCCCGGTTCCCGGGCCGGCAGGTCCTGCTGACCACGAAGGACGGACGGCTGATCTGTGTGGCCCCGGGGGACCAGCCCGAGGTCCTGGAGTACTTCGCGAAGCGGGCGCACGCGGCCACCGACGGCGGCCGGGTCGGGATCGGCCGCTCGCACCCGGGCGCGGGCGGGGTCGTCCACTCCTACGAGGAGGCCCTGAACGCACTCGACCTCGCCCGGCGGATGGACCTGGACGGGCCGGTGCTGCACGCCGTCGACCTGCTCGTCTTCCCGGTGCTGACCCGGGACCGGCAGGCCATGGCCGATCTGGTCGAGAGCACCCTCGGCCCCCTGCGCACCTCCCGCGGCGGCGCCCAGCCGCTCCTGGACACGCTCACCGCCTACTTCGACAGCGGCTGCGTGTCCACCGAGGCGGCCCGGCGCCTCTCGCTCAGCGTGCGCGCGCTGACGTACCGGCTGGACCGCATCCACACCCTGACCCGGGCCGACCCGGCCGACCCGCTGAACCGCTACACGCTCCAGACGGCGGTGATCGGAGCCCGCCTGCTGGGCTGGCCGGGCAGCGAGGCGTGACCTGCGCCTCGTGCGTTAAAAAGACGTAAAGATTGCCGACACCGGGCAATGCGCGGATCGCTCCCCAGATGACACGATGCTGGTGTCCGACGGAAATGCCACTCGGGCGGGGAGGTGCGTTCATGGCTTTGTTTCTTGGTCTCGGCATTGCGGGGATCGTGCTGCTGGCCCTCTCCCTGGTCCTCGACGGCGTGCTGGAAGGCGTCTTCGACGGCGCGCTCAGCGGACTGTTCGACGGCTGGCTGTCCCTTCCGGTGCTCGCGGGCTTCGTTTCGATGCTCGGGTTCACCGCGGCGATCGTGCTCGGGACCACCGGGTTCGGGCCGGGCCCGGCGACCGTCGCGGGCGCCCTCGCGGGAGCCTGCGCGGGCTGGGCGACGTACCGCCTGAGCCGCGGCCTGATGCGGGACCGCAGCGGGACCGCCCCGCACCAGGACTCCCTCCTCGGCTCGACCGGAACCGTGGTCACCGCGATCCCGGCCTCCGGCTACGGCGAGGTCCTCCTGCGCCTGGCCGGCCAGCCCGTGAAGTACGCGGCCACCGCCGACGGCCCGCTGGCCCGCGGCGCGGAGGTGTGGGTGACAGCGGCTCCGTCGTCCACCTCCGTCAGCGTCCGCGCCGTCGAGCACTGAAGAACCGGACCCGTTCACCCCATCCATCACCGATCTGCCCCCACGGGGGAGGCAGGGGGGATTCGTCATGAGCCCAGTCGTCATCGCGGTCGTGGGAGTCTTCGTGCTCCTCGTCCTGCTCGCCCTGGTCGTCGTCACGCGCTACAAGGTCGCCGGGCCCAGTGAGGCGTTCCTGATCACCGGCCGGCGCGGCAAGAGCTCCACCGACCCGGAGACCGGGCGGATCTCCACCGACAACAGCGGCCAGAAGGTCGTGGTCGGCGGCGGCGTCTTCGTCGTCCCCTTCGTCCAGCAGCGCTACACCCTGGATCTCTCCAGCCGGCACATCCCCGTCGCCGTACGCGGCGCGGTCACCCTGCGCGGCATCAAGGCGAACCTCGAAGGCGTCGCGATCGTCAAGGTGGGCGGCAACGAGGACGCCATCCGGGCCGCCGCCCAGCGCTTCCTCCAGCAGCAGAACGGCATCGTCGGCTTCACCCAGGAAGTCCTGTCCGGCGCCCTGCGCGCCATCGTCGGCCGCATGTCGGTGGAGGACATCATCCGCGACCGTGCCGCCTTCGCGGGGCAGGTCGCCGAGGAGGCGGAGGCCAGCCTGTCCGGGCAGGGCCTGGTCCTGGACGCCTTCCAGATCCAGGACATCACCACCGAGGGCTCCTACCTCGAAGACCTCGGCCGTCCCGAGGCCGCCCGCGCCAAGCAGGAAGCCGACATCGCCGAGGCCAACTCCCGCCGCGCCGCCGAACAGGCCCGCCTGAAGGCCGAGGAGGAGATCGCGGTCGCCGAGCGCACCCTGTACCTGCGCCAGGCGGAGATCAAGGCCGAGACCGACGCGGCAGCCGCCCAGGCCAACGCCGCCGGTCCGCTCGCCGAGGCCGACCGTCAGCAGCAGATCCTCGCCGAGCAGGAGAAGGTCGCCGAGCGGCAGGCCGCCCTGACCGACCGCCAGCTCGACACCCAGGTCCGCAAGCCCGCCGACGCCCGCCGCTACGAGGCCGAGCAGGAGGCGGAGGCCAAGCGCGTGGCCCGCGTCAAGCAGGCCGAAGCCGAACGTCTCGCGGCCATCGCCGCCGCCCAGGGCGAGGCCGAGCGCGCCCGCCTCACGGGTGAGGGCGAGAAGCAGCGCCGCTCCGCCCTGGCCGAGGCCGAGGCCATCGAGGGCGCCAAGCGCGGTGAGGCCGAGCGCGCCCGCCGTGCCGCCATCGCCGAGGCCGTGCGCCTGGAAGGCGACGCGGAGGCCGCGGCCATCCTGGCCAAGGGCTCGGCCGAGGCCGAGGCCATGCAGAAGAAGGCCGAGGCCTTCGAGGCGTACGGCGACGCGGCGATGATCCAGATGATGGTCGAGGCACTCCCGCAGGTCGTGGCCAAGGCCGCGGAACCCCTCTCCGCCATCGACAAGATGACCGTCATCTCCACCGACGGCGCGAGCAAGCTCTCCCGCACCGTCACCGACAACGTCGCCCAGGGCATGGAGCTCCTGAGCTCCACCACGGGCGTCGACCTGGCCCAGCTCCTGAGCGGCTTCACCGCTCCGAAGGCTTCCGCCGTACCGGAGACGCCCGCCCCCAACGGGAAGATCGAGATCACCGGCTGAACGCTTGCGACACCACCGTGAGGCCCGCTGCCGAGAAGCGGGCCTCACGGCCCGGGCCGCAGCTGCCCGAGCCGCCGCCGCCCCGGCGCGGGAGAATGGATCCGTGGCGTACGACGAAGGTCTGGCCCAGAGGATCCGGGAGCGTCTGGGCGAGCGGCCGGCTCACCGGCCCGCCCTCACCGAGAAGCGGATGTTCGGCGGCCTCAGCTTCCTGCTGCACGGCAACATGACCGTGGGCGTGGTCGGCGACGAGCTCATCGCCCGCGTCGGTCCGGACAGGGCCGAGAGCGCGCTCGCCCGCCCGGAGGCCCGCCCCATGGACTTCACCGGCCGCCCGATGCGCGGCTGGGTGACGGTCAGCGGGCCGGCCCTGGCCGAGGACCCGGTCCTGGAGTACTGGATCACGACGGCGCTGGCGTTCGCCGGCACCCTCCCGCCCAAGTGAGGGCGGTCCTCACCCGAACAGGCCGGGCCGATCGACGCGAGAACCTTCAGTGACCTGCGAGAAGTCCGCCGCTGAGGGTTCCGTGCAGGCGGGCGCTGTGCTCGTTCAGGCCCGTGATCTCGACGCTCTTGCCACGTTGGCGGTACTTGTCCTCGACGGCGTCGAGCGCGGCGACGGAGGACGCGTCCCGGACGTGGGCGCCGGAGAGGTCGATGACGACCTTGTCCGGGTCCCCGGCGTAGTCGAACTGTCCGACGAGTTCGTTGGAAGAGGCGAAGAACAGTTCGCCGGTGACCGAGTAGACCACCATGCCTCCGCCGGGGTCGGTCACGGCGGTGACGTTCGCCAGGTGCGCGACGCGCTTGGCGAAGATGACCACCGCGGTGACCGACCCGGCGACGACGCCGACGGCGAGGTTGTGGGTGGCGACCACACAGGCCACGGTCAGCACCATGACGGTGATCTCGCCGGCCGGCATGCGCCTGAGCGTCTTCGGGGCGATGGAGTGCCAGTCGAAGGTCGCGAAGCAGACCATCACCATGACGGCGACGAGCGCGGCCATCGGGATCCGGGACACGACGGGCTTCACGTTGATCATCGTCTGGCCGATCAAGGCGCAGCCGCCCATGCCGCCGAAGAACCCGGTGACGATGTTCGCGATGCCCTGCGACCGCGTGTCGGTGATCTCGTCCACCAGCTTCGCCGTCATCAGCGACTCCATCAGCCCGACCACCGCCATGGCCAGCGCGTACGGGGCGATGAGCGCCAGCGTGTCCAGGGTGAACGGCACGTCCGGCAGACCGGGCACCGGCACCGAGGACGGCAGGGCGCCCTTGTCCCCGACGGTCGGCACCGCGATCCCCGCGGCGACGGTGATCGCCGTGAGGATGACGATGGACACCAGCGGCGCCGGAACCGCCTTGGTGACCTTGGGGAAGAACACCATCAGTGCGAGCCCGCCTGCGAGCAGCGGGTAGACGGCCCACGGCACGTCCCGCATCTCGGGGACCTGGGCCATGAAGACGAGGATGGCCAGGGAGTTGACGAAGCCGACCATCACCGCACGCGGTACGAACCGGATCAGCTTCGCCACCCCGAGCGCCACGGCACCCGTGGCGGCGGAGATCATCGCCGGTCGCCCGCCGACGCACGCGATGACGACGGCCATGGTGAACGAGGAGAACAGCCCGATCGCCGGATCCACCCCGGCGATGACCGAGAACGAGATCGCCTCGGGGATCAGCGCGAGCGCGACCACCAGGCCGCCGAGCACCTCGGTCCGGAACACCTTCGGCGAGAGCCAGACTGGCCGCGCCGGCCGGCGAAGGCCGCGCGGGCGCGAGGGCCTGGAGACGGAGGTCGCCCGGACTCCTGGGGGAGCCGACCACGATGCTCTCCCAGGTCCCCCCCCAAACGATCTCCGCAGACGCAGAAAGGGCCTGACCCGCGATGCGGATCAAGCCCTTGACCTGGTCTTACGAAGTCGGGGTGGCGGGATTTGAACCCACGACCTCTTCGTCCCGAACGAGGTCCGGCCGGTCCTGCCACCTCGGACAAGGGCATTTACGCAGGTCACGCTAACAGTGTCGGCAGGTATGGGGCTGTGTCAGCGGGTCTCGGGGAGCGGTTCGGCTCCCCAACGGCTCCCACAGTTCGCGGGTCTGGCATTGGCTACTGACGCGATGCCGAGGGCTTCGCTCCTCCTGGGCCGGGACCAGGTGAACGGCGCCTGTCGACCAAGCGGTCCCGGCCGATACCGAGAGCCGGAGCCCGGTGGCTGGTCGCAGATGCCCGCTAGGGGAGTAAGGCTCCCAGCTGGCTCACGTGGACCGGGATGGCATCCTGGGAGCCAGTAGCATTGCGGGGAGCTCGATAACCCCCGTTATCGAGAGCCCGTGGCAGTTCCATGGAAGAGCGGCCGTAGTTTTTGGATACGCGGGAGGCGGTACCTGCCGACGGGGCAGTCAGGGTGTCCTGCGAACAGGATCTTGAAGGGGGGGGCGCCGTGGTTCACCGTAGGGTTTCCGTGCCGGGCTCATCTCACCCCTTTGTGGCTGTGCCGTACGTCTCCATGTCCGAGATCGCAACGCTCGCGCGGGTGAAGCGTCCCGTGGTCTCGACGTGGCGGCGACGGTACTCGCATTTCCCGGCACCCGTCGCGGGAAATGCCGGCCGGCCCTTGTTCGACGGCGGGCAAGTGGCGGAGTGGCTGATCTCCTCGGGTCTGGGAAACACCGACCATGCGGAGCTTCGTTCTGATGTGGCCCTCTTCGGCATCGTGGCACTGACGGACCGATTCAGTGGGTGGCAGCTCATTGAGGTCCTGGGCAGCCTGCTGTGCCTGCGCAGGCTCGACGGCCGCCCACTGGCCGGTCCTGACGTCGGCGCTGACGACGACGATGACCGGACGCTGTGGGCCGCGGTGATGCACCGAGCTGAGCGGATGGACGCCGAGGACGAGTTCGTCTTGCGCGAGCTGCGCTCAGTCGACGCTGCCGCCGCCCCGCTCGTCCGGTTCGCAGAGGACCTGGCTGACGCCGCCTACAACGAGCGAGGCGCGTACGAACGGCTGCTGGCTGCCCGCGCCCGGCTCGGCGTGGACGCTCTCGCCGCAGATGCCGTGTCCCCCGAGCTTCTGAGCCTGATCACCCAGCTCGCGGACCTGCGTGTCCGCCTGGAACGCGACCAATCGATAACCCTCGCCGACCCGCACGCACGCGCCGGCGACCTGCTTGCCGCGCTGCTGCGCGAGGCCGACGACTGCGAGAACATCACCGCCTTGGCCGCCGAGCCGGACGAGCGCCTGGCCCGCATCGCCCGTCGCCGCTTGCTGCTCGCGGGCGTCGACGAGCTCGCACTCGACGTGCAGACCGGCAACGACCTCGAGGAACGCCTCGCGGACCCCGACCTCATCGTGACTCAGCTCCCGTACCGCCCCGGTGAGGACCGCTCGGCCCTCGCCGCCCTTGAGGGCATCGAGCGCGTGGCCGACCTTCTCGCCTCCGGCTCCACGGCCCTCGTGCTGGGCCCCGCCGACGCCCTCGTCGACGCTCTGCGGGGCACGGAGGAGTCCCAGCTGCGGTCGGAGCTGCTGCGCAGAAATATCGTCGAGGCCGTCATCGCTCTGCCCGGCGGCGTGCTTCCCTACCGTCCCGGCTACCGTCCGGCTCTTTGGGTACTCACCCGCGACCCCGTCTCGGCAGCGGACGGCAAGGTCTTACTCGCCGACATCAGCGCCGTCTCCTTGACCGAAGACGTATGCGCCCGGCTGGCTGAAGACGTACTCCTCTGGCGCGCCGAAGGCTTCCGCGCACTCGACGGCCACGACCCCCGCTACGGACGCGCGGTGGACGTCGCTGTCCTGGACCGTTCCTTCGGCGGCCCGCTGACCCCGCCCGCGCCGCCTGCCTCCGCGATCTGGTCGCGCACGACGACAGAGCGTCCCGCACTTATCGCTGAAGCCGAGGCCTGCCTGGAGCGTGCGGCCGACGAGGCCGGGTCGTACGAGGACACGCACGGTCCGTACCGCGGGCGCGTGCTGCGCCGCGTCGGCCGGATGCCCCGGCGGACCACTCTCGGCGCGCTCATCGCCGAGGGCAGGGTGAGCAGGCTCAAGGGCCACCGGATCGACGAGGACCATCTCGTCCGGGACGGCCATCACACCGTGCTCGGCCCCGAGGAGATCACCGGGGCCGGCGCCGTCGGGGCGCGGCGCATGGACCGGCTGGTGCTGGCCACCGCGTACGACCGCGTGGCGCTCACCGAGCCGGGGGATGTCGTCTACACCCTTGCGCCGCGACTCGGCCTGTACGTCGACCACGACGGCTTCAGCGTGGTCGCCTTCCCGGCCCGCGTGCTCCGCGTCAACCGCGCCGCCGAACGCCCACTGACCCCGCGCGTGCTGGCAGCCCTGCTCGGCGTCGCCCGCAACACCGGCCGCAGCCCGAGCGCCGTGCGGGCCGCCCGCCGTATCGAGGACTACCAGTTGCCCGACCTCGACCCGAAGGACGTCGAGCGTTTCGACGCCCTGCTGGCCGAGATCCAGCGCCGGGAGCGGCTGTTGCGCGCGCAGGCAGACGCGCTCGCCGAGGCCAGGAGCCTGACGGTCGCCGGCCTCGCGGACGGCACCCTCACTCTCGACCGAAACGTGAACCAACCACCCTACGCAATGCATACCTTGACCATGGACGAGCTGTCGTCGAGCAGTCACGCAGGAAGAAGGAACGATGCCCCCGCGTAAGCGAGCCGCCGCCGGACAGGGCGAACTGCCCGGCGTCTCCAGCACCAAGGAGATCCAGGACATCCTGTGGAAGGCCGCGGACAAGCTCCGCGGTTCCATGGACGCCGCGCAGTACAAGGAGTTCGTGCTCGGCCTGGTCTTCCTGAAGTACGTCTCCGACGCCTTCACCGAGCGCCGCGAGGAGCTGGCCGCCGACCCCGAGCTGGCGGCCATCCCGGAGCACCGGCGGGCGGCGTTCCTGGAGGAGAAGGACGAGTACACCGAGAAGAACGTCTTCTGGGTGCCCCCGACCGCCCGCTGGGCACACATCGCGGAGAACGCGTCGAGCGCGGAGGGTGGCGTTGGCAAGCTCCTCGATGAGGCCATGGACGAGGTGATGAAGGCCAATAAGACCCTCACCGGCGTCCTCCCCAAGATCTTCAACCGCGACAACGTCGACCAGAAGCGCCTGAAGGAACTGGTCGACCTCATCAGCGATGCCCGCTTCACTGGGCACGGCGACCGACCGGCGCAGGACGTGCTCGGCGAGGTCTACGAGTACTTCCTGGAGAAGTTCGCCAGGGCGGAAGGCAAGCGCGCCGGCGAGTTCTACACCCCGGCGAGCGTGGTGCGGCTGCTGGTGGAGGTCCTGGAGCCGTACGAGGGCCGGGTGTACGACCCGGCCTGCGGCTCGGGCGGCATGTTCGTGCAGAGCGGAAAGTTCGTCGCGAATCGGCGCGGCAAGGACCACACGCACGACATCGCGGTATACGGCCAGGAGGCCAACGAGCGCACCTGGCGGCTGGCGAAGATGAACCTCGCCATCCACGGCATGGACCCGAAGGGTGTCGGCGAACGGTGGGCGGACACCTTCGCCGACGACAAACTGCCTGACCTCAAGGCCGACTTCGTCATGGCCAACCCGCCGTTCAACATGTCCGACTGGGCAAGGAAGTCGGACGACCCCCGCTGGCGGTACGGCGCACCGCCGCAGTCCAACGCCAACTACGCCTGGCTCCAGCACATCATCTCCAAGCTAGGTGACCGGGGCAGCGCGGGCGTCGTCCTGTCGAACGGTTCTATGTCTTCGAAGCAGTCAGGCGAGGGCGAGATCCGCGCAGCGTTGGTTGCGTCGGACCTAGTGGCGTGCATGATTGCGCTGCCGGGCAACCTATTCCGCACGACGGCGATCCCAGCGTGTTTGTGGTTCCTCGCTAAGGACAAGTCCCCGCAGGGTGCGAAGGCCTTGAAGGACCGCCGCAGCCAGGTGCTGTTCATCGATGCGCGTGCGATGGGCACGTTGGTTGATCGGACAGAGCGCATCCTGACGGACGAAGACTTGGAGAAGATCTCCGACACGTATCACGCGTGGCGGGGAACCGAATCTTCGAAAGAAAAGGGTATTTCGTACGAGGACATGGCTGGCTTCTCCTACAGTGCGACACTGGAGGAGATTGAGAAGCATGACTACGCTCTCACGCCTGGGCGGTACGTCGGGACAGCGGCGGTGCAGGACGATCCGGACGCGGAGCCTCTGGATGAACGCGTTGAGCGACTCACGAAGAAGTTGTTCGCACAGCTCGATGAGTCCTCACGGTTGGATGCGGTTGTGCGCGAGGAGCTTGGACGGATCGGATGAGCATGCAGAAATTGGAAGATCTGTGCGAACTCATCGTCGACTGCAAGAACCGCACACCTCCCGCAGCGCCTGAGGGGGAAGGGGTCGCGTTCTCCATCGGAACCCCTGACATCTTGGATGGGCGAATCCGACTTCAGAGCGCGAAGCGCGTCACGCAGGAAACGTACGAGACTTGGACGGCTCGGGCAGTACCGCGCGCCGACGATATTATTCTCACCCGAGAAGCGCCTGTTGGTCGTGTCGGCCGCGTCGAAGACGGGATGGTTCTCTGCCTTGGGCAGAGGACGATGCTACTTCGCCCCGACCCCAGCCGTACGGACGCGAGGTTTCTTCACTATTTCTTGCTGAGCGATGACGTCCAGGCGACACTTCATGGCCATGCTTCGGGTTCGACCGTTCCGCATCTTCGGGTTGCCCAGGTCCGCACACTCCCGGTTCCTTCCGTTCCGGACCTCGCGGTTCAGCGAGCTATTGGCCAGCTACTGGGGGCTCTGGACGAAAAGATCGCAGTCAATGAACGTGTCGCAGCCATGGGTCGTGAGCTGGGCCTGACACTTTTCGCTCAGGCCATCCAAAGCGGCGAACCAGTCGAGGTCATGGTCGAATCGGTAGCGACTGCACTTACTCGTGGTGTTGCCCCTAAGTACACGGATTCCTCGGATGAGCTCGTAGTGCTCAATCAAAAATGTGTCCGCGACGGACGCGTGAACCTGGAGCCGTCTCGTCTAACCCTGCGGGAGAAAGTTAAGACGGCAAAGTTGTTGCATCGTAATGACGTGCTTGTGAATTCGACGGGAGTTGGCACACTCGGCCGAGTCGCTCGATGGACCTCGGTCCTTGAAGCGACCGTCGACTCCCACATCACGATCGTTCGCTTTGACGAGCAACAGGTCGATCCTGTGTGTGCCGGATTTGCGATGCTGCTTGCCCAGCCGGATATCGAGGCGATGGGGGAAGGGAGCACTGGTCAGACTGAACTCCGGCGCGTTCAAGTAGGCGGGCTGGAAATCACCCTTCCTAGCCCTGCAGGGCAGAAGGAAATTCGCGCCAAGCTAGACGCCTTGGAAGGGCGAGCAGACAAGGCTCTTGCCGAGTCGCTGACCCTTGCCGCTCTCCGCAACGCCCTCCTTCCCCAACTCATGTCTGGCACGCTTCGTGTCCGCGAAGCTGAACGCATCGTGGAGGACGCTGTATGACCACCGTCAACGACGCTGCCAAGCTCGACGGCAAGATGACCGAGTCCACCTGGGAACATCTCGCTATGGACGAGCTCGGCCAGCTCGCCTGGGAGATCGAAGAGGGCAAAGCCATCGCCCCCGGCTCCGGGCATCGCAAGGATTGGGACGACCTGATCCTGCACGACCAGCTCCAGGCGGCCATCGAGCGGCTGAACCCCGAGCTGTCGGCCACCGCCGTCCACGAGGCGCTCCGCATCGCCACCGACCCCGCCTCCACCGAGGCCTACCCGGAGAACAAGCAGGCGCACGCCCACCTCACCGCCGGCGTCCGGCTCACCTACACCGACGAGTTCGGCGCCGAGCAAACCCCGACCGTCCGGCTCGTCGACTTCAACGACCCCGACGCGAACACCTACCTCGCCGTCAACCAGGTCACCGTCCGGGACACCGACGGCCGCCACCGCCGCTTCGACGTCGTCCTCTACGTCAACGGCCTGCCTCTCGCCGCCATCGAGCTGAAGAGCGCATCCGCCGAGAATGCCACCCTCAAGGACGCGCACGCCCAGCTCCAGACCTACGTCGCCGAGTTCCCCATCGCGTTCCGCTACAACGTCCTGAGCCTGGTCTCGGACGGCATCACCGCGAAGTACGGCACCGTCTTCACCCCGTACGAGCACTTCGCACCGTGGAACGTCGACCACGACGGCGACCGCGTCGACACCAACGCCCCCGACTACGACGGCCTGGAGGCGCTGAACCTCGCCCTCCACGGCCTGTTCACCCAGTCCCGCTTTCTCTCCCTCACCCGCAACTTCGTCAACTTCACGCCCACCGGCAAGCGCATCGCGAAGCCCCACCAGTACTTCGCGGTGACCAAGGCCGTCGAGGCGATCGTCACCGCCTCCCAGAGCAACGGCCAGGCGGGCGTCGTCTGGCACACCCAGGGCGCCGGTAAGTCCGAGGAGATGGTGGAGACCTCCGCTCTGGTCTCCCGCCATCCCGCCCTGAACAACCCCACCGTCGTCGTCGTCACAGACCGCAACGACCTCGACGACCAGCTCTACGACACCTTCCGGGACAGCCAGACCCTCCTCGGCCAGGAGCCCCGCCAGGTCAACACCCGCGAAGAGCTCCGTACCGAGCTGAAGAGCCGTACCGTCGGCGGCATCATCTTCACCACGCTGCAGAAGTTCGGTCTCAGCCAGGAGGAGAAGGACTCGGGCGCGGGCCACCCTCTTCTCTCCGAGCGCCGCAACATCCTGGTCGTCGTCGACGAAGCGCACCGCTCGCACTACGACAGCCTCGACGGCTACGCCCGCCACCTGCGCGACGCGCTCCCGTACGCCACGCTCATCGCCTTCACGGGCACCCCGATCTCGAAGGCCGACGCCGACACCCGCGCGGTGTTCGGCGAGTACATCGACATCTACGACCTCAAGCGGGCCGTCGACGACGAGGCCACCGTCCGCGTCTACCACGAGCCCCGCGTCATCGACGTGTCCCTGCCGCCCGACGTCGACCCGTCCACCATCGACGAGCAGGCCAACGCCCTCACCGAGGGCATGGACGACGCCGAGCGCCGCCGCGCCGTGCAGTACGCCGCCACCATGAACACGGTCTACGGCGCGCCCGACCGCATAGCGACGCTCGCAGACGACCTGATCTCCCACTGGGAGAAGCGTCGCGAGCTGATGAAGCCGGACATCGGCGGCCCCGGCAAGGCGATGATCGTCTGTGCGACGCGAGAGATCTGCGTCCGGGTGTACGACGCGCTGGCCGAGCGCCGCCCCGACTGGGCGAGCGACGAGGTCGACCAGGGCGTCATGAAGATCGTCTTCCACGGAGACCGCACCGACGAGGAGCACCTGCGCAAGCACGCCCTGCTCAAGTCCCAGCAGAAGACCGTCCAGGCCCGGGCCAAGAACCCGGAGGACGCGCTCGAACTGCTCATCGTGCACTCGATGCTGCTCACCGGCTACGACGCACCGCCCATCCACACGCTCTACATGGACCGCCCCATGCGGGGCGCCAACCTGATGCAGGCCCTGGCCCGCGTCAACCGCCGCTTCCGCGGGAAGCAGGACGGTCTCCTCGTCGGATACGCGCCGCTCACCGACAACCTCTCCAAGGCCCTGGAGGAGTACTCCCGCCAGGACCGGCAGGACAAGACGCTGGGTGCGGACATCTGCCGGGCCATCACCGAGGTCAAGAACGAACTCGCCACCATCAGGGGCCTGCTGGCCGGCTCGCGCTGGCGGGAACTGCTCGCAGACACCGCCCACCCCGAGCCGCGTAAGCGAGCCCTGCGCCTGACCTCCAACTTCCTGCGCGACCCGAAGACCCCGGGCAACAAGGTGGAACCCGGTACCAAGCCGCTGTCCGTCCGGTTCAAGGACAGCGCCGCCCGCCTGGACCGCTTCTACCGGATCTGCGCGATGAGCAAGGAGATCGCCGAGCGCTGCGAGGACTTGGAGGACTGGCGGCGCGACATCGCCTTCTTCAGCGAGGTGCGCGCCTGGATGATCAAGCTCGATGCCGCCGACCGCGAGGCCACCGGTCAGCCGGTGACCGCCGAGATCCGCCGCTACCTCGAAGCGCTCGCCGCCTCGGTCGTCGACGCGGACGAGATCACCGACCTGTACGAAGAGGCCGGGATCGGGCGGCTGGACATTACCCGCCTCAACGACGCCCAGCTGCGGAAGCTGGAGAACTCCGAGACCCCGCACCTGGTCGCCGAGGCGTTGCGCCGCATGATCGAGCAGAAGATGCGCGAGGTGACGAAGCACAACGTCGTCCGGCACGAGAGTTTCTCCGAGCGGCTGAACGACCTGATGACGCGCTACATGCTCCAACAGCTCACCAGCGCCCAGGCGATTGCCGAACTCGCGGCGCTGGCACGGCAGGTGTCGGACGAGGCCCGTCGCGGTGAGCGCTTCGACCCACCGCTCAACCACGCCGAGCTGGCCTTCTACGACGCGGTCGCCCATCGCGACATGGCCGAGCTGATGGAGGGCGGCGACGACAAGCTCGCGCAGATCGCCCGGGCCCTCGTTGCGGACGTCCGCAAGAACCTGTCCGTCGACTGGCTCTCCCGCGAGCCGGTGCGCGCCAAGCTGCGCACCCGCATCCGCCGGGTCCTGGCCATGTTCGACTACCCGCCCGAGGAGGAGCTGGAGGCCATCGACCTAGTCCTCAAGCAGATGGAGACCTTCGCGGCCCAGTGGGCGCCCGGCGCCAAGTAGTCCTCAGCAGGCGGGCCGTCATGCGGCCTGCCCGCCTGTTGAGGTCGGCGATCAGTCCCGCACGTGCGAGTTGAACGGAGGTGCCGTCGTCGCGGCAGCCCGCCGTCCCGGCCAAGTGCGCTCAAGGCACGCGAGACGCAAGCAGCGGTGCGGCCGCTCGGCGAGGAAGCGTGCGACCCAGGGGAGGAAACCGGGTCCGCACAGGAGGAGTTCGCCGCGTAGTTCACCTCGACACCCCGAGGTGCGCATCTCGCTCTGCGGCTCGCAGTGCGGGTCCTGGAGGAGTGGGGGCATCCGCCTGCCTCGGACGTCTCCTGCACCGTCGCCCTGTTGGTGGCGGAACTCGCCGCCAATGCCGTACGCCACGGGCGTGTGCCAGGGCTCGACTTCCGGCTTCGCCTGACCTCTGATGCGCGGCGGCGTCTGATCCGTATCGAGGCGGGGGACGCGTCCTCGGACTGGCCCCCGGCCCCTGCGCCTGCGCCGTCCCCCGACGATGAGGCGGTGCGCGGCCTGCTTCTCGTGGACGTGCTGGCCACCCGCTGGGGTGTGACGCCCCGTGTTCCGATCGGCAAGGTCGTCTGGTCGGAAGTGGCGGTGGAGCCCTGAGGCCTTCGACTGAACTCAACCCTGTTCCATGTCGACCGGTGGCCGATAAGAGGGGTTATCGGTGAATCAATAGGTCGAAGCCATCCAGTCTTCCTACTGTTCCTTTACACCGAGCCCCCACGAAGCGGCGGGCCGGACACCGGAGCAGAGGAGCTGACCGTGACGGCACACCCCGCGCAGAGCACTCACGCTGAAGAATCCGCACCGTCGGCAGAAGCCGAGGACCCGCAGACGCTCTTCGGCCTCCTGGAGACCCGCCTCGCCGCCTCGGTGCTCTCCGACGCGACGAAGGCGATGCTCCGGGAGGCGCTGGGAGACGTCGAAGGGGCCGCCGCGGCCGCCGCGCCTCGCCGCGTCTATCTGGACTCCGTCTCCGTCGCCGGCTTCCGGGGCATCGGCCCCAAGGCGTGGCTCTCCCTCGCCCCCAAGCCCGGCGTCACCCTTGTCGTCGGACGCAACGGCTCCGGCAAGTCCAGCTTCGCCGATGCCATCGAGACGGCGTTCACCGGGAAGAGCGCCCGGTGGGACGGGCTCAACCCCGTGTACCGCAGCAACTGGCGCAACCTGCACAACGGTGCGGCGCCGAAGATCGAAGTCAAGCTGTGTGAGGAAGGAGACACCAAACCCAGCACCCTGACCTGCACCTGGGCGGGGGACGATGTCACGCTGCCCGACATCGAGTTCAAGCGTCCGGGGCACGGGCGCGGCGCCTTCGGCGAGGCGGGCTGGCAGCAGCCGCTGACCGACTACCGCCCGTTCCTGTCGTACTCCGACCTCGACCGGATGATCAGCGGGAAGCCCAGTCAGATGTACGACGCGGTCGCCAAGATCCTCGGTCTGGGCAAGCTGACTGGCGCCGACGACCTGCTCCAGCTCCTGGAGAAGGAGCTGAACACCGCGCTGAAGAGCGCTGAAGCGGAGCTGCCGGGGCTGGTCGAGATGCTGTCCGGTCTGGAGGACCCCCGGGCGGACGCGGCGATCGCGGCTCTCGGCCGGACCGGAGCCCCCGACTTCGACGCGCTGACCGTGCTGGTGGAGGGCCTGCCCACCGCCGACGCCGGCCACCTCGACGGGCTGCGCGCCGCCGCTGCCCTGACCGGACCCGACCTCGACGAGGTCGGCCCGGCGGTGGACCGTCTGCGCGAGGCCGTCGCCGTCCTGGGCGACGTGCGCGCATCGGGCGCCGAGGACGCTCACCAGCGCGCCGAACTGCTGGCCAAGGCCCTGGACCACAGCCGCCGTCACCCCGGCGAGGAAGCCTGTCCCGTCTGCGGCTCGGCCCGGCTGCTGGACGACGCCTGGGCAGAGCGTGCGGCCGACCAGATCGCCGCTCTTCGGCAGGAGGCCGCCGCCGCCGAGGAAGCGCGGAGCGCCCTGCGCCGCTCTGTGGATGCCGTGCGGTACCTCGTTACCCAGGCCCCCAACTGGCTTCCGGCCGCGCTGGTCGATCCGTGGGAGGAGTGGACGGCCTGTCGCGGGATCGCCGATCCCGAGCAGCTCGCCGGGCGGGCCGAGAACAGCGCCCTCGTCCTGGCCGACGCCTGTGCCGTCCTCAGGGAGGAGGCGGTCCTGGAACTGGAGAAGCTGGACGAGGGCTGGCGCCGGTGCGTCGCGCGGCTCGCGGGCTGGCTCGACCGGGCGCGTACCGCCCATGCCGGAAAGCCCCGGCTGCGTCAGGTGAAGGCGGCCCGCAAGTGGCTCAAGGACGTCGGCGGGGAGCTGCGGGAGGAGCGGCTGCGGCCCTTCGCCGACCACACGCAGAGGATTTGGGAGCAGCTGCGGCAGCAGAGCAACGTCGACCTGCGGTCCGTGCGCCTGAACGGCACCGAGAAGGCCTCCGTGCGCAAGCTCGTGATGGACGTGTGGGTGGACGGTACGGAGGCGTCGGCCCTCGGGGTCATGAGCCAGGGGGAGCTGCACTCCCTCGCGCTGTCACTCTTCCTGCCCCGCGCCGCCGCGCCGGACAGCCCGTTCGGCTTCGTGGTGATCGACGACCCGGTGCAGTCCATGGACCCGGCGAAGGTCCACGGCCTCGCGAAGGTCCTGCACGACCTCGGCCAGACCCGGCAGGTCGTGGTCTTCACCCACGACACCAGGCTGCAGCGTGCCTTCCACGACCAGGAGCTCGCCGTGACGGTGCTCCAGGTCGAGCGGGGTGACCGGTCCATCGTCAAGGTCGAGCGGGAGACCGATCCGGTCGCTCAGGCGCTGAAGGACGCGCGGGCCCTCGCGAGCACGACGGACCTCCCGGCCGTGGCGATGACCCATGTCCTGCCCGGCATCTGCCGGACCGTGCTGGAGCGCGCGTTCACCGAGGCCGCCTGGCTGCGTATGCACCGGGCCGGCATCGCGGAACACGAAGCACAGGCCGCGATCACCGACGCGAACACGCTGAGGGAGATCGCCGCTCTGGGGCTGTTCGGTGACGCGTCCAGGGCGGGGGACATCTACCGGGAGCTGAGCAGGCGCTGCGGGCCGCAGGCCGTGGGACTCGTCAGGCAGTGCCAGGAGGGTGCGCATCCCACGGGCGCTTCCATGCCGGCCCCGCACCGGTTCGTGGACGCCATCGCAGTCATTGCCGAGAACGTACGGAAGCCGGAGGACTCGACGCCGTGAACACCACCATCCCCCTGTTGCTCGCGACCGCCGACCGGCTCCTCACCGACCCGCCCGCCGCGATGGCGGCGGGCAGGTACCGGGGAGCCGCCTTCGCCCTCCGGACCGCACTGGAGATCGCGGTCTCCGACGCGCTGCTGGCCGCGACGCCCGCAGTCCGGGCCAGGTCCACGCGAGCGAAGCTCCTCTGCCTGCGCTGCTGCACCGAAGCCGAGACTGCCCGACGGGCCAAGGCCGTATGGAAGCTTCTCTGCTTGGGCTGCCACTACCACCACTACGAGATCGGCCCTACCGCAAGCCAGTTGGAGCTCTGGCGGAGCGAAGTCAATCTCGTTGTAGCCCGATTGGGGAATTGATCAGTCTTTGCAGACCAGCCCACCGGCGGCTTCACCCTCCCCCGAATGCCGGCTCAGCGGGCCCGGAACCCGATGCTCATCACTGCCGTCGAGCGGGCTGCTGCCTCCACCGCGCTGGGCTGCCCCCCGTGGGAGCTCGGGCCGTGCGCCGAGTGCGGCCAGCTGATGCGCAGGTACGGGCGGGACGCCGCCATGTTCTGTGGCGTGTGCCGCGCCGTCCTCAACGACCGATAGCTCCGAAGCCGCAGCGGAGGGCAACTGCGACCACGGAACGACGAAGGACTCGACCGGGACGCGGTCGGGTCCTTCGTTTGCCCTCGTGGGCGAGTGCTGAAGATGCGAGATTCAAACTCGTGAGGGGTCGCCCCCAACACGCTTTCCAAATGTTCGTACGCCCGTCCGGCGGGGGTCGTACCCGTCCTCACCAGCAACGGAGTGCTTGAGCCGGTGCCGTTCGGCCGCCCCCGGACAGGGGTGAACGAGACCAGAACTGAGACCAGTCGGGGCGGTCAGTCGGATGCTCAGTGGGCATCGATGTAGCGTCCGGCGGGTTCCGGTTCGCTGCCCGGGGCGGGGCTGCCCGCCTCGCTCTGTGGGGTGGTATTTGGCTCAGCTGAGAACCAGGAGGCCGCCCAGGCGGTGTTGTGTGGCGACACGGCACCAGCTGCGTTGAGCATCGCTTCCTGTTGGAATCGTCTCCCTACGGAGGACTTCGCATGACGAACGAGACGGGTACTACACGTTTCACGGGCAACGGCAGCGGCAGCGAGATCCGGGAATCTGCACACTCTGTCATCTCGGTGGATCTTGGGGAGGGATCCGGCGTCGTGACCATCTCGTCGTTGGAGTACGAGCGTATCCAGGCGGCTGCCGAGCTCTGTGTCTACGCCGAGCGGCAGGGACTACGGCTGGTACGGGCCGATGGTCCGAACGGACATCTTGTGCCGCAGGCGCTGGTGCTCGCCGACGTGCTTCTGCTCCCGCCTGGCCGCCACCCGAGGGATGTGCTGCGCGACATCGGCGCCGGCTCGGGACTGGGATGTTGATCTGGATCGACCCAGTGGCGCTGGCCGGGTAGCGAATACGGGGAGACCATGCACGGTCTCATTGCGGTTCGGGTCGAGGGGAAGAGTGCCGAATCCGAACACGTCAATTCTGCGCTGATCGTGGGCGGCAGCCTGAGTGTGAGCCAGGGGGATCAATGCATCGGTGGGCTCCTTTGAACGAGCGGCAGTTGGAGCTCCTGCGAAGGCTGCAGGGCGGCGAAGGCCTCGGTTCAGACCCCGGACTGCGACGGACAGCCTACGCACTGCGGGACCGGGGGCTGCTCGCAGTTTCCCGTCAACAGGGCGAGCCGGTATGGACGCAGGTGACAGAGGCTGGTGCCTTCTACCTGAAGCACGGCTACCACCCGGATGATCCGAAGCATGCCGCAGCCGAATGGAAGGAAGAGGCAGGGACGAGGCTGCTGTCCTACGCGGATCGACCGGTCGCGCGGGCGCGACGGGCCAAGGCGGAACAGTTGGTCGAGCGGCTGGTCGCCGAGCACAGGGTGGTCTTTCCCGACCTTGGTGAGGACGAGGTGGGTGAGTGGCGGAGGGTGATCGACTATGCCAAGCGTCACGGGCTCGTACCTCCGGGCCGGCGCATTGAAAAGCAGCGGCTGTGGAATCGGGGGCGTGACTTACAGATATCCCTGGAGGAAGGACCGCACCCCAACGAGAAGAGCCAGCGGCCGGGGGAGGCCCCTGCAGTCCGAGTGCCGACACAGATTCGCAAGCCGCATCGTGCTCTGGCCGCGTTCATGGAGGACGACGCCTGGCTGCGCATGCCTTCTGCACCGCGGGCTCGCTCGCTCCGGATCCTTCAGGCTCTGTGCTCCGAGGCTGACCGACGTGGACACCAGGTCACCGGACCAGCCGCCCGAGGGCGCGCCCAGCGTTCCCCCACACACGGACAATGAGCCGCGCGTCGGGAAGGGTACGTGGAGCTGACTGTCGACGGTTTCTCTTGCCGAATGACGATCAAGCGGGAGTACCCGGAGTCGCTGGATCCGGAGCGATCGGTCGTCCTGATGATCGAGCTGCCGTACAGCCGCTCGGGGCGCCGGAGTAAGTGGGCCGATCGCAAGCGCTGGAAACTGGAGGACGTCCTCGGAACCGTCCTCCAAGAGATCGAACTGCGAGCCGTCGACGACGGGCGGCGGAAGGCGGACGAGGAGCGGGCTGCGGCTGAGCGCAAGGCGCTATGGACAGCGGCCATGGATGAGGCCCGGGACAGGGCCGTCGAAGCGCAGCTCGCAGAAGTCCTGCGCGAGCAGTCGGAAGCCTGGCGGGATTCCCGGCTCCTGCATGAGTACTGCCACGCGCTGGAGAGGCGCCTTGCTGAGGCGGGGCCGGAGGGGAGCGGGCTGGCAGATGCTCGACGGTGGCTTGACTGGGCCCGCCGATACGCGCGATCCCTTGACCCACTCGTTGTCCTGCCCGGCATGCCGAAGACACGTGGGTTGGAGGCCGAAGACCTCAAGCCGTTCCTCAGGGGCTGGAGTCCATACGGGCCGAGCCGACAAGGGGGTTCCTGAGCGGCGCCCGTGTGCCGAGAGGAGCGATCCGGCCGCCCGGGCCGGAACTGATCAAAAAAGGACTGTCCGGCAGCTATCGCCGAGGTGTGCAGTGGGGAGCAGGACAGCAGAGATCGGCAGCATCGGGGCCTGGCGATCCGAAGGGGGAGCTCATGACGGTCAACGTGGTTCTGGTGTCGGGAGAACAATCGGAGCTGATTGATGCTGCCGTGGCACTCGGGGACCGCTACACCAAACGGCTGGGGCTGCTGACCCCACCCGCATACCAGCAGGCCGCGGACGAGGGCGGCCTGCTCGTAGCCTTGGAGGGCGAGCGGGTCATCGGCTACGCGCTCTTCGGACTGCCGAAGCGGAGCCCGTACGTGAGGCTGGCTCACCTATGCGTGGCTGAGGAGCATCGCGGCAAGCGCGTAGCGCGCCAACTGGTGCAGACCATCCGGGAGCGTCAGTCCCACCGCCTCGCCATCAAGGTGAGGTGCCGACGCGACTACGAGCTCAGCGGTATGTGGACCAGCCTGGGCTTTGTGCCCCGTGGTGAGGGGCTGGGGCGGGGCCTGAAACGGAAGACCCTGGACTCCTGGTGGCTGGACCTCGGGCATCAGGACCTGTTCTCGGAGGCTGAGAGCGAAGCTCTGCTGGTGGTGACCGTGGACCGTACGGTGTTCGCCGGCCTGAGCGGACGCGGGTCCCAACGGGAGGTCGAGGAGGCCCGCGCTCTGGAGGCCGGCTGGCTCACCGATCTCGTCGAACTGGCATTCACGCCACAGCTCCTGCATGACGTGCACGACATGGCCGACAGCGCCGCGAGGCAGCACCGACGCGCCGACCTGTCGAGCCTTCGGCAGATCACCCCGGACCCGGAGGCGGTGGCAGCCCGGTACGCGGAACTCATGGCCGCCGTGGCCGGCACACTCCCTGACGTACCGGCCGATGCGCGAACCCGTGCACGGCTGCGGTACGTGGCCGAGACCTCCTGCACCGGCCTGCAGCTGCTGGTGACGCGGGACCCAGGGCTTGCGGATATGGCTGATGTCGCCTGGGACGTCGCTGGAGTCAGGGTGGTGGCGCCCTCCGCCGTCACCCTCCATGTCGATGAGCTGAGGCACGCGCAGGTCTACCGGCCCAGGGACCTGATGGGCACCGTGTTCTCGGCGGAAGAGGTCGCTGTCGGCAGCGAGGCAGATCTGGTTCCCTTCTTCGAGCAAGGGGAGTGCGAGGGCGCGCCTGTTTTCGAGCGGCGTCTGCAGAGCTTTGGCCCTGGCACGATCCTGTGGCGACGGGAGCTGCTACGGGACGGAGAGGGGCAGCCAGTTGGTCTGTACGTATGGGCTCTCGACGGCAGAACCCTGAACGTTCCCGTTCTGCGCACGGCCGGCCATGTTCTGGAAGAGACACTGGCCCGGCAGTTGCTCTTCATGCTGAAGCGCCTCGGCCGTGAGCGCGGGGCACAGGTCATCCGGATCACCGACCCGTACCCGTCGGCGGCGGCCAAGGCGGCGGCGGGCGCGGACGGATTCGCCGCTCATACAGACGGCCTCACCGCCCTGCTCGTGGATGTCTGCGGCGCCGCCTCGGAGGTGTCCGGCGCCGCCGCTGACATTGCGCAGCGCTCGGCTCTCACGGTGCCCGACCTGCCCGCTGGCCTGTCTGCCGAGGTAGCGAGTGTCGCTGAGCGCGCTTGGTGGCCGGCGAAGGTCATGGATTCCGGACTGCCGTCGTTCATCGTGCCCATCGAGCCCCGCTGGTCTGCCGACCTGTTCGACTTCCCCACCATGCTGTTGCCGAGGGACGAGGTCCTCGGAATCAGCCGCGAGCACGTCTACTACCGCTCCCCTGGCCACCGGAACGAGAGCGTTCCGGGCCGCCTTCTCTGGTACGTAAGCCGGGGCAACCCCGGTGAGCAAGGACAGATGGTGATCGGTTGCTCCCGCCTGGATGAGGTGGTGATCGATGATCCCGACACCCTCCACTCGCAATTCGAACACCTGGGCGTATATGGTCGGGGAGAAGTTCGGAAGGCGGCCGAACCCTACGGCAGGGCAATGGCGTTGAGGTTCTCGGACACCGAGCTCTTCCCCGAGCCAGTGTCCTACAGGCGCCTGTGTGTGCTGGCTGAGGATCTGGGGCTAGCGTTGTCGCTGCAACAGCTGTCGAAGATCAACGGCACGCTGTTCCAGGCGGTCTACGAAGAGGGGCACCGAAAGACGTGAACGATCCGGAACGCGCGATGCTGCTGTCCGTCCACCCTCGGTTCGCGACCGCCATCCTCGCCGGGAGTAAGACGGTGGAAGTGCGGCGGCAGCGTATCGCCGCGCCTCCCGGCATCCCCGTCCTCCTGTACGCCACCGCGCCGACGATGGCCATCGTCGGCGCAGCCCGCATCGCTTCGGTCCAGGTGGCGTCTCCCCGCGAGGTGTGGTCGACCAGCCGCACGCAGGCGGGCATCAGTCGGCGTGAGTACGACGCGTACATGAGTGGTGCGAGCCGGGCCAGTGGCCTCACGCTGGCTGATCCGGTGACCTTCCGGGAACCGGTCCCGCTCACGGCCCTCCGGGCGGTGGGTTCCTTTCATCCGCCGCAGAGTTACCGCTACGTCAAGCAGATCGATCTCCGTCAGATGGCCGAGGCCGCACCGAACGGCATCGACGTCGCTCTGCGCGACATGCTCGGCAATATGGTCCCTGCCTGAGTGTCGCAATGGGCACAACACCAGCCCCATGCAGGCTTGTTGGGTGCACTGATGCGCCTTGGGCTCTAGCTTGGCTCTGTCAGAGTCGAGGCCGGGTGTGTCCAGTGGTGAACGGCTAGATAGACCCTGACGCGGCGAGAGCTCGCGTGACCGTCCGTATGGGGATGCGTTCCTGCTCCAGGCGGAGATGTGGCCGATGGGTGCCGAGGCGTAGCTCTCGGTCCACCTCGGCTTCGTCCGAGGTGAGGTAGGCGGGTGTCTCGGCTGTCTGGGTCTTCTCCTCACCCCAGTGCGCCCTGTGGGCGAGAAGAGTTTCGCGGTCCATCAGGAAAGACCGGGTGTGGGGGAAGTGGCGGCGGACCTGGCTGAGGATCGCAAAGCCGTGGGTGTCGATGTCGCCCCAGTAGCGGAGGTCGACGTCGGCGAGCCAAGGCAGGTACCGCAGGAGTGCGGCGGCGTAGCCGGCGCCGAGGATGGCGATGGCGCCGGGGACGTCGGGCAGGGACAGGTAGGTGATCTCGTTTTCGAGAACGAAGACGGTGCGGGTGCCCGGGGGCGGTGCGGTGAGCTCGTTCGCGCGGACGGTGATCTCACTAAACGGGCCTGGCTGGTTGCCGAGGTAGCGCAAGCGTACGTAGGGCGGCTTGGTGAGGAAGCCGTAGCGCGCGGCGAAGTCTCCTTTCGGAGCACTGGTGTGGATGCGGTCGGTGGGCAGGGCGTGGCCGAGGAGTTCGCCGAGGATGCCCTTGTTGGTCTCGATGAACTTGGTGTCGACGCCGGGGACGTCAACCTGTCGGAGGTAGATCGGGCCGCTTTCGTGGTCCCGGATCCAGTGCACGGTATCGACGAGCTGCTGCCAGTGGGTATGGGCCTGGAGCACTTTCATCGGGTGGGTGGCCATCCACTGGGCGAGGTGGGGGTCCTGCAGGGCGGTGCAGGTATGGAGGTCGTCGAACAGGTCGACCTGCGCGCTGACTCCGAGGAGGAACCAGAGGTCTTGGCGGGTGTCGACCCAGACCCGCTCGGGGATGGTGTTCGCCGGAGTGTTGTTGCGGCCCCCGATGGTCTTCGTCTGGATCCGCAGATGGGGATGCCGGCCAACTGCCCATGATTCCGCCCACACCCGTGCCTGTTCGTAGTGCCCGGTGGCGTCGGCCGCGATGGGGCCCTTGAGTGGAATGCCGATGGGCTCGAAGAGAAGGTTCTGCGCGGCTGCGGCGAGGTAGAGCCCGGTGGTCCACCTGCGGCGAAGTACGGCGACGACCTGGTCGGGACCGGTCCACTGCGGCAGGGTCACGACCGGGCCTCCGGCTGAGAAGCCGCATGGTGAATCGCTGCCTTCTGCTCGCGGTACTCCTCGATGGTGAGCGTGGTCAGCCGTGATTGGATCTCGTCGGACTTGTAGACGTAGCCGACGCGGCTGACGTGAGGCTCGATCACGTGGAGCTTCTGCAGCGGGGTGACGACGAGGAGCTGGAGCCCGAGCCGGTGGAACAGACCGAGGCCGAAGTGGGCGGCGTCGTCGTCGCCGCGCCCAAACGCTTCGTCGATGACGACGAACCGGAACGTCCTCGCGTTCTTCGCCTCGGGGTCGATGCGGAACTGGTAGGCCAGGGAGGCGGCCAGGATGGTGTAGGCGAGCTTCTCCTTCTGGCCGCCGGACTTGCCGCTGGAGTCCGAGTAGACCTCGTACTCGGTGTCGTCGGCACGGCTGCACTCGCTGGCGGAGAAGGTGAACCACCGGCGGACGTCGGTGACACGGGATGTCCACTCCGCGTCCCTCTCAGCCTCCCCGGAGCGGCCCTTGAACCGGTCGATGAGGCGCTTGACCTGTAGGAACTTCTCCTCGGTGTACGCGTTGTCGGTCTCGGTGGCGAGCGCGTCGGCAGTGCATTCGAGCAGGTCGCGCCGGAAGTCCCGGATCTCGACGTTGACGGTGGGCACGGCGTTGAGGCGGACGTAACGGCCGGGGCCGTAGTCGATCTCCTTCAGCGATTCGTTGATGATGCCGATGCGTTCGCGGATCTCCTGTTCCTGGGCGCGCAGGCGGGCCTGGAAGGAGGCGATGTCGCGGATGACGTTCGTGCGCAGGTAGTGCTGGAACTGGGCCTCGAACCTGGGTAGATCGTCACTGACCAGCTGGTCGTGGAGCGCGCGGTAGTTCTTGGCGGAGCCGAGGGTGTTGTCAAGGTCGTTCGCGTCCTGCTGGTAGGTGGCGCGGAAGGACGTCATCATCGCCGTGGCGTCGCTGGCGGCATTCTGGAGGGCCCGCTGCTGGCTCTCGACGGTGCGGCTGATCTTCGCGAACGACTGGGTCTCCGCCGTCTGCAGCAGTTCCAGGTACCGCCCCTCCGGAGCTGAAGGGGGCAGGAAGGCCGTCAGCGCGCCCGAGTGCCCTGCCAGGGCGGTGAGGTCGGACTGTTCGAGAATCGCGGAGGTCGCCGAAAGCTGGGCCGTCACCTTGCTGCGCTCGTTCCGGATGCCGCCGAGCTTCTCCCCGCCGGCGCGAACGGCGGCTCGACCGAGCTCGATCTCGGTGTCCGTCCGAAGGAGTTCCGCAGTGAGCTTGTCGAGGCCGACCTCGGCCACGAGGTCCCTCTTCTGATGCTCCACTTGTTCGAGCTCGGCAACCGACGTGTGCCAGTCGATATCGTTGTAGGAGGAGATGCTTCCGAGGAGCGTCAAGGCCTCACCCACCCCGGCTCGTTCCTTCTGCCGCTGCGCGACCTCGCTGGTCCGCGCGGTGATGGCTGCGCTCTTCTTGGTGAGTTGGGCGGCCTTGGCGAGGAGCGCGTCCAGCTTCGCCTGGTTGGACCAGCCGAGGACCCAGGAGCTCCGGTCGTCGATGCGGGAGGCGTCGTTCTTCTCGTGCCGGCCGCCACCACCCTTGATCAGGCCCTGCCGCGTCACCGCGGGCCGGGCGGAGCGGGTGAAGGCGTCCAGGTCGGCCGCGCACACGTAGTCAGCGCGTGTGTTCAGCTGTGTGGCGAGCCAGCAGCGCGCCCAGCTGTCGTGCCGGAGTTCGAGTTTGCCGGTCAGCAGGTCCCGGTCCTGCGGCAGCTCTGCGGCCGGTACCTGGGCGGGCACCTTGTAGTACACCAGGCGCAGTCCGAGGTGCCGTCCGTTCACCCACTCCGAGACCCGGGTGTACTGGGCTTCGGGGACGAGGAGGGACAGTGCGAAGCCGCGCAGGACACGTTCGGCTGCTCCGGCCCAGACGGCTTCGTCGTCGCGGACCTGGATCAGTTCTCCCGCGAAGGGGAGCTCCTCGACGGTGACGCCTGCGGCGGCCGAGAGGTTCTGCCGCAGTTGAAGGAGCTTGGCGGGGATGCTGGAGCGCTGGCTCTGCAGGCTGGCGATCTCCTGCCGGATTTCACCCGTCTCCTTGTTGTTGTGGTGGCGATCCACAGCCAAGGCGTCGAGTTCTTCGCGTTCCTGCTGTTCCAGCCGCGTGGCATGCGCACGAGCCTCGGCGACCTGGCCGGAGCGTTCACGGAACGACACCGCGTCGCCGACCGGCTCCAGGCCGGCCGTACCGAGCCAGCCCGTGTATTCGCCGGCTCGGCCGCGGCGCCGGTCACGCTCGCCACATAGTTCCCCGATCCTGGCGTCCAGTCGGACGAGCTTCTCCCCGCCGGCTCCGTCGATCTGGCGTTGAAGGGTGTCGGCACTCTGACGGAGCCGCTCAAGGTCCGTCTCGCGCCGGTCCTGCTGTGTGGCGAGCTCCTCGATGCGGCCGACCAGTTCGGCGTCGCGTTTCCCCAGGGTGTCACGCCGATGCTGGGCGAAGAAGACAGGGAGGACGTCGCGGCGCTGCTTGAGCGCGTCAATGTCACGTTGGATCTCGTCGCACCTGTTGCAGGCCTGCACGATCGGCCCGAGAACGTCGATCATCGCTTTCGCACGCACGACCTCGTTGTGGCTGGCGGTCAGCGCGTTGAAGTGCGCGACGATCTTGTCGACCTCGGTCTTGGCGTCGAACGGTTCGAGCATCCGCTCGCGGACGAACTCGTCCAGGCTCCCCACGGCCTTCATCGACACCGTCTGATGGAACAGGTCCAGCGCCTGGTCGCTGGGGATGCCGAGGCTGCGGCGCAGGGTCTTCGCGTAGGGCGGGTAGCTGTTGTGGATCGTCGCGCCGTTGCGCCGCAGACGCTGGCGCAGGTCGTTGATGTCGCTCCCGAAGTCGGTGAAGTCCGCGCCGATGGACATCGAGGTATCGGCGGTGACGTAGAACCGGTCCGGCTGCCCCGTGTTGGCGTCGGGAACCCAGAACACCTGGGCGAGGGTGACGTGGAGTCCGAGGGTGTAGTTGGTGAACACGCCGAGGATCACGCTGTGGGAGGAGGAGCCGCGAAGAGGGATGGGGCGGGTGCTGTTCGTCGCCTCGACCCGCTCGGTCTTGTAGTGGCCGAGCACGTACGAGCGCAGGTTCCGCTCCTTCGCGTCGGCGCCGGCGGCCTTGTTGTAGGCGATCTTGTTGGCCGGCAGCAGCAGGGTGGTCATCGCGTCCACCAACGTGGACTTGCCGGAACCGACTCCACCTGTCAGCAGCGCGCTGCGGCCGTCGATCCCGAAGCCCCAGATGGTCCGGTGGAACGTGCCCCAGTTGAGTACCTCCAGACTGGCCAGCCGGAAGCCCGGGCCGACACCGAGAGCGCCATCGGCGGGCCCCTGCTGCCGGGGGATGAGGGACGCTGCCGGGGTGGTGATGCTCATGCGTCGCCCTCCGGCGTGATGGTGTCGCGGTAGGTGGAAAGCAGGTCGTTGAAATCGCTGAGGACCTGGGCGTCGACGAGGGCCTTGATGTGCCGCCGGACCTCGTACATGCCGGGCTGCTTGGTCTGGCGCAGTGCTTTCAGGTCGCACAGCTTCTTGATGTGGCTGTCGATCTGATCGACCAGCTGTGCCTCGTTGCTGCGCGGCGGCAGGAAGCCGCGGACCAATTCGACGAGGTCGTCGCGGGACAGCAGCAGGCGGGTGTCGCCCGAGGTGGCGTCGCTCTCCGCGAGACGCCCGCGGAGGAGGACCAGCATCAGGCTGACAGCGAAGGAGAGCCGGTGACGGGTCACCAGCCGAGGCATCGTGACACCGTCGTCGCGTGCCTCCGGGTCGAGCTGCCGGGTGTAGGCGTAGCCCTCCGCGAGGTCGACCACGAGGTCTAGGCCGATCACCCGGAGGTAGTCGCCGATCGCTGTTTGATGCGCGGTGATCTGCTCCCAGACCGCCGGCGCATCACTCTGGTACAGCACACCCGCTTTCAGCAGGTGCACGACGGGCACGGACAGTGCGTCGCTCACGCCTGTTCCACCTCTCCGGCGGCCGTGCCGCCCTCGTTGAGCACGAACGTCACCTGCGGCACCGTGGCCACGGTGTGTCCCGGTGCATTCACGCGCTCGTAGACCACCTCGCGGCTGTGCTCGGGGTCGATCACCACATCCAGCCCAGGGCGCTGCAGTTGGAAGTACGTCAAGAGTTCAGCAAGCCCCAGCGTCAGCGGGAAACGATCGACGATCGCTGCCAGGTTCGCCTGACGGCTCGGGCTCTCTTCGAGCAGTGCCAGCACCTGTCCGGCCAGCACCTCGCCGTCCACGTGCAGGCCGGCGAACAGCTCGGAGACATCCACGTCCACCCCGTCGTCGGACGACTCCTCCACCGCGCTGTCCAGCTCCGCCCGCTCGACCGGCATGTACAGGCGCCGCTCCATCGGCAGGACGAGGTCCACATGCGGGACCTCCAGTTCCATTCCCGGAAGGTCGCGGCGGGCGTCCAGCGCTGTGACGTGGCGCTGGATGGAGCGTGCCAGGACCAGGACCCGGCGGTCCTCCTCCCGCCCCCGTTCGGCCAGGAACCGGCGCAGCTGCTCGGTGAGCTGCCGGACGGTGTCCTGGGTGCTCTCGGCCGCTTCGAGCCACGCCCGCGGAATCTTGAGGAGGTTCTTGTTGGTCTTGCCGTCCAGTTGCGGCAGCTGGTTCACCTCTTCCAGGAGATCCAGCAGCTCCTCCTGACGGCGAGGCGACAGGAGGTAGTCGAAGAACGCCTGGAAGCTCTGGCCCTGGTCCGACTCGGCGATCATCTCCCGGTCCATGAGGAAAGAGGCCAGCAGCTCGCCCTTGCCGCCCTCGGCACCCGCCACGTCCTGGCGGAAGCGCCGGTCCAGCTCCCGCAGGTTCCCCTCGACCTCCCGGAAATCCCGCAGCAGGTCGATCGCCATGCCCTCCACCTGCTGGTACCGGTCCAGCAGGGCGACCGGCGTCAGCACATCGAGCTCACCCGCACGCAGCCGCGCGATCTGGGTATCGATCTGATCCCGTTCACGGCTGAGTTCGTCGATGCGTGCCTGCGGATCCATCTCCGTACCGAAGGCCATCTGTCGCAGCAGGTCGACGATGGTGCCAAGACGGGACTCGGTACCGATGAACGAGCGCGCGGGCAGGGCCCGGACCCACGCGACGGCCTTCTCCAAAGCGCTGGTCGCATCGAAATGCGGCTCGTCTTCACCGGGCGGGTAGTACTTGCGCAGCCAGCCGTTGTTGGTCCACTCCGTCAAATACTCCGAAGCAGCCCGCGGGTACGAGCCGAGTGCCCGCTCGTTGAGGTCATACAGCTGATCGTCCAAGCGGGAGACCAGGACGCCCTCGGACACCCCCCGCTCGTTCTCGTCGACGAACACCGTGCCGCAGAACGCCAGGACCAGCGGCGCGTTGCCGGCCCGCAGCAGCTGCCACGCCGGGTGCTTGAAAAGGCCAGATACTTCGTCGAAGTCCACGCATCCCTACCCCGGCCAGATGGATTCAGTGCCATGCCCGGCTCGAACCCGGCTGGCTGCGCTCACCGTAGTAGGGAGCACTGACAAAGCCGGATAAGCGCACACATTTTCGATTTCCGCCGCCGCCGTCGGCTTCATTGCGTCAGCGAGCTGATTGAGAGTGATCGCGATAGCTGTCGCCCGGTCGCGCCTTCTGTCACTGGGCGGGAGGCTCGCAGCCTCGCTGGGCATCCCGGCTCCTCTGACACGTACAGGGTCTTCGCGCTGACGGTGCCAAGGAATGCGGAGTGCTCGTGGCTGCACGACATCGTGATCGACGGGAGTAGGTGGACCAGGTAGGTGTCAGCGATTTCCTGGCCGAAGATGCAGGCGATCACGGTGTCGATGATTAGCGGGAGATGGTGGCTGTGCTGCTCGAAGGAGCCGATCGGGAGCACGGCAAGGCGAGGCTGCTGGCCCTGGGCATCCGTACTTGTGGCAGACGGCAGCAGGTTCACGGCACTCCTTAAAGGTCCGCTCCAGGTCGGCTCTTCCTCATCGCATCGAACTCCTTGATCAGCACCGAAACCTTCCCCAGTTTGCGCCAGGACCCCAGGTGGGGAGTGCGGGAGCGGACATGGAGAACGGCTGAACCGACCAGCGCCGACGGGGAGAATTGGCTCATGCCGGGAAGAGGAAGCGGCACCTCGGCGAGCGCGGGGCCTTCTCGAATACTGCGTGTGCCCGAGTGCGCGGTAGCGTCCCCGGTGAGACCAATCGTGGAGGGGACGGTCACCGGATGCCGCGCAACACGGACACCACCTATAGGCAGGAACAGCTCGGCCTGATCCTCGACTTCGCCGGAGTGCTCACAGCCAGCCCGCTCGCTGTCCACCGTGCGTGGTGCGTGTCCGAAGGGCTGGCCCCGGAGGCCTGGCGCAACACCCTCAACGACCACCCCGAGGGTCGGCGCCTGTACACGGCCTTGGAGGTAGGGGAGATAGGGCAGGCAGAGTGGAACGAGGGGACTGCCCCCCTGCTGGGTGCGCACGTAGACCCGGTGAACCTGATGGGCCGAGCGTGGGCCGGGGTACCTGCGGCTCGCCGGATGGCGGCCCTTGCCCGTGCGGCACGGGCTGCGGGTCATCGGGTCGCACTGCTGTCCAACAGCTTCGGCCTGGACCCGTTCAACCCGTACGAACACGTCGGAATCTGGGACCTGTTCGATGTGCACGTCGTCTCCGAGCTGGTCGGCATGGCCAAGCCCGACCCGGCGATCTACCGGCTGACCCTGGACCGCATCGGCCTGCCTCCCGAGCAGTGCGTGTTCGTGGACGATCACGCGGTGAACCTTCCGCCGGCCGCAGAGCTGGGCATCACCACCGTCCACGCCACCGATGAGGACGAGGCCGTAGCGGAGCTTGAGGCCCTTCTGGGGGTCAGCGCGGTTCTTGCCGCGTGACCCCAACTTCCGGCTGATCAAAGGCTGTCGGCCCCGCCACTCCTGCCAGTACCGTCCGTATGAGGCCAATCACACGGAGGTGCTGGAACATGCAGTGGTCGGAGTACACCACCTCTGAGCGGTTGAAGACGCTGCGCGGCGGGATGACCCAAGAGCAGTTAGCGGAAGCCGCCGCCGTGTCCGTGGGCGTGGTCCGCAAGCTGGAACGTGGCGGTACCGCGTCGCTCCCGTCGCTGCTGTCCATAGCCGACGCCCTCGGCACGGACATCGCCGTACTTCTCGGCCAGCAGGCACCCCGCCGGTCCATGGACCGCGACGAGCGGGCCGCGCTTCGGATGGTGTCCGCGGCCACCCATGACGCCGCCATCGGCATCCCCGCCGACGTCGAGCCAGGCACCGTTGAGGAGCTGCGCGCCGCCGTCCGCCGGGCGGACGAGGCCTACTGGGCAGGCCGGTACACCGAGCTTGGGACGCTCCTGGGCCAGCTCCTCCCCGAGGCGAAGGCCCGGTTCGATGCCGCCGACCACGCTGAGCGGGAGGCCGCTGGCGGTGTCTTGATCGACACGTTCCAGACGGCGGGTATGGCCGCCAACGTGCTGGGCTCCCGCGATCTGGCCTACGCGGCGCTGACGTACGGTCGCCAAATCGCGGTGCAGGCCGGGGACGACCTCCGCGACGCCCACCTGGCCGCCACGACGGCGTGGGTCAACCTGCGCGACGGCCGCACCACGCAGGGCTTCGCCCTTGCCGCGGCGCAGGCCGACCGCATCGAGCCCAAGATGAGCGAGCACGACCCCGACCGACTGAGCGTGTACGGGCAGCTCGTCACGAACGCCGCCGTGGCCGCATCGCGAGGCGGTGCGAGCGCGGACAGCGCCCGCGAGTACCTCTCCCAGGCCCACGCCGTGGCTGCCCGCATCGGGGATGAACATGCCCGCGGCGACCACGCCCAGCCGTACGGGCCCATGTACGCCGCCACGCAGGCCATGAGCATCGCCGTGGCACTCGGCGACACCTCCGGCGCGCTGCGCCTCATGGACACCGTCCGCTTGGACGACACCGTGCCACTGGCCACTCGCGCCCGCTACGGCTTGGACGTCGCCCTCACCCACGTGGAGTGCCGCCGCTGGGACGCTGCCGCCGACACCCTCGAAGCCGTCTGCACGATGGCCCCCGGCTGGGTGCGCCACCAGATGCTCCCCGGCGTCATCATCGGCCGGCTCGCCGGAGTCTCCGTCGGGCGTCTCCGCGGTCTCGCCAACGTCGCCGGGGTCCCCCTCGGGGTGCGCTGACCCGCGGTCCAACTACCACGCCCCGTAGCAGTCGGCAGGCCGCCACCTGCCCGACTACTACGGGGCGTTGCACATGCTCGACCGCCGGTCCCCACGCTGCCACGCCCCGTGGTACCGGAACCCGGCACGGACTGTCGGCGCTGCCACGGGCCGTGTCTGGGCCCGCGTACCTCTACGCAGCAGCCTTATGGGCATGCCGAACAACCCGATCGGCGGCCTCGGGCACGTACCCGTCGCCGTCTACACCTGCTCTGCCACCGCCACTGCCGTCCGAGACGGCGAGAAGCGCGGTCGCCACTACGCCGACGCCCGCCACTGGCATGTTGCCGGAGCGTGGTTCGATACCGACCCTGTGGTGCTGCTCGACGAGCGGCCCGGTTGGCAGGCCATAACGACCGCCCTGTCCACCGGGATGATCCGGGGAATCATCGTCAGCTCACTCTCCCATGTCGCTGCCGACACCGCCCAGTTCGCCGGCCTCGGTGTCCTCATCCGAGACCGGGGCGGGTTCCTCGTGCACACCGCTGACGTCGTGCCCCGCCGCACCCTCGGCCAGCTGCAGCGGCGCCGCGATGTCGCCGACGCCTCCTCGGGGTGGTCCCCGTGGGAAGACACGCCACAGGCGGACACCCCATGAACACCGGGCGCCTCTGGTCGACCGCGGCCGGCGACATCGAGCCCGCCCGATGAAGCAGCAATTAGCGGTCCTGGCCTACGTCATCGCTGTCACCGCCGTGGTCCTCGCCCTGGCCATCGCCGGAACCCCGGACTACTGAGACATCGGAGGAGCGACATGACCCGCACTGCGAACCGTGGCTTCAACCACCGGCAGGCGATGAGCGAAGAGTGGTTCCGTACCCGGGTTCTTCCCCGCGTATCCGGCCTGCGGTTCCTCCCCTACCAGGTGCGGCAGATGAGCCGCGAGCACCTTCCCACGATGTTGCGCGACGAGGGCCGGAAGAGCATGGCCCGTATCGCTCGGGATCTGGTGATGGTCTCCGCGCGGTGGCGCTGCCTGCCGTTCCACTACTTCCGCTACGGCGGGTACCGGCGCGAGGTTTCTTCCGAGCGGGCGTGTGCGTACCTGCCGGAGACCGCCTTGTTCCACCGCCTCCTGCCCCGCGTGAACCGGGACACCATCGACCTGGACGACAAGGTGGTCTGCAAGAAGATCCTCGCTTCCGCCGGCATCCCGCAGTCCCCACTGATCGCGAGCGGAAACGGCCGTGCAGGCGTCACCTCCGATGGCGAGGAGGTTCCGCTGGAGGCCGTCCTCGATCACGCTTCCGGCTTCGGGCGCGTGGTGTTCAAGCCCTCCCGCTACTCCAGCGGCGGCTCTGGAGTCGTGATCGTGCGGCCCGGCGAGGACGAGTTCGACCTCGCCGCCTACGCGCAGCGGTGGGGCACCTGGCTGGTCGAGCACCACGTACCGCAGCACCACGACCTGGACGTGCTGAATCCCTACGCGCTCAACACCTTCCGTGTCATCACCCTGCTGACGGACGGCACCGCCGAGGTGCTGTACATGATGCTGAAGCTCGGCGGCGTCGACAGCACGACCGACAACTCGGCCGACGGCGGCTTGCAGATCCGGGTGCACCCCAACGGGGAACTGGACCGCCACGGCTACGACCGGTACCTCAACGCCCAGACGTGCCACCAGGTCAGCACCGTGCCGTTCGCCGGCCACAGGATCGCCCACATCGGAGAGGTCCGTGAGCTGGCCACCCGCTGCGCCCGCCTGTTCCCGCAGGTGCCCTTCATCGGCTGGGACATCGCGGTCACTCCTGGTGGGCCGGTGGTCATCGAGGGGAACAGCAGCCCTTCGCTCGCACACATCCAGCGCACCCATGGCGGTGTCGCTCCGGATCTCGTCCCGGCGCTCCGCGCCGTGATGGATCGCCCGATCATCTGACAAAGGAGTTCTCGTGGAAGACCTGAAGATGCAGGCCCGCGCCGCAGCCGCCGGCCTCCTCGACACCCTCCAGTCCATGCCCGAGGTCCAGGCGCTCTACGTCCTCTCCTCCTCGGCCGTCGCGCCCAACAACGTCACACGATTCAGCACCGACTCCGATTTCGACCTCGCCGTCGTCCTCGACGTCCCGCTCAAGGAGGACGAGTGGAGGCCGTCACCGGCGGACACGTACGCCCTGGTCCGCGAACGGCTCCCCGCCTGGGTCCCCGAGTTCAGCTTCTACCTGCCGGTTCCCTGGGGGCGCATGGAGGTCAACGTCCACCAGCTCCTGTTCCAGTACGAGGCCGACCCGCGCACGACGTGGAACAGCGACAAGTGCGACGCCTACGCGAACAAGGGCGAACCGCTGCTCGACCGCGAGAACGCCTTCGAGGCGCTGATCTTCCGCAAGACGAAAGAGCAGCTCTGGCGGCTGGAGGGCGAGACCCGCCGGCTCCACAACCGGATCACCTGGGACGTGCGCGAGATCCCCCTGCGCATGGCGCGTCGCGTCGGGACACCCACCGGCCACTTCGTCTTGTCGGGCGCCTTGGACGAGATCGTGGACTGGCTGTACGCCCGCTCGGGCCGGCTGCTGCCGAACATGAAGTGGAAGCTCCACTCCCTCGGCGCACTGGGCCTGATCAGCACCGAGCAGGAAAACCTTCTGATCGAGGCCCAGCAGTGCGACCCCCTGTCGATGGTCGACCTGGAGCGCCGGTGCGAGGCCCTGGAGGCGTTCTGCCGCTCGGCCGGAATGGACCTGAGCACCCGGGCCATCGAGACCGTGCGCAAGGCGTACCAGCGGGCCAACCACCACATTCTCGGGGAACACGCATCGGTCTTCGTTGACCGTCCCTTCCCCCGATTCGTCTCCTGAGGTGAGTACGACGATTCCAATTAGACGCTGTTGTCAGCGCGTCAGTACGCTGCGTGATCCGCTCACCCAGGAGGAACGATGGCGATCAAGGTCCACAACACACTGACCGGACGGACGGAGGATTTCCGCCCCGAGCGGGAGACCGAGGTGCGGATGTTCGTGTGCGGACCTACCGTCTACGGCCCCAGCCACGTCGGGCACGCGAAGACGTACACGCAGTTCGACTTCATCGCCGCGTACCTGGAAGCGAGCGGCTACAAGGTCACCTACCTCCAGAACATCACCGACGTGGACGACAAGATCATCCGGCGTTCCCGGGAGGAGAACGTGCCTCCGGAGGACATCGCGGCCCTGTTCGAGAAGCAGTACCTGGAGGACATGGCCGCGCTGGGGAACACCCGCGTCGACATCCACGCACGGGCGCACGACCACATCGACGCGATCGTGGACCAGGTCAAGAGGCTCATCGCCCGCGGCCACGCCTACCAGCTCGATGACGGCTGGTACTTCGACCTCGCCTCGTTCCCTGGATACGGCAAGCTCTCCGGCCGCACCGATCTGCGCCCCGAGGACTCGGTCTCGCGGATCGACGACCACTCCAAGAAGCGCAGCCCGGGCGACTTCGCTCTGTGGAAGGGACGCAAGGACGGTGAACCGTTCTGGGACACCGAACTGGGGCCGGGCCGACCGGGCTGGCACATCGAGGACACCGCGATCACGGAGACGTTCTTCGGGCCCTCCTACGACCTGCACGGCGGCGCCGTCGACCTCATCTTCCCCCACCACGAAGCCGAGGTGGCCCAGATGGAGGCCGCCTCCGGCATCGAGCCCCTGGCCCGCTACTGGATGCACACCGGTCTCCTGCGCGTCGACGGCGACAAGATGTCGAAGAGCACCGGGAACTTCCTCACCATCCGCGACGCGCTCGCCCGCACGGACTCCCGCACCCTGCGGTACGCGTTCCTCTCCCAGCACTACCGCTCCTCCATGGAGCTGAACGACTCCACGCTGGAGCAGGCCCGTGCGGCACGCCGCCGGATCGAGAACTTCGCCCGGACCATCGACCCCGCGCACACAGACAGCCCGGCGAACACCTCACGTGCCGACGCCACCTGGAAGGAGATGCGGGAGCACCTGGACGACGACTTCGACACCCCAGGCGCCCTGGCCGTCCTCTTCCAGTTCATCCGCGAGCAGAACCGCACGCAGGAACCGTCCGGGCCGGCCTCCCTGCGGCTGATCCAGGACGTCAACGACCTCTTCGGAACCTTCGACATCGCCAGCGCCGACCAGGGCGACACCGCTGTCGACGACCTCGTCAAGGAACGCGACCGGCTCCGCGCAGCGAGGAACTTCGCCGAGGCCGACGCGATCCGCGACCAGCTCATCAAGCAGGGCATCACCCTCGAAGACTCGCCCGAAGGCACCCGCTGGTGGAAGGAAAAGACCCAATGACCTGGAAGACCCGGTTACCCCTTCTCGCAGAGAGCGTCATCCCCCTCAGCCTCTGCGGTGCCCTGATGGACCACGTGAAGAGCGAGACCGCCCAGCCGCGCACCTTCCAGGGCGTCGTCGACGAGACGCTGCGCAAGAGCGAGTACGTGGAGATCCCGCGGGCGCTGGAGGAAGCGGTCATCGCCCACTGCGTCCCCTACATCCGCGACCACTTCCAGGCCGTTCCGAAGCGGATACCGACCCAGCCGGCGGTCGTGTACCGCTACGGTCCCGGCGTCGGGTTCGTGGCGCACCACGACGAGGTCACCGACGTCGAGCGCGAGCGGGCCCGGACCAACGGACAGCCCGTCGTCGGCGGCGACCTCACCCTGCTCGTCTGGCTCAACACACGGGACTCCTACTCCGGGGGCGAGCTGTTCTTCGAGAGCCCGGCCCAGGAGATCAAGCCTCCGTGCGGCACCCTGGTCGCCTTCCCGGCCACCCGCGACCACATCCACGGCGTACGGCCGATCACGCGGGGAGAGCGCATCACCCTCGTCATCCGCACCAACGCCGAGAGCCTTTAGGGACGGGAGCGTTCCCGGCTGCCGAAGTGGGCATTGCATCGACAGGTGGTCATACCCCGTCGGGGGTCAGCGCCGAACTGCGCTGGCCCCCGACGGGGATTGCTATTTCTGGTCCGGCGAGATGCGCTCGGGCCCAGGGGGCACTTTAGGCGCGGCCGGGACATGATTGGCTGCCTACTGGGCGATCTGCCGCAGCCAGGTGTCGCAGGTGGTCCTCACTGCAGATTCCGTGTCTGCCACGTCGATGCCACTTTGGGCAGGGCAGTCATCTCTTGGCCGAGGGCGGCGAGGATCTGCGCTTCCTTGGCCGGGTCCACTCCGTGCTCGTCCCACCGCGGGTGTTCGACCGGCCGGCCATCTGCCTGCATCCACGCCCAGGTGTCGGCAATGGTGTCGGCGAGCGGACGGCAGCGGAGCCCAGCCGCCGCGGCACGAGAGGCATCGACGGACCACACCCCGGGGTGGGTGCGCCACAGCGGAAGCTCCGTCCACTGCTTCACACCGTGCGCGGTGAGCGTCGCCGCATCGGCCCACACCGGGCTGCCGGTGCTACCGGTGACGGCCAGGCACTCAGCGATGAAGCCAGCCCAGCTGATTCCCTCGGGGTGGGCGATGTTGAACGCCTGGCCGGGGCGATCGGTGCCAGCGGCCTGATCGACGGCGAAGGCCGCGACGTCCCGTACGTCCACGGGCTGGATCATCTGAGTGGCCGGCGCCGGGGCGACGATCGGCCCGCCGCGCTGGGCACGCGTGAGCCACCAGGGGAGGCGGCCGACATACTCGCCCGGTCCCAAGATCACTCCGGGCCGCAGGAACACCGCGTCGTCCCCGAAGGCGGCGCGCACAGCAGCCTCTCCGCCAGCCTTCTGGAACCCGTACTTCGTTGGACTGCCATCGGCGCCTGTGTGCCCGAACGACTCATCGGCGTCCGACGGGCACTCCAACAGCGGGGAGTCCTCGGTGAGTGGGTGGTGCGGCCACCCCTCATAGACGGAGACCGTGGAGACGTGCACCCACCGGGCTGCGGCCGGCCGCAGGAGGTCGGTGGCGAGGAGCACGTCACGGGGCGGGAACTCGCTGCTGGACGTGTCGATCACGGCATCCCACGGTCCTCGGGAGGCCAACCGCTTCAGATCATCGGCACTCGTCCGGTCACCCCGGACGGTATCTGAACCCTCGACCGCGCCGGAGCGGCCCCGGTTGAACGTCGTTACCTCCCAGCCGCGTCGAAGCGCGTCGTCAACGATCGCCCGACCAAGGAACCAGGTGCCGCCCATCACCAAAATCCGCATGGGGGCGACCCTGCCACGAACGACAACGCGACACCATCCCGCCTCTGATCTTGTGTGGCCGAGCCTGGCGGTAATTCGGATCGGCGAGGTCCCGACCGTTGCTACCGTCGATTCGAAATCCCCATCCCACTCGCTGGATAAAAAGGATCTTCCTCATGCATGACGCCCGCGCCCTGATTGAAATGGGTGCCGAAGCAGTTCGTCGGCTCGCTCGTCGCGGTTACTCCCTGGACCTGTCCCGGCTGGAAGACCTCCAGTCCCGGCGCAACCAGAGCATCCGCTCAGCCGACGAGCTGCGGGCGGAGGCCAAGCGGGTGGCCAGCGAGGTCCAGCAGACGGCCAAGCAGGGCGGCGACATCTCCAAGCTGAAGGAGCGCGCCCGCGAGCTGAAGGACCAGATCCGGGACATCGAGACCGAGCAGGAGCAGGTCCAGCAGGAGCTGAGCGAGCTCCTCCTGACCATCCCGAACCTGCCTGACGACGCGGCCCCGGACGGCGACTCGGAGGAGTTCGCGGTCGAGGTCCGACGTGTCGGTACCCCGCCGGCCTTCTCCTTCGAGCCGAAGGACCACGTCGACCTCGGCGAGGGCACCGGCATCCTCGACTTCGCCCGCGCCACGAAGCTGTCGGGCCCCCGCTTCGCGGTCTCCCGCGGCGCCGGCGCCGCGCTGGAGCGCGCCCTGGCGACGCTCTTCCTCGACATTCACACCCGTCGCCACGGGTACGTCGAGCACGCGGTCCCGTACCTGGTCACCCGCAAGACGATGACCGGCACCGGGCAGCTGCCGAAGTTCGAGGAGGACCTGTTCAAGACCGGCGTCGCCGACCGTGAGCTGTTCCTCATCCCGACGGCCGAGGTACCGCTGACCAACCTCTACGCCGAAGAGATCATCCCGCCGGCCGACCTGCCGCTGGCCCTGACCGCGCACACGCCGTGCTTCCGGTCCGAGGCGGGCTCGTACGGTCGTGACACACGCGGTCTGATCCGCCAGCACCAGTTCGCCAAGGTCGAGATCGTCCAGATGGTCGACCCCGCGGACGCGGACGCCACGCTGGAGACGATGGTCGGCCACGCCGAGGCGTGCCTGAAGGAGCTCGGCCTCGCCTACCGCGTCGTCAAGCTGGCCGCCGGTGACACGGGCTTCTCCGCCCAGCTCACGTACGACATCGAGGTCTGGATCCCGAGCCAGAACACGTACCGCGAGATCTCCTCGGTCTCGAACTTCGGCACCTTCCAGGCCCGTCGCGCGAACATCCGCACCCGAGGCGAGGACGGCAAGCCCAAGCTCGTCGCCACCCTCAACGGCTCAGGACTGCCCATCGGCCGCACCGTGGCCGCGCTCCTCGAGCAGTGCCAGCAGCAGGACGGCTCCCTCGTCCTTCCCGAGTCCCTCTTCCCGTACCTCGGCTTCCGCCGTATCTCGGCGGACGGAACACCGGAGGCATAGCGCGCTCGTCGGACGGGTGTGGTCGCGCGGAGATGGCCGGGGCCCCAGGCGTCGACGTAGCAACTTTCTCGGGCTGCACTGCGCAGAGCGGACGGCGGCTGGGAGGCTCTCCCAGCCGCCGTCCGAGTTCCCTGCATGGGCGCCTTGTCCCTGTGATCAGTCGTGCGGGAGGAACCTGTCGGCTCCCGCAGCGACGATGACGCCCAACCGGTCGTACTCGATCAGGTCTTCGTCGGTCATGAGGGCGGCGAGGGTTCGGTGGTGCTTGACGGCGTACCCGAGCAGGAGCTCTGCCAGTGTGGTCGCGGCTGCCTCTGCCTCTGCCTCCGCTTGGGCTTCGGGGTTGTCGACGTGGACGCCTGCGGCCTGGAGTTCTTCGATGGTGGCGTTGCGGACGATGGCCTGCTCCTCCTCGGTGAAGAGGCGTCCGTCGAGGTGGCGGAAGACGAGGGAATCCGCCGGGCGCTTGAAATCTGTGTCGAACAGCAGGGCCATGACGTCAGGGCGAGGGGTGACTGCGGGCATGGAGGTGCTCCTCAAGTGGGTTGGTTAGGTACCTGTATCGATGGTCTGGAGAATCCCCGGTTTGGCTGACCGGGGATCGTCGGCTATATCTGTCGGCCCTGTCGTGCGCACACGAGCGGGTTTGTATGTGCGCTTCGCCCCGGCTATCGCCCTGGTAGCGGCGCACCGCGTCGGCTGGTCGGACTGTCATGTATGGAGGGCCCGGACTGGCGGAGGGCGGAGCGCGAGGCGCCGAGTGCGGCGCTCGGAGCTCATCGGCGGGGACGGTTCGGCGGGGTCGCGGGCACGGTGGGCGGCTGCGTGCCGTGCCCAGGCTGGCCGATCCACGATGCCGTGGTGCGCCGGCGGGCGGCTTCGGCGCGGGGGTTTGAGCTGGGGTTGCGACTGGTGTGCTGGAGGCGGGTGATCAGGACGCGGGCCGGTTGGCGGGCTGTGCCCAGTTCGCGCTGGGCTGCGGCCTCCTTCAGGAGCTGGTGGGGTTGGTGGCCGCCGGCTTCCGCGTCGGCCAGGAGTGCGGCGAGGGCGGGCCAACTGGGGTCGGTGAGGATCCGTTCGGCCTGGTCGGGGACGGCGGCGCGTACGTCGTGTGCGAGGGTGCGGCGGGTTTCCTCCCTCGGCTGACGCTGTTCGAGTACGACGAGCGTGGGTGTGAGGGCTTGCTCGGCGGCTGCCTGCAGGTGGTGGAGGGCCTGGCGGGCGGCGTCGGCCTGGTGAGTGTGGCCCTTGGCCTCGTGCCAGCGGCCGGCGATGATTCCGGCCCACAGGAGGGCTGCGATGAGGGCTGCGAGGGCGCTGCCGTCGGGGCCGGTGGCGGTGTGGACGATGTCGCGGGCCGCATGGCGGATGGCGTGGGCGGCACGGTCTTCCGCCCGGACCTGGGAGCGCTGGGCGCGCGCGAACGCCTTCGATGCCGCCTGGAGTCCGGCGCGGAGGTGGGTGGGGGCTTTCTGGGCGGTTGCTTCAAGGAGTTCGCCGAGGGCAGTGATGTGGGCCTGGGCGTGGGTGTCGTCGGTGAGGTCGGTGCGGAAGGTATCGAGGGCTTCGGTGGCCTGGTGCCAGGCGGTGGCGGGCTGGTTGCGGCGGGCGGTGGGGTGTTCTTCCGGCTGGCCGCCTTCGAGGCGGTCGCGGAGTTTGGGGAGGGTGAGGTCAGGGGCGATCTTCCCGCCAGGGTGGAAGACCTGTTCGCCGTCCTTGTTGAGGTCACCGGGGCGGCCTGCGGCGTAGCCAAGGAGGTCTCCGGAGGGGCCGCGCCGGGCCTGGACCGCGATCCCGTCGGCTTCCAGGTAGGCGAGGAGTTCCTCGGCCGTGCGGGCGTGGGGGATGGCGGCGCGGATGCGGTCCTGGAGCCATTCACGGCTGGTCTGCTCCCAACCGAGGCGCTGGGCCTTGTGCATCTCGGCCTGGCTGGGGGCGCGGGTCCCGGTGCGGTCGCCCTTCTTCAAGCGGCGCAGGCCGTAGTCCTTCTCGATCTGCCGGCAGGCGTCGCCGACGCGGATGCCGCTGTCGTGGAGCTTGGGCCGGCGGCCGTCCTCGCGGACGGTGGTGGCGAGGATGTGGATGTGGTTGTCGGCGTGGCGTACGGCGATCCAGCGGCAGGCCAGGTCGTCGCCTTCAGGGGCGATGCCGGCCGCGGCGACGATGCGCTGGGCGATCTCGCCCCACTCGGCGTCGGAGAGGTGGCGGTCCTCGGGGGCGGTGCGGACGGGGCAGTGCCAGACGTGGTCGGTGATCGTCCTGCCGAACTCGCTGTTGCGGAGCCGGACGGGTTCGTCGAGGTAGCGGGCGAGCTGGGTGAGGGTGGCGTTCTCGTCGCGGCCGGGGTCGGGCATGGCGAGCATGGCAAAGCCGGCCACGATGTGCGGGTCCGTGTGCTCGTCGTGGCGGCCGGGGCCGTAGAGGTAGGCGAGCAGTCCGCGGGTGTTGGCGCCGGAGGGCTTGATGGCAGCTATCACGGCTGTCGGACCTCCCTCGGGTCGGCGGGCTCGCGCAGGGTCTCGGCGATCAGGACGAGGAGGTCGTGGAGGTCGTCGAGGCGCTGGCGTATGTCGGGCGGGGTGAGGTCGCTGTTCAGGGCGCGGGCGATCTGGTTGATGTTGACGCCGATGCGGTTGCACTGGCGCAGGACCTGGGCGCGGAAGACGTGCGTGCGGCGCCGGTCCTCGGACAGGGGCAGGTTGGCGGTGAACCGCCCGTTGATGAAGGCGAGGACGATGTCGGCGGCGAAGCCGGATTCGCCCTTGTAGCCGTGCTTGGCGGCGGCTTCTTGGAGGCGGGGGCGTTCGTCGTCGGTGAAGCGCAGCGGGCCGACGCGGTCGCCGCGCTTGTTGCCGGTGAAGCGGCGGATCGTGGGCTGGACGCTCTTGACCGTCGGCTCGCCGGCGGCAGGCGCGGTGCTGCGTTCGGCCTGGAGGGTCTCGCGCTGGACAGCGTGGAGCGTGTCCTGGTCGGGGCTGCCCTCGGACCCGACCTCACGGTCCGGCGCCCCCTGGCGCTGGGCCGTCTCCGCCACCCCCGGGGCGGAGATCCACGAAGACCGGCCTTGAGTCGGACTCGGGGTACTACTGGCTCCGCCAGGGGCAGTCATCCCGAACGCGCGTCGCCAACGGTCTGTCAGCCTAGGCGACTTCGTGCTCGCTGTGCCGGTGTCATCGGGGGCAGGGGCGAGGTGGTGCGGGTCGTGCACGGGGTCTCCATCTCGGGGCGTGGCTAGGGGAGGCTTGCGGCTTCGGAATCAGGGGTGGGAATGCTGGGCGCGGCCGGGAATGGGGCCTTGGGCTGGTTCTTGAACGTGCGGACGATCCGTCCGACGTCGTCGCTGGCGACGGTGTAGCCGGCGGCGCGTACAGCGTTCTCCACCCGGTCGCGGGAGACGCTTCCGGTCTCCTCGTACAGGCGGCGAGTGAAGCCGAGGATGGCCTCCTCGGTGGCGCGGGGTTTGCGGTCCTCCTGCCCCTTCCCGGGCGCCCGTTTTCGCGTGCGCCTGCCCGGGGCGCTGCCAGAGGTGAGGCCCGTGGGCGGTGGGCTGCCGTCGGGCGGGCGGACCCCGGACTCCGCCCGTGAGGGCGGCCCGGTAGCCGCGCGGGCGGGTTGCGGGCGGGGCGTGTCCGCTGCCCGTGGTGCCGTTTGCGGGCGGGCAGCTTGGTGGGCATCTTCGCTGCCCGCATCCGACGGTTGCGACGGGTGTGTGTGGCGCCTGGCTTTCTGTTCTCCCGGGGAAGCGACGGGCGGGCGGCTGGGCCCGAAGTCGCGGGCAGGGTGGGGGGTCGGGGGGTGCCAGCGTGGTGGCAGGGTGAGGGAGGCGAGGGCGAGGGCTTGTTTGCGGGTGGCGAGCTTGCGCAGCAGCAGCTCGTCCTGGAGCGGGTCGCCGTCGACGTCGGCGCGTTCCAGGGCCTGGTGCAGGCGATCGGCCAGGCGTCGCCCGCGTCGCTTTCCGTGCTGCTGGTCGGTCATCGTCGCGGCGCGGAGGATCAAAGTGACGGCTTTACTTAGGGCGCGCTCGCGGATGAGTCGGGCGGCGTCCGCGTCCTGGTCGGCGATGCCCAACCGGGCCAGGATGCGTTCGCGTGCTTGCCGGACCAGGACCGCGGCCAGGCTGTGCGAGGCGGCCTGGGGTGTGCGGTGGCGCAGTTCGATGCCCATGGCCAGGTGCCACAGCATCGCTGCCATGACTGGGCCTACGAAGGCGCGCACGGTGCCGCCGACGAGCCCGAACTCGGCGTAGGCGGGGATGATCTGCACTGCGGTGATCACCCAGACCAGGACGCCGGGCACGCCCGGCGCCCGCGTCGGACCGTTCAGGTTCTGGCGTGCCATCAGCGCGGTGGCGAACAGGGCCAGCTCGGCGGTGGCGAACATGAAGGCGCGCTCGACGGTGCTGCCCATGGCCAGATAGTTGGCGGCGAACCGCCAGCTGGTGTCGGCGCTGTAGGCGGTGCAGCCGACCGCGGCCAGCGCGGCGATGGTGACGGCGGGGGATCGGGTCTTGCGGCTGCCGCCGTTTCGGTGCGTGCCTTGCTTTGTAAGTCGCCTGATCAGCAGTGCGGAGCAGGCCAGTGCGAGGGCGATGCCCGCGAGGGACGTGGCGTTCCAGTGCCCGAGTGAGTGCAGGGCGGGTGGTGTCATGCAGGGATCTCCGGAGACCCGCCCGCGCTATGCGGGCGCGCGCGGGCGGTGTGGTGAGGGCGATGAGGTGGGAGGGCGGCGCCGGTGGCGGAGTGGCCGGGGCTACGAGGCCAGGGGGACGCGGTAGCGCGGACGAACCGGAGCGGGAACCGCGTGTGGGCAGGTGGCTCAGCGCCTGGCGGAGCGAGCGGGCCCCGTACGGGGGACGCCGATGGTGCCCGCCACGGGGGCAGGGCGCGGTGCAGCCGCCTGCCGGGCGGGGGTTGCGGCGGCGAGATCGAAGCGGCCCGGGTGGGGTACGGCGCGTGGGGTGTTTCCCCGCGCGGCGCCGTCGGGGCCTGTGCGTCGCATGCGGCAGGGGGTGCCTGTGTGGGCGTGGCACCACGGGCACGGGACGCTGAGAGCGTCGGGCAGTCCCGCGGCGGTGTCGGCTTCCCGGCCGGCACGAGTGGGCCGGTAGGGCGCGAGCTGGGCACGTGCCGCTGGAGGGATGACGGATCCGACGGAGCGCAGGCGGGCCTCGACGTCGGGGTGCGGGCCGGCGGTGAGCTCGTGGAGGGTGGACGGCGCGGCCGCGCCGACCGCTACGGCGCGCCGGTTGCCGCGCAGTTCGGACAGCCACTCGGGCAGGTTGTCCGGGTCGGCGACTGGTAGGGGATCAGTGTGCCGCTCCAGGCGGTCGCGGCGGTAGGCGTCCCACCGGCGGGCGACATCCACCGGCAGGATCCGAAATCCGGAGGTGCGGGTGTGTGCCCTTACCGCTTCGCGGACGTCCCAGCCTTCGGCGGTGAAGGGCACCTCGGCCAAGATCTCGTGCCACTGGGCGATCTGGTCACGGGCAGTGCCGCTGTCCGTGTGGGCGGTGCGCGTGTCGAGGTGTCCGACGTAGGCGAGCAGGATGGCGATCTCTCGGAGGTCCAGGGTAGTTATTCCGTTCCGGTAGGGGTGTCGTGGGCTTCGAGTTCGGTGAGGGCGTCGAGCAGGGCGGTGGTGTGCTGTTCGGCGCGGGTCCTTCCGGTCGCAGGACCGGTGGAGGCGCCGCCTGGCAGGGAGCGCAGGTGCGGGCGGCCAGGAGCGGGAGTGTGTTCGCGGGTGATCCACTCGCGCCAGTCGGCGGACCAGGCGGCGGCGGTGCGCGGTCCCCAGACCGCCCGGTAGTTGCGCCACTTCTCGTCAGCCGCTCGCAGGGCGGGCTCGCCGAGGCGGTCGAGGTGGCCCTGTTGCCGCAGCCACGTCTGGGTGGCGTCGTCGATGTGCCACTGGGCGGCGGGGATGAGCGGAGAGCTGCTGCTCTTACTACCGTTCATCTTTGGTTCTCTACTGTTCTGGGGGTCGGATTCCGGTCCCCTGCCGGGTTGGAATCCGGTCCCCCCAGGGGTTGGATTCCGGTCCCCAGGGCCGGTTTCAGGCCCCCCTTCAAGTGGCTTCGACGGGCCGGATTCCGGCCCGGTGGGGGCCGGATCCCGGTCCCTCGCTGTGGCCTGCTCGGCGAGGAACCGGGCCGCATCGGGGAGGTGGTAGTACCTCTCGCCGCGAGGGCCCTTGCGATCCTCGATCCACACCAGCTCGCCGCTGGCGATCAGCTTGTCGAGGGCGTCCCGCACGGCGCTGCGGGACGCGTTGGCCCGCTTCATGAGGGCGGGGACCGAGGCGTACGCGATGCAGCGGCCATCGACGCATCGGTCGGCGATCAGCACGAGGATCAGGCGGGCGGTGCCCTTGCTGCGGCTGTGGTCCCACACCCATGCGCGGGCGTCGTGACTCATCGGGTGGCGGCTCCTTGGTGCGGGCGGGCAGGGGGTAGCCCGCTTCGGGTGGGGGAGGGGAGGGTGCGGTGTGACGGTTGCGGCCTGCGGGCGTGCGGCGCTGGCAGCTTCGCTCCCCGGCCTTGGAGTGCCGGGGCTTGCCGTGTCCCCCGGGGATCAGCGTTCGGGGTGCATGGACAAGACAGCCACATTGGTTCGCGCAAGTCCAGCATTCCACCGACAAAGCAAACAGCTCACGGCGAACATGTCCCTGTGGGTGTGTAAAAACGGTAGACCCGAATCCCCGGTTGACCAAATAGCTCGGGAAATTGGCGGGACGAATAGGGCAAGTCGCGACGCTTCGGCAATGTCTCCGCGCACCCCCGCCGTTACCTCTAGGTCCTCCATCTATGCAGGTTGGAAAGGTGCAGCCTGCGGGCGGTCCCCCAGTCGACGAACCTGACGGGCCATTATTTGGTCAACCGGGGATCCGCTGCTATGTTTCGCAATTTTTCGGCGGCAGGGTAGGGAACCTGACAACAAAGCGGCGGAATGTAGCAGCAGATCCCCGGTTACCCAAACCGGGGATCCCAAGTTACAAAATATGCATGCCCCCAACACCTCTGGAAATCGGTCCGGCCGGGAATCGAGTCGCCCGTGCCATCGAGCGAACCCGCACCGCCCGCGGTGTCGCCCAGCGCCAGCTGGCAGCCCGTGCCACCGCGCTGGGCCACCCCATGACCGTCACGACGATTTCCCGCATCGAGCGCCGACGCCGCCGCTGCGACGTCGACGACCTCGTCGCGATCGCCGCCGCCCTCGGCGTCTCCCCGCTCGTGCTGCTCCAGCCCGCCGCGTAGCCGCACGAGCCCGGCCTGCGGCGTGCCAGTGTCGCCGCCGACCACTCCGCACAGGCCATCTGCCCACTCCAGAACCGTGGTCGAACCCTCGACCTACTCCGCCGTACCTGATGAGGATCCTTCTTGCGTCAATCGCCCATGGCCGCAGCCTGCTCCGACTCCTCCGCCCTCCCCCGACTGTTCCGCCCCGAGGAGATAGCCGATGCCCTCGGCTGTTCCGCCTGGTGGGTCAAGGACCGGGCCAGCCGGGGACGCATCCCGTTCACCCGGGTCGGACGTTCGTACCGCTTCACCGCTGAACACCTCGCGGAGATCATCCGCCTGTACGAAGTGCGGCCGGCGATCGCACCCGAACCAGTCGCACCCTCCGTCCGCACGGTGCCGTCGCGCACGGCAGCCCCATCCGCCCGCCTCCGCGCCCGTCGACCCCGCCGCGCACGCCAGGACGACTTCGACACCACCGCGTAGCTGACGACGAACCAAGAGGGGAGGGAACAGTGGGCTTCGCGGAGAAGCGCAGCAACTACTGGCGCGGTCGTTACAAGACGGCGCCCGGAAAGCACAACACGGTCGTCGACTCGACCGGGGCGACCATCAAGTTCGCCACCAAGCGAGAGGCCAAGCGGGCCGCCGATGAGGCGGAGATCGGCTTCCGGCGCGGCGATGTACGTGACCCGTCATTGGGCCAGGAGACGTTCGGCGAGTACGCGAGCCGCTGGTACGACGCCCAAGACCTGGCCGCGTCCACGATGCAGAACTACCGCCGCCACATCGAGGAGCACCTGCTCCCCGACTTCGAGGACAAGGCCCTCGCCGGCATTCTCCGTACCGACGTCGCGTTGTGGGAGAAGAAGGAACGTGCCTCCTACGCCGCCTCCAGCGTCAAGACCTGGCGGGCCACGCTCCACCTCATCCTCGCCGACGCCGTCGACGAGGGACTCATCGACGCGAACCCCGCCGCCAAGCGCCGGGGGAGGGGCAAGCGGGCCGGCCGCTCCGCCGACCGCGGTCCGGAAAAGGTCGTCACGGACGCGCTCGGCGCCCTCCTGATTGCCGAGCGGGCCGCCTTGCTCTCCGGCCGGGACGACGAGTTCGTCGCGGTGACCCTCAAGGCGTACACAGGCATGCGCTGGGGCGAAATCGTCGGCCTGGAGACCGAGTTCGCCCGCCGGGGCTCGGTGCGTGTGGAGTGGCAGCTGTACGAGCTCGACTCGGGTGTGATGGTCCGCTGCCCGCCCAAGGACGACAGCTACCGCACCATCGACGCCCCCGACTGGCTCTCGGCCCTCGTGGCCGACCACGTCGCCCGTACCAAGCCCAAGCCGTGCCCGTGCCATGGCAGGACGTACGTCTTCCAAGGCCAGGGCACCGCACGCACTGGAGGCCACCAGGGCGCGAAGCTGGTCGACGTAGCCCGCCGCGCCGGCGTCTCCACGGGCACGGTGTCCAACGTCCTGAATCACCCCGACCGCGTGCGCGAGGCCACCCGTACCTGCGTCGAACTCGCCATCGCCGAGCTGGGCTTCGTACGCGGCGGTGCGCCCTCGGAACACGCCGCCCACTGGCGCCGCAACGGCTTCGCCACCTGGCTCTTCCACCCGGCGACGACGGGCTGGTACCCGAAGAAGGCGCCGCAGGAGCCCCGTCCCGTTCCGCTCCTTGGTGACCCGTTCCCGGGCATACCGGTCCGGGGCCGCAACGCCCAGGGTCGCGCCGACGCCTGCTGGACGGCCATCGCCAGGGGCCTCACGCCGCACGGCCTGCGCCATTCCCACCGCACGCTCATGGAGGACCTCGGCACGGAGAAGGTCCTCATGGACGAGCGCATGGGTCACATCGACGGCTCGGTCTCCGCGCGCTACGCCCATGTGACAGGCGGCATGCGTAAGCGCCTCATGCTCGGCGTTACCGAGCAGTGGGAGGCAGCCCTGGACGCCCGCCGAGGGATGGCCCCCGGGTCCCCCGTACGCATACTCGATGCACTTCTGCGGGTGCGTAAGGCTGTCGGGTAGCTGGCCGGAGGAGGTCCGGCGCCCTGCCTGGTGGGCGCGGTGCCTAGCGAGGCCGATTCTTGGGCGGGACGGGCCCAGGAATGACGTCGAGTCCCAGGTGTTCCTTGAAAAGGTGCACCAGGTTGGCGCCGTCGAGGAGTTCCAGTCGTCCGTGGTCGTTGGCGAATGCCTCGCTGGCCCGACCGAACCAGGACGTGGTCACCAAGATGCCTTTGGCCGCCCGCTTGTGCTCGACCACTCCCGCGAGAGCGGACACCGTCTCAAACGGAACGACGTTCTTGGTGCGCTTCGCCTGGATGATGCACAACCCCCTCATTACGGGATCGGTGTTCATGGCGATCGCGTCCACGCCCTCGTCCTTCGAAGGCTGGGTGTTCACGCTCTCCAGACCGATCGCCTCGAACAACTGTCGAACGAGATGCTCGAACTCGGTGGGCGTGAGGTCCATCAACACGGGTCGGCTGTCCAGCCCCGCTACTACGTCCAGGCTGTCCATGAGTCGGAACTTTCTCAGGTCGAAGGTGACCAGGGGGCGGACCGGCTCCAGCTCATAGGGATTGGGCGAGATCAGTGAGCGGAGCCGCTTCAGGCAAGCCCGGGGATCCACCTGGGTTAGGACGAGCTTGCCGAACTCCTCGCGGTCCGTCTGGAGGGTGATCAGACACGGATGCACCTCCCGGCCCGTGGCGCGATCGATGGTCGCCACGTGCCCGTTCAGGGCGATGGAGCTGATCACGCCCTCGGTATCGGCGACGAACAGTTCGTGCACGGTGCGCAGGGCAGTCTGCGCGAGGACGGAGGCGTACAGCTCCTTGCGCTCCTTCTCGGGGCGCGGAACAGGTGTGAGCTCATCCCGTGACTTCACATACCGGTACGCCCGGGCAGTCGGGACCACGTCCTCCAAGGGCAGGTCGACCTGTACGAGGAGGTCACCGGTGTCTGCCTGATACGAGACCTGGTGCGCCTTGGGAAAGCCATGAGGGTACGACGAGGCTGCGAGGACCTGATCGATGAACCACTCGACGGCTTCGACTTCCCTGTCACGGTAGGCGCTGTGGCGTTCCTCGACGGCTGCGTTCCACCCATCGATCCGAGCGGCTTCCTCCCGGTTCTGCTGGTCGTGCCGAACGCGAGCTTTTTCAAGCTTCGCCATGCGCTTCTGTTCCTCGCGGGCGTGATCCTGCAGCGCTTGGTCGAACCGCTTACGCGCCTCTTCCATGCTGGCGTCATACGCTCGACGTCCGAAGCCGAGAGCGCCCAACAGGCCTCGCGGCGACTCCGGTTCGAAGTCCGACCACCGAGGCTCGCGTGTTGGCTTGGTACGTCCGGTGGGGGCGAAGGCGGATGGGATGAATTCCTGAGTGAGTGCGTCGAAGGTCAGCGGTCGACCTTCCAGGACTGCCGCACGCAGCAACGTCGCCAGCTGCTCGGCGTCGTTCTCGGCCACGCTGGTCCGGTCGATGGCTTCCTGAGCGCGGGCGGCCTCGTACGCGAGCTTCTCCTCGCGGGCCCTCCGCTTGGCCTCCAGCTCGGCGGCCTTCCGGGCCCGCTCGTGCTCTTTGGCTTGGCGTGCGAGCTCTCGGGCGTATGGGTCGTTCCCATGTGCTCCAGTGCGGCTGGCCACCGCTACCCCCCAGGTCAGTGCGTATGTATCTGCTTGAAATTCCCCACCGTATACCGCACCTAATCTGCCGTATCGATCACCCATAGATCGCCAGAACGGCGGTAGTTCCTCGGAAGACCGGCGGTGTCCTTGAGCGACCTGGCTCAATGACTGCATGGAGATCGGGGAGTGCTGGGCCTATCGGGCCAAGCCGAAGGAACTGGGCGGCGCCCTGCGCCAGGTGGAGATCGTCCGGGTGGGCGCCGCCGGCAGGTCAGGAATCCATGTGCGGTTCCTGGACGGTGATGAGGCCGGACTGCAGGAGTGGGTCAGCGCTGGGAGTCTGCTCGTGCTCTGGGCTGACGCTGACGCCTTCCGTGCGGATGACACGGCGGAGCTCTCCTTGGCCGAGGCGTCGAGGGAGGTACGGGGGAGCGCCGAGTTCGAGGCGGCGCGGATGATCCTGGGCTTCGTCCGTCCCAAGGGGCGGCTGCGCCTGCGCAAGGCGGTGGCGGATGCGGGTGTGCTGGAGCTCGGCCACCTCGACGAGACGGCGCCGCTGGTCGGCATGGACCCCGCTGGGCTTCGCGGCGACGCCATGGTCCACGAGGACCGCAACGGCCTTTGTCTGGTCGGCTGGCCAGTCGCCGAGCGCATCGCACGGCAGGTGGCCAAGCAGCTGGCCGAGGAAGTCCTGCCGGAGGTGGACCGGCGGCAGCAGGTCGTGGACGAGGAGCGCGGCCGGCCCTCCTGGCAGTCGTACCACCGCCGGGACGACCGCAAGCTGGACGCGGAGGCGGGTGCCCTGCGTACGGTCCGGGAGTGGTGCGGGGAGGAGAAGGCCGAGCGCTACGACGAGCTCGTCGCCCTACGAGCCGAGGTACTGCGCCTCGGCGAACTGGTCGAGCAGGCGGTGAAGGCGCTCCGTGACCGTGGGCACGGCGTCATCGCCTCCACCATTGAGCGCGGGCTTGGGGTCCATATCTCCAGCCTTGGTCCTGACGTACGTCGTTGAAGCCGTCACGCCACCGCTCGGGTTCCGGCTTGGGCGGTGTGGGCTCCACCGGTGGCTTCACCTTCTCCGGGCGGTGCGGGTGCCAGCCGTCGAGGAACGGCCGCAGCTCGTCCCCGGTGGGTTCCGCGTGGAAGTTCCGGGCACCGAGCCCCTTCCCGTTCAAGGTCGGGTCCAGGCGGGCGGCCTCCGCTCTGCCCCACGCCGACCACTCTCGGAGCTGCTCGGCCTCGATGGGGTCCTCCGTCTGCGCGGCGGCCTCATCCAGCGCGGTGCAGAAGGTCCGGATCTCTCCTGCGGCTCGCCACTGTTCCAGCGCGGTGCCAAAGTGCTCGGCCCGGGCCGCGTCCACTGCCTTGATCGAAGCCACGCCGACCGCGGCCTCCCACTCTCGCTGCGCGCGCTCCTGCCGCTCGGCCTCCAGCCGACGGTTCTCAGCTGCCTGCCGTTCCCGCTCGTCCTGCTGGCGCCGCTGTTCGGCCTCCCGCTCCAGCCGGGCCCGTTCCTGCTCATCGGCCCGGGTCCTGAGCGCCCGGAGTACCGAACCGATCTGGTCCTCAAGCGGCTTCTTCGCGCTGTCGGCCCACTCCTTCTTCCAGCCGTAGTTGTAGCCCTGTTGCTGGGCAACGACCATCTCCAGCTCCCCGGACGGCTCGAACCGCTGCGCCGGAACGACCCGCTGCCAGTCGTACGTGCGGCGGCCCGCTGGCTTGGGCACGTACCGGACCTCCTTCTGTCGTTCCTTGAAGGTGATCTCGTACGTACGGCCATGGATCGTGAGCAGGGGCTTCGGCTGCCTGCGCTTCTTGGACACCGCGATCTCCCCGTGCAGGGGGAGGGCCTGCTCGGCGATGAGGCGGAGCAGCGACAGCACGCGCAGAAGTACGCCGTCGGAGATCTCGAAGGCGCTGTGGTCCGCGGTCACGGCAGCGAGGACATTGTCCACGTCGGTGATCACGCGACTGCGCGCCAGGCGGATCCGGTTCCACTCCGTGTCGTCCTCGCCGGTCACCCGGAGCAGCCCCAGGAAGAAGTCCCCCTTGGTCCGACCGCTGTACTTCAGGTGGTACCCAGTCGGCGCACACTGGCGAGCCGCGTCGAATGCCCTTCGGTAGCGGGCCCGCGCGGCCTCGTCCGGGTTGGGGACTCGGAGGAAGCGGCCGGCCTGCTGCACCTCGGTGATCAGAGCCCGTCCGATATCGGCCGGAGAGGGCCGTGGTGCTCTGGCGACGCGCTGTACCGGGAGTTTCTGCTCCACAGCGGACTTCTCCTCGACGCGGTCGGACTCAGCCTTCTTGGGTCCGGGCGTCGTCACCGGGTGGGTCTTCCGTGGTGCCGGCTCAGGCCGGTCGGGGTGATGGCCGTGCTGGAGGTAGAAGCGCCCGACCTCCGTGATCTCTGCTCGCCACCTCCCGCCCTCCTTGGGCATGGCGATGTGCCCCCGCTCCTTCAGGGCTCGGGCGGTGAGGGCGATTTCGGGGGTGTCCGACGTGACAGGTTCGGCGCCCTTGCTGATCCGGGTCAGGAGGGCGAGCTGCCGATCGTTGAGGGGTGACCAACGGTGCATGTGATCGTCGTACCGTCGCCGCTCCCGTGGGCACAAGCTCTGCGGTGGGCTTTGTGGATCTGGTTCTCGGTCGTCCTGATGTCCCGAACGGCGTAGTCAGCCCATCGAACTCGTTGATCACTCTTAGTAGTGGATATCGGTGTACCGGCGAGCCCATGACTCCCCGGGAGGAGTTCCGTACGTAACAAGGACACTCCGTCGGAAGGCACCGGATATGGCCGGCCACCTCGCACTCCGCGTCACGACAGCCGTCGCCGCAGCAGTCACGCTCGCGCTCTTACCCCCGGCCCAGGCACACGCGGGTGCCATCGGGTCCACCCCTGTGGCCTCCTTCGACTATCAGGTCGGGGGTGTCACCATGAGCGTTCCCACGGGCTGCATGTTCACCCACATCATCCGCGGCGAAGGCAAGAAGATCACCTACCAGAATGCCGGGGTCGACTGCGGATTCGTCGGCGCCCTCAATGCGGGCTTCTGTAACTGGCGCATCGACTTCACGTACGCCGACACCGAGAACAAGACGTACAAGACCTCGCGCGGTAAGACCCACACCGAGTGCGAGATCCATCCCATGCGGGACAACGCGCCCCAGACCCTGCCCCGTTACGGCCGGGCGTGCGCGCACATCCACGTCAATGGTGTCCGCCGGGTCAGCCAGTGCCACCACATCACGAAGTGAGCCGCACGTGACGCCTCAGCCCCCCACCGAAGCCCCCGCCTGGGAAGCCAAGCGCCGCCGAGCAGGCGGCGTCGCCTTCCTCGTCGGAACCGTCGCGGCCCTCGGCTTCTTCGCGTTCTTCCCCGGGCTCCCCCATGTCATCGACTGGGGCGCGATTCTCGTATCCCTGGCCGTCGGCGCACTCGCCCGGTGGTCGTGCCGCGCTTGGATGGCAAAGAGCCGGCCGCCCTCCGCGTAGCGACTCACGGTCGCTGCCTGACGGTCCTCGCGGGAGCCGGATTCCGAGATCGGCTCCCCGATGGCTCCCAAGACAGGCCCGTAAACCACTCAAGGGCCTGACCCGCGATGCGGATCAAGCCCTTGACCTGGTCTTACGAAGTCGGGGTGGCGGGATTTGAACCCACGACCTCTTCGTCCCGAACGAAGCGCGCTGCCAAGCTGCGCTACACCCCGATGTCCACCCTTGCAGCGCTTGCTGCCCTGGCGACATCGATTACTTTAGCGGACCCTCGGCCGGAGACGAAATCCGGTTTTCGCGCGGCGGGCGGTAGCGGTCCGCCACGACCAGGGCGAGGCCGAGGGCGTAGAAGGCGACGCCGAGGATCACCGCGTTCAGCGCGACCCTCGCGTAGCCGTACTGGGCGGCGTCGATGAAGGGGTACGTGTACCGGGTCGGGACGCCGGGGGAGAGGAGGGCGCCGCGGATCAGCGCGAAGACCACGTAGAGCAGGGGGTACGCGAGCCACTGCGCGGCGTAGCGCGGGCGCAGGGTGCGGGGGGCGGTCAGGAAGAGGAAGTCCAGGACGGCGCCGATGGGGGTGACCGTGTGGAGGAGCTGGTTGGAGACGGACTTCGCGCCGGACAGCTTGTCCAGGTCCTCGAGCACGTTGAAGGGGCTCGACGGGTTGGCCAGGACCAGGTGGAAGACCAGCCCGGTGATCAGGATGAAGAGGAGGACACCGCCCCGCCAGAAGGGGGCCACGTCCGGCTCGCGCCGGTGGACGCGGTAGGCGGAGAGTCCGAAGGTGACCGCGACCAGGATGTTCGTCCAGATCGTGAAGAAGCTGAGGACGACCGGCACGCTGCCGTACGCGCACTCGATGACCAGGCCGGTGACGGCCGCGGCCGCTATCAGCGCGCGGAAGGCGACCGTCGTGAGGCGGAGTGCGCCGGGTGTGATCATCCTGTCAACGTACCCGGCGCGACCGCCCGCATTAGGCCTTCGGGGTCAGTGTCAGCAGTGTGGCTTCGGGCGGGCACGCGAAGCGCACCGGGGTGAAGCGGTTGGTCCCGCAGCCCGCCGATACGTGGAGGTATGCGCGCTGCCCCTGCGTCTCGTGCGTCGAGAGGCCCTTCACCCGCTTCGTGTCCAGGTCGCAGTTGGTGACGAGCGCCCCGTAGAAGGGGATGCACAGCTGCCCGCCGTGCGTGTGGCCGGCCAGGATCAGCGGGTACCGGTCGGCGGTGAAGGCCTCGAGGACGCGCAGGTACGGGGCGTGGACGACGGCCATCGAGAAGTCCGCGTCCGCCTCCGGCCCGCCCGCGACCTTCGCGTACCGGTCGCGCTTGATGTGCGGGTCGTCCAGGCCGGTGAAGGCGAGCTCCAGCCCGTCGAGCTTGAGCCGGCCCCGGGTGTTGGTGAGGTTCAGCCAGCCGGCCGCGTCGAAGGCGTCCCGCATCCCCTCCCACGGGTTGTGGACGGCCCCGACGACCGGCGCGTTGCCGTTCAGCCCGTGCCGGCCCTGGGTCTTCTCGATCAGGTAGCGCCCGGGATTGCGCATCCGGGGGCCGTAGTAGTCGTTCGACCCGAAGACGTACACGCCGGGGAAGTCCATCAGCGGGCCGAGCGCGTCGAGCACCTCCGGCACGCCCTCCGTGTCGGAGAGGTTGTCGCCCGTGTTCACCACGAAGTCGGGGCGCAGTCCGGCGAGCGACTGCAGCCAGGCGCGCTTCTTGCGCTGCCCGCCGACCATGTGGATGTCCGAGACCTGCAGGACGCGCAACGGGCGCATCCCCGGGGGGAGCACGGGGACCGTGACCCGGCGCAGGCGGAAGGACCGGGCTTCGAAACCGGCGGCATAGGCCAGACCGGCGGCCCCCGCCGCGGCGATCCCGGCGGTGACCTTCAGAGGTACTCCGTAACGCGCACGCATGCCCATATGTTCGCAGACCCGGCAAGCACGCCGGGAAACCGGCGGGCGCCCGAGCCCCCGCACCTGGCAGACTCGGGGCATGACCACGCTCAAGGCCAAGCTCCAGGAAGACCTCACCACCGCCATCCGTGCGCGCAACGAGCTCGCCTCGTCCACGCTGCGCCTGACCCTCTCCGCCATCACCAACCAGGAAGTCGCGGGCAAGGAAGCCCGGGTGCTCTCCGACGAGGAAGTCCTCAAGGTGATCGCCAAGGAGGCAAAGAAGCGCCGCGAGGCCGCGGACGCCTTCGCGCAGGGTGGCCGTCCCGAGCAGGCCGCGCGGGAGACCGCCGAGGGCGAGTTCCTCGACACCTACCTCCCCAAGCAGCTCGGCGAGGCCGAGCTCGACGCGATCGTGGCGCAGGCCGTCGAGGAGGCCAAGGCGGCGGGCGCCGAGGGGCCGCGGGCCATGGGCGCCGTGATGAAGATCGTGAACCCGAAGGTCGCGGGTCTGGCGGAGGGCGGGCGCGTCGCCGCCGCAGTCAAGAAGCACCTGTCCTAGTACGGGATCCGCGCAAGGGAAACACGGAGGGCCCCCACCGATCCGGATGCGGATCTGGTGGGGGCCCTCCCTCGCTTTTCGCTACGGGGCCTACGGGACCTAAGGCGCCCACGGGTCCTAGTCGCGGCCGCCGATGAAGCCCGGCGGGAAGGTGATCCCGCCGAGCGGGTCGTTCCCGCCCGTGCCGCCGTTGGTCCCGCCGTTGGTCCCGCCGGTGGTTCCGGCGGTCTGCCCGCCGGGCCGTCCGTCACCGGGCTTGCCGTCGCGGCCCGGCTTGCCGGGCTTGTTGGGCTTGCCGCTGGGCTTGCCGCCGGGGGACGGGCTCGGGGTGTCGGGGATGTGCACCGTGACGAAGCCCGGGGCCTCGCGGCCGGAGAGCGCGCCGGAGACCGCCTGCTTCCAGATCGGGCCGGGCAGGCCGCCACCGAAGACCTTGTCGTAGTACTGGCCGCCGATGGTGATGTTCTCCATCGACACCTGCTTGGCTCCGCCGGAGCCGACCCAGGTCGCGCCGGACATGTTCGGGGTGTAGCCGACGAACCAGGCGTTGTGGCGCTCGTCGGTGGTACCCGTCTTGCCCGCGTTCTCCCGGTCCTTCAGACCCGACTGCTGGCCCGTACCGGAGTCGACCACGCCGAGCAGCAGCGTGTTGATGGTGTCGGCGGTCCTCTCGGTCATCGTGCGGCCGCACTTGGACTTCGGGACCGTCAGCGCCTTGCCGTGCGAGTCGGTGATCGACTCGATGGTGACCGGGGTGCAGTACACGCCGCGGTTGGCGAAGGTGGCGTAGGCGTTGGCCATGGTCAGCGGGGACATGCCCTCGGTGCCGAGCGCGATGGCCGGGACCTCGGGGAGCTTGGCGCCGTTGGCCGGGATGACGCCGAGCTTGCTGGTCATCTCCGTCAGGGGGCAGAGGCCGATCTCGGAGATCATCTCGATGAAGTAGGTGTTGACCGACTTGGCCATCGCCTCCTTCAGCCCGTACGGGCCGACCTCGGACTCCGACTCGTTGGGCACACGGTCCTTGCTCGTGTTGACCCAGGGCTTGTCGCCGCAGGTCTGCACCGGGCTCGGATACTCCATCTCGAACGGGGACGCGTACATCTTCGTCGGCGGCATGCCGCGCTCGATGGCCGCGGCCGCGACGAACGGCTTGAAGGTGGAGCCGGTCGGGAAGCCGAAGTTCGAGCCGCCCATCTTCTTGTCCACCGAGAAGTTGATCTGGGTCTCGTTCTTGCCGAAGCCGTACGGCTTGGACTGCCCCATGGCGAGGACCCGCCCGGTGCCGGGCTGGACGAGGGTGACGGCCGTGGCGACCTTGTCGTCCTGGTCCACGTGGTCCTTGATGGACTCGTTGACGGAGTCCTGCGACTGCGGGTCCAGGGTGGTGCGGACCGTCAGGCCGCCCTTGTTCCAGACCTTCGCCCGCTCCTCGCGGGTCTTTCCGAAGGCGGTGTCGTCGAGGAAGGTGTTGCGCACGAAGTCGCAGAAGAAGCCCGCGCCCTTGACGGCGGTGATGCAGCCGTTCTTGGGCTTGGTGACCTTCAGCTGGACCGGCTTCGCCTTCGCCGCGTCCGCCTCGGCCTGGGAGATGTCCTTCACGTCCGCCATGCGCTGGAGGACGATGTTGCGGCGCTTCATCGCCTCCTGCGAGTCGTTCAGCGGGTCGTACCGGCTCGGTGACTGGACCACGCCCGCCAGCAGCGCCGACTCTTCCAGGGTCAGGTCCTTGGCGGCCTTGCTGAAGTAGCGATGGGCGGCGGATTCGATTCCGTACGCCTGCTGCCCGAAGTACGTGATGTTGAGGTAGTTCTCGAGGATCTTCTGCTTCCCGAGTTCCTCCTCGACCTGGATCGAGTACTTCAGCTCGCGGATCTTGCGTCCGAGGCTCTTCTCCTGGGCCTCGCGCACCTTCGTCTCGTCGTTGCCGGCTTCTTCGACGAACACGTTCTTCACGTACTGCTGCGTCAGCGTCGACGCGCCCTGCGCCGCGCCGCCCTCCTGGGCATTGCGGTTGACCGCACGCAGGATGCCCTTGAGGTCGATCGCGCCGTGCTCGTAGAAACGCGAGTCCTCGATCGCGACGATGGCCTTCTGCATGTACGGGGAGATGGCCGTGATCGGGACCACCTGCCGGTCACGCGAATAGACCGTGGCGATCAAGCCACCCTCGGCGTCCAGAATCGTGGTGCGCTGGCTCAACGGTGGTGTCTTGAGATTGGCCGGGATCTCATCGAACCCTTCGACCGTGCCCTTGGCCGCGAGCCCCAGGGCGCCGGCCCCCGGGATCGCGATCCCCGCGAGTACAACTCCGGAGAGAACGGACACACCGAGGAACTTGGCGGCCTGCTGTGGCCCCGTGAGCCCGCCGCCCGAGCGCTTCTTTCCCATAGAGGGCAGCCTACGTTCTCATTCGCCGGACACGCGCGAATGCCTTGGCCTAAGCTGTCCTCAACTGTCACAGCAGTGCGGTGGGACATCAACCCCCCGGCTTGTTTTTCACCCTTCCCGAATGGGGTGGACGCATGTCCGAATCTCGCCTCCTGTGATCAGCATGCCCCGTCGATTTCACCCAAATCGCCGGAATGGTCGGGCATGTCGCAGGATCACTCCGTCGGGTGATCTGCCGCTTACCCATAGTCCGTTCGGACCATTCAAGATTGGGCCCGTCGGGGGTGTTGCACTGTGCCCGCCTTCCGTAACGTCCTCAACTGGCAGCGGTGAATATGCCGCTACCGCCGTGGGGGAGCCTCGATTCGGGAGAGGACGGCGCCGGGATGGGCTGGGTTACCGACTGGAGTGCGCAGGCAGCCTGCCGCACTACCGATCCGGATGAACTGTTCGTTCAAGGAGCGGCACAGAACAGGGCCAAGGCGGTGTGTACCGGATGTCCGGTGCGGACCGAGTGCCTGGCCGACGCGCTCGACAATCGTGTCGAGTTCGGAGTGTGGGGCGGAATGACCGAGCGGGAACGACGTGCGCTGTTGCGCCGGCGTCCCACCGTCACCTCGTGGCGGCGCTTGCTCGAAACCGCCCGCACGGAGTACGAGCGCAGTACGGGCATCCTCACCATGGATGCCGATGACGAGATCGGCGTTCCGTACGAGACGTACGCGGCAGCCGGGTAGACCACCTGGTCACCACGTCGTAGGAACGCCTACGCTCCGGCCGGAACCCCGGCCGCGAGTCGCTCTCCGATGGCCCGCAGCCCGGCGAGGTCGTGTACGTCGCCGGGCAGGGCGGCCACTTCGGCCACCGCCACTTCGGGGTGCAGCGAGGTGAAGCGGTCACGCGTGCGCTGTTCGCGCGCGATGATCTGCATGCGCTCCGCGTGCAGGCGGAGCAGTCCTGCCGTGATCACATCCACGTCGGCGTCTGCGGCGGCGGCCACGTGGGCGTCCGCGCCGGTGTCTACGGTGTCGGCGCCGGTCTCTCGCTCGGTGCGGTCGTCGGTGTCGGCCTCCGGGCCGGTCTCCGGGGCGGTCTCCCTGTCGGTCTCCGTGGAGTCACGAAGTCCAGCTTTCCCGGACTCCTGATCCACAATGCCGCCTTCTTCAAGATTCTCCGCAGCGGCCAACGCCCGCTCTGCGGAGAGCTGTTCGGCGCCGCTGCCGTGCACCCGGTTCAGTACGAGCCCGGCCAGCGGCATCCGTTCCGCGGCCAGCCGCTCGACGAAGTACGCGGCCTCGCGCAGCGCGTCCGGTTCGGGCGCGGAGACCACGAGGAAGGCCGTACCGGGAGCCTGGAGGAGCTGGAAGGTCGCATCCGCGCGGGTGCGGAAGCCGCCGAACATCGTGTCCATGGCGGCCACGAAGGTCTGTACGTCCTTCAGCAGCGAGGCACCCATCAGCTTGCTCAGCGTGCCCGTCATCATCGACATGCCGACATTGAGGAACTTCATCCCCGCCCGGCCGCCCACCTTCGCCGGTGCCATCAGCACCCGGATGAACTTCCCGTCCAGGAAGGACCCCAGGCGACCCGGCGCGTCCAGGAAGTCCAGCGCGGAGCGGCTCGGCGGGGTGTCCACCACGATCAGGTCCCAGTCGTCCCGGGCCCGCAGCTGCCCCAGCTTCTCCATCGCCATGTACTCCTGCGTGCCCGCGAAGCCGGCCGACAGGGACTGGTAGAAGGGGTTGGCGAGGATGGCCGCGGCGCGCTCGGGGTCGGAGTGGCCCTCGACGATCTCGTCGAAGGTCCGCTTCATGTCGAGCATCATGGCGTGCAGTTCGCCGCCGTTCCCGTTCTCGGACACCCCGGAGACCCTGCGCGGGGTGTTGTCGAGCGAGTCGATACCCATCGACTGGGCCAGCCTGCGCGCCGGGTCGATGGTCAGGACGACCACCTTGCGCCCGCGTTCGGCCGCCCGTACCCCGAGCGCCGCGGCGGTGGTGGTCTTGCCGACCCCGCCCGCACCGCAGCACACGATGATCCGGGTCTGCGGATCGTCCAGCAGCCGGTCGACGTCCAGCTCCGCGGGAGCGTCCATCGTCCCCACCCTCGTCCCCACCCTCGTCCCGGCCTCGCTCATGCCTCGCCCACCTGCTTCCGCAGCTCCGCGGCGAGCCCGTAGAGCCCGGCCAGGTCCATCCCCGCGCCGAGCATGGGGAGTTCGTACGTCGGCACGTGCAGCCCCGCCAGTACGGTGCGCTGGGCGCGCTCCAGCTCCACCCGGCTCGCGTGCTCCGAGGCCTGCGCGAGGAGCGGACGCACCAGCCGTTCGGCCGGCCCGCCGCGCCGGGCGCTGCCGAGGCCGGCCCGGGACAGCGCCCCGGCGACGCCGGAGCGGTGCTCGCCGGAGGCGGCGCGCAGGGCGTCCCCGTCGAGGTGGTGCGGCCGGACCATGTTGACGACGACCCGCCCCACCGGCAGGCCCGCCCCCTGGAGTTCGGCGATCCCGTCGGCGGTCTCCTGCACGGGCATCTCCTCCAGCAGGGTGACCAAGTGCACGGCGGTCTCGGGGGACTTGAGCACCTTCATGACGGCCTGCGCCTGGTTGTGGATCGGCCCGAACCGGGCCAGGCCTGCCACCTCGTCGTTGACGTTGAGGAAGCGGGTGATCCGCCCGGTCGGCGGAGCGTCCATGATCACGTGGTCGTAGACGAACCGGCCGGCCTTGTCCTTGCGCCGGACCGCCTCGCACGCCTTCCCCGTCAGGAGCACGTCCCGCAGCCCCGGCGCGATGGTCGTCGCGAAGTCGATGGCGCCGAGCTTCTTGAGGGCGCGGCCGGCCGAGCCGAGCTTGTAGAACATCTGGAGGTAGTCGAGGAGCGCCCGCTCCGCGTCGATGGCGAGCGCGTAGACCTCCCCGCCGCCCGAGGCGACGGCGATCTTCCGGTCCTCGTAGGGGAGTGCCTCCGCCCCGAAGACCTGGGCGAGGCCCTGCCTGCCCTCGACCTCCACCAGAAGAGTCCGCTTGCCCTCGCGTGCGAGGGCGAGCGCGAGTGCCGCGGCGACCGTGGTCTTGCCGGTGCCGCCCTTGCCGCTGACCACCTGGAGCCTGCTCACAGCGCCCGAGCCTAATTCCTCCCGGGCGGCGGCGGTGGTGGCGGGGCCCCGTACGGCAGGCACTACGCTCGCTCCCATGACCAAGAAGTTCGAATACGCGACCGTCCCGCTGCTGGTCCACGCCACCAAGCAGATCCTGGACACCTGGGGCGAGGACGGCTGGGAGCTCGTCCAGGTCGTTCCCGGGCCGAACAACCCCGAGCAGCTCGTGGCCTACCTGAAGCGGGAGAAGGCGGCATGAGCGGAGTCGTCGAGGCGAAGCTGGCCGAACTCGGCCTGACCCTCCCCGAGGTCGTCCCGCCGCTGGCCACGTACCAGCCGGCCGTCCGGTCGGGTGCCTACGTGTACACCGCGGGTCAGCTCCCGATGGTCAAGGGCAACCTGCCGGTCACCGGCAAGGTCGGCGCCGAGGTCTCGGCGGAGCAGGCCAAGGAACTGGCCGCGACCTGCGCGCTGAACGCGCTGGCCGCGGTGAAGTCCGTCGTCGGCGACCTCGACAAGATCGCGCGCGTCGTGAAGGTGGTGGGCTTCATCGCCTCCGCCCCCGACTTCACGGCCCAGCCGGGCGTGTTGAACGGCGCGAGCGAGCTGCTGGGCGCCGTCCTCGGCGACAAGGGCGTCCACGCCCGCAGCGCGGTCGGCGTGGCGGTCCTCCCGCTGGACGCCCCCGTCGAGATCGAGATCCAGGTCGAGCTGGTCCCGGGAGCCTGATCCCAGCGCCGCCCCGAGGGGCCGGACGTCTGCCCCGGAGGGGCTGGAGCCTGCCCGTAGGGCGGCTCCAGCCCCTCCGGCGTCTCTTCAGCCGTCCGGCGTTTGAGGACCGGGGTCTGGGGCGGAGCCCCAGAAGGGTCCGGGCAGCGCCCGGGGAACGGTGGAAGGGCGGGTAGGGGAGTCCGCCCCGCGCAGCGACACATCCGCAGCCCCCCGCAGCGTGTGCAACAAGGGCACCCCTCGAACATCGGCCCGGATGCCCGTAGCATCCCGCCATGCCGAATGGTCAGTACGGTCAGCAAGAGACCTCCGCCGGAGGTCAGTGGTACCCGCCGGAGTGGCCCGACCGGATCCGCGCCCTCGCGGACGGCGCCCTCACCCCGGTGGAACCCAGGCGCGCCGCCACCGTGATGCTGCTGCGCGACACCCCCGACGGCCCCGCCGTGCACATGCTGCGCCGCCGCGCCGAGATGGCCTTCGCCGGAGGCGCGTACGCGTACCCCGGCGGCGGCGTGGACCCTCGCGACGAGGACCACCTCATCGGCTGGGCCGGCCCGAGCCGCGCCGAGTGGGCCGAGCGGATGGGCACCGACCCCGCCACCGCCCAGGCGATCGTCTGCGGAGCCGTCCGCGAGACCTTCGAGGAGGCCGGGGTCCTCCTCGCGGGCGAGTCCGCGGACACCGTCGTCGGCGACACCACCGGCGAGGACTGGGAGGCCGCCCGCGCGGCCCTGGTGGCGCGTGAGCTGTCCTTCGCCGAGTTCCTCGACCGCAGGGGCCTCGTCCTGCGCTCCGACCTGCTCGGCGCGTGGGCCCGCTGGATCACCCCGGAGTTCGAGCCGCGCCGGTACGACACCTGGTTCTTCGTCGCGGCCCTCCCCGAAGGGCAGCGCACCCGCAACGCCTCCACCGAGGCCGACCGCACGGTCTGGATCCGCCCCGCCGACGCCGCCGCCGGCTACGACAAGGGCGAGCTGCTGATGATGCCGCCCACCATCACCACCCTGCGCTCCCTGGAGCCGTACGGGAGCCCCGCCGAGGCCCTCGCCGCGGCCGGCGCCCAGGACCTGACTCCGGTCCTCGCCAAGGCCACCCTCACGGACGGGGAGCTTGTGCTCAGCTGGCCCGGCCATGACGAGTTCACCAAGCGCGTCCGCCTCACGGCCCCCGGCACCGCGGGCCCGGGCCCCGCGCACCCCGGAGGGGCCCCCGCATGACCGATGCCGCCGCCCTGCCCGGCCAGCCCCGCGGAATGGTCGCCTCCGGACCCGCCACCGCCCGCGCGGTGAACATCCTGGCGCCGAACGCCTCCCCGATGACCCTCGACGGCACCAACACCTGGCTCGTCTCCGAGCCCGGCTCCGACCTGGCCGTGGTGATCGACCCCGGCCCGCTGGACGACGTACACCTGCGCGCGGTCGTCGCCGCCGCCGAGGAGGCGGGCAAGCGGGTCGCGCTCACCCTCCTCACCCACGGACACCCCGACCACGCGGAGGGCGCGGCCCGCTTCGCCGAGCTGACCCGGACGAAGGTCCGCGCGCTGGACCCGGCCCTGCGCCTGGGCGACGAGGGCCTGGCCGCCGGGGACGTCATCCGCACGGGCGGTCTGGAACTGCGCGTGGTCCCGACGCCCGGCCACACCGCGGACTCGCTCTGCTTCCACTTGCCGGCCGACCGGGCGGTCCTGACCGGCGACACGATCCTGGGGCGGGGCACGACGGTCGTCGCGCACCCCGACGGGCGCCTGGGCGACTACCTGGACTCCCTGCGCAGGCTGCGCTCGCTGACGGTCGACGACGGGGTCCACACGGTGCTCCCGGGGCACGGACCGGTCCTGGACGACGCGCAGGGCGCGGTGGAGTTCTACCTCGCCCACCGGGCCCACCGCCTCGCACAGATCGAGACGGCGGTCGAGAACGGCCTGACCACCCCCGAGGCGGTCGTCGCCCACGTCTACGCGGACGTGGACCGGTCGCTGTGGCCGGCCGCGGAATGGTCCGTACGCGCGCAGCTGGAGTACCTGACGGAGCACGGGCTGATCCCCGGAGCCCCGGACTGAGCGGGCCGCGGGCGGCGCGGCCGGGCACGATCCGGAAGAGGCCCTAGCCCGCCGGACGGGGCGTCTTCGTCCCGTGCCGGGCCGCGTACTCGTCCGCGAGCCACGGCCCGAGGTCCTCGACGTAGGCGCGCAGCACGGCCGGGTCCGCGACCGGTTCCAGTGCGGCGGCGGCCGCGGCGCGCATCTGGTCGGCGCGCTCGGGGTAGTACTGCCCGAACACCTCCGCCGACTCGGTGAGGTCGCTGGTCCAGCCGCCCCACCGCGGCATGACGAGGGTGAACCCGGTCCGTACGAGGTGCCGCGAGACGCCGCGGCACAGCTTGCGGTACTCCTCCGGGGTGGACGCCTCCCTGATCCGGTCGCGCACCTTGGGCAGCAGCTCGGCGAGGTCGCCGTTGGTCTCGCGGGCGAGCAGGCCGTCGGGGCGGTAGCGGGGCAGGTGCTCGGCCAGGTCCGCGCCGAGCAGCGGGGTGCACAGGCAGGCGAGGAACCAGCCCAGGTCGTAACGTTCCTGCTCGCTCAGCAGCCGGTCCTTGCCGCACAGCAGGACCCCGACCCCGTCGATCTCCGCGAACTCCTCGTCGATGCCGCGCGCCAGTGCCTCGGTGGTGTCGCGGTCCTCCTCGCCGGGCGCGTGGTGCAGGGCGATCAGCAGGTCGAGGTCGGACCGCCCGGGCCGGGCGGTCCCGCGCGGCAGGGACCCGTACAGGTAGGCGCTGTGCAGCCGCTGCCCGTACGCCTCCCCGATCCGCTCCCGCACGGCGGCGACGAGTCCCCGGAACTCGGCCTGCACCTGCCCGAGCGACCCTTCGCGCTCGAAGTACCCGTACGCGTCGACACCTCTGTGCTCCATGGGTCTACTGTGCCTCCGTAACGGCCGCGTGCCGCCGGCCAAAACGCCGTGTACTCCCATCCGGGCGCTGGGCAGTCCCGGCGCGGCCAAATCCAGCCACGCCGGCGTTTGAGGCGCGGGGGCGCGGGGGCAGAGCCCCCGGAACGGCGCCGCACGAACACGAAAAGGGGCCCCGCCCGACCGGGCAGGACCCCTCACACGGCTATGACCAGCGTCAGCGGGACCGCTTCGCGAGCCGCTCCACGTCCAGCAGGATCACCGCGCGAGCCTCGAGGCGGAGCCATCCGCGTCCCGCGAAGTCGGCCAGTGCCTTGTTCACGGTCTCGCGCGACGCGCCGACGAGCTGGGCCAGCTCCTCCTGCGTGAGGTCGTGCACGACGTGGATGCCCTCCTCCGACTGCACGCCGAAGCGGCGCGACAGGTCGAGGAGCGCACGGGCCACACGGCCCGGAACGTCGGAGAAGACCAGGTCGGACATCTGGTCGTTGGTCTTGCGCAGGCGCCGCGCGACGGCGCGCAGCAGCGCGGTCGCCACCTCGGGCCGGGCGTTCAGCCAGGGCTGGAGGTCTCCGTGACCCAGACCCAGCAGCTTGACCTCGGTCAGCGCGGTGGCGGTGGCGGTGCGCGGGCCCGGGTCGAACAGCGACAGCTCGCCGATCAGCTCACCGGGGCCGAGGACGGCCAGCATGTTCTCGCGGCCGTCGGGGGAGGTGCGGTGAAGCTTCACCTTGCCCTCGGTGACGACGTAGAGCCGGTCACCGGGGTCGCCCTCGTGGAACAGGGCGTCACCACGTGCGAGGGTCACCTCGCCCATGGAGGCGCGGAGCTCCGCGGCCTGCTCGTCATCGAGCGCCGCGAAGAGCGGGGCACGCCGCAGTACGTCGTCCACGAGTCTCTCTCCTATGTCGACCAGCCGGGGGATCGCTCCCCCATTTTGCCGGACGGCTCAAACAGTGCGATCAATCACGTTCATCACAAGGATGCCGGACGTACGGGTGTGCTGTGCGGCGAGAGGCCGATCGGGGTGGTGTTACCTGAGGTCCGGGGCGGTCGTCGCCGCCGTGTCCCGGACCTGCAGGGTGTCCAACAGGCCGGTGAGAGCACAGGCCAAGGGGTCCGGGGGAGTGACGACCACAGTGAATTCAGCCGTGGGCGAACACGTCCTGGTGGGAGCCCTCCCGGAGCAGTCACCCCCGCTTCAGGGCAAAACTTCGGCCAAGAAACCCCGGCCGGGCGGAGCTCACGTCCGGCCACGGGCGGAGGGCTGTGCGGCGTAGCCTTCGGGGATGGCAGAGAGCAAGGTCAAGAAGGCCGGGGCGAAGCCGGAGAGCCATCTGGCGATGGTGCGGCGGGCACGCAGGATCAACCGCGAGCTGGCGGAGGTCTACCCGTACGCGCACCCGGAGCTCGACTTCCGCAACCCCTTCGAGCTGCTGGTCGCCACCGTCCTGTCCGCGCAGACCACCGACCTGCGCGTGAACCAGACGACCCCGGCCCTCTTCGCCGCGTACCCGACGCCCGAGGACATGGCCGGAGCCGATCCGGAGGCGCTGGAGGAGATCATCCGGCCGACCGGGTTCTTCCGGGCGAAGGCCAAGTCCCTGCTCGGCCTCTCACAGGCGCTGCGCGACAACTTCGGCGGAGAGGTGCCGGGCCGGATCGAGGACCTGGTGACGCTCCCCGGGGTGGGCCGCAAGACGGCCAACGTGGTCCTCGGCAACGCCTTCGGCGTCCCCGGGATCACCGTCGACACCCACTTCGGCCGGCTGGTGCGGCGCTGGAAGTGGACCGAGCAGGAGGACCCCGAGAAGGTCGAGGCGGAGATCTGCGCGATCTTCCCGAAGAGCGAGTGGACGATGCTCTCGCACCGGGTCGTCTTCCACGGCCGCCGGATCTGCCATTCCCGCAAGCCCGCCTGCGGGGCCTGCCCGATCGCACCACTCTGCCCGGCCTACGGGGAGGGCGAGACCGATCCGGAGAAGGCGGCGAAGCTCCTGAAGTACGAGAAGGGCGGCCAGCCCGGCCAGCGCCTGAGCCCGCCCCCGGACTACCCGGGCCTCCCGGCACCGGCCAGGCCCGGCCCGGCGGACGGCTGAGCCCCGCCAGATCCAGGCCTGCAGCCCCGCCCAATCCAGCCCCGCCGGCGTTTGAGGCGCGGGGTCCGGGGCGGAGCCCCGGCGGCGGAGCCGCACCCGCAAGGAACGAATCGGTACCCGCACCGCGTTTGGCGGAAGGTGGGGAAACGCAGAAGCACGGACAGGGGTGCCGATGACAGAGGCCACGCAGAACCGCCGGGCGGACACCGCCGGGCCCGGCGCAGCCAGCGCGCACGGGGCCCCGTACGACACCCAGCGCGGCCGGCGCCCGCGCGGAAGCACAGAGCTCCGCACCCACGGCCTGCCCGACTGGCTGGACCCCGTCGTCGAAGCGGCCCGCACGGTCCGGCCCACCCAGCTCAGCCGGTTCCTGCCGCCGGAGGACGGCCGCGGCCGCCAGTCCGCCGTACTGATCCTCTTCGGCGACGGCCCCCGCGGCCCCGAGCTGCTGCTGATGGAACGCGCCGGCACCCTGCGCTCGCACCCCGGCCAGCCCTCCTTCCCCGGCGGCGCCCTCGACCCCGAGGACGGCGACCCGCACACCACCGGCCCGCTGCGCGCCGCGCTGCGCGAGGCCGAGGAGGAGACCGGGCTGGATCCCGCCGGGGTCCAGCTCTTCGGGGTGCTGCCGCCGCTCTACATCCCGGTCAGCGAGTTCGTCGTGACCCCGGTGCTCGGCTGGTGGCGCGCCCCCAGCCCGGTCGGCGTGGTCGACCCGGCCGAGACCGCCCGCGTCTTCACGGTGCCCGTGGCCGATCTCACGGATCCCGAGCACCGGGTCACCGTCGTGCACCCCGGCGGCTTCCAGGGCCCGGCCTTCACCGTGGAATCGGCTCTGGTCTGGGGTTTCACCGCCGGGGTGATCGACCGGATCCTGCACTTCGCCGGCTGGGAGCGCCCCTGGGACCGGTCCCGGGAAGTCCCGCTCGACTGGCGCGCATGAGACGGTGAGCCCTGTGAACGTGCTGGACATCCTGTTGCTGCTCGCCGCCGTATGGTTCGCGATCGTCGGCTACCGCCAGGGGTTCGTCGTCGGCATCCTGTCGGTGATCGGCTTCCTCGGCGGTGGTCTCGTCGCCGTGTCCCTGCTGCCGCTGATCTGGGACCGGGTCACCGACAACGGCACCCAGGTGTCCACCACGGTCGTCATCATCGCCGTGGTCGTGATCATCATCTGTGCCTCGATCGGCCAGGCGCTGACCACCCATCTGGGCAACAAGCTCCGGCGCCACATCACGTGGTCCCCGGCCCGCGCGCTGGACGCGACGGGCGGCGCCCTGGTGAACGTGGTCGCGATGCTGCTGGTGGCCTGGCTGATCGGGTCCATGGTCGCCGGCACGTCGATTCCCACGCTGGGCAAGGAAGTCCGCAACTCCAAGGTGCTCTTCGGCGTCTCGCGGGTCCTTCCCGCGCAGGCGAACACCTGGTTCTCGGACTTCAGCTCCACCCTGGCCCGCAACGGCTTCCCGCAGGTCTTCAGCCCGTTCTCCAACGAGCCGATCACCGAGGTCAAGCCGCCGGACCCGCTGCTCGCGCGCAGCTCCGTCGCCGACTACGCCAAGCAGTCGATCGTGAAGGTCGTCGGCACGGCGCCCGCGTGCAGCAAGGTGCTGGAGGGCACCGGCTTCGTCTTCGCGCCGGGCAAGGTGATGACCAACGCGCACGTGGTCGGCGGGGTCGGCGAACCGACCGTGCAGGTCGGCGGCGAGGGCAAGCTCTACGACGGCAAGGTCGTGCTCTACGACTGGGAGCGCGACATCGCCGTCCTGGACGTGCCCAAGCTGAAGGCGCCGGCGCTGGAGTTCACCGACAAGGACGCGGCGAGCGGCAGCGACGCCATCGTCGCGGGCTTCCCGGAGAACGGCGCGTACGACGTCCGCTCGGCACGCGTCCGCGGCCGGATCAACGCCAACGGCCCGGACATCTACCACCGCGGAACCGTGCGACGGGACGTCTACTCCCTGTACGCGACGGTCCGCCAGGGCAACTCCGGCGGCCCGCTGCTGACGCCCGAGGGCAAGGTGTACGGGGTCGTCTTCGCGAAGTCCCTCGACGACCCCAACACCGGTTACGCCCTGACCACGGACGAGATCCGCGACGACATCCGGATCGGCCAGACGGCGAACCGGCGGGTCGACAGCCAGGGCTGCGCCATCTGAGCCCTACGGGAGCCTTGAGGGGCTCCCGTAGCGCTGCCGGCCGGGCCCGTGCCCTGACGGCCTTCGGAACCCCTGCCGGGCCCCTGCCTACGTACGCTGGTGCCTGAGCCGGGCGGAGACCCAGCGGGCCCGCCGGCGCAGAATGCGCGGAATCCCGAGTCGGGGGTCGTCGTGGCCTTCGCGGCCCTGCCCCCTGTGCGTGCCCGGCGTGACCGTCGAGCGGCGTTCGTGTGCGGTGTCACCGTAGTCGTGCGTCCAGCCCATACTCCGAGCTGTGCCCGGGGCCCAAGGTCGGTAATCGTGTTCCGGGCGGCCAATTGGCCTATGCGCCAGGCAATTGAATGCTTGTCATATAAGCGACGGTCCGGCTCGGCGGTCCGGCTCAGCGGTCCGGCTCGGGATCCTTCAGCCAGTTGACCAGCTCGGTCGAGAACGCCGCCGGGTCCTCCTCGTGCGGGAAGTGCCCGAGTCCGTCGAAGAGCCGCCAGCGGTACGGGGCTTCGACGTACTGCCCGGACCCCGCCGCACTCCGCGTCCGCATCACCGGATCGAGCGAGCCGTGCAGGTGCAGTGTCGGCACCCGCACCGGCCGCTTCATGCGCCGGTTGAACTGCAGGCCGTCGGGCCGGGCCATGGACCGCATCATCCAGCGGTACGGCTCGACCGAGCAGTGCGCGGTGGAGGGGATGCACATCGCACGCTGGTAGACCGCGATGTCGTCCTCCTCGGGAAGCCGCGGGCCCGACCAGTCCCGGATCAGTTCGCCGACGAGCGCCCCGTCGTCGGCGACGAGCTGACGCTCGGGCACGAACGGCCGCTGGAAGCCCCAGATGTGCGAACTGGCACGGGTCTGCCCGAAGTCGGACAGCATCGCGGAGCGCCAGCGGCGCGGGTGCGGCATCGAGGACACCACCAGCCGGCGCACCAGCTTCGGCCGCATCACCGCCGCCGTCCAGGCGAGGTAACCGCCCAGGTCGTGCCCGACGAGGGCGGCGTCGGGCTCGCCGAGGGACCGTACGACCCCGGTGATGTCGAGCGCCAGGTTGGCCGGGTCGTAGCCGCGCGGGGTGCGGTCGCTGCCGCCCACCCCGCGCAGGTCCATCGCGACCGCCCGGTAGCCCGCGTCGGCGATGGCGGTCATCTGGTGCCGCCACGTCCACCAGAACTGAGGGAACCCGTGCAGGAGCAGCACCAGCGGGCCGTCACCCAGCTCGGCGACGTGGAACCGCGCCCCGTTGGCCGCGACGTCCCGGTGCGTCACTTCTCGCCCGCCGGGGATGGCGATCCGGACCGCCGAGGCGGCGGTGGGGGGCGTACCGGACGTACCGGACGTGCCGGATGTACCGGTCGTGCCGGAATCCGACGAGGGGGCTGTCATGAGGACGAGCGTGCCACACCCACGGCGTTGTCACTGACCGACCGGGCGTGGGGCTTGACGGTGCCGACGAGGGCCGCCGTCTCCTTGACCGAGGCGATGGTCTTCACCGGCGGCTTGATCTTCTTGAACTTCGCCATGGCGATCAGCCCGATCACGCCCGCGAGCAGCCAGAACGCCACACCGACGATCAGGAGGGACCAGGCCAGCCCGAGCCCGAGGTTGTGGATGCCGTACGCCGCGGCGAAGCTCAGCACCGGCAGCGAGAAGAGGAGGAGCGCGCCCGCCACGATGGCGGCGCCGCTGCCGATGCCCGCGCGCTTGACGTCCTGCTTGATCTCCACCTTGGCGAGGGCGATCTCGTCGTGCACCAGGGCGGACATCTCGGCGGTGGCCGAGGCGACCAGCTGGCCGAGTGTGCGCTCGGCTCCTGGGGCCCCTTGGTCCACTGCGCTCATCGCTCTCTCCCTCTGTCGTCCGACTGCGACGGCTGTCCTGTCGTCAGGTCAGATCATGCCGGACGGCCGCCGTCGGCGCTGGACCCGCCCGCGGCTTCGGCCGCCGCTTCCCGCGCACGGGCCGCGGTCTCCTCGGCCCTGCGCAGGTGCTCCGCCGCCTTGGCCTCGTGGATCTTCGCCATCCGCAGGTGGTAGTCCGGCTTGTCCTGCTCGTAGATGTCGGGGATGCCGTCGAGGTCCTCGTCGCGCTCCTCGTCCTCGATGAGCGCCTTGTACTTCCGGTTGCGCATCTTGAGCAGGACGCACGCGACGACCGCGGCGATGAGCGAGCCGATCAGGACGGCGGCCTTGATCTCGTCGGTGAGGACGGGGTCGTCCGTGAAGGCCAGTTCCCCGATCAGCAGCGAGACCGTGAAGCCGATGCCGGCGAGCGAGGCGACGGCGAGGACGTCCGGCCAGGCGAGGTCGTCGTTGAGTTCCGCCTTGGTGAAGCGGGCGGCCAGCCAGGTGCCGCCGAAGATGCCGAGGGTCTTGCCGAGGACGAGGCCGAGCACCACGCCGAGGGGCTCCGGCCGGGTGAAGACCTGTCCGATGGACTCGTCGGAGAGGGAGACGCCGGCCGAGAACAGGGCGAAGAGCGGGACGGCCAGACCGGCCGAGACGGGCCGGACCATGTGCTCGATGTGCTCGCCGGGGGAGTGCTGCTCGCCTTCCTTGCGGTGGCAGCGCAGCATCAGGCCCATGGCGACACCGGCGATGGTGGCGTGCACGCCGCTGTTGTACATCAGGCCCCAGATGACCAGGGCGAGCGGGACGTAGACGTACCAGCCGCGCACGTTCACCCGGAGCAGGAACCAGAAGAGGAGCAGGCCGGCGACGGCGCCGCCGAGCGCCAGGAAGTTGATCTCGCTGGTGAAGAACACCGCGATGATCATGATGGCGAACAGGTCGTCGACGACGGCCAGCGTCAGCAGGAACGCGCGCAGGGCGGACGGCAGCGAGGTGCCGATGACGGCGAGGACGGCGAGCGCGAAGGCGATGTCGGTGGCGGTCGGGACCGCCCAGCCGTCCGTCGAGCCATTGCCGAGCACGTTGGTCAGTACGTAGACCAGCGCGGGTACGGCCATGCCGCAGATCGCGGCGATCACCGGGAGCGCGGCCGCCTTGGCGTCGCGCAGGTCGCCCGCGACGAGCTCGCGCTTGAGCTCGATGCCGGCGACGAAGAAGAAGATGGCGAGCAGGCCGTCGGCCGCCCAGTGCTGGAGCGAAAGGTCCAGGCCGAGGGAGGCGGGCCCGATGTGGAAGGAGCGGACGCTGTCGTAGCTCGCCGCGATGGCGGGCACGTTCGCCCAGATGAGGGCGGCGATCGCGGCCACGAGGAGGAGGACGCCGCCGACCGTCTCGGCGCGCAGGGCGTCGGCCACGAAGCGGCGCTCGGGCAGCGAGAGGCGGCCGAGGAGCTTGCGGTTCTGGCTGTCGGTGGGGCTGGGCGCGGCCACGGGGGGCACCTCCGGGGTGGGTTGGACGGCATGGCGAAACACGTTGCCGACCAGACTTCCCGGCGCACCCTGTGGAGTAGTTCTTTAACCATCTAATACTTTACAGGGTGTACGCGTGGGCGTATCCGGTGATCGTCACTTTATGTGCGAAAGGGGCATCCGGCGCGGCGCGCCGGATGCCCCTTTCACCGTGTCGTACGGCTAAGACGGGCGCCGTCAGTCCTCGCTGCCCGCGGCCGGCAGCTTGCTCTGGATCAGGTCCATGACCGAGGAGTCCGCGAGCGTGGTGACGTCACCGACCGCGCGGTTCTCGGCCACGTCGCGCAGCAGGCGGCGCATGATCTTGCCCGAGCGGGTCTTCGGCAGCTCCTGCACCGGCAGGATCCGCTTCGGCTTGGCGATCGGGCCGAGCGTGGCACCGACGTGGTTGCGCAGCTCGCCGACCAGCGTGTCCGTCTCGGAGGCGCTGCCGCGCAGGATCACGAAGGCCACGATGGCCTGGCCGGTGGTCTCGTCGTTCGCGCCGACGACCGCCGCCTCGGCGACCGAGGGGTGCGAGACGAGCGCCGACTCCACCTCGGTGGTCGAGATGTTGTGGCCGGACACCAGCATCACGTCGTCCACCCGGCCGAGCAGCCAGATGTCGCCGTCCTCGTCCTTCTTGGCGCCGTCGCCCGCGAAGTACTTGCCCTCGAAGCGCGACCAGTACGTGTCGACGTACCGCTGGTCGTCGCCCCAGATGGTACGCAGCATCGACGGCCACGGCTCGGTGAGGACCAGATAGCCGCCTCCGCCGTTCGGGACCTCGTTCGCCTCGTCGTCCACGACGGTGGCGGCGATTCCGGGCAGCGCGCGCTGCGCCGAACCGGGCTTGGTCTCGGTGACGCCGGGCAGCGGGGAGATCATCATCGCGCCGGTCTCGGTCTGCCACCACGTGTCCACGATCGGGCAGCGGTCGCCGCCGATGTGCTTGCGGTACCAGATCCAGGCCTCGGGGTTGATCGGCTCGCCGACCGAGCCCAGGACGCGCAGGCTCGACAGGTCGAACTTCGCGGGGATGTCGTCGCCCCACTTCATGAACGTACGGATCGCCGTCGGCGCGGTGTAGAGGATGGTGACGCCGTACTTCTGCACGACCTCCCAGAACCGGCCCTGGTGCGGGGTGTCCGGCGTGCCCTCGTACATGACCTGGGTGGCGCCGTTGGCGAGCGGCCCGTAGACGATGTAGGAGTGCCCGGTCACCCAGCCGATGTCGGCGGTGCACCAGTAGACGTCGCTCTCCGGCTTCAGGTCGAACACCGCGTGGTGAGTGTACGAGGCCTGCGTGAGGTAGCCGCCGGAGGTGTGCAGGATGCCCTTGGGCTTACCCGTGGTCCCCGAGGTGTACAGGATGAAGAGCGGGTGCTCCGCGTCGAAGGCCTGCGGCGCGTGCTCGGCGCTCTGGCGGTCGACGATCTCGTGCCACCAGACGTCGCGGCCCTCGGTGAAGGCGGTGTCCTGGCCGGTGCGGCGCACCACGAGGACGTGCTCGACCTGCGGGCACTTGGCGACGGCCTCGTCGATGGCGGGCTTCAGCGCGGAGGGCTTGCCCCGGCGGTAGCCGCCGTCGGAGGTGATGACCAGCTTCGCGTCGGCGTCCTGGATGCGGGAGGCGACGGCGTCGGCGGAGAAACCGCCGAAGACCACGGAGTGCGCGGCGCCGACGCGGGCACACGCCAGCATCGCGACGACCGCCTCGGGAATCATCGGCAGGTAGACGGCGACCCGGTCGCCGGCCTCCACACCCAGCTCGGTCAGGGCGTTCGCGGCCTTGGAGACCTCGTCCTTGAGCTCGGCGTAGGTGATCGAGCGGCTGTCGCCGGGCTCGCCCTCGAAGTGGATGGCCACGCGGTCGCCGTTGCCGGCCTCGACGTGACGGTCCACGCAGTTGTACGCGACGTTCAGCTTGCCGTCCGCGAACCACTTCGCGAAGGGCGGGTTGCTCCAGTCGAGCGTTTCGGTGGGCTCGGTGTCCCAGCTCAGCCGCCGCGCCTGCTCGGCCCAGAAGCCCAGCCGGTCCGCGTCGGCCTGTGCGTACGCAGCCTCAGTCACATTGGCGGCGGCGGCCAGATCGGCGGGCGGTGCGAACCGCCGCTCCTCCTTGAGCAGATTGGCCAGGCTTTCATTGCTCACGACGCATCTCCCTTTCCCAGGGTGTCCGTTGTGTCCCCGGTTGTGTCCCCGGGCATAGCTCATCAGTCAATGGCCCGGGTGACAAGAGGTTGCCGGGAATTGGTGTAGACCTATTACCCGGCCGGGCCGACGCACGAGTGGCCCCCTCCCGCCGCAGGGTGCGGGAAGGGGCCACCGAGTGGCACGGATACGGGAGGGTATCGGTTCAAAGCTCCCGCTCAAACGGGTTCTACCCGTTCGGTCGTTTGGCCGTTCAGCCGCGCAGCGCGCCCGCGCCGACGGTGTCGAAGACCCGGCAGTCGAAGAAGTCCTCCCCCTCCGACAGCAGGTACGCCTGCGCCTCGCCGACGTGGAAGTACATCCCGTGCAGCTCCAAGGTGCCCTCGGCGAGGCGCCGGGCCACCGATTCGTGCGCCCTCAGGTGCTCCAGCTGCTGCACCACATTGGTCAGGCACAACTGCTCCACGGCGTCCGCCGGCAGCCTCCCGGAGATCCGCGCCCAGGCGTGATGGCGGCTGGCCATCCGCTCCAGGCTCGGCAGCCCGTGCCGCAGCCACCGCCGCAACGGGGTCATCGGCACCCCGGGCGCGGAGCTGAGCAGCGCCTGCATGGCCCCGCACCCCGAATGCCCGCACACGGTGATGCTGTCCACCTTCAGGACGTCCACGGCGTACTCGATGGCCGCCGCGACCGAATCGTCCGTGGACTCGGCCCCCGGGAGCGGGACGAGATTGCCGACGTTGCGCACCGTGAACAGGTCCCCGGGGCCGCTGGCCGTGATCATGCTGGTCACCAGGCGGGAGTCCGCGCAGGTGAGGAAGAGCTGGGAGGGCCGCTGCCCCTCCCGGGCCAGCCGTGCCAGCTCCTCGCGGACGTGCGGAGCCGTGTCCCGCTGGAAGGCGCTGATCCCGTTGGCCAGTTGACCGGCGCCGCGCCCGCGAACCGTCACCGGTGCGGCGGGCGCGAGGGGCGCGGAGAGCGGGGCCGCGCTCGCGGCCTCCGGCGCGGTACGGGAATCCGTGGCCCGGTGGTCGCAGTGGTTCTGCCACGGCGTCCAGGGCCGGCAGCACTGGTGATCCCCGCGCTGCGCACCCCGGTGGGCCCGATCCGCGAGCTGGGCCCACTCGGCCCGCGCCGGCTGCTGCGTCTCCTCGGATCCGGAGATCCTGGCCCCGGAGCGGCCGGTCACCTCCAGCGAGCCCCCGTGTGCCAGATGGGAGTCCCGCCAGTCCTGCAGGGTTTCGTAGGCGGCGTGGTCCATGAACGAGCCGTCCAGTTCGATGACGGCGTGCCCGTTGCCCGGGATCTGGTTCAGCACCCGGCTCAGCCGCGGTACCGCGAGGAAGGTCAACTGGCCCCGCGCCCACACCCGGTGGACCCCGCCGTCGAGCCGCTCGACGGTGATCCGGGTCCGGGCCAGGCGGTGCAGGGCCAGGGCGACGGCCATCGCGATGCCGATGGCGACGCCCTCCAGCACTCCGCCGAGCACCACGGCCACGATGGTCGTGGCGTAGACCAGGAACTCGCGGTGCCGGGTCACGGTGCGCAGGTGCGTGGCGCTCACCATCTGCACGCCGACCGCCATCACCAGCGCGGCGAGCGCGGCGAGCGGGATCAGGTCGAGGACCGGCACGAGCAGTCCGGCGGCGAGCAGGACCCAGAGGCCGTGCAGCATGGACGACCTCCGGCTGACCGCACCGGACTTGACGTTGGCCACGCTGCGGACCGCGACGCCCGTGATGGGCAGTCCGCCCAGCGCGCCCGAGACGATGTTCGCCGCGCCCTGGCCGCGCAGTTCGCGGTTGAGGTCGGCCCTGGCCGGGCGCTTGCCCGTGGTCCGCTCGGAGGCGATCAGCTTGTCGGTGGCCACCGCCGAGAGCAGCGACTCCACACTGCCGACCAGGGTGATGGTCAGCACGGCGGCGATGATGCCGAGGACCGGCCCCTCGGGCATCTCGGGCAGTGCGTGGCTGCGCCAGGACGGCAGGTCCACGCGCGGCAGGGAGAGCCCGGCGAGGGCCGCGAAGGCCGTCGCGGCGGCGACGGCGGCGAGCGCGGCCGGCACCTTGCGCAGGGCCTGCCCGAACCGGCCGGGCAGCCGGGGCCAGCCGAGCAGTACGACCAGCGTCAGCACGCTGATGCCGAGCGCGACGGGGTGCAGGTCGGCCAACTGCGCGGGCAGCCCCTGGACGTTGGCCACGGCGGAGCTCTGCGGGGTGCCGCCGAGCACGATGTGCAGTTGCGCCAGGGCGATCGTCACGCCGATGCCCGCGAGCATGCCGTGCACGATGGCCGGGCTGACCATCAGCGCGGACCGGGCGGTCCGCAGCGCGGCCAGGCCGAGCTGGCAGCAGCCCGCGAGGACCGTGATGGCGCAGGTGGTACGCCATCCGTAGTGCTGGATCAACTCGGCGGTGACGACGGTGAGTCCGGCCGCGGGGCCGCTCACCTGGAGGGGTGCTCCGCCGAAGCGTCCGGCCACGATGCCGCCGACCGCCGCGGCGACGAGTCCCGCCTGGAGCGGGGCTCCGGTGGCCAGGGCGATGCCGAGGGAGAGCGGCAGGGCGATCAGGAAGACGGCGATGGAGGCGGAGAGGTCGGCGGAGAAGCCGGCGGATGAGCCTCTCGCGACGGGTGGGGGGGACGTGGTGGTGGGGGTGCTTGTCATGGGTCCCGTCTCCTCGGGGGAGGGGTGAAGCGGCGGGATTCTCAACACTCGGTAAACGAACGGTAATGGAGAGTAAAGCCCGGTGGTAGGTAATACGGGCAAATGGCCTAGGAATTAGCGCTCGCGAGTGAATAGGCATTTAGTCCGGCTTGTCACACCTTCCTAAAAACGGACCGCATGGGACGTTGCGGCGCGGAAGTCCTGCGACGGAACTGCGAGGGAAGAGGTGCGGCGGATGACTGCCACCACGAGGAGGGGCGCCACGAAGAGCGGCGCCACGAAGAAGGCCGCGTCGAAGCGGATCGGCGGCGGTCTGGTGGCCACGGCGCTGGTCCTGACAGTGGCCGGGTGCAGCGCCTCCGAGCCCGCCGATCGTCCGGCCCCCGGAGCCCACGCGGCCAAGAAGGGCGCGGCCGCGCCGGAAGGACCGGCGCCGGGCAGCGTCAAGCGGCTCATCGGGGACGGCTCGACCTCGTACACGGGCCTGCAGCCGAACGTACAGAAGGCCGAGAAGCTGAAGCCCGGCGAAAAGCCGCCGCAGTTCGTCGTCTATTCGTGGGACGGGGCGGGAGAGGACAGCCAGAGGCTCTTCTCGCATTTCCGTGAGGTGGGCAAGAAGTACAACGCCCGTATGACGTACTTCCTCAGCGGCGTGTACATGCTCCCCGAGGAAAAGCGTTCCCTCTACACCGCGCCCCAGCACTCCCCGGGCCGCTCCGACATCGGCTTCGGCGACCCCCAGGGCATCAAGGACACCGCTCTCCAGGTGCGCGAGGCCTGGCTGGAGGGCAACGAGATCGGCACCCACTTCAACGGCCACTTCTGCGGACCGGAGGGCGGCGTCGGGACCTGGTCCGTCGAGGAGTGGAAGAGCGAGATCAACCAGGCGAAGTCGTTCGTCAAGAACTGGAAGACGAACTCGCCGGCCCTCAAGGGCATGGAGGCGCTCCCGTTCGACTACGACAAGGAGATGATCGGGGCCCGCACCCCCTGCCTCGAAGGCCAGAAGAACTTCATGCTGGCGGCGAAGGAGATGGGCGGCTTCCGCTACGACTCCAGCGGCATCAGCAAGCAGATCTGGCCGAAGAAGACGGACGGCCTCTGGGACATCCCGCTCCAGCTGGTCCCCATGCCGGGCCGCGCCTTCGAAACGCTCAGCATGGACTACAACTACCTGGTCAACCAGTCCGGTACGACCACGCAGGGCGATCCCTCGCAGCACGCGTACTGGGGCGAGCAGATGCGCGACGGCCTGGTCAAAGCCTTCGAGCGGACCTACCAGGGCAACCGCGCGCCGCTGATCATCGGCAACCACTTCGAATCCTGGAACGGCGGCACCTACATGCGTGCCGTCGAGGACTCCATCAAGACCATGTGCACGCAGAAGGAGGTCCGCTGCGTGCCCTTCCGCGAGCTGGTGGACTGGCTGGACGCCCAGGACCCGAAGGCCCTGGAGTGGATGCGCACCCTCGATGTCGGCGAGGCGCCCAAGGCGGGCTGGAACACCTTCCTGACGGCGGGGCCGCCGGCCAAGCCGGCCGCCCCCGCCGGGGTCAAGCCGGCTGAGGAGCCGGCAGAAGAGAGTCAGAACGAGGAGTGAGCAGCTCCCGTAGGACGAAACCGGGGTCGACCTGATCCGCCAGGTCGACCCCGGTCTTCGCGTTGCCCCAGCTCTCCGCGTTGCGCAGGTGGAAGTGGACCATCTGCTCGGTGTACCGCTCCCAGTCGCGGTGCGCGTAGGAGTCGTCCGCGGCGTCCTGGAGCGCCTGCAGGGCCAGCCGGTTGGTGGCCTCCAGCAGCTCGAAGGCGGCCGGACGGCCCTTCTCCATCGCCCGCACCCAGTCCGACTGCCCGACGGTGACCAGCAGGTCCTCGCCGGCCGCGTCCTGGAGGAACTCGATGTCCTCCGGACCCTGCACCTTGTTGCCGACGACCTTCAGCGTGATCCCGAAGTCCCGCGCGTACTCCTTGTACTGGCGGTAGACGGAGATGCCCTTGCGGGTCGGTTCGGCGACCAGGAAGGTCACGTCGAAGCGGGTGAACATGCCGGAGGCGAAGGAGTCCGAACCGGCCGTCATGTCGACGACGACGTACTCGTCCGGGCCGTCGGCGAGGTGGTTGAGGCAGAGCTCGACCGCGCCGACCTTGGAGTGGTAGCAGGCCACGCCCAGGTCGGACTCGGTGAACGGCCCCGTCGCCATCAGCCGGACGGGCTCGCCGTCGAGGGTGAGGGTGCGCGCGCAGGCGTCGTAGACGGGGTTGTCCTCGTCGACCCGCAGCAGCCGGGAGCCGGCGCCGGGCGGAGTGGTCTTGATCATCGTGTCGGCGGAGGCGATGCGGGGGTTGGAGCCCCGCAGGTAGTCCTTGATGAGGGGCAGGTGCGCGCCCAGTGCGGGAAGCGAGGCCGCGTCGTCCTCGCTGAGCCCGAGCGCGGTGCCCAGGTGCTGGTTGATGTCGGCGTCCACCGCGACGACACGGGCTTCATTGGAGGCGAGGTGGCGGATGAAAAGGGAGGACAGCGTGGTCTTGCCGCTGCCGCCCTTCCCCACGAAAGCGATCTTCATGTTCACGAAGGGTAGTGGGTCGGTGGCTTTGTGTTGTATGCCTGAGTGAAGAAGACCACTCCAAGGAGGGGTCGGTGCTATGGGGGAGCAGTGCGTAGGCTCCTTACTTATGAGTAGCGCCTCTGCTTCCGCCGCCTCTTCCGCTTCCTCCGCCTCGGGCTCCGCCTCGGGCTCCGCCTCGGGCTCCGCCTCGGCCTCGTCCGGAGCCGCCGCCGACCCGCTCGCCCCGCTGGCCGGCCTGCCGGGCGTCGCCGAGTCCGTGGATTCCGTCCGCAAGGCCGTGGACCGGGTCTACGGCCACCGCGTCATGCGCCGCCGCGCCGGGGAGATCACCTCGGAGGCCGCGCTGCGCGGGGCCCGCGGGAGCGCGGCGCTGTCCGGGGCGGACTGGGCGCTGGAGGAGGTCCGCCGCCGGACCGATTTCGGCTCGGAGCCCCAGGCGCGCACGGTGGGTGCCGCCCTGCGTCTGACGGCGGAGGCGGGCCAGCTGCTGAGCATCTGGCGCCAGTCGCCGCTACGGGTCCTGGCGCGGCTCCACCTGGTGGCCTCGGGTTCCACGGCCGACGGCGACGTGGTCGGCCGGCCCCGGCTGGCCGGTGAGCCGGTGGACGAGCCGCTGATCGACCTGCCCCTGCCCGACGCGCAGGAGGTGGCGGGCCGGCTGGACGGGCTCTCCCGCCTGATCATCGCGGGCGGCTCCGCTCCGGCGCTGATCACGGCGGCGGTGGTGCACGGCGAGCTGCTCGCCCTGCGTCCGTTCGGCTCGTACAACGGCCTGGTCGCGCGGACGGCGGAGCGGATCGTACTGATCAACAGCGGCCTGGACCCGAAGGCGATCTGTCCGGCGGAGGTCGGCCACGCGGAACAGGGCCGGGAGGCTTACGTGGAGGCCTTCGAGGGCTACGTCTCCGGGACGGCGGAGGGGATGTCGGCCTGGATCGCGCACTGCGGCCGTGCGATCGAGCTCGGGGTCCGCGAGTCGACGGCGGTCTGTGAGGCGCTCCAGCGCGGCGCGGCCTGACGGGGCCGGACATGGGTTGCGGCGACACCGTACTGCTCTGGTGTCGCCGCTGGCACTTACGCCCAGTTACCAAGCGTCCTCGATGATTGCCCATCAGGTCGGGAGCTTTGCCCGTCACCTGGTGCGGCTGGCCCGTAATCGACGGGTCGACGTCGCGTGGGTGCTCGGCGTTCATGCTTCGGTCCGTGGGCCATACTGCGTTTTAAAGATGATCCTCTCGGATGTTCTTTGGTCTCGCGGGCCTTGACTCCTTTGTACTCCGCTTCGGGGTGGAGCGAAACCCCTGGCCGCATTTCTTTGCTTTCCGGGGCGATTCCGGATGTATCGGACATCCGGAATCCGAGCAGGTCAGCGGGATGCTGCGGCAGCCAGTGCGCGCCGTCGGCTCGCGTACCAGACCAGTCCGGCGGTGGCCGCGGCCGCGCCCACCGCGGCTGCGGCGACCAGCGCCGGCCGTGCGGGCATCGACAGTCCCGGCAGCCGCTGCTTCAGCCGTACCGGCCGGTTGAACACCAGCACCGGCCACTCGCGCGCCACCGCCTCCCGCCGCAGTGCCCGGTCGGGGTTGACCGCGTGCGGATGTCCGACCGCCTCCAGCATCGGGATGTCGGTGGCCGAGTCGCTGTACGCGTAGCAGCGCGCGAGGTCGTACCCCTCGGACTCCGCGAGTTCCCGTACGGCCTCCGCCTTGGTCGGGCCGTAGGCGTAGTACTCGATCTCGCCGGTGAAGCAGCCGTCCTCGCCCACGACCATCCGCGTGGCGACGACCCGGTCGGCGCCGAGCATCTCGCCGATGGGCTCGACGACCTCGGCTCCGGACGTGGACACGATCACCACGTCGCGGCCCGCGGTGTGGTGGGCCTCGATGAGGGAGGCGGCCTCGTCGTAGATCAGCGGGTCGATGAGGTCGTGCAAGGTCTCGGCGACGATCTCCCGGACCTGCTGCACGTTCCACCCCTTGCAGAGGGCGGACAGGTACTCCCGCATCCGTTCCATCTGATCGTGGTCGGCGCCGCCGGCCAGAAAGATGAACTGCGTGTAGGCAGTGCGCAGCACGGCCCTTCGGTTGATCAGGCCGCCCTGGTAGAAGGACTTGCTGAACGTCAGAGTGCTCGACTTCGCAATGACCGTCTTGTCCAGGTCGAAGAAGGCTGCGGTGCGAGGCAAGGAGTGCGGCAAGGGCTGATTTTCCACGACCCGAGCATATGCGCCCACCATTCGGCGTAAAGTGCGGCGCGTGGGTTTGCCTGAGAAGCCTCTCGGGTACACCATGGAAGTCACGGATCGTTCGCGACCGTGCTAACCCGGTCTGGCTCCTCCCCCCCCGAGTCGGACCGTGGGGACGACCCCCGCTCTCCCCCCCGGCGGGGGTCGTCGCATGTCCGGACGCGGTTCGCGTCCCTGCTTTCGACCCCAAGTGATCATTCCTCGGTCCTCCTCGTCTTCGAGGGGCCCGCGCGTCGAAGGCCCTCACCTCCACGAACTCGTCACGGTGCGTAGTCGTTCCGGCGCGCTCCGGAACTCACCTGTTGGGGTGAGTGAGTTATTCACAATGAGGCGGCTGTCCACGGTTTTAGAGCAAGATCCACTTCTTTTCCCCGATCCCGTCACGGTGATTCCGGCCGCGAAGTCCGCGGCGCTGGATTTGCGGTGAGAAGGAGGCGGAGATCGTGGCTGGATCGAAGTCGTGTGAAGTCCGGGATCTCGCGGTGGCGGGCGGGGGCGGGCTGAATCCCGGGGCCGGCGGGCCTGCGGCCGCAGGTGGACGGCCGCTGATCATCACCGAGGATCCCCTGCTGCTCGACGACCTGCTGCGGCTGTGCGCCGCCGCGGGGGCAGAGCCGCATGTGCACCACGCGGTGCCCGAGCAAAGCGGAGCCGATCGTGAGAAGGGCGACGGGAGTGACGGGGGCGCGTCGGGCGCCTCGGGTGTTGCAGGTGTTGCAGGTGTCGCGGGGGTCGGCTGGGAATCGGCGCCGCTCGTGCTGGTCGGCGACGATGCCGCCCGGCGGGTGCGCGGCGCACCCCGCAGGGACGGGGTCTTCCTCGTCGGCAGGGATCTGGACGACCCCCACGTGTGGCAGCGAGCGGTGGAGATCGGCGCCGAGGAGGTGCTGACCCTCCCCGATGCCGAGAGCCGGCTCGTCGACCGGATCGCCGATGTGGTGGAGGGGGCCGGGCGGCCCGCCCTCACGGTCGGGGTGATCGGGGGCAGCGGCGGAGCCGGAGCCTCCACCCTCGCCTGCGCCCTGGCCCTGCGGGCCGCCAGGGCCGGCGAGCGGACCATCCTCATCGACGGCGACCCCCTCGGAGGCGGGATGGACGTCCTCCTCGGAGGCGAAGCCGCCGAAGGACTGCGCTGGCCCGATTTCGCCGCCTCGCGCGGCCGGGTCGGCGCCGGAGCCCTGGCCGAATCCCTGCCCGAGCTGCACGCCCTGCGGGTGCTCAGCTGGGACCGCGGAGACCGGGTCGTGGTGCCGCCCGCGGCGATGCGCTCGGTGGTGGCCGCCGCGCGGCGCCGGGGCGGCGTCGTCGTGGTCGACCTGCCGCGCCGGGTCGACGAAGCCGTGGCCGAGGTGCTCGCGCAGCTGGACCTGGTACTGATGGTGGTGCGGGGCGAGTTGCGGGCGGTGGCCGCCGCCGGCCGGGTGTCCGCCGGAGTCCGCATGGTGGCCCGCGACGTCCGCGTGGTCGTACGGGGCCCGGCGCCCGGCGGACTCGACGCGGAGGCCGTCGCCGGACTGCTGGGGGTGCCGCTGGCCGGCGAAGTGCCGGTCGAGGTGGGGCTCCCGGGCCGGGTGGCCGAGGGCGAGCCCCCGGGAGCGCACGGCCGGGGCGCCCTCGCCCGCTTCTGCGACGGCTTCTGGCAGCGCGCGCTCGGCTCCGCCCAGGGGGTGTCGGCATGAGCGCCGTACTCCTCGACGCGGTGCGCCAGCGGCTCGCCGAGAGCGGGGCGGAGCCCACCCCGGCGCGGGTGGCGGCGGCCCTGCGCGCACAGGGCCGGCTGCTGGGCGACGCGGAAGTGCTCGGCGTCGCCGCGGAACTGAGGTCCGAACTGGTCGGCGCGGGCCCGCTGGAGGCGCTCCTCGCCGACGCCGAGGTCACCGACGTCCTGGTGGCGGCTCCCGACCGGGTGTGGGTGGACCGCGGCGGCGGGCTGGAGCTGACCGGGGTGACCTTCGCCGACGCGGCCGCCGTGCGCAGGCTCGCCCAGCGGCTCGCCGCCGTCGCCGGACGCAGGCTCGACGACGCCCGGCCCTGGGTGGACGCCCGGATGCCCGACGGCACCCGGTTGCACGCCGTACTGCCTCCGGTGGCCGTGGGCTCGGCATGCCTGTCCCTGCGGGTGGTGCGGCCGCGCGCCTTCACGCTGGAGGAGCTGGTCGCGGCGGGGACCCTGCCGCCCGGCGGGCAGCGGCTGCTGGGGGACATGGTGCGGGCCCGCCTGTCCTTCCTGGTCTCGGGAGGGACCGGCACCGGCAAGACCACCCTGCTCAGCGCCCTGCTCGGGCTGGTCGGCCCCGGGGAGCGGATCGTGCTCGCCGAGGACTCGGCCGAGCTGCGGCCCGACCATCCGCACGTGGTGCGGCTGGAGACCCGGCCGGCCAACCAGGAGGGCGCCGGCCAGGTCAGCCTCGCCGACCTGGTCCGCCAGGCGTTGCGGATGAGGCCGGACCGGCTCGTCGTCGGCGAGGTCCGGGGCGCCGAGGTCGCGGATCTGCTGGCCGCCCTCAACACGGGTCACGAAGGCGGCTGTGGCACGGTCCACGCGAATGCCGCCGCTCATGTACCGGCCCGGCTGGAGGCCCTCGGGACGGCCGCCGGGCTCGACCGGGCCGCGCTGCACAGCCAGTTGGCGGCGGCCCTGACCCTGGTGGTCCACCTCGTACGGGACCGGGCCGGCCGCCGCCGGGTCGCCGAGGTGCACGTCCTGGAGCGGGACCCGGCCGGGCTCGTGGTCACCGTGCCGGCGCTGCGCTGGGGCGCCCGGGGGTTCGTACGGGACCGGGGCTGGGAGCGGCTGCGCCCGCTGCTCGCGGGTGCCCGGTGAGCGCCGCGGCGGTGGCGGCGCTCCCGGTGTCCGCCGGGGTGCTGTGCGCCGGAGCGGCCGCCTGGGCGCTGGCCGGGGCCGACCGGGTGCCCCGGCGGGCCAGGGCGGTACTGGCCGGGGCGGGGCCGCCGGTACCGGCAGGGCCCGCGCCCTGGGAGCGGCTGGTGGCCGGAGTCCGGGTCCGGGCAGCGCGCAGCCGGGAGTGGGCCTGCCTCGCGGCCGGGCTGGCGCTCGCACTGCTGGGCGGGTCGGTGATCCCGCTGCTGGCCGGGGCGGCGGCGGTGCCGCTGGTGCGCCGGTGGCTGCGGGCCGGGGAGCGGGCGCGGTCCCGGACGGCGCGGGCCGCCGAAGTGGTGGCCCTGTGCGGAGCGGTGGTGGGCGAGCTGCGCGCCGGTGCGCAGCCCGGCCGGGCGCTGACCGAGGCGATGCGCCGGACGGTGTCGGGTCCCGGCGGTCCGGGACCCGCGGAGGCCGGGGTCCTGGCGGCTGCGGCCTTCGGCGGGGACGTGGCCGCAGCACTGCGGCAGGCGGCACGGGAGCCCGGCGCGGAAGGGCTGGCGGCGATGGCGGCCTGCTGGCGGGTCTCGGTGGACGGCGGAGCCGGGCTGGCCGCCGGACTGGACCGCCTGGAAGGAGCCCTGCGGGCCGAGCGGGACCGCGAGGAATCCCTGCGCGCCCAGCTCACGGGAGCGAGATCGACGACTGCGGTCCTCGCCCTGCTCCCGGGGGTCGGTCTGCTGATCGGCACCGGGCTGGGGGCCGACCCGCTGCGGGTGCTCCTGCACACGCCGGTGGGGTGGGGCTGCCTGCTGGTGGGCTCGGTGCTGGAGGCTCTCGGGCTGCTGTGGTGCCGGCGGATCGTACGGGTGGGGGAGCGGTGATGGACGGCTTCGCGATCCACAGGCTGGGGACGGTCCTGTGCCTCGCGGCGGGGGCGCTGTGGGCGGCGTCCGCGGTGGCGGCGCGCATCCGGGAGCGGGCGGCCCGGCGCCGGCTCACCCGGCTGCTCGCGGTGGGGGCGGCGCGCAGGCGGCCGCCGGCCGGGCCCCGGCTGCGGGCGGCGGTGATGCCCTGGGCCGGGCCGGCCGGAGCGCTGGCGGCGGCCTGGTTGCTGCTCGGCGGGCCGGCGGGCGCGGCGGCCGGCTGCGCGGCGGGCTTCGCGGTCCGCAGGTGGCTCACGCGGCGACGGCCGGCCGCGGGGGTGGACCTCGGGGAGGCGGAGCGCCAGCTTCCGTTCGCCGCGGACCTGTTGGCCGCGTGCTTGGCGGCCGGAGCCGGTCCGGTGGACGCCGCCGAGGCGGTCGGGGAGTCCCTGGGCGGCCCGGTGGGCGACCGGCTGGCGATGGCCGGGGCGGAGCTGCGGCTCGGCGGCGAACCGGGCTCCGCGTGGGGGAGGTTGGCGGAGATACCGGGAGCACGCGCCCTGGCCGAATGCCTGGAGCGATCCGCGCGTACGGGGGCGCCCGCCGCGGAACCGGTATCCCGGCTCGCGTCGACGCTCCGGGCGGACCGCGCTCGCCGGGCGGGAGCCCGGGCGCAGCGGGCGGCGGTCCTCGTCACCGCGCCGGTGGGCCTGTGCTTCCTTCCCGCCTTCCTCGCACTGGGAGTGGCACCGGTGGTGATCGGAATGGCCTCCGGCCTCCTCTCCGGCAGCTGAAGAGCCATCCGAAGGGCCGCGCGAAGGGCCGCGAAGGCCAGGCGCAGGGCCAGGTACAGGGCCACGTGCAGGGCCATGTGCAGGACTACTTGAGGGGTCATCTGAAGATCCGCCTGAAGGGCCGGCCGAATTGGCCATCTGAAATGACCATCTGCCATCTGAGATCTGAGATCACGTCAAAAAGCTGAATCAACTGGAGGTTGTCATGTCGATCATCTGGATTCGCGTGCGGGCGGCTGTCGCGGCAATCGCGGGCCTGGCGAGGCCGGCGGGACTGAAGGGGCGTGGGGGCGACGCGGGGATGTCCACATCCGAATACGCCATGGGCACAATCGCGGCCTGTGCGTTCGCGGCCGTTCTGTACAAGGTGGTGACGAGTGAACTGGTCTCGACGGCACTCCAGTCGACCATCGGGAAGGCACTCGATGCGCCGTTCTGACCGCGGATATGTGACGGCGGAAGCGGCCCTGGTGATTCCGGCGCTGGTGCTGTTCGCGGCGCTGCTGGTGTGGGCGCTGATGGCGGCAGCCGCGCAGATCCGGTGTGTGGACGCCGCTCGGGCCGGTGCCCGGGCGGCGGCCCGGTCGGAACCGCCGGGAGCGGCGGTTGCGGCAGCCGTGGCCGCCGCCCCGCCCGGGGCGCGGGTGGAGCTCTCGCGGACGGGTGACCTGTGGCGGGTCCGCGTCTCGGCTCCCGCCCCGGGCCCGGCCGCGATGCCGGTCCGCCTCACCGCCCTGGCCGCCGCCCTGGCCGAGGACACCGTGGGGCCGCCGCCGTGACCGGGACGTGTGCGGGCGCGCGGGACCGGGGGTCGGCCACGGTGTGGGCGGTCGTGGTGGTGACCGTGCTGGTGGCGGTGTTCGGCGGGGTGCTCCTGCTCGGGCAGGCGGTGGTCTCCCGGCACCGTGCCGCGGCCGCCGCCGACCTGGCCGCCCTCGCGGCGGCCGCGAGCTGGGCCCACGGTCCGGAGGCCGCCTGCGCCACGGCGGTACGGGTGGCGGTGGCGCAGGGCGCGCGGGTCACCGAGTGCGTGGTGACGGGCGAGGTCGCGGAGGTCACCGCCCGCGCCCCGACGGGCCCCTTCGGACCGGAGCTGAGGTCCCGCGCGGGCCCGCCGTTGCCCGCGGAGCCCCGGTGAGGGGGCCTCCACAAGGCCGGGTCCCACGAACCCGCGGCCGGGCCGGGCGCAGACACCCGGGCAGGCGGCCTGGCAGGGGCCCGGGTGCCGGGGCGGCGGGCCAAGCACGGGCCCGGGTGCCTGGTCGGTCGGGCGCGGGAGGGACCGGGGTGCCTGGGCGGTCGGGACTGGGCGGGGCGGGGGTACCCGAGCGGCCGACCTAGATGAATGAGTCCAAGGGATCGCCTGCGGACATGAGACGAGGGCGTCCAACGTCGATGTGTGACGAACGACCTGGACACCCTCGCAACGGCACTCTATGCCCGGATCGACGACGAGTTGAAGGCTTCGCC